>CAWDGV010000006.1:0-259331 GCA_963801985.1 uncultured Gammaproteobacteria bacterium
GCGAGAAGGGGGCTTTTAAAGTTGTTGGGGTAGCAACGGATATGACCACCCTCATGGAGGTGGAAAAGGCCCATGCAGAGAGTGAGGAGAGGTATCGTCTTCTTTATGAAAACTCAAAGGATGGTATCGTCTATATCAACTTGGAAACGATGAAGTTTGAACAGGCCAATCAGGCATTCTGCGATATGCTGGGTTATACAGAAGATGAGTTGCAGATGATGTCATTTTCCGACCTTCACCCCAAGGAGAGGTGGAGGCTATCAAAGAGGCCATGATTGAACAGATCAGCGGTAAAAAGCCCTTTGCTGAAGATATCCCCTGCCTTCGAAAGGATGGCTCGATCATGTATGGGCAGTGCAATGCCAACCCCTTGCATGTGGCCGGCAAAATTTTTTTGGTAGCGGTCGTTCGTGATATGAGTGCCCGTAAGAGGGCTGATGAGATATTGCGGGCCAGTGAGGATGCGCTATCGGCAGCTTTTTAGTAGTATGCAAAGTGCCTTTGCTCTTCATGAAATTATCTGTGATAGCGAGGGCAGGCCGTGTGACTACCGCTTTTTGGAGGTGAACAAGGCTTTCGAAGAGCTGACCGGATTAAAGGGGGAGGAGCTGATCGGTAAGACCGTCCTTACGGTGCTTCCTGGCACTGAGCAGAGTTGGATTGATACTTACGGAAAAGTGGCCCTTGAAGGCTCAACTTATCAATTCGAAGACTTTTCCCGCGAGATCGGCAAGTATTACAGTGTGGTTGCCTATTCACCCCAACGAGGGCAGTTTGCGACGATTTTCAACGATGTGACTGAGCAGAAGAAGTTACAGCAAAACATGATACAGAATTCAAAATTAGGGGCTCTAGGGACCTTGAGTGCAGGGATTGCTCATGAATTAAATACCCCCTTAGCGGGTATTCTGGGCTATTCTCAATTGATCGGCGAGCAAGCGCAAGGGGATATAGGGAAGTGGGCAGCCCTGATCGAATCTCAGGTCCATCGGATGTCGAAAATTATAAGGCATATGTTGAAGTTTGCGCGAGAATCGACCGAGGAGCGCTGGGAGACTCTCCATGTGAACCAAATTATCACAGATTCTCTTATCTTTTTGGAAAGGCGTCTCTCCAATAGCGATATCGAAGTGAAATTGGAGCTGGATAAAAATGAGACATTTTTTTACGGTAAGAGTAACGATATCGAGAGTATCTTTCAGAATCTTCTTATCAACTCGATGGATGCCTTTGCCAGTGTAAAGGATGATCGAAAAAAGGAGATCCGTATCGTCAATCGCTTTATAGATGGTCACACAGAAATTATTTATCAAGATAATGCCGGTGGTATGGCGCCAGAGGTGGTCCAGAGGATTTTTGATCCCTTCTATACGACGAAGAAATTAGAACAAGGTACCGGGCTAGGTATGTCTATCGTGCATGGGATTGTCGCCAGACATCATGGACACATTGCGGTTGATTCAACCCCAGGTGAGGGGAGCCGGTTTACCATCGTCTTGCCTCTTTTGAAGAAAGAAAACTATGACAAAGCGGGGTGAAGAGGCTTCTAAAGAACAGGAAGCTTCTCAGAATCAGTCGCTGATGCCAAGTGCCTTACAATGATTAACTCGCTATCTTTTTTGCATAAATCACGTCTTGATGATCAAAAAAGAGTGGTACGGGGCTCCCGGGAAAGAGGTAAATAAAATGGAGCAAGGTATGAATTGAGGTACTCTTTTTGATGGATCGATGCTATCAATAAATATCATGCCATCCCGGGCTTGACCTCTACCCAGAGACAGGAATCACCCGGCACAGGCGGAAACCCCTGAGATACAGACGCCATATATTCTGCCAGCTGCGGCTGCAATGAATCGATATAGACGTATGTGCGTAGATTTACCATGATTGCATGCTATTTAGCATCGTATGAGCAGCAATTAGCGCTACTCCGATTCAAAATATGCCTCTTCCAGCATATCGATGATTCGCGTATCCGGAACATTGTAAAACTCGATCTCAACATCCACTTCATAGTCTTCCGCGTATGAGTCGTAAGAGCGATTCAGGCGTGTAAATGACATCGGAGAAACTCCACAATTTTCATTCATTAGATATAATTACCTGCAGGCTATGGGAAAGCCAACAAGGCATCCAATAAATAATTACTTTTAAATTGATAGAGTATTATCTATATTTAATGCAATTAATTAAGGAATGCGATTAATTAAGGACATACTTATTAATAGCCCTGAAGGGGATTCCGATGCAAGTCATTCTGGCTTGCTTGTAGCCAGAACCTGCTGCTGGATTCCGGCAGAAATTCGAGAGACATTTCGAAATCTTTAGCTGGCAACCGCTTTCAATCCATAGTCACCAGCTAGCGGAAGCTTCGCAAAATCGAAAAATTAAGCAACATTTCGCAGAAAGCAGACAATATTATTTTCATGATTCTCGTTTTTCAGATGTCAGGTATAGCCAGATAAAACCAGACATCCCTGCAACCAGTGAGGCCATAAGTACTCCTGATTTAGCCATCAATAAATCTTCCAGCGGCTGTCATGACCACACTCCCTAGCCGGACGATACGGGTCGTTTTATTTGTTCCCCTAGAGTCGTTAAGTTTTCCATACAAAACACCTCATGAAAGCATTAGCTCTTTGTTACTCTTCACCATTCATAAAACCCAGCAGATGCAACAGGCTGGTGAACAGGTTGAAGATGGAAACGTATAACGTAACAGTTGCCATGATGTAATTGGTTTCACCGCCATGGATGATGTTGCTGGTTTCGTAAAGAATCAGGCCAGACATCAGTAAAACAAACATTGCAGACACGGCTAAAGACAACCCTGGCATGTCCAAAAACATCGCGCCAAGCCCGGCTAAAAAGGCGACCAATATACCCACCATCAGGAACCCACCCATGAAGCTGAAATCTTTACGACTGCTTAAGGCGTATCCTGAAAGTCCCAGGAATATTGCTCCTGTAGCCCCCATGGCTGTCATCACAACCTGACCTCCGTTAGCTGTTGCCATATAAGAGTTAATGATCGGACCTAACGTGTAACCCATAAAACCTGTCAAGGCGAAGACAAAAACCAGACCCAGTGATTCATTACGATATTTTGATGTCAGGAATAAGAGTCCAAAATAACCACCAAGCGTTAACAAGAGTCCTGGATGGGGTAAATTCAATGCCATCGATACGCCAGCCATAACAGCACTGAATAAAAGCGTCATAGACAACAAGTTATAGGTATTTCGAATAACCTTGTTGTTCTCAAGGATAGATGCCTGGGCATGAGTCATGGCACTTACTTTTGGTGTATTCATTTTAATTACTCCGCTTCAATTAATGGCTTGGATTCAGAAAATAGATTTTCCTGAGATCGGTAATTAGATCGCTGATACTGACGACGTCGACTTAAACGCCTGTCAACGTTGCGACTGGCACGATCTACCGCGCGATCAATGGCCGTATATAAATCACTTTCAGTATCCTCAATAACAACATCCGCTAATTTAGGTAGGACCACTTGAATCTGGCAGCATTTGTCTTCACCACCACGCGGGCCGTTAATATCAGAAAGTCGCACCCTAATTCGCCTAATATGCTCGTCGCGGCTACTCAAGGCAAAGCCTATACGGCGCTGAACATGTCCTCGAATGGCACTCGTCAGGGTGAAATTGCGTGCCTGGATGTCGATTTGCATTTTTAGCTCCTGTGATAACAATTGCGATTGACATCAAGCAGATTAGTTGAGTTTTATCATTAGCAAAATTCGAATATAATTGTCATATGTATCGTATTTTTCGAACTTTTATCAAGATATGATTAACTACAAGCACCTTCATTATTTCTACGTCGTGGCAAAAGAAGGCAGTATTGCCAAGGCCAGTGAGCAATTGCACCTGACTCCCCAGACAATCAGTGGACAACTAACCGTATTGGAAGAACAACTGGGAGAGATCTTGTTCAACCGTGTTGGACGGGGATTGGTTTTAACCGAAACAGGAAGATTGGTTTTAAGTTATGCCGATGAGATTTTCTCTTTGGGGGCGAACTTGAAGAAATGGTGCGCAGCTCCCCTTTAGAAAGACAATTGGTTTTTAAAGTGGGTATAGCTGATGCCGTGCCAAAATCAATTGCCTATCGTCTTTTAACCCCTGCGCTTGAATTGCGTGAACCTGTACGGATCGTTTGTCGAGAAGGTGAGATGAAAGCCCTGTTAGCTGATTTGGCTGTTCATAAACTGGATTTGATTATCTCTGATGAGCGGATTCCTTCAAATATCAATGTGCGAGGCTTTAACCATTCTCTGGGCGAATCCGGGATTAGTTTTTTTGCTGTTCCTTCAGTTGCAGATACATTGAGTAAAGATTTTCCAGAATGCCTTAATGATGCTCCCTTACTTCTTCCGGGCGAAATGAATGGAGTGCGAAGTCATCTTGTAAAGTGGCTGGATAAATTTCACCTCCACCCAAGGGTCATCGGGGAGTTTGATGACAGTGCATTAATGAAAGTTTTTGGCCAGGGAGGTGCTGGCGTTTTTATTGCGCCTACAGCCATCGCTGATGAGGTAGCGAAGCAATATGGGGCCCTGATCATTGGGCAGACTGGTGAAGTTAGGGAGAAGTTTTTTTCGATTTCCATGGAGCGCAAGATTTCCCATCCTGCGGTAGCCGCAATCAATGCGGCTGCCGGTGAATGGTTGAGCAACTAAAGTCTATTAATAACTAGAGCCCGCTTTTTACCCACTGCCGTCATCCGTGGTTTTTAAATCCACTAAAACCTACTGACTACTTTAATTAATTTTTCGCCATCTGAGCTGACAATAAAGGTTACTCAATTACACCATTAACAAGCTAGCCGGCGCTCATACTCCAAACTAAAGACTCACCTGATTTATTGGGATGCAGCCTCAACAGGAAAATGAGTCTCATAATGTCTTATTGAGGATATTTTAACCCTGTAAAACTAGATTAATTACTACAATTATTTAACTCCAACTACCTTTTCCATCCAACTCATCCTGGGTTGATAATTGGGTTCAAATCACTTTTCAACCTCATCCACTTCACATAGATGCTCCGGGTTGACGCACAGCCGGTTCTTGCAGGACTGGGTAATGATTCCCTGGTTATTGATCGGACCAATAAACAGTTCATAGCTGGCCCGGTGGGCACTATGCATTTTGTTACCCTCATCGGTTTTCAGCATAATGCGGCCATAACCAGCATTGGATATCTGCCCCTGCCATTGCCAGCATCCTGAGCCGGGGTCTTTAAAAACCTGTATCAGGATTTTTTGCTGGTTACGTTTTTTCAGGGCTTCTCTGTCAAGCACTCGAATCTCCTGTATTTATTGATTAGGAGGGATAGCTACAGTTGATGTCATTACAACGTTTACGAAACCGTCTGCGCGCAAAAATATTGTAGGCACGATCCATAAGCGGTAACAGGCCTGGCAAGCGAGTCAGGCGGGCGAGCCAACGATAACCGGATAAGTGTGACCAGAGTTCGGCAAATCCCCATGCGCCAGTTTGCCAGTTGCCGGTTGCATCCAGTACATGAAGTCGCGCCATGGCATCTGACTGGGTTAAGCGGTGCCTGACGAGAGATTCAACATCTGTAGAAATATCAATCCATTCTAGGTTGCCAGCACTTTGCAGTCTTCGATAATGAGCTATTTCACGGCGGCAAAGTGGGCAGCCGCCATCATAAAATACGACGGGTTTAAGCTGCTTATGAGTGATGTCTGACATGTTGATCTGGCATTCCCCTGGTTTAAGAGCCGCAATCTTATAGTGAACTGTTTTTATAAGATCTTTTCTATTAATAAACAGTTTACGTAATCCACAGTGAAAGCATCATCGTTTTTCACTATCAGTCTAAATTGAAAAAACGATTATTGATCTCGCGCATTGTCGCCAATCTATTATTAATACAAATACTGGTTCAGGAGTCCGACATGAGCTGGACCAAAGTCATTTAAACATTGCTTCTAAAAACAAGCCGTTGAATTTCACAAAAATTAAACCAGCAATTCAGGTGTTGCCTGTTGAAGCAACATCCCAAAAGCTAAATTTTCGTGCATCTCCATCAATTAAAGCACGAATACTCAATCGAGTTCCAAGGAAGATCGCTTAACCGTTACTTCCACTAATGTGCAAGAACCAAAAAGATAGGTTTATGGCAAACACCTAATCCTATTCCCCCATGGAAATGGAGAAGAAAGAAAGGAAAATGGCATAGTCATTGTGAGTTCGCTGGCAGCGCTGGGGCTACAGTGGTCTTAAATCGATTAGGCTTTGCGACCTTGATACAAGCTCAGTCCAAGTAAACCGTAATAATAATGCTGAGTGCTATATGTTCAATGATTGGAAATTTCAGTATAAATAGCGGTCATTGATGTAACAACAAGCAGTCAGGCACTTTCATGAAAGAAAAGCTTCAGTCGTTTATTGAAAATACCCGCACCAATAACATTATTATCAGCCTCATCCTGATTAATGCCATTATCCTTGGCATGGAAACCTCTTCAGTCATCATGAGCGAAATTGGCCCGGTTCTTAAATTTTTTGACTCATTGATTCTGATGATTTTTGTAGTTGAAATTTTCATCCGACTTTATGTATACCGGCTCGCTTTCTGGAAGGATCCCTGGAGTATTTTTGATTTCAGTGTTGTGACAATTGCCCTGATACCTGCAACCGGTCCACTTGCAGTGCTGCGTGCATTAAGGGTATTGCGTGTCCTTAGGCTACTAACGATGGTTCCATCAATGCGCAAGGTTGTTGGTGCTTTGCTTGCAGCGGTACCCGGATTAGGCTCCATTGCACTGGTTCTACTCATCCTGTATTACGTTTTTGGCGTAATTGCCACAAACCTGTTTGCCAGCGACTTTCCGGAGTGGTTTGGCACCCTTGGAAGATCCCTGTATACGCTGTTTCAGATTATGACACTTGAAAGCTGGTCAATGGGTATTTCCAGGCCGGTTATGGACCAGTTCCCCTATGCTTGGACCTTTTTTATTCCATTTATCCTGGTTGCTACGTTCACAATGTTAAATCTTTTCATAGCCATCATCGTCAATGCGATGCAGAGTTATTCAGAAAGTGGACACCAGGAAACTCTTCAAAGCATTGAAGAGACACGAGTTATTTTGCATGACGATGTTACGGAAGAAATCCGACAGCTGAGAACGGAAATCCAAAGCCTAAAAGAGCTGGTACAGCAAGCGCCAAAGTAGGTAAAACAAGCTGCTATTTCCAGGGGTTACCGGTTATACCCTAAGCCATCTTTTTACTCATTGCATATTAACCCTTTGAGTGACAGTTTTTCTATGCGGACAAAAAAAGCCAGTAGAAATCTACTGGCAAAACTTTTGCTTGGAATCTAAAAAGGAAACTACTTAATCGTAACCACTGCCTTGTTTAATGGGTTTATTATTTTCCTCAATTCAAAGGTAAAACGGTTACAACAAACATCCTGATTATCGAATGCTATTTCTACGAGTTTGTTGTACATGACAGGTTTGCACACTAATGGGAACACGAGCAGGCATTGTGGCGAATCGACTAAAGCTGATTCTAGCGTATTCCATTTCGGCATTTTTTAAAAAGAATAGATGCACAAATGCGACCCAGACCGCTCTTCAACTTCTGAATTTACCCATGCGAGTAACCTGAATATCCGAAATAAAAACAACACCAGAATGTTCATTATAAAATGGAGAAAAACCCTGAATAATTGGATTGACCAAATCTTCAGGAACCGCCGCGATAATCATGACCAGGACATCGTCCTCATTAAACATCAAGTGACCCTCATGAAATCCGTGACTACCCTTTCCAGACAGGTTGTTGATAATCGTGTAGCCTTTAACACCTGCACGCTCCAATAAATCAGTGGCAAACTCCAGGTGTTCGCCATCAAGGATGATTTCCAGCTTTTTTAATGAGCTAAAATTTAGGTCTTTCATTCAACAGACTCCTCTGTTATTGCCATATGCACTTCGGCACCAGGGTAAGATTCAATATGCCACTGCCCATCTACGTAGCTGTAAATTTTTTCAGTAACAGGATCAATCACGATCATGCGTATCCAGTTGTTATAAATCAGGCGTTTGACTACTACAACGGCCTCAATAGCCTTGATTGCATGTGTATACGGGGCCTGGATAACCGTAATTAGTCGAACGGGATCATGGTATGGCATACCATTTTTCAACACTGTCTGAGCAGGCAGGCCTGTTCGAAGATCACTGAGATTACCCGCCATCACTCCAAATCGCCCGGCTACGTTGTGATATACCTTGCTGCCGCTACCGAACTTTTCGTTATCAACTGCTGAAAAATAGTGCTCCATGTTGATCCATTGTCCGACAACCAAAGGGCCACCGAAAATATTTTCCAGTAAACGTCCTTTTGGGTCATCTTGATAATTATAGGAATGCAAAAAAGAGCGTCCCTCAAGGTCCGCACCCAGAGTTAATTCACGCTGACCGATAATGAAATATGCATTTCGAGACAATCCCCATTCAGGTCTTACCTGGGACCAGTCAACAGCGTTTTTCTGTAAACTGGCATAGGCCCTGGCCGGGTCATCTACTGCTGCGGCAGGCTGCAAAGTAGGCAAACGCTCACTGGCACACAGCCTGGCTGCAGACTTCAACCCTGTACGCAGACGATCAATGTATATTAAATGAGAAGAAGGCAAGAGCTCCATATCATAAAGTTTCAATTCATCTGTCGTGGTGTTATGCATAGCTGGCATAAACCAGACATCATCTGCAATCTCCATGCCCTGTTGCCTGAGTTTTTCCCTGACTTTTGGTTTATTAGCCATATATGCCAGAACGCGAGCGTTAGTGAGGCCATGGTTACCGCCACATGCACCACAATCCAGAGCCGATTCATAAGGGTTGTTTTCTGACTGACTACCATGTCCAACCAGCAATACAAATCGCGAAAACTGTTTGGTCAAACCAATACCACGTAAAGCCTGACTAACAAAACCGGCCTGCTCATCAAGGCTGAACCCAATCCGTCCCAGTTGCTCGAGTTGAAAACGCGCAAATGAAGTATTGATTTTATAGGTGGTTTGCAGCCGTTCAATAAAGGCCTCGACGGCACTCACATCATTGTTCACTTCCTCTGCAAATTTCGGAAAAGCTTCCTGATGCCCAAGTGCACATTCACGTAACTCACGCACCATATCGTCGGTCAAACGCTCAGTTGGCACACCCATCTCGTATTCGACTGCATTAACGATGACCGCACGTTGAACCGCACGTACAATCGAATCTGCCTGCTCTCTGGATAACTTATCCTGTAAAAGATGGGTTGCAGGCTTTGCGGGGTGAAGGCGTTGTCGAATACGTTGGTAGGTAATTGGCGCAATAGTCTTGCCAATCATCTCCAATCCAAATAGCAATCCTATCGCTTCGACTGTGACAAACGGTGTTAAAATCGACTCCTTGAGGTCATGCATGATTTTCTCAAGTGTGCCAATCGCTGACTTGTCATAGGTATATTCATCCCGAGAGATTTCCAGCACCAGGTTCTTGGGTGTCAACAGGATCGGACAAAGATGAGTCTCGCTTCCTTTACCAAGTTCAAGAAAACTAAGCGGCACTCCAAAAAATCCCGCAATGCCATAAGTCTGGTAGTCACCCACAGACTCGAGGTGGCGTCGGATTCTTTCTGAACGCGTGTCAATACAAAACAGCGCCTGAACAAAGGGACGCTTATCCCTCTCAACGGCCTTTTCAAAATTCACCTGGTCCAACAATGACCTGGCTGCACTTGCTTCCATCGCATTAAGCCATAACTGACCTTCGCGAATTTCAAAATCACGTAACGCGTTCAACGTTCGCTCAAACTGAGTCGTATTAACGCCTGACCAGACTGAAGCCTGATCGGCTTCACCCAATGGGAGCCCTGCTATAAATTCTGCACATTGACGCGCATCATGTAATAGTTTCTCGGCAACATATTGTTCATTCAATGCTGCGACTTGCTGTTCATTGCCTACTGCAAGCTTTTCTTCAATTTTCTGCGCCATTGCAGGGAGCACATCCCCACTGTAAAGCTGGAAACGCAGGTAGGTATTGTGAACATTTTGCTCAATGTCACGTGCAATATCCGCTACCGTTTGATACGGAATTTTACTGTCATACTCAGACAGGATAACTGACGTCAATGCCATTCTGACAGCTACATAATCAACCAAATCACCTGGGTATTCCCTGTTCCAATAGTAATGCGTGGCACTTTCTCTCCAACGGATGAACCCCACCCAACCATGCAAGCGGGATAATTCATTGGTAAAATAGCCTGTCCAGGCATCCTCGGGCACCTGCAACTGACGCATGACTGTCGCAATGACGTCTTCAGGGGAATCACTTGAATCTACAAGCTTTCTGATCGCTCTGGCACGCCTGGATAACCAACTGTTTTGAGTTGCTGCGTCTACCCAGGCTCCAAAGAAACCTTTTTCACGTGATGGCATTGGCCAAACCGACTGACCTTCATCAAAAAATTCCAGACAACTTTTAATGACCAGTTCATCCAGGTCATTTCCAATCGTGGTGCCGCACAGCAGGTCAATCGTTTCGTAGATAGGTTTTTCTACAGGTAGCTGCTCACGTAAATTCTGTTGAACTCGGTCCAGCCCCTTTAATACATCCACTTTTTCAGGAGCCTGGTTAAGAGCTGATAACACCAGCTCAGCATCAAGCAGTTTACCGTTAAAGGTATAGCCAGTATGAGCACGCGAAAGCAGGCCGTTAAAAACCTGCTGCAGATTAACTGCAGTTACATCTTTGTATTCATTGCTGATCAGCTTGATCGAATTTGCCAGGGTTTCATTACAGACTTGCCCCTGGGCCTGATATCGCTGGTATTCCCCTCTGGTAAGATAGGTTCTTGCATGAAACAGCTTTTTAGCCACCTTCACCGCTTTTTCAAATGGCAGCTTTTCAAGACCGTGCAACGGATTGTGATGAATAAATGACCTCATCGGCCAGAAGAAAGGAATCGCTTCGCCAGCCACATAGACTTGACTGCGGATACTCAGCTTATCACCAAGAGCAAGCGTCATCACAAGCCTCCTGCAGCGCGCATTCCAAGAAGCGCCAGTAACAACAAAAACACGCCATAACCCATCGCCCTGATAAAACTCACATCTTCATATTGGCTCTGCACGGGTTCCCCAGCCACCAATTGCTGTATCAGGCGCATACCAGACCAGGACCAGAAGAACCAGATTACAACGAGCAACAGAGCATTCAACGGCGAGACAACGACCTGTTCAAAGACAACAATCAGCATCGCGAAAAATCCGGGAAATACTGGTGTTGCAATGACTGCCAACACACCAAAAACAAACAGGGTAGACAACCTGGGTAGCATTTTTACTATACCGCCATGAAGACCGCAGTAAGCTGCTCCAAAGCGCTGTTGCAGTTCGCCTCCAAGCAATACCATCAATGTAAATGGCAAACTAAAACCCAGTAGGGTCAACTGCAATTGCTGCAACGAGTGTGACGGCAAGACCAGCCACATCAAAGCCCAGCAAGAAACGGCAATATAACCAATCCACAATTCAACATCACGCAAAACCAATGACCGGAAAGCATAGAGCAACGATGTCAGCAGCGCCCACAATGGCAGCCATTCAGGGAAGGACGTGTCAGTCCCCATCACCAACAGGCCAACCTGAGGCCATACTAAAAGCATCAACGACTTCAGCCAGATACCCGGTAATTTTTTATACGCCAGCACGAAAATCGCACTGAATGGGAACAGCGGTAAAAACAGCGCAATCGCTAACCAATTGAATTCTGTCATTAGACCCACCGCAACAACATGTTGAGTTTACGCGCCACAGCCATAATGCGTTGTGACACTCCATTAATCAATTCAATAACATAAAATTCGCGAGAAACCACGGCATAAAAGCTCCTCCATAAAGAGTCTTTAATCCGGCTGCTTGCTGTGTACTTTTCTGCATGGTAGACAAGCAGCCACCCCAGCACGATACCTAAAGTAATCAACGCCACAAACAGGTCAAACCAGGCTAGCTCAACACCGGCAGCCATGTACAACAGGTCACGGCTCTCGGGGTCTGGATAAAGGAACAAATCAAAAGCATGGCTAATTTGGGTATAGCCAATCACTACGATAACCAATGAAGCCAACACCAGCGAAAACAAACGCCAGGGCTGGGTGGTTTCCATTTTATAGGTTGCAAAAATCAGCTGCGCCCCGGTAACCCAACCAAAAAACAACAAAACCACGGCACCCTGTTTCTGAAAATAATCCTGCGCAACCAGCCAGTGAGCAGCAACAATAATGATCAGAGGAACCGCCAGAGTAATTGAGGCCATAAACAACCACGACCTTCTCTGGGTCTTGGCTTCTCTTTCAATGACAAAGCTGTAAACCTCTTTCTTGGGCACACCATCGGATTTTCTGGCCTCGCCAATCACGCCACCCGCTCCAAGAAACAGGGTACCTTTAAATAGCCCATGAGCAATCAAATGGAAGACCGCCAGCGAGAATGCACCAACACCGCATTCCATGATCATGAACCCCATCTGACCCATGGTTGAATAGCCCAGAGCTTTTTTAATGTCATTCTGACTTAGCATCAACATCGAGCCAATAACTGCTGTAATCAATCCAACGATAAACATTAGGTGCAAAACGTCATGAGTCTGCATGTACAGTGGCGCAAACCGGTTCACCAGAAATCCACCCGCATTGACAATGCCGGCATGCATCAATGCTGAAACCGGCGTAGGCCCGGACATCGTATAAGGCAACCAGCTATGCAGTAAAAATTGAGCTGAACGGGCAAAAGCGGCAATTGCGATCAAAATCCCCGCAATCTCCACAACAGGCATCCCCAACAGTTCACGTGTCTGTCCTGTTGTACTCATCAATTGGAAAAGGTCTGATAGAACGAAAGTACCGTAAGCCTGATAAAGCAGCGCCGCCGCTAATACCAACGGCAAGTCACCAATACGATAGGTAATCAATGTCCACATTGCATATTTCTGGGTCGACAGGCTGTCGGTGTTATGCCCGAGAAGAAAGTACAACAGCACACCAATGAAATGCCAGGCGACGAGTAGCGTGATCAGGTCAGCTGCGGATACCATTACCAGCAGAGAAGAAGTCATCAGTCCTAACAGGACATAAAAACGCACATAACCTTCTTCATCAGCCATGTAACGCTTTGAATAGACATGCACTACCAAGCTGATACCAGCAATAACGAAGCTCATCAAAGAACCCAGTGGATCAAGCCGCAGCATTCCCCAGCCTTCACCAAAGCTAACACTTAGCTCTTCGGTGCCCATAATGACAGAGACCAGCAAAAAGGCTGACGTCAGAAATGTAAGCAGGATTAAACCAACACTGATATTAGCAACGATCTGTTCCTGCTTTTGATTCAGCAGATAAGCAGCCACAGTCGTCAGAATTGGTAATATAGGCACAGTGACAAGCAGAAGTTCCATAGCCATTTACCTTTAATGAATTGCAAAATCCGGTTTATCGAAAAAGTCGTATAAACAAAAGCTTATGTTCAAGAACCGCATTAATAAGGTAAAATCAATAAAACCAATGTGATATATAGAGCATTCTCTATACCTCGATTAGCTTGCATGTAATTCCCACTTTTCAGCAACTCCCGTCGACTGAATAGAACTTACGAGCCGTCCACTTACTATCTGATAAGCACGGTCGAGTGTTTTAAACACTTCGCTGGAGACTGGCGGCTTAGGATTGATCTCAGCCATTTCGGTTATTTCAGTCGACTGTCCGCTTTTCTCTGTGCAAAAATTACTCGGTAAAAGCCGTCATCGGGGGTTATTAGCTGACTATTTTGTTTTCTCCCTGCAACCTTACCTGGGGTAAAAAAACTGCCAATAAACAAGAATAGTTACAGTTTTATTATTGGTGGGCCATGATATATATTAGAGAGCATCAATATGCGTTATTAACTTGAATCGTATGACATCTGAAATATCCGCTGAAATTATCAGTTCCTTTAAAAACAAACTTGAAACCCACCCTATTTATGATGCTGTATCTTCTGTAGAAGATTTACAGTGTTTTATGGAGCATCATATCTACTCAGTCTGGGATTTTATGTCGCTAATTAAATATCTGCAGACAATCATAGCACCTGCAGCCTATCCTTGGGTTCCTGCTGGAGATGGAAGTATAAGACGTTTTATCAATGAACTGGTTCTAGAGGAAGAGTCTGATGAGACTACAGTTCAGGGGCAATATTTAAGTCACTTTGAATTATACCGAAAAGCGATGCGTGAAATTGGTGCCGATATAGATGCTTCAGTGAATTTTACAAATGCAGTCGCCCATAAAGGTATTGATTACGCACTTGGTAATTTGGAAATACCTAAACCATCAAAAGTATTTACCTCAATGACATTCAAATTCATTAGAAATAAAAAACCGCATCAGGTTGCGGCAGCATTGGCTTTAGGTCGCGAGCATATCATTCCTTGTATGTTTCGCTCTATCCTCCAAAAAATTGGAGTAACTGAGGCGCAAGCTCCTATATTCCACTTTTACCTAAATCGTCATATTCATCTTGATGAAGATTTTCATGCACCTTTATCGTTAAAGCTATTGAATAGTCTCTGTGCAGGAGAGGAAATGAAAATCAAGGAAGCTATTCAGGCAGCTGAACTAGCAGTGCAAGCCCGCCTAGACTTTTGGGATGGTGTATATCAAGCAATAAAACTTAATAAAGCAGCTTAAGATTTACAGCAGCTTCTCAGCAGTTCCAGCCACCCAGTCGAATTCAGATAACTTCCGCTTATGACATGACCCTGTCATCCAGGCTATTAAGCAGGCTATTAAGATAGAACGACTGCAATCGAGAAAACAGACATTGAGAGGGAATTTATTGAGGACTGCTACTCGTTATAAACGAAAGCCAGTGCTTCAAGAATGATCAAGTGAATACATTCGCCAATTGTGCACTTATAAGACAAAGAATTACTACAATTGTTAATGGTATTCTCAAGCGGGGATACCACGATGGTAAAGCACCATTTTTAACAGTAAAACTGTCGATTACGCATAAACCGGAAAAAGCAATGTAAAAAACAGAATATTGTATTAATGGGCCAGCCAATGAAGCAAACCAAGCGATGAGAGCAGGTATAACGCCTAAGATTAACAATGTTTTTTCAGGATTAGCGGAATTATTAATTGCTGCCCCCCAATAAATTGCTCCCATAAAAGACAAAATTATTGCCGCATAGGTTAACAATGCATTTTCTACGGTCACATAATATTCTACTTGGACAATCCAAAGGGAAATAGATAAAACAATGAAAGGAATCAAACCAAGATAACCTAATATCAAAGCAGATTTTGGTACAGACTGTTTCGTTATTTCATTCATTACTATCAATACACTATAAAATGGGGCTTGCCTGGTTTTCTGAATGCTATCTGAACATCCGATTAATTTGATGGATGCATTTATACAAAACCTTCAACTTATAACGACTAAATTAGCACATAATTTTATGGATTCAGACCATATACTGAATATGGATTTTGAAATTTGATGAATATGACATCGGCCTGAAAATAAAAATGCCTTCTGCAAGAATTTATAGGCATCGTAATCAAATTCATATAGCTTTTTATCGGTTATTGAAAGCATATCTTTACTATCCTGCATATCCAAATGACACCATTGGTCAACAATATGATAGCTCGTCATGTCATCCGATTTTTCTTCGAAAATAATCGGACCACTGTAGGACCAGACTTTAATGACTGCTGTTGAGTTTCCAGCATAAAAAGCTCCATCGAAGTGAAGCTTGTAGTGGCTCCGAATTTAATCACGACTGAACTGTTATTAAGTTCACATTAAATTTGCAGTTTAATTCACAGAAAATAACCAACTGCTGCGGTATGTTTTCAGCATGCTGACTAAAAACGAAATTAAACATTTATTGGAAACCCGACCAGAACTGGTTGGTGAAAAGTTATTTGCCAGCCAACAGCGTGTAGATATGCTGTTGGGATTGCTCAATGAAATGAATCAACAAATGATTCAAATAAGACTTGAAGAGCTGGCAGAAGCGGAAAGGGATTTAATCTTGCAGACATAAAAACCCTCCATCGAAATGTGACTATCGCACTTTACCAACCAGATTAGTTCGCCAGTCATTCTTTTGATCCTATTTTGGAACGAGGCTAAATATCAACGCACTCAGCTAGATAATCTAGAGCCGCTTGCCTTCTAATGTAGGAACCTTATCAGTACGAGTTTCCAATTTTAAATTACTCACTATCCTAACCACGCCGGAATTGTGAAGTTCCTCATGCACCTTCCCGACTGCTTTTAATATGGTTTCCAATTTACCCTCAAGATTAGTTCCTGCTGCATGAGACTGAATTTTCAATGGGTACTCGGACAAGAGTTTTACTACTTGCATCACTTCACTTCGCACTGAAACACCCTCACCAATAGGGATAACCTGTAAATCAGCAGTAGCTTGCATACGCAAAACCTCTAGATGGGAAATTAAGTCAGAAAACTCTAGCGAATTGATTCCATATTGCCATCAATAGACAAAGTCCACCAAGCTAACCCTAGCGGACATAATTATTAAATATGCTGATAGCCTGATCCAGTCATCCAGGGTATCGCCGCTGAACCGGGGCTGGACAGTATAACAGGCATTGGGCATGTGAAATCTGGCGTAATAGTTGACTGACTTGTTAGGTTTACTGCTAAATACCAAGACATTGTCACTGCCTAAACAGTAGTATTATTAATAGAACGGATACGCAACTAGCTATAGCTGTTCTAATTAAATTTGATCTATTCCAACGTGGCTCGAAGTCATTACGAGCTTGTTTGATACCAGTTTCACTCATCCCGTCGACATCCAGGGTTTGCAACTTGTTATTAAGTGGCAGGTGTATGGCAATAGTCGATACTTGAACACCAAGAACGTACGCAATCGCTGCCAAAGCTAAAAGAAAAAGATCAACTCCTTGTAGTCTTCCAATTCCATATAGAGCCGATACTATTACAGCGATAGCCGAGCCTACCCAGACGAGCATAAATATAGGGTTATTATTCTGGATGATGCGATCTGTAACCTGAAAAGCTCTAATAAATTCCCTGTCGTTTAAATTTTTTATTCCAGGCATCACTACTATCGCATATGCAAAAAGAAAACCTGCCACCAGAGAACATAGAAAGGCAGATAAGATTAATACTGTCTGAAATATACCCATTATCTAAAAGCTCCCCTCTTTGCTATTGATAGAGCCTAACGCCGCAAGTCAGCAGTGGTATATCCGTCCGCTACATTTGTCTTGTTATGCATTTAGTTATCAAGCCTGTCAGATATGATCTCTACATTGTTAGGGCGGTCTTTGAGCTCACGTTTTTTCCTTCTTTATACGCTTCAACTTCCCAAACGCCATCATCAATTTCTACTTCTGTTATTGGTGAATATCCTTTTGCTTCTAATGATTTGATAATATCGGAGAGCGGAATAGAACCTTTGGGTGGTTTTTCTCCAGCTAATGCTTGAGCCATGCTGAGAGATAAAGTTGTCGAAATTAATATTAACTTGTATTTGTGATTCATGAATTTTCTCTAATAGTATTGACTGCATAACGCCAGGCCAAAGCGATACCCTAAGCGGTCGCTTTGAGCATTTTTGTTATGCTCATCATGTGATTACCATTACTCCAACCACACCAAATACGAACCCTAGTACCGCTCCCATTGGGGGCATCCAATGTTTTTCTAGTTTTACTCGTGGGGCAATATCTTGAAATATTGAATACAGAATGCCTCCAGATGCCACTAGCACAATAACGGCAATAGCAATAGATTGATCTTGTAACCATAGATAGCTGGAAACCCCTGAAACAGGACCTAGAAATGCCATTATACTGTGACTAAATTCCGCCTCAAACAATTGTGACTTGAATTTTCCGATACTGGCTAGTAACGCACCTAAAGGCATAGCCAATCCGGCCGTCAATGTTAGCCCAACAAGAATTGCCAAATTACTCATGAGTTTTTCATATAGGGCGCATAACGTTAAAGCTCACGGGCGCAAATAAAGCGCAGGGGAATTTGTGTCCAGTGGAGCGCTTTGTTAGGCCTAATGTTTGAACTATCTTTCATAGCCATTTTTTTCTTTTAAAATAGATAAGTAGCACAAAGGAAATCGTAATAAATGCAGCCCAGAGGGTTAGGTATGCCCATTTCCATTTCAACTCAGGCATATATTCAAAGTTCATTCCGTATATCCCTGTAAGAAAAGTCAAAGGAATAAAAATTGAAGCGAATACAGTCAACACCTTCATGGTTTCATTCATTTTGTTGCTTACGCTAGATATATAGATATCTAATAGTCCAGTTAATATCTCTCTATATGATTCTATTGTCTCTATTACGCGTAATGCATGATCAGATACGTCTCTTAGATATATATGGGTTTTTTGATCAATCAACTCAGATTCGCTACGCAGCATTCCTGTGATCAATTCTCTAACCGGAGAGACATGTTTTCTAATACTTATTACTTCCCTTTTAAGTATTTGGATTGTATTCAGTGTAGTTGAAGTTGGTTCAGAATCTAATAAAACATCTTCCAGCGAAGTGATGGCATCATCCAGTGAGTCTATTAGAATAAAATTCTGGTCCACAATAATATCCAGAATAGTATATGTTAGATAATCTGAACCCAGCTTTCTTATTCGACCTTTGCTCGATCTAATTTGTTGCTGAACAGAATGAAAAAGATCATCTTTTTTTTCTTTGAACGCAAAAACAAAATTCTTAAGGACTAAAAGACTGATTTGCTCATAGGTAACTGCGAACTGACCATCTTCGGGCAATAAACACTTGAGTACAATGTAAAGGTGATCATCATACGCCTCGAACTTAGGTCTCTGGTGAGTATTTAAAATATCTTCGAGCACTAGTTGATGTATTTCGAACATTGCTCCAATGCGTTCTACAATATCAACATTTGTTAACCCTTCGACAATGACCCAGGTCACGGTATCACTGTCCTTGTATTTTAGAATCTCTTCTATTGATTGAATCTTCTTCTCTTCAAAATTTTCTGTACCGTAGTCAATCACTGACATTCTGGTTACGGTTTCCAAAACATCACCTACATGAATAAGCGAGCCGGGCGGTAAACCTGATTTTTCTGAGACAGCGTTTAATGATTCAGTCATTTATTCACCCCAATATATAAATTCCCAATATTTAGCCTAACGTCAAAGCTGAGTGGCGCGGCGAAGCCGCGACCACTCGAGCGTCTTGTTAGCCGGTCATGGGTGCGATTTCTACCTATGGTTCAAATCATCCGGCGACGGGATCTTGATGTTCTTCGCCGGTTCGAAACGGTCGAACATGGCGAAGATCCCGACGAGTTCGTCCTGGTTCCCCGATTTCAGTTTTACCGCATTCGAGTCGATCGCTTCGGCCAGGCCGATCTCGCTCAGGTAGAGCTTCGCCCAGGTTTTACCGTCAAGTTCGAGCACGAAATCTGCCTTCTGATAGTGCTTGGCGGGGTCCGGCAGGTATTCCGCGATTCCGCGACGGACGTGCAGACCCACCCTCCGACCGTCCTCGTCGGCGAAGACGAATTCCAGCACCTTGTCCGTGTCCTGGCTCTTCCGGGGATCGATGCGCACGCGGAAGTAATCCACGAAGGTCGTGGGCGACTCGGCGATCGTCTTCAGGCGTGGGAGGAATGAGCCGCGGAATGGTCACGTCGCCTTCGAGGGCGCGCACTTCGGAGAGCAGGAATGCACGGGGGATGGACCCGGTGGCGAGGTGACCCATCTGACGGAGGATATTGGCCTTGAGCTGGCGTACTTCCTTGTCGGTGGGATCCAAGGTGGTACGCATACTGGATCACTTGGGCGGCCCAAGCGTATTCCTTTTGCGTCAAGTGCTTTTTCCGCGGCAGCAACCACCTCGTCGCGCCCTCCCATGAGGGCGACCAGTTCGCTCGGCTTCCTCGTCGGGGTGGATCTTGAACAATTCGGTAACATCGTTATCGAACCAACCGACGGCGTATTGGTAGATCGCTGCCGGGAAGTGAATGTTTTCACCGTAGGACTGGGCGTTCTCGGGAATCTCCTTCAGGTGAGGCGGGTAGTAGATCTCGTGCCGAATCTCGTCCAGGGCCGAGACCGCCGAGAATGCCGCGAGCGTCTGGTCGAAGGTCAGGGTAATCTGGTCCATGTACCCCGTCAGCCGCTTCATAACCTCTTCCTTGCCGACGACCGGCCGGGTATGGGTATTGAGGAGGATCTCCGGCTGCAGATCCCGCATCATGGCCAGGCCGTCCCGCCAGATCCAGGGGTCGCGATAGCGCCGCCGCGCAGGGTGTAGAGGTTCGGGGTTCCCGGCCAGTAGAAGTTGTTCAGGACAATGCCCTTCTCCGGCACCCAGACGGTCAGGTTGTGGTCGTCGGAAGGTGAACTCGGTCAGGAACTGCAGTCTTGATCCCAAGCACATCTATGTTCTCGCCGTGCTCACGGTGTACGGTGGCCGGTAGGAAAGCGATCGGTTTGCCGAGCTCCAGCTGCCGGCCAACCGGGCGTCGGGCCCCTCCTCCGGCAGGAAGTTGTTGAACTGGACAAGCGCCCGGGCGGTTAAGGTGGGCCCCATTTCACGGTATCGCGGACGGCGCCCGCCCCCCCGAAGGTTGGTCTCCACGGTTTCGTTCAGCTTGGGATGGCCGATGACCATGATATCCTCGGGGTTGTCCACCAGCACCCCGCCCCCCAGCGCATAGTGGGAGTGACTGTAGATTATGACCTTGATGGGTTTGTCGCTGATCTTCTCGATGGCCTCGCGAATGTGCTCGGCCTCTTCGTTGTTGTCGCCCGTGTCGTAGACGATCAGTCCGTCTTCAGCCTCGATGACCGTGGTATTGGCGATCGAGTACCCGCCGATGGACCAGACGCCGTCGGCCACCTTCTCGGTGGTGGGTTCGAGATACATGATCTTGGGCGTCACTTCCAGCATCCCGGCGTTGACGATGGCGCCGTTCGGTGCCGTCACCAGCTCAGCCGGGGCCTCCCATGTAGCGGGAGGGCGAAGTCTGATCCTCGGCGAATGCCAAGTGTATGAGGCCTGTGAGGAGCAATAAAGTGACTGCTGCTCCCAAACTGAGGTTCGGGTAATGGCCGTTATTGTGCATTTAATGTTCCTTTCGGTGTGGTTTGTAATGATGGCTAACTATAAATATACCCCACAAGCATCCGATAATACTGACCTATTTATGTCGTGTATCACTGGTTGCAGATGGGTAAGTGATTAATTTATTATAACTACGCCGCTGGATAAGGGAACGTATATTACATAGAGGAAAGTGGACATATAGAACTATCCAGGAAACCTATGTTGCTGGAGGTCGTCCGGCAGCGTATCCGTCTTAAGCATTACAGTCATCGAACGGAAAAATCCTATATCCATTGGATTCGGCGTTTTGTCAGGTTTCATAACCAGCGACTTCCAACGTTTCTTTCTCCTGACGAAGTAAGTTTGGTATTAAGCCAACTGGATGGTAAATACAGGATCGCCGGAAACCTGTTATATGGATGAGACAGTAAATAGCTGTATATCGCTGTTTTCAGTAGGCAAAAAAAATCCCATGAGACATCATGGGATTCTTGTATGGCGGAGAAGGAGGGATTCGAACCCTCGAACCAGCTATTAACCAGTTACTCCCTTAGCAGGGGAGCGCCTTCAGCCACTCGGCCACCTCTCCGGAAAATGATCTCGAACGGGTGAAGTTTACTCTTCGTCGTCCATTTCTTTTTGGATACGATCATAAATTTCTTCACGATGCACGGTAATGTCTCTTGGTGCATTCACACCGATACGAACCTGATTACCTTTTACGCCCAAAACAGTGACGGTCACTTCGTCACCAATCATCAAAGTTTCGCCAACGCGACGCGTTAGAATTAACATCTCGCCATCTCCTTATATTTCCTTGCGAACCACAGTTTTATCTATCCCGGATAATGCTGAGTCCCTAATTACCAACCAGGTTTGCGACACCAAGTGTCTTTATAACCAAACGCAATTTTAGCAAGATGGAAACGATTTTCAAAAGGCTTTTTCGTGGTTTATCGAACTTTCCAGGAAAAATACCTTAAAAACCGGCTTTAAGAAGCCGCTTCTTCCAGGCCGAATGCCGCGTGCAAGGCCCGCACACCCAGTTCCAGGTATTTCTCATCAACCACCACGGAGATCTTGATTTCAGAAGTTGAAATCATCCGGATGTTAATACCTTCATCAGACAAAGTCTTGAACATCTTGGCAGCGATGCCTGCATGTGAACGCATACCAACGCCCACCAGCGATATTTTCACAATAGAATCATCACCATTAACTTCACTCCCACCCAGGTCAGCTGAAATCCTGTTTAATACATCAAGCGCTTTCTGATAGTCATTTCGATGCACAGTAAAGGTAAAATCAGTTGTGCCATCCTGTGAAATGTTCTGAACAATCATGTCGATTTCAACATTGGCATCTGCAATCGGACCAAGAATCTTGTAGGCAACACCAGGCTCATCAGGCACACCCAGTATTGTCAGTTTTGATTCATCACGATTAAACGCTATACCTGAAATTTTCGCCTTTTCCATACCTTCATCCTCAAAGGTAATTAATGTACCTTCACCTTCCTCAAAACTGGAAAGCACCCTGAGCGGGACATTATATTTTCCCGCGAACTCTACCGCACGTATCTGTAAAACTTTTGAACCAAGGCTGGCCATTTCCAGCATTTCTTCAAAAGTGATTTTGTTCAGACGGCGCGCTTTGGGTTCTACCCTGGGATCAGTGGTATACACACCATCAACATCAGTAAAAATCTGACATTCATCCGCTTTTAATGCCGCAGCCATTGCCACTGCAGTGGTATCAGAACCACCACGACCCAGTGTTGTAATATTGCCTTTTTCATCAACACCCTGAAAACCGGCAACAACAACAACACTTCCTGCTTTTAGATCAGCACATACCCTTTTGTACTCAATATCCTGAATTCTCGCCTTGGAATAGGCACTGTCAGTGAGAATATGTACCTGTCCACCGGTGTAGGAACGGGCATCACAGCCAAGTTTCTGCAATGCCATACTCAACAGGGCAATCGTGACCTGTTCACCGGTTGAAACCAGCACATCCATTTCACGTGCACTCGGGGTATCAGTGATAGCACCGGCAAGCTGAATCAGACGATTGGTTTCACCTGACATGGCAGACACAACCACCACAACCTGATTCCCAGATCAGTCTCCTTTTTCACCTTGGCTGCAACATTTTCAATACGTTCTGTGAGTACCGACCGAGGTACCTCCGTATTTCTGTACTATCAATGCCATCCGACACCCTTTACTACCCGAATCCCGCACATGCAGATTCAAAATTTTTAATCGACCAACAATTAAACCGCAAATGCCCGACAAACGAAACAGTTTATTAGCATATACTGCATTAATCCTGTTAATTCTGATAAAAAAGCGCTCTTTTGCTGTCAAAACAGCGCTTTTGTACGATACTGGGCAGAGCTCATAACAATTCAAAAAAAGCCATTGAAACCGTCCAGCGAAATAATTGAACGCGCATTTGAACAATCTGCAGCTGCATTTTTTTCAAACAGCTCTCAACAGATTATTAATCCCAATGCAGCTGCCTGCAAGTTACTGCAGACCAGCCCCAAAACACTGTCCACGGCCGTTTTAAGCGACCTGTTTCCAGATGATTTTCTGCAATTACTGTTTGACGACAATTCACAGATAAAAACTGATGCCCTGCCAGTCAGTGATCATGAAGTGCATATCATGCTGACACCGAAAAAAGGTATTGATCTGAAAATCGATATTGCCCTGATCGACACCCCTGATAACGACTGGCTGTATTTTCAGTTTCGTGAAATTTCCACTGAACAGGCATTGCAGAAAGAACTGAATAATGAACGGGAAATGTTCTACCAGGGACCGGTAACAGTCATCAGTATGGGCAACACGCCAAAACTGGATATCATCAACAGCTCACCCAATATCCAGCGGTTAATTGGTTACCAGGCAGATGAGATTTTGCAAAACAATCCACATTACACGCATTACCTGCATCCCGATGACCAGGCCCACTACCTGCAGGAATGCAGGCAGGCCACTACCGACAAACTGACCAGCTTCCCAAGAAAACCCTATCGTCTGAAACACAACAATGGCAGTTATCGATGGATTCGCGAAGTCTCTTCAAGCAAAAGCGATTTCCATGGTGAAATCACCCACTTCAACGGTTACCTGATTGATATCACCGAGCAGTTCCAGGCAGGCCAGAAGCTCAATCGCTTTGCGCGTATTGTTTCCCAGACAGTTGAGGAAATTTATGTAGTGGATGCCACAACGCTGCAAATAATCGAAGCCAATCAACGCGCCGGTCAAAATTTACAAATCCCGACTGAAAAACTGCTTCGCCAGTCTCTCAGTGAACTGTATCCGGATATAAGCAAACAAGCATTATCCAGGCAATTTAAACCTATCAAATCAGGCAACCAGGACACACTGGTTTTTGAAAACAGCCAGCGCCGGGCCGATGGCTCTACATACCCCGTTGAAGTCCACGCACATTATCTGGGCACGGAGGAACCACCGGTTATCGTCGTGATTGCGCTGGACATTACCGAGCGTAAACAGGCTGAACTCGAACTCAAAAGGCACCGAGACCATCTACAGGAAATGGTGGATGAACAGACTCATGACCTGTTAATTGCCAAGGAATTGGCTGAACAGGCCAATCGTGCCAAGTCAGAGTTTCTTGCCAACATGACGCATGAACTACGCACGCCCATGCATGCAGTATTAAGTTTTGCCGAGCTGGGACAAGCCCGAATTGAAACGGCATCAACTGAAAAGATCAGTAATTACTTTAGCCAGATTCGTGACAGCGGCAAACACCTGCTCGACCTGATCAATGACCTGCTCGACCTGACTAAAATGGAAGCCGGCCAGATGCAGTATCATTTCGCACCCCAGAACATCGACACCCTGGTAGCCCAGTGCATTGACTCTTTACAGCCGATTCTGCTTAAGCAGAAGATTACACTTCAACATATCTGTGATGCACAAAATACAACCTGCGAATGTGATGGCAGACGAATCTTTCAGGTGCTGACCAACCTCGTCTCCAATGCCATCAAGTTCTCACCTGTCGAAAGTACCATTACAGTAGCGCTCTCAGATCTGACGATTGATAATTACCCGGCGCTGTCAATTTCTGTACTGGACCAGGGAATGGGAATTCCAGAAGACGAACTGGAAACAGTTTTCGACAAGTTTATCCAGAGCAGCAAAACCAAGACATCACTGGGGGGAACCGGCCTGGGACTGTCAATCAGTCGGGAAATTATCCAGAAACATCACGGCAAACTGATTGCCAGCAATACCGGGCAGGGGGCTGCATTTGAATTCATATTACCGTTAATTCATCACCCGGCACCTTAGACAGGTTCGCCAATATCTACCTGCTCTGGACTTAGAAATTTTCTTGCATATTCGAGATGCATACCTGAATTGATGAACAAGTTATAAAGCTCAGCATCAATATGCTGATCCTTTACCATAAAGCTCATAATCTTCATTGCTTCACTGACTGTCTTTGCCTTTTTATAAGGCCTGTCACTCGCTGTCAGTGCTTCAAAGATATCCGCAATAGCTATGATCCTGTCGGGTATCGATAAATCCTTAACGCCCAGTTTGCGAGGATACCCCGTACCAATCAATGTTTCATGATGATTGCCAGCAAACCTGGGGACACGTTCAAGGTATTTGGGCAAAGGCAATTGCTCGAGCATCTGAATAGTTGCAATGATATGGTGATTAATGACAAATCGCTCTTCTGGCGTGAGTGTTCCTTTCTCAATGCACAGGTTATAAAGTTCGCCATAATTGTATTCATTAAAAGGCACATCCAGCTTAAAGCCCTGCTGCTTGTAACCTTCATAATCAAAATTCCTTCTTTCAATAATATGCTCTGGCTTGTCTGACAGGAGTTTTTCAACAACAGGAAGTTCTTTTTCCGTATACCGGCTTTTCTCAATATCTGACAGCCCGAGGGTATTATCGAAATTACGCACCCAGGTTCTCTCAGCAATTTTTTTCAAGCGGCTTTTCTTGTCTTCATCCAGAAACTCACCTCCAATATTGCATGCCGCTACAAAGTTGAAATCCTCCTGCAATTTCGCCTTGCCAAGCAAGGCATCAGCGTGACTGATTTCTTCTGTTAACTCCTGTATCTCAATATCCCGCCATAAAACCTCAAAACGCGTTCTTATCTCGTGAATTCGATTATTGATCGTTTCCAGTTTTGTTGCCTTGTCTACCACATATTCCGGCGTGACAACTTTTCCGCAATCATGCAGCCAGGCAGCTATTTCAAATTCTCTAATTTCATCATCCGAGTGCAGCGTAAATTCAAAATCATCTGAGTCACTTGCCGCCTGGGCAAGCATAATTGCAATCTCCGGCACCCTGTTACAGTGGCCTCCCGTGTAAGAGGACTTCTGGTCTATCGCACCACTTATCAGCTTGATAAAACCTTCAAAAAGTTCTTCCTGTTGCCTGGCATAAGTTTTTACTGACTGGCTCATTTCAACCAGGGATTGGGAAAGCGCGTATAACTCAGCGATATGTGTATCAATGACAGACACCTTGTCATACTGGCGCTTTTTTACCCGCTCGTTTTCACGCATCAAAAGTCTGATCGGCTTAATCAGCAGACTGGTAATAAAATAGATGACTGGTAGTGCAAAGAGCACCACAACCAGCGCCGCATAAACCGAGAGCTGTATCTTTTCGACATAGGGTGCAAGCAGGATATCTCTTGGTACAGAAATTCCAATAAAGGTCCCTTTATTGGCCATTGGTGCTCTAAAGTCGAATATATCAACTGAAGCTAGCGGGCCTGATGAAACAATTTTTTCCCCATCCACTTCAAAAAATATTTCGCTTTGCTCATAAGGTTTCAGCTGTAACAAAAGACTTTCAAGACCGGCCAGGGTCAGGTCGAATCCCAAAACCTGCTCGCCTGTATTAAGTGAAAATGTAATACCAGGCTGGTCCAGGCTTGAAAAAATATAAGGTCGGGTTGTAATCACATCACGTGACTTTTTTGCTTCCTGAAACCAGGGACGTTTGGTAGGAAAGTAGTCTGTTTTGGCTTCTGATTCTGCCAGTATATTTTTATTGCCATCAAGGAACTGGATTTTTTTAATATCCTGATGAATATTTATAACCATCCAGCGCGCATTTTTAGGTGCTCCAAGCTTATCTTTTATTGCTGGACCAGTTAAATTTGCGACCTGGTAAAAGCTGTTATCTGCTTTACCTGTATAAATTGAATAGAAATCCGGCTGCAACTCAAGTGATCGAATAAACAACTCAAGAGGCTGCTCAGCAATCGTCTCAGATGAAAGAAATGCAAGCAAAGTGCTCACTTCCTCTTTCCTGCCATGCAAATGGGTTACAACTGTTTTACTGATTTGCTCGAAATAATTTTTTGCTGCGGATTCCGCGAGCTCATTAGCAAACCTGTATTCAAGAAAGATCAACAGGCCTGAAACACCACCCAGCACAATTAAAAGGACTGTTAATAGACTTATTCTTATCGAAACTTTACCAGGCAATTGATATCCCCTTCCCTAAAATAATTCTTCTTTTCGACAAAGAATGAAGACATGCTGTGAATTCAGACGAGGAAGTTGCGTTCGGGTTTGCCCTGCCGCTAACGCAAAAGACAGATGACGGGTCCAGCCTGATTAATTCGGCGCCTGATCCAACAAAACAAGCTCAAATCTGCTTAACCGAGCTTATCTGTAACCCATTGCTCCACGGACGCAAGCGCTGCCGGTAATGCAGCCGGATCGTTACCACCAGCCTGGGCCATGTCAGGTCGACCACCACCTTTACCTCCGACCTGCTCAGCTACAAACTTGACCAGATCTCCGGCACGAACTTTGCCGGTAGCATCCTTGGTCACCCCGGCAACCAGGCTGACTTTATCTCCATCAACCGCAGCCAGTACGATAACCGCAGAACCCAGCTTGTTTTTCAGCTGGTCCATTGTTTCCCGGAGCGCCTTGACATCTGCACCCTCAAGCTTGGTCGCCAGGAGTTTTGTGCCATTAATTTCAACAGCGGATGACGCCAGGTCAGAGCCCGCAGCACTGGCCAGTTTTGACTTGAGCTGGTCCAGTTCCTTTTCGAGTTTGCGGTTTTTTTCCAGCAACTGGGCAAGCTTGTCTTCCACGTCATCCCGACCAGCCTTGATTAATTGCGCAACGCGGCTTAATGCCTGCTCTTCGGACTGCACCCAGTCCATCGCCGTGGCGCCGGTAACACCCTCGATACGGCGCACGCCTGAAGCAATACCGGTTTCCACGGTGATTTTAAACAGACCAATATCACCGACGGCATTGACATGAGTACCACCACACAATTCTGTCGAAAAGTCCCCCATGCTCAACACACGCACATCGTCATCGTATTTTTCACCAAACAATGCCATCGCACCTGAATTACGTGCGTCATCCAGCGACATGATTCGGGTTTCGACCGGGTAATTTTTACGAACCTGTTCGTTCACCAACTTTTCGATCTCGATCAACTGCTCATGACTAACAGGCTCAAAATGGGAAAAGTCAAAACGCAGACGACTGGCATCAACCATGGATCCTTTCTGCTGCACATGATCGCCCAAAACCTGTCTTAACGCGGCGTGTAACAGGTGCGTTGCCGAGTGATTCAATGCCGTAGCTTTTCTCACTGAGGAGTCCACATCTGCGACCACCTTGTCACCTACACGAAACTGGCCTTCATTCAATTTACCAATATGGCCAAAAATATCGCCACCCTGTTTGCGTGTATCAGCAACCTGGAACTCAGCGCCACCAGCTTGCTTGAGATAACCGTGATCTCCTACCTGACCACCTGACTCGGCATAAAAAGGCGTTTTATTTAGAATGACTACACCGGCATCACCGGCGGCCAGGCTATCAGTTTCTTCACCATCCTTGTAAAGCGCGATGATCGTTGCTTCATCTTCCAGGTTTTCATACCCGGTAAAATCTGTTTTACCTTCCAGGGTGACCTGTACTGACTGGTCAGAAGCAAACTGACTGGCTGCACGGGCCCGTTCACGCTGGCCCTGCATTTCATGCTCAAAGCCATCCATATCCAGCTGCAATTCCTTTTCACGCGCAATATCGGCTGTCAGGTCTGTCGGGAATCCATAGGTATCGTAAAGCTTGAAGACCACTTCGCCCGGGATAACTTTTCCATCGAGATCGGCTATCGCTTCGTCGAGTATTTTCATCCCCTGCTCAATCGTCTCGGCAAAACGCTGCTCTTCATGCAGTAAAACTTTCTTAACGTGATCAACAGCCTTGCTCAACTCCGGATAAGCTTCACCCATCTGCTCGTTGAGGGCCTCAGTCAGTTTGTAGAAAAACGGTTGTTTTTGCCCCAGCTGGTAACCATGACGGATGGCGCGACGAATAATGCGACGCAATACATATCCGCGCCCTTCATTACCCGGCGTGACGCCGTCGACGATCAGGAAAGCACAGGAACGGATGTGGTCGGCTATAACCCGTAAAGATTTATTTTCCAGGTCTTTTTCACCTGTGAGTTCAGAAGCTGACTTAATCAAGGCCTGAAACAGATCAATCTCATAATTGGAATGCACGCCCTGCATCACTGCAGCCAGTCGCTCCAGCCCCATACCAGTATCCACCGAGGGCTTGGGCAGATCAGTCATGTTGCCATCAGCATCACGATTGAACTGCATAAAAACCAGGTTCCATATTTCAATATAGCGATCACCGTCTTCTTCAGGCGACCCTGGCGGACCACCCCAGACGTTTGCACCGTGATCATAAAATATTTCAGTACAGGGGCCACAGGGACCCGTATCACCCATGGACCAGAAATTATCTTTCGCACCGCAACGGGAAAAACGCGCCGGATCAATCTGCATTTCCTTCAGCCAGATATCTTCGGCCTCCTGGTCTTTTTCATAAACAGTCACCCAAAGCCTGTCTTTAGGCAGACCGAGTTCCCTGGTTAGAAAATCCCAGGCAAATTGAATGGCTTCACGCTTGAAGTAATCTCCAAAACTGAAGTTGCCCAGCATTTCAAAAAACGTGTGATGACGTGCGGTATAACCCACATTTTCAAGGTCATTATGCTTACCGCCTGCCCTGACACAGCGCTGCGAAGATGTCGCACGTGAATAATTGCGTTTATCGCGGCCAATAAACACATCCTTGAATTGCACCATTCCTGCATTGGTAAACAACAGGGTTGGGTCATTTCCCGGCACGAGTGGACTGGATTCAACAGGCGTATGTCCCTGTTGTTCAAAATAATCCAGAAAAGCTTTGCGAAGTTGGGCAGTGGTTTTCATAACAGCAATGGTCTTTTTACACAGACGCGAAGTTTATTATTTTAACTGCTTACTGTCACTTAATTGCCAGCTGATGGAGCTAATTTTCTGCATCGGCTTGCTGGTAGCCGCGCATGTTATCAGCACACGATATGGCGGAAGAATCATGGTAAGCGTCAAAATAGAGCAAAATACCGGGGCCAGGCAATAACTTTCACCACCGATCCCTAGATCATTGAAATTCAATCATCATTGAAAAGTTGTCGACGAATCAGGGAAGCTGGAAAACCGCGGTATTCAAGAAACCTTGCCCGCCTGGCACGCTCTGCAAAGTTTAACACGGGTGAGCCACCAAATTTTTTATCGAGCACTTTAGCCATCACATCTGACCATTGCTCTGAATATACATCCAATGCCTGCTCGGCCAGATCATCGGCTACACCTTTTTCGCGCATTTCCTGCTCGATTCGAACCGGTCCAAAACCTCTGTTAATTCTGAAAGCTACGTACTGCTCAGAAAAGCGTTCGTCACTTAACAGGTTTTGATGCTGAAGGTCTTGCAGGACAATCTCTACCTCTTCAGCATCAAAACCTCTCTTAAGTAGTTTGGTGCGCATTTGCCTGACAGTCTGCTCAGACTGCGAAAGTATTCTGACAGCCGCCTGTTCAATTTCTGTGCGCTGTTCGAGTTCAGTTGCAAACAACGGTTAATATCTCCGTATTAATCTTGCTTGACCGTATCTTCCACTTCAGGCTGTTCTTTCTGATCTGCTTCAGGAAAAGCGACAGCCCTGATTTTACCTTCTATTTCCCTGGCAAGATCAACATTGTCTTTCAGGAAGTTTCGTACATTATCCTTACCCTGACCAATTCGGTCACCCTTGTAGCTGTACCAGGAACCGGACTTCTCGATAATGCCATGTGCAACACCAAGCTCGATAATTTCACCCTCCCGGGAAATACCTTCACCATAGAGAATTTCAAACTGCGCCTGCTTGAAAGGCGGTGCGACCTTGTTCTTGACCACTTTGACGCGCGTTTCGTTACCGATAACTTCGTCGCCTTTCTTGATCGCGCCGATACGACGGATATCCATACGCACAGATGCGTAGAACTTCAGCGCATTACCACCGGTGGTGGTTTCCGGGCTACCAAACATGACACCAATCTTCATCCGAATCTGGTTGATGAATATCACGATACAGTTTGGAGCGCTTGATATTCGCCAGTCAGTTTGCGCAGCGCCTGGGACATCAGCCGCGCCTGCAGGCCAACATGGGAATCTCCCATGTCACCTTCAATTTCAGCACGTGGGTGTCAGTGCCGCAACCGAGTCAACCACTACCACGTCAACGGCACCTGAACGTACCAGCATGTCGGTAATTTCCAGTGCCTGTTCGCCGGTATCCGGCTGGGACACCAGCAGTTCATCCATATCAACACCCAGTTTTTCAGCATAGTCAGGATCAAGCGCGTGTTCGGCATCGACGAAAGCCGCGGTGCCACCCTGCTTTCTGGGATTCAGCAACAATATGCAGCGTCAGCGTGGTTTTGCCGGAAGATTCCGGACCATAGATTTCGACTACCCTGCCTTTGGGCACCCCACCAATACCCAGGGCGATATCCAGGCCGAAGGAACCAGTGGAAATAGCTTCCACATTACTATGCCGGCGCCATCCCCCATGCGCATAACCGAGCCTTTTCCAAACTGCTTTTCGATCTGCCCCAGTGCCGCAGCCAGTGCTTTTTTACGATTTTCGTCCATTTCACCCCTCCAGGTAGAATAACTGTGTTGGTTGTTTGTTCTCTTTACGTTCTCTATTATGGCACAGTATAAGACTCAAAACATGAGTCTGCAAAAAAGATTTTTTATTTTTTTATTCCAGCAGCCCCAGCAGTTGATCCAAAACAAAAATTACCGACTGCATTCTGACCTGCTCTCGATCACCACCGAAGCTCATTCGAGTTGTTGTTATGACTTTTCCCGAAACAGCAAAAGCAAAACAAACTGTACCCACCGGCTTTTCTGGCGTACCGCCGCCGGGGCCCGCTATACCGGTTATTGACACCGCAGCCTGGGCATCACTGGAATTAACCACGCCTTCAACCATGGCCAGGGCAACCTGTTCACTGACTGCACCATACTGGTCAAGCAGCCCGGTAGCCACTCCCAGCATCTGAATCTTTGCCGCATTACTGTAAGTCACGTAGGCCCGGTCAAACCATGCACTGGAACCCGGCTGATCGGTACAAAGTTTTGCCAGCAGGCCACCGGTACAGGACTCGGCACAGGCCAGCTGAATATCTTTGGCCAACAATTTTTGCGCCAATTGCCTGACCCGATCTTCCGCCTGTTGCGTTAATTGATGTATATCCATTTTGTAAGGTTAATCCCGCTGTGGATTATTTTTCGGTACACTTGCCCGCCATACATGACTGTAATAACGGGTAAAGAGATATGTCAAAAGAAATTCTGGTAGAACACAATGCAACTCCAATGAAACTGGAAGTCATAGGCGTTTATGACTGGCCAATCTGGAAGAAAGAAGCTTCGACCTTTGACTGGCAATATGACCAGCAGGAAACCTGTTACATTATTCGCGGAGAATTCACGGTCACGCCAGAGGGCGGTTCACCCCAGCAATTCAAGCGTGGTGACCTGATTACCTTCCCGCAGGGCATGAAATGCACCTGGGAAATCACCAAGGATGTTGAAAAACATTACGACTTTCAGTGACGCCTCATCCAGGTAAAAGAGGAATCTCTTCTATCGGCATAGGCTTGCCTATGCCGTACCCCTGCACATAGTCCACTTTCATTTCGAACATTTTAACGGCAATCATTTCGTTTTCCACGAACTCTGCCACGGTTTTCATGCCCATCACATGGCCAATGGTATTGATTGCATTCACCATGGCCGCATCAATGGGATCATCCAGGATGTCGCGCACAAACATGCCATCAATTTTCAGGGTATCGACATTAAGGTTTTTCAGATAACCAAATGAAGACAAACCACTGCCAAAATCATCCAGCGAAAAGCCACAGCCATAACTTTTGACCGCATCGATAAAGTGGTTTGCCTGCTGCAGATTGGCAATTGCCATGGTCTCGGTTACCTCAAACTGCATTTTTGAAGCCGGCACAAAACCGGAGTCCAGTAATGCAGTAACATGCTGCAGAACAGATTCCTCGCACATGGATTGCCCGGAAAGGTTAATCGTAAAATGCATTTCGGGATGGCAGCGGTGGGCATTACGTTTTAACCATTCGAAGGCATGGTCAATCACCCACATATCCAGCCTGTTAATCAGGTTATAGCGTTCTGCAGTAGGCAAAAAAGCACCCGGAGGGATCAACTCACCATCGTCACCCACCATTCTCAACAACACTTCGTAATGCACGTAATCCTTGGATAAATCGGTCGGCTTGATTTCCTGCACAAACAAACGGAACTGGTCATGTTCCAGCGCCTTGGCAATACGGGGCGCCCAGAGCATTTCACCACTGCGCTGCATGAGGTTTTCATCGCTGGATTCATAGACGTGAACCCTGTTTCTGCCTGCATCCTTGGCTGCATAACAGGCGATATCAGCATATTTCAAAGCATCAATATAGGTTGCCGTTGAACTGTCGATGCTGCAAATACCAATACTTACGCCAACCGTAAAAATCTTGTCTTCCCAGGCAAAACGATAGTCCTCAATCACCGAAAGAATGTCTTCAGCCTTGATACGCGCCTGCTCGATCGAACAGTTTTGAATCAACACTGCAAACTCATCACCACCCAGCCTGGCAAGCGTATCTGTCTCACGCAGGTGTTCTTTCAGCAGGCCACCAATCTGCTTGAGCATTTCATCACCAGCGACATGCCCGGAGGTATCGTTGACCACTTTGAACTGGTCAAGATCAAGAAAGCACAAGGCATGATGCGAGGAATTTTGCGAAGCTGACAAAACGGCCTGTTCCAGCCTGATTTCGAATTCATTCCGGTTGATCAATCCCGTCAGGCTGTCATGAGCCGCCTGGTAGGACATTTTCTGTGAAGCCTTATAAGCCTCGGTAATATCCTGCTGCATGGCAACAAAGTGTGTAATGATCCCTTTATCATCAAGTATTGGCGCTATGTGTTCCATAACCCAGTATTCGCCGCCGCTCTTTTTTGTATTGCGGATCTCCCCCTGCCAGGGCTTGCCAGCATGCAGGTGGTACATAATATTCATTTGCCGCTCGGCATTATCACCACCCGCCCTGAGCGTCTGGTGCACTTCACCAATGACATCACCGGTCGAATAACCGGTTAAAGCAAAATATTGCGGATTTACGTATTCGATAATGCCTTTAACATCAGTAATGACAACAGCATTGGGACTGTATTGCACTGCCAGCGACAATTTACGCAAACTGTCTGCACTATGCTGGCGCTCAATTTCCACGGCTGCCCTGACAGCAAAAATTTTCAGCAGGCGTTCCTTCAATTCAACATCACGCATTTCCTTATGCGTCATTACCACCAGGATACCCAGCGGCTTGCCACTTGAATTATTGAGTCGAATTCCGGCATAGCCCTCAATTTCCATATCGACCAGAATTCCATCATCAGGATAATGTTCAACTACAGAATCGGGAACAATGCATGCTGATTTCTCCATCGTTATTTGACACGGCGTATTCTTTAAATCGTAGGAAAAATTCTCTCCCAGGTTACCATCACCAAAAAATGCCAGTGTGTTCACCTTTTTCTGGCCACTCTGGTAGTTGCCGACAAAGGCAAAATCAACTCGCAAAGCTCCTGCCAGTTCCCTCACCAGGGTCTTGAAAAAACTGCTCCCACTTTCAGCATCCAGTGCCTGGGCGATCTGGCCAATCAGGTTATCTTTTTCCTTTTCACGCAATTGAGCCTGCAGCATTCGACTTCGGAAAAAATAGTAAAAATACAAAACAGCGATCAGTGCCAGTAAAAGCAGGCCACCGAAAACAAGGTTCCTGACATCAACACCGTAATCAAACCGGACTGAAATCCATTCGCTCTGGATCCGGTTCCTGGTATCTTGAGATATTTGGGCTAACGCCTTATCCAGGATGGTCACCAGTTCCGGCCAGTCCTTCCTGACACCAAAACCCAGTTTGAAAGAATAAGGTGTCTGCGCCGCAATTTTCAGGTTGGTCAAGCCTTTCTGCTTGATCACATGGGAAATACTGGCGAGGTTATCAACAAAATAATCCAGCCTGCCCAGAGCGACCGCTTCCAACCCCTCTTCCAGAGTTGAAAACTTTTTGAAGTTCATGTCCGGAAAATCCGTACTGAGCAGATCGAAGGAGGCATAACCGGCTACAACGCCAATTTTTTCCTTCAGGACGGCATTGATTCCACTGACAAACCCGGCATTATCACGGGTGACAATCACCATAGGAAAATCAAGATAGGCTTTTGTAAAAGACAAAAACTCGCGTCTTTGGCTGGTATTCACCACGCAGGGAAAGACATCCAGCTCACCGCGCTTACCCTTTTCGACCGCCTCACTCCAACTCAGGCCGGCCAGAGGTTTCATCTGGATTCCCAACAAGCCGCCAATCACATCAACATAAGAAGATGCCAGCCCTTGGTAATGCCCCTGCGAATCAAAATATTCGAACGGGGCCCAGGCAGGATCGACACCCAAAAGGACTTTTGGGTGCTGCTTTAACCATTCACGCTCATGCGGCGTCAAAAAATCAGGATCTGCGGCTTGCGCCAATCCACCCACAGCAAGACCTGGCGCAATCAGCACCATCCATAAAATTATCCCAATCCCTTTAAACCAGCCTGGAAGATTAGTCACCGGTACTCCACCACCCTCTTCCAACAGGTATTTCAACGCGCATAATTTTCATTTTCCCAGAATGACTTACTCAACCTTTCAGCGGCAGCAGCACGCCTATCTTTAACATTGGTATCGCGATAATTACATGAAATCATGACATCAAGACTATCAAAACCACTTTTCACCATGAAAAGAATTTATTGTTCGCTTTGTCCGGCAATAAGGGTACTCTAACTGGAATAATTATACTTATCGTTCTCCTTCTGAGGAGGCCTGATCATTGCAGGCGCCCAGGACAATATAAGCATTTACACTTTTTCATCCAAATCGTGACCAATAAAAAAAGCAACACCACTCCCGGCAAATCATCCCACACACCCATGATGCAGCAATACCTGGGCATCAAGGCCAAGCAACGTGACAAGTTACTCTTTTATCGTATGGGGGATTTTTATGAACTGTTTTTCGAAGATGCTGAAAAAGCTGCCCGTCTGCTAAATATTACCCTCACCAAGCGCGGCAAAAGCGATGGCCAGCCAATTCCCATGTGTGGCGTGCCCTACCATGCTGCAGAAAATTACCTGGCAAAACTGGTCAGGCTGGGTGAATCTGTCGCTATCTGCGAACAGGTTGGTGACCCGGCAACCAGCAAGGGACCGGTCGAACGACAGGTTGCCCGGATTGTTACCCCGGGAACCGTGACCGATGATTCCCTGATGCATGAAAGGCGGGACAACCTTTTATGTTCCGTGTATCCCGGTAATTCAGAACAACCGTCCAGCTTTGGACTGGCCTGCATCAATCTGTCATCCGGTGAATTCACCCTGCAACAACTGCATGATACAGAAAGTCTGAACAGCGAACTTGAACGCCTGAAACCTGCAGAAGTACTTTTCCCGGACAGTGACAATGGCAGGATTAATCTCCTTCCGGGCCTGCGCTTGACCCGCAGGGCACCATGGCATTTTGACCTGGATACGGCAATACAGTTACTGACCCGGCAATTTGGCACACGGGACCTCGGTGGCTTTGGCTGTGAAGACATGCCTGACGCAATCTCAGCTGCAGGCAGCATCCTGGATTACGTTCACGATACGCAGCGCGCCGCCCTGCCCCACATCAAACGCCTGAAAGTGGAAAGGCATGATGATCATGTCATTATTGATGCAGCCACACGCAGAAACCTGGAAATAGACACCAATACCCAGGGCAATACACAGAATACCTTGTTTGGGCTGTTTGATCACTGCGCCACCAGCATGGGCAGCCGCATGTTACGCCGCTGGTTAAACCAGCCGCTGCGTGAACTCACCGCCATCAGTGAACGGCATGACAAAATTGATAACCTGATCAGCCAGCAACTGGTTGCTCCACTCGATGCCGAACTAAAACTCATCGGGGATATTGAACGCATACTTGCCCGTGTGGCCTTAAAAAGTGCACGCCCCAGGGACCTGGCAACCCTGCGCGATTCCTTACTGGCAGTGCCCGCAATAAAACAAATCCTGACAGCATCAACCAGCCAGTCGCTGAAATCACTTGGCAACGGCATGAATGACCACAAAGAACAGGCAGCCCTGCTTGGCAAGGCCATTATCGAGCAGCCGCCTGTAGTCATTCGGGATGGTGGTGTTTTAGCCGAGGGTTATGACAAGGAACTGGATGAGTTACGCAACCTGTCCACCCATGCAGACCAGTTTTTGCTGGAACTTGAACAACGGGAGAGACAGCGCACCGGCATCGAGTCGTTAAAAGTCCGTTACAACCGGGTACATGGCTACTACATTGAGATCAGCCGGACACATTCTGATTCTGTGCCTGCCGATTATGTACGCCGCCAGACGCTCAAGGCGGCAGAACGCTATATCACACCCGAGCTGAAAAAATTTGAAGACCAGGTTTTATCTGCACGGGAGCGCTCGCTTGCCAGGGAAAAGGCACTTTACGACGAACTGCTGGAAGCATTGATTCCGGAACTGGACAGCTTGCAGCAAAGCGCAGCGGAAATCGCCCGGCTGGATGTTTTATGCAACCTGGCGGAACGCGCAGAAACATGGAATCTCAGCCGCCCTGAATTTTCCCCGGCACCCGGCATTCAAATTCAGCAGGGGCGTCATCCCGTGGTCGAGCAGGTCAGCGAACAACCTTTTGTACCCAACCCGGTCGATATCAACGAAACGCAACGCATGCTGGTGATCACCGGTCCCAACATGGGTGGCAAATCGACTTACATGCGCCAGACAGCATTAATCGTGTTACTGGCATACGCCGGCAGTTTTGTCCCGGCCGACAAGGCCCTGCTCGGACCTGTCGACAGAATTTTTTCACGCATCGGTGCTTCAGATGATCTTGCCGGAGGCCGCTCAACTTTCATGGTGGAAATGCAGGAAACCGCCACAATTCTCAACAATGCAACCAGTCAATCACTGGTTTTAATGGATGAAATTGGTCGTGGAACCAGCACTTTCGACGGCCTGTCACTTGCGTGGGCCTGCGCAGTTGAACTGGCAAAACAGGTACAGGCCTACACCCTGTTTGCCACGCATTATTTTGAACTGACCACGCTGCCGGAAGGTTTTCCCGGCATCAGTAACGTGCATCTTGATGCACTCGAACATGGCGATGAAATCGTCTTTATGCACGCTGTTAAAAGCGGCCCTGCCAGTCAGAGTTATGGCCTGCAGGTTGCAGCCCTGGCAGGGGTACCTTCGCACGTGATTAAACAGGCAAGAACACGTTTAATCGAACTGGAAGAAGCCGCCAAGGCTCATGCCGACAACCGCATTAACCAGCTGTCTTTATTTGAACCCTGCGAAGAAGCTGAACCATCAGCCGTGGAAACATTGCTGGAAGAAACAGACCTGAATGAGCTATCTCCCAAACAGGCACTGGATCTATTATTTGCAATGAAAAAGCTGGTTAAATAATTTTCAATTCAGGAAAAATTATTCAAACTCAGGCCTGGCCAATACGACCGTTATATTATCCAGACCTCCTGCAGACATCGCACCGACTATCAGTCGTTCAACGGCCGTATCAATATCACCCTGGTAATGCTGCAGCAATTTTTCCAGCTCACCATCTCTGACCATGGCAGTCAAACCATCGGTACAAAAGAGAAAAAGATCATCCGGTTGTAATACTTCATCACTGACATCAACCTCGGCCTGGTCTTCAATACCGAGCCCACGGGTTAAGACGTTAGTGCGAATGCCTGCCGCCTCGGCTTCCTGCACATCGAGAAAGGCACCCGAGTCAATCAATTGCTGGACCAGCGAGTGATCCCTGGTTAACTGCTCCAGCTTGTTGTCACGAAAACGGTAAATTCTCGAATCGCCCACATGCGCCAGAAACACTCGCCCCATAATAAACAGCGCTACCACCACCGTGGTTCCCATACCAGACAGCTCTTTAGTAGACTGAGATCGCTGGCGGATCATCTGGTTGGCAACCTCAACCGCAGCCCCCAACTTGAGCAAAACCTGCATTTCATCGCTATTATCATCCCAATGCTGCTGTTCAAGATTTTCAGCTATGGCATGCACTGCAATTTCACTGGCGATTTCCCCACCTTTATGACCACCCATGCCATCAGCAACAACGACCAGGCCATGTTCCGGTGATGCGTAAAAAGCATCCTGGTTGTTTTTTCGCACCAGCCCCGTTTCAGTGGAAGCCGAATAGATTAAAGAATGCAGCATAAAAAATGATTGATTGTTATTGGGCAGATTTACGTGCATCGAGCACCTGGCTCAAACGATCTGCCGGCACGTAACCCGGAACCAGCTTACCATCACTTAAAACCATGGCGGGCGTACCCGTGACACCGACAAGGCTGCCCAGCAGCATATGATCATCAACCGGGTTTTCACAATCAGCCTGGCTGTCAATCGGTTGACCTGCCTTGGCGGCATCCATTGCTGCATGCCGGTCTTTGGCACACCAGACTTTTACCGCCTTGACGTATGACTCGGATCCCTGGCCTGCACGCGGGTAGAACAGGTAGCGGACTTCAATACCGGCCTTGTTGTAGTCAGCCATTTCACTGTGCAATTTTCGGCAATAACCACAATCAATATCGGTAAAGATATTGACCTGGTGCTTCTTTGCAACACCTTCAGGTGGAGAATAGACAATCATGTTTTCCTCACCGATATTTTTGATTGCCTCGATTTTTGCTTCCATGAGGCGCGGTTCGGTCAGGTCTTCACGCGTTTCCAGGTCAATGATATTCCCCTGCAACAGGTACTTACCATCTCCAGACATGTAAACCAGGCGGGGGCCGAATACAATTTCGTAGATGCCCGGCAGCGGGGTTTTGCTGATTGCATCCGGCACAACTTCCGGCAATAACACCGACAGGCTTTGTTTGATTTTATCCTGCACCCCGGCTTCCGCCGGTTCTGCCACAGACAATTGAGCTGCCAATAAGAAATAACCAGACACCATAAATGCCAGAAGTTGTTTTATTTTCATAAAAGCCAATTCCTAAAAATTATCAAACCGTAACTGTAAATCACCCGAGGCTCCCTGTAGACAACTTACAAGGACAAAATATCCGACTAGATTACCACAAAGTTTCTTTATGCACGCGGATGATGACTGGCATGCACCGACTTAAGCCTCTCGCGTGCCACGTGAGTATATATCTGCGTTGTAGACAGGTCACTGTGGCCCAGCAACATCTGCACCACGCGCAAGTCCGCACCATGATTCACCAGGTGGGTTGCAAAGGCATGCCGTATGGTATGCGGCGACAAATGCTTCGTAATACCGGCTGCCTGCGCATGCTTTTTTATTCGATACCAGAAAGCCTGTCTTGTCATACCAGCCCCCCGTCGGGTTACAAAAAGATGCTGGGCAGGCAATTCATGCAACAACTCAGGACGCGCCTCTTTCAGGTAGCGCGCCACCCATTCCTGCGCCTCGTCACCCAGGGGTACCAGCCGCTCCTTGCCGCCCTTGCCAACGATCCTGACAACACCCTGGGCCAGGCTTAGCTGGTCAGGACGAATGCTGATTAACTCCGAAACCCGCAGGCCGGTTGCATATAACAATTCCAGCATCGCCCGATCCCTAAGACCCTCCGGGCTTTCCAGGTCGGGCGCATACAGTAAAGCCTCGACCTCTGTCTCCGTCAACGATTTTGGCAGCGGCCGACCCAGCGACGGGGATTCCAGCTGAGCTGACGGATCCACCACAAGCATGCTTTCGCGCAATCCATACTGATAAAACTGGCGAAAGCAGGATAATACCCGAGCACTGGAGCGCGGTTTTTTTCCCTGCTCAATCAGAAAAGCCAGGTAGGCTAGCAGATCGGCTTTTTTTGCATCCAGCAAACCCAGCTGCCTGGTTCGTTGCAGCCACTGGGAGAAGTGCTGCATGTCCGAGCGGTAAGCCTGCAGTGAATTGTCAGCCAGGCCTCGTTCCATCCACAGCGCATCAATAAACTGTTCGACCAGCGGATCGATTTCAGTGGGCTTCATGGTTTAACAGCCAGGTCTTCACCTCTAGGTTTTTACCAGTGGTAAAGCCAGCATAACCACCAGTTCCGTGGGCAGACACAACCCGGTGACAGGGAACAATGACAGCAACAGGATTTCTTTTACAGGCTCCACCAACAGCCCTTGGGCTACTACCCAGCACGCCGGCAAGATCGCCATAGGTTCTGGTCTGGCCGGATGGAATGGATTCAAGCAGGCTCCAGACCTTCTGTTGAAACTCCGTCCCCCTGGTCATAACAGGCACATCAAAGCCGGCTTCCGCGTCAGACAGGTATTTTTGGACTTGGAAATAAGCCGTCTCCCTGAGTACACCGGAACCATAATCTGCATCCGGTTGTGCAAAAACAAATTTCGCCGAAGTCACAAAATACTGGTTACCACGAACCTGTAACCAGCCAACTTGCGCATTCAAAGAAAACATCCAGGATTCTGTGTCGACCATACTATCGTTCTGTTATTGTTATCATTACAGCCAGAGATCAAGTCCAACCATGTCAGAAAGCACTCAAAATCTCAACCAGCTACTGCGTGAAATCGAGCAGGAACTTCAGGAGATCGACCTCTGGAGCGAACAGCAGCCAGATGATTGCGCAATGCACAGTACTGTTCCTTTCTGTTATGACACGATGCCTTTTGAAAACTGGGTCCAATGGATCATGATCCCAACGTTCGATGAAATACTCAGTAAAGACGGTGCACTTCCCGGTTATTGTGAAATTTCACCCATGGCTGAGCTGGCCTTCGCAGAAATCACCGAGAAAGCCGATCAGTTAATCGGTCTGATCCAACAACTGGATGAGCTGATTAAAAGTCAATCAGCAGTAGTTAACTGACCTGCAGAAGGTTTTTAAGGCATTTTTCGACAGTAGCTGACAGATAAATCAAGCGTTTGCCCGAATACCACAAAAGGCACAAAATCTTATCCACAATTCCTGTGGATAACTCTGTGGGAAACTTGCAGAAAAATACCCAAAACCAGTAAAAATAAAGGTCGGCCGTTAAATTGTAGTTTTTTTATACAATTTGGTATTAATTTATATAAAACATATACTTACACTACCTTCTTAAATCAATTTACGCGATTTATCTGGCAAATAAGCTTTTTTTTCACCCCGCTTCAGTTACTGTGCAAAACTTATCGGGGCTTGACTTTAATTTCACTCGATAAAAAACAGGTTTATCATTAATCGCTTATTATCTGATCGTTTTTTCGGAACAAATATTATGAGTCAGCAAGAGTTTTGGTTAAATAAACCACTCACCGAGTGGTCACGTGAGGAATGGGAGTCATTATGTGACCATTGCGCCAAATGCTGCCTGCATAAAATTGAGGATATCGACACCCGGGAAATACACTTCACCAACGTCTGCTGTCGCTATCTCGACCAGGAAACCTGTCAATGCACGGCTTACACTGAACGCTCCCGGCTGGTTCCGGATTGTGTCACGTTAACTCCCAAGGACCTGGCGGACCCTTACTGGTTACCTTCCACCTGCGCCTACCGGCTGGTTGCGGAAAACAAACCCCTGCCGGAATGGCATCCGCTGGTCAGCGGTGACCCGGACAGCGTAGCCAGGGCCGGACAGCAAATCGGCGGGAGAGTTGTCTGCGAGACACAAGCCGATGACCTGCAACAACATATGATCACCTGGATAACAGCCTGATGAATAAAACCGTAACACTGCTCGAATTTCTCGAATCATCCGGCGCCACGGTACGTATCCACGATATGGGACGGCGTATCGTGAAAATATCACGTGAGGATTTCCTTAAATTTGAAAAAATGGAGATTGCCTACCCTTTCCCTTTGCAGCAACAGGCCTGGTTTGCCATGAGCATCACCGACAAGAGCGTCAGCGACCAGCCTGTCATCTGGTTTTTACGATTTCCGCTGGACGAAACCGGCAAATTGCAACAGGCAGGCCGTGATTACTTTATCCACCGCCTGTTTGAAGCTGCTGCTGCATCCAATGAAAATACCGACAACCAGTTATCAGCCGACGCTCTCAAGGATAATCCACATGTCTTCAAGCCCCGCGAGGATCGCATGGCAATTTTCCATGCCCGTCTATCCCGTAAACTCAAACAGCCTGTTTCCCGATACTACGCTCATACCCGGGAATACCTGAGTGGCAAGCAGGGCTGGGAACAATGGAATTTCCTTGGCTTTCAGGGTATTGCCGACCTGGTAGAACGCCTCGATGAGGACGACAATGAATCACTGCTTGCAACTGCCATCAGGCATTTACCACAACAGCCATTGGAAGCTGTTTGCCAGTGCCTGGAAAACACTCCATGCCCGTTATCAATAGCCACAGGGATACTGCAGCGCTGTGAACATGAGCTGAGCCTGGCACACCCCATTCCCTCTATTCCTGCCCACCTGATACGTGCTGTATGCATGTCAAAATCAGTAACCATTCGCAACCAGATAGTGACTATGATTCTGCAAAGCCCGCTGGCTTCGGATCCTGAAATACTCGGCGCCATTGCAGCACGCAGCTGGGAGTGGTTGAGTCATATTGAAAATGCCCGGCTCTATCTTGAAAGCCTGGCGCAGGCCGACCAGGAAACCTTTAACCATTGCCTGTCAGACCTTTTATTCATGCCCGGCTTGCGTGAAATTTTACTATCGGTGATCCGCAACCCTGAGCGCTCAGATAAGCTGGCACAGACTTTCAGTAACATGATGAAGAGTTATTCATGAAGATATCGTTGATTTTAAGCCCATGCAGCCTGGCATCAACACAACAGGAAAGCGCAAGGTTAGCGGGCAACGATTCGGGTTATCAGGTCCTTATCCTGCGGCTTTACTGGTAACTGCAGGCGAACTTTCCAGCCACTGCCTGGTGCCACATCAAGATGCTCACCTTCCACTGACTGCAGAGCCTCCAGCCTGAAGCGCTGGTTACCCTGGGGCGTGATCATCTCGAGTTCGTCGCCAACAGAAAAACGGTTTTTCACATCAACCTCGGTCAGGCCCGTACCCTCATCATAATCAAGGATCTCTGCCACAAACTGGGCATGAGCACTACGTGATGCATTTTCACGGTAATTCTGCAGCTCATTACTTTCATGACGCTGGAAAAAGCCATCGGTATAGCCACGGTTGGCCAGACTTTCCAGGTCACCCATCAATTCAGGATTAAACGGCCGCCCGGCAACCGCATCATCAATAGCCTGGCGATAGATCTGGGTGGTTCTGGCAGTGTAGTAATGAGACTTGGTCCGCCCCTCGATCTTGAGACAGTCAACCCCAATCCGTGTCAGGCGCTGCACATGTTCAATCGCGCGCAGGTCGCGGGAATTCATGATGTAGGTACCATGCTCATCTTCAAAGATGGGCATGTATTCCCCGGTTCTACCGGTTTCTTCCAGGTAATAGACCTCGTCAGCCGCCGGATGACGCTTGATATCAGCAACGGCAACTTCCGCAACCTTGTTGAACTCTTCTTTTGAAATCTTGTATTCCCAGCGGCAGGCATTGGTACAGGAACCCTGGTTGGCATCGCGGTGATTAAAGTAACCCGAAAGCAGGCAACGGCCTGAATAGGCGATACAGAGTGCACCATGAACAAAAACCTCGATTTCCATATCTGGGCATGCCTGGCGGATTTCCTCGACCTCTTCCAGTGATAATTCGCGCGACAGAATCACGCGCGTCAACCCGATCGACTGCCAGAATTTAACCCCGGCAGAATTAACCGTGTTGGCCTGTACCGACAGATGAACTGGCATCTCCGGCCATTTTTCCCGCACCATCATAATGAGTCCGGGGTCAGCCATGATTAATGCATCAGGCGCCATTTCAATAACCGGCTCAATATCATCCAGAAAGGTTTTAATCTTGGCACCATGCGGCATCGCATTGGTCGCCACGAAAAACTGCTTACCCAAAGCATGCGCTTCACTGATACCAGTACGCAGGTTGTCTTCCAGAAAATCATTATTCCTGACACGCAGGCTGTAACGCGGCATACCGGCATACACAGCATCAGCTCCGTATGCATAGGCATAACGCATGTTTTTCAGGGTGCCGGCAGGCGATAACAGTTCAGGCGCTTTGAGCATATTGATTTTTTCACCACAAAGAACACAAAGGGCACGATGAAAAAATATTCATGCGGGCCCCGGGTTCATAAATACAAATAGAAAGTATGATTATAGTCGAGTTGTATTGTTCAAAAATACCGCTAAAAAATTACAGATATTCAATCCTGCCAAAATTACGCAGAACTCAAGCTTCACAAAAAATTGAATACTTCGTGTTCCTCGTGTCCGTTGTGGTGGATTATTTTCTGGATTTTAGCCTTTTGCCTGGTAATACAGGTTCTGCGGATGCTGCGCATCAGCAAAGAAATGCCAGCGTTCAGCAATCAGCCCGACATACTGCACCGCAAATGCAATGATAAGCAGGTGAAAAGAGCCCGCATTGACTGCGGTAATCATGATGACAACCGGCAGTACAAACACAAAAGCAATGAACAGGCTACGCATCAGTTTGACGAAGCCGTCTGACTTGCCATGAAAAAATTCACGGGTATTAAATGAACCGCCCATGAAACCCTGAGAATTCTGCACAATTTTTGTATGCTTGACGCCAATGGCATTCTGCAAGGTCACGACACGTTTAATCCGACCATTACGAAACAAAGCCGCCAGTCTTGTAATCATCCCCAGCATGGTAAATATCACGGCCCAGCCAACATAAAAACCAACCAGGTTGGCATGCGTCCAGGCAGCAAAACCGGCCGCCAGGGTAAAACCTGAAGCCAGTCCCAGCAAAGTGTAATTCAGAATAGTCAGCGGACTATGCCATTCCTGTAAAAACTTGAGACTGGCATAGATCATCGCGGTGCAGACATACAATGCAAAGGCGGCAATACTGGCAACAGCACCCAGTAACAGGGTCGCATCAACCGGCAACTGGCCACGAATCACAAACAACACGTCAGTAAGACCAAAATAATTAAACAGACCGTACAACATGAGCAGGAACATAAACACCGGCAAGGCAATAACTTCACGTGCTAACCAGGAAGTTCGCCACATGGTCGCAGAACGCCAGGCACGCTCCGGATGTCCCAGGTGAAAGAAAGAAGCAAACAGGCCCAGCGCCAGCAAAAACAAAGCCAACAGACTTCCCCATGCATAGAAAGTCACACTGTCCTGCGGATCCAGCAGGTTGGCAATGGAATAAACCTGTCCGGTATACAGCGCAAGAAACAATCCCTGCCCGGCACCAATCAGGGTAGTTAGAAAAATGACTGAAAATGCAGGATGCATATTTTACTCCGAAATACATTCACCACTCTGGGCACCAAAAAATTAATAACTTCGTGACCTTTGTGTTCTTTGTGGTGCAAATACAATTACCACGCAACATCGTCCAGCGTCTCACCTTCGGCCGCTGGCAATGGCGCTTCTTTCTTCAATGGATTATCCGCTCTATCCAGCTCATCTTCATGAATCTGGATACGTGTCTTGCGCCTTGGCAGGTAATGGTTAGCCGGCTTGGTACCCCATTCCGGCATTAACTGGTAACCACCCTGCTCACGAATTGCAATAGATGCTTCCGAATCAGGATCGTGAACATCACCAAACAACCTGGCACTGGTTGGGCAGGCCAGCACGCAGGCCGGCTTGCGTTCGCGTTCAGGTAAACTCTCATCACTGATGCGGTCAATACACAATGTGCATTTCTTCATGACCTTCTGGTATTCATCCAGCTCACGCATGCCGTACGGGCAAGCCCATGAACAGTATTTACATCCAATACACTTGTCATAATCAACCAGCACTACGCCATTGTCTTCACGTTTATATGAAGCCCCGGTAGGACACACGGGCACACAAGGCGGTTCCTCGCAGTGCAGGCAGCTTTTAGGGAAATGCACGGTTTCAGTTTTTGGATATTCCCCTACCTCGAATGTCTGCACACGGTTAAAGAAAGTGCCCGTAGGATCCTGATCGTAAGGGCGCTGGTCCACCAGGGGTCCAGCCCAGCCTGAAGTATTCCATTGCTTGCAGGAAGTCACACAGGCATGACAGCCTACACAAACATTCAAATCAATCACCAAAGCCAGTTGTGTCATTTTTTACCTCTTTTATCCCCTCCCCTTTCTGAGGGGAGGGTTAGGGCGGGGTTAATAATCCCCCCCTCCTGACCTCCCCCTTGAAAAAGGGGGAGGAAAATTATTTCATTTCTTTGTAAACATGCCCGCAAAAAACGGCTGCCATTTACCGCGCTTACCATCCTGTCCCGGCACCCTGCGCTGCGGCTTGAACTGCGGCGATGTCACCTCAGGCTCGGCTTCGTCAGCCGGATAGACCTTAACCTTGACATCAAACCAGGCCGCCTGGCCGGTAACCGGATCCGAGTTGGAAATATGCCTGCCGGATTCACAGGGCGGCAACTCCTCGGAGATCACGTGGTTCAGGAGGAAGCCTTTCTGAGACTCGTTGGCTTTTGGCGAAAGCCCCCACGCACCTGATGCCTTGCCGATCGCATTCCAGGTCCACACCGTACCGGGCTCAACCGATTCGGAGAACTGCGCCATGCAGCGCACCTTGCCATGCGGAGACTCAACCCATACCCAGTCACCATCAGAGAAACCCTTGGCATCACCCAGCCTGGGACTGACATACAGGTAATTGTGTGCATGTATCTGGCGTAACCAGGCATTCTGCGAATCCCAGGAATGGTACATGGCCATCGGACGCTGGGTTAATGCATTAATAGGATATTCCTGTGTATCGACAAGCCTGGATTCCAGCGGTTCATAATAGAACGGTAAGGGATCAAAATAGGTTTCGACACGTTTTTTCAAATTTTCCGGCGGCTGCTTGCCCGGGCGTTTACCCTGCGCAGCCAACCTGAACTTTTGCAGCACTTCAGAATACAGGTGCAAAGTAATAGGCTCTGCATAACGCGTCATACCATGCGCACGCGCCCATTCCAGGTAACCCTTGTTCCAGTTACGCATGTACTGGTAAGACTTGGGCAGCTCGTAATGGAATACGCAGTTATTATTGGCGTACATTTCCCACTGCCTCGGATTGGGCTCACCCTTGAGGAATTTTTCACCACCTTTACCGCGCCAGCCAGCCAGGAAACCAATACCGGACCCCGGACTGGTTTCGTAATTAATGACAAAGTCCGGATAATCACGGTATTTACGCGAACCGTCTTCTTTAACAAAAGCAGGCAACTTCAAACGGCTACCCAGCTCAATCAGCACTTCCTGGAAAGGTTTGCACTCACCCTTGGGCTCAACCACGGGAATACGGACAGAGTCTACCGGGCCACTGTACTCAGAGATCGGACGATCCAGCATGGACAGGGCATCATGTCTTTCCAGGTAGGTGGTATCCGGCAACACCAGGTCAGCATAGGCGACTGTTTCTGACTGGAATGCATCACAAACAATCAGGAATGGAATCTTGTAGTTGCCCTCTTCATCCTTGTCGACCAGCATCTCACGCACCTTGCTGGTGTTCATTGACGAGTTCCAAGCCATGTTAGCCATAAACAGGAACAGCGTATCCAGCTTGTACGGGTCACCACGCCATGCATTGGTAATGACATTATGCATCAGGCCATGTACTGATAACGGATACTCCCACGAGAAAGCCTTATCGATACGAACAGGCTCACCTTGATCATCAACAAACAAGTCATTGGGATCTGCCGGCCAGCCCAGCGGCATACCATCCAGCGGCGTTTCCGGCTGAACACATTCAGGCCCTTTTGGCGGCTTGGGACAGGGAGGAATTGGACGTGGGAATGGTGCCTTGTGCCTGAAACCTCCCGGAGTATCAACCGTACCAAGTATGGTCATCAGGATGCCCAACGCACGTATCGCATGGAAACCGTTGGAATGCGCCGCCAAGCCCCGCATGGCATGGAAAGAAACCGGGCTGCCGATTACTGACTCGTGATCATTGTCCCAGGCATCAGTCCACTGGATAGGCAATTCAATTTTCTGGTCACGCGCAGTTACACCCATTTCGTGCGCCAGCTGGAGAATCGTTTCAGTAGGAATACCGGTGATATTGGAAGCCCATTCCGGGGTATATTCTTCAACGCGCTCCATTAACAACTGGAATGATGGTTTGACAGGAGTACCGTCATCCAGTTCGAACTCACCCAGCAGGTAAGGATCACAGCCGGGGGTGTGGGTACCCATGGCAACATTCAGATCACGGTCCCACCAGAGCTTGTTTTCCGGATCAAAACAACCCTCTTCATAGTGCATTTCAACACGCTTGAACAGACCAAACTCATCTGATTCAGGATCGTTGATGACCAGCTCAGCAGCGTTGGTGTATTTCACCAGGAAGTCACGATCGTACAGGCCGGTCTTAATAATCTGGTGAATGATAGCCAGTATCAGTGCACCGTCCGTACCCGGCTTGATCGGCACCCATTCATCGGCAATCGCTGAATAACCGGTGCGAACCGGGTTGATCGAAATAAACCGGCCGCCACGACGCTTGAATTTTGAAATGGCAATCTTGAGCGGATTTGAATCATGGTCCTCAGCGGTACCAATCATCACAAACAGCTTGGAACGGTCCAGGTCAGGTCCGCCAAATTCCCAAAAGGAACCGCCAATGGTGTAAATCAGTCCGGCTGCCATGTTCACCGAGCAGAAGCCGCCATGAGCCGCGTAGTTAGGTGTACCAAACTGCTTGGCAAACATACCTGTGAGGGCCTGCATCTGGTCACGACCGGTAAACAGGGCGAATTTTTTTGGGTCGGTTTTACGAATATGCTCCAGTCTTTCCTGGAGGATGTCGAAGGCTTTTTCCCAGGAAATCTCCTCGAATGCCGATTCACCACGCTCAGCATTTGGGCGACGGAGCAATGGCTTGGTCAGGCGGGCCGGTGAGTACTGCTTCATGATGCCCGAGGCGCCCTTGGCGCAGAGGACACCCTCGTTGTGCGGATGATCCGGGTTACCTTCGATATAGCGGACCTCGCCATCACGCAAGGTGACTTTGATACCACAACGGCACGCACACATGTAACAGGTGGTCTTTTTGACTTCGACCCGGCCCAGGTCCTTATCTGATGTTTTTGTCGGATCCAGCATAAAAATACTCGTTAGGAGGTAAAAGCCCGCACGTTATTTAAGCTTTTTATAATATTCTAATTATACCGTTTAATGCAACTTTAACAGCATACCTTTACGAATGATTTTTTCCATTCATAATCAACCTATTAATAATGGTTAATTTTTCACCAGAATTGAATGACATCCATCATTAAAAAGTGGATTTATCAGGAATAGCCTGCAAACATGATTCATCGTTATATTTTAGCTCGAGTCTTATCCCTGTCTTTACTCCCGGTATTAAGCACTGCATTAATCAGCCCAAGGCAGGCCGCTGCCGAGAACAGCGGTATCATTATTCAGACAGAAACCTTAACGATGCAGGGAAAACGCAAACAGGCCCGTGAGCAACCAGTCAATGACCGGCAAACCTGGGACAATGAAAAAATCATCCTGACAAATAAAATCATCTTTACCGGAAAAAGGTCACAACAGCCATGAAACGAAACAGGCACCTGGCATTAACCCTCCTACTGTCGCTGATTAGCATTCCGGCTACCGCTGCAGATTTTCTTTTTCAGGTACCCGTGAAGCTTGAAAAAATCCCCAAGGGTATTGCCCAGGCAAAAATCAAATGTGATGTTTTTACCTATCGGGATAACCGCACCCCGGTTGCAACCGGCTATACCATCAGGCCGATCAACCTGCGTAACGGCAACCTGCACCAGGAAATTGATGTCAGTGTAAACTTTCTCAACGAGTACCGGCATTTAAAGCCGCACCAGTATCGTTGCCAGTTATTACTACTGACGCCCTGGGCGACACCGTCCTGGCAGACGCCTGCGGCAGACTCAACGATCTCGGTTTTACAACCACGGGCACATTCCCAGCTGGTTACAATAGTTGAAGGTCTTATCCGGTGATTTATCGAATTCACTGCACGTGAACCAATTGCCATTAACAAACAATTTTAAAAGCGGATTTTTTCTATAACCTTATATTCATCACGGTCAGGCACCCAGCTCCAGTCATGCGTCTGCATATCATGAATGGCATCCCATAAGGCTTCATCATAGGACCTGGCACTAAAACCACAGCCGATGCTGCGACGCTCATTCTGTACTTTGCGATACTTTGGGATATACCTGGACTCAATGATTACGGCATAGCCATGCTCAAGAAAAGTTTGCCCCCTGGGATGACGAATATCGAGCCCCCGGTCATAATCATCATAGCCTTTTTCAGCCAGCATCGCCTCGCCCTGCTCCTGCAGTTGAAAGGGATGTTCCAGGCCGTTAAGGAAAACATAATCAAGGACTGAACCTTTCCATAAAGCCACGACGCAAATCGCGCCGGCCTGGCTTTGTGCACTGAAAAACATCAACAGCAGGAATAAGATCGTTATCGTTTTTTTCATTTCATCGCTTCCAGTTCTTCCCAGCGTTCAAATACCTGTTCCAGCTGCGCTTCAATCTCGCTCATTTCCTGCTGTAAAACAGTGATCTTTTCCGGCTGATCACGATAAACAGCAGGATCGGATAATGCATCCTGTGTCTGTTGCTGACGCGATTCAAGCTCTTCAATCACGCGTGGCAATTCATCCAGTTCACGCTGTAACTTGTAACTCAGCTTTTTGGCCTTAACCGGTTTACTGGCTTCAGATTTTGACTCGGCTTTCCTGGCAGGCGGTTCATACTGTTTTCGTTGTTCAGCCTGCTGGGCTTTTCTGGCAACCCAGTCACTGTAACCACCGACATACTGGCCGACATGCCCATCACCCTCCAGCACCAGTGTTGCAGTTACCACGTTATCCAGGAATTCACGGTCATGGCTGACCAGAATCAAGGTCCCCTGGTATTCTGTCAGCAACTCTTCAAGCAACTCCAGTGTCTCGACATCAAGATCATTGGTCGGCTCATCCAATACCAGCAAATTAGCCGGTTTAAGAAACAGTTTAGCCAATAACAGGCGATTACGTTCGCCACCGGACAAAGCCCTGGCCGGTTGTCGCACACGATCCGGGGTAAACAGAAAATCCTGCAGGTACGACATAATATGTTTTTCTTTGCCATTGACGATGACCTTATCAGAGCCCTCGGCAACGTTATCCATGACGGTTTTATCCGGGTTGATCAATTCCCGCAACTGGTCAAAAAAGACAACTTCAAGACGCGCCCCCAGCCTGACCTCACCCTGGTCTGGCTTGAGCCTTCCCAGCAACAGGTTCAGCAAGGTCGACTTACCCGCACCATTTGGGCCGATAACGCCAATTCGATCACCCCGTAACAGGGTCGTGGAAAAATTCCTGATGATTGGCGTGTCACCCCAGCTATAACTGACATTCTCTGCTTCACAAACCAGCTTGCCAGAATTTTCCGCCTGCTGCATTTGCAGGTTGGCTGTTCCCTGTTGGCTACGGCGCTGCCGATAATCGTCCCGCATCGCTTTAAGCGCCCTGACTCGACCTTCATTGCGCGTACGCCTGGCTTTGATACCCTGCCTGATCCAGACTTCCTCCTGAGCCAGCTTTTTATCAAAGCGTTCATTCATCTTAGTTTCAGCATTCAGCCTTTCTTCACGCCGGCGCAGGTAGTTCTCATAGTCGCCCGGCCAGTCAGTTGCCCGACCACGGTCCAGCTCCACAATCCGCGTCGCCAGGTGCCGCAAAAACTCGCGATCATGCGTAACAAACAGGATAGCCCCCTTCCAGTCTCGCAGGAAATCCTCCATCCACTGAATTGCTTCCAGGTCGAGATGGTTGGTTGGCTCATCCAGTAACAAGAGGTCTGGCCTGGTAACCAGCGCCCTGGCCAGCAACACACGACGCTTCAGACCACCGGATAAATCAGCAACATCTTTTTCGGCAGGTAATGATAGACGCGAGATGACGGTTTCAACATCCTGCTCCAGTTGCCAGCCATCAGCGGATTCGAGCGCATGCTGGGCATCTGCCAGTTTTTCAAGATTAGCTTCACAGGGGTTCGCAGTGACCAGCAATGTTGCAGTGTGATAATCATTGAGCAATTCAGCTTTATCACCTAAAGCAGCGGCAACCACTGCATAAATACTGCCCGAAAAATCACTCGGAACCTCCTGGGTCAACCTTGCCATAACCAGGCCCTTGGCCCGGGAAATTTCACCACTGTCAGGTTTAATTTCCCCGGCAATGATTTTCATTAAAGTCGATTTACCTTCACCATTTCGGCCGATCAGGCAAACGCGCTCGCCACTGGCGATACTAAAGGTGACATCCTCCAGCAAAGGAGGACCACCGTATCCGTGCTGAACTGACTTGAGGGTAACTAAATTCATTTATTATCCCGGGAACTATTTGCGGATTATCATGGACAAATAAATATTCCTTTTTTGAAAGATGGCCTTTATGTCTATGATGAAAGACCGGTTAAGGCTATTATTCAGGCAATTCTACTAATTTTTCCAACGCAACGGGCATTTAACTGTCATGAACAAAACAGTATCTTTACATTCAGCATGGACCGGCGAAGCCGATTGCAGGAACTGCCAGCTGCGTAATACTGTTTTATTTTCCGGCCTGGAAGAAAATGATTTTGAAAAAATCCACCAGCCAATAGACCAGTATATTATCCCACCCGGCGGTTATCTTTACCGCATGGGCGAAAAAGCCCATCACATGTTCACCGTCCGTAGTGGCAGTTTCAAACTTGTCCAGTACCTGCCGGATGGCAGCCAGCGCATTGTCCGCCTGATTCGCACTACCGATCTGACCGGACTGGAAGCCCTGCTTGACCAGAACTACCAGCATGACTGCATTGCCCTGCAACCGACTGAAGTCTGCAAACTGCCAGTGCCCGTCATCAAAAAACTCAGTAAAGAAAACCCCAACCTGCACCAGGAGCTGCTTAACCGCTGGAACCGTGCGTTAGTCGAAGCCGACGCCTGGCTCACTCACCTGTCTACCGGTTCAGCCAAGCAGCGTATTGCCCGCTTACTGCTGCACATGTTCGGCAAAAATTTTGATTTGAGCTGCCAGCTCTTCAGCCGTGAAGACATCGGTTCCATGCTGGCTATTACCACCGAAACCAGTAGTCGCATCATTGCTGAATTCAAGCGCAAAGGCATGCTGATTGAAACCGCACCCCAGCATTACCGCCTGGATGTTGAAAAACTTGAAGCAATCGCTGAAGAGGGTTAGGAGTTAAAGCTTTCCAGTAATTATGAATAACGTTGTTGAACGTATTCATCGAGAATCTGCATAAACTCTTCCGCAATCCGCTCGCCCTTCAAGGTCATTTTCTTCTCACCGTCCATGTAAACCGGAGCTGCCGGACGTTCACCATTACCGGGCAAACTGATACCAATATCCGCATGCTTGCTTTCACCCGGACCATTGACCACACAACCCATCACCGCCACGTTCATACTTTCGACCCCCGGATACTGCGTTGCCCAGATTGGCATCTGTTGCCTTAAATGGCGCTCAATATCCTGTGCCAGGTGTTGAAAATAATCACTGGTTGTTCGCCCGCAACCGGGACAGGCGATAACCTGGGGCATAAAAGAACGCAGCCCCATGGACTGCAGAATTTCCTGGGCAACCATGACTTCCTGGGTACGCGCACCACCAGGCTCCGGCGTCAGCGAAATACGAATAGTATCGCCTATACCCCGTTGCAATAACACGGCCAGCGCAGCAGTTGATGCCACAATTCCCTTGGAACCCATACCCGCTTCGGTCAGGCCTAGATGTAATGCGTAATCACTTTCATCGGCCAGCTTCTGGTAAACCGCGATCAGGTCCTGTACACCACTCATTTTACAGGACAGGATAATCCGTTCTTTTGCCAGCCCCAGTTCAACAGCCTTATCGGCATTATCCAGTGCTGAACGAACCATAATATGATGCATAATATCTGCACCTTCAAGCGGCTTGGCGCTATCGGCATTTTCATCCATCATGCGGGCAACCAACGCCTGGTCCAGGCTACCCCAGTTAACTCCGATTCTTACTGCCTTGTCATGGCGTGCCGCTGTTTCAATCATTGAGGCGAACTGACTGTCACGCTTCGCTCCACTTCCCACGTTGCCGGGATTGATACGGTATTTGTCCAGCGCCTGCGCGCACTCCGGGTGGTCCGCAAGCAAACGGTGACCATTAAAATGAAAATCACCTACCAGTGGTACTGACAGGTTCAGCGCATCAAGTCGCTCACGTATAGCCGGGACAGCCGCAGCGGCATCAGCATTATTGACGGTAATCCGCACCATCTCAGAGCCGGCGCGATACAATTCTGCAACCTGGTTGACCGTGGCATTAATATCCGCGGTATCCGTATTGGTCATGGACTGCACCAAAACAGGCGCATCGCCACCAACTGTCAGGTGACGTACTTTAACCGGGGTGGTTTTATGACGGATTATGGGGGAAAAAGACATGCAGCGGATTCTACATGTAATGAAGATTCACCACAAAGGACACGAAGAACACAAAGTGAACAATGTTTTGATTACCGTGGTTTGGTAATCAGCGATTCAAATACAGCTAACTAAGTAGCTGTCAGGAATATAAATCAACCACAGAGGCACAGAGCCCGCAGAGAAAATATACCCAAAAACCTCTGTGCTCTCTGTGTCTCTGTGGTGGAATATTAATATCAGATTATTTCCTTATTTACAGATAGCCAGCAGGAAACAAATAAACACCGGATGACGAAGCTCCAAATAATCTTTGTGTGCTTCGTGTCCTTTGTGGTGAAATATATGATTACTTTAAGCTTGCCGATGCCCAGCATTTTGAGGATGTACTTTTCGTAAATCGGTTCGGAAGTACCTTTCTTCATTTTACGAATAAAGTATTTTTCGAATGCAATTTTCGCCATGTGGACCCATTTGCCTTTTTTGAACCAGGCGACATTTCTTGGCGGAATCTGTGGCAATGCAACAAAAGCGGCACCGGTATCACCCATATCAGCCAGGCAAATGGCATTCCAGGTTGCTTTGGTATCCAGCGGCTTACTCACCAGTTCATTAGCGATATTATGGACAATAGCCGTCACCATCGACTCAATCATATAACCCGTCTTGGGTGCACCGGTCGGGACCGCCGTTGCTTCAACAGGCGGAATGGCGATACAGACACCCGCTGCATAAATATTCTTGTAAGTTGGATTACGCTGATATTCATCAACAAAAACAAAGCCTCTTGGATTACACAATCCTTCAACAGTGTTGAGTGCATCAACCCCCTTGAAAGCCGGCAGCATCATGGCAAACTTGTATTCAAGCTCATGATCCTTAATCTTGTTACCGGAATCATCATATTCCTCGATAAACATCTTGCCATCTTCGACACGCGTCGTCTTGGCATTGGTAATCCAGTTCATGTGATGGTTACGCATTTCGGATTCCAGCATACCCTTGGAATCACCGACACCACCCAGTCCCAGGTGACCAATATAGGGCTCGGATGTTACAAACGTCATTGGCACCTGGTCACGCATTTTCCGTTTACGCAGGTCTGCGTCCATAATGAAAGCGAACTCATAGGCTGGCCCAAAGCAGGATGCAAATGGCATAGCGCCAACAACAACATGGCCAGGGTTTTCCAGCAGATCCTTGTAATTGCCGTAAGCAGACTCAGCATGATCTACCGTACAAATTGATTCGGTAAATCCATTAACAGGACCCGAGCCTTCAACTTCCTCAAAAGCCAGTCTTGGACCAGTTGCAATCACCAGGTAGTCATAGGCAACGATTTCACCACCATCCAGCTCTAACTGGTTTTTATCAGCATCGATCCTGTCACAACGCTTGGCGATAAAATTAATATTTTTGCGCTCGAGGTGTTTGCGAATATCAAAAGTTATACTGGCCCTGTCTCGCCAGCCGACGGCCACCCATGGATTGGAAGGGACAAACTGAAAGTATTCGCGTTCATTTACTACCGTAACTTCATGTTCACGACCAACAATACTACGAAGTTCATAGGCAGCGGGCATGCCACCGGTACCGGCACCCAGTACTACGATATGAGCCATACTGTTACTCCTTTGGAGAAATAAATAATTATTATTCTGGGGTTAATTCAATGACAGCTTGAGGAAAAAAAACAACTGTTCTTATTATTTTAGGCTTGAAATTACTATAAATACCTAGGTAATACCAATCATTATTATGGAAACTACTTAATCAAATAACGCAGCAATTTACTTTGAATGGGGTTGCCCCCGAGCAGGATATATTCGAGTACGTTCTCATTCTGCAGGTTCCACTCCATGCTGTGACGCACTCCGCTGGCAGCACAAAAAAGAATACGATCTCCCTTTTCAAGACGGATATCATTTCCCGGCAGCAGAATCTTGCCTTCATGACTCTGGTACAACAGCGCTACCACATTCAGGCTTTCATCCCGGTTAAAACGATTAAGCTGAATATCACCAAGCGTTATACCGCGTCCCTGTTGCTGGATTTTTAATACGGCATGCGCCTGCTCGTCATTAACCGTCATTTCCCAGACATCCGGCACCTCGTCTACGATCGCCCCGGAAATCCGGCTTACCAGTTCACAGGCCCATGCCTCATCCTGGAAATAAGCCAGCCCAAGAAAGTCGTACAACATTGGCATGGCCAGTAATGCCCGGATTTTGTTGGCGATGATATTACCGGGGTTCATAACCATGTCACAGGAAACTGCATCAAACAGGTCCTGGTTCTCACGCACATTTTGCCGCGCAATGGTAAACAGGTTGTTATTAAGCTCCAGGGCGGTCACGATAATGGACAGGTTATTGGCATCGTTATCCGTTCCCGCAACAGATCCCGATTGCATTTTCGATATCCGCCTGCATCAGGGTATCCGCTTCAGTACCACGCCCCTGGACAAATCCGGTCCCCGGAAAACCCGTCAGCTCCGGAGCCATTTCCACCACAACAATCTCCAGGCCTTCCTGCTTCAGCCGGCGATAAATCGCCTTGCCAAAGCGACCGAAACCACAGAATATCCATTTACCCTGTTTAGGTGGATATATCGGTTCGCGCAAGTATTCATGGGCCAGTCCTGTCAGCCACTGCTGCAACAGATACAAACAGGGTGACTCCAGCGCTGTTGATAACATCGTGCCAAAAGTGTCATAGGGATCAATAATTTTATTTGTACCGAAAGAGGCCATATTGGCTTCAATATCATGGGAGTCGGCACGACAGATAACCTGTAATCCAGGGTTTAGCAGCTTGCTGGTTATCGCAATCTTAAGGTTGGCTTCATTGACATTGGTAACCGCAACAATACCGGCACACTTTTCATGTTTCAGACCTGCCTCAAGCAGATGGTGGGGCTGTCGGGCATCGGCGCATAATGAAGGTACAAAATCACGCAGGTTCTGCAGCTTCAAAACACTGATTCGATTCCGGATCAATATCAAGCACTACCGCATGCTGGTTATGCTCTATCAGGTCATCCACCAGTTCGGAACCGGTTTCACCATAACCGCATACCAGGTAAAAATGCTCCCGTAATGATTTAATACGCCTGGAAAAACGTTTTTCAGTAACAGCCTGCTGAAAAGCAGCATCCTGCACCAGCGACAACAAGGTACCAATAGCATAAATCCAGACAATAACGGTCGCATAAACGCACAACGTCACCCAAAGTCTTTGCGCATCACTGAATTCATACGGAATTTCACCAAAGCCAATGGTGGTTGCCGTGTAACTGACAAAATAGAAGGCATGGAAGAAACTCATATACCAGGTGTTGCCATCGGCATCCTCCCCCGGAATCAGTGTCAGCCCCAACAAGGCTATGGCATAGGTTATCACCAGCGTCAGCAATGGCCGACGCATGCGCCTGAAAACAATAAAGAAAACCGGATCCATTTTGGTGCTACTAGAACCTAACGGCGTAACAGGACAGTTTCAATAACAAGCAGTACCACGGAAATAATGTTTGCCATCAAGGCACCTCCCGAAAGCGATACGATGCTTGCAATGACATCTTCTGTCATACCGGTATCTGTGGCATAAACGGCAATTCCCCAGATCAATGAAGCCGCAAAGAGTTGCAAAACAGCCACCAGGCTGGTTGCTAACAGCAGGGCCCCCATTTGGGTACGATCCCCGAACTTCAAAATTGTCGCAATCAGATTCACAACGACAACCGCAAACAATTCATAAACATGGTGATGCGCAGGATTGGAAATTTCACCGACAAAGAAGCCGAAGTTTAATGTCGCGGCCAGAACGATAAAAAAACCAAAAATCACTTTTTCCGGATTCATGCCTTTTACTCCAATGTGTTGTGCTGAATTTTGCGCCAGTTAATTAACTGATTTGATCAAGCTGGATACTCTGTTGTTACAAGGTTAATGATTGCAGTCCAGTCTGTCACTGCAAAATTAACTTACTCTTGATATAAAGCAAGACTTGTCAGTTTAATCTTTTTAATAATAGACACTTATTGAAAAAACTCATTGACCCGACCAAAGTTCAAAGGTTGAATAACCCCATTATTTATCCAAGAAAAAGCCTGTATGCATCTATTTCATATCCCATCAAACATTCCGGAAACTGTCGCAGCTGTGGATCTCGGTTCCAACAGCTTCCATATGATTGTTGCACGCTTTGAGAACAACCAGATCAAGGTTATCGACAAGCTCAGAGAAATGGTCCGCCTGGGCGCCGGACTGCAGCAAGACAAATCACTCGACCCTGAAACCGAACAGCGTGCCATTGAATGCCTGGAACGCTTTGGCCAGCGACTCCGGGAACTTCCCCAGGGCGCAGTTCGGGCTGTTGGCACCAATACACTGAGACAGGTACGCGATGATTCATTTCTGAACCGGGCAGAAGCTGCCCTGGGACATCCAATAGAGGTTATTGCCGGACGCGAGGAAGCCCGCCTGGTTTACCTGGGAGTAACCAACGGCATTGATACGGGCGATAAAAAACGTATCGTAATCGATATCGGCGGCGGCAGCACCGAACTCATCATTGGACGACGCTTTGATATCTTTGATCGTGAAAGCCTGCACATGGGCTGTGTCAGTTACAGTCAGCGCTATTTTACCGACGGCATTATTTCCAAAGATTCAATGAGCAGGGCAATATTGTCAGGCCGGATGGAGCTTCGCCCATTTAAACAATCATTCAATTCTGATCGATGGAAAATCGCCATCGGCAGTTCCGGAACGATTCGGGCGATACGAACCGTGGTTCAGGAAATGGGCTGGAGCAGTAAAGGCATTACCAGGGAAGCACTTAAAAACCTGCGCAAACTGATGATTGAACAGGGACATCTCGACAAACTGCAAATCAAGGGACTCAGCAATGAACGCAAACCCGTGTTTGCCGGTGGTGTCGCCGTTTTAAGCGCCTTGTTTAAATCATTGAATATCAAGCTGATGCAGGTTTCCGATGAGGCGCTAAGAGAAGGCCTGCTATATGAAATGCTGGGCCAGTTCCAGGATGAAGACATCCGGGACAAGACCGTTAAAACATTGTCGGAAAGATATGGTATCGATAAATCACAGGCCAGGCGCGTTAATTCAACAGCCATGCAGATGCTTGACCAGCTGGCGGCTGAATGGAACCTGGACAACATTGAGTACCGTGACCTGCTGAGCTGGGCATCACGATTACATGAAATCGGGCTGACGATTTCGCACAGCCAGTTCCAGAAACATGGTGCCTATATCCTGGAAAACGCCGACCTTTCCGGTTTTTCACGTCAACAACAGCGCATCCTTGCGATACTGGTAAGAAGCCATCGCAGAAAATTGCAGAGTGAATTATTTGATTCGCAGCCCAAGGACATTCGTAAAGTGGTGATCCGCATGTCCATGATATTGAGAATTGCTGTATTACTGCACCGGGGCCGCAGCAATGACAGAAAACCCAAACTGAAACTGCAAGCAGATGAGCAACAGCCTGCACATCACCTTCCCGCAAGACTGGCTCGACGATCATCCTTTAACCGCAGTTGAAATGGAGCAGGAATCGAAGTACCTGCGCATTGTCGACTACACGCTGACTTTCGACTAGCAGCCTTTACCGGGTTAGCGACCGGGCCTGACGAGGCGCCCCAGGCCCATATCGTCCAGCGCACCTTCCATGAAATTCTTTACCTGACTGGCATCTTCCATGCGTAACGCCAGCTTGGCCAACTGACGTGCATTGCTGCGACTGAAACTGCGCATGACCCATTTAACTTTCAGCAGGCCGCCCGAACTCATACTCAGGCTGTCGACACCCAGTCCCAGCATCAGGGGCGTAGCTAACGGGTTACCAGCCAGTTCTCCACAAACACTGACTGGACAGTTCATTTCTCGTGCCGCAGTAACAACCAGTTCTATCGCTTTTAATACTACCGGATGCAAATCATTGTAAATTTCCGCAACACGGGAATTGTTCCGGTCCACTGCCAGCAAATACTGCGTCAGATCATTGGTCCCTATGGAAAGAAAGTCGACACGCCGTACCAGCGCCGGGGCCTGGTAAACCGCTGAAGGCACTTCCACCATGACACCCACATCTGGCATCTGGACTTCATAGCCTTCCTCTTCCAGCTCATCAAACGCCCGCTGAATCAATAACAGGCTTTCATCCACCTCGTTGACAGTCGAAATCATCGGCAACAGAATCTTCACGTTATGCAGACCAATGGCTGCACGTAGAATTGCACGAATCTGGGTAAGGAAAATCTCCGGATGATCCAGCGACACGCGTATACCACGCCAGCCAAGAAAAGGGTTGGATTCAGAGATAGGAAAGTATGGCAATGGCTTGTCACCACCAATATCGAGGGTTCTTAACACCACCGGGCGCGGATGAAAGGTTTCCAACACATTGCGATAGTTGGCAATCTGCACCTCCTCACCGGGAAAGCGGTCTCGTATCATGAAAGGCAGCTCAGTACGATATAAACCCACTCCGCTGGCTTCCTCCACACCGATTTCACCAATATCAGAAACCAGGCCGGTATTCAGATTCAACGGAACAGTGACGCCGTCAGTAGTTTCACTGGACAGCCCCTTGAGTTCAGACAGCTCATCATATAAAGCCCGATCATCGTCGAGCAGACGCCGGTATTCCTCCAGCACGATTGGCTCGGGTGAAAGATAGACACGGCCACGATAACCATCAGCAATAATGGTGAGGTTTTCCATACGACCCACCCGCAGGTCTTCCACCCCCATGACAGCCGGGATACCAAAGGCTCGCGCCAGAATTGCCACATGCGAAGAACTAGAACCCGCGGTCGATACGATTGCTGCCAGTTTTTGCAGCGGAACTTCCGCTAACTGTACCGCGCTGACGTCTTCGCCAACCAGTACGCTGTTTTCCGGATATTCAATTTCTACCGGTGCATCTAACTGCAGATGCATAAGAATACGCCGCCCCAGGTCACGTACATCCGAGGCCCTCTCCTGGAGATAGACATCTTCCATGTCATCAAAGACCCGGGCGTGCTCATCAATACTGATGCGCAGAGCCCCCTGGGACCAGTTTCCCTGCGTGATCAGCTCGATAGTACGCGTGACCAGGGTGTCTGAGCCCAGCATCATCAGCAAAGCATCAAACAGGGCCTGGTCTTCAGTTGGCAAGGTATCACCCAGACGGGACTTGAGCTGCTTGATATCATCTTCAACACGGGCGACAGCTTCCATAAAGATGGCGATATCCGCTTCGACATTTTGCGTCGGCCGGTCCGGCACCGCGTCCAGATCAGCCATTTTATAGGCCACCACGACCTGCCCGATCGCAACACCGGGTGAACCTGGAAGGCCTACGTGAAAACGGTTTTGTAATTCAGTAGTCGGGTGGATTTTATCCAGTTCGCCACTGGATTCAGCATGTGTGATCGCGCCAGCCAGTTGTGCTGCCAGGGTAAACAGGAAGGTCACCTCATCATCGCCAAATTTGCGTGGTTCCTCCTGGCGCACAACCAGGATACCCAGCACCTTGCGGTTCTGAATTATCGGCACACCAAGAAAGCCATGGTAACGCTTCTCACCGGTCTCGGTAATAAAGAGGTAACGGGGGTGCAGCATGGCATCATCGACGTTAACCGGTTCCGCACGCTCGGCAACCAGGCCGACAAGACCGCGATGCATGGGCAGCTTCACCTTGCCAACCGCATCAGGGTTAAAGCCTTCTGTAGCCCTGAGAATATGCAGTCGTTTATCAAAATCAGTCAGGTATACCGAGCAGACATCGGCACTAATTGCAGCCTGAACCCGGCTGACAATCACGTTCAACGCCGCCACCAGGTTGGGAGCGATATTCACCTCATGAACAATTCGGTGCAACAGACCAAGCATAATCAGCGACGATTTCGATAGGGATGACGATTTTTAGGGCGATAATGATTAGCTGGCGCACCATCAGGAAACAGCAGCGGTGCCAGTTCTTTCAGTGCACGCGAATACACATTACGCTTAAAAAACACGACCTCTTTGACCGGCTGCCAGTAATCAACCCAGCGCCAGCTGTCAAACTCGGGCTTATCAAAACGGTCCAGGCAGAAATCGGATTCCTCGCAACGGACTTTCAACAGAAACCAGCGCTGTTTCTGCCCTATGCAAAGCGGGCTGCTATGTTTGCGGATAAAACGTTTTGGCAATCGATAACGCAACCAGCTTTTAGTAGTACCCAATAGCTCGACATGACGCTGATCAAGCCCGACTTCCTCCTTGAGTTCACGAAACATCGCCTGTTCCGGTGTTTCATCTTCATTAATTCCACCCTGGGGAAATTGCCAGGCATCCTGACCAACACGTCTACCCCAGAATAGTTCGCGCTTGTCATTACACAGAATAATACCTACGTTGGCTCTAAAGCCTTCTGAATCAATCACAGAACTTCTTCAATAACTTTTATAAACTGATATTGATTCTTCCATAAAAATCATTTAACTCCAAAATAATTACATACATAAGGTATTGCTAATAAAACATTTTCTGTATATTCATCTGTCTAATTTCTGATTTAACGGACCGACCCTTTGTCTCTGGCGATTTTTGATCTCGACAACACTTTACTCAGCGGCGACTCCGATTACCTGTGGGGCGTTTTCCTCGGCGAACAGGGTATTGTTGATGCCGGGTTTTACGAAAAGGAAAATGAGCGCTTTTACCAGGAATACAAGGACGGCCGCCTCGACATCATGGAATTCCTGCAGTTTTCGCTGCGGCCTCTGGCAGAAAACGACGTGCAGAGCCTGCTCGCCTGGCGCCGGCAGTTTATCGATGAAAAGATACGCCCCATCATTCCGAATGCCTCCCTCGAACTGATCAAACAGCATGAAGCGCGTGGTGATACACTGATGATTATTACCGCAACCAATGCTTTCGTGACGCAACCTATTGCCCAACTGATGGGAATAACCCACCTGATTGCCACCGACCCGGAAATGATTGACGGCAAATACTCCGGGCGGGTTCAGGGCGAACCCAGCTTCCAGCATGGAAAAGTAAGACGTCTTGAGCACTGGCTGGCTGCAAACAATGAAACACTGGCCGACAGCTATTTTTACAGCGACTCGCACAATGACATCCCGCTACTGGACATTGTTGATCACCCGGTGGCAGTTGACCCTGACGATATATTACGCAAACATGCCACTGAAAATCAGTGGCCGATTATCAGCCTGCGTAAATAACAACTTCCAATGTCCTGCAAACTTGAAATAAATAATCTGCAATTTCGTTATGAAAAAAAACCGGTCATCTCGGGTTTGTCTCTCAGCACATCACAAACAGGTATTATTGGCTTACTGGGACTCAATGGTGAGGGCAAATCAACCTTACTGAAAATCATTGCCGGCATTCTGCCAGTCGAAGGGGACAGTATTTCCTGTACAACGACTAAAAGCAACTCGCTTAACCCGGTTGGCTTCCTGCCTGAACGCCCACTGTTTTATCCTGAATTAAGCATTACGGAAAACATTCGCTTTGCTGCAAAAATACAAGGCGCCACGGCATCCTCAATCGAAGAGCAGGTTAATCATGCGCTACAAATCTGCCAGTTAAGTGAACGCAAAAACCAGCTTGCCGGCAACCTTTCAAAAGGTTTTCAGCAACGCCTTGGATTAGCCATGGCATTAGTGCATCAGCCACAACTCCTGCTACTGGACGAACCGACTGACGGCCTTGACCCCCGCCAAATTGGCGAGACACATGAATTGATTCGATCACTGGCCACACAAAGTACGGTGATCATCTCCAGTCACCGGCTGGATGAAATCAGCCAACTCTGTGACCGACTGCTGATTCTGCACCAGGGAAAACTGGTTCACGACGCGAACATCTGCGACCAGTCTGAACGTGACAACCTGGCAGAGCTGTTTCAGAAAATTATCAGCGAGGCCAGGACATGATACTGCCGTTGTTGAAAAATGAACTCAAACGCCTGTTCGTCACACCGCTTGCATGGGTCATTCTGGGTATTGGTCAGCTAATCATTGCCTGGGTGTTTTTTACCGAACTGGAAGTCTATGAAACCATCCAGTCGCACCTGGCCGCGACCGAAAGCCCGCTGGGCATTACCGCTCTGGTACTGGTACCAGCCATGCTTAATGGCCTGAACATCATCATGCTGATCACTCCCCTGCTGACCATGCGAAGCATTGCCGGCGAAAGACAAAACCAGCGCTTTAATCTACTGCTGGCTTCACCGGCAACTGCCGGACAGATTCTGACTGCCAAGTTCCTGGCAATTTTTTCACTGCTGGGCCTTTTCTGGTTACTCAACCTGTTTCAGGCAATAGCACTGAACTTTGGCACCCAGCCCGACCACGGTAAATTATTATTAACCTGGCTGGCCGGTTTATTCGTCATTGCCACTTACATCTCGGTCGGCCTGTGGTTATCAAGCCTTACACGCCATCCTGTCATAGCCGCGATTTCAACCTACGGCATGCTTATCTTTCTGCGTATCAGCGGCAGTGCCGACCAGACGGGTTTTCTTGACTGGTTTGCTCTCACCCAGCATCTGCAGGCAGCCCGACACGGCCTGTTTAACAGCAGTGATCTGATTTATTTTCTTCTCTTAATCGGATTGTTTCTGATCCTGGCATGGACCCGCCTGCTACAATTCAGGTCGTTACAATCCCGGGGCGCTGCGCGGCTGACTGTCATCCTGTTACTACTGGCTGTCAGCCTGTCCTGGCCGGTTCTACAAAAGTACCAGTACAGCCACGACTTCTCCCACAGTCAGCAAAACACACTCTCAGTTGCCACGCAGGAGTTACTCCAGGAACTCGATCAACCCTTAAGCATGACAGTCTATGTCAGTAATAACCCGGTATTAAAAAAACAGATCACGCACGTGCTTTCCCGCTTCAAGCGTTCTCTGCCAGACTTGGTTATCCAGTACATTGACCCGCAACAACAGCCGCAAGCCGCCCGCGTCCTTGGCATCACCCGTAACGGCGAAATACTGGTTCGTTATAACGAAAGGCAGCAGCTGGTTAAAAAGCTCGATGAAGCTGAAATCAGCAAAACCATCATGCATCTTTCCCAGCGCAACCAGGGATGGATTCTCAACCTGCAGGGGCACGACGAAATGGACCTGCTGGGCAATGGTCTTTATGGCGCTGCAACACTGTCAAAAAACCTGCAGGCAAGAGGCTACCAGGTGCGTAACTACAACCTGAGCCAGTTTGGCCAGTTACCGGTAAATACCGACCTGATTATCATTGGTGGCGCCAAAGGCGCACTCACCGAGATAGAAAAAATCGCATTGAATTCTTATCTTGAAAAAGGTGGCAACCTGTTATGGCTTGCCGATCCCGGTACCGACATGAAAACCACGGGGCTGGAGGCATTGCCCGCTATCAACTGGTTACCGGGGGTTATTGTGGATGCCACCGCTGCAAAACTAAAACTTGCCACGCCAGACAATGCCGTTATTACCAACTACCCGGAACATGCCGTAATCGCTGACATCAGTCAGCATACGCTATTCCCACAGGCAACTGCCCTGGAAGTTATACCCAACAGTAACTGGCAACAGGTACTGAAACTGCAAACCGGTTCATTAAGCTGGAACGAAACCGGCAGCCTGAAAGGAGAAATTGACCGGGACCCTTTATTGTTTGAACAACAGGGACCATTAACGGTAGCCACCCTGTTACAACGGAGCGTGAATGAGCGTACGCAAAAGATAGCTTTTTTTGGCGACAGTGATTTCCTGCGCAACCAGATGCTGGGACAGGGTGACAACCTGCAACTGACATTAAACCTGTTCTACTGGCTGACACATAGTGACAACGCTGCTGACAAAACCATCATCAGACCCCTCGACCAGACTGTCGAATTAACAAACACAGGGCGCGCCATCTTTGGCATTTTCTTTTTATTCCTGTTACCGCTTATTTTCATTGTCAGTGGATTCATCATTCCCTGGCAGCGTAAACGTCGACAATGAAAGCCATCCATAAAATCAACATCGGCCTGGGCTTGCTGGTACTGGTTCTGCTCACACTCAACCTGCAACAGGACAAATCGGAGTATCAGCCCTTAACAGATTACAAGACCGATTCCATCACCATGATCTCGGTAAAAAATGATCAACGTACAATCCGGTTTAACAAAAAGAATGACATCTGGTTAATCGATTCATTTCCCGGCAAGCCCGTTAAGCAGGCCGCAATTCACAAGCTGCTTGGCATTCTGCAAACCCACAGTTATCGTCAATTCGAAAATACGGACAGTAACCGCACCAGCTATGGAATTGAACCGTCCGACAAGCAGATTGTTCTGGACAATACCGTTATCCGCTTTGGCTCAATTGAACCGACCGAGCAACTGCGTTATGTCCTGGTTAATAACAAGGTACACCTGATCACCGACCTGTACCTGCAATTTTTACTGGCCGATGAAAAATTTTTCACTGCTTCAGATAATTAAACGCCATGCCTGAATTACCTGAAGTTGAAACAACCTGTCGTGGTATTGCACCGCATATTCAGCAACAGACAGTTACCGACGTTATCGTCCGGCAACCTCAACTTCGCTGGCCCATTCCAGGTTCATTGGCTGAAATTCTCACCGGCAGCAAAATTGAAAACATCAAACGCCGCGGCAAGTACCTGTTACTGGAAACCGTCCATGGCACTTTAATCCTGCACCTGGGCATGTCCGGCAGCCTGCGTTTTTTACCCAGTCAAACACCTGCCGGAGCACATGACCACTTTGACCTGGTGTTTGGCACGCACTGTCTGCGATTGCGAGACCCGCGACGTTTTGGCGCCGTGTTATGGACAGACCAGGACATCAGGCAACACAAGCTCATCCAATCACTTGGGCCTGAACCACTGAGTGATAAATTCAGTACAGACTACCTTTACAACAAGAGTAGAAATCGCAACGTTGCAATAAAAAACCTGATCATGAATTCGCACATTGTCGTCGGTGTTGGCAACATCTATGCGAGCGAATCTTTATTCATGGCAGGTATACACCCAAAACGCAAAGCCGGGAAGATCTCAAGAAAGCGTTATGAAAGACTGGTTAATGCCATCAAAACCGTGTTGGAAAAATCGATCCAACAGGGCGGCACTACCTTGAAAGACTTTTCCAATGAAGACGGCAAGCCCGGTTATTTTGCCCAACAGCTGCAGGTCTATGGTCGCAAGGGAGAAGCCTGTTATCGCTGTGATGCACCCATTCAGCAGATCTCTATCGGCCAGCGTTCAACCTTTTACTGCCCGCATTGCCAGACATAATTACACATCGCCGGGCTAAAAAATTTTAAATAATCAATTGACCAGAAAAACCGCTTGGGAGTAAAACTAGCTCGCTAGCTGTAAGTTTGGAACAATTTCCAATTTATTGGTTTATTGAATTTACGCATTCTTTTCCGGAAATCTACTAATGAATATCGCAGACAGTTACGACGCGATTCCCTACGAATCAACCCCCTTTGCAGACACCCATCCAGGTCACCTCGCCTGCCTGGCGCGCCTGCATGGTATCGAGGCAGCTCCACCGACCAGCTGCCGCGTCCTCGAACTTGGATGCGCCTCCGGTGGAAACCTTCTTCCAATGGCAGCACGTTTACCAAACAGCGAGTTTCTGGGTATTGAACTATCCCCTGAACAGGCCGAGGAAGGGGCCCAACGAATTCTGGAGCTGGACCTGAAAAATTGCGAAATTCGCCAGGCCAACCTGCTTGATATGCAGGATGAAGGAGTGCGTTTCGATTACATCATTACCCATGGAGTCTACTCATGGTCTCCCCCGGAAGTGCGCTCACGCATTCTCGAGTTGTCCGGGCAATTACTCAGTGAGCATGGTATCGCCTATGTCAGTTACAACAGCCTGCCCGGCTGGCGAATGCGCGGCATGTTACGAGACATGCTGATGTATCACGTACGTGACCTGGAATCCCCCGGTGACAGGCTGGCAGCCGCATGGGACTACCTGTTTTTCCTGGAAGCCGGCCTATCCGAACTGGATGCCGCCCACGTTGAGTACCTCAAGGTCGAGATTGACCGCATACGCACAGCTCATCCCAGCTACCTGTATCACGAGTACCTTGAGAACTACAACGACCCGGTAATGTTGCGAGATTTTATCAACTCAGCTAGGGATTACGGACTGGATTATGTCTGTGATATTGAACTGGGATTACAGTTCCCTTCCTATCTTGGAGAACGCGCAGAAGAGATGCTGGATAGCATCAGTGATCCTATTGAACGCTGGCAACAGATGGACTTTCTGCTCAATCGTAATTTTCATCAGAGCCTGCTATGTCATAACACGCTACAACCATTGAGGTCGCCAGACCTGGACCAACTTCGCGAGTTTGCCTGGATTGCAGATCTCAGCCCACCACGCAAACTTGACCTGCGACGCAACAAGAGCCAGCCTTACACTAACCCGCAAGGTGAAAAAATTAATATTGAACATCCGCTGAGCAAGGCTGGCATGGCCTTGCTGAACAATCATTTTCCGGCACCCATGTCCTATACAGACCTGTTGACCCAGTCGTCGCAGCGGCTACACGGAAATGGCGGTGGCGATTTTGCCGAGCAGGAAGATGCCTTTCTCAGCGAACTGTTTACTCTTTATGCACTGGGCATTATTCAGGCGCGCCCCGCCGACATGGTCGAGCAATCAAGCGAGCTTTCCCAGTGGCAAATGGACGCCGTGGCCCGGCTTGGAGTGATGCGCGGCGATACTCATATTCCCACCCGGCACCATGCCAGCCTGAGCCTGGATCCGTTTTCGTCACGCCTGGTGTTTTACCTTGATGGACTAGCGGATCGGGATTCGCTGTTTCAGCAGCTGTTGGCTGATTTCCAGCCTGGCGGTGTATTGAGCGACCTGGCAGCCCCTGATACACCGCCAGATAAACTGGCTTCCCAGCTTGAAAACAACATGAATCGCCTGCTGGCACTGTTCCAGCGACACGGCGTACTAGGGTAAACGCGGGCAAAAGCCTATTTGCTGATAGCTGGTTTTCCAGGAAATTGATAAAAATTTATTGAACCAGCGCCCTGCCGATACCCCGTTTATCACTCGCAGCTGTGACCTGTTGTGTTTTGGTATCAAAAAATATTGCATGCATGTTGCCATAGGTATCATCCAGTGGCTTAAGCTTATGCCCCATATCCTGCAACTGCTGCACAACCTGTTCGTCAAGGGCGCCCGGTTCGTACTGGATAACATCCGGCAGGTACTGGTGATGAAAACGCGGCAGGTCCACCCAGTTTTGCGCATCCAGCGTCTGCTCCATTTCCAGAATCGCCAGCAATACCATGGTTATGATGCGCGAACCACCCGGCGTACCCAGAATCGCAATACCATCATTTGATTCAACAAAGGTTGGCGACATGCTTGATAACATGCGCTTGCCAGGAGCAATAGCATTGGCATCGCTGCCAACCAGTCCATAGATATTCGGCACACCCGGACTGGCAGAAAAATCATCCATTTCATCATTCAACAAAATGCCCGTGCCTTCAGCGACAAAACCCGAACCAAACGGGTAATTGATACTTAACGTTGCCGAGACCCGGTTACCTTCCGAATCCAGGATGGAAAAATGCGTTGTATCCTGGCCCTCCGGTTTTGCCTGGTCAGCTTCGCTGGCACTGGCTTTAGCCACTTGAATATCACTGGCAAGCTGCCTGGCATGCTCGTGACTCACCAGTTTCGCAACCGGCACATCAACATAGTCACTGTCACCCAGGTATTTCGCCCTGTCACGATAGGCACGCCGCATAGCTTCAACAACTACGTGCAGCCTGCCTGCATCATCCAGCTTATCGAGATCAAAGCCATCCAGCATGTTAAAAATCTGGGCGAGCACAATACCGCCTGAGGAAGGCAAAGCTGCCGATATAATGGTTTTATCCCGGTAACTGAATTTGATTGGTTGACGTTCCTTAACGCTGTACTCGGCGAGGTCCTGCAAAGTCCAGATACCCCCAGCTGCACCTACACCAGCAACCAGCTTCTGTGCTGTTTCACCCTGGTAAAAACCGGCACCCCCCTGGTTGGCCAGCCGCATCAAGGTTTTCGCAAGGTCAGGCTGCCTGATTCTGTAGCCCGTATCAGGTACCTGGTCCTGCTGCAGGAAAATCTCACTGGCAGCCAAAGAAGACTGCAAGGCAGGTAAACGCCAACGCGCCATCTTCTGGTAATAGGCATCGACTGCAAACCCATCCCTGGCGATATCAATCGCAGGCTGCAACGTCACTGTCAATGGCAGCTGGCCATAGCGCTCTGCCAGATGCACCAATGCAGCCGGCATACCCGGAATACCGGCTGCCAGTGCGCCATCAATAGAAGCTCTCTTGATCACCTCACCATCACCGTTAAGGTAAATATCCCGGTGCGCAGCCAATGGCGCACGCTCCCTGCCATCCAGCATGACCTGCCTGTTATCAGCCGCCCGGTGCAGTAACCAAAAACCGCCGCCACCAAAACCGGAACCGTATGGCTCTACCACACCAAGTACCGCGGACACCGTTACTGCAGCATCAAAGGCATTGCCACCCTGCTGCAAAATCTGCATACCGGCTTCAGTTGCCAGGGGATGCGCACTGGCAATAGCTGATTGAGATGCCTTGACAGCAGGAAAGGAAATAAAAGTGAGCAGAAAAAAAAGGCTCCACAGGGGAGCCTTTTCCAGGTAAATCTTTATCCGGAACAACACAAGCAATCAGCTTCCACTGGTAATACGTTTATATTTTTCCATCAATTCCTCTTCAGTTTCCACGTGATTGGGATCCTTGGGAATACAATCTACAGGACAAACCTCAACACACTGGGAGGTTTCATAATGACCAACACACTCTGTGCACAGATCAGGATCAATTTCATAGATCTCATCACCCTGCGAAATAGCTCCATTGGGGCATTCCGGCTCGCATACATCACAGTTAATGCATTCATCAGTAATTATTAATGCCATTATTATCTCCTGTCTTATGACTCTCCTGCATCACTGAGTCATAAACTTCAATCAGTCCAAATTATTTAAATTTTCTATCTAACGCTGCCATCACGGCGGGATGTACAAACTCACTGACATCCCCTCCAAGCGAAGCCACTTCCCTGACAAGGCTTGAAGAAATATAGGAATATTTTTCAGCGGGTGTCAGAAACATGGTTTCTATCTCCGGTGCCAGCTTACGGTTCATACCGGCCAGCTGAAATTCATATTCAAAATCTGAAACTGCCCTTAAACCCCGCAATACAACCTGGGCACCTTGCTGCTTGGCGAATTCTACAAGCAGACTGTTAAAAGTAACAACGTCAACATTGTGTAAATCAGCCAAAACCTGGCGGGCCAGAGCACAACGTTCATCTACATTACATACCGGCGCCTTGCCCGCATTCACCGCAACCGCCACTATGACACGCTCAAACAGACCGGAAGCGCGTCGCACCAGGTCAGTATGACCATGGGTAATGGGATCAAAAGTTCCCGGGTAAACAGCTGTAACCATAACTAGCGGCTCAAATCGTAGCGATTGTTAATGTTAAAAACATTGATACATGACAATTTACCATTTATTTGCCACATGTAATCAAACTATAGGCAACCTGGCCTGCTTTTTTATCCTTAATCACCTGACAGTTACCAGGTAATTCAGGCAATGACTGCCCGGCATCACGTTCAACATAGAGCAATGCCTCGTCAGACAACAATCTACTTTCAAGCAACTGCCTCAATGTCTGCTCCAGCAGATTATCAGCAAATGGCGGATCCAGAAAGACCAGGTTAAAAGGCTCGCCTGTATACTGCTCCAGCCAGCCTGCTGCTTTTGCATGTTTAACTTCGATAACACCCTGCAAATTCAAAAGAAGCGTATTTTCCTGCAAACGTTTTGCCACCTGCGGGGAAGATTCAACCAGGGTGACGTGTTGCGCTCCGCGGGAGGCTGCCTCAAAACCCAACGCACCACTACCGGCAAACAGATCCAGGCAACGGCTGCCTGCAACCTCGTTTTGCAGCCAGTTAAACAGGGTTTCTCTCACCCTGTCAGCCGTGGGTCGCAAACCCCTGGCATCCGGAAACTGCAGTTTCCGGCCGCCATGCATTCCACCGATAATTCTCAGGGTGTTACTGCTTCCCGGGCGTTTTGCCATGCAACAGTACCCTGCTATTCAGAGAGCTGACCAACAACAATAGTCGACAGTTTATCAGTCAGCACCCTGCGATTGAACGCATCCCTGATTTGTTCCGCTGTCACTGCATTGACCTTGTCGACAAAAGTCTCCAGGTAATCCAGCGGCAAATCATAGAAACCCAGCATGGCCAGGTATTCAATAATTTTCTTGTTACTGGAGAGTCTCAACGGAAAGCCACCGGTAATGTTCTGTTTGGAACGGGTCAACTCTTCTTCCGCGGGTCCTTTCTTCATATAGTTCTGCAAGGTTTCACGTACTACCTGTTCCGCCTGTTTTGCCTGGCTGTTTTTTGTCTGCAAGCCAATCATGAAAGGCCCCGGACCGCGCATGGGGGAAAAATAACTGTAAGAACTGTAAGCCAACCCTCTTTTCTCACGCACTTCAACGGATAATTTCGATACCAGTCCACTTCCGCCCAACACGTGGTTACCCACATACAAGGGAAAATAGTCCGGGTCCTTGCGGGAAAGCACTGGCAAGCCAATATACAAATGCGCCTGGCTGGACGGAAACTCAATCTCGTTGCGCAAAACAGCCTGGCTCCTGTCTACCGCAGGTAAGGCGGGCGCATGTTCACCGGCCGGCAAACTTGCGACCACCTGCTCAGCCAGTTCCGCTGCCTGCTGTTTGGTCACTGCACCAACAATGGCAATAATGGCATTCCTGCCAACGTAAAACTGCTTATGAAAATTTACCAAAGCATCGCGCGTCATCAACTTGATAGATTCTTCAGTGCCATTGGATGAATGCGCATAGGGATGATCCGCATACATGGCTTTAAAAAAAGCCTTGCTGGCGATCTCCGACGGCGACTGCTGCTCCTGGCGTAACATGATCTTCAGAGCCTGCAGGTTTCTATCCAGCGCCTGCTGTTCGAAGCTCGGCTGCGCAATAACGGCCGTCATGGTTTCAATCGCTTTAGTCAGTGCCTTGCTTTCGGTCAAACTGCGCAGGGAGATGACTGACATATCCCGCAAGGCTTGTATCGACAGTTCAGCACCAACACTCTCAACCCTTTCAGCAATCTGGTCTGCATCCCAGTTGCCTGCACCTTCTGTCAGCATGCTGTTGGTCAGCATCGCAATGCCGGGGATTTCACCATCACGTGCACTTCCGGCATCAAACACCACGCGCATATCCACCATTGGCAGATCAGGCGCTTCAACAAATAACACCTTCGCGCCATTGGACGTTTGCCAGTTCTGGATATTCGGTGTTGCCAATACCGTAACTGGCAATGCAACGGCGAGCATAAACACAAACAGGGAAAGCATCATTTTGTTTTTAACCACCGTGACGCCCTCCTGCTACTGCCCGAGGGGCCTTGTTCTGCTCACTGTCCATTGGCAAGGGATCCAGTACCGCCACGTAGAGGTTATCTTCATTCAGATATTTTTTAGCTACCTGCTGCACCATTTCCGGTGTAACCGCTTTCAACTGGTCAACATGTTGATCCAGCAGCCGCCAGTCCATACCCATGGTTTCCAGCATACCAATCTGCATGGCCTGGTAAAACACCGAGTCCAGCTCATAAACTTTGGACGCCACCACCTGGGTAATCACGCGTTCAAGTTCAGAAGCTGTAACCGACTCGGTTTTAAGACGTTCAACCTGCGCCTTGAATGCCTCTTCCAGGTCACTGATGCTGTACTTGTCTGTTGGCGTACCATCCAGCAACAGCATGTCTGGCAATCGACTGTAAGCTCCATAATCTGCATCTGCCACTACCGCAATTTCCTTGCCGCGGACCAGTTCCCGACTAAAGCGGGCACTGTCGCCACCATCCAGGATGGCAGCCAGAATTTCCAGCGCATAGGGTTCCCAGGCTTCGGGAGCAGAACCGACTACCGGTGTTTTGTAGCCCATGATCAGGTAAGGCTGCTTGGCGGGCAGCCTGACTGTCAGACGCAGATTATTTTTTTGTTCCGGCTCTGTCAGCGGCTTGAGTTTTCTGAACGGACGCGCAGGCACTTTGCCGTAATGCGTTTTTGCCAGTTCGAATATTTCATCAGGCTCAACATCCCCCACCACTACCAGCGTTGCGTTGGCAGGTGAATACCACTCCAGATACCATTGCCTGAGATCATCCAGTTTCATGTTATCCAGGTCAGACATCCAGCCGATAACCGGGTTGCGGTAAGGTGAACTGCTAAAAGCTGCCGCCTTAAAACGCTCGAAAGTCAGCGAAGTCGGCTTGTCTTCAGTTCTGAGACGCCGCTCTTCTTTCACAACTTCAATTTCTTTTTTGAATTCCACCTCGTCCAGAACCAGGTTTTGCATGCGGTCAGCTTCAAGTTGAAAAGAAATAGGCAGGCGGTCACTCGACAAAGTCTGGAAATAAGCCGTGTAATCACGCCCGGTAAAAGCATTCTCACGCCCACCGTTAGCTGAAATAATTTCTGAAAATTCATTAGGCCCCAGGTTGCTGGTACCTTTGAACATCATGTGCTCGAGCACATGGGAAACACCGGTAATACCGTTATGCTCGTAGCTGCTGCCAACCTTGTACCACACCTGGGCCACGGCAATAGGCGCCCTCCGGTCCGGTTTAACGATGATTTTCATACCGTTATCGAGCATGTATTCATGCACCTGGTTGTCTGGCTTGGCTTGCAATGTTGCCGATGTCAGCAGCAATCCAGCTGCCAGAAGAAAAAGCTTGTTCATAATATTATTCATATTGTTAACAGGTAATGTAATGATAAGGATAGAATTCAGGTTGCTACCGTTTTGCCTTCAGTCAGGTAAAATGACCATCTTAATTAAAACAGGTTCCCGGCATAAAAACACACATCATGTTTGGTTTTGGAAAACGCAAAAAAAATCCTTCTGACGAAGAACAGGAAAAAGCTGCTTCTACAGGAAAATCCATCCAGTCTGAAGAGCAAACCGAACCCGGCGAAGGACTCCTCTCTCGACTGAAGTCCCGGCTGGCACGTTCACGCGCCCATTTTACCGACGGCCTCAGTAACCTGTTGCTTGGTAAAAAGCGCATTGACGACGAATTGCTCGAAGATCTTGAAAATCTATTATTAACTTCAGATGTTGGCGTCGACGCAACGAGCCGCATCATTGCAGAACTGACCGACAGTGTAAAACGCAATGCCTTAAAAGATCCTGAAGTACTGGCCGGTAATTTACGGGAAAAGCTGTCGGACATCCTTATCAAGGTAAAAACCGACATCCGCCAGCCACAGCCAGGCAAGCCCCAGGTTATCCTGATGGTCGGTATCAATGGTGCCGGTAAAACAACGACCATCGGCAAACTGGCCAAACGCCTGCAGGATGAAGGCAACTCGGTCATGCTGGCGGCAGGTGACACCTTTCGCGCCGCGGCGGTCGAACAATTAATTGCCTGGGGCGAAAGAAATGAAATTCCGGTCATTCATCAGCATACCGGGGCTGACTCTGCGTCCGTTATTTTTGACGCGGTAGAAGCCGCCACGGCACGCAACACCGATGTCCTGATTGCCGACACCGCCGGACGCCTGCACACCAAGTCCAACCTGATGGAAGAACTGGCCAAGATTGGCCGTGTCATGAAAAAACTCGATCCGGACGCTCCCCACGAGGTCATGCTGGTCGTGGATGCCGGCACCGGACAGAATGCTTTAAACCAGGCTGAACAGTTCAACCAGTCGATCCCCCTTACCGGCATCACCCTGACAAAACTGGACGGCACTGCCAAAGGTGGTATTGTTTTCGCTATTGCCGAAAAACTTGGCATACCCATCCGTTTCATTGGAATCGGTGAAAGCATTGACGATCTGCGTCCATTTGACGCTGATGATTTTGTTGCGGCATTATTTGAAAAATAATAAATCACCACGAAGCACCCAAAGGGCACAAAGTTTTACTGTTTTTAGCATCAATTCATGCTGTCGAATATAAATAGACAGGTTCGAATTCATAATTTTTAAGAATTTTCTTAGTGAGCTTTGTGTACTTTGCGGTAAAGAAAATATGATCAGGTTCGATAACGTTAGCAAACGCTACCCAGGTGGCCATGAAGGCCTGAGCAACGTCAGTTTCCATATGGAAGCCGGCGAAATGGCGTTTCTTACCGGTCATTCCGGGGCGGGCAAAAGTACCCTGCTCAAGTTGATCGGGCTGCTGGAACATGCAACCCGTGGCCAGGTGATGGTTGATGGACGCAACCTGGGAAAAGTAAAATCAAGACAGGTTCCCTATCATCGCCGTAAAATCGGCATGATTTTCCAGGATCACCGCCTGCTTCACGATAGAACCGTGTTTGACAATGTCGCAATGCCCTTAATTGTCACGGGCATTGGACGCCAGGAAATTGGCCGACGCGTCCGCGCCGCGCTCGACAAGGTCAGCCTGCTCAACAAGGAAAAAGCCTACCCGATCACCCTTTCTGGCGGTGAACAACAACGCGTTGGCATTGCGCGGGCCGTAGTCAGCAAGCCGCCAGTGGTGGTCGCTGACGAACCGACCGGAAATCTTGACCCGGAACTGTCTTTTGAGATCATGGACTTGTTCAAACAATTCAACCAGGTTGGCGTTACGCTGCTGATAGCTACGCACGATATCGGCCTGGTCGAACAGATGAATCAGCGCGTGATAACCCTCAATGCAGGGCAGCTGATTCTTGACTCCGCAGGGCAGGGTTAATCCAGATGCCTGGCAAACCGTCCAAAAAAAAATCCACTGCACCTTTTTGGCTTAAAGTCTGGTTTTTGCGACATATCCAGGTTGCTTTATCCAGCCTGGGCCGACTGACACGCGCTCCCATTGGCACATTGATGACATCCACCGTGATTGGCATCGCCGTTTCTTTGCCTGCCGGCATGTGGGTGCTGCTCGATAACGTAAAACAAATCAGCGGATCCTGGGATGGCGCTGCCTCGATCTCCATGTTCCTGGAAACGGATACGACTGAAGCCGATATTGACCAACTCGTCGCCCGCATCAAGGTTATGCCGGAAATCAGCGAGGTGCAGCTCATTACACGTGATGATGCGCTGATTGAATTCCAGCAGTTCAGTGGCTTTGGCAAGGCGCTGGATGTATTGCAGGAAAATCCTCTGCCTCCCGTATTAATCGTTACACCCACTTTAAAGCACAGTGATCCGGCAAAAGCGGAAAAACTGCTGAAAACCCTTAATAAAGAGTCACATACCGACTTTGCCCAGCTGGATCTTGAATGGGTCAGGCGTTTTCATGCCATCACGGAAATCGCCATCCGCGCCGTCATTGTATTGGCGAGCGTACTCAGCATGGCGGTGCTGTTAATTATCGGCAATACCATTCGGCTGGAAATCCAGAACCGTCACGATGAAATCGAAATCACCAAGCTGATCGGTGCTACCAATGCCTTTATTCGACGGCCTTTTCTCTACAGCGGCTTCTGGTACGGTTTACTGGGCGGCGCCATTGCCTGGCTGCTGGTCACGGTATCACTGTGGCTGCTGGCTGGCCCCATTGAAAAACTCACCGGGCTTTACCAAAGCGAATTCCGTCTTGATGTGCTGAGCATGCCAACAACCAGTCTGCTCCTTTTTGGCACGGCCATTCTGGGTTTGTTCGGCGCCCTGATTGCCGTCGGACGGCATTTGAGCGCGATTGAGCCAGAATAAAGCCAGTTTAAAAACACCTGCTGTATTTACGGCATATTCAGAAAAAACCTCTAAATCAGAACTTTTCCCCTTTTTAGCACTCCCATAACCCGAGTGCCAAAAAGCACTGGCACTCAATAATTGAGAGTGCTAGCATTAATAGTAGAGATATTAAGTTTAGGAGTATTCATGAACAGAGAACTGGCAATTGCACCTGCTTTCCCGACAGGCAGTATTGAATCCTATATTACTGCCGCGTACCAGGTTCCCATGCTTTCTGCAGAGGAAGAGCATGACTTGGCTGTACGCTTCAGGGATGAGCAGGACCTGGCAGCTGCACAGAGACTGGTTCTTGCTCATATCCGTTTTGTCGTTAAAATTGCCCGTGGTTACAACGGTTACGGCCTGCCCCAGCAGGATCTTATACAGGAAGGCACCGTCGGCCTGATGAAAGCTGTGCGTCGCTATAACCCTGACCTTGGCGTACGCCTGGTATCGTTTGCAGTCCACTGGATCAAGGCTGAAATGCACGAATTCATTCTGCGCAACTGGCGTATTGTTAAAATTGCGACCACCAAGTCTCAGCGCAAACTGTTTTTCAACCTGCGCAGCAGCAAAAAACGTCTGGGCTGGTTTTCACAGGAAGAAGTCAACAGCGTTGCCGAAGACCTCGGTGTAAAACCGGAAACCGTGCTCGAAATGGAAGCCCGCCTGAGTAATCATGACGTTGCTTTTGACCTGTCGGACGACAATGATGACGACGTGGTCCCGACTGCTCCGGCAACCTACCTGGCTGATATGAGCATGGAGCCTGAGTCCACGCTGGAAAAATCCGACCTTGAAGAACAAAACACGCAGCAACTGTACCAGGCGATGGAAGGCCTGGATGAACGTAGCCTGGATATTATCAGGACCCGCTGGCTCAACGAAGAACATAAGGCAACCCTGCATGACCTGGCAGATAAATACGATGTCTCAGCAGAACGTATCCGCCAGATAGAAAAAGCAGCCATGATGAAGCTCAAGAAAGCCATTGCCGCCTGAAATACAGTAGGCCAATAAACAAAAAAGGGGCGGAAACCGCCCCTTTTTTATGCTTTGCATCCAGCCTCAAGTGGTTGATGGATGCTCCACGGTGCCTGCTTCCAGGTCATTGAAAACCGCTTCATCCAGCCTGTTCTCTGACTTGGCAATAATACAGCTGACTGTTGCATCACCGGTGACATTACAGGCTGTTCTCATCATATCCAGAATCCTGTCCACACCGATAATCAGGGCAATCCCTTCAACCGGCAAACCGACCTGGTTTAATACCATGGTCAACATTACCAGGCCCACACCCGGAACCGCGGCAGTACCAATAGAAGCCAGTGTCGCCGTAATCACGACAAGCAGAAAATCCGTCATACCCAGGTCGACACCATAAACATTGGCGATAAACACGGTAGCCACCCCCTGCATCATCGCTGTGCCATCCATGTTTATGGTAGCGCCCAGCGGAACCGTAAAAGAGGCAACTGAATTATCCACCCCCATACGTTTTTCTACGGTGCGCATGGTAATCGGTATGGTGGCACCTGAACTGGCTGTCGAAAAGGCAAAAGTCGCAGGATCACGCATTTTATGAAAAAAGGTGATTGGGTTGAGCTGTGCCAAGGTGCGTAACAGTAGCGGATAGGTCACCAGTGCATGGATCGCTAACGCAAAGGTTAATGTCAGGAAATAACTGATCAATGGCACAATCAGGTCAAGCCCCTGGGTTGCAAAGGTTTTTGCAATCAGTGCAAATACACCGTATGGCGCAAGCCGCATGACGACCTCGACCATCTTCATAATGACCACATCCAGGTCATTAAAAAGATTCAGTACATGCTTGCCGCGCTCGCCTGCCATCGTCACCGCAACACCAAACAACAGGGAAAACATGATGATTTGCAGCATGTTACCGGTGGCCATCGCCTCAAAAGGATTGGAAGGCACGATGTTGATTAACACATCCGAGAGAGGTGGCGCCTGCTTGCCGGTAAATTCAACCGGGGCATCACCTGCATCAAAGCCGTCTCCGGGTCCCACCAGCACTGCCAGTGACAGGGCCAGGGTAATGGCGATAGCTGTAGTCATCAGGTATAGCAGGATGGCCTTGATGCTCATACGCCCCAGCAAAGATAGATTTCCCATCGCGGTAACACCACCGACCAGTGAAACAAACACCAGTGGTACCACCATCATTTTCAGCAACGCCACAAAAATGGCGCCTACAACATGCAGCAGGCCATGCACCAGGTAATCGTTAACAATGCTGTCTTCGGGTATAAACAGGTTAATCAGGATACCCAGCAACAGGCCCGCACCCATGGCCAACATGATTTTTCTTGTAAGTGTATGTGTCTGCTCTGACATAAAAAGGCCTGCTGTTTTAGTTTATTTTTGTAGCTTATTTACCGCTATCTTCCTTGTCTTTTTCAGTTTCCTGAATTTGTTTACTGTGCACCTTGGCATCATCCGGAATCATCTCATCATCATCATCCATCAGGATTCTGAAACCCGGCCCCTCCAGGTCTTCAAACTGGCCTGACTTTACTGACCAGAGAAAAAAGATCACACCCACGACAACCAGTAGCGCAGCCAGCGGAATCAACAAATAAAGAATCGACATAATTTAGTGTTTTCTCAAACGTAATGCGTTAACCACGACCACCAGGGAGCTGGCCGACATACCCAGCGCCGCCATCCAGGGAGCAATCATGCCACTGGCGGCCAGGGGCAATGCCAGCAGGTTGTAACCCAAAGCCCAGCCCAGGTTCTCCCTGATAATTTTCATTGTACGTCTGGCCATTGTCAGGCCTGAGAGCAAATGATTCAACTGTTCAGACAATAACACCATGTCGGCACTGGCATGAGCCAGCTGGGTTCCCGAGCCCATCGCGAATGAAACATCCGCACCTGACAAGACCGGCGCATCATTCACACCGTCTCCCACCATGGCAACGATTGCGCCCTCAGCCTGCAGCCTGCGAATGTGTTCCAACTTGTTTTCCGGGCTCTGTGAATAAAAATAATCCGTGATCCCCAGTTGGGCGGCCGTATGCTCTACTGCCTCCCTGGCATCACCACTGAGCAATTCAACCTGCAACCCGGCTTGCTGCAGCTCGCGAATGACGCCAGGCGCCTGTTCACGAATCTGGTCTTCAAGTTCAAACACCGCCAACCACTGGTCGCCCTTGCACAAACCCACGGAAGTCAAGTTTTCATGCAAATTGAATGCTCGCAGCTCACCGGCCAGCTCAGTGACAAACGCGATACTGCCAATACGGTAAACATCGCCATCAACCACTGCTTCAATACCCTTGCCCGGCGTGGCTATCACTGACTTGAGCTGCTTGTCTGCCCTGGGAGTAGCTGCATGATGCAGCAGTTTGGCAACCGGGTGCTCGGAACGGCTTTCCAGTAACGATGCCAGCGCTAACGCCTGCTCTCGATCCACACCGGAAAAAGTATGTACCGCAGACAATTTCAAATGCCCCTGGGTCAAGGTACCGGTTTTATCAAAGACAATATGGGTGGCGTGAGCCATCGCTTCCAGGGCATGTCCACGCGTCGTTAGCAGGCCGTTGCGGGTTAATGTACCGGTTGCGGCGGTAATCGCTACCGGTGTAGCCAGAGATAAAGCGCAGGGACAGGTAACAACCAACACAGAAAGCGTTATGGCAAAGGCATGCTGGGGATCATGCTGCCACCACCAGATGGCTACAGCAGTCGCTATCAGCAGGATGACGCCGACAAACCAGCCGGCCACCCTGTCAGCCAGCTGGGCAATGGCAGGTTTCTCCGCCTGGGCACGGTCGAGCAGGCGAATGATGCCGGAAACAACGGTGTCTTCCCCCACCTTGTCAACCTGCATGGTCAACGGGCTTTCCACGTTCACACTGCCACCGGTTAACTCATCGTCCAGCTGTTTCAGGCTGGGCATGCTTTCACCTGTCAACAGGGATTCATCGACAGAACTGATCCCCTCGACCACATGACCATCGATCGGCACGGTCTCCCCGGGACGCACCAGCAGGATATCACCGGGCTGCAGTTCATCCACCGCCACGATATCCTCTTCACCATTGCGCAAGCGGGTTGCGACAGCCGGTAGCAGGCGAATCAATTCTTCTGCCGCCTGGCCAGCACGATGCCGGGCGCCCATCTCGAGAAAACGACTGCTCAGCAAAAAGAATGCAAACATGCAGACCGAGTCAAAGTAGATATCCGGCCCTTCATATATGGTACTCCAGATACTGGCCGAATAGGCTGCACCGATCGCCAGCGCAACGGGCACATCCATGCCGAGTTGTTTGCGCCTGATATCGCGCCAGGCAGAAACGAAAAAACTTTGCGCAGCATAAAACACGACCGGTGTTGCCAGCAGCATGCTGATCCAGCGCAAAAAATTACGCATGTCATTATCAGCAGCCGTATCATAATCCATCGCATACAGGGCAACGGCCAGCATCATCACCTGCATTGCACCCAGGCCGGCAACCGCCAGTTTGCGTAACGCGGCCTTACGCTCTTTCTTATAAATCTCTTCCTGGCGTGAAGTATCGAACGGATGTGCGATATAACCGATGGCCGATATCGCCTTGAGAATATCACTCAGGTGAACCTGGCTATCATCCCAGCGCACCCTGGCACGGTGCGTACTGTAATTGACCTGGAATTCAACAACACCCGGCAGGGATTTCACATGTCGTTCATTCAGCCAGATACAGGCGGCACAGGTGATACCTTCCAGAATCAGGGAAGCACTGCGTACGTTGTCTTCATCAATTTCAACAAAATTCTGCTGGAGCTTGTCCTGATCGTAGAGATCAAACTTTTCCAGCTGCTCAGGAATCAGGTCTTCGGCTTGACGCGAAGGGCCTTCGCGATGCTCATAAAAACTTTCCAGGCCACCGGCAACAATGGCCTGGGCCACAGCCTGGCACCCATGGCAACACATGGGTTGCTCCTCACCATGAATTTTTACCTGGTAAGCCGAACCCTTTGGCACAGGCAAGCCACAGTGAAAACAGTTTTTTTCGGAAGATTCAGCCATAGAGAACGCCAGTATACAAAACAGCGCCGTATTCTACCTTAATCGTACCCCGATGTTGTTTACGACAGCTCATTTTGACTGCAGGCTGCATTTGCGATCGAATTCACAGAATAAGTATATTAATTAATGTTAATATACCGCTTTGGATTTTTATGGTTCCCGCGGATGTTGCGTCCCAATATTCTGATTACTGCTTTCATTGCCTTGCTGACGATCGGCTTGTGGTCGCTACTGGATCATGCTGAGGATGAGCCAGCCTGGCCGCAAAAAATCCAGGGATTTTCATTTTCCCCGATGCGGGCCGAACATGATCCGCTGAATGGCAGGTACCCCAGCCGCGAACAAATTCAGCAGGACCTGAAATTACTGTCCGGTAAAGCGCACGCAGTGCGCACCTACTCGGTAGCCGACACGCTGTCACTGATGCCACAGCTCGCTGCGGAAGAAAACCTGAACCTGACCATCGGCGCCTGGATCAGCAGTGACCAAAAGAGCAATGAAACGGAAATTCAGCAGCTCATCACGCTCGCACGCCAACATCATCGCAATATTGTACGGGTAATAGTGGGCAATGAGACCCTGTTGCGCGAAGAAGCCAGCGTTGCACAGATGATTGCTTATTTGCAGCGGGTACGAAAAAAAGTCTGGGCACCAGTCAGTCTTGCCGAGCCCTGGCATGTCTGGCTGGATCATCCGGAACTGGCAGAACATGTGGATTACATCGCTGCACATATCCTGCCCTACTGGGAAGGTATTGATGTCGAACACGCCGTTGACTTCGTGATGGAACGTTATGCCGACCTGCAAAAGGCCTTCCCCGACAAACAGATAGTCATTGCGGAAATAGGCTGGCCCAGCAACGGGCGACCACTCAAACAGGCAGTGCCTTCAGTTGCCAACCAGGCCACTTTCCTGCGGCGCTTTCTGGCGGAAGCTGATCAACAGGAACTTGTCTACTATGTTATGGAAGCCTTTGACCAACCATGGAAGCAGTCACTTGAAGGCGCGATCGGCACCTACTGGGGTGTATACGATATTCACCGTCAACCCAAATTCACTTTTACCGAAGCAGTTTCAACTTTACCGCAATGGCGCGAACTGGCCGTTATTTCTGCCTTGATCGGTGTTTTGGTTCTGACATTCCTGTTTCGTGACAGTCAGGGACTGCACTCGCGCGGGCGGGGCTTCCTGGCACTGATTGCCTATGGCTCAGCAACCGGTGCGGTGTGGATTGTTTACAGCTACACACAACAATACATGACATTAGGCAACGTATTACTTGGCATCCTGCTGCTTATAGGCATGCTGGGTGTACTGGTGGTATTGCTGGCCGAGGCTCATGAATGGGCCGAGGCAATATGGCTGGGACAGTGGCGTCGCACCATGCCGCCACAACCGGCAAGTGATGCGCTACAGCCGATGGTATCGATTCATGTGCCGGCCTACAACGAGCCTCCCGAGATGCTGATGCAGACCCTCGATGCGCTGGCTCAGCTCGACTATGCAAATTTTGAAGTACTGGTGATTGATAATAACACCAGGGACCCACAGGTGTGGCAACCCGTACAGCAGCATTGTGCCAGGCTGGGCGAGCGTTTCCGTTTTTTCCATGAAGACCACGTCGACGGTTTCAAGGCTGGCGCGTTAAACATTGCTTTGCAGCACACCTCGCCTGAAGCACAGATCATTGCCGCCATCGACAGTGACTACCAGGTCAACAGTAACTGGTTACATGACCTGACCGCTCTTTTCGAGCGTCCGGAAATTGCTGTGGTACAGGCCCCCCAGGATTATCGTGACGGCGGCGAAAGTTGTTTCAAGGCAATGTGCCTGGCTGAATACCGCGGCTTTTTCCACATTGGCATGGTCACACGCAACGAACGCAACGCCATTATTCAGCACGGCACCATGACCATGGTGCGTCGCAGCGCGCTGGAAGAAGTTGGCGGCTGGGGCGAATGGTGCATTACTGAAGATGCCGAGCTTGGCCTGCGCATGTTTGAACACGGCTACGAAGCGGCTTATGTACCAAACAGCTTTGGCCGCGGCCTGATGCCGGATACTTTTATCGACTTCAAAAAGCAGCGCTATCGTTGGGCCTATGGCGCCGTGCAGGTACTCAAACGTCATTGGGGTGAACTACTCAAACTCCGCAGCAGCAAACTCAGTACCGGCCAGTGCTACCATTTTGTTGCAGGCTGGCTACCCTGGTTTGCAGACGGCTTTAACCTGCTGTTCAATATGGCGGCAATCGTCTGGTCGGTTGGCATGATATTGTTGCCCGCCTACTTCGGTGCCCCACTGCCATTGTTTGCGATACTTCCGCTTGCCCTGTTTGGCTTCAAACTGCTTAAAATGTTTTTCCTCTATCGTCGCCGGGTATCGGCCACGGTGCGCCAGAGCATTGCGGCGGCATTAGCCGGCCTGGCTTTATCACACACTATCGCTCGCGCCATGTTGAGCGGAATAGTATCCAGCCGCCTGGCATTTTTCAGAACACCTAAACAGGCACATCACCATGGCCTGCTACGTGCACTTGCAGATGCACGCGAGGAAAGCCTCATGATGCTGGCATTTGTACTTGCTGCGGTGGTGATATTAATACAGCAGGGTGACACGTTACCGGATGCACGCATCTGGTCGATTGTACTGTTGCTGCAGGCAATTCCCTATGCTGCCGCTTTACTGTTATCGGTGATTAGTGCGTTTCCACACCTGCCTGCATCCCTGGTTGGGCAGATGGGTGAACTGCGCTGTCAGAACCGGGCCTTCACTGACAAACCATCCTTACTACCATTGCAGCCGCCCGCTGTTACACATAAATGCGCACCTGACGGATAAATACCAACAGTCGTTGATGAAACAGCCAAACCAGACCGGGACGCGAAATAGTCTTTTCAGGCTTATTGAATTTAAAAAGTAATTTGTTAGTTGATCCAACTCAATACAACAAACAATTTATTACATTTTTATGACGATATGCAGGCGATTTCTTCTGGCAAAGCGTAGTATGAAAAATCAAAAATATCGTATCACCCAGGAAAGAATCGCACCTGTCGCCAGCTTTCATGGCATCAAGGACATTTCAAATGAAACGAGCACTCACAGCACAATCACAAAAAACAGATCGATTGGCTTCCGCTGAACCTGTTGTGTCAGAAACGAAAAAAAATGCCATATTTGATGACCTTCCCGGCATCACAACAAAACAGGATATTCTTAGCCTGATAGCGGAAAATAATCGCCTGACGGATAAAGTTGACCAACTTGAAAAGCTCCACACAAAAGTTGTTCGCAAATACCAGCAAGCACAGGCATTAAAACCATACCAGGCCGAATTGGTCAAACTCCAGCAATGCCTTGAGAAACGCGGTAAAAAAATGATCATCGTTTTTGAAGGACGAGGTGGCGCAGGTAAAGGCGGCATTATCCGGCGTATTACCCAGTATATGAATGCAAAGCATTACAGGGTGGTTACTTTGGGCAAACCAACAGAGGAAATCCGCTCCCAGTGGTTTTACCAGAAGTACATCCGGGAATTTCCTCGTGCCGGTGAAATAGTTTTGTTTGATCGCAGTTGGTATACCAGGGCAATGATCGAGCCAGTCTTCGATTTTTGCACAGAACAGGAATACCAGGACTTTATGGAAGGTGTTGGCGGCTTTGAAAATGACCTGGTCAACCAGAACACCTTTCTCATCAAGCTGTATTTCAGCGTTTCCAGGGAAGAGCAGGCGCGCAGGTTTGCGAAACGCCAGGAAGACCCACTGCAACGCTGGAAGTTACAGGAAGTGGATCTGGATGCTGAAGAGAGGCGCGAGGAATTTACCGAAGTAAAATACAAGATGCTAAAGCATACTCATACCATGCATGCGCCCTGGACAATTATCCGTTCAGACAACAGGCACCAGGCAAGACTGAATACAATGAAAGTCATTCTTAATGCCGCAGGGTATGACCAGCTGGATTCAGAACTGGATATAACGCCTGATTCCAATGTGGTTGTGTCCGGCGCTTACGAGGTGGAGAGAATGGAAGCTCACCGCTTACGGACGGGAAAATATTAACCGTAAGCTTTTTCTATTTGATTTTTTGTATTTGTTTTCATGCCCTGCATAAAAGACCGGCTATTTTAAAGATTTAAGTACTTTGATAATTTTTTCGCGCTGGGCAAATATTATTTTTAATTCATTTTTTATATGTTTCAACTCTTTTTCATTTTTCTCATTATCGAGTCGTTGTTGCAGTTTTTTGCCTTTCTTTTTTAATTTATGCTGAATCTCCTTCAGGCATTTCTTTTCCTCGTGTTGTTTGCTTTTCTTTGCATTAAGCAATTCGCGAGATAATTTAAGCAACTTGGGTGTTTTCATCAGCCTGTCTCCGGTTATTGACTGTCAGCTTCGTTTATTATGTCGTTTAATTCATCACTGGTCAGCGAAATACTTCTTTCAGCCTGTTTCATTTCATAATCACCTGTCGAGAACAACGTTTCACCCATTTGTATCAGGTTCTTTGCAACATCATAGGCGTAAGATGAATCATTCATCAGTGAAGTAGCCATCTCTGCTGTAATTTTACTGTCTCTAATCAGGGCTTCCAGAACACCATTGACGGTAATGTCATTTTCTTCCATTTCCAGCTTGAGACTGTCTAATGACAAAATCATTTCCGGATCATCACCACTTTCACTGACAGTTGCAAGCCTGCGCATCAGTTCACCAAGCTGGAGCCGAATCTTATTGTACTCTGAACGAATAAACTCGTTATCCGACACAATATACTGGGAAAGATTTTTGTGCATGTGCTTGGTATCCTTGATTGCCTCAACGATATCTCTCCCTGCTGCACGTAATTTGAATAATTCGTCAGTCTGATCCGGCGTCATTTTCGTTTGCGAGCGACTGATGAAATTAATAATTTCACCATACAGCCCTTTTACGCTCTGGTTATATTCCTGATCAAAATCTATAGGCATGACCTTGCTTTTTTCATTAACAATCAGATCCAGCTCTTTATCAGAAAGAATGTCATGCCGATGCAGATTCAGCCCGTGAGAGATAATTGCAAAAGCATTATCGTATAGATGTAATATTTCCTTGCGCACAGCTTCAATAGCAGTATCAGGCAGTTCTTCAGCTGATTCATTCAGATACTTCGGTTCCGATATTGCAAGTATTTTCTCTGGCATAAAGGAGGTCAGAAAATCCACCAGCCTGCCTGTAAACGGCAGCATCGCAACGATGCCAATCGTATTGAAAATAGTATGGAAAACCGCAAGCTTCAGCGTATAGTCATCTGCAGCAATCCCAACAGATTCACTCACCCAATCCACTCCCAGGGCAATCTGGTAGATAAATATAATCGCAATTGCTGCAGTAACAATATTAAAGATCAAGTGTGCAACAGCCAGACGCTTGCCTTGCACATTCGAACTCATGGAACCCAGGATAGCGGTAATCGTTGTTCCTATATTAGCCCCAATTGCCAGTGCCAATGCATTCTCATAAGTAATCTGCTGGGCAGCCAGTGCTGTAATAATAATAACCAGGGTGGCATGACTGGATTGCATGATGACCGTTGCCGCAATACCGATCAGCGTAAACACTAGGATTCCGGGATAACCCTCAACCGCAAAAGCGGTCAGATCAATCGTGTCACGAAAGGCTTCAAAGCCTTCTTTCATATAATGGATACCTAAAAACAGGAACCCCAGACCGGCAAGCACATAACCAATCCCCTGTATGCTTCTCGACTTCTGAAAGATACCTATTATTCCAAACACCAGCATTGGCATGGCGTAAGCAGAAATTTTCACCTTCAGGCCAAAACCTGCAATTAACCAGGCGCCTGTCGTAGTACCCAGGTTAGCACCAAAAATAATTCCAATACCGGCTGCCAGACTGATTAAGCCGGCACTCAAAAAAGAAATCGTGATGACCGAAACCAGGGAACTCGACTGCATGACCGTCGTACTGATAACACCAAAGGATAATGACTTCCAAAGACTGTTCGTGGTTTTGCGTAATAATTTTTCCAGCAGCCCACCGGTAAACGCTTTAAAACCTTCCTCAAGTGAAAGCATGCCGAACAGAAAAATCGCCACACCCGCTGAAATTTCCTTGAAATTCGGACTTATCCAGAATCCGTAAGCCAGAACCAACAGCATTGAGGAGAAAATGATTCTTTTAAACATTACAAAATCCTTGTGAGGGCGAACAATATAAACGCATGAAATTTATGAAAATGCAAAACACCATAAAAAAATCCCGCAGATCCATTCCTAGTATGAATGCGCAGGACTTTATTATATACAATGTATATACAAGTCGCCATAAAAAAATCCTGCGCATCCTTTCCTTAAGGACACGCAGGATTCGTTTGATTTACCCAGTTTAAGGCAACATCATTCCACGTAACGTGAAAAACAGAATCGCTGCCATGATTCCGGAAGCAGGCACCGTGATAATCCAGGCAGCCGCAATTTTCAAAAGTGCTGAACGCTTGACAAGCTCATTCTTATAAACCCTTTTCAAGCCTTTACGTTCCTTCTTTGATAAATCAGCTTCTGCTTTATGCTGTTGCAACTGATCCAGCATCAAGGACTTTTCAGCAATCGAAGCCTGATCAAACTCATCCAGGAATTTTATAACCTGAGCTTCGTCCGAGTCGTGGTGATGATCCTTGATTTCATCGATCATTCTGGCGTAACTGCGTTTGAGGTACTCCCGCAGGAAACCCACACCGAAGACACCGCCAACGGCAATGTGCGTCGAGGAAACCGGCAGCCCCAGCTGTGACGCAATAATGACCGTAATGGCAGCAGCCATTGCAATCGAGAAGGCGCGCATCTGATCCAGTTCGGTTATTTCGGAACCGACTGTTCGAATCAGTTTAGGTCCATACAAAGCAAGCCCCAGAGCAATACCGATAGCACCAACCATCATAACCCAGAGAGGTATACTTGCCTTCTGGACAACTCCACCATGTAAAATAGCATCATTAATTGCAGCCAAAGGACCAACAGCGTTGGCTACGTCATTGGCACCATGGGCAAAACTCAGCAGTGCCGCGGCAAAGATCAGTGGCACAGTAAACAACGTATTTACAGCTAGCTTGTTGTTTTCAAGCTTGTCGGCAGTTTTGCTGATTAGAGGTTTTACAATGGCAAAAATGATGAAAGCCGCAGCTGCACCGACCATGGCTGCTGTCACCAGGTCAACTTTCCAGATCTTTTTAAGTCCTTTCAGTGTCAGGTAAGTAGCAAAGGCAAAGGCCATCAACGCGATGAGTATTGGCACCATTTTCTTGGCTGCCAGACGCATATCTTTCCTATAGGTAATTGTGCGCTTGATAAGAAACAGGAAACCAGCAGCTATCAACCCACCCAGAACGGGAGAAATAACCCAGCTGGCCGCTATCATGCCCATTTTATCCCAATTGGCGATACCAATTCCGGCAGCAGCTATACCAGCACCCAAAACACCACCAACGATAGAGTGAGTAGTTGATACCGGGGCGCCCAGTGCGGTGGCAATATTCAGCCAGAGGGCTCCGGCCAGCAAAGCCGCCATCATTACCCAGATAAAGGTATTGGGATCGGTTATTAATGCAGGATCGATAATACCCTTCTTGATTGTAGATACGACTTCACCACCAGCCAGTAATGCCCCCGAAGCTTCAAAAATAGCAGCTATAACAATTGCACCTACCATTGTCAGCGCCTTGGAACCCACTGCCGGGCCAACATTATTGGCAACATCATTGGCGCCAATATTCATTGCCATGTAGCCACCAATGATGGCAGCTGCAAGCAGCATAAAACCACCTGGAATATCGCCTATTTCAGAGTAGACATAAAGCACAATGCCCACAATAAACAGCATCGCATAACCAATTCTCATAAGCTCTGGGCGGTTAAACGCTGTTGCTTTTTCAATTTGATTTATTTGTTTCAGATCCATAAAGCCCCCTTGATTAATGCAATTCAGATTTAGCAGAATTGGACCTTGTTAGCATATTCTGAACTTACGATTCGTTTCCATGACGTGGAACAACTAATCTGTAACAAAATTGCAATTTTTATGTAAATTTTATGCCAATAAATTGTAAAGTTGATGTTGTCAGCCTTTGATGCAACGGCTTAGTTTTTGAAAATTGTTTAATCTGCTGTTCTGTTGGCCTGATATTTTCCAAACGTGTTTACAGGGGTAATAAATATGCTGAGAGCCTACGGTCTAGTCGAAAATAAATTGGTAACACTCAAAGCGACCGATGATGATGGCCAGTATCTTAATGAAGCTCGCTGGATAGATTTGGCCGATCCGACTCCGAATGAGCTAACGTTAATCAATTCCATGTGTGAATTGGCAATTCCCAGCATGGATGAAGTCAATGAACTGGAATCCAGTTCCCATCATTTAGTCACAAAAGAATGTTTCCAGCTAAACAGCCTCTACTTCCACCGCCCGGGAGGGGAACCGCGCAACACCAATGTGGCTTTTATCTATGACGGGACCAGGCTGATTACACTTTGCTCTTATGAATTGCCCCAGCTTCGGTTGTTGCGCCGGCGCAATAAAACCGGCAGAAGCCCGCTGGTCGATGCGATGGAGATTTTACTGGCTCTACAGGACATTAGACTGGAAGGACTCGGCGATGATACAGAGCAGATTTATCATACCCTTTCAGACATTCAAAAAGAGATATTGAGTCGCCGCAGCGAAGACCTGGAATCTGCCGTAGACGGATTGGCCGAACAGGAAATCCTGATTGGCACGACTCGACTCTGCCTCATGGATGCCCAACGCGACTTGCGCTTTCTTATTCGCCTGCCCCTGCTTGGTAAAAAATACCGCAAAATAGCTAACAGCTTATTACAGGATATCGACTCGCTTATGCCGCATAATAATTTCCTGTCGGATAAAGCCGATTTTCTGCTCAATGCAGCACTGGGCTTTATCAATATGGAACAGAATAAACTGCTCAAGATTTTCTCGCTTGCCGCGCTGACCTTTTTACCACCGACTCTGATCGGGGCCATCTACGGCATGAATTTTCCGGACATGCCGGAGATGTCATGGCCCTGGGGTTACCCCATGGCACTGGTCCTGATGGTGCTTGCCGCAGTCCTCCCTATCCTGTTCCTCAAACGCAGGGGATGGCTGTAGCATCACGCTCTTTATGCAGAGTCATGAAGATGATCCCGAAACCGATTATTTCTGCAGCAGATGCTGCAGATCACTGGCAACATCTTCAACCGAAACCAGCTCGTCATATCCCATAACAACCAGGCCGTTGGGATTAACCAGAAAATAAGGCGCGCCTCCCATTTCATTAACCGCAGACATAAACTGCACCGTGAAAATTGTCCAGATAGACCGGGTCAAAACAGCCACCACCAGCTGTGGATGAGCGGTCCGGATCCGCTGTATAAAACTTTCGCCAGGCTCATGTGCCAATACCAGCACGCGCTGGATATCTGTTTTACCGGCGATAACTTTTTGCGTTAGCTGCAATTGCTGCTCACACACCTCATCACATGAGGTTTCAGCAAACAAAATATAGGTCCATTGCCCTTTTAACAGGGTGGCTGGCAAGGCCTGGTTTTTGTCATCCACCAGCACCATGTCGGACAAGGGTATGGGCGGCATGAGCCTGGTGCCGTTTAAGGTAAATTTCGCTGTTCCCAGTAGCTGCCAGGCAACGATAATCACCACCACCAGAACCGGCAAGACGATAAGCAAGGTCCGGTTTATCGGCCTGTCTTTATTTTCAGATTCATTCATTCTGTTTTAACCAATTCATCAATCGTTAAATAACCCGCAACTTCGCCAGCCACCGCATCCTTTAAAAAAGGAACGACACCCAGGCAGGGAGTATCAAGATATCTTTTCAATGTCGCGATATTTTCCCTGACATGCGACATATCCGGATCCAGCTGCGTACCTACCCAACCCGCGACCTGGCAGCCTTTAGCCCGGACAGACTGCAAGCTGAGTCTCGCGTGATTGATACAACCCAGCTTTAAGCCGACAATCAGGATAACCGGCAGCTCAAGTTGTTGCGGAATGTCACCGACGTCAAATTGCTCATTCAGAGGCACCAGCCAGCCACCTGCGCCTTCAACCAGGGTAACTTCAGCCTGTGACCGCAGGGATTGAAAAGCCTGCCTGATGCTTTCCATATCAATCACTACGTTATCTTCCGCAGCTGCGATATGCGGTGCTATTGCTGGTTCAAACAGGTAGGGATTCAGCAGCTGATATTCAGGCTCAACTGAAGACTGCTGTTGCAACATGACAGCGTCCTGGTTGAGCTGAAGGCCTTTATATTGCGTTACGCCGGCGGCTACCGGCTTCATTGCATTGACCTGCAAACCAGACTGCTGAAACGCCTGCATCAGGCCTAGCGTTAATAAGGTCTTGCCACAATCCGTGTCAGTGCCCGTGATAAAAAAAGCAGCCATTAACGGCGCCCTATCAGGTCTACCGGCACATGGAACTCACCTTCAACGGACTGTTGCCTGGCTTTTAGTTGAGCTGGACGCCATGCATGGCCGTAAACCACTTCGTAGGAAGCGGGCAAACGCCCCTCCTGCCTGAACTTTTCATAAGCATTAACCATGGCCTGCCAACGATGCTTACCTGTCATGCCCCGCTGGCGGCTACTTGCTGCATTTTGTGCACCCAGCATTTTCAAATCCTTCACCAGGCGACTGACTTTGTCATAAGTAAGTGTCATGCGTTCAGCATCCATGACCGGATCAGCAAACTGTTCCTGCATCAACATATCACCAATATCATGCATATCAATAAACTGGCTGGTGTGTGGCAACTGGTCGACTTCAGCCCAGGCAGCCCGCAGTTCTTTTAACGTATCCGGACCAAAAGTTGAAAACATCAACAACCCTTCCGGCTTGAGTACGCGCATAAACTCGGCAAATGTCTGCTTTAGATCGGTACACCACTGAATTGCCACATTGGAAAAAACCAGGTCGACGCTCTGGTCAGCCAGGGGCAGTTGTTCAATATCACCACAGACACAACTGGGACGACGTAACCAGCGCCCTTGTTTACCGGCATGATGCAACATGGGCAATGCAAAATCGAGCGACAGAATTTTGGCCTTGTTATAACGTTTTAACAAACCATTACTGCAATGCCCTGTACCAGAACCGGCATCCAGTACCACGGCCGGCTTTAACTTGACGTAATCGAGTCGCTCCAGCATGCGTTCGCCAATCTCTCTCTGCAATACAGCCACCTGGTCGTAATCTTGTGCAGATCTTGAAAATGACTGGCGCACCCTGCTCTTGTCTATCGTGTTCGGATTGTTATTTTCAATTATTTTCTTCATGCCGCCATGCTCCCGGCCAGTAGCCGCAATGATTGCAGGCATTCATTGGCATGCGAAAGAAAAGGTACATGACCAGCTCCCTTGATAACCTGGGTACTGGTACCTGGCAATAGCTTTTTAACTGATTCGCTGACACAGGCGGGAACCAAAGTATCCCGTTCTCCAAAGGTCCAGTGTACCGGTATTTTCATATTATGCAGGCCCTCTCTAAGATCACTGTCACTGAGCAGGCCAAGACCCAGTTTCAAGGCACTGTTATCAGCCGCTGGCCGTTGTGAAAAACCGGCACGCAACTGCTTTAACATGTCACGCGCCTGCTCACTGCCTTTTATCTGCAATGACAGAAAACGCAGCAAGGTTCCGTCAACATCGTTTTCAAGGTTTGCTGCAAACTGTTTTAATGTCGCTACCGGCATGGCGCATTGCCATTGCCTATGCTGTGCAAAACAGGGGGTCGCGTTCATCATGTATAAAGCCCTGGCATTGACTGATGATGGATTCGATATTTGTTTTAAAACAGCCTGCAGGGCAATCAAGCCACCCAGCGACCAGCCAAGCCAGATCGCGTTTGCCGGTGCAATCTTCGTTACCGCATCAGACCAGGCGGTTAATGTATTTTGATCATTCTGCATATCACTGTGACCATGTCCGGGTAATTCAACGCATGTCACCTGGAACTCTTTATTTAACTGCTCCAGCCAGGGCTGCCAGACAGATGCATTCATACCCCAACCGTGCACAAGTAACAGTGGCGGTCCTTCACCGGTTGTCTGATGCCAGAGTGTCATGCTGTTTCCTCATTAGCTTGCAGCCGGGACAATGCATCCAGCAGTTGATCCACCTGTTCTTCAGTATGAATGGCAGAAAAAGTGATGCGCAAACGAGCCGTGGCTTCTGGCACCGTTGGCGGACGAATCGCGGTAACCAGAATATCTTCTTGATACAACTGCTCAGCCCAGTTAACTGCACGTGCAGCAGTACCTGCGAGTAAAGGCTGAATTGGAGTTTGCGATTCCAGTAAAGGCAGGCCCAGTTGTTCTGCCCCCTGCCTGAATCGCTGCACCAGAGAAGCCAGGTACTCCCGTCGCCAGCCTTCTTTTACAACAAGTTTTAATGCTGCCCGGGCAGCTTCAGCAACAGCGGCAGGTTGCGCAGTAGTAAAAATATAACTGCGTGCCTTCTGGATCAGGGTTTCGATATAAACCTTGTCCGCAGCTACAAAGGCACCGGCACAGCCAAAGGCTTTACCCAGGGTTCCCATTAACAGGGGAACCTGTTGTTCTGACAGCTCGAAATGCTCCAGCGTGCCTGCACCCTGCGTTCCCAACACGCCAATCCCGTGTGCATCATCCACCATTAACAAGGCTTCTGACTGTTCAGCTGCTTCCACAATGCCAGGCAAAGGCGCAATATCGCCATCCATACTGAACACACCATCAGTAGCGATCAGTTTTTCACCGGCATTTACCGTTGCCAGCTGACGCTTGAGAGATGATACATCGGCATGCAGGTAACGGTGCATGCTGGCAGCAGTCATACTGCCACCATCAATCAAAGAGGCATGGTTGAGTTTATCCTCAAAGACATGATCGCCTTTGCCGCTGAACGATGTCATCAAGGCCAGGTTAGCCATGTAACCGGAAGAAAACAGCAATGCCTGTTCACGCCCGGTAAATGCCGCCAACTCCTCTTCTAGCTGATGATGTGCCGATGTATGACCGGTTACCAGGTGAGCAGAACCACTTCCCACACCCCAGCGTTCCACGCCAGCAATAAATGCCTGTTTCACATCTGGATGATTGGCCAGACCCAAATAATCATTACTACAGAATGTAAGTAAGTACTTACCATCAACCTCCACAACGGGAGCTGCGGGGGAATTGATTACCCGCCTGGAACGATACAGCGAACGATCTTTACGCAGTGCCAGTTCAGCTTCAAGAGGTTGCTGGTGCATGGCATTTTTTCGCTGCCTTGATCTCGGTTTCAACTTTTTGCTCCATGTTCAAACCAAGCCGCTCAAACAACTGCCTGTCACTGTCCGCTTCCGGGTTATCCGTCGTCAGCAACTGATCCCCATAAAAAATGGAATTGGCGCCGGCAAAGAAACACAGGGCCTGCATTTCGTCAGTCATTTCCGTTCTGCCTGCAGACAAACGCACATAGGATTCCGGCATCAGCAGGCGACTGACGGCTATGGTACGAATGAACTCCAGGTGATCCAGGTCCTCGTTGCCAAACAGGGGCGTTCCCTCGATTCTTACCAGCATATTGATCGGTACTGATTCCGGATGCTTCGGCATGTTGGCCAGTTCACGCAACATCGAGGCACGGTCTTGGCGTGATTCACCCATGCCCAGAATACCCCCAGAGCAGACACTGATGCCGGCATCACGAACATGACTGATGGTATCCAGCCTGTCCTGGTAGGTACGGGTGGTGATCACGTTGCCGTAAAATTCAGGTGAGGTATCCAGGTTGTGATTGTAATAATCCAGACCGGCATCGCGTAAGCGTTGTGCCTGCGCATCATTCAACATACCCAGCGTCACACAGGTCTCCATGCCCATGTCATGAACTGCACTGATCATATCGATCACTTTATCCAGGTTCTTATCAGTTGGATTACGCCAGGCAGCCCCCATACAGAAACGCGTTGCTCCCTTTTCCCTGGCCTGTTGAGCATTAGCGATTACCTCGTCCAGCGGCATCAGGCGTTCGCGCTCAAGTCCCGTGTCGTTTTTTGCGCTCTGTGAGCAATAGCCACAGTCTTCAGGGCATGCTCCGGTTTTGATACTCAACAGGGTACTGACCTGAACCTGGTTCGGATCAAAATGCTGACGATGCATGGTCTGCGCCTGGAAAAGCAGGTCATTAAAAGGCAAATCCAGCAATGCCTGAATTTCGTCCAGCGTCCAATCGTGTTTGGTTGCCATGGCTTGATATCCCGGGAGTTTCATGATGAATAAATGGTCGATGAAGTGTAAAGTCTAAAATCACCCTGTCAACCAAGGAAGGTTACATGATAAACAAGTGCGCAAAATTTATACAATCCCTGATCTTTCCGCAGTCCTGCCTGGTCTGCAATCAACCGACTCAACGATCACTCGCGCTTTGCGATAGCTGTGAACAGGAACTGCCCTATAACAGGGAATGTTGCCTGGTGTGCGGCATACCGCTGCCAGGTGCGGATAATCTCTATTGCGCAAACTGCCAGTCGAATATGCCGTCCTATGATGTCAGTCATATACCCCTGCTGTACCGTGAACCGGTCAACCACTGGATCCAGCATTTTAAATTCAACAGCGACCTGGTTAAGGCCAAAGCCTTGTCTGACCTGTTTTGCAGTTCGCTGCATAAGCACGGGTTCAGCAGTTTTGATGCTTTGATCCCCGTACCCTTGCATCCTTCGCGTATTCGCAAACGCGGTTTTAACCAGGCCTTATGGCTGGCTAAGCAAATCAGTCAACTAACAGGAATTCCGGTAAATAACAGGCTGGTAAGGCGTCATAAAAAAACCCGGCCACAGCATGAACTGAAACATAGACAGCGTTTAAATAATCTGAAAGGTGCATTTCGACTGGCAGACCGCTGTCACTACAAAAAAGTCATCATTATTGATGACGTCGTTACCACGGGAACAACTGTTAATGAAATAGCATACCTGTTGAAATCACAGGGTGTTGATTCAGTTCATGTCTGGGCGATCGCCAAAACCGTCACTGCGAAATGGGATACCTAGCTCAGGCAGCAACCAGCTCAGTCTCTGTCACAATCCTGTTACGGCCCGTTTGCTTGGCGTGATATAGCGCCTGGTCAGCCCGGGAAAGAATACTCTCACCAGTATCGCCTTCCCGGAAGCTGGCCAGTCCCATGGAAATGGTCACCGGTGGCAGCCTTTCCTTGGTGCTGCGTTTAACCAGTGCCAGCCTGCTGACAGCCTGGTGAATCCGGCTGGCAATCAATTCCGCAATGTCCATTTTTGTACCAGGTAAAATCAGGGTAAATTCCTCACCGCCATAACGCGCGGGAAAATCACTGCTTCTGGACTTGTCCTGCAGGGTTTTACTGACCAGCTGGATAACCTGGTCACCCACCTGGTGGCCAAAATTATCATTAAAAGCCTTGAAATGATCGATATCGAACATGCATAGCGTTAGAGACTCTTCACTCTTGCTGACTTCATCCACTAATTCATTCAAGCGTTCGTTCAGCGCTTTCCTGTTATACAGCCCGGTCAAAGGATCCTTGGAGGTTTCTTCCTTCAACTCGGCAACCTGTTGCTGGAGCTGCCTGGTATTCTCTTCAGCAGACTTCAGATGCTCTTTCATTTTTTCATTTTCTGAAATTGCTTCCTGTGTCGCCTCGAGTAGATTATTGGCAATATTTTTCAGGTCTTCAGTGCCAAGATCTGAATCCAGAGCGGTTTTCTGTTGCTCCAGAACACGGCTGTAAGCTTCCGTTTCCGTACCGCTTAAGGAAATACCTTCAAGCACCTTCAGTAACAGGTTCTGCAGGTTGGATATATGTGCTTCGGACTTGCCTTCCTGCTGGTTTATACAAAATTCTTCAAAAAGATCACGCAGAAAATAGACATCCAGCGACGCATCACTTCTAAGGCGTTCATTAATTCTTTTATTGAGTTCGGGGCGCCTGTGACTGAAATACTCGTAAGCAATGAGGTGACTGACAGGGTTGGGCGGAATATTGTGTTCCTCAAGAAATTTTGAGGCCTTGTTATGCCACTCTACAGAATTTTTTGATACATCAAATTGCAAACAGGTTTCGTGTAAAGCCATTCCATACACCAACAGAGACGTTAATAAAAAGTCTTAACATGACGACAACATCCGTGTATCAGTGTTATATCTTTAAAAGTTCCGATACGTAAACATATCAAACAGTTAGTCGTAACAACAAGAAGTAAATCAACGCCCGGCCAGATTTGTGAAAATTACCGGCGTCAGCCGGTAATAATGTAATCCACCAACAGAATCATAAACAGGGTCATACCGAAACAGTTGTTGTTCAGGAAAGCTGCAAATGCCCCTGCCTTGATATCGAGTTTCATCAGCTGTTGCTGGCGCACAAAAAACAGCGAGGTGAATGCCACTGCAACAAAATAAAACCAGCTTCTGTCTGTCATTGAGCCAATCCAAACCAGAAGACCGAGCAATGTCAGCTGTAACAGGCCAATGATGTACACATCCCATTTTCCAAACAGAACCGCTGTCGATTTAACCCCGATTTTCACATCATCCTCGCGGTCCACCATGGCATACTCGGTGTCATAGATCAGTACCCAGACAATGGTGGCGGCATACAATACCCAGGTAACCGGTAAAACCGTGTTTTGAATCGCGGCAAAGGCCATCGGCACTCCCCAGCCAGATGCGATCCCGAGAAAAACCTGCGGAAAATAGGTGAAACGTTTGCTGTAGGGATAAATTGCCGCTAAAGCCAATGCCCCCAGGAACATCAGGATGGTCGCCAGGTTAAGCGTTAAAATCAGCACGAAAGTGACCAGGCCCAACCCAGCAAAAATGACAATTGCCTCCCTGGGCTTGATAATTCCCCTGGCAATGGGACGCTGAGAGGTACGTAAAACCTTGCCGTCAATATGACGGTCAGCATAATCATTGATCGCACTACCAGCAGAACGAATCAGCACCGCACTCAGGATAAAAACCAGCGTGACATACCAGTTCGGATTACCCTCACCAGCAATCCACAGTGCCCACAATGCCGGCCACAGCAGAAGAAAAATACCAATAGGCTTGTCCGCGCGTATCAGCTGCCAGTAACCTTGCAGCCTGTCATGCAAACCGATTTTTTCATCTGGCAACGCCAGCTGCACTTTTATCTGGGAAGAATTACTACTCATTTGCGCTACTTAAAGTCGCCGGGAATACCCGGTAAAAATATTTCGTTAACCAGCAGTGGATGTTGCGCATAAAAAAACAAAGTGCGTCTCGCCCAGAGTTCCTCAGGCCGGGAATCCAGGCCATTACTGGCATGAGCATACAGCAGATGACCAACCGACAGCCTCGCAATCTGCATTTTTTTGCGCACCGTTGCAGGATCTGAAAATAACAAGGCCCCCAAGGGCTTGTTACCCAGGAAAGCCAGTCGCCGGGCTTTGCCGGTAAAACTGGAAACAGGGATCAGGGTTCGCGCAAACACCCAGGGGGTTTGGTCACAAAGCAACTGCACTTCACGCACCAGAGCCACCTCACCATGGCGCATACCCAGCGCCTGCTTTTCACTGTAGAGTGGACGGGTCCAGTGTTGCCCAAGCAGGTTTACCCGGAAACATCCTGTGCTACAGGTATCAATCAGTTTACTGGTCAAGGATCCAGCATCGGTTAGCCAGCCCCAGGATGCCGCAGGCACATCATGCAGCACGAAAGGAGTCCATGGCATGCCAGGCTGGCTCGATCAGTGATTGTCTGCTCAGTCTGCTCATCAGCTTATAAAACGATCAAACAACAACACGCCCCAGACTATGGCCGCCATCGTCAGGGAAAGAAATACAGCGGCAGACCCCATATCCTTGGCGCGCCCTGCCAGCTTGTGATGGTCTTCGCTGACCCGATCAACAACAGCTTCAACAGCTGAATTAAGCACTTCCGTAATGACCACAATAAACAAGGTCATCAGCAGAATCATCAGCTCTGCGGTTGTTCTGGCCAGCCAGAAAGCCAATGGCAGCAGGATGATCGCCAACATGGTTTCCTGCCGAAATGCCGACTCATGCTTCCAGGAAGCCCCAAGTCCCTGCATCGAGAAACCAAATGCCTTGATAATTCGAGTGAAACCCGTATTGCCTGGCTTGCCCATTTTTGACTCCATACGGTTAAATTCCGGGCGCTATCTTAACGCGGAAAACGACATCCATGGTATGTCCTGAATATTCCTGCCTAAACATCGGCATAGTTGACTTTTTCCCCAATCCAGCGGCTTACCAGGGCTCCTGCCTGCCGGGGATAATCCTGGATCATCAGCTCGGCATCCTGCTGTGCTTTTGGCAATAAAGACTGGTCTCTGAGCAGATCAGCAATACGTAACTGCATTTCACCGGTTTGCCGTGTACCCAGAACTTCCCCCGGACCACGCAATTCGAGATCTTTTTGGGCAACAATAAAACCATCATTGGTTTCACGCATGACCGCCAGTCGCTGCTGTCCCTGCTGACTGAGCGGCGGGTGATACATCAACAGGCAATGACTTTCCACACTGCCACGACCAACCCTGCCGCGTAACTGGTGCAGCTGAGACAGGCCCAGGCGCTCCGGGTTTTCAATAATCATCAGGCTGGCATTGGGTACATCTACACCCACTTCAATCACAGTGGTTGCCACCAGCAAATCGAGATTTCCCTGCTTGAATTGCTGCATGACCTGTTCTTTATCAGCAGATGACAATCTGCCGTGCACCAGCCCAATTCGCAACTCACGCAGACGCAGTGCCAGCTCGGTGGCCGTGTCTTCAGCTGCCTGGCATTGCAGGCTTTCGGATTCTTCAATCAGGGTACAGACCCAGTATGCCTGCCGGCCGTTTTTACAGGCTTCTTCGACACGCAGCATGACCTCCTCACGACGCGCATCTGATATCACCACGGTTGTTACCGGGGTTCGCCCTGGTGGTAATTCATCAATCACTGAAACATCCAGATCGGCAAAAGCGGTCATAGCCAGGGTTCGGGGTATCGGCGTTGCGGTCATCACCAGTTGATGAGGCACGCCCCGCGTACCTTTCTGTTTTAACGCCAGGCGCTGATGTACGCCAAAACGGTGCTGCTCATCGATAACGACCAAGCCAAGCGCATCATAATGCACATCATCCTGGAACAGGGCATGCGTGCCGACAATCATCGGGTAGGCACCCTGCTCGATACCAGACAGTAACTCTTTTCTGGCCTTGCCCTTCATTTTGCCCGTCAACCGGGCAATTGGAATACTCAGTGCGGCAAACCAGTGCATAAAATTTTTATAATGCTGCTCGGCAAGCAGTTCGGTAGGCGCCATCAACGCCACCTGGTACCCGGACTCTATGACATATAAAGCAGCCAATGCCGCTACCACGGTTTTTCCACTACCCACGTCACCCTGCACCAGGCGCATCATCGGGTGGCTACGTTGCAAATCCGCTTCAATATCCCCGACAGTGCGCTGTTGCGCACCGGTCAGGCTGAAGGGTAACTGCTGTAAAAAGTTTGAAACCAGTTCACCTTCATGCCGAATCACAGGCGCATTATGCTTGCGATGCTGATAACGCATCAGTCGCAGACTGACCTGGTGAGCAAGCAACTCTTCAAACACAAGTCGCTGTTGGGCAGGATGATGCCCATCCAGCAATGGTGACAATTCAACATCCAGCGGCGGACGATGCAGTAACTGCAACGCTGACTTGAGCGATGGGTAATGATTTGTTTGCAGCAAATCCGCGGGAATCAGGTCTGACAAAGCCAGTTCGTCAGCATTTAACAGGGTCAGTGCCTGGTCGGTTAATGTCCGCCAGGTTAACTGGTGCATTCCTTCAGTGGTTGGATAAATCGGGGTGAGAGATGTTTCCTGTTCAAAAGGCTCATCCTCAATAATGGCCTGGTATTCCGGGTGAATCATTTCATAACGATTCTGGCCTTTACGGATTTCGCCAAAACAACGCAGTGTAATACCCTTGGCCAGGTTTTCTTTCTGTGCCGCTGAGAAATGAAAAAAACGCAGAATCACGCTACCTGTTCCATCTGACAGGTGGACCAATAATGAACGGCGGCGTCCGAAACGGATTTCACTGTGATCAATCGTGCCTTCGATAACCAGTTGCTCACCGTGACGCACTGAACCAATCGGAACGATGCGGGTTCGGTCCTGGTAACGCAGGGGCAGGTGAAACAGGATATCCTGAACACTCCGGATACCCAGGCGTTCAAGGCGCTCGGCAGCTTTTGGTCCAACCCCTTTTAAACGGGTTACAGGATAGGTATTCTCAGCTGCAGTCATCCGTTCAATACTGCGTAAATGTTATGTTCAAGAATTATCAGCATGCTCTACAGTTTAATACCCTTGGTCGAGGCACTATCAATATTAGCCGTGATGTAGCGGATGCCGTCGTCCAGTCAGGCATTAACAATGGACTCTGTCATGTTTTCATTCACCATACCAGTGCATCACTGATACTTTGTGAAAATGCTGACCCGACAGTCAGAAGTGACCTGGAAAGCTTCATGTCTGACCTGGTACCTGATGGCAGCAGGCTGTTTCAACATATCGACGAAGGCCCGGACGACATGCCCGCCCACGTGCGCAGTATCCTGACCAAGATGGACCTGACTATTCCGGTTACATCAGGACGACTCGGACTGGGCACATGGCAGGGTATCTACCTGTGGGAACACCGTACCCATCCGCACAGGCGCCGGGTCACAATAACAGTCCAGGGAGAATCCTAGCCCAGCTCCATGACGGCATCCATTTCAACCCCTGCATCTTTGGGCAGGGCGGCAACACCAAGAGCCGCACGTGCCGGGTAAGGCTGCTCGAAATATTCCGCCATAACCTGGTTAACAATTGGAAAATTACCCAGGTCAGTCAGGAAAACATTCAGCTTCACCACATCAGATAATTCACCGCCAGCGGCCCTGGCAACTGCCTGCAAATTATCAAATACACGCCTGATACGGGCTTCAATATTACCCTCGATGATTTCCATGGTTTCCGGCACCAATGGGATCTGGCCTGATATATAAACGGTGGTGCCTACTTTAACCGCCTGCGAATAAGTACCTATTGCCTGGGGGGCCTGGTCAGTGCTGATGATTTCTTTTGTCATTTTTTCTCTCGAATTATTTTTCTCTATTACTAAAAATTCTGATAATTGATTTTACAACAGCTATTCCCAGGCAAACATGCCCCGTATTCTGAAGACACCTTAAACCCATCCCTGGGGGCTTGATGGCAGCATCCCTGCTGCCAACACTTCATTATGCGACACATGTTTGCCTTTTATTCTTAGCCGTTCAACATTCTGGAAAAAGTTTATTTTTGCATCAGGCAATTTGACGAATGATACGAATCACCGGCGGCAAGGCTCGCAAATGCCGCATGATCTTGGCAAGGTGCTTCCTGTCATAGGTCGAAATAACAAAAGTCAAAGCAGTTGTTACACCATCACGCTCCTCGGTGTGCACATGCTCAATATTGGAGCCTGTATCAGAAATGGTGGAAGCGACCTCGGCCAGTACGCCACGCTGGTTGCCAACCTCAACACGAATTTCGGTGGAAAACTCACCTTCCATTTCCTCTTCCCATTGCACATCCAGCCAACTGTCACCCTGCTTGTTGGACTCCGTGAGATTCCGGCAGTCGCGATGATGCACAACAATCCCCGTGCCGGGTCGGAACAGCGCACCGATCGGATCACCCGGTATCGGACGGCAACACTTGGCATACTTGACAACCAGTCCTTCAGTACCGCGAATTGCCAACGGCATATTGGACCTGCCGCTCTCTTCCGGATTATTGACATCTTCAGCACCAATCATGTGGCGGGCCACCATCAACGCCATGCGATTGCCTAAAGCGATATCTTCCAGCAGCGCTTCAAAATGCGGCAGCCCATAAGTATCCAGGTAACCCTGGATAGCCTCATCAGAAAGTTCCTCGATACTGGCGTCATAAACTTCGAGTTCCTTTTCCAGCAGGCGCCGCCCGAGTTCCGCGGCTTCCTTGTGTTGTAACTGCTTAAGATAAGTACGGATATTGGCGCGTGCTTTACCGGTGGTCACCACATCCAGCCAGGCTGGACTTGGCCTGGCATTGGGTGATGTCAGGATTTCCACTGTCTGTCCGTTAAACAGACGTGAACGCAGTGGCACCAGCTTGCGATCAACCCGCGCTGCCACGCAATGATTACCTACATCGGAGTGCACTGCATAGGCAAAATCAATAACCGTAGCCCCCTTAGGTAACTCCAGGATTTTGCCCAATGGGGTAAAGACATAAACTTCGTCAGGAAACAGGTCAATCTTGACGTGTTCAAGAAACTCTTCTGAATTACCCGCGCCTTTCTGTAACTCCAGCAGGTTATTCAACCAACCGGCTGCAGCATTATTTGCCAACGAGTTACTGCTGATATCCACCTTGTACATCCAGTGAGCCGCAATCCCCGATTCGGCCACCTGGTCCATATCTTCGGTACGAATCTGCACCTCAATTGGCAGACCGTGAGGACCAAACAGGACCGTGTGTAATGACTGGTAACCATTGGCCTTGGGAATCGCGATGTAATCCTTGAACTTGCCCGGCACCGGTTTGTACAGGTTATGAACCACACCTAAAATCCGGTAACAGGTATCCACATTGTCTACAACAATACGAAATGCATAGACATCAGCCAGCTCACCGAGACTGACATTCTTGTCACGCATTTTTCGGTAAACACTGCAGAGATTTTTCTCTCTACCGATGACCTTGCCTTCAAGCCCTTCCTGATTTAAACGGTTATTTATAGAGGACTCGATATGTTCAACAATCTCACGGCGATGACCGCGCATGTCTCTTAAAGCTTCGTCCACAACCCGGTAACGCCAGGGGTAATGCGCCTGAAACCCCAGTGTTTCGAGCTCAACACGCAAACTGTAAATACCCAGACGACTGGCAATTGGCGCATAAATTTCAAGTGTTTCACGCGCTATACGACGCGCCTTGTCCGGGCGCATGACGCCAAGGGTTCGCATATTGTGCAGCCTGTCTGCCAGCTTGATCAAAATGACACGTATATCACGCGTCATCGCCAGCAGCATTTTGCGTACGTTAGCCGCCTGCATTTCAGCATGACTTTTAAAATCCAGGTTGGTCAGTTTGCTGACGCCATCAACAAGCTCGGCAATCTCCTCGTCGAACAACTCGATTAACTGCTCTTTACCCGTCGCAGTATCTTCAATGACATCGTGCAAGATGGCTGCCATCAGACATTTATAGTCCATGTGCATCTCAGAAAGGATGCGTGCAACAGCTATGGGATGGTAGATATAAGGTTCGCCGGACATGCGCTTCTGCCCGGAGTGCGCTTCTGCACCAAACAGGTAAGCACGATAGACTTCACGAATCTGGTCGGCAGGCAGGTAGGATTCAAGGTCTGAAAGAAAATTACTGATGAGATAACGAGGCTTGGAGGCTTCGTCACTCATAATACTGGCTGGCACGCCAGCAGATTGATCAGCTGCAGTTTCCGACACGTTAATCCCTGACCTTTAAAGGATTATTGCCGGACTCAAATTTAAGTATAACCGGCTAACAAAACGAAAAGTTTTAAATACGCGTTAATGCGTATTTAATAATACGTTCAATTAGCTTACTCGCCTGCGGCCGGAGGGACAACTGCATTATCAGCATTCAGGTCAGCTTCAAGTGCAGCAGCCAGTTCGTCATCAACTGACAGCGCTTCTACTTCAGGTTCTTCGAGGTGTTTCGAGGTAATCAGCCCTTCGGCGATTTCACGCAATGCAACAACTGTTGCCTTGTCATTTTCCCATGGCACCAGCGGTTCAACACCATTGACCAGCTGACGGGCTCTTTTGGTAGCAAGCAACACCAGTTCAAAACGGTTATCAACATGATCCAGACAATCTTCAATGGTAACTCGGGCCATACGACAAAAATCCAATAAGTTAAAACAGGGAGGCGAATTCTACGACAAACAAAGTGTTACGCCAACAATGCCTGCAAAATTTCCGCTTTTTCACTACAAACACGTGCTGTTTTCAGCCGGTTGGCGGCAAAAACCGCTCTCAATTCAGATAAAGCGACATCAAAATCGTCATTAAACACCAGAAAGTCATATTCAGGGTAGTGCGACAACTCGCTGTTCGCCTGCTGCATGCGGCCCTGGATGATGTCATCACTATCCTGGCCACGACCACTCAATCTCTCACGCAGGGCTTCAACCGAGGGCGGCAGAATAAAAACCGATACAGCATCCGGTATACGCTTACGCACCTGGGCCGCGCCCTGCCAGTCGATTTCCAGGATGACATCGAAACCTTCCTGCAACTGGTCGCGAATTGCCTGTTCGGAGGTACCGTAATAATTGCCAAAGACCTCAGCTGACTCCAGAAACACACCCTTGCCAGCCTGCTCTTCAAAGTCATCAACTGATACAAAATGGTAGTGCACACCATCCTGCTCGCCCTCACGGGCAGCCCGGGTGGTATGCGACACCGATAGTTTCAGTTGTGGATCGGATGGTACCAGCTGAGCCAGCAGGCTGGTTTTACCTGCACCCGATGGTGCAGAAACAATAAACAATGTTCCAGACATAAAATTGTCCTGTTTTCTCAATAAACCTTATTCGATATTTTGAATCTGCTCACGCATCTGCTCGATGAGGACCTTCATCTCGACAGAGACCGAAGTTGTTGTCGCATCGGCAGATTTTGATCCCAGGGTATTGGCTTCACGATTGAGTTCCTGCATCAGGAAATCCAGGCGGCGCCCAATTGGTTTATTCTGTTTTAAAGTGCGCCCGACTTCAGCCAGGTGGGTTTTCAGGCGGTCCATCTCTTCATCAATATCCAGGCGCTGGGCCAGAACCACCATTTCCTGTTCAACCCGGCCTTCATCCAGATCAGCAAAATCCACCAATTTGTTTTGCAGGCGTTCGCGCAGGGCGGCAATCACTTCAGGCATGCGCTGTTTTGCCAGCTCAACCTGCTGATCCATTTCCTGCAATCGCTGCTCTATCAGGACGGCAAGCTGTGAACCTTCGCGTTCACGTGCTTCAACCAGGTTAGCCAGCGCTGCTTCAAGCAGTTCAATGGCTTTTTTCTGCACTTCACCGAGGTCAATGCTCTCGGCTTCCAGCACCCCGGGCCAACGCATCACATCGGTGATTGAAAGTCGGCCTTCAGAATGAATCAGGTGGGCAACCCGGTCTGATGCCTGCATCAGTTGTTGAATCATCGCATCATTGACATTCATTGCAACCGGCGTCATACCACTGGTCTTGTAACGCAGCGTGCACTCCACCTTACCACGTGCCAGTGATTTGCCGACGGCTTCCCTCACCAGGGGCTCCAACGCCCGTAACTCTTCTGGCAAACGTACAAAAACTTCAAGATAGCGATGATTCACCGAGCGAATTTCCCAGACCAGTTCACCCTGGTCTGATCGTGACTCTTCCCGTGAAAAAGCAGTCATGCTTTTTATCATTTTGCTCAGCTCCGAAAACATGAAAAAGACATTGAAGGTATATGCCGACAGCCTGACAAAGCGCTACAGTTATTTTTTCTTCGGTCGATACTATAACAGTATGAGCGAACTACCCCCAAGAAAAGCCCTGATTCCGCGCACAGAACTGGACTGCTACCACGTTGTCCGCCTCATCGGCAGCGGTGGATTCAGCCTGATTTACCTGGCACGGGATGAAGAAACCCAGGATGAAGTCGCTATCAAGGAGTACTTCCCAAAACGTTTCGGAATTCGCGACGAAAATAACCAGGTGACCGTTTCAGAAGAGGCCCGCTTAAACAGCTTTTACCGCGGCTTGAAACTTTTTTTCCTGGAAGCACGCGCACTGGCCAACCTGATACATCCCAATATCGTGAAAGTCAGAAACTGTTTTCTGGCAAATGGATCAGCCTACCTGGTGATGGATTATGAGCCCGGCAAAAACCTTGGCACCTACATCAAAAAACGCCAGGGCGGCCTCAGTACCAATTTCATCATGACGGTTTTTCCGCCGTTACTCGACGCTCTCAACCTGATGCATGGCCAGCAGCACCTGCACCTGGATATCAAGCCGGGCAATATTCATTTGCGTCCCGGCGGCAATCCCCTGTTACTGGATTTTGGCGCCGTACATGAATTCACCGAATCCACCGAAAAGCTCAAGGCACAGATTATTACACCCGGCTTTTCCCCGGTAGAACAATATTACAGCAAGGGCAACATCGGCCCCTGGAGCGACGTTTACGCCGTTGGTGCCACCATGCGCGCCTGCCTCGACGGCAAGCCACCACCAGCCGCGACAGAACTGGATGCCGGCAAGGAAACACTGGAACCCGCCATCGAAAAATACCCCAACCGTTACCCGGCCTGGCTGTTGAATGCCATCGACTGGGCAATGGAGATCCATGCACCGGACAGGCCAGCATCTGCCGCAGACCTGCGTGACGCATTACTGGAACAGATGGGCCGACCTGCGAAACAAAGCGGGGCAGAAAGGACTGGCAGTTAATGCAGGAATCGCAATCCGGTAATCTTTCACCTCAACAGGTCCGGGTCAGCCAACGCGGCGACCGCAAAAACAACCAGGACCGTTGTGAGATCTTCAGCCATGAAAACATCACCGTCATGGTGCTGGCGGATGGCATGGGCGGCCACCCCAAGGGCGAGGTCGCAGCCCAGATCCTGGTCGATACCGCTTATCACCTGTTAAACAAGTCTTCAGCCGAAACTTTTCACGCCGATCGCTATATCGAAAAGGTTTTCCTGCTGGCACATCGCAACATTGTTAAATACGGCATCAACAGAAAACCTGCTATTTACCCACGCACAACCGCTGCACTGGTTGTGATAAACAACAACCTGATGCAATGGTCACACCTGGGAGACAGCCGCATCTACCTGTTCCGGCATGGACGGGCCCACATGCGTACCCTGGACCATACCCGGGTTGAAGCGATGCGGCTGTCAGGAAAAATTGAAGACAGTGACTCGCAATCCCGGGCCAGTGGTCGCAGCGGCGTTAACCGTTGCCTTGGGGGCATGAAAAAAATTACCCATATTGAAGTAACACCGGCTTTGCGCCTGCAAAAGGATGATGTCCTGCTGCTGTGTACAGATGGCGTCTGGTCACAATTGAAAGAGTCCGAACTCGAAGCCGCCATGCTCAATAGCAGCCTGCCGTTACGTGGACGCGTGAATGACCTGGTCAACCTGGCAGTCAATGCAGCTCACCCCCATAGTGACAACGCTACAGCGCTCGCGTTATGCTGGGGCGCAGAAAGTCATAGCCATGACAATATCAATCAGCCCGAAAACTCCGATGATAATATCGACTCCGCTCTGGATCATTTGCGTGGCCTGATCGACAAATACCAATAACTTTTCGAGGATAACAACATGAGACCCAGCGGCCGTCAGCCCGGTGAAATGCGTCAGGTGCGTTTTACACGACATTACACCAAGCATGCCGAGGGTTCGGTACTGGTGGAGTTTGGCGATACCAAGGTCATTTGCAATGCCAGTGTTGATAACCAGGTACCCCGCTGGATGAAAGACAGTAAACAGGGTTGGGTTACGGCTGAATATGGCATGCTGCCACGCTCCACCACTGATCGCATGGGCCGTGAAGCCGCCCGTGGCAAACAGGGTGGACGCACCATGGAAATTCAACGCCTGATTGGCCGGGCTTTACGCGCTGCAGTCGACCTGGAAAAACTCGGCGAACGCATGATTACCCTGGACTGCGATGTCATCCAGGCTGACGGAGGTACCCGCACGGCATCGATTTCAGGTGCATTTGTTGCCTTAAATGATGCCATCAACGGCCTGATCAGGACTGGCGAACTTAAAGAGTCGCCCATCATCCATAACGTTGCATCTGTTTCAGTTGGTGTTTACCGGGGTACGCCTGTACTCGACCTCGATTATGCAGAAGATTCCAATGCCGAAACCGACATGAATGTCGTCATGACTGAAGCCGGTGGGTTTATCGAGGTTCAGGGTACTGCCGAAGCAGAACCCTATTCCCGGGAAGAAATGAATGCCATGCTGGTCTTGGCAGAAAAAGGTATCAATGAGATTATCATCGAACAACGCGCAGTACTTGGAAGCTAATCAAAACCAACAAGGATACAAAATGACCAATCGCTTTCTGTTTACCCTGTTTTTTTCGCTGCTGCTGGCCGGCAGCCTGACAGCCTGCACCCCGGAAATCGGCTCAGAGTCCTGGTGCAAACAAATGCAGGAAAAACCCAAGGGCGACTGGTCAACAAACGAAGCCGCTGACTTCGCCCAGCACTGTCTATTTAAATAAAAACTGAATATACTGGCATCTGCCAGTCCCGCCATAAACTATTGGAACGTTTTAGATGGACAACCAGGACCTGAATTACCTGCTTGAAGACGAAGAACCGGCGAAAGCCGCAGAATATCTCCGCTTAGCCATGATGATGCTGCAAAAGCACCAGCTCCCGGCAACCCCTCTGAATTACGCCCTGTTTTATATTTACGTCTCCGGTAAAAATATCACGTTAAATGCCCAAATCGATGTGCTTTTGGCAAACAAAAGCATGACCCACGAGGCGGCAGTTACTTTATTTATACGCTTTTTCTTTCATGCCGGTGACGCCATGCTAGATGGTTTGCGTAGTGATCTGCTGGAAACCGTTGCCCAGGTAATCAGTTCGGTGGTTGATATCGCCGGCAAATCCTCGTTAACCAACAAGCAGCTCGAAAAACACATTGAAAACCTGAGTGGCAGTCAGAACTCCCGCAACATTTTATCGGTTGTGTCCTCTATCATTCATGAAACCCGTTATTTCATCAGTGAAAGCAAACAGCTTGAAACCGACCTCATCTCTTCGGGCAAGGAACTGAAACACCTGAAAACCGAGCTGGTTAATGCCCGCGTCGAAGCGACCACGGATGCATTGACCGGCCTGAATAATCGTCGCGGTTTCGATGAACAGTTAAAAAAATTACTCAATGACAGGCGTCGTACCGGCAACGGTTTCAGCCTGATCATGGCCGACCTGGACCACTTCAAAGATATCAATGACAACTATGGTCATCTCGTGGGTGACAAGGTTCTGCAGGCCTTTGGCAAGCTGTTACTCAGCAAGACCCGTGAAACGGATTTCGTGGCCCGCTACGGTGGCGAAGAGTTTGTCCTGTTGCTGCCCAATACCTCCCTGGATAACGCATTTCTGGTTGCAGAAAACATTCGCCAGGCGATTGAAAAACTGCGCGTTAAACAGGCCAAAACCGGTACCGTGATCGGTTCGATAACGGCTTCATTTGGTGTTGCGGTACATCGTTTCGATGAAACCGCCAGCGAAATTCTGGATCGTTGTGACCAGGCCATGTATCGCGCCAAAAACGCCGGCAGAAACAGAACACTCAAATCCCAGTAACAAATTTCATCGACGGGAAATGACCACCAGACGACTTGTCATCAGTACGCCACTGATAGCCAGGCCAACCACCAGCGATATCCAGAAGCCTTCTGCACCGGATGCAGGTGTAATGACATCCGTCAGGCCCAACAGATACCCCAGCGGCAAAGCAACAACCCAGTAGGCCAATATCGCCAGTAACAACGGTATCGCCGTATCCTTGTAACCACGTAACGCTCCCTGGGTTGGCACCACGAAAGCATCAGCTAATTGAAACATCGCCGCAAACACCAGCAGATGTGCCGCCAGGTTTATAACCTGGCTATCATTTGAGTAAAGACGGGCAATAACATCCGCAAACATCACCAGGATAAATATATTCACTGAAGCAGTGACCAGGGCCAGTATCACCGCTGCCTTTGCAGCCAGACGAGCCTGCCTTCTATTGCCAGCGCCAACCTTCAAACTGACACGTATGGTTGCTGCTACCGATATACTCAATGGCAAAGTAAACGCCAGGTAGGAAACATTCATCGCCACCTGGTGAGCCGCAATTTCCACGCTGGGACGACTACCCAGAAACAGCGCAATCAGGGAAAAAATACTGACTTCAACAAACAATGTCATCGCAACCGGCATACCCACTTTCATCAGGTGCCGTAATTCATCCTGGTCAAACCGACTCAAGCTGCGCCAGATATTTGCCCGGGCATAAGCCTTGTGACGCAGGCTAAATAACACCATAACAAAGAAAGCTGCCCAGAAAGCAATTGCAGTTGCCCAACCCGCTCCGGCCCCTCCCAGTTCAGGCGCGCCCCAGTGACCAAAGATCAGCGCATAGTTTGCCGGAATATTGATGAGCAGGCTGACAGTTGAAGCCACCATGTCAGGCCGCGTAAAAGACAGTCCTTCACTATAGGAGCGCAACACAAAGGTACCCATTAAAGCCGGCACCCCCCAGGCAAACCCCTGCAGGTAATCACTGGTTACCCGCACAACCTGCTGGTCATCAATAATGAGAGGCAGATACCAGTTGCGCAGGTTAAGAATAATCAGCAGCAACAAGGTAACCAGGAAAGCCACCCTGACAGACTGGTGTAAGAAATTGGTAATCGCAGGATAATTTTTTGCGCCGGCATACTGTCCCACAATGGGGTTGATCGCCATAAACAAACCCATTGGAGCAATCACCAGGGTCAGCCAGAATGCCGAACCCAGGGCAACGCCAGCCAGGTCAGCAACCCCCGCACGCCCAGCCATGACAGTATCAACAAAACCTGCCGCAGCGGTTAACAGGTGCGCCAGCGCAACCGGAATGGCCAGTTTAACAATGCGATACATTTCTGCCTGCAGTCTCATTAAGCTATGGTATCAAACCCTCCACAGCAGATTGCTTTTTTTCCAGGCAGACTGACAGAAGCCAGCTGCGATAATCCAGTAAACCAATACCGAGTATTGCTGGATATTCAGGCAATATCAGGGGCATATCAATCGAGCCATTTTCTTTTATTCTGCTGGAACTGGCGATAATTATCGGCCTGGCCGCCTTTGCCTTAGGTTTCCTGGTAAGCACCTGGCTGGCAGCCGCACTTACAATAGCTGCCATCCTGGGCAAGCTACTATCGGGTTTGCCGGCCGGAATTAATGTTAACCGCTTGTCGATAGGAATTGGTATGATTCCACGGGGTGAAGTTGGGTTAATTTTTGCCAGCTTTGGTACAGGACTGGGTGTGAAAAATGACTCGGTCTTCTCTGCTATTGTTATCATGGTTATTATTACAACCCTGATCACCCCGATCCTGCTCAAGTGGTCTCTGGAATCAGGAAAGCCTCAACAATAAAAATGGCAGATATCGATGGATGCAGAAAATAAATTACTGGGCTGGCGTGAATGGGTGCTATTTTCAGATCTTGGATTACCCATGATTAAAGCCAAGGTGGATACAGGTGCCCGGACCTCCTGCTTACACGCGTTTGAAGTGGAAAAATTTGATCACAACGATTCTGACTGGGTCCGTTTTAAAGTCCACCCGCACCAGGACAATGACGACTATGTGGTTGTCTGTGAGGCCCCGGTCCATGATATGCGTATGGTTACCGATTCCGGTGGTCATTCCGAAGAACGATTTGTAATTAAGAGCAGGATAAAAATGGGCTCCTGGAAAGATGACATCGAAATAACATTAACATCACGTGATTCCATGAAATTCAGAGTATTACTTGGCAGGACAGCCATGAAACAAGGCAATTTCCTGGTTAACCCATCTTTATCCTACCTGCAGGGTAAAAAGAAAAAGGTAAAGCTATGAAGATTGCAATTTTATCTCGAAACAGAAAATTATATTCGACGCGGAGACTGGTTGAGGCAGCAGAAGCACAAGGTCATGAGGTTCAGGTTATTGATGTCCTGCGCTGTTACATGAACATCACTTCCTTAAAACCAAGCATTCATTATCGGGGGGAAGTACTGGAAGGTTTTGATGCTGTCATCCCACGAATTGGTGCCTCGGTAACTTTTTATGGCACGGCTGTACTGAGACAGTTTGAAATGATGAACGTGTTCCCACTGAATGAATCAGTCGCTGTTACCCGCTCACGTGACAAGTTAAGGTCCGCGCAGCTCATGGCCCGCAAGGGTATCGGCATGCCGGTTACCGGCTTCGCGCACAATCCCGACGACATTCATGATCTGCTTAAAGAGGTGGGCGGGGCTCCACTGGTAATCAAGTTACTGGAAGGCACACAGGGAATTGGCGTAGTGCTGGCAGAGACAAAAAAAGCTGCTGAAAGTGTGATCCAGGCTTTTATGGGATTAAATGCCAACATCATGGTTCAGGAGTTCATCAAGGAAGCGGGTGGCTCTGATATTCGCTGCTTTGTTGTTGGCGGCAAGGTCGTGGCAGCGATGAAACGCCAGGGCCCGGAAGGTGAGTTTCGCTCCAACCTGCACCGTGGCGGATCTGCTTCATTAGTCAGATTAACCCCGGGCGAAAGAGCCACTGCAGTACGGGCAGCCAATATTATGGGCCTGGAAGTCTGCGGTGTTGATTTACTCAGGTCCAACCATGGACCGGTTGTCATGGAAGTCAATTCATCACCAGGCCTGGAAGGGATTGAAGCCGCCAGTAATAAAGATGTTGCCGGAACCATTATCCAGCACCTGGAAAAACGCGTCACTGAAATGGAAAATCGGGGTTCACGATCCAGAACCCGAGGCAAAGGTTAAAGCATGCGTGCCAATTTCGAGATCGACAATCTTTCCATAAAACCCGGCACAAGCGGGATAGCAAATATCACCCTGCCGGGTTTACATTCAGATACCTCTGTATCCATGCCGGTTCATGTTATCCATGGACGAAGAGATGGCCCTACCCTGTTCCTCAGTGCAGCTGTGCATGGTGACGAGATCAATGGCGTCGAGATCATTCGTCGTATTTTATCGCTCTCCAGCATCAAGCGTTTAAAGGGAACTTTACTGGCTATTCCTATTGTCAATGTATTTGGTTTTGATGGACATTCCCGCTATTTACCAGACAGGCGGGATTTGAATCGCAATTTTCCCGGACGTGAACAGGGAACCCTTGCCGGCAGGCTTGCTCATATTTTCATGACAGAAATTGTAGCCCGGTCTGATATTGGCATCGACCTGCATACGGCCGCGATTCACCGGGATAACTTCCCTCAAATTCGTGCAGATCTTAAAGATGCACAGCTCAATGTGTTGGCACGGGCTTTTTCCTCGCCAGTGTTATTGCACTCAGCACCACCCGATGGCTCCCTGCGTGCTTCTGCAGCCAACGCATCCGTCCCTGTGATGGTTTATGAGGCCGGCGAAGCTTTGCGTTTTGATGAAGTCTCAATCCGCGTTGCAGTCAGTGGGATTTTAAACGTGATGCGTGAACTCGGCATGTTGCAAAAACCCAAAAGGAAAAATATAAAACCAGCTGTACTGCTGCGCTCAAGCGTCTGGGTCAGGGCAACAAAAAGTGGTATTTTACGCGCCCAGGTCAAGCTTGGGGACATGGTATCCAAAGGCGATACTTTAGGTTTTATATCAGACCCCGTAGGTCAAACTGACGATATAGTTGAAGCAGTTTCAGATGGAATCATTATAGGCCGAACCAATATCCCACTCGTTTACGAAGGTGAAGCCTTGTTTCATATTGGACGCACAAGGCAGACTTCATTACTGGAAGAACATCTCGACAACCTGCAGGATGAAGATGCACTGACCCCCCCGGAACTTATCGAGGAACCCGTTATTGTTTAACACACTGAAATTAAATTTCATTTAACTAGTGCTTTTTATTTGCTTTTTTCCTATGCTATTTAAAACTGATGTTAAATAGGAAATGCGTATGGCAGTAAGTATTTGTATCGGTAGCATCATTACTACGTTAAATAAACTGCGCCCCCTCTTTCAACAGTTTCCACTTGATCGTATCGAGATCGATCTTTTTCCGGACGGCAATCCGGAATTCTATTTTGCCTTTAACCTCACCACCTCAGATCAGGATTGCGAAGCTTTTTTACAGCAGTTACATGAGGCAAAACTGGACATACAGCTGGCTTCCAACAACAGCGAACAGCTAACCCAGACGCTCTATGATAAAAGCTGCGAACTCATTCAGCTGTTTTATCCCGTTGATCTCACCTGGAGCCTGTGTACGCTGACTTATGCCCCCATCGCTGACCTGTACCAGGAAGTTAAAGACACCGATCATTTACCCGTCGAATGCGCATCATCTGACGAGATGGGATTTAAGATCGCGATGGAATTACCTACGGTTGAATCAAGCAACGAAGTAGAGGTGGAAACTTTCTATGGCACCGGATCGCTGTTATACGATGACTTCTCGCTGAAAAACGGCACATTGCATTGAAGGATTAAATGCAATCCAGCTGACTACTTGTAATTTTGTAGCAGGCTCATGTAGTTGGCACGTTCGTAGGCAACCGGCTGCTCTGCATTTTTCTGGCTGACACTTCCCTTTAACTGCCCGACTGACTCATACTCATTATCCTGCATCCATTGCTCAACACCCTGTAAAACAGTTGCCAGGTATTGCGGACCATGCTGAAGCAATGCTGCTGTCATATGACAGACATCAGCTCCCGCGAGTAACATTTTCAGTGCATCTTCAACCGTATGAACACCACCGGTAACACCCAGGGAACAATTGACTTTACCAAACAGAATGGCCACCCAGCGCATCGCCAGCAAAGACTCTTCTGAACGGGACAGGTTCAATGAATGACCCACATACAATGTATCCAGGTCAATATCCGGCTGGTAAAAACGATTGAAAAGCACGACACCATCAGCTCCGGCATCATCAATTCGCTTGATCATGTTACCCGGGGAACTGAACTGGGAAGACAGTTTCAGCGTAATCGGAATTTTTACCTGCTGTTTCAAGTCAGTCAGTAAATCGATATAACGCTGCTCGACTTCGCCGCCGGTTTCATTAATGTTGGCTGGCACATGGTACACATTCAGTTCCAATGCATCGGCACCCATTTGTTCCAGTTGCATGGCATGTTCAAGCCAGCCACCCGGGGTATTTCCATTCAGACTGGCAATCACAGGAATATCCAGCGCTTCTTTCAATTGTGAAAGCTGGGTCAGGTAATTATCCAGGTGTGAATCAGCACTGAAGTCTACTGGCAGGTAACTGGAAGCCTCGCCATGCCCGAGGTCCTGGTGCAACGTGCGGTCAAACAGGTCTTCGTCGTCTTCGATCTCTTCCTCGAATAACGAGTACATCACCAGCGCAGATGCGCCTGCGTCCTCCAGCTTCCTCGCTGAATCAAGATCTTTTGACAATGGTGATGCCGAAGGAACTAACGGATTCTTCAGCTTAAGGCCAAGATATTGCGTTGTCAGGTCCATTTTCAGTTTTCCTCTTCACTATTTTCTTCAGTTTCACTGGATATACTGTAATCAAGTTCTGCCAGCTGCGCATAATGCTGCCAGCGTGCATCGACTTCCTTTTGCGCCTTTTTATAAAATACTTCTGCCGCCTCGGGATGACTCCGCTTCAACATGCTGAAACGTGTTTCGTTTCGGGTAAATTCACCATAGGCAACCGATGGCTGTTTTGAATCCAGTGACAGCGGATTCTCACCTGCTTCCAGCTTACGAGGATCGTAACGAAACAGGTTCCAGTGTCCTGCCTTGACCGCCAGTTCCTGTTGCTTGAGGTTTTCTATCATGTCATAGCCATGCGCGATACAGGGACTGTAAGCCACGATCACTGAAGGCCCATCATATGACTCCGCTTCCAGAAACGCCTTAATGGTATGCACATCCTTGGCCCCAAAGGCAACATTTGCAACATAGACATGCTCATAGGCCATTGCAATCATGCTGAGATCTTTCTTGGCGACCGCCTTGCCGCCGGCTGCAAACTTGGCAACAGCACCGGTTGGCGTTGCCTTGGACATTTGCCCACCCGTATTGGAATACACCTCGGTATCCAGGATCAACATATTAACGTTGCGTCCTGAGGCCATGACATGATCAAGCCCGCCAAAGCCAATATCATAAGCCCAGCCATCACCACCTATTGACCAGACACTTTTCTTCACCAGGTAATCAGCAATACTGCTTAACTGGTTAGCCGCCTTGGAATCGATTTGCTGCAGAGATGCTTTTAAAGCAGCAACATCTTCACGCTGGGTATAAATCTCTGCTTCATTTTGCTGCTGGTTTGCCAGCAGACGCTCAAACAGTTCACTATCAACTCAGTTTTCAATTCAGCCAGCAGGCTTTTCGCATAAGCTGCCTGGTGATCAATTGCCAGGCGCATGCCGAGGGAAAACTCGGCATTGTCTTCAAACAGTGAATTAGACCAGGCAGGGCCACGGCCATTTTCATCTGTTGTATAAGGTGTGGTTGGCAGGTTACCACCATAAATAGAGGAACAACCCGTGGCGTTGCCAATAATCATGCGATCACCAAACAACTGGGTGGCCAGCTTGATGTAGGGGGTCTCACCACAGCCCGAGCAGGCACCGGAAAACTCAAACAGTGGCTGAGTTGCCATCGCATGCTTCATGGTCCTGAAACTGATTTTCTGCCTGTCGTATTCCGGCAGGCTCAGAAAATAATCCCAGTTTTCGATTTCAGCATGCAGGTGAGGTTCAATCAGCTCCATGTTGAGTGCTTTGTGCGAGACATTGCTTTTATCGCGGGCCGGGCAGACCTCCACACACAATCCACAACCGGTACAGTCTTCCGGAGCCACCTGGTAACTGATATGCCAGCCTTCACCAAATTCCTTACCCTTGACCTGCACATGCTTGAAAGTCTCCGGTACATTGCTCATATTTTCAGCCGGAAATATCTTGCTGCGTATCGCCGCATGCGGACAGACAAATGGACACTTGCCGCAATGAATACAAAGATCCTCATCCCAAATCGGAATTTCCAGGGCAATCTTGCGTTTTTCAACTGCTGCTGTACCTAACGGCCAGGTACCATCTGCCGGTATCATTGAAACAGGCAAAGAATCACCTTTGCCTTCAATCAGTTTCGCAGTGACCTCACGCACAAAGCTGTCCGCCGCTTCAGGGACTACGGACTTGATCGCAAAACCATTCAAAGCACCACGTTCTGCCACCTGGTGTAACTGGGCAAGCGTTGCATCAATCGCCGCAAAGTTACGCGCAACAATCTTGCGACCTTTTTTGCCATAGGTTTTCTCAACTGCCTGCTTGATTTCGGCTATTGCCTGTTGCTGCGGCAATACACCCGAAATTGCAAAAAAGCAGGTCTGCATCACCGTGTTGATGCGCCGTCCCATGCCGCTGTCATGTGCAACCTTGTAAGCATCAATCACCCAGAAATCCAGTTGCTTGTCGACAATCTGCTGCTGCATTCGCAATGGCAACGTATCCCAGGCTTCATCTGCTGATGCATTGGTATTTAACAGGAAGGTTGCATGATCAGCCGCCTGGTCGAGCATGTCGTACTTTTCAATAAACACCGGCTGATGACAGGCAATAAACTGCGCTTCGTTTTCTTCAATCAGGTACGCCGAACGGATCGGTTCAGGACCAAAGCGTAAATGCGATACCGTGACCGCTCCGGCTTTCTTTGAATCATAGACAAAATAGCCCTGGGCATAACGCTCAGGTTGCTCGCCGATAATCTTGATAGAGTTCTTGTTGGCCGAGACCGTTCCATCACTACCCAGCCCGTAGAACAGGCAATGAATATTCTTACGACTGGCCTGTGTGCGGAAGCTGGCATCCCAGTCCAGGCTTAAGTGTGTAACGTCATCAAGAATACCAATGGTAAATTCAGACTTGGGATTTTCAGCCTGTAATTCATCAAAGACAGCCTTGACCATGCCGGGGGTAAACTCCTTGGATGACAGGCCGAAGCGTCCGGCAATAACAACCGGCATTTTCGGCAACTGCGGTCTGGCCTGTTGCTGATCACGCGCTAGAGCGGTCATGACATCCTTGTAAAGGGGTTCGCCATCAGAGCCCGGTTCCTTGGTTCGATCCAGCACCGCAATTGCCTGCACTGACTGCGGTAATGCCTTTAACAGGTGATCCATGGAAAAAGGCCTGAACAGGCGTACCTTGAGAAGGCCCACTTTTTCACCCTGTGTTAACAGGTGGTCCACAGTCTCGTGCGCAGTTTCAGCACCTGAGCCCATGAGCACAATGACCCGCTCGGCATTATCTGCACCAAGATAATCAAACAACTGGTAGCTGCGCCCGGTTAATTCAGCAAACTGATCCATGACGGCCTGCACGATCTCCGGCATATCCAGGTAATAGCGGTTAACGGTCTCGCGTCCCTGGAAATATACGTCAGGGTTTTGCGAGGTGCCGCGCAAAACCGGTTTATCAGGCGTCAATGCACGCTCGCGATGCTGCTTGATCAATTCATCATCCAACATGGCATGAAGCAGTTCCGGATCCAGCTGCTCAATCTTGGAAACTTCATGCGAAGTCCTGAAACCGTCAAAAAAATGCAATACCGGGATACGCGTTTTTAAAGTTGCCACCTGTGAAATCAGGGCCATATCCATGACCTCCTGCACAGAGTTTGATGCCAGCATTGCAAAACCGGTTTGCCGGCAGGCCATCACGTCCTGGTGATCACCAAAAATCGATAAGGCCTGTGCCGCCAAAGAGCGAGCCGCAACATGAATCACTGTCGATGTCAGTTCCCCGGCAATCTTGTACATGTTGGGGATCATCAGCAACAGGCCCTGGCTGGCTGTAAAGGTAGTGGTCAGTGCACCAGCCTGTAACGCGCCGTGAACCGCACCGGCTGCACCGCCCTCGCTCTGCATTTCGATGACGTCCGGCACCACACCCCAGATATTGGGCAGATCCCTGGCAGTACGTTCATCGGAAATCTCGCCCATTGGCGAGGCGGGTGTAATTGGATAGATCGCAATGACTTCGTTGGTCTGGTGAGCGACATAGGCGACCGCTTCATTACCATCGATAGTGACCATGACAGGCGTTGAACTCATGCCGTTCCCCTGGCGGTTAAATTCGGAATAGGTCAATTGTTAACCGTTTAAGGTTAAACAGTAGATGATATGAATCAACTTTTCACGTTGTTGATTTTTTAATCTGCGATCAATTGATTCATGCTGGCGATAGATTCCAGTCAGTTATGCTTGCTTGCGAGATACCTGTCAGCTGGCATGCTGTTTTGAAAGTGCCGGCAGTTTCCAGTCAGATCAAACGAATCAAAACAGGCATTTCATACTGGGCAGAGCAACAAAAGCCCTTAATCATCTTCTTCCCATTGAGTGACCGCTGCATCATCAGAATCCCTGGCATCAACCCAGCGTTCACCATTGTCGGTCACTTCCTTTTTCCAGAAGGGTGCACGGGTTTTCAGATAATCGATAATATATTCACAGGCATCAAAAGCCTCGCCGCGATGCGCACTGGTGACCGCAACGAGGACAATCGAATCTGAAGGATTGATCAGTCCCACCCTGTGTATAACAGTCACTGCTCCAAGCACCCATTTTTCACGCGCTTGCATGACAATCTGCAGCAATGCCTTTTCGGTCATGCCAGGATAATGCTCCAGAGTCATCGAGCTGACCTGGCTGCCTTCATTCATATCTCGCATGGTGCCGATAAAACTGACCACAGCTCCCATGGATTTGTCGGCGCGGGTTAAACGACTGATTTCTTCTACAGGATTAAAATCATCCTGAACGATGCGAACCGTATCCACTTAGCCACCGGTCACGGGAGGAAAGAAAGCAACTTCATCACCATCACTGATACGGGCATCCGCCTGCACCATGTCCTGGTTAATCGCGATCAGCACACGCTGGTCACTGCCAAAAACATCTGACCAGCGATCGCCACGCTGCGCCAACAGTGACATGAGTTTTTCCGCCGTTTGCAAAGTATCTGAAAATTCCATGCTTTCCTGCGCGCAATCGAGCATTTCCCGATAACGAGCAAAATAGCGGATATCTATCACGACAGCAGCTCACTGAATGGAATGAAAAAGACTTCGTCACCCTTCTCCAGTACCTGGCCTTTTTCGATAACGGCCAGGCCATTTGCCCAGGCTACTGAACTGAGCACACCCGAAGAGCGGCTCGGATAAACATTAACCAGGCGCTGCCCGTGTTCATTAACCGTTAATTGCGCACGTGCATATTCCCGGCGTTTGTCCGGGCGCTGCCAGTCAAAACCGGCTTTGGCCTGAATCGCCAGCGGCATGATATTCCCGCTGATACCCTGCATGGTTTTAATGAAAGGCCTCGCAAACACACAGAAAGTCACAAACAATGAGACAGGGTTACCCGGCGCGCCAATAAATGGCACGCCTTCAACATGGCCAAATGCCAGCGGTTTGCCCGGTCGGATCGCAATCTTCCATAATTCCAGCGAACCCAGTTTTTCCACGGCGGGTTTAACATGGTCTTCTTCACCCACCGAAACACCACCGGATGCCAGGATCAAATCAGCCTGTTTCGCCGCAGCAGAAAGCGCATCGCAGGTTGCCTCAAAAGTATCTTCCACAATACCCAGGTTAACGAGCTCACAATTCAGGGATTGCAACAAGCCTGTCAGGGTAAACTGGTTTGAGTTATATATCTGCCCGGCCTGCAGTTCTTCACCCGGCATAACCAGTTCGTCACCGGAAGAAAACACGCCGACTTTGAGACGCCGAAAGACTGTTAATTGCGCCACACCCACGGAAGCGGCCAAGCCCAGATGCTGCGGCCCAAGCAAGGTACCTGCTTCCAGTACAATTTCATCAACAGCCACATCCTCACCTGCCATGCGCACATTGGCCGCAGGGTCCGGCATTTTATCAATCGTGACTCTGTCGCCATCAGCAGAACAGTGTTCCTGCATGACAACGGTATCTGCCCCGGGAGGAATCGGCGCGCCGGTAAAAATTCGTGCGACCGTGCCTTTTGCAAGTTGCTGGCCGGAACTGCCAGCCGGTATCCTCTGCGAAACAGTGACAGCCTGGTCTTCATCTACGTCGGCATAACTGAATGCATAACCATCCATCGCGCTGTTATTCCAGGGAGGCACATTGACACAGGATTTGACTGGCTCTGCCAGCACGCGGCCAAGTGCAACAGCACATGGCAGGATTTCAGTATCCGTTATTGCTTTTGCATGAGACAGCAAAAATTGCAGGGCTTCATCAACCGGCTTTAATGCCTGAGGCTCGCTGGTTGTGCAATCGCAGTCAGCCACGTTTATTCTTCCCCCATGCGGGGATACATCTGGGCAAAATTACAGGGACGCGTTCGAATATCAAGCTGGTCCTTCAGGATTTCATCCCAGCCCGTTTTACAGGCGCCCGTAGATCCTGGCAGGCAGAAAATCAGGGTGCTGTTTGCCAGACCGGCAAGCGCACGTGACTGGATAGTTGAACCACCGATATCTTTTAATGAAACCTGGCGGAATAATTCACCAAAACCCTCTATGGACTTATCAAATAATGGTGTAACAGCTTCTGGGGTACTGTCCCTGCCGGTGAGGCCGGTCCCGCCAGTACTGATAACAACCTGAACATCCGGATTGGCAATCCAGCGGGAAAAGATTTCTCTCATCAGGTAAATATTGTCTGGCACAATTTCGCGGTCTACCAGTTTATGTCCGGCTGTTTCCAGGCGCTCCTGCAAGGCATCACCTGAAGTATCGTTCTCCCTGGTACGGCTGTCAGAAACAGTCAGTACGGCAATGTTTAAAGGTGAAAATTCTGTCTCAACCGCATGGCCCATGATTCACTCCGTAATTTAAAATAAAACTACTGCACCACTTCAACAATCGTTAATTCAATACCAACAACACCATCTAACTTAACGGTTTCCAGGGCACTGCTCAGGTCACCCGGCATGGAACGCGGCTGGCCTGATTTAGAAACCCTGGCACTGACCACAACCTCATCAAAAGAGGACAGTTTCATTTGCGGCATCATCGCCATGGAATCATCCAGGGTCACTTCCATTGGTAATTCGCCCACTGTTGTTTTAAAAGCAGCCAGTGGCATTGGTGGTCCCGATTTGGCCCTGGCAAAGACAAACACCACATCATTGGCAGAGGCTTTTTCAGCCATGGCTGCATCCAGTGCAACCCATGCCTTAATTGCAGGAGCATCTGTTTCCGGCTTGTAGCCTTCATTAATCGTAGGTAACTGTTCTGGAACTGCTGTTTCAGCAACCGGCATCTGTGGTTCGGCAACGTTCACCTCTATGCCAGACTGTTTGGCTTCACCGACAGCCTCACTGATCAGGCCCTGAACCTGCTGCTGCGAGACGGGGTCAGCCGCCAGCAAAGGCATTAACTTTGACCAACGATTAACAGCCAGCTGGAATTCTCCATTCTGTTGCGCCGCCATGCCCCCCAGCCACAGACCCGTAGTATTGGTCGGCTCCATTTCCAGCGCCTTGTCAATCCATTGTGCAGGCTCACCAGTAAGGTTACCCTGGCGTAGCATCGCAGTTGCATCTGCCATGCCCAGCAAAATGGCTGGATAGTCGCCGTAAATTGCGTGAGTTTTTTTCAACGCTTCCATTGCTTCAGCATAACGCGACTCAGCCATGTAGGTTTTGGACAGCAGGAACCAGCCCTCACCATCTTCAGGATTTTTCTCCAGACGTTGTTTAAGTTTTTCAACCAGCTCAGCCATGGACGCCGGCGTATCGGCAGCATGCGGTGACACAGCGGATACGCGACCTGCATTACCACCGGCATATTCCAGGTATTCAGGAGAACCCAGGTAGTGATACATCCCCAGGGTAGTCAAGGGAATCAATACCACCAGTACCAGCCAGGTGACTTTTCCGTAACGCTTGGAATCTTCTGCCTTGATCTCGCTTTCCGCATCCTGCTGATCAACGTCATCAACCAGGCTGGCTTGCAGCTCTTCACGCGTCTGCTCGAAAACCTGGTCAGTCATTGCGCCTGCCGCATGATCGGCGGCAATCTCGTCGAGCCGTTCTTTTGCAATATTGATATTCTGCTGCTTACGATCAAGCTCGTTCAGATGTTGTTCACGTAACAGGGAAGGGGCAATCCAAAAAATGGCAACAGCCACCAGGACTGTAACTAGTATCCAAAAAATCATGTTATTCGCTCTTTAGCAGTTCTGCAGCCTTGGCTTTTTCTTCTTCAGTAAGCGTTGCTGACTGTTGGTTTTGTTTGCGGCTCCTGATCACGCGGATCAGGATAAAAACACCGATAAACAAAATGATAAAGGGACCGACCCAGAGAAACAGGGTGGTCTGGGTAACGGGAGGACGATATAAAACAAAGTCACCGTAGCGTTGCGTCATGTAGTCAGCAATTTCCTCCTTGCTTTTACCACTGGCAACCATCTCGTAGGTTTTTCTCTTTAGATCCTGCGCCAGTTCCGCATTGGAATCGGCAATATTCTGATTCTGACAAACCAGACAGCGAAGCTCCTGCACCAGGTCATTATAGGTGGCTTGCTGTTCTTCGGTCTGGAACTCGTAAGCTGCAACCCGGGCAAAACTGTTGCTACTGGCAACAAGTAAAAGGACAAATAAAAAATGTTTAATCAGTTTCATCATTACTGCACAAAATAAGGTTTAAATTTTTCCTGCCAGACCGCCGGATGCATTGATCCTTTATGCTTTACACGGATGATGCCGTCCTTATCAATCAGGAATGTTTCCGGCGCACCATAAACCCCGAGGTCGATAACCGCATCACTTTTTGGGTCAAAGCCGATTTCTATAAACGGATTACCTTTTTGTGCCAGCATGGAACGTGCATCACCGGCGTCATCACGCCAGTTGATACCGACAATGGGAACACCCTGCCGGGATAACATCACCAGGTAATCATGCTCCTTCCAACATTCTGCACACCATGTTCCCCAGACATTTAGCAGCCAGGGTTTGCCCTGGTAGTCCGCCGCTCTAACCCGGTCAGCATCGTCCAGTAAATTCGGCAGGTCAAAGGCAGGTACCGATTTACCAATAAACTCGGTCGGAATATCACGCGGGTCATACTCACCCTTATCAATTTTCTTGAGCACAAACAGAAACAAACCTGCCATGACAAGAAATATAACGAGTGGAATGGCCGCCTTGTTCATGACTTGACACCCGCCATGTTATCGCTGACTGCAACCTGCTTACGCGCCAGTCTGCGGTAACGCTCATCAGAAGCAGACAGCAATCCGCCAATTGACATGATGATAGCGCCCAGCCAGATCCAGCGGATATAAGGTTTGTGATAAAGCCTGACACTCCAGGCCCCACCAGTATCCAGTTTCTCGCCCAAAGCGACAAACAGGTCACGTGTCAGCCCCGCATCGATAGCTGCCTCGGTCATCGGACTTTTCTGTACCAGGTAAACACGCTTTTGCGGTTCCATGACAATCACGTCACCATCTTCGTCAGTGACCTCAATCAAGCCTTCGTTGGCCAGGTAATTGGCACCCTGGAATTCACGTACACCTTTGAACTTGAAATCGTAACCACCCAGGTTGACGCTTTCGTCAACCTGCAGGCGCACATCTTTTTCGGTACTGTATAACGACACCAGCGTGATGCCGACGACAAAAACCGCAATACCGACATGTCCCATCAGCATGCCAAAATAGCCGCGTGGAAGTGACCAGAAACTGCGCCCACTTGAAAGCTTGTCGCGCAAATCAGTCACAGAGCTTAATACCACCCAGAAAGCCAGGACCATGCCGAGCATCGCCTGCATCTTGAATTCAGGCAGGGCAACCAATACAAAAGTCACGCCGGCAACCAGGCTTAAAATCAATGGCAAACGAATTTTTGGCCAAAGGTTACTGAAACTGTCCTGTTTCCAGCGCACCATCATGCCAGCACCCAGCAACACAACCAGCGGCGCTGTCAGTGGAATAAAGACGCTGTTGAAATAAGGAGGGCCTACCGAAATCTTGCCCAGGTTCAATGCATCCAGAATCAGTGGATAGAGCGTACCCAGCAAGACACTGGCAGCCGCCACGACCAAAATCACGTTATTCATCAACAAGGCAGTTTCACGAGAAAAAATTTCAAAATGCACGCGACTGCGTATCTGCCCGGCGCGCCAGGCATACAGGCTCAAGGAACCACCTACGATAATAACCAGGAACAGCAGGATAAAAACACCACGTTCAGGATCCGAGGCAAAGGCATGTACTGAGGTCAAAACCCCCGAACGTACCAGGAAGGTACCCAGCAGACTTAACGAGAATGTGAAAATTGCCAGCAAGACCGTCCAGGCCTTGAAGGCTGCACGTTTTTCAGTCACCGCCAGGGAATGCATCAGCGCAGTTCCCACCAGCCAGGGCATGAAAGAGGCATTTTCCACGGGGTCCCAGAACCACCAGCCGCCCCAGCCAAGCTCGTAGTAAGCCCACCAGCTACCGAGTGCAATTCCCATTGTCAGAAACAGCCAGGCGACATTCGTCCAGGGACGGGACCAGCGCGCCCATGCCGCATCCAGCTGACCACCGAGCATCGCCGCAATCGCAAAGGCGAAGGGTACGGCAAAGCCCACGTAGCCCATGTAGAGCATTGGCGGATGAATAGCCAGTCCGATATCCTGCAGCAGGGGATTCAGGTCCCGGCCCTCTGCAGGAGAAGGAATAATGCGGTCAAACGGGTTGGAGGTCAGCAACATAAACAACAGGAAGCCAATGGTCACGATACCCAGCACGGAAATAACCCGCGCAACCATGACTTCAGGCACGGAACGGCTGAAGAATGTCACCATCAGGGTCCAACCCGACAGTATCAATCCCCACAGCAGCAATGAGCCTTCGTGCGCTCCCCAGACACCGGATATCAGGTAAATCAGCGGCAACTGGGTATTGGAGTTGTTGGCAACATATTTAATAGTGAAGTCATGCGTCAGGAAACCGTAGGTCAACGCAAGATAGGCCAGCAACATGAACAGGAATTGCACGCGGGCAACAGGTCGAGCCAGCAGGATCCAGGATGAAATGCGTTTTTGCGCACCTACAATGGGTACCACAGATTGAATGATCGCCAGTACCAGCGCGAGAATGAGTGCTATATGACCTAGTTCAGGAATCATAATTTCTGCTCCGTGGCGGTTTTCTGCACACCTTCAACATGCGCTTTTTTCAATGCGTCAGCAACTTCGGGAGGCATATAGTTTTCATCATGCTTGGCTAATACTTCCTCGGCTTTAAAAATACCATTATCTGCCATGCGACCCTGGGTAATCACGCCCTGCCCCTCTTCAAACAGGTCCGGCAAAATACCTGAATAGACCACCTTGATATCATGGGCCCTGTCAGTCACGACAAATTCAAGATCGATACCTTCAAGTCTTTTGAGACTGTCTTCCTTGACCAGGCCACCCAGTCGGAACAGGTGATTTTCCGGTGCCTTTTTTTCAGCCACCTCAGTAGGTGAGAAGAAATACGATAAATTATTATCAAGGGCATTGATCACCAGCCAGCCAGCCAGTCCCAGCGCTACCATACCGAATGCCACAAATCCCAAACGCTTATGCCTTGCTTTCATATCTATCTCTCTTAACTCTGTTCTTTAATACGGTTCAGGCGGGCGACCCGCTGTAACGCAGACTTGCGTCTTTTTGCCAGCAATAAAGGCTCGGCAATCATGAATAAAGCCGTTGCACCGAACGAACCCCATACATACAGGGCATAGCCGCCCATATCAAAAAATTCAGCCATGCTGATTTCCCCTGTTAAGTGCCTGTACTTCAGGTAATTCACTGACCCATTGCGAATCGCGTTCACGTTCAAGAATGATGCTGCGTACCCGATGGTAAACAACGGCAAAGGTGTAAGCCCAGAAAGCCAGCGCCATGAGCAGCATGGTGTAAAGCATGACTTTGGCCATACTGGAACCCTGGGTCACTGACACCGAGGCTCCCTGGTGCAGGGTATTCCACCACTGCACAGAGTAATAGATGATTGGAATGTTGATAACGCCCACCAATACCAGGATGGCACCGGCCCGGTCAGCTCTCCGGGTGTCATCGGTTGCCGATTGCAATGCCATGAAACCCAGGTAAAGAAACAACAGAATCAGCTCGGATGTCAGCCTCGCATCCCAGACCCACCAGGCACCCCACATGGGCTTTCCCCAGAAGGCACCCGTCCATAAAGCCAGGAAGGTAAACAGCGCCCCGGTTGGAGCCAGTGCCGACGTCATCATTGCTGACATACGCGTATTATAGATCAGGCCAATAGCTGACCAGAAAGCCATGGCCAGGTAAATCAGCATTGACATCCAGGCAGCAGGCACATGCACAAAAATAATACGATAACCCTCACCCTGCTTGTAGTCAGTGGGCGCGACAAAAAAACTCAGGTAGAGACCCACAACAAGCAATATAACGGCGATCCAGGTAAACCAGGGGACCAGTTTGCCAGCCAACGGGTAAAAAGTTGCAGGTGAAGAATATTTAAACCAGTTAATAAATTTATTAGACATGGGTCAGGTTGCCAAAAGACTTTTCAATTAAGCTCGCCTGCGGTGAGACAAGCAGGCAAGAAATAAGTTCGATTTTTATAATTTGCGTGATTATGGCTGTGCCATATCCAGTTGTACAGGATCGGTTCTTGATTGAAATCAACATTTATTCTGAGGAAACCCGCAACGCAGCAGCCGTCGCCAAAGGCGCTAACAGCAGGGACATTACCAGGATAGCGGCCAGCATGGACAGGTGCCCCTCTGCCCCCAGTCCGGACACATTGGCTTCTACAGCACCTGCGCCAAAAATCAAAACAGGTATGGTCAACGGTAAAACCAGCAGGGAAACCAGCACACCACCACCGCGTAGCCCCAGGGTCAAAGCTGCTCCAATCGCACCAATCAGGCTTAAAGCCGGCGTGCCTATCAACAACGTGATCAGCAATACCCCAATAGCGTCGGCTGACAAGTCATATTGCAGCCCCAGCACCGGCGCAATCAACACCAGTGGTAATCCGGTAATCAGCCAGTGTGCAATAATTTTCGCTATCACCAACAGGGATAGCGGCTGGGGCGTGAGCAGCATTTGTTCAAGTGAACCATCCGCATAATCGACTGAAAACATGTGATCGAGTGCAAGCATCGATGCCAGCAAGGCCGCGACCCAGACAATTCCCGGAGCGATAAGACGCAGGGTATTCATTTCAGGACCGATTGCCAGTGGAAACAGGCTGACAACAACAACAAAGAAAAACAGTGTTGAGGTCACATCAGACTTGCGGCGCAAGGCTAGCACCAGGTCACGTTTCATGATTGCCAGAAATACTTTAAACATGTCCCTGCTTCTTCCAACCCAGTTCCAGTTGCTTCACCGTTCCCGAAGTTAACTCGACATCCTGGTGCGTGGTTAAAATCACCATACCGCCGTCTGCGACATGTTTGCGAATAACATCCTGTAACAGAACCACGGCAGCCTTATCCAGAGCAACAAATGGTTCGTCCAGAATCCAGAGCCTGGTTTTAGTCACCAGCAGGCGTGAAAGCGCAACCCGCCTTTTCTGTCCCTGGGACAAAACTTTTGTTGGTAAATCCTCGAAGCCCCGCAGGCCAATATCGTCCAGCGCCTGCCAGGCCTGCTCTTCCTCAATGGTGTCACCATCCAAAACACTGGAAATCATCAGGTTTTCCAGGCCGGTCAGGTCGTCCTTAATAGCATTTTTATGACCGATATAAAGCACATAGCGGGTAAAGTCTTCACCCAGTTCCTTGATTGATTCACCACCCCAGGAAACTTCTCCGCCAGCTGGCATAACCAGGCCACTCAAGGTGCGTAACAGGGTGGTTTTGCCACTGCCATTATGACCATGCAAATGCATCAGTTCGCCAGGTTCAAGTGAAAAGTCTATATCCTGAAACAGGCAGCGATCGCCACGGATACATTGGAGTGAGGAAACTTTTAGCATTTATTCAGTTAATTTTCCCGGGACAAAGCCGGGAATACCCGGGCAACCCGCTACGGTCATTTTGATTATTTATAAGCGACAGCGTACGTCTTTTATCCTGACAAGACTTGATTTATATCAAACAGGATTACATTAACCACGAATCATCGCATAAAACCAGACCCCAGGACATTAACAAATATTGATTTTTCAGTCAGTTAATGTATGAATCATGGAAAACCAGAAAAGGATGGGGTGTCATGAATACAATAAATCGTTTGACTCTTTGCTGCAGTCTTATAGCGGCCGGCCTGCTATCGCAACCAGTTTTCGCCGAAGCAGATGCACAGAACGAAACTAAAAAATACCCCAAGGAATTTGAAGAGGCTATTGCACTGGAGCCCAACCTGGAAAATGGTCGGCAGCTCTATCGCAGCTGCGTGACCTGTCATAGCCCCGAAGGCTGGGGTACTTATTCGGGATCCTATCCGCAGATTGCCGGGCAGCTCAGATCCGTCATTATCAAGCAACTGGCAGATTTTCGTGCCGGCAACCGCGATAACCCGATTATGCGTGCCTTCAGCTCACAACGCGCCCTCGGCGGCCCGCAGGATATTGCCGATGTGGCCGGTTATATTGCCAACATGCCCATGACCACTGACGTAAATAAGGGTCCGGGCATTACGCCCATGGATGGTGCCGCCATCTACGCGGATAAATGCGCAAAATGTCATGGTAAAAATGGAGAAGGCGACCCCAAGGATCACGGCCCGGCGCTTCATGCCCAGCATTTCAGCTATCTAAACAGGCAATTTAACTGGATCAGAACTGGCCAGCGGCGCAATGCGGATGAGAAAATGACACGCCAGATTAAAGACATGCACGGCGCAGAACAGGCCAGCGTTTTGGCTTATACCGCCAGGCTCGAGCCTCCCAAGGAAAAAATTGCCCCTGCCAACTGGACCAACCCGGATTTTCCGAAATTTGTCCGCAAAGGCAGGTTTAATCGGGATAAGGAGCGCTAATAGCTTTATTCCGCAAATAGCTCTCTTATCGCTTCGCTACGAGAAGCTTTTGCCAAGCTGACTGCCGTGTTGCCATCGTTGTCTTTGAGGTTTTTATCAGCACCTTGTTCCAGCAGGAGTCTGACACTGTCAGCTGAACGAACGCTGATTGCTTCAGACAAGGCTGTAACACCTGAATTATCCTGCGTATTAATGTCTGCGCCGTTTGCTAACAAAAAGGACATGGCATCATGATTACCCTGGCTGGCAGCCCAGATTAATGGCGTTGCGCCATCTTTTGATGTCTGGTTAACCTTTCCACCCGCAGACAGGATCGCCGCGATAATGTCCACATTACCACTTTCAGCAGCATGCATTAACGGCGTTTCACCTCGCTTGTCCTGCACGTGAACATTGGCACCCGATTCCAGCAATTTTTTCACCACGGGTAAATGTGAATATTTAACCGCGGTAATCAGCGCTGTTTCACCATTTTTATCTGCAACTTCAAGTTCAGCACCCTTAAAGATGAGTTGATCAACCATGTCCAGCAAACCGTACCGTGATGCAATAATCAGCACGTTCCATCCATCCCGGGTCCTGATCTTCATGTCTGCACCCTGCTCCAACAACAGCGCAGTCATTTCAGTCTCGCCCATTTCCGCTGCCAGGGTTAAAGCAGAGCAACCTGCTACAGAGACGGCATTCACGTTGGCACCGCGAGCCAGCAATATCGAGGCAGTCAGAATATTACCGTTCTCGGCAGCATTCATTAATGCGGTGCGACCATATTTATTAACCCCTTCAACATCCACCCCCTGGTCCAGCAAGCGCTCAACAGTATCCACATCATCAATCAGGGCGGCGAGGCGTAATTCCTTTTTGCCATTTTGAGCAGGGTTTTCTGATATCGCAGTCAGGGGTAGAAAAACCAGCATAACAGCCAACAGCAAACCTGCCGCACGGAAGCGTTTTTTAGCTACGCAACAATTCATTGGATTTTCCTCAGCTTAGTTGTCGATATGCGCAAACCAGTTGGCGACAGTGACCATCCAGTGTTCGCCAGCCTCATCCTCATCCCAATCGTCCGGCTCATCAGGCTCTTCATGGGCAATGCCCTTGTGGCAGTCAATACAGGTTTGTCCCTTATCAACTGCTGCACTGTGTTTCTTGCGTGCCATTCTGTCCTGGTCTTCCAGTGCCATCTGGTCAAAATCATGACAGGTACGGCATTCCCTGGAGTTGGATGCTTCCATTTTCTGCCAGACGGCGGTAGCCATCTGCCAACGGTAGGCCTCGTATTTTTCTTTCGTATCGATGGTACCCATGATTTCATGGTAAACGTCTTTTGCAGCCAGAACCTTGGCGACCATTTTGGGCACAAACGGCTTGGGCACATGACAGTCAGAACAGGTTGCACGAACGCCCGAGTTATTCTTGTAATGAACTGTTTCCTTATACTCTTCGAGATTCACCTTCATGGAATGACAGGATGTACAAAAATCCATTTCATTCGTTGCAGACAAACCGACATTAAACAGCCCGGTAAAAATAATACCGGCAATAAAAATAACCAACGCACCAAAAAGACCGATCTTCTTAGCCATACCATCCCCTTGTTTTAACAAAACCTGTTCATCTTATTTTTTCGATTGAAGCTAGCATAAAATTGCGGGAAAAAGCACGGGCTTTACTTTAAAATTGGTTTTTTTCTGCGTTAGATCAAATAATTATGACCAATTCATCTCAAAAAATAGTTCTTGCCAGCAATAATGCCGGCAAAATTCGCGAAATAAACGAACTTCTTGGCCCACACCATTTTGCAGTGGTCCCGCAAAAAGAGTTCACATCCGAAGAAGCCGTTGAAGATGGGCTGAGCTTTGTTGAAAACGCCATCAAGAAAGCCCGCTTTGCCGCCAGGTTAAGCGGATTGCCCGCAATAGCCGATGACTCGGGTATTGAAGTGGATGCCCTGAATGGCGCACCGGGCATTTATTCAGCACGTTATGCCGGTGAAAATGCCAGCGACCTTGAAAACCTGGAAAAACTGCTGGTAGCCATGCAAGACGTTGCAACAGCAGAGCGCAATGCCCGCTTTCAATGCGTCATGGTCTACATGCAACATGAAAATGATCCAACACCCGTCATTTGCCAGGGTACCTGGGAAGGACGAATCCTGACCACACCACAGGGAGAAAATGGTTTTGGCTATGACCCGGTATTTTTTGTTCCCGAAGATAACTGCAGTGCAGCTGAACTTTCAGCTGACAGAAAAAACCAGCTCAGCCACCGGGGACAAGCACTCAGGAAACTGGCAGAAGCCTTATCTTAAAAAAGGATAGTCAGCCCCACTTCGCTTGGGCCAATCCAAAGCTCACTATAATAGTTATTCGTATAGGTGAAGCCTTATATATCCAGAGAGGGCTGGTCTCTTTCAGGGCAAGGCAAAATCGGACGCAAAAGCGCAATTTGCAAATCAGCAAATGAGTAATTTTGAGTCCGTTTTTAACGCAGCTATGGACAAAATCCAGCGCTCTCGTGACTAATTGACCTTGAATTGGCTGGCCAACTGCTGCAACTCATCACCCAACTGCGTTAACGTACTGGCCGCATTCGTCAGAGTCGCTGCATTTTGCGTCGACTCATTGGCCATGCTGCTAATATTGACGATATTGCTGTCGACAGCACTCGCCGTCTGACTTTGAGTCTGTGCCGTTGAAGCAATTTCTTCGTTTAAGCGTGTAATACCATCCACTGCCTGGCTAATTGACCTGAGCGTTTCACCCGCTTCTGTTACAGGCGCCACACTGCTGACAGCATCTTCGCGCACAATATTCATCTGGCGCATGACGTTATTGGTTCCTGACTGTAACTGGTCAATAATTTCCTGGATCTCTCCAATGGAATCATGCGTACGTGCAGCCAGCCCCCTGACCTCATCTGCTACAACAGCAAAACCACGACCCTGCTCACCCGCTCGCGCTGCCTCAATAGCCGCGTTCAATGCCAACAGGTTGGTTTGCTCAGAAATTGTACGAATCACTTCCAGCACAACGCCAATCTGGTCACTTTTTGCACCGAGTTCATCCACAGCGGTGGATGTATTCTCAACTTCAGCTGCCACACCTTCAATCGTTTTGATGGTCGACTGCATGATTTCCAGGCCTTTCTGCGCTTCCTGGCTTGCCTGCTGGGCGCTGTTTGCCGCTTCCGAGGTATTTGTTACCACGTGGGCCGAGCCGGAAGAAAGGTCATTAATTGCCACCACAACACCACTGAGTTCATTCTGCTGCTGCGTGGTCTGAGTCTGTGCCTGTTCAGCAACAACACTAATTTTGGAAGTCGCATCAACCAGCTCTGCAATATGATTCTGTAATGTCTGGATAATACCGCGCAGTTTATCGGTAAAGGCGTTAAAGGCATTGGCAAGGTCTGCCACTTCATCCTGACCTTTGACCTTCAACCTGATAGTCAAATCCCCTTCACCGGCAGCAATATCCTCCATCTGCCCTCTGACCTGCGTAATAGGGCCCGTGATTGCCCTGACCGTAATCAGGAAAATAACGAGACCCAGAATAACACCCAGTATCAAAACACCGATGATGGTTTGAGTACCGGTTTCCAATACATTGGATAATTCGGTACGTTCATTGGCAACTGACTGATCGATATCAGACAAAAGACTCTGGCCGTACTCAATCAGGGATTCAGCCACTTTTGAATATTCCAGCTTGGACTCTTTCAATTTAACGAACATCTGCATGGACTCAGTGAACTGTTTGCCATGCAACTGGATCAATTCCCCAACAACACCGCCATAACTCTTACCCTGGAATGGGCCGTTTTCAACCATTTTCGTAGACATCGTCTGGTCTTCAGCAAAAACCTCGCCGGTATAAGACAAGTCTTCAAACACCTGTGTCAGGCGGGTTTTAATCTCACTATCCTTGGGGTTGCCGCGAAAACGGTTCAGCAGGTTAAGTCGATTCAGCAAGGCCAGGCGGGCTTCACTGGCTGAATTCACCAGGTCCCGGTTTGCCTGAACCAGGGCTTCTGCAGCGGCAGTCGCATCATCAACTGCCTCTTCTTCATCATCTGCAATGGCAGTTTCAGTATCTATTTCCTCGCCATAAGCATATTCATCATAGACCGACCCTTCATTTACCGGTTCCTCGCTTTCTTCTTCGGCATCTTCACCCTCAAACTGCATCTGGCTTTCCAGTAAAGCCTGGCTGGCCAGGCGTTCAATATCAATGATGAAATCCAGCAATTGGGAAACGGTTGTATCTATCTCTTTTTCCAGCGTAACGTACTGTTGATGCACCTGAAGCAGGCTATCCTTGGCTGAAGCAAAACTATCCATTTTGGATTTCAGGGCCTTTACTGCCGATTCATCGACCTGGCCGGCATCACGAATACCCTGAAGCGTCTTCAACGAGGCTGTTTCCGCCTCTTTCAATTTCTTTTCGGACGAGCCATCAGGGTCATTGCCGGAAATAATATCCTGCACGGCAATCAGCTGGGACTGCACACTCAACATGCCGTTATTCGCATTGGAAGTTGTTTGTAAAACAGGACCGGTAAAGTTACTTAAGGAAACCGAGAGGCTGGAAGCCAGCAACAGGCCCGCCATACCACAGATAACCAGCATCATGCCGGCAACAAAAAAGCCACTGCCAATTTTTAGTTTTATTGTCCACTTTGGCAATTTCATACCACGTCCCCAGATCTTTAAGCATTTTTTATAAAAAAAGAAATTCAGATTTTTCACACCCCAAAATCCATTTTACGGGATTACTTAAAAGCTTCGGCAAAAATGGGGATAACTTTAGGAAAATACGGATTTTTTTTAGACGGAAACCATAAATCGATACAAAAGGCTCACAACCGCCTCAAGAATCACGACTGGAAAGCTTAACCGTAGACTTTTTCCGGCAACCAGGTAGCCAGCTCGGGCCACCAGGCAAGCAGACCCAGCATTAATATCTGGATCACGATAAAAGGAATTACACCACGATAGATCTGCATGGTACTAATCGTGCTGGGTGCAACGCCCCGAAGATAAAACAAGGCAAAACCAAAAGGCGGCGTAAGAAATGAAGTCTGCAGGTTGATGGCGATCATGATACCCAGCCAGACTGGGTCCAGCCCCATAGATAACAGTACTGGCCCGACAATCGGCACAACCACAAAGGTAATTTCAATAAAGTCGAGCACAAAACCCAGCAAAAACATGACCAGCATTACCAGTGCAACGGCCATTACAGTACCGCCTGGCAGACCGGTAAGCAGTTCGGTGACAACCTCATCACCACCAAAACCGCGAAAAACCAGGGAAAATATGGAAGCACCAATAAAAATCAGGAACACCATGCTGGTAACAAAAGTTGTCTGGCGCACAACAGCGCGCAAGGTTTCCATGGAAAAAGTTTTTTGCATGATGGCCAGCAAGATTGCACCCATGGCTCCTACAGAAGCCGCCTCAGTAGGTGTCGCAAGGCCACCAAGAATAGAACCCAGTACGGCAACAATCAGCAGTAATGGCGGCGCCAGGTCACGAATAACCTTGAGCCAGAAGCCCCGGCCCTGCGACAACTCTTCAGTTGGTATCGCCGGTACCGAAGCCGGCCTGAAAAAGGAAAGCCCCAGTAAATAGGCAACGTATAAAGCAACCAGCATGAGCCCGGGAATCAATGCCCCGACAAAAAGATCTGCAACCGATACCGTGTCTGGCGACCAGACCCCCATGTCCAACTGGGCCTGCTGATAGGCCGACGACAACACGTCACCCAGCAAAACCAGCACGATGGATGGCGGGATAATCTGCCCCAGCGTACCGGAAGCACAGATAACGCCAGTGGCAACGGATGGATCATAGTTACGCTTCAACATGGTGGGCAGCGACAACAAGCCCATGGTTACAACAGTTGCACCGACAATACCGGTACTGGCAGCCAACAGCATGCCCACCAGTGTCACCGAAATTCCAAGCCCACCCTTCAGGGTGCCAAACAGTTCAGCCATGGTATCCAGCAGACTTTCGGCGACCTTCGAACGCTCCAGCATGACGCCCATGAAAACAAACAATGGCACTGCGATCAGAGTTTGATTGATCATGATGCCGTAAAGGCGATTCGGTAAAGCTTCAAGGAAGGATGCATCAAAAAAGCCCAGAAACTCGCCCAGCAAGGCGAACACCAAAGCTGTGCCCCCCAGCGAAAAGGCAACCGGATAACCCAGCATCAATACCGCGCAGACTGTCAGAAACAGGAAAAAGGGCATCAACTCAGCCATTATTCATGCTCCTCCTGTTCCACTTCGAGTTTACCCTGCAGAATTAATACCTGCTGCAAAACCATCGCACTGCCCTGCAGCAGCATTAAAACAGGCATGGCGATTATCAGGCTCTTTAACAGGAACACGCCGGGGAGACCGCCGGCCTCCCTGGAACCTTCAAATACGGACCAGGAATCGGCCACGTATTCCCAACCCATCCAGATAATAAAGACTGAAACCGGAAACAGCAGAAAAAGTGTTCCCAGTAAATCCACCCAGGCCCTGGCGCGCGCAGAAAAGCGCTGGTAAAAAATATCCACCCGGACATGACCCTGATGCTTCAGTGTATAGGCTGCGCCCAGCATGAAAACAAAGCCGTGCATGTAAACGACGGATTCCTGCATAGCGATCCAGCCCAGGTCAAAGACATAACGCAACATCACAACCAGAAAGGTTACCAGCACCATGAATAATGTCAGCCAGGCAATAACCCGACCAACCCACTCGTTGACGCTCTCTATGTGTCGATATAAATTTTCCATGCTTTGCAGATACCTGTCACAAAAAAGCCGGCTTAGCCGGCTTTCAGGTTTAATGAGTATGTAAGCTTAATTACCAGCGAAACAACACCCACTGGTTTATCTTGGACAACCTGGGATCATCTTCCTGGAAGTCCAGCTGACCGTCACCATCCTGATCAAAAAAATAATAAGGAGGACCCGATTTAGGCTCAACACGAACCATTATCAGTCTTGATCCAGCCCGGTATTCGTAAATGGTTTCATCTTCAGTCTGAATAATTGTAACGCCAGGTTCCATAACCTGTCCGCTCTGAACAGGCGGTGGTGGAGGCGGAACGTCCTGTATACCAGTTGCTGCCGGCGGTGACGGAGCTGGAGTCGATGGAGGTGCAGCCAATACACTGGTAGAAACGATCAGCAATAATGCAGCAAAAAATCTGTTCATTAACAAACCCTGTTTTATGGCCCAAAGGCCCTTTCTGATTCAATCATATTACAACTCGAGTTGAATTTCTTCTTCATCTTCAGATGGCAGGATGCTGCGTGTCTCGTAATGAGCGAAGATGGCATCGACCACGCCCTGGGGCTCATCAATCACTGTCATCAGCTTCATGTCTTCCGGACTGATCGTACCTGCCGGCACCAGGGTCTGCTCAAACCAGTCAATCAGCCCCTTCCAGAATTCCGAACCCACCAGGATAATCGGAATACGGCGTGACTTGCCCGTCTGCACCAGGGTCAGAATTTCAGCGAATTCATCCAAAGTCCCGAAGCCACCGGGTAACACAACATAAGCCGAGGCATATTTTACAAACATAACCTTACGTGCGAAAAAGTGTTTGAAGGCTAAAGAAATATCCTGGTAAGGGTTCCCAACCTGCTCTGTTGGCAGCCTGATATTCAAGCCCACGCTGGGTGACTTTCCTTCAAATGCCCCCTTATTGGCAGCCTCCATGATACCTGGACCGCCACCACTGACCACGGCAAACCCACTGTCTGACAGCAGCCTCGCAATATCCTTTGCCAACAGGTAGTATGGGTGGTCTGGCTCGGTACGTGCAGAACCGAAGATACTGACGGAAGGCTCGATCTGGGCAAGCGCTTCAAAACCTTCAACAAACTCGGAGAGAATCTGGAACATGCGCCAGGATTCCCGTTTCATCAGGTCTCCGGCATGTCTTGCCGTGTTGCGCTTATGATTCATTTGATTCATTGTCATTTTTTAATACCTCAAACAGGACAGTCTTCGCTACCATAGCAGGCTCGTAACGAACTTAAGCAAATAGCATAGACCACCCAGCCGCTGAAATTGCATGCATGATCTAAACAAACGTCAACTTGAAGCCGTCCGATATCTCGATGGCCCTTTACTTGTTCTGGCAGGAGCCGGCTCGGGTAAAACTCGTGTTATCACGCGCAAGATTGTGCATCTGATCGAAAATGCCGGCATTGCACCCCGACATATTACCGCTGTCACTTTCACCAACAAGGCAGCACGTGAAATGAAAACCCGGGTGAAACAGGAGTTTTCCGACAATGCTGCCAAAGGCCTGAAAATATCCACTTTCCATACACTGGGTTTAACTATCTTACGCAGGGAATTTGCTGCTGCCGGCCTGAAAAAAGGCTTTACCTTGATGGACCAGGAAGACTGCACCAACGTATTGCGCGAACTTCTCAAAAAAGACCAGCGCGAAGAAGACAGCCAATCAGCACAATGGCAGATTTCACATTGGAAAAATGCTTTAACCACGCCGGAACAGGCCTTGTCCATTGCCGCCAATGATCTTGAACATGCCCAGGCCAGGCAATACCTCGCTTATCAACAGATGCTGCAGGCCTATAATGCCGTGGATTTTGATGACCTGTTGCGCCTGCCGGTGCAGATATTCCGCCAGGACCGTAAAATCCTGGATGCCTGGCAGGATCGTATCCGTTACCTGCTGGTCGATGAATACCAGGATACTAATGGCGCACAATATGAACTGGTTAAACAACTGGTAGGTATTCGCCAGGCATTAACGGTGGTTGGTGATGATGACCAGTCTATCTATGCATGGCGCGGCGCACGCCCGGAAAACCTGGAGCGCCTGAAAGAGGACTTCAGCCAACTGAAAATCATCAAGCTGGAACAGAATTACCGTTCCACCGGCAGGATTCTCAGAGCCGCCAACCAGCTGATTGGTAACAATCCGCATGTTTTCGAAAAAAAGCTGTGGAGTGAACTGGGTCCTGGCGACATGATTCGTGCATTAAACTGCCGTGATGAAAATGACGAAATTGAAAAAGTCGCCACAGAAATTATTCATCACAAATTCACCAAGGGTAGCGAATTTGGTGACTACGCCATTCTTTACCGCGGCAATCACCAGTCCAGGGGCTTTGAAAAAGCTTTACGGATTCACAACATCCCGTATTTTATCAGTGGTGGCCAGTCCTTCTTTAACAGGGCAGAAATCAAGGATGCCATGGCATACCTGCGCCTGCTGGCCAATCCCGATGATGACACGGCATTTTTACGCACCGTAAACACACCGCATCGTGGTATAGGCGCCACAACACTGCAAAAGCTTGCTGCTTATGCCACAGAACGCGGCATTTCGCTGAAGCAGGCCTGTAATGAAATGGGTCTTGCAGAACTCCTAAAACCCAACCTGCTGGAAAAGCTGCAGTCTTTTTCCGGCATGATCGATTTTTATACGCAGGTAGCCAGCGAGAAATCCGCTACGCATGGTATTCGGCAGTTACTCAATGAAATTGATTATGACGCCTGGCTGCGGGACCAGTCATCCAACGACAAGGCTACTGAGCGCAAACAGGATAACGTTGAAGAATTGTTCGATTGGCTCGAACGTCTGCAGGATGATGAGACCAAGGGTGACACCATCGCCGAACTGGTCAGCCACCTGACGCTGATGGATGTACTGGAACGGCAGGATGAAGAATCAGGCGGTGACCGCGTTCACCTGATGACACTGCATGCCGCCAAAGGACTGGAATTCCCCTATGTTTTCCTGGTTGGCATGGAGGAAGAGTTATTACCCCATCGCACCAGCATTGAGGAAGATAATATTGAAGAAGAACGACGCCTGGCCTATGTCGGTATTACCAGGGCGCGGCAGTTATTGACTATCACCTACGCTTCCAAACGCAAACGTTACGGCGAGTTGACCAGCTGCGAACCCAGTCGCTTCCTCAGCGAACTACCTGAGGATGACATCACCTGGGAAGGAAAAAACCGGCTCAGTCCAGAAGTCCAGAAAGAGCGTGGTAACGCTCACCTGGCGAATATCAGGTCAATGCTTGCTGTGGAATAATTGAGCGGCAGGTTTCCAACTCTACTGAAAGTATTTGACGTACTTAAAAGCAGCACCGATCCAAACGTCATTCCGGCATTCTTCTGGCCAGAATCTCATTGCATCAGAATAAAGACCCCGGCTAACAACATGCCGGGGTGACAGTTTTTTGAAAATAAGCCGTCTTATTTAACTGCATCCAGCATGTAGTCAATGGAAGCGGAAATCTCGGCATCAGAAAGATGCATCTGGCCGCCTTTTGGAGGCATGGCGCCTTTGCCGTTAATCGCACTGGCCATCAGGGCGTCTTTACCGGTAGCAACACGTGGACCCCAAGCCGCAGCATCACCAAGCTTTGGCGCACCGGCAGCACCTGTGCCATGACAGGCAAAACAGGCAGTTGTATAGACGGCTTTACCATCAGCTGCTGCAGGAGCAGCCGGGGTTTCAGCCGCAACTTCGGCGACAGTTTCAACTGCAGCTTCTGCCACTGGTGCAGCAGCTTCGGCTGCAGCAGGTGCCGCTTCCGCTGGTGCTGTTGGAGGAGCAGCCGGAGCCTGGCCCGCAACAGTCACCGTACCAATTGGCTTGATGCGCTCCAGAACCGCCGAACGATCATCTTCAGCTGAAGCCATACCAGAAAAAGCCAGAGCAGTGCCTATCAGAGAAAATACCAGAGTACGCTTGAACATAATGTGTTTCCTTATGTAAAAAGATTGCCCAGATTGGTCTAGCGATCAATCAATTGGCGCGGAGTATAAACAATTTCTAATACACTTTGTAGCATCAAGGTAAATTCCTGTTGCCAGAATGCTATTATGCGGAATTATTTTCACCTCTAGCTACAGGAATTCTTATCATGGGTATCGCTGTCATGCTCCACGTCGCTGCCGTTGTCATCTGGGTCGGCGGCATGATTTTCGCACATGCTTTTTTACGGCCGGTGGCTGCCGCACAACTTGAGCCTCCTCAGAGACTGCAACTGTGGGTTGGCGTATTTAAACGTTTTTTTCCTGTCGTCTGGATCAGTATCCTGCTGATTCTGGTAACCGGTTATGGCGTCATCCTCGGCTATTATCCCGACGGAATGAAAGGCCTGCCCATGCATATCAACCTGATGATGGGGCTGGGTATTGTCATGATGCTGATTTTCTTCCACGTGTATTTTGCGTCCTTCAAACGCCTGAAAAATGCGGTTGCAAGCCAGGACTGGCCTGCAGGCGGCAAGGCACTGGCCCAGATTCGCCAATTGGTCGGTATCAACATGACCATCGGAATCATTACGGCAGCGATTGCCAGTGGTGGCCGCTACCTGTTTTAGTTGGACCAGATTTGCCTAAAACAGGCTGAAAAATTTAACTGAAACAGGCAAATTGAAAACAGGTATGTTACATTTCGCCGCGAAATAATGCGCCCGTAGCTCAGCTGGATAGAGCGCTGCCCTCCGGAGGCAGAGGCCGGGAGTTCGAATCTCTTCGGGCGCGCCATATAATGAAATTAGGCCCACCTCGTGTGGGCTGTTTTTGTTATGGCCTCGAGAGATGAGAACGCGGGAGTTCGACAAAATAGCAGGAATGCTATTTTGTTCATCACTTTAATCTCCTGTTTTTTTAAGTTGCAGAGCAACCGGGAACAGAAGACCGGGTTACTCCAGCTTCAGCGCAAGGTGATCCTTCTCACAACAGCACTTTGAAACTGTCGAACTACGAGCCTGATCTGGAATACTGAAGACCTGCTAATAAATAATTTTCTCCAGCTGCTTCACCAGTTCAGAAGGTGAAATACCATGAGCGAACTTGGTGACAAAACGGCCATCTGGCGCCATCAGGTAAAGACTTGATGTGTGATCCACTATGTATATATCCGGATTGGCAGGGTCAACCTTGCCTTTTTCGTATTTAACCCTGAACTGGTCTGCAACCCTCTTGATCATCTCTGGCTTTCCAGTCAGACCAATCAGGCGCGAATCAAAAAAAGCAACGTAGTCTCGCAATATCTTCACTGTATCCCGTTCAGGATCTACTGAAATGAAATAAGGCTGCAACTTGCCTGAAACATCTCCCATTTTCTTTAATGCCTGGGCCATTACCACCAGGCTGGTCGGGCAAATATCCGGGCAGGAGGTATAGCCAAAAAAGATCAGGGAATAAGTACCCCTCATATCCAGTTCCGTGACAGTCTGCCCCAGGTGATCAGTCAGGATAAAACGTCCGCCAATTCCATCTGGAGCCGGTGCTTCATCACTTGCAGCTGCCAGTCTTGCAGCGGCTGCCGCATCCATATCCGCGTTAAGACATTGCTTGATCACATCCGTGTTGTATTCCATGAGTTTCAGGTATAGGTCAGGTCCTGCCTTGAACTGCTGCCCTAAAACATCCAGTTCACCGATATTGATTTGTTGTCCTCCTGTTAACAAGTCCAGATGCTCGGCTTTCATGGATTTATCAACAAACAGACAAACTGCCTCTTTGTTACTGATCCTGTTGTGCATCTCGAGTAGCCTTACAATATCGTCAGCATCACTCGGCGTAGCTGCAATGTAACCCAGTGTTGTCAGGGCATATGCCTGCTCAAAATATTGCAAGGTGTCGAAAATACTGAATACCTAAACCCGCTTTCATTCCCCGGTAGCCGTATTCATATTCCCTATCTATCTGCAAAAGCGGCTTAAGCATTTCACGTCGATTACGGCTGTAAATATGAGAACGTGGCGGGTCTTTCTGAATCAGCGCTTCTGTCAATTCATCCAGCATGATTAATACATTACGATCATCCAGCCAGAAAAAAGGATCACGAAGATTAAATTCCTTTCTGGAAGGTAGAATTTTAAGGCGTTGATTTGATAACAGCTCCAGTACAGTTGTTTCAGCAGGAAGTTTTTTAACCTGATCCTGCAAGGAGTTTTCCAGCTCTTCACCAACCCAGATCACGATATCTGCATCAGCCAGCAATTGTTTTTGTTTTGCATTAACTTCAAAGTCGTAGGGCGTTTGCTTGCCATCCATTAACAATACGGGCTCACCAACATCTTTCATGAGACCTGCAACTATTGAATGAATTGGCTTGATACTGACTACGACAGTAAAATCATCGCCAGCCACCAGCAGCTGACCATAAGTAGCCAACAAGGCAATCAATCAGCCAGCTAACCGGTGAGTAGGAAGCTTTTTTCATTGACTGAATTCAGATTTAATATTTTCAATTGCAGCATCCACTTCAAGCTGGAATAACTGCGCCGCTGGACATACCTGGTCTTTTTCCATGAATTCCATAAATGATGCATTGGTAGACTGCTCAAACCATTCTCCCAGCATTCTTTGCTTGGGCAGGCTTTCCACTAGTGCCATTTTTATACGTTTAACCTGGTCAATGTAACGACATTGCAAGGCAATTCCATTGAGCTTGCCAATACTGGATATTACTTGCTGCTGGCTGTCAGTCATTGCCTGCAACGAAGTTGCCCAGCTAATTACTGATAACGATATCAGTAGCATAATTTTATTTTTCATGATTTTGCCTATTTACCAACTAATGTCGTGGAGTGTGCTGCGTGGCTTTTCGTTGCTCAAGCATATCCTGCAAATGCATTGGCAGATTCTGCGCATTGGTGAAATCTGTGCCGTCCAGTACTGAATTGAGAAAACGTGTTTCCTTTAAGTTTGCCTCGATGAACACCGCATTATCCATACGGACACCATTTAATAATGAATGTGTCAAATCAGCCTGGGTAAAGTCTGCATCTTCCAGCGCCCCGCCCGTCATAGGTAACCCATTTAAGCTTGGCATGACGTAACTTACTGCCAATCAAAACAGCTCTGCTGCATAAAGCATGCTTCAAAGTTACTATTATTAAAATTGCTGTTCTTCCATCGCAATATCTTTCATATAGGCACCAGAGAAGTCCACATGCTCGGCAATCACCTCATTAAGATTAGCGCCAAACATATTAGCACCTTTAAACAGGCTGTTATTCAGTTTCGCCCCATCAAACGTCGTATGAAACAAATCAGCTTCAGTCAGATCCGCTCCGGTGATCATGCAATCTGTCAACACAGCCCATTTCAAATCGGCTTTTCGCAATTTCGCCCCAACAAGATTACAACCGGGTAATTTGGCATTGGAAAAATCAACGCCATCAAGCAATGCACCGGATAAATTAACAAACGGCATTTTTTTGCCCAGAAAATGAGCAATGCCGCAAATCAGTGCCCGGCAGGGGCTGTTCGCAATCACCTTCTGGCATATCGGCCAGGGACATGGCTGGTGACAGTAAAATCACCACATACAGATACCAGTTATATCTTGTTATCTTCATATTTCAGCCCTGCCCGGTTAAAAAGCAGAATCTGTATTAAACAGGACAAGTAGTCTGCAAACTCTGATTTAAATCAAGAACCAGATATATTGGAAATGACTATAATAAGAACTTAAACGAATCTGAAATAAAACCTCCATGAAACCAGCACATGAGTTAATCATTTATTTACTTGCCAGTCTGCTCTTATCTACCCAGGTAACAGCCCTGGAGTATGCCCCTGACATTGGTGAAGAAATCAATGAAGTCTGTGCAGGTTGTCACGGTGAATTTGGACAAGGTGGAAAGGAAGGGGAATATCCCCGACTTGCAGGCTTACCTGCCGAGTTTATAAAAAAACAGCTCGAATTATTCCGTGAGCGCAAGCGCCCCAATATTGCCATGATTGAATATATCGACCATCGTCAAATGCCGGATGAGGACATCTTTCATATTTCACAATTTCTGGCGAAGATTACACTGAATACCAGATTACCTGCAGTTGATGAAACTGCACCTGACTTTAATGCCTACGAACGCCTGCTTGAATCAAAAAAACTGATGCAGATCCCCAGAGCCAAAGGGGATGCCGAAAAAGGACTAAAGCTCTACAAAAAAGAATGCGGCAACCTGTCATGGTAAAGATGGATATGGTGATCACAGGAAAGCCGTTCCCATGCTGGCCGGGCAATACACCAGCTACCTGTGGCGCCAAGTTAAAAAGCTAAGACAGAAATTGCGCATTCACGATAGTGATGCACCGGAAGAAGAATTGCTGGATGATTTTACGATGAGGAACTGACTGATATTTTTGCCTGGTTATCCATAGCTGATGACTAGCCCGGAAGCTATTTGGCAGTCACTGCATTTTCATTGACAGTGATAAACCTGAAAGGCACTGCAGTCACCTGGTTTCCCTGATACAAAAGCACCTTCGCCTCCCATTCCATGATTTCATGAACACAGACTGACAGATTTGCCTTTACCCGCAAAATGCCCATTACCCAGGCTCCTGTTGTGTGCGGTTAAATCCCATATTCATCTCAACGCCATTGAGATCAACATCAACCCTGTCAATGGACAGGTTCAGATATTTCAACCTGCAACCTTAAAGGCTCAAGCAAAGGTATACTACGTGGTTCAATAGAAAAACTGACCATCTCCACCAGTTGGCAACTGGCTTGATACATGGCCCGCTTCGTAAGTCACAATCAGGAATCATAAGAAAGTTTTACTGATACTTGCTGCTCATCCTCAGGCCACAAAACAAACAGTGCCCAGCCAAGCCAGGCAATTAGCAGCAAAATAACAACCCATTGAAACAAACCGCTGTCCTTGATTATTGATTTCATCTAGGGCAGGTCACTACGCTTGAAATACCAGTACCCTATTGCTGCTGAGAGAGCTACCAAACAGAATTGGGTAATGCGATTGCGTAAGCCATGTAACCGGCTTGACTGAAATTATCCAGAATAAGAAATGCGGTTGGCCCAAGCAACACCAGTTGCGGATCAAACAACATCATTGTTGCTGTACGAAACACCTGCATCGGATTAGCCAGCGCAATGGCAACAGCTGTTTCCGGTGGCAACTGTTCCTGAATCATGACACCTAAAAGAATCAGATCAAGAAACAACAGTAACAACAGCCAAATCAAAAAGGCCGCACCCTGTGCAACATCTGATGAACGCGCCAACGTCGAGATCAGCATACCTATACCCAGGAAACACCATGCCAGTGACATCAGAGGGCAGTGTAATAAATAAATAAATCCCAGGGAACTTCGGCACCTTTGACGACCCCCCAGCCAACTGCAGCCAACATCGCCAGAAAAACCGGAAGAAAAACCACAAAAAAACGCCCAAAAAAACGCCCCCAGAACCAGGCTGCCAAGGGTGACCGGCAATGACAGCATGTATTCAAACACACCTGCTTCCCTATCACCCGCAACTGAACGAACAGTCGTGATCAATACAAACACAGGCAGAATCGCCATGGATAACTGAATATAAGTTACCAGCAAGCGGGATAAACCAGTAAATCCCATAATACGCGACTCAGACAATCCGAAAGCAAACAATAAAACAACAATGCCGCCAAAAACCATTGAGTAAATCATGAACCAGCGCGCCCGCAGTGATTCAATAATATCGGTATAGGCTGTCAACCAAAGATGTTTCATCTTATATTATCCCGCTGTTGTGCCTGTTCTTTAATCGTTGCTTTAACTGCACGCCATGCACATTGAAACGTTTTTCAATATCGGCAATATGTTGCTTGGCCTGTTCAAAGTTCAAGCCGTCGCCGACGCTGTTCAGACTGCGCTCCCAGGCCATATTCCATGGGTGTTGTTTTCTTTGAGAACATAAGTAAGCCGTTCTTGCATCAATCCAATCGCCTGGATCGGTGATCAGCAACCCAAATTTCAGTCCTTGCTGTCATTTTCAAGATTGTTTTCCTGCAACCAGATAACCGCACAACCATGTCATCAAACTTAACCACTTTTGAACGCTTTCCTTCAGGAAAGTAACGTACCTGTGCAGCAAAATGCGGATCACTCAACACCATTCGGCAACGTTCGCAGGCATCCCTGTCCCAACTAACTTCCTCTGCAGACCAGTGACCGGATCACCTGTAGCAGGAAGCTCAGTAACAACAAATACCACAATCCAGACAATGTCAGGAAATCGATTGCTGCATTTAAGACTTCCTCAGGCAACATTTTCCGTATTCTTGCGTTCAGCAGCATCATTCATTTCAATCCCGGATAGCAATGCTGCATAACGCGACAGCATGCCCAGAAAACGTAAACGATCAGGCCCGGCAATAAAACCGCTCCATACAACCCGACTCGCGTCATCAGCGTTGAAGCGCCATTCTGTTAAAGCTTTGATAAATGCCTCTTGCGGCTGGACCATGGTAATCCTGCAACCGAGTTGACTGGACATATCCAGCAGGTCAACAACTTCGTCATCCAGAACAATTTTACCCTGATCCATTTCAACAACACGATTTACCAGCGAAGCCACTTCATCCAGTCGGTGACTGGAAATCAGCATGGCGCATGACTCCTGTTTCTTCGCCAGCAGTTTAAACAGGATATGCCTGGCTTCAGGATCAAGGTTGGCTGCCGGTTCATCCATAACCAGCAACTCGGTATCACGCCCCAGGGCAATGGCAATCAATAGTTTCTGTTTCTGCCCACCTGATAGTTTCACAAAAGGATGATGTTTGAATTGCCTGGCATCGAATCCCAGCTGCCCAGAGACATTCAATATACGCTCAGGGTCTGACTGACAAAGGCTTGCTGCAAAACTGACCAGCTGACCAACCGGCATTCTCAGCGGTGGCGGCAGCTGTGGAACGAAACCCACTTTAGATAACACTTCCTGTCTTGAAACTCCGGGGATCAAGACCATCGATGGAGACCTCACCCTGACAGTTGTATTCACCCAGCAGGCAACGAATCAGGGTTGTCTTGCCTGCCCCATTGGAACCCACCAACGCCACGCGTTGACCTCTCTCGATATTGAGATCAATGCCCTTTAGCACCTCGTTACGGCGGAAATTGTTTAACAACATTGGAGAACTGAATCATCCTGAGACCTTTTTAATAATTTTCACTCAGCGGAACTTATCCAGCCCCTTAAATTTGTAAGTCAACGAATCTGTTGGACAAATATCGATACACATACCACAACGGGTACAGTCTGCACTGACATCCTGATTAACATCATGCGCTGCTCCGCGAATTGTCAGATCCAGCACATGCGGCACTTCAGGCAGATCTTGCGGCAGTCACCTTCATGATGACAGGCTTCAGCGTTATAGGTAACTCGCAGGGGTGACGCCACACCTACCACAGCATAAGTCACACCAATCGGACAAACATAACGGCACCAGGCACGGCGAGAATAAAAGACCTCGAACAACAGCAGCAGCACCAACCCAGATCAGCGCAATCGCCGGGACCATAAATCAATGCCCTGCTGAGGATCCCTGTAGGTGAGATCGTTTCAAAAACCGTGTAACCACTTATGAGTGCCAGCAATGCAAATATCACATAAAACACACTGCGTGTTTTACGATGGAAGGTATGATTTTTAACCAGTTTCTTTTTTACCAGCCACAAGTGCAGATATTCCGCCCACTCAGCCAATAGATGATAAGGACAGGCCCATGAACAAAAAGTCCTGCCCACCGAGCAATAGCCACATAAAAAAGACTGTGACCGTTCCAATGACAAGATTCAATACAACATGTTTGTAGGCCAACATCACCTGCAAGGCAGAATTCAGATCGGCCATGTGAAAACCGACAAACCGGGAGGCTGTTAATGCCCCTTCCAGCAACTGAATATCAAAAGCATAGGAAACTACAAACAACAAATTAACCAGTACCAGTGTAATCCAGCGCCTTCTTTTCCATTTGCCACCAAAGAAGCCCGGATGATTGTGTTCAACAGCTTCAAGATCAGCCTTGGTGAGCGCATTTCTTTTATCTTGGTAAATTTTAAGGACAGCTTCAGACTGATCGGTTTTGGCCGGACGGGCAGCCTTGTTTCCAAATACCTGTGATAAAGATTCTTTAATGTAATTCATATAGTCAGACCATATCCGTTACTTTATCAATGTCAATGACGATAGCTGGAGCACCTTCTACTGGGCAGATCATTTCACAGACACCACAACCGACACAGCCATCCATCACGACAGGCTCCATACGGTTGACACCATCTCTGTTTTCAAGTGGCTGCAGCTGGATAGCATGTTTTGGCGGGCACTCGTTTCCATGACGTTGTGCAACACGTGCCAGCTGTTTATTATCCTTCACTTCAGCCCTTTGTTTTTCTTCTGCTTCACATTGTGCTATTCGAATCTCGATCGGGCATTGACGTACACACAGGTCGCATAACTCCAGATCATAAGGATGATCCGACAACTGGAATCGGATTCCAGCGATCAATCTCGTCATACCGAAGCAGGCCTTTATAGTCGGGGCCTCTTGCCTGCCCTTTAAAACCCTGACCTTTTACCGCAAGACATTTGCCTGGCCTTGCCAGGCGCGCAAAACCCATGCGGGTATCCGCCGGATAGTCCAGATCATGCGTCAAGGCGCCTGTTGGACAGGCCAAAACACACTGCAGTCCATCGCAGGAGAAATCACAGGCCTGCTCTCGTGCATCGATAAACGGCACACCAATACCCACGCCCTCATCAAGATCCGCAAGTTTAATGGCATTGACAGGACAGACCTGCACACACTGGCCACACTTGATACAGGCCGCAAGAAATTCCTGCTCATCCAGTAAGTCTTTCAATGCGCCGGGTGGCCTGAGCCGACTGGAGTTACCCTGCACCACGGGAGAAAACCCAGCAAGTGATGCGGCCACAACACCAGCACCTAAAGCGACAGAACGCAGGAATTCCCGCCTGCTTCTCTTCTCTTCTTTTCTTGCTCAGGACCGGCTTTTTTTTCTTGCCATTCTTGTTGATCAGGTTGATTCATAACCTCTCCTCTGCCGACATCAGCGGTTGTTCATCTCTTACCAGCATATCAGGTGTACTGAAAGGTGCCAGCCGTTCAAGAAAATCCAGCACCGCCATTACCGGCGTACCCTTGAAAAAACGCGCAACAGGCACATCCATCCACAAACGATCTGAATAGCCGAACAGTTCATAAGGGGTATCGCCCACACCATTTTTATCCAGATCAAAACCTTCATAGTCATCCCAGTAGTTACCTTTCCAGATATTGCGATTCGCGGTCTTGCCACCTGATACTGAAATCTGTGTCTGGTTTCCTTTGAATGAGTTCCTTTCAAAAATATTACCTTTCCAGTCATTCAGAAAGTCGATCGCAATGCTGGTAAAGGCAATGACATTGTCATGGATGCGGTTCGTTGTATCAGGGTCATAGGGTGAAACGTCAATATACAGGCCTGTTGCACAGTAGAGTATCTGGTTATTGGCGATCTCGACGTCAGAGGTTTCCTTGAAGCCTATCCCCATGCCGGTCGGCCCGTTCGCATAGGCGATATAATTGTTTTTGACAACCACGCTGTCGCTGTACATCAGGAATATGCCAACCGAGTTATTCTCATAATGATTTGAATCCACTTCATTGAACCGTGAATACATAAAGTGCAAGGAATAACGCCCGCTCCTGGAATCATTGCGTGCAATGGTGTTGTCGGCCGAATACCAGACCACCATGTCGCGACTGTCGCGAATGATATTGTCGGTGATCTTGTTATGGAAGCTGTACCAGAGCCGGACAGAATCACCCCTGACACCCAGCTCTACCGGTTTGGAGGATATCCGGTTACTGCGAATAATATTGTGTTCTGACTGCTGAAGATCCACGCCGAACAGACAATTGTCAATCACATTGTCCTTGATGACATTGAAGTTACCTCGCACCTGGACACCGGAATCAATATCGTTATGTGAGTTGCCGGAGTTGGTCAGGTGAAGATTTTTCAATACAGCACCATCAGTATCGAGATAAATCACCGAGCCTTTGCCACCGGCATCAATGGTGACTTCACCTTTACCATCAATGGTCAACGGAAAATCCAGGGTAACAGGCCCTGCATAAGTGCCAGGTGGTGGCACCAGCGTAGAGTTCGGTTCTGCGCCATCCACCAGTTCCTGCAAAGAGGGATAGCCTGTAGCAATACCACTCAGCGGAATAACAGAAAAACCAACACTACTGCCAGATAGCGCAGCATCAGATTATTCTACTGATTTAAACTGCTTGCGACGCATCAGCGCAGCAAAAGCCAGCACCACGAACAACAGCATCATCAGTCCAAAACCCAAGTCAGGATAGGAGTGGGTTGCAAACTGTGCGACTTTGCCATCACCAAACACTGTTGGCATGAAAGGTTTTACTGAAAACGCGCCCATATCATTCAACGTATGTCCATACCACCAGAGCCAGGCCGAATAATCGATAATAAAGAACAGCGGCAATGCCATGGGTACCAATACCAGCAACCAATAGAGAATCCCGCTATTTTTACGTGCACCCCACACCAGCAATACCATCGCACCAAGCAATCCCCAAAATACTACATGCAAGGCAATTTTCAGCGTCTCAACCATTGGAACGATTTCTTCCTGGTTATTGAAGTATCTAGCCAGACTTTTCCCATAATGCCAGGACATTATCTGAAATGAACTACCATTCCAGGCTTCCACATCAGATGACTTGGCCTGATCGATATCATAAGTAGTCTTCAGTTGCTCAATAAGCAGTGACTTTTCAGAAATCTTATCCAGAGATTTTTCCTGCCTTTCCACTTCTGATGGCAAGATGACTTCAACGCCAGAATCTTCGAGTGATTTTTTCAATACTCCGGTAATGCCACCAATAACAAATTCAGGCTCGGCAGCAGAAGAGGTATCAGTAGCATCCTGATCAAGAGAAGTTATCATTGCTTCAACATAGCCTGTGCTCTGAAAATGAAAACCATCTTCCGTATACATCGCCAGGTACATCCAGACTACAATACCAGCAAAACCTGCACTCATAATTACCATTCGAATTTTTGGCCTGGTGCACATAAATCCAAGAACCATGACCGCCATGAAAACCATCAGGAATTGTCCATAGCCTCTTTCTACAGGACCACCTGCCGCAATCGGGTACATACCTACATAGTGGTTAATCGTATCCATTTCATGCACACAATCCAGCGCCTCGTCTTCCTGAATCTCAACCTTATCCTGCTTTTTACAACCATTAAAAACACCGTTGATATGGAACTGAATTCGCACGCCATCAGGAAAAGATTCAGCCGGATAATTGGGAGCCGTCAGGGAAACCCACCAGATAGGTGTGTAAAAAATCAGGGCAAGCAGACCGATTCCTATAAGAGAAAGAATACCGACTTTTAGAGTCTGTCCATTTAAAGATTCTGATGTCATGCAATATGGCCCAGGAAGATTTTTTGTCTACGAATGCAATAATCTATCGCATTTCAAATATCTCCCGCATGAAGCGGGAGCATTATTGATTTTGGTAAAGATCAAACGCCAGGATTAATCGTAATCCGGATTTTGATAGTCAACTGATGGCGCCAGGTCTTTAGGGTTTACTGGGTACGTGAAACCCAGTTGATGACCATTTGCATATCCTTGTCAGAAAAACGCTTGATTTGCTCGACCATGTCCGGATTTGCATTTCGGCGCTTGCCATCCCTGATCCACTCAAACTGTCTCAGCATATAAGCGTAGTGCTGACCTTCAATACGGGGATAAAATTTCTCGGCGATCCCTTCACCATGGTCACCATGGCATTTCACACAGTTATCCTTGTAAAGCTTCGCACCCTGATCAAATTCCGGCGTGCCTTTCTCCCATGGACCTTTACCGTTATCCGGGTTCATCGGCAGCTTGGCAATATAGTCAGTCACATCAGCCATCGCCTGCTCATCCCCGATAGATTCAGGCAAAGCAAAAGGATACATGGTGGGGTTATCACGGTTGCCAGCTCGAATATCTGCCAGCTGTTTAACCAGCGCCTCGCGCGACTGTCCCGCTATTTGCGGAAAAGTACCATTTTTCGTTCCCCAGCCTTCAAGCAAATGACAGGCCGAGCAGACTTCATAAACCTCAATACCATTTTCCCTGTTTGGAGTAAGCAGCATTGCCCTGGTTTTTTCACCACCTTCCGCATTCCATTCAACAGGTTTTTCCGCCTGTACAGAGCCAGCAGTAATCATGGTGAATGCCAGCAAGCTTGCTAGGGAAATTAATTTTCGCTTCATAATCGTGTTCTCTAAAAAAATGGAATGAATAAAGTATAGTTTCATTCACAACCGCCGCATAAGCTGAGGCACGCCAGCCAGTATCTTGTTAACAGGCAAGAGAAATTTCACCATATATCCACATAAATCTATTTGATCTACATCAAGGCCATCAAAACAGCAGGAAAATGATGACTTTATTTCAGGGTTGCCAGCCAGTCAGCAATTTCACGCATCTCGGCTTCATTAACCTGACCCATGACGCCTTTCATTGCAGCAGATTGCCCATTGGCACGTGCACCGGATTTAATATCAATCATCTGGCTATAAGCATAATCCGCATTCTGACCTGCAAGCCTTGGATAAATAGGCTGCAAGGGTGTTTTGGCATCTTTGCCATGGCAGGCCCAGCAGGTTTTTGACTGGTACAGGGCCGCACCATCAGCCAATACGGTATTTCCAGTAATTAAAGATATGAGTGCAACAGGAACCAGCAATAATGATTTTGATAACTTCATGATTTTCACCCCAAATAATCTACGGTGTTAATTAACCTAAACGAAACAGGGGAGTGTTAAAGCTCCCCTGTTTGACAACTCAAAATAAAACCCCGGTTTTATTTTGCTTTTACTTTCACTGCACCATTCTGCTCGAGGAAGGTCTTGGCACGCAGACCCAAGTCGGCAGTTTTCACCTGATACTGCCAATGCTGGCCTGCCCATAAAGTGGCGTTTTGCTAGTCACATTTAGCAGCATAAGCTTCCGCTTTCTTCTTGGCCTCTTCTGCAAAACCAAGCTGATCGGTCGCATCTTCTACCAGCGATACAACGTAGAGAAGTCCTTATAGTTATGGCTGGTGATGAAGCCGACAACCGAGTCAATGACCGCCTGGGTGTCGACATTGGTTTTAACCTGCTTGTCATAGTCAGCCTTGGTGTACTTCTGACCTTCTTTCATAACACCACCTTTAGACTTGTAACCTTTTGGTTTGACAAGCAGGTAGCCTTGCATTTCCAGGTGTAAGGCAGAGCAGAACTCTGTGCAATAGTAAGGAAAGACACCGGCTTTATCCGCTTTAAAGGTAGCAGAAACCGTTTTGCCAGGTTCAATGGACAACTGAACGTTTTCATTATAGATCGCGAATCCATGAGTCTCATCTTCAGCACGTTCCAGGTTGGTCAGATGCAGTGAAACAGTTTCACCCTCTTCCACCTCAAAGACTTCAGGCGTGATATGAGAACGAATCACAGTACCATAAACATGTACTACGCCATCTTTACGTTCAATTTTTTCTCGTCCGGCACGTGTTCTCCACTCCGAACGTTTGTCGTTACGACTATCCCAGCCTGACTTGTAACGAACAATAGGTTTGAGCTTGTCAGCCTTGATTGCAACCACATAATGCGGTTCGCCCAGTGGCAATGGCATGTCATACAGCAGTTGCATTTTATCACCACTGATATCAATCAACTGATGGTTCTGCGGATGTAAAGGACCAACTGGGTTGAAACGGTCGATGGCCAGCTTATTCAGGGCAACAAGATACTTGCCATCTGGAGAAGCGGAATCACCTTCCATCGTCATCAAGTGACCAATGTTGTAGTGAATATGTATCTGATCAAGCACTTTGCCTTCACAGTAGTCCCACTTGGTAACCATCGAATCAACATAGATCGATGTATAAACCACACATTTCTTGGAATCATACTGCGTATGCAATGGACCCAGACCAACCTGTACCTGTTTGTGCAGGGCATCTTTCATCGCAATGATGGGAATACCATAGTCATCTTTACCTTCAAACTTTTTGGCTTTGATGGCTTTCTGGATTTTTTCCCAACTGTATACCCAGGCATGGCTGTCAAGTTTGCCAGAAACGATGATATGCGTACCATCTGGACTGACATCGACACCATGAGGACTTTTGGGCTCAGGTATCAGGTACATCAGACCTTCTTCAACTGCCTGGTCTATGGTGATCAGGTAAGAACCATTAACCTTTTTCACTTTACCGGCAGCAACCAGTTCAGCCGCTTTTTTCCAATTTGTTACGTGCATGAAGTCGGTATCTTTGGCAGAACAGCCGGCTTCAAAAGGAGGACGGTCATTACCACCTACATAACGCTCAGAACAGAAGGAATTGGTAAAGCCCCATCCCATGCTGGCAAATTTACCGGCATCAGACAGATCCTGGCTGTATGGAGGCATTTCAAAAGTAAATGAACTGGCCTCGTCAATACGGCCTTTTTCATTATCAAACTTCCAGTAGGTCAGACCACCACGATATTTCTCATTAAACTCTTCCAGAGGAACAAAACCATCGCTTAACGGAGCCGCATACTGTGCTGCATCCATCACGTATTCAGTATTGGGGGTTACGAAAGCACCACCATGCGCTGATTTAAAGAATGGATTCCCAACAATCTGTTTAGTCTCGAAGTCATGCAGGTCAATAACCGCGATACGAGGGTTGGCTTTGTCATTGATGAACAGGTAACGACCATTGTATTCGCCTTCTGTTTCAGAAAATGCCGGGTGGTGAGTATCACCAAATTTGATTTCATTACCAGCATTATTGCCCTGGGCCAGGACAGCCTTGGACTCATCATCAAAACCATAACCTTGCCATGGTTCTGGCGTGAATACCGCAATGTACTTCAAAATACGCATAGAAGGAACACCGTAAACAATCACGTGTCCGCTTTGCCCGCCTGAACTGAATGCCAGATATTCGTCACGACCACCTGTTGGCGTATAAGTCTTTGCGGCTGCCAATACATCCTTTTCAGTCAGCCCTCTATCCTTCATGACATCTTTTAATGATTTATCTGCGACGGCGCTTGCAGCCAGGCCTAAACCCAGACCAACACCGAGCAGCATGGTACAAAGCCGCTTCATTCCTGTTTTCATGCTTCCCCCCTTCCTTTACTATTAAGATTTATACCCAGACTCGACGCGCACAAAAGATCACAGATCATTCAAGCCCAGTTGACATGCGACAATATGTCACATTGACATTTATCAATCTTGATATAGGTCAAGGAACGAAAGTTGATTGAAGAAAAAAGCGATTTTCCAGGTGCACCAATATGTCACTTCCCGGAATATTGGATTATCGATATATTCTTAAATACATCTGAAGCGATGTACTTTTTTATGTCTAAATATATGTAATCGAAGATCGAAGGATGTGTCTTATGCAATTCGTTATAAAGCTTGTTAAATTGCACTGAAAAATGAGCCAAAAACAGGTGGTGTTTGCATTAGCCATTAACCCATCCAGAGCAACCTGATGATCTGATAACATTGACCAGAGCCATCCCCAACAAGGATCAGTAATCAGTGCAAATCCTGGGTCAGGTTTGAGTGCAATTTAACACCAGTGATGCACTCAGGTATGCATTGGCTATGCTATGGATTTATAACGAAGGAGTTTTGAAAAAAGCACCTGAAATTCTGAAATCCGCAGCTTGATATGATAGAGCCAGATTCAAATTGAATCTGGCATCTTTTCTCTGACCAAACTAGCGATAAACTCCGCGAACAGGGAGATATCCTGTTTAACGCTGGCCTGTTCCAGCGCATTCATATACTCGGTTCTTTTTTCCAGTGGGATCACCGTCCAGGGATAACCACCTGATGCCAGCATCACATTCATCAAAAGCCGGCCTATTCGACCGTTTCCATCCATATAGGGATGGATATAAACAAATACGAAATGACCTAAAACAGTTCTGACTGCTGCATCATTTTCATCTTCCAGCAAGTCAAACAGGGCAGGCATTAAATCTCTTACAGCATCACGATTGGGAGGAACATGCATGGATTGTCGAATGTATACCTGGTCGTTCCGGTAACCTGCCAGGTCAACCGGCTTTAAAAGGCCTGCGGTTATGCCGGGCGCGAACATCTCTCGATACCAGTTTCCATGGTCACTCCTCGCCACCTTTCCTGAATTTTCTCCTTTGAGAACCTTTTCCAGACTGATACGCACTGCCTGGTAAGCCTGCCAGTATCCTCTTGCAGCCATGGCATCTTTCAGGCTGCGATCACCTTCATCCTTGTCAGGGTTCCACTGACCACTACGTATTTTTTCAATCAATTCTCTACTGACCCGGTAACCCTCAATAGATAGTGAATGATAGGCATCAGTCACATAAAGCTCTTCGACTTGCTGCAGGTAACTTTCCATATTTTCTGGAAGATCAGAAGGTGCATCAGGAAATTTTTCGATAACAGTTTCTCGCATCGATTCCCACATCATCCGCATTCGATTGACATACGGAGAGTTTTCACGACTTCCAATGACCAGTCCGGAAGATTTTTCAAAAGGATCATCCTCACGCACTTCGTAACCGGCCGCACGCATGGCCGATAAAATGTCATCTGCCAGCTGCTCACGTCCGATATTCCTGCAGGCACCGGCCAGTCTGCCGGCAATGGTGCTATGACCGCCTTCCAGTAAATAGGTCAGAACATCCGAAGCATCAGCCAGCATGGCAACTGCCGCTCTGGCTTCTGAAGGACATTGCCGAAAAAAGGCGGGGGTACTGGTAATCAGGGCAACAGGTACTGAGAACAACCGTAATCCAGACAGATCATGATATCTTTGCCTTCAGGCATGCTTGACCTGATATCCAGCAAAGCCGTGTTAAATGGTAAGCGGGTTTCCTTATTCCCGCCCTTAGGCGTCCGTACAACCAGTTGATAAGGTACCGTGCGATTGCCGGTATGCAGCAGAAGGGATTGCTCCGGTGACAAACACCAGTTATCACCAAAGCGCTCCTTCAAATAAGAAGCACAAAAATCCCAGAAACAGGTGTACCAGGCGGTACTTTCACCTTCCTGGTCATCAGGACGTACTGTTATATACCAGCCTTTCATGACCTCCTGCAAAAAACCGGCTTTTTGCAGACGCTCACGATGGACCCTTGTCAGATCAGTTGAACGGATTGCGACTTTTCCTTCATCCTGTAGTTGCTGTAGTATTTTAAGAGAAGTAGCGAGTTTTTCAGCCGGTGTTGCCATCACTTTGACCCAATATTGAATTATGCACCTGTGCTTCTATTAGGTTATTAAGTGTAGCTTATATTAGGTTATTGTGCTGAATAATATTTAGGTTTTTATGCTTTGTTGTTTTTAGGTAATTGCGTGTTTTTCCTGAAAAGAAAAAAGGGTTGCGGTCAAATAGCTCAATACCGAACTAGCTGAAATCGCCCCAATCTGGGTCCTGGTTAATTGGTGTTAAATGTAATTAAACGATTTCACCAAACCCGGGGAAATCAGCTATTATCTTGATTAACAACAAGTTAAAGCGTTTAACACCTCGTCAGGTAATGCAAGGCATGACACTCCGGAGGAATATGGAATCGAGACTATTGTGAAGTCTATCAGCCAACAAGCTACTCCGTAGTTTACAATTGGATATGATACAGTTTTTTTATTCTATATCTTTATGACACTGAATTCTTCTGTACTGAATGCCATCCTTAAGGGTCAGACTCGCACGCTCAGTCTGGCCCTCCACCAGACGATGACAAGAGCGATGATTGCTCCACACAAGGCCAGCAATGAATCCTTTTGGGCATCCCACTCATCTCCCTGCGCTCCAAGAAATGCAGTACCCAGCTCAGGACTGACTATCTCTGCCGTGACAAATTCAAGTATTTCATAGAATGCGCTGAAGGCAAGAATGCCACAGGCTGCCAGAAAATATGACCATTGCTTTTTCACGCCTGACTTGCGTAGCAATATCTCCTGAAAGGGATAGGCGATAAGCAGCCCATAGGAGAAATGTACCAGTCGATCGTAATGGTTTCGCTCAGAACCTGACAGTTCCTGCAACCAGAAACCGACGGGCATTTCAGCATAAGTGTAATGGGTACCGATCAGGTGCAGGCTAAGAAACAGGGTAAACAGGGAATAAGACAGATTGCTGAAGGCAAAATAGCGATAAGTGACGGCAAGCAGGCCACAGTAGAAAAACACCAGCAGGTTTTCTAACAGCCAGTCCCTGGGATAAAGAGGATTGATAGCAGCGACGACCCACAGCACCACCAACCATAGAACCAGCCCCTGCAACCAGCGATTTTCACGAAAAGGCAATAATTTCATTCAGCCTGCTCCACTGACATTATTTCAGTTTATCAGACTCTATAAACAGAAACAGCGTGATGCTGCCAATCGAATTTTAAAATTTCGAGGTCATATTGCCCATACTTTCATATACTTTTAATGGAAGAAGAGAAGGAGCCTTAATAAGACTGCCTCGAAATAATCTATTTATCCGAAGGAGGTATGATCATGAGCAACAATCTTGCTGATCTCGTACTGCATATTGACGAAAATCTGAGCGCAGACCAACGTGGAACTATTGAAGAAAGTTTACGCTCACTGGACGGAGTGGTTAGCGTGCATAATTCTGACAAAACACCACATTTGACTATTATCGAATACGATCCGGCTGACATGGATTCACAGCGGATTTTAAAACGGGTGACCGACCAGGGTGCGCATGCCGAACTGGTGGGATTGTAACCTGAACCCTGAATGCGTATTCGAGCTAAAACTTCAAACTGGCTCACACAGCCGTGGGCCAGAAAAAGTCTGCAGCCAGCTAGTTATCTGACTGCCTGGTTCCGCAATCCAGTTGATCCGCATCTGCTTTTGTCGCGACTTCCGCCATTTCATCTTTTCCGTACAACGCTCTCTCCAAGACGGTTCTCCGTTTATCAAGGATATTCACGCGACACGCCAAAGATCATGTTGCCTTTCAGGTCCAGCAACAAGACCCTGCCTGATGCAGACTCCATTAAGTTACGATCATAGCCAGTCAAAACTTCACCGGCATCCTCTGCATTGGTGATGTGTATTATTCATTTTACGAGTTTCCCTTTAAACGAAAAGAAATTGATCAAAAAGAAATATTTTCGCCATAATGCGGAAGATTCACGGACCAGCCTTCATTTACCAGTAATTCCTGCAATGCTGCCTTCGCCTCATCTTCACCATGTACCAGGTATAATTCCGGTAGAGGTTTTTTAAAATTCCTGACCCAGTCAAGCAATTGTGATTGGCTTGCATGGGCAGAGAATCCTCCAAGGGTATGAATTTTTGCATTGACAGCTATCTTTTCTCCAGCCATTTTAAATACTTTCTCGCCATCAACCAGTTTACGACCTGGTGTACCAACTGCCTGATAGCCGACAATCACAACATGAGCATTTCGTCGCCACAGGTTATGCTTTAAGTGGTGGCGAATCCGTCCCCCGTTACACATGCCGCTACCTGCAATAATAATCACACCTTCTTCAATCTTGTTAAGTCGCATGGACTCTTCTGTTGACTGCGAATAGCGCAATGTAGGCAGAAAAGTATGCAGACTACCGGAATCTGCATGTCTCATAGCCAGACTGTCTTCCGCGTTAAACACATTCTGATATCTGTGATAGACCTCCGTCGCAGCGATGGCCATGGGACTATCAAGGTATATCGCCTGCTGCCTGAGCTTGCCTTTTTGATATAACTGGCCAAGATGAAAGATAATTTCCTGCGTCCTTCCTACTGCAAAAGACGGTATCAGGATATTGCCGCCTTTCTCAGAGGCTTCTGTCATGATACTTTCAAACTCTTCCAGGGTTTCATCCATTGAGCGGTGATTCCTGTTGCCATAGGTCGACTCGAGCATTAACACATCAGCTTCTTCAACAATCTCAGGATCCCGCAATAAGGCGGCATAACTGTTGCCAAGGTCTCCGGAAAAGACCAGTTTTTTCTCTACACCATCTTCATTAATAAACAGTTCAACAATGGCAGAACCCAGAATATGACCCGCATCCCGGTAACAGACCTCTATACCCTCTGCAACAGACTGACGTTGCCCATAAGCAATCCCTTCACATAAGGCCAGCGCAGCATCCGCATCTTCCATGGTATAAAGCGGTTCCACTTTGCGTTTTCCGGCACGTCGACGGCGTTTATTTTCCCATTGGGCATCACGCTCCTGCAGTGATGCCGAATCCTTGAGCAGGATATCCAGCAGGTCCAGAGTTGGTCTTGTCATGTAGATGGTTTTATTATAACCATCTGCTGCCAGCATAGGCAGGCGTCCTGAGTGGTCAAGATGAGCATGGGAAAGAACAACGGCATCCAACTCGCTGACAGAAAATTCAAAAGCTGTTTGATTAGCTTCTTCTGCTTCACGACCTCCCTGGTACATACCGCATTCTAGCAAGATAGTCGCCCTGGCAGTTTCAAGCAGATAGCGAGACCCTGTCACTCCTTCAGTAGCGCCAAAAAATGTTAAATTTGCCATAATCCTCTCCAATGAGTCCCTATAAGGAAAGAATAGGCAATTAGAATTGCGTTTACATATTTTTTAGCGGCTGTTTATCTTCACGCAAGACAATACCTCTAAGTAAGCGCCCCAGGATATCAGCACCTGTAATTACACGTTTCTCATAAGTATACGATAGAAGGCTCAATATTTAAGCCGTATCAACCATGGGCACAAAGGCAACTCCCAGCATAGTTTGCACGTTTGTATTTCCCTCAACATCCCTGGTCACCAGCATCAATTCCTGGTGCATATAGGGCAATCCCACCGGGATAACCAAACGAGCACCGGGCTTAAGCTGTTCAACCAGCGCTTCGGGTATTTGCGGAGCGGCTGCCGTAACCATAATCCCGTCATAAGGCGCGTGTTCCTGCCAGCCCTGATAACCATTACCACTGCGAATATGAACATTGCTACAGCCCATCCTGTGCAGGCGTTTCCCAGCGGCTTCAGCCAGTTCAGGAACCACCTCGATGCTATAAACCGTCTGACACAATATGGACAATACTGCCGTCTGGTAACCTGAGCCGGTTCCAATTTCGAGCACCTTGTGTTCTGGCTGTATCTCCAGCAGGTCAGTCATCAGGGCAACAATGTAAGGTTGTGAAATTGTCTGCCCGTGACCGATGGGCAGCGGCCCGTTATCAAACGCAGCCTGTTTCATATTATCCGGAACAAACTCATCACGTTGCACTGTTGCCATGGCATGCATTACACGTTCATCCAATGCATCCCGGCCAATCATCCTGCTGGTATACCTGACCTCGGAACGGATATCCGCCAGCATCATCCTCATACCTGCTTCACGCATTGATTCCACACGACTTCCCCTACTGCTATTAATACAATACTAGCAGGAACTAGTCCTTTCCAAATAAGCCTCTTGCATTTTCATAGGCCAGCTTGCGCGCCACATCCACAGGTAATTGATCCAGCCAATGTCGAATGCGACGGGTGACTTGATCCATGCGCTGCCAGCGCTGCAGACTGTAAGTATCAATTCCCACCAGCAGTCGATCTGCATGTTCAATAAATAAAGCCCGCCATTCCGGTTTTAATTCGCCATTCGCTTCAAAACGCTCATCCCTGACAGAGGTATCAATAAACAGCGCTGCTGGATAGCGGGTCAACATTTCATGGATGACCTCCGGTTCGGGCTGTGTACCAAGATGAGCCCAGATGATTTGCATATCCGGAAACCACTCAAAGACCTGCTCAATGACAGCTGCATCGCCATGCAGCAATAGCGGCAGATTATATTCATCCGCTAAAGCCACAATCTGTTTGAATACCGGGCTGTTTTTCTGCGGTGTAAAAATATGTACTTCACCAATACCCGCATAGCTTGCCTTTTCAAGCTGTGAGCGCATCCTTGCTGGCAAAGCGCTATCAAACATCCAGCTGCCTTTTTCAAGATAACTGCGGTATAGCCCCAGAAAGGGGACAAAGCGTTCTGGAGCATACTGGTAAAGTGACATGGCACGGCCAGCCGGTTCACCGACTATCACCATGCGTTCAATTTTTTGCTGATCAAGTAAAGCAACAATATCGGCCGGTGAATATTCCCCGGCTTCTTCGCTTTTGAAATGCGAGTGGCTGTCAAAGATGGGTATAACAGTTTGCCCACTGGCTACCGCTGTTGGGAACAACAGGCCGAGAAAGACCAGAACGGAAAATAAGCTGCGCATCACAATATTAGCTGGCAGCAAACAGGTAACAGATCAATATGTGCAGGTTCAGCCTTTTTCCATTTTGGCGGCCTTCTCAAGCACCATGGATTCCAGCGATTTTTTGTAGTCAAAGATTTCCTTGCGCAACGCCGTGTCGGAAATACTCAGCATTTGTGCTGCCAGAATACCGGCGTTTTTTGCACCGTTGATAGCCATGGTGGCGACCGGCACACCCGGCGGCATCTGCACGATCGAGAGCAATGAATCTTCGCCATTGAGTGCTGAGTTTTTCACCGGCACTCCAATCACAGGAATAGGCGTTATCGCCGCAACCATGCCGGGTAAATGCGCCGCACCTCCGGCGCCTGCAATAATGACACGCAAGCCGTTTTTCTCAGCATTATAGGCATACTGATACAACCTCGCGGGTGTGCGGTGGGCAGACACGATAGTCATTTCATAGGGAATGGAAAAATGATCCAGCATTTCAGCTGCGGCACCCATTACCGGTAAATCCGAGTCGGATCCCATGATGATACTGACGCTTGGCTTGCTCATAACCGGTTTTCTCCTTCAATTGCCAAAGTTGATTTAACCTGCTCTGCCTTGTTCCAGGCCTGTTGAATATCTTTATCCAGTACCGTCGCATGTCCCATCTTGCGATAGGGCTTGGTCACGGCCTTGCCATAGAAATGCACACTGACGCCGGTGATTGCAAGCGCTTCGTTCATGCCACGAATGACAGGCCGCCCTTCAAACCCCGGCTCGCCCAGCAGGTTAACCATTGCCGCCGGTGATAACAGATCGGTTTCACCCAATGGCAGATTTAAAATTGCACGCAGATGCTGTTCAAACTGGTCTGTCACATTCGCTTCAATCGACTGGTGACCTGAATTATGAGTACGGGGCGCAACTTCATTCACCAGGATATCGCCTGCTTTAGTCAGAAACATTTCGACACCGAAAATCCCGACCCCGTTCAGGGCTTCTACAGTTTTTACACCCAGTTTCTGGGCAGCCTCTGCGACTGAGTCATCAATCAGTGCCGGCGCCAGTAACACGTCCAGTACGTTGTGATCCTTAACAAACACCATTTCAACCACGGGATAAGCTTTGCATTCACCAGCAGCATTGCGGGCTACCAGTACTGAAATTTCCTTGTCAGCCTCAATGAATTTTTCGGTGAGCGAAGGAACCGGCAGGTTTGTTGCGAAATCTGCCGAAGTTTTCATGACCGCCACACCACGGCCATCATATCCGCCGCGCCGGGCTTTCTGTACCAGCGGATAACCAAAGGCTTCAAAGGCTTGTGCATCCGGCTCGGGCATTTCGATAAACTCAGAGGTTGGAATACCCGCATCACGCAGAAAAACCTTCTGCTTCAGCTTATCCTGAATCGTAGCCAGTACATGAGGAGCAGGCTGAATTGCATAGCCTTCTTCTTCAAGGCGCAACAACGGCCCAACGTCGATATCTTCCAGTTCAAAGGTAATAATGTCGCATGCTTCTGCAAGCTCACGGACCTTGGCCGGGTCTGAGTAATCACCGACAATCTGGTGTCCTGCTGCCTGGCCTGCCGGACTGGCCGGCAACGGGTCAAGAATCACACAGGCACAACCAAGACGCCTGGCCGCTCTGACCAGCATCAGACCCAGTTGTCCGCCGCCAATAATCCCGATACGGGCTATCGGGCAGGCATAGCTATCGCCTTTATCGATTGAAAATACCATGACCCTAGATACTGAATAATTCGGCTGAAAACCAGCTGATGCAAAAACAATCGCGCAGGATACCGATGATTGGCAAAAACAGCAAACTTGCCATTACAGCCTTCTCCAATCAACGTTAAGATTGAAAAAGCCAATTTCCTGAGAAAAAGATTTTACTTCATCAATGACTGCAAAACATTCTGCTTCCACTCAACCCCGGGCAATTCTGCTGGATATGGATGGCGTGCTTTATCACGGCGACAGCCCGCTTCCAGGCGCGATTGAATTCATGGATCATATCCAGCATATCCGGCACTGTTTTATTACTAACAATCCGATTCGTTTACCTGAGGAAATCGCTGATCGTCTGCAACAACAGGGATTTACACGTCCCGGCCTGAACAGCATTATCACCAGCGGCGAAGCCACCGCCTCCTGGCTGGCAAAGCAGAAAAGAGGTTTTCGCTATTTTGCCGTGGGCGCAAAAGGCCTGCACCAGGCCCTGGAAAAATATGGTACCCCGGATGAACAACGGGCCGATTTTGTCATCATTGGTGAAGGCGAGGGACTGGACTATCAAAGCCTGACAACCGGCATTAACCTGATTTTGAAAAATGGCGCCCAACTCATCAGCACCAATCCGGATCACACGGTTGATGCCACGATCAACGGTCAACACCGGATTTTGCCCGGTGGTGGTGCGCTGGTTGCGCCTTTTATTACTGCGACCGGCGAGCACCCAATTACCATTGGAAAACCCAACCCCCTGTTGTATGAAATCGCCCTGGAACAGCTCGGGGTCATTGCAGCTGACTGCCTGATGATCGGCGACCGGCCAGACACGGATATCATCGGAGCAGCTGAACTTGGCATGCGAACAGCGCTGGTCAGAAGCGGCCGTTTTCACCCGCAAGACAACTTGCCGGACTATTGTGATAAACCCGACTGGGATGTCAACAGCCTGGCAGAACTGCAACGCTTGCTGAGACAAACTTTCCCCGGATGGCTTGAACAGAACCAGTAATCAGTCTTCTACTGTTTCCGGCCTGCCCAGTTCAAGGTTGGCCTTTTCAACAAACTCGGCCGGCAGCTCTTTCTGCACGGAAACGCCCAGTTCCTTGAATTCGGAGGCCTGCTTGATCAGGTTGCCCCGGCCAGAATAAAGTTGCCCAACAGCTTTCTCGTAACTGTCTTTGGCTTTATCCAGCTGGGTACCAACGCTTTGCATACTCTCAAGAAAACCGCTGAGCTTGTTATAGAATTTTTCAGCGCGGCTGGCCAGTTCTGCCGTATGTTTATTCCGGTCTTCAAACTGCCACAGCTGGCGCACGATATTCAGGCTGGTCAGCAGGGTTATTGGGGTAGCTACCAGTACATTACGTTCGATTGCCCGTTGATAAAGCGTGTCATCGTATTTCAATGCCTCAACGTAAGCTGATTCAATTGGAATAAACATGATAACCACTTCTGGGGAATTTAATCCCGGCAGACGGTAATAATCTCGATCTGCCAGCTCATTGATACGGTCACTGACGGCACGGGTGTGTTCAGCAAGCGCACTCTCCCTTTCCAGATCATTTTCAGCATTAACGTAACGTGTGTAGGCAACCAAAGAGGTCTTGGCATCAATGATCAGGTGCTTGTCCTGCGGTAAATAAATAATCGCATCCGGTCGCTGACGGCCGTCTTCGGTTTTGATACTGACTTCCCGTTCATAATCAACCCCGGGGCGCAAACCGGAACTGTCGAGCACATTTTCCAGGATCAATTCACCCCAGTTTCCCTGAACCTTTTTCTGCCCCTGTAGCGCAGAGGTCAACTGCTCAGCCTGGTCGGTAATATCCTTGTTGAGTTTTTGCAGATGCAGCAATTCTGCCTTCAGTTCACTGCGCTGCTTTATTTCTTCGCTGTGAATATGCTCCACCTTCTCCCTGAAGCCCTTCATCTCAGACTGGATCGGGTTCAGCAAGGTCTGGATACTTTCCTTGTTAATTTCACGGAAAGCCCTGCCCTTGTTTTCAAGAATATCGTTTGCAAGCAGCTCAAAATCCTTTTTCATCTGTTCTTTGGCATTGTTCAGCAAGTCGATCTGGTCAGTAAACTGGTGTTGCTTTTCCTCCAGCATGGTTTTTAACTGGGTATGCTCTTCGCTCAGCTGCATATATTGATTACGTTTGTTTTCCAGCTCCTGCCGGGCCTCATTCAGCCAATCACGGTATTCATCCTTTTTTGATTCCAGCGAGACGGCCATTTCCGTGCTGCGGGCCAGCTGCTGATCCAGTTGTCTTTTTTCCTGGCTATCCCGATCTACCCGCCTTTCAAGTTGCTGCACATCAATTGTCAGGCGATTGACGTCATCAGAGAGCGATTCATTGCGGGTTTCAAGGCGACTGAGTAACAGCTCGATCTGGTGCTTATCCTGCTGCAAATTCTGCAGATAATGTTCATTCGATTCATTCTGCCTGGTCATCTCTTCCAGCTCTTGCTGGAGACGAGCCTGCGTATCCAGCAACAGTTTTTTACCGGCCCTGAAACGTATCACCAGGATCATAAGCACGACCACCAACAACAGCAGGGGCCAGATAAATGCATTGATACCGTTGGTAATCACCCATTGATCCAGCAACTGCAGGGAATCCATTAGCTGCTTGTAGATCGTGTTTTGCATGAATTTTCCTGAAACATCATTCTTATATTGCAAGCATAACTGAATACCGACTCAATTCGTGAGCTTCAGTCACAAAAACCTTTTGGCTTACCTATCGATATGGCTCAATGCAAAAAGCAATTGAAAAATCAGTCATATTTATATTAGAATATGCGAATATTCTATTACTGAATTTACCTGCACTCTTCTGTGCACGGTATTTACGGGAAAACGCGATGAATGACAAAAACGAAAATGACAAGCCTGAGCAAAATAACCAGGAAAAATCCGATAAATCGACGATTGAAAACCTGGTCCATATTACCGAAAAACATGCCACAGCGAATTCATCCGACCTGAACAACCGCTTACAGGAAATTGAATCTGAACTGCGCCACTTAAATGCACGCGAAGCCGCGACCAACAAGGCATTCCGTGAATTACTTTCTGACAACAAAAAACAGTCGGCTACCCAGAACACACAACTGGCGGAAACGCGCGACCTGGTTAACGGCATTAGGGAAAATTACAAAAAACTGACCCAGGATTATCAACGCCTTGCAGCCGGCGCCAACCTGCTGAGCGTCAAACTGGAACACGCCCATTCCGAGATGACTACCGATATCGAGTCATTGAAAATCAGCACTCACCTACGTGCTGACGAACTGGCAGAAGGCCAGTTACAAATGATCGAGCGTGCCAACCGTATTGAGCAGAAATCTGCACAGTTGGCTGAAGACCTTGATGCCAGGGTCAATGTGATACGCTCCACAATTTCAGCACTGGAAAGCAAGCTGGCCGAAGAAATCCGGGAAGTTGCAGTTCAATCAGAACAGCGCGATGAAGCACTGACTATTCGCACCAACATGCTTGAAGAGAATTTCTCCCAGGAAACTGACAGGCTCAGCCGGGCTGACAGGGAGCTGCATGAAAAACTTGCCAAAGAAACCAGCCTGCTACGCCACGCTGACGAGCAGCAGTCCGAAAGTATTGCTGCATTGCAGGCTAATAGTGGCAGGCTCACTGTGCTCACTGAAGACCTGCAATACCAGGCAAACGTTACTGATAGCCGCGCTAGCGATCTCGAAGACCGTAGCGATGAACTGGAACAAAACAGTGAAAAACACACTGCCCGGCTGGCACAGGTAAATAATACCGTTGACCGGCACCACAAAGGTTTTGCCATGGCCCTGGTTCTGATCGTTGTGACATTGGGCATTCTCAGTGTTTTGCAGCAGAACCGCTGGATTCAGAGCACTGACAAAGACGTCGCCTTAAAGCAGCAACTCGAAACACAGCAGACCAGTCTGGCCGCGCAGACCGTCATACAGCAGGAAACGGCCACTCGCCTGGAGACACTTGAAAACCAAAGCCAGCAGGCCGACAAATCGCTGGCCTCGACAGATGAAAAAGTCACCGAGACACTCAATCAGCTGGCACAAAGCATCAATAGTCTGCAGGAAAAAACAGATAACAACGCCAGCCGTATGAGCGCCATGTCACCTTACAGCACCTTCGGCCAGGATAATACGATTCATACGGCAAAGTGGCTGGCCCAGCAGGATCAGGAACACTACGTGGTAAGGGTTGCCACATTAGGCAGCAAGCAGGATCTTTACACCCTGGCCTATCGCTGGTCGAACCTGTTGAAGCAGAGCAATCTTTCCTACATTGAACAACAGCAGGCAGGCAAAACCCTGTACACCTTGATTTACGGCACCTTTGCTGACAAGACACAGGCGGAACAAATCAGCAGAAGTTTACCCGTCTTCAACTATGGCAGCCGCCCTGTTGCCAGCAAGCTTGCTGAATTGATGTAAAAAATTATTTGCACTTTACCGTATTCGGTAAATGCTTGCGGATAGTATCAGCCAGCACCTCGATAGCCTGTTTGCGGGGAAAGGTTCTGCGGAAAACGAGGCGCACGGTGCGATAGGCATCATTGAGGTCGAGCTTGCGCGCAATAATCCCTGAACCGGTCATCCACGAACCCTGCATCGTCAATGCCGGTACCAGGGTGCTGCCATAACCGGCGCTGACCAGTTGCAACAATGTCTCCAGGCTGGCCGCCCTCAGCGATGCCGTTTCCTCACTTAAACTCTGCTCGTCCACGCGACAGACATCCATTACCTGGCGCGCCAGGCAGTGTCCTTCCGCCAGCAATAATAAATCCAGTTTTTTCAGGTCGCGCCGCGTAATCTCATCCTTGGTGTAAAGCTCGTGATCAGCCGGGTGCGCCAGCCAGAATGGTTCATCAAACAGCAGGATTTCCTCCAGGTCAGGATCAGTGTTAGCGGTACCCAGAATCGCGACATCCAGCTGGTGGGCCTGCAATTCAGCAACCAGGTGGTCTGTCGTCTCTTCATGTAATACCAGCCTCATTTGTTCATACTGCTGTTTCAATGGCATCAGGATCAATGGCATCAGGTAAGGACTGATCGTGTGAATCGCACCTACCCTTAACGGACCCGCCAGCGGATCATTATGTGCACGGCTTATCTGCACAATAGCATCCGCCTGCTCCATCATCAGCTTGGCGTGCTGCAGCACCAGTTCACCAATCGGCGTAATCGATACCGAGCGATTGGTTCGCTCGAACAGGCTGACTCCCAGTTCATCTTCCAGTTTTTTCAGCTGGCCGCTCAAAGTGGGCTGACTGACAAAACAGCGTTCTGCCGCCTTACCGAAATGCAGGGTTTCAGCAACGGCAATCATGTATTTGAAGTCACGCAGATTCATAGGTATTAATTACAAAGTTTTGTGTAATGTTTTTCCAGCGCATCATACAGATCCTGCTGGAATCTCGGACTGTCGGAATCCAGCTTTGCAGCTGTCTCAACCAGGTATTCGTTATCTTCCCTGCCATCCCACAGTTTTTGATAGGTACCCTGCTTGTAACCGTGATCCTGACGGAAAAAATTCAGTACATTTTTTCCAATATAACCGCGATACAAATCATCCAGACTCAGGGAAACCGCTGCGAGCAGCCCGGTAAACTCCTGTACTGCCGCAGCTTTTTTATCCAGCGTCTGTCTTGCAAGGGATTCGATTGCCAGACGGATGTCCTGTTGCTCATGCTGTTGGTCAAAAAAGCCCAGCAGCTGATCAGCAATCAGCTCAGCATCCGTTTGCGATTCCAGTAAATCACTCAGGATAAAATGCCAGATATCAACAGTTTCCAGGATGACCTGTTCCATATCCGGCTGCTGATGTTTCCACCACTTCCAGCCGTAATGATCCAGCATTTCAGCACATTCTATCCAGATCGCCCGATACCATTCATTTCCCGCTGTACGCCAATCAGGATTTATGCGGCTGTTCATCGCATCCTGCAACTCAAGCATTTTCAATATTTTATTTTTCAAGACCGTTTCTCGCTGGTTATTCTTATTCATAATTCTTGCCCGCCTTTCAGGCACGCCGTAATTTCATCATTTCTGCTTCTATGGCAGCAGTATCCAGGGCTTCAAAATTGACCCGGGATGTTGTTGCTATTGAACCTGAAATTTCTGACCATGCAAACCCGCCTGTCCAGTTACTGTGTGCATAACTTCCCTGAAAAGCCCGGTTCATACAGTACATTTCTCCATTACGGTATAGCAGATTATAGGGAATATCCGCCTGATGCAGAGTTTGCAGGTATTCCCAGGCTTCATCACACTGAATAAATTTCCTGCAGGCCAGCGGGTAATGCATGCTGCCGCCATTATGTTCCCAGCAGGACAGCTCTACAGGATATTTCTTTTTTGAAACGAATGACTGGAAATGCTGGTGATTTACTGATGCATAGGCACCCAGGGAGTTATACCCCATTGCCATTGGCAGATTCGCGCCCGCCACATGCAAAAATTGCCAGACCAGCTCATGATCAGGCTTTTCCAGCAATTGTGGTTTATTCGCATCCGGTTCAATGACGAACAGACCATGCAGGCTGGCAAAAGGAAATTTATTATACAGCAGCTTTACATTTCGACCGGCAATAGCCCCCTGCCAAAATACCTCTTTTTGCAGAAAGGGCTTGTTAAAGTTAAATCCATTCTCATCGAAGGTTTCCGATATCGTTACAAATTTTCGATCTGCATTTCTTGGCGGACGGAATGAGCGCAGCTGGTTGTACTGCAACTGCCAGATACCCTGCATGCGATGCTCGGTTAAGTTCAGGGCATCGAAACCCACTGCCATCAATTGTTTAAAGACGGCAACATCATCCACTGCAGATTCTTTTACAATTTCGTTATCCTGCTGGAACTGCTTGGTCCACTCTTTAAAACGCTCAGCCAGCGGCTGCTTCAGACGCTGGTAAATTTCGGGTTCAAAAGTGGCATTGGCCAGAACCAGTATAAAAGCACCCAGTTCAGCAGATTGCAGCATATTTTCCAGGCCCAGGATAAAGGCCTGTCGGAAGCGCTCTTCAGATGTAAATAGCGCATCAAGTTCCAATGACAGCTCCATAATCAATGGTCATGCGTGCAACATTTTTTTTCGTGTGGATCATCAGGGACCGGGTCAAAACCACCCTCATGAAAAGGGTGACAGCGCGACAGGCGTTTTATACCCATCCAGGTTCCTCTAAATGCGCCAAAACGTTCAATGGCTTCGGACATGTAAGAGGAACAACTCGGATAGTAACGACAGTTATTTCCCAGCACAGGACTTAACACTGTGCTGTAAACTTTCACCAGAAATATCAAAAATCGCTTCATCACCCTATCCCGCCGAAGCTATTTTGGGAGTGCTTTGTCCCGGCAGTTTTGGTAGCTTCAACTTCTATAAATACATCATACAATAAATCATCCCGATGAATGGCAGTCTTTTCCTCTCCCCCGAACAACCACAAGCAGGCTTCGATGACCTCGTTGCATTGAAAAACTGCCTGCTTGAACTGGGCCTGATGAGTAACCACAGCACCGGCAAAGATGCAGACAGTTACCTGTGTGGTGACAGTTTTGCCCAGATGGTTACCTTTATGGGCTGTTCCCCTCACCTTGTGTTTGAACCACCAGCTGACGGCAGTGACAGGTACTGCCATATCCGCTTGCATCACTTCAGCGAAATTCAGCTGTTAACCGGTCAGCAGACCGCGCCACCAAGATGCCCTGCCTGCCGATTCAGAATTGCCGAATGGCGCGAAATGCTTGATGGCTGGAACAGTGAAACTCTCACCAGTAACTGGCAATGCCCAAAGTGCAACAAAAAATCTGCCGCTTATGAACTTGACTGGCGCCAGAGTGGAGGGGCCGGCAGGTTATTCATCGAAATCAGGAATATATTTCCCGGCGAAGCGGTGCCAGTTGACCGGTTAATGACGAAACTGCAGGAAGTCTCTGGTGAAAAGTGGCGCTATTTCTACCTTGTGTAATATGCCTGCATTTCAGTAATGCCTGTCAGCTCCGCGCAGTAAAAAACCGGGCCTGAATCGACCTGCACATAATAAATGACGATTCGAGCACATGATTAACACGGAATGTAAGCCAATATTGACCTGTGTCAAAGCTCAGGCGACAATCCAGCGATTCTTCCCTTCCCGCTTAGCCTTGTACAAAGCCTGGTCTGCTCTTTCAAAAACATCTGACGGTGTATCACCATGCTGAAACACACTCAAACCACCTGAAATCGTCATCCGAATTTCTTCATCATTTGCTTTCAGGACAGTACGTTCAACACGTTGTCGCATTTTTTCAGCTGCCTGCCTGGCTCCCTCGATATCGGTCCCCACAAGCAATACAACAAATTCCTCACCGCCATAACGACCAATAAAGTCAGTTTCCCGCAGGCTCTCCTTGAGCTTTCCCGCCATAGCTTTGAGAGCCTTATCACCAGAACGATGCCCATACTGATCATTGATTTTTTTGAAATCATCAATATCCCAGACCATCATGATTAATGACTCGCCATACCTTTTCCAGCGCGAATATTCCTGCTCCATGCGTTCATCATATGCCTGTCGGTTCGGCAGGCCTGTTACAGCATCTTTCACCGCCCTGACATTGGCTTCAAGCATCTGCTTTTTCAAACCCTCTGCCTCGGCCTCTAGCAGGGACAGTTGTTCACGTAATTCCTGCTCACGCTGCCGGGCCTGTTCATGGCGTTCTTCATCGCCTTGCAAATGGGCAGAAACTTTTGACTGAATAATATCCAGACGCTCTGCAACCGAGGCCTTGAGCTGGCCGAGGTCAGTGACACTCTGCATGCTACTGGATAGACCATCGACCTGCTCGGTCATCGACTCACCCAACTCGCGCCCACTCTGAAGAGAAGCTTCACGCAAAGCATTGACACCCTGCACAAAGCCATCAAGTTCCTGCAACCGATAAGACAATTGCGACAGGAAATCTTCGGCTGACTTTACTTCCGATTGAAAATTGGACAGGGCATCAACAACGATCTCGTTAACCCGCGTGATCACCTTGACCCACATATCGGTCGAAGCACCCTCATCCAGCTGCCCAACCAGGTGATTAATTTCAGGCTCAATCGGGTTTGGCCATTTCAGATCAACCAGTAATGCCTTGAGAATAGTGTTGGGTTTTCCAGTAAAATCCTTTTCCTGGCTGAATAGTTTGGAAAACAGCCCACTTTTTTTCTTTACAGTGGTATCTGCTGATTGCCTGACAACACCACCAAGCAATACAACCAGTTCATCGATGGCCTTGTCAGAAGCACTTGAAGGGTCTGATACCAGTTTCTTCCAAAGCCCCCGTGCTTTTTTGGTATCGCCAGCCTCAAGTGAAGTATGTGCCAGCAGGCGATCAAAAGGGTCTTCGGCTTTCTGCGCATCAGCAGTGCGGATCATCGCATCCGACAAATCATCCAGCTTTTTGCGAATATCGGGACCGCAGTCTTTTTTAACAGTTTCGTGAATTCGATCGATATAGGGATCCAGCGCACTATCCAGGCCCTTAACTGACATTGCCAGCCTGATCAGCGTCCTGCAGAAAATTTTCTGTGTCTCTTCACTCACCCGTTGCAATGAGTCATGCTCTAAAGACAGGGTACGAAATTTTTCCTTCAAGTCATTTTCATGATTTGCCATTTTTTATCCCTGCATGCTTTCTGTCCGACCTTCCAGTTGCACGCTCTCCGGCAATGAGACTCGCAGCTGAATCGGTAGATGATCTGATAAATGATAGTTTACAACTTCGGAAGAGCACACAGTCATGGATTCCGGAACGAGTATATAGTCAATCTTCCTGCGCGGTTTCCAGCTGGGATGAGTCAAGGTTTCACAACTGTCTTTGAAGCCTCCCTGCGTCAACAGGCTATGCATCTCCTTGCTGTCTGGCTCCTTGTTAAAGTCACCTAAAATTATGGCATAAGGGTACTGATCGGCGATTTCGCGAATAAAATTAAACTGCCGTCGCTGCGATCGCCCTCCCAAGGCAAGATGCACAACAATGATCGCCAGCGTTTCCACACCTTGAGCAAACTCTGAAACCAGGATGCCGCGACCCGGCATCCCCGGTAATTTTCGATGCATACAACGTGATGGCTGATAGCGACTGAGCAGTCCATTACTGTGCTTGGCCAGTTGGCCATAATCACGGTTTGGCTGAGTAAACCAAAAAGGAAAATTACCTTTACCTGCCAGGTAACGGGTCTGGTTGATAAAACCACTGCGAAAGCTGCCCGCATCCACTTCCTGTAAACCTACAAAATCATATTCACACAGCATTTCGCCTATAGCGTTCAGATTATGCAACTGATGCCGGTGTGGTACCAGCTGCTTCCAGCTCTTGGTGACATATTCACGGTAACTGGTCGTCTGCGATGCAGCCTGAATATTATAAGTTAGCAGGTTTAACGTATGCTCAGTCTGTTTCTGTTCTATCACCATTGTCTGCGTTCAGGTAGCAGACTAGGAAGCTAGTCTGTTGATTGTTGTTCTTCTTTAACAAGTTTGATCATGTGATCTATCACCGCAACCAGTTGTTGGTAATTTTTAACCTCACCAGAAGCATAGCGGCCGCTGACAACAACCGCCGGTACGCCCCTTAACTGGTATTTACTAAACAATGAGCCCGCCCGCTGTACACGGTTATCAACAGCAAATGACTTCATTGCTTTTTTAAAGGTGGCGATATCAACATTATGTTCAGCCAGGAGCTTTTCGACTGCCTGCTGATTGGCAAGCTTGTTACCCTGCTTGTTAATAGCGGTAAAAATGACATCGTTGAGACGGTCTGCCTCGCCCATCAGGTCAAGCGCATAATAAACATAGGCATGAAAACGGGCCGAGCTATTGAAAGCTGCAGGCACCTTCACAAACTTGATATCGGCGGGCTTACTGGCCAACCAGTTCTTTAAGTATGGTTCAAATTGAAAGCAATGCGGGCAGCCATACCAGAAAAATTCCACAACCTCGATTGGGGCATCCTTTGCAACCGGGGGTTGTTTATCCAGCAGCTTGTATTCATGACCCTCTTCAAATTCGGCAAACGCCGATACCGAAACCAGAGCCAACAGCATAAATCCAAACACAGCCAGTATTTTTTTCATCAAGTCACCTAATTAATAATGTGGTTAAGTCAGTCAAGGTAATACACTTACTTAACCTAAGATAACAAATCATCACAAGAGTTCCTCGCTGCATTGTTACATAAATACAGCTCATATGTACCCGCAGAAAGTTCCCCATTTGAGCAACTGTATCACAGTGGAACATACACCCTGATTTAGGGAGGACTATTTAACCATTTCCCTGCAAGCCAGAAAAAAATCCAAAAAAGCTTTCTTATTCAATGGGTTAATTAATTATCGACATCGACCCTGCATCCGGACATCTGCATGCCTGCAAAGGAATGTGCAGGCATTAATTAATACCAATAGCAGCCTGCTTACATTCCATTACCGAAACTGTCATGATGGATCTGCGTATTTTCCCGCATGGTTTTTAATGCCTTGCCATAGCCAATCAGGATACCCAGTCCCCAATTTAGCCTGGACTTGTAATAAGTATCGCTATCCGGTTCATTATCCGCGGAGCTTTCATTCAAAACTTTTTCCACATCACGCACGATCAGATGTTCGGGGATATAGCAAAGGCGATTATTTTTATAACTGCTCATACGAAGTTCCGCCACCGGATAGGCCCCACCAGTACTGGAAGATACGCCCACAATGTAGGCTGGCTTATGCCCTAATTCAAAACGATTAAACATCAAGAAGAAATTCTTTAAACCTGCCGGTACCTGCCCATGCCATTCCGGGGCAATGATGACAAAAGCATCGCTATTGGATAATCGCTCTTTTAACGGCGCCAGCCGTGAGACCCAGGTTTCATCCTGCTCCCAGATAGATTCTTCCCAGAGAGGTAACGGATTGTCAGCAAGGGAATACAAATAAGGCTCGATGTCATCGAAGTCCTGCCCTAGACTGGATTCAATGTAACGACCGATCTTCTCGCTTTGGGAGGGATTGCGATGACTGCCACTGATAATGGTGATCTTCATTTTTGATGATTCCTTCTCTTGAGGTTATTACCTGGGTAGAGCCTAAAACATTTATCAAACTTTTTTCAGCGTATTTGCATCCTGCCCGAAACATCTAACCAATATCACTTCGTTTTATAACTGTCATCCAGGTAGCGGTTAGATAAAATACCATTTATTCTGGATGTATCAATTCCCCGACCACTTTCCCGCACACCCGCCAAAGGAGCTAACGGACCCAGGTTAGCAATAATGTCATAATAAAATTATGCATGTTTATAGCTAATTATCAGAGCTCAATGTATGTCACCCAGGCACTTTTCAATATCTGAGTCAATGCAATACATTCAGTGATTTTAAAACAAGAGATTTTTATTAATTACAACTTAAAGTCGTCTGATTTTAACCTGGAGAAAACACTTGAACTTCTGCGCTCAATCGAGCATTCAAGAACCTGCCTAAAGCTGGATATAGATCAAGTTTGAGCTACGGGCATATATTCTGAAACACGCCGTTAACCAGCATTTTTAGATCGTCTGGACTTAACTCGATTTCCAACCCCCTACGGCCGGCACTGACATAGATGGTCTCAAATTCTTTTGCCGATTGATCGATGATGGTTTTGAGACGCTTTTTTTGACCCAAGGGACTGACACCTCCGAGCACATAGCCGGTCGCACGCTCTACATCTGCCTGGTTAGCCATAGCCGCTTTCTTTGCACCGGCCGCCCTGGCAAAAAGCTTCATACTCATCATAGACGAAACCGGCACCACTCCAACAGCCAGTTCCTTGTTATCGAGATTTACAACCAGAGTCTTAAAAACCCTTTCTTCAGGAACTCCAAGCTTTTCCGCCGCTTCCAAACCATAGGACTCACTTGAAGCATCATGATGATACTCATGCACCCGATGATTAACCCTGTTCTTCTTCGCTACATTTATAGCCGGAGTCATACCAATCCTGAATTCAGTTAGGTTTAATCATTATTATTTGCTAAATATAGAACAGGTGTCCAAATAACTGATTGCATTCTGGATGGAGAACAAAGTGAGTCTGGCTGACCTTATTCTTGCATTGATAATTCTGTTACTGGTTATAGTGGCCCTGTATCTTTTTTTAAAAAAGCCGGTAACAGGTAATACCACTTGCTTACGATTAAAATCAGAAGAAACTGTCTCGCATGAAGAACTCGATATAGGCATTTTGTAAAAAACCCTGCCGGGCAGCAGGGTCCAATAAGTCCACCTGTCTTAATAAATCGGGATGTTGGCATAACCCTGGGCTTGATACCCGGTCAGGGAAACAAAAGTATTCCCAACAGGCTTGATTCCATCCAGCAACGAATTGTTATCTACCTTGAACAACTTCGTAGCAACGGAACATGCTTCCATTCTTACCCCTTGTTGCTGGAGGTCTGCAAGCTGCCCAGCAATTTTGTCAAGATTTTCAAAATCGGTTAACTCCATCTGTTCACGGTCTTTTGAAATAAGGCGTACTGATAACCCGCGAAAGGCCAAAATAACATCCGGTTCAACACGCTGTCTTTTAAGGTCTTCGACAGTTTGCTTGATCACCATCAAATACAGAGTCATCTTTTTTGGCTCGACCATGTTGATATCAAAGATTACTTTTCCTTTAGTAACACCCTTCAAGGCATCACTGTCATCTGGCTGACCGGCAGCTAACAGGTTTTGTGACAGCAGAATCACCATAACGACTGCCAATTTACTTAAGATTTTCACATTGCTCTCCTATATAAAACGAACGTTCGTTCTGTAATTGATTAAAAAAATATTTAAACTTTTATTCCCCGCCAGGCACTCTCTACAACTTCATCCAGGTATGCAGTCAGCGGGCGATCCAGTACTCCATCGAGTTGCAGGTTCATCATTCTTAGCGCTCCACCAAACATTGTCGTCGCAGCCACCCAGGGTTCCATCTGCCTCACCTCACCTTCAGCCATGCCTTCGATAACAACATTTTTCATTGTTTGAAAAGGCTTGGAGGAACAGATTGGCGCTTCATCAGGCAAATACTCCTTATGTTGTGCAAGCAACACAAATTGCATGTTTCTGGGATGCTGCAGGGTCAGAACAAACATTTTTTCAATGATAGCCCGGCTTTTCTCCAGGCAACCAACACGGTTAAAGCTGGCATGCTTTATCTCAATGTACATTCGCTGAAGCAAAGCCTCGTATAAAGCCTTTGCCAGGGCTTCCTTGTTCTGGAAATGATGATAAATTGCACCGGTACTGACACCGGCCTGGCGGCGAATATCATGGATCGAGGTATTAAAGTAGCCGTGCTCAGAAAACAGTTCCAACGCTGTAGCCAGTACTTTTTCTTTTAATGCATCACCACGGAGCGAGCTTTTCAGGGCAGTTACCATGGCCACAATATACAGAACGAACGTTCGGTTTTCAAGCGGAACCTATCACTTTTAAAAATTATCCTTCAGCATGGCGCCTGACCTGCTTTGCCTCTGCATTTTGCTGCCTCGAAAAATGATTGGCGCTGAAGACCAGGAAAGGCGCCATTGAATACAAATACAATGTTATTCCCGCCTTTGAGATACAAGCAATTTAGGGCAACACCATTCATACCTGCACAATTATTCGAATAGAAAAACTTTTCATACCACCCCGTATCGAGTCTTCTGTTTTAAATTCCGGAGATTGAGTCTAAAAGCGCTTGGAACTAAGCTATTAATATGAAGGCTCGAAAAAAAAATTACTTTTTACTCAAATTCCTGTTTCCGGCAGGTATGCTGATTCTCTGCTTCCTGACCTCTACTAACGTTAGCGCTGACCCAGGCGAATACCCTAACACGATTAAAGCCCTGCAGACTCGCTATGCCGATGAGATCCATGCACACAGAAAATACGGACTCTATGCACAAAAAGCACAGGAAGATGGCTATCCTAACGTTGCACACCTGTTCCGTTCACTGGCTGCATCAGAAGCAGTACACGGGCAAAACTTTAAACGCATACTTATTGATCTTGGCCAGGAGCCCGTACTTCCTGAAATATCTGAAATCAATATCTCCACAACCAAACAGCATTTAAAACATGCCACCACGGTAGAAGCTGAAGAAATTGACAATGAGTATCCCAAAATCCTGGCCGGCATCGCTTCTGAAGATCACCAGGTAGCCATTGAAAGTATTCGATATGCCTGGGAATCTGAAAAACAACACCGGGATCTGATCGTAAAAATCCAGGAAGCCGTCAGTAACTGGTTTCGCCTGGTAATCAGCAGGATTGAAAACAGGGCCGCCCACTATTATGTTTGCCATGTATGCGGTTCAACCCTGACCGAAGTACCCGAAAACTTTTGCCCTATCTGCAATCATTCAATAGAAAACTACATCGAAGTGAAAGGCTTCCCGGTAGAAAATAAAAAACAAGCCGAGGATATTTTTGACTATTTGAACAATTAACCGTCGCAGTTGCCTACGCTTTGGCAATCAACGCTGGTATCTAATGCAGCTGTTTGTCTGCTACCGGTTTTCAGTGCTTTCGCCTGGCTGCAGAAGCCACGCTAAACGATCCCCCCCCCCTTAGCCTATACCGAATCAGCCCAGGGCAATGTGCGGCTCGTACCCCAAAAAAAAGGGTGCCGAAGCACCCTTTTGATCAATATAGCCTGTTAGTTTCGCTATATTATTTTTTCAGACCCTGCATATACTGGGCAACAGCTGCCATTTCGTCAGCTGTCATTTTTACAGCAATGTCACGCATCATACGATTTGGATCATTGGCACGGGTGCCTGCTGCAAAATCTTTCAGCTGCTTTTCAACGTACATGGCATGCTGACCACTGACCGCATGGAAAACCTGAAGTTTCAATACCGGAACCGGCTGGGCCGTGACAGGCTGTACAGGCAGCCAGGCCTTTACCCGGATTACCGCCACGGTAAATCATTTCTCCCATAGCGACCTTGTCAGCAGCCGCTTCACCACCTTTAGGCGTTTGACTGGCGTAAAATGCAGCAATGTTGACCATGTCTTCATCCGTTAGTGCCGCGACCATACCCATCATTGTTGGATCCTGACGCGTACCGGACTTGAACTCGGTAAGCTGCTTGGCAATATATTTTGCATTCTGTCCCGCCAGGTTTGGCCAGATTGGATTGACACTGTTGCCATCTGCACCATGACAGGCAATACACATAGCCGCTTTAGCTTTACCAGCTTCGACATCTGCAGCCTGTACAGAACCTGCTGCCAGCAGAGCAACTAAAGAAAAACCAATTAACCCTTTATTCATAATCATTCACCCCAGCATAGGAAAGAATCTAAAAAGGGTACCTGAAAGGTACCCTTAGTTTATTCATGACAGTGACTAGCGCTTATTTCAAACCAGCGTAGTAAGCAGCAAGATTAGCCATGTCAGCGTCAGTCAGAGGAGCCGCCATTGGCGCCATGACAGGATCTTTACGCGTGCCGTCTTTGAAAGCTTTCAACTGTTTAACCATGTACTGCGGTTTCTGACCAGCCAGGTTGGGGTAGTTAGGAATGGCGCTGATACCGTTTGCACCATGACAAGCTGCACAAACGGCAGATTTAACTTTGCCTGCCGCCGCGTCACCGGCAACTGCAGAACCCATAGAACCCGCTAATGCGATAGCAGCTACTGAAAGTAATACTTTTTTCATGAAATACTCCAATTAAATTAACAGTTTGGTTATATAACCTTAAATTCGCAGGCCTGATACTCAGGGCAAAATCGATTGTAATCAGGATTAATATACCGTCTATTCGTATAAACGCCGGAATCTTTTCCTCAACCCTTAAGGTTTGCCCCAGTATCCAGTCAAATTTTGACGCGAATTTATACCAGATAAACCACAAAATAGCCAATTAGTTCAGCAAATACTAATAAACATTAGCCTGAAAAAATTATCGGCTCTTTGTACTCAGGCGAAACTGGTAGTCCCTGATACCAGATAAATCCTGCACAAGCAGATGAATCAACCAGTGCATGGTTTCCGCCGTACAGGCCGGCAGCATGCCCTTTGCCTGGAAATAGCCCGGTCTGACAGGCTCCAGAAATACCCGGTTATAGCCCATGTCCATATTGACCCCTTCAAACTGAACACTGACTTTTTCAGGTAAAAAAGTAGCATTTTCTGGCATGATTAATGAGATGGTGAGCGGTTGCAGAATCTCGATATCTTGAGGCTCGATCAGGAACCGTACCGGCTGCCCTGAGATTTCCAGCTCACAGCCACCCTGCCGGAGATCACAATCAGACTGATGCACGGCCACTTCCCGCTGACCATCCAGCAGTCCGGATTGCTGCAATAAAAACCCTCCGGACAATATCAATAACGCCAGCATCAGCCAGACCGAGTCACGCTTCATTTTGTTCTGCCTTGATATTCTCTTCGCACCAGATCAGCAAGCCGGCTTCCGGCATGGGATTAGCCAGTCCATATCCCTGCAATGAATCACAATCCATTTCAGCCAGCATATCAGCTGTTTCCTTGTGCTCCACGCCCTCGGCAATGACCGAAAAGCCAAGATCATGCGCCATTTTCAGAGTCGAGCTGACGATATCCTGGTTCTGGCGATCATTTTCCAGCCCGGTAATGAAACTGCGATCAATTTTCAGGGCCGAGACAGGCAGCAGGCGCAGCATCGACAATGAAGAATAACCGGTACCAAAGTCATCAATACTGATGCGGAAGCCCGCTTTGTCCAGCGCATAAAGCACGTCTTTGTTAGTCGCTGAATTCACCATCTCGGCAGACTCAGTGACCTCAAAACAGATATTCCCGGGGTCGGTATCAGTCTCTGAAACCCGCTTAACAATCCAGTCAGCGATACTCAGGTCATCAAGCACCTTGACCGACAGGTTGACGGCAACTGCCAGGCGAATGCCCTTTTGCTGGAAACGTCCAATTGCATCCAGGGTTTCATTGATAACCCATTCTGTCATTGTCCTGATGGCATTGGCCTGTTCGGCCAGGGGTAAAAAATCATCCGGGAACAACAATCCCTGAACAGGGTGCTGCCAGCGCACCAGTGCCTCAACCTTGCAAATATCACCGTGTTGTTCTTTCAGGCTGATTTGAGGCTGGTACCAAAGCCGCAATTGACCCTCACGAATGGCTTCAGGTAAAGCGGCCATCAGTTGCAAACGGTCAGGAAAAGCTTCGGCGCTGTCAGGCTCGTAAAAACTGGTCACCTGGTTGTTGTTTTTTGCGTGGTACATTGCCTGGTCAGCACAGTTAAACAGCGTTTCCATCGTCAGCGAATGATCCGGATATAACGCAATCCCAACGCTGGCGCTGACATTCAGCTGCAGATCACCCAAAGTGACGTCCTGGCCAATGGTACTCACCACCTTTGCCGCCACCAGCTCAGCCTGTTCCCGGCTTTCAACCCTGACCAGCACGGTAAACTCATCCCCTCCCAGGCGGGCCACGGTATCCACATCGCGCAACAAGCCTCGAACCCGCATGCCGATAACCTGTAACAGGCGGTCGCCGACCTGGTGACCCAGCATGTCATTGACTTCCTTGAAACGGTTCAGGTCAAGCACCATCAGGGCAAGACGCTTGCCATCTCTTCCTGCTTCGTGAATTGCCTGGTTAAGTCTTTCATTAAACAGGCGGCGGTTCGGCAATCCCGTCAAGGCATCATGCAGGCTGGCCTGGGAAAGCTCATTATTCAAAATATGCAGCTCACTGGCATAGCTACTGGCTTTCAAATGCAGGTATTGCAAATAAAAAATCAGCCAGGAGCCCAACAGCAACACACCAAGAAAGACCAACACGCTCGGATCGTTCCACTTAAACCGGAAAGATTCCAGCAGTGCCTCGCCGGGCAGATCTATCAGTTTCCAGCGTGTTCCCTGGACCGGTGACTCCGCCAAAACGACTCCTATTTCTCTTGGAGTTACAAAATTATGCCGAATACCCTGGGACCGGTCTCCGGCTGCAGTAATTTCAACCAGGTTAGGTTTATCGTTTCTGATCAGTAACAGCTCGTGTCCGGGAAGTTGCTGGTCAGCCAGCATCTGCACAATAAAGTCCGGTTTAAAACTGATGAAAAAGACATACGGACGATGCTTCAAAGTAACCGGTACCATGATATCGATATGAGGCGCACCACTGACTGGATGCAGAAAGATTTCGCGCTGGTGCCCGGTTTCCACAAATGAATGCAAATCACGTTTGCAGACCTCACCCATCAGCCCCAGCTCAAGTTCCATGACGGCCCTGCCCTCCGGGGTACTGATGGTCGCCGAATAAGCTTCAGGAAAAGTGCCCATCAACTTTTCACGCAGGGCATTCATTAAAGCCTCGCTGTCAGGCTGCAATACCAGGCGTTCCAGGATGCCCGCATTTGCCTCTGCAAATAATCTGGAAGAACGTTTGAGTGCCTGCAGGGTGACTTCCAGGCTACTGCTGACCCGGTCGATGACTGAGGTTGCCTGCTGTCTGACCTGCGCTGGTCGTTGTTTAAGCTCGGTAAAACCAGCCTGGTAGATACCAATAAGCACACCTACCAGCAAGGGTAAACCTATTAGCATTGACGCCCAGCGAGAAATAAAGGATGAATTCATTTACAGCGTTCTTTCCCGAGAAAGAGATATCAGTTCAGTGTTTGTTGTCCCCGAGATGGGACAGGTACAAGGCAAGCCCCAGAAACGCTATGCCGACTGCAAACTGTAACATACCCAGGGCACTGGATAATTCCATTTCAATGGCAAATTCAAAAAAGCGCACAATCAGGGTCGTCATGTAAAAGATCGCAAGAGCCGACAACAGGCTACCAATGACAGCGATAAATACCAGCAACCGACTATTCCATAACAAGCCCTCAAATATTTTTTGTAGCTGTTTCATCATTCTTTGAATCTTCACCCGTAAAAGCGTGCCAGTGGACCACTCGAGCATTAAAAAACGCCATGATTTTACGCAAACAAACATAAAAAAGCTTCTCTGAAACGCTTCAGCAGTCCTTTTTTCACCATAACATCACTTCGAATCAGTGTTATCATGGCGTGCTTTTCAACGTAAACATCAAGATACATGCAGATATTTTCTACCGGACAGCGCTGGGTCAGCGATACAGAATCTGAACTGGGACTGGGCACCATTGTTGAGATTGATGGTCGTACTATCAGCATTTTATTCACTGCCAGCGGTGAAACCCGTGCCTATGCCAGTCAAAATGCCCCCCTCACCCGGGTAGAGTACATGGTTGGTGAGAAAGTGCGCACTCAGCATGGCTGGCTGTTGTTTGTTCAGGAAGTTGAAGAAAATAACGGATTGCTGACTTACCGCGGTATTAATGACGAAGGCCAACAGGCAGAACTGCATGAAAGCGAGCTGGATGCCAACCAGGTGTTCAGCCGTCCCCAGGAAAGGTTACTGCGTGGTCAGCTGGACCATCCAAAATGGTTTAACCTGCGTTATCACACCCTGAAACAAACCCAGCGATTATCCCAATCCGACTTTTACGGCCTGACCGGCATTCGTGCCGAACTGTTGCCTCACCAGCTGTATATCGCCCACGAGGTTGCCACACGGACCAATCCCCGCGTGTTACTGGCTGACGAAGTTGGCCTGGGTAAAACCATCGAAGCGGCTATGATTGTGCATCATCAGCTGCTGACCGGCCGGGCCCAGCGTATTCTCATCCTGGTTCCTGAGCCCTTATTGCACCAGTGGCTGGTTGAGCTACTGCGGCGCTTTAATCTTAGCTTCAGGATATTCGACGAGGAACGCTGCCAGGCGATCGAGGAAAGTGGAGCGCACGACAATCCTTTTGTGACAGAGCAACTGGTTTTATCCAGCCTGAATCTCTTCCTGCAAAACCCCAAACGACACACCCAGGCCCTGAATGCTGGCTGGGATTTACTGGTGATTGATGAAGCCCATCACCTGGCCTGGAGTGAGGAGAACGCCAGTGTTGAATACCAGGCCGTTGAACAACTGGCAGAAAACACATCGGGCGTTTTGTTACTGACAGCCACTCCGGAACAGCTGGGTAAAAGTGGCCACTTTGCACGCCTGCGACTGCTTGATCCTGATCGTTTCCACGACCTGCAGGCTTTCGAGGAAGAAGAAAAGCACTTTGCACCGATTGCCGATGCTGTCGAAATCCTGCTGGATGAGAATGTCGATGACGCACAGATCAAGGGACTACTGACACAGCTGCATGATGATGAAATCCTGCAGTTGCTGCTATCCCTGGAAAAATTGCAACCGGGTTCAGAAGAGTATCTGAAAAACCGCGATCAGATAGTTCACGAGTTGATCGACCGGCATGGGACCGGTCGCGTATTGTTCAGAAACACACGCGCTCGGATAGCCGGCTTTCCTCAACGGCAAACGCACCCATGGCCATTGCCATTTCCGCAGCAGTACCAGATAGAAGCTGACAGCGAGAAAAACCCGGAACATTACCTGCAGCCGGAAGACCACTACCGCATGCAGGCTGCAATTAGCGATGCAGACTGGTGGGAATTTGATCCCCGGATCAAATGGCTGGCAGAACTGATCGACCGGCATCCGGGTGAAAAGCTGTTACTGATCTGCGCCAAGGCGGACACCGCACTTGAACTGGAGCAGGTATTACGCACCCGCGAAGGTATTCTGTCGGCTGTTTTCCATGAATATATGAGCATTATTGAACGCGACCGGGCAGCGGCCTGGTTTGCCGATCCCGAAGAGGGAACGCCACTGCTGATCTGTTCTGAAATTGGTAGTGAAGGACGCAATTTCCAGTTTTCCCATCACCTGGTGTTATTTGATTTGCCATTTAATCCTGACCTGCTGGAACAGCGCATTGGACGTCTTGACAGGATAGGACAGAAAAATAGCATTGATATCCACATACCCTACTTTGAAAACGGCCCTACTGAAATTATGTACCAGTGGTATCAACAGGGACTCAATGCCTTTGAAAGCACCTGCCCTGAAGGCCATAACGTTTTTCAGCAACTGGAACCAGCCCTGCGCCAGGCATTGAAAGATCCGGATGCCGGCCAGGTGGCAACATTACTGCAGGCAGCACAAAAGCTGGCCTCCCAAACCCGTGATGAGCTGGAAAAGGGTCGCGATCACCTACTTGAGTTAAGTTCCTGTCGCCAGCCACAGGCAGACCAGCTGACTGATCACATTCGTGAAACCGAGTTTACCGATGCGCTGACACGCTACCTTGACCAACTGACGGACTGCTACGGCCTGGACATGGAAGACCACTCTGCCAACAGCTATATCCTCAGACCCACCGCGCAAATGTCGGTGGATAATTTCCCGGGCTTACCCGCTGAAGGAATGACCCTGACAACCCATCGCACCACTGCCCTGTCCCATGAAGACCGGCATTATCTCAGCTGGGAACATCCACTGATTCGAGGTGCAATGGATATGACCCTGTCAGGCACTCATGGCAGAACCGGACTGCTGGCTGCCAAACTGGGGGATGGCAACACCGGACTGTTGCTGGAATGTCTTTATGTACTGGAAGCCGTTGGACCCAAAGGCCTGCAGGCCGGGAAATTCCTGCCGCCAACCTGCCTGCGCATGCTGGTCAATACCCGGGGTAATAACCTGGCCACTGATATCAGCTTCGAGCAGCTACGCGAGCATGCCATTCCACTGGAGAAAAAGACTTTAAGAAGTCTTCTGGAAAAAGCCCGCCCGGCAGTGCCAGCGATGCTTGGCCATGCCGAAACGCTCGCGAAACAGCTGGCTGAACCTATCCGGCAAAAAGCCACTGAAGAAATGCTGGATCATTATACTAACGAAATTCAGCGCCTGACACACTTGCAGACCATCAATCCGTTGGTTCGTGACGAGGAAATTGAGGATATCCAGGCTGAAGGCCTCGCGCTTCACCGCATGCTCGACTCCGCCCAGCTGAGGCTGGATGCTGTCCGCATTATTGTTCTCGCCTAACAAAATCTGCAGCCTTTTCTTTGCAGCAACCATTTTTTCTCAAGGATGTATTACAGCAGGTTCTGAAAAACCTGCTGTAATACATTACTGAGTAAATCAAAGAATAATATGACAAGCCAACTCCAACGCCTGCAAGTGCTGTCAGCCGGTATACTCAGCCTCATACTGATGCTGGGGATTGCCCGCTTTGCCTACACCCCGATGTTGCCACTGATGCAGCAGCAGGCCGGACTGGGCATTGCTGAAGGCGGCTGGCTCGCAGCCATCAACTATATCGGCTATCTCAGCGGCGCCATCATTGCATCACTTGTCAGCGACCTGCACCTTAAAGACCGCCTTTACCGCATCGGACTGGTTGTTGCCGTGGTAACCACCCTGATCATGGGAATCACCGATAATTTCTGGTTGTGGGCATTTTCCCGGTTCTTTGCCGGCTTAAGCAGTGCCGCAGGCTTGCTGCTGGGTTCAGGGTTAATCATGAACTGGTTAATACGCCATGATTTCCGCAGCGAACTGGGGATCCACTTCAGTGGGCTTGGGCTCGGTATTGCCCTGTGTGCCATCGTCGTTGAACTGATGAATCAATACCTCGACTGGAGTCAGCAGTGGTATTTCCTCACCCTGCTGGGTGCATTGATATTAATTCCCGCCTGGAGCTGGCTACCCAGGCCCGACAACACCAGCATGACTTACGGTGGCAATACGATGACCGACAATCCCCCCAGTCAGCTCTACCTTCGAATATTCATGGCTGCCTATTTCTGTGCAGGTATCGGCTACGTGATCAGTGCAACCTTTATCGTCGCCATTGTCGAGGAGCTGCCCGGCATGGCGGGGAAAGGTGCCTGGAGTTTTATGGTGATTGGCCTTGCGGCAGCACCTGCCTGTATCTTCTGGGACCTGGTGGCACGCAAATTTGGTGATCTCAATGCCCTGATCAGTGCCTTTCTATTGAAGATTTTTGCCGTTTTGTTGCCTGTTCTGGAACCCAGCCTGACCGTGGTGATGTTCAGTGCAGCCCTGTTTGGCGCCACCTTCATGGGTATCGTCAGCCTGGTTTTAAGCATGGCGGGCCGTTACTATCCGACGCGCCCTGCCAAGATGATGGGAAAAATGACAATCTCATACGGTATTGCCCAGATAATCGCCCCCGCCATTACCGGCGTCCTGGCAGAATACAGTGGCAGCTACAGCACCGGGCTGTACATGGCCGCCGCCATGATGGTGGTCGGCAGCCTGTTAATGTTAAGACTTAAAGCCATTTCATAAGGAAAACTCACAGTAAAAAAAATGACAATCTGAGATTTTTTTCTTCAGAAAATACAGAAACTGTCGATATCGCATGTAACAAAAAAATAACGAGAAAAATACATGCAATTTTTGAAGAACCTTTCAATAGGCCAAAAGCTGATTGGCAGTTTCATTTTAATTCTACTGATCCTGGCAGGACAGAGCTTTCTATCTAACCAGAGCCTTTCCAGAATGAATGACGACATCACGCAAATTGTGAGCGTCAACCAACCTGCCTCCATACAGGCAGTGCAGTTAAATGCCATTCTGAAAGACACGAGCCGGGCATTGGGTTACTACATCATCACCAGGGAAAGCAGCGACCTGCAGACCTATCATTTCCTGCAAAAACAGTTGCAGCAGCAACTGATGAATCTCAAGTCCCAGCCAGCCATCGAAGACAATGAAGCCTACACCCAGAAAATTCTGAACATTGAAAATGCTATTCGGGATACTGACGTTATCCAGGAACAAATGCTGGCCGTGGTTGATGATCCTAACAAGAACATGCCTGCGATGAAGTTTTCTGCGGAAAACATCAATCCCGGTTATCGCAACCGGCTGCAACTGCTGTCATCCATGCTGGAAATAGAACAGGATGAAGAAGCCAGTGAAGAACGCAAAGAGTTGACCAATACTATCGTCGCCCTGCGCTATTACTGGACCACGATCAATAACGAGCTACGCCTGTTTCTGGCATTTCGTACCCAGGTAGCTACAGAAAATGCCCTTGTTTACCGTGAAGCTGCAATAAACAAGCATGCAGAATTGATGGAATTATCGGACCTGTTTACCTTTGAACAGTCCGATGCAATGGATCAGTTTAATGAGGGGCTGGACACTTACTGGGAGAATATCGAGAGACTCTTCGAAATTCACAATGCTGAAGACTGGCGCAGTGATGCTTTCATGCTGCGCAAAAATGTTGCACCGGCGCTCTATTCTATCGGGCAACAGATTTCCGGGCTGGTTGATCTATTACAGAGCGACAGCCAGTTGGCGGCCTCAACAGCTGCAGACTCATACGCCAGCCAGCGCCAGCAACTCATGGCGGCGTTTGCCGTGATCTTTATAGCGGTTGTTGCCCTGGCACTATTGTTATCTCGCAGCATAAGCCGGCCTGTGCAGCAGGCAGTTAATATTGCCAACCAGATTGCCAGTGGCAACCTGACAAACAACATCAAAATCGACTCACGTGATGAAACCGGCGAAATGCTGTCCACCCTGGATAAAATGCAGACCGATCTACGCAACCGCATTGAAGCCGACGCCAAAACTGCTGCAGAAAACCTGCGCATCAGGCAGGCGCTGGATAATGTTTCAGTGAGCGTCACGGTCTCAAACAATGAAAACAATCTGATTTATATCAACAAGGCTGCCCATTCCATGGTCAAGTTCATGGAACCCGGCATCCGTGAAACTCATCCGCAGTTCAGCGCCGACAAACTGATCGGGGATAAAATATCCAGCTATCTTGACGACCCCGCTATAAAAGCGGCGTATCAAAAAGAACTTAAACAGCAGGAAGAATATGACACCATTATCGCTGCCCGTAATGTACACCTGGTAACCAGCCCGGTTTACGATGATAACGACACTTACCAGGGTCGCGTAACCCAATGGAATGATGTCACCGATGCACTGGAGGCCGCCGAGAAAGAGCGTCAACGCATCGAATCAGAACGGGTAATTGCTGCTGAAAATGCACGCATCCGTACTGCATTGGATAATGTCAGTTCCAATGTCATGCTGGCGGATACAGAACGTAACATTATTTACATGAACAAAAATGTAACCCGCTTATTTACAGAAGCAAAAGACCATATCAAAAAGCAGATACCGCACTTTGAACCCGATAAACTGCTGGGCTCAAATATCGACCAGTTTCACAAACACCCCGGTCACCAGGAAGAATTACTGAAAAACCTGGCCGGCTCGCATGAATCCGAGTTTGAAATTGGCGGCATGACGATGAAATTTGTCGCCAACCCGGTAACCAGTGAAGCAGGTGAACGACTTGGAACGGCTGTTGAGTGGACTGACCGGACCCAGGAAGTCGCTGTTGAAAAAGAAATCGACTCACTGGTTGAGGCAGCAAAAAATGGTGACCTGAGCCAGCGCATTGAACTTGGCGACAAGAAAGGTTTCTTCCGCCAGCTCGGTGAAGGCTTTAACGCGCTACTTAACGAACTTTCGGACGTATTTACCGATATCGCCAACATCATGGGAAAAATGGCTGAAGGCGACTTGTCTCAATCTATCGACAAGCATTACAACGGCACTTTTGGTGAAGTAAAAGACAATATCAATAAAACCATCGGGCACCTGTACCAGGTACTTTCAGATTTAACTGAACTGGCGGGAGACATTTCAGATACCTCGAATGAAATATCCAGTGGTAACACCAACCTTTCTGAACGCACCGAACAGCAGGCCGCCAGCCTGGAAGAAACCGCTTCCAGCATGGAGGAACTCACTTCAACCGTACGACACAATGCAGATAATGCCCAGCAGGCCAACCAGGTTGCATCAACAGCCAGGCAGTCAGCCGAAAAAGGCGGTACCGTGGTCTCCAGTGCCATCTCAGCCATGAACGAGATCAGCACCTCATCAAACAAGATTGCCGAAATTATCGGCGTGATTGATGAAATTGCCTTCCAGACCAACCTGCTGGCGTTGAATGCTTCAGTCGAAGCCGCTCGCGCCGGTGAGCAGGGAAGAGGGTTTGCCGTGGTCGCGACCGAGGTCAGAAACCTGGCTTCCAGGTCCGCAGGAGCCGCCAAGGAAATCAAGGAACTGATCCAGGACAGCCTTAACAAGGTCAATTCCGGTACTGAACTGGTTAACCAGTCAGGTCAGACCCTGGAAGAAATTGTCAGTGATGTTAAGAAAGTCGGTGACATCGTTGCCGAAATTGCGGCATCCAGTGCAGAGCAGTCAGCAGGTATCGATCAGGTCAACAAAGCAGTGACTTCGATGGATGAACTGACCCAGCAAAATGCGGCCCTGGCAGAAGAAACATCTGCCGCCTCAGCCAATATGTCGGATAAATCTGAAAACATGGCCCAGATGGTCAGTTTCTTTAAGTTTGACCATTCAACAGTTGATTCCCGGCATTCTGCCCCGGAATACAGTCCCTCCAAACCGGCAAAAACAGTGAGAAGCCAGCCGGCTGTGGCCAGGGAAAGAAGCAAACCCGTTACCCCGGTTAATCGACAGCTTGAGACCGGCAACAATGACGAGTGGGAAGAATTTTAAACGATCCAAAATCTCCCGCGAAAGCGGGAGACATTCTGGATTGCATTAAACCTCTTTGTAAATTTCCGCACCCTGCTTAAGAAATTCTTCCGACTTCTCTTTCATACCCTCTTCAACAGCCACCTCAATATCCCTGAACTTGTGTGAAGCTGCATAATCACGCACATCCTGGGTGATTTTCATGGAACAGAAATGCGGTCCACACATGGAGCAGAAATGCGCCACCTTGGCCGAGTCCTTGGGCAAGGTCTCATCGTGATACTCGCGCGCACGCTCAGGATCGAGTCCCAGATTGAACTGGTCTTCCCAGCGGAACTCAAAACGCGCTTTTGACATGGCATTGTCGCGCAGCTGCGCACCCGGCATGCCCCTTGGCCAGATCGGCCGCATGCGCCGCCAGCTTGTAAGTAATAATGCCGTCACGCACATCTTCCTTGTTGGCAGGCCAAGATGCTCCTTGGGCGTGACGTAACAAAGCATGGCGGTGCCATACCAGCCAATCTGGGCGGCACCGATACCCGAAGTAATGTGATCATAGCCCGGTGCAATATCGGTCATCAGCGGCCCCAGCGTGTAGAACGGCGCTTCAAAACAGTCACGCAGCTCCTTGTCCATGTTTTCCTTGATCATCTGCATTGGCACATGACCGGGGCCTTCGATCATGACCTGTACATCATGTTCCCAGGCAATCTTGGTCAACTCACCCAGCGTTTCCAGTTCACCGAACTGGGCCGCGTCATTGGCATCCGCCAGCGAACCTGGACGCAGTCCATCACCCAGGGAGAACGACACATCATAAGCCTTCATGATTTCGCAGATTTCCTCGAAGTGCGTGTAGAGGAAGCTTTCTTGATGATGCGCCAGGCACCACTTCGCCATGATGGATCCGCCACGCGAAACGATGCCGGTAACGCGATCTGCTGTCAGCGGCACATACCGCAGCAATACGCCGGCATGAATAGTGAAGTAATCAACACCCTGCTCGGCCTGTTCAATCAATGTGTCGCGCAAGATCTCCCAGGTCAGGTCTTCAGACTTGCCATTGACTTTTTCCAGCGCCTGGTAAATAGGCACGGTGCCAATGGGCATGGGCGAGTTGCGCAGAATCCATTCGCGGGTTTCGTGGATATTCTTGCCAGTGGACAGATCCATCACCGTGTCGCCGCCCCAGCGTGCTGACCAGACCATTTTTTCCACTTCTTCCTCGATGGAGGAAGTGACCGCAGAGTTACCAATATTGGTATTGACCTTGACGCGGAAATTGCGGCCGATAATCATCGGCTCCAGTTCCGGGTGGTTGATATTGGCTGGGATAATGGCCCGGCCCCGGAGCGACTTCGGCACGGACAAATTCTGCCGTGACCTTGTCCGGCAATGCTGGCGCCAAAATTCTGCCCGGCATGCTGATGCAGCAGCTTCTTACGCGGATCAGCACGCATTTCATCAGGCGCAGGTTTTCGCGAATAGCCACAAATTCCATTTCCGGCGTAATAATACCCTGGCGTGCATAATGCATCTGGGTGACATTTTTACCGGCGCTGGCGCGGCGCGGCGCGCGGATATGTTCAAAGCGCAGATTGTGCCAGCGTGTCGTCATTCTGCGCGTTGCTGGCCAAACTCGGAACTGGGCCCATCCAGCTGCTCGGTATCATTACGCTCTTCAATCCAGGCAGCACGCAAATCCGGCAAACCTTTGAGCAGGTCTATGCGAGACATCCGGATCGGTATAAGGACCCGAAGTATCATAAACTGTGACTGGCGGGTTGTTTTCGGCGCCAAAACTGGCGGCTGTCGGCAGCCTGCTCGGATTTCCCGCATGCGGACACGCATGTCAGGACGCGAGCCTTCCACATAAATTTTTCTCGAACCCGAAAATGGCTGAGTGACATCCTGCGGAAAGCTGTTGGTTTTTCGACGAAATCTTCTGGGATTGCGCTCATATTGTTTCCCCTCGGACGAAGGCAGCGGGAAGGAAAAGCTGGCGCATATTTCAGCTTCCCTGCGCTGGTATTAACCGGATCAGGTTCCAAGGGTTTGTCTCAGCCCGCTTGTAACAGGGCACCCCTAGCTGACTTAAATCAGCTGTCACGTTATCGGATGGACACATAGTTTTCAACAACTATTAGAAAACGATTTCCCTGGATCCAGCAGGGATTGTCAACTGCATCATTTTATCAGGGTGCAAGGACAGCAAAGTATACAGCAACCTCCTGCAAGACCGTCTGGCCACAGGGATGTGGCCAGCGAGCCCCCATGGATGGGTTCACGGCGTGTCTTGCCGGAGATTGCTGTATACTTTTCAATTACTTTGAAGAAATCTGGCGAAGGGGTAGAATCCCTCTGCAGAAAAACGACTTAGCCAGCTGGAGCGAGAAGCCGCATGACTGACAACACTTACGAAAAAGCCCGTTTTAACATGGTTGAACAACAGGTTCGCCCATGGGAAGTAATGGATGCCCGTGTCCTGCGGGTAATGGAAGAAATCCCCCGGGAAAATTTCGTCAGTGATGATTACAAGGGACTCGCCTATGCCGATATCGAGATTCCGCTGGGGCATGGCCATCACATGCTCAAACCCACTATTGCCGGTCGTATGCTGCAGGCTCTGAATATCAAATCAACCGATACGATTCTCGAAATCGGTACTGGCAGTGGATATCTTACGGCCTGCCTGGCAAAACTGGGCAAAAGCGTGGTTAGTATTGAAATTCATGAAGATATTGCCCGCCAGGCCGCTGACAACCTGGCCGCCACGGACCTGAAAAATATTACTCTGCAGGTTGCTGATGCCATGTCGGGCATTCCAGAACAGGCTCCGTTTGACGTGATTGCAGTCACCGGCTCGATTCCCGATTGCCAGCAGGTTCTGCAAAAAGCATTAAATGACGGCGGACGCCTTTTTATGATTACCGGAGAAGCTCCCGTCATGCAAGCCGAGCTGGTAACAAGGATAAATGGCGATATTTTCAAACAGGAAACTTTGTTTGAAACAGAAGTGGAAGCACTGGATAACTCTCCCAGGAAAGAAGCTTTCAGCTTTTAATTTCGAGTTTTTCGATCACCGCCATAAGGCGTTCCGTGGCACCACGATTGGCTTCCACCACCCTGCGGCCATTTTCACCATAACGGCTTCGTTCACTGGCATCTGACAGCCATTCGATAACCTGCCGTGCAAGTGCCTGGGTATCATCAACCCGGATAGCTGCCTGCTCACAGAGCAGCAGTTCACTGATGGTCGCAAAATTGTACATCGAAGGTCCAAACAACACGGGCAAGCCAAGCGAAGCCGGCTCCAGAACATTCTGCCCGCCGGTATCCACCAGGCTGCCACCAACAAATGCCAGGTCAGCTGCCTGGTACATAACAGCCAATTCCCCCATGCTGTCCCCCAAAAAAATATTGTGATGCTCCTTGCAGGCACGGTTCTCCGAGCGCCGAACAACAGAAAAGCCGCGCTGCTCACACAACAGGGCCACCTTGTCAAAACGTTCTGGATGACGCGGGACAAGTAATAGCATTGCCTCCGGAATTTGCTCATAAACCCGACGGTGTGCTGCCAGAATCGCTTCCTCTTCACCTTCTCTCGTACTGGCCGCTATCCATACCGGCCGACCGACGCCGAGAATACGACGCATCACTTCGGCTTTTTCCTGCACCACGGCAGGCTGTCTTCCATCAAATTTCACACTACCGGTAATGTCGAGCAGATCTTTTGAAACACCCAGAGATTCAAAACGCGTTGCATCTGCCTGGCTTTGTGCAGCGATTCGACTAATCATCTGGAATACATCACGCGCAAAAGATCCCAGTCGCGCATAGCCCCTGGCAGATTTTTCTGACAGGCGGGCATTCGCCAGCAAGGCAGGCACCTGCCTTTTCTTGCAGGCCAATAACAGGTTCGGCCAGATTTCCGTTTCCATCATCAACAGGATGGCCGGATTGACGTACTCCAGCCAACGATCGAGCACCGCCGGCAAATCGTAAGGAAAATAAAAATGACGAACCCCTTCATCAAACAGCATATCGACACGTTCTGCACCGGTTGGAGTTGTCGTGGAGATAATGATTTGATGAGAAGGATAGTTTTGACGCAATTGTTTTACCAGTTGCTGCGAGGCCTGTACCTCACCCACTGAAACAGCATGTATCCAGATTGTTCTGCCAGGTGGTGGCCCATTGAAATAACCAAACCGCTCGCGCCAGCGTTCCCGGTAACCCGGGTTGGCCCGGCTTTTCCAGAACAGACGCAATGTAAATAAAGGCGTAAGCAGATATAGAAAAACTGTATACAGAATTCTCATGACAATACAGATAATACAGTTTCAACATTTGACCGCAGGTGTTGCGCATTAATGGTACCAACAATCATGCTGGAAACCCCTGGCTGGGAAAAGATGAACTCCATCGATTCCCTGACACCTGGCTCGCCGTGCACATGACCACTCTGCAAGCCTTTTTTAACCAGCACACCCTTGTTGGCAGCTGCAGCTGCCTGCAATACAGGCAACTCATCGTTATACGACAGGTTACAGGTTGCCATGACCACATCCATCCTGTCCACGACAGCCAGTCCACCTTCGACGGTTTTGCTGGACATACCATGTGCCCGAATCAAACCGCGTTGTTTTAACTGCTCAAGCGCATCAAGTACACCCTCATGCTGAAAAATCCGCATATCGTCACCATCAGAATGGATCAGTACCAGGTCCAGGTAATCTGTCTTTAGCGTGCGCAAGCTGTTTTCCACGGTTTCCATGGTATGGGAATAACTGAAATCAAATCGCGACTGGCCGTGCTCAAATATCTCCCCCACCTTGGAAACAATCACCCAGCTGTCACGTGGACCAGGCATCAGCTTTCCCAGTCGCTCCTGGCTGGTGCCGTAAGCAGGTGCCGTATCGAGCAGGTTGACACCCAGCTCGGCTGCCAGGGCCAACAGGTCGCTGACCTGCTGATCATCCGGCAAATCAAAAGCTGAGGGATATTTTACCTGCTGGTTACGCCCGAACTTGACCGTACCCAGGCCCAGGGGACTGACATCAATTCCAGTTTGTCCCAGTGATCTTAATCGCATCGAGCTAACTCCAAAAAGTTTCTTCCCAAGGCCACCGGGCAAGAGCGGGAGCAGGCCAGTCAGGCAATATAGCAGTATCCGCATGCGGCTGCAGATCCTGTTGTTTTAACAGTTCCGCAACCCGCGAGGCCACCTTAGGAGCAAACGCCAGTTTTGTTGGCCACACAGTGATGATGTCCCTGTCCGATCCAACATAGCTGCTGTCAGGGCGTTTATGTCCCGGAGTTTCAACTTCAGCACGATCCAGCAACAGCGTCGACCAGTGCACCCTGCCAAAATCCAGCCATGGCAGTACATCTCTCAATTCCCGCCTGCAGGCATCAATCTGCTGCTCACGATTCAGAGCCACGCCTTTTTCTGCAATTTGCCCGCCAACATACCAGACAGTTGCATCATTCATTGTGTACTGGTAATGGTAAGACGCGGATTGGCACTGCCCCCCAGACAATGCGCATGGATTTCAGGCAGATTGCCTTTAACCATTACCATATGCACCGGCCTTCTTTGCATGCAGGGCTTATTACGCTGTAACTTTTTCAGTATCGCAGCGTTACCCGCACCGGCAGACAAAACCAGTTGACGCGTTTCTATCTGCATTTGTTTACCGCCTGCAACATGCCGACAGTAAACAATCAGCGGATTGTCGTTTTCAAAAAATACATCGGCAGACAGGCAATACTGAGCAAGCTGCGCTGTCAATGCCGACATCAGCGAAGCGGTATCCAGTACCGGTTCATTCAGTTCATAGATAACACCCTTAAAGGCGGGATTATCAAAAGGCGCTGGAAAGGACTTTCTGTCCAGTTGCTGCATACGGTCTTTCATCAACTGACCGGCAAAGAAACCAGCCACTTTTGAGACAGCACCTGGCGTTGACCACATCAGCTGTTTGCGTGTGCTGACCCTGACCCTTGACAAATCGAGCTCGCCCTGACCGGACAGGCAGGCGTTCCAGACAGCCGGCATATCGCCAATCGCCTTAGCCGAGTCGCCCAGTTTGCCACCGAGCGCGTACTTGGTTCCGCCATGAATAATGCCTTGTGATGCAATACTCTGAATGCCACCAAGGGCAGCGGATTCAATCAAAAATGCCGCGTAACCCTGCTGGCGCAGCCTCGCCAGGGTCCACAGTCCGGCTATTCCTCCGCCAATAATGATCACATCAGCTTTCATTTCAGATAACCACTTTTCCAACGGAGGCAACCAGATATGTATTTACCAGGAAGTGTTCGCAGCAGGGATGCTGCGACCAAGCGTCCACGGACGGACTTGCAGCGTCTTCCGGGTAAATGCATATCTGGTTGAATAAGGGAAAACCGGAAACCGATGACATCTGTCATCCCTTGTCACGAATGGACTTGACGATCTCAGTCGTTGAAACCCCGTTGATATAGGTCATCACCGCAACCTGCCCGCCATTTTCGCGCACACAGCGGGCACCTGGAATTTTATCCGGATCATTATCGCCTCCCTTGACCAGCAGGTCAGGCTTTACGTCACAAATCAGCCGTTCAGGTGTTTCTTCATGGAAAGGCAATACCCAGTCAACGCAGCCCAGAGCGGCCAGAACACGCATCCGGTTTTCGAGGTTGTTAACTGGCCGGTCTGCACCCTTGAGTGCACGCACCGTTGCATCGATATTGACGGCAACAACCAGCCTGTCGCCCAGCCGGCTGGCTTCTTCCAGGTAGGTTACGTGGCCGGCATGCAGGATATCGAAACAGCCATTGGTCATCACAATGGTTTCACCACGGTTACGGGCCACAGCAATAGCTGACTGCAGCTCATCTTCTGTTACCACCCCGCGGTGGACAACCATCTGGCTGGCCAGTGCGGTACGCAATTCATCACGGCTGACAATGGCTGTACCGAGCTTGCCGACGACAATACCGGCAGCAACATTGGAAATATGTGTTGAAGCTTCCAGTGGCATGCCGGTAGCCAGTGCTGCAGCCAGTACCGCGATAACGGTATCGCCAGCCCCGGTGACATCAAACACATCCCGGGCACGGGTAGGCATATGGCGGGCCGGCTGCCCGTTTTCAAGCAACGTCATGCCCTTTTCACTGCGCGTAACCAGCAGGTTACTGAACCGGAATTGCTGCATCAACGCCAGCCCCTGCCGCTCAAAATCCTCGTCCGTTGCACAGCTACCAACGATAGCCTGAAATTCCGTCGTGTTGGGGGTGATCAGGGTCGCACCGGCATATTTTGTAAAATCAGACCCTTTGGGATCGACCAGCACGGGCTTATTCAATGCATTGGCACGTTCTATCAGTGGCGCTATATCACCGAGCGTACCTTTACCATAATCCGATAAAACCAGCACATCATGAGCAACCAGCAGTTCATCAAATTTCACCAGCCAGCTCTCCAGCCTTGTTTGCGGAAAACCATTTTCAAAGTCCAGGCGGATCAATTGCTGATGACGACTGACTACACGCAACTTGGTGATGGTTGGAAAATCCTCAAACTGTTGAAAAAAACAGCTGACGCCCTGCGCTTCGAGCAATGACTTAAGCCGGTCACTGTTTTCATCTTTGCCGGTAAAACCCATTACCGTGGCCTGACCACCCAAAGCGGCAATATTCAAAGCCACGTTGCCGGCACCACCGGCCCGGCCCTGCTCATCCTGTACATTGACTACGGGTACAGGAGCCTCCGGAGATATCCGCACCGTCTTGCCATGCCAGTAATGGTCCAGCATGACATCGCCAACCACCAGCACCCGGGCTTTGTTGAAATCAGGCAGTTCCTTCATAAACCATCCAAAATTAAACCAAGTTCACAACAGAACTCTGACAATTCAGATTGAATTGATCAGAAATTACAGCAAAGTCTAACATGTTAGATGACGACGGGAATGATTGTGCAATACACTACAATAACAAACACACAAAATACGAAGCAGAAAAGTACCTTGGGCATGCGCAAGCAAGTCAGTGAAAAACATCCATACGAAACTTTACTCAAACTGGCATTTCGCCTGTTGCGTTTTTCAACACGTTTCAAATACACCACGCTGATGAGCATAGGTCGCTTTATTGGCCGCCGGGTAATGCAGCTGGATGCGGAACATACGCGCATTGCGGCCATCAATATCGACACCTGCTTTCCCATTTTGACACCACAACAAAACCGGGAGCTGTTACTGCAGCATTTTGAAAATGTCGGCATGGGTATTATGGAAATGGCGATCAGCTGGTGGTTTCCCGATGAAAAGTTCAAAAAACTCGTTGCCATCAAAGGCCTGGATAACCTGAAAGGCGCTTTGCAAAAAGGCAAAGGCGTTATCTTTGCCAGCGCACAATTCACCACGCCTGATATTCTTAGCCGCTGCCTGGGGGAAATCATTGATACTACGGCGATCTACCACCCCCACCGAAATGCATTTATTGACGAATGCACCCGCTCGTATCGCGGCAAACAGTTACACCAGATCCTGATGCATGAAGACATTACCGCTATTACCGAAGCACTTAAGAAAAACAAGGCGGTGCTTTTCACTCATGACATGGCAACTGAACACAAGCAGTTTACCTTTGTCGATTTCTTCAAAATTCCAGCAGCAACAAATACAGCCGTCAGTCGTTTTGCACGCATGACACATGCCGAGGTTATTCCCGTGACTGTCTTGCGACATCCTGAAAACCAGGGTTATGAGCTCATCTTTGAATCTCCGCTACCAGACTTTCCCGGTGAGAACATCGATGAAGATACATTATGCCTGAACCAGGTTATTGAACGCTGGATTGACCTGGCTCCGGCACAGTATGGCTGGAGTTACCCGAGATTAAGGGAAAGACCTCTCGGTGAACCAAGATTTTATTGACTTGATTTTCTCATCTATACATTTGAAACCTGGCCCGAAATCATCTACCGTCGGGCCATGACAAATTCCCTGTACTTGCGTCTGCTGGTCTATGTAAAACCCTATTGGAAGATGTTTACCGCCGGTATCGTCGCCATGGTGTTTCTTGCTGCCAGTGAAACTGCCGTGGCCGCTTTGCTCAAACCACTTCTGGATGGCAGCTTTGTTGATAAAGATCCGGTATTCATGTTCTGGATGCCTTTTATCATGATCGCTGTATTTGCCGTCCGAGGAAGCAGTACTTTTGCCAGCACAATGGCAATGGCATGGGTTGGCAACAAGGTCGTCCTGGACCTGCGAAATAACATGTTTTCCCGCCTGCTGCTATTACCCACTTCATTTTATGATCGTAATGCCACCGGCAATATCATTTCCAAGATCACCTATGACGTCACCCAGGTGACAGACGCGGCAACCAGCGCTTTAACCGTTTTGGTCAAAGATACGCTAACAGTGATTGGATTACTGGGGTGGATGTTATACCTGAACTGGCAGCTCAGCCTGACCACCTTGATCATCCTTCCAGTTATGGTACTGGTCGTTACTATTTCAGGCAAAAGGATGCGCCGTTTGAACCGTAGCTTGCAATCAACGGTTGGCAACATGACTCACGTGCTTGAGGAAAGTGTCAAAGGACAAAAGATTGTCAAGATATTTGGCGGACAGGATTACGAATCAAAACGTTTCTGGTCTGTCTCCAACTGGGTTCGACGTTACCAGATGAAAATCAAGGCAGCCGCCATTATCAATGTGACATTAGTTGAGGGTGTTGGCGCCATCTGCTTTGCCGTTATCATTTATGTTGGAACCAGCCAGGCCGCTTCCGGAGCATTAACTGTTGGCGGGTTCGTTTCATTCTTCACGGCCATGGGCCTGTTATTTTCCCCTATCAAACGCCTAACCAAGCTTAACGAAGTGATCCAGAAAGGACTGGCTGCATCTGAAAGCGTGTTTGCACTTTCAGATGAACCAGCCGAAGTAGACCTGGGCACCGAGTCACTCGAAAACCCAAAGGGCCAAATTACCTTCAAGGATGTGTCATTACAGTTTCCTGGAACCAGCAAACCTGCCGTAGACAATCTCTCGCTTGAAATTCAACCCGGGCAAACTGTCGCCCTGGTTGGACCCTCGGGCAGTGGCAAGACGACACTGGCTTCACTGTTGTCCCGCTTTTATTCCCCCGACTCTGGCTCGATTTATTTTGATGGTAAAAACATTAACCATTTATCACTTAAAGAATTGCGCAAAAACCTCTCATTTGTTGGCCAGGATGTTGTTTTATTCAATGATACCATCGCTGCCAATATTGCTTATGGCATCAAACCGCAACCCGAACCTGCAGAAATCAGAAAAGCTGCTGATAAGGCATTTGTGAGTGAATTTGCTGACAATTTACCGAATGGACTTGAGGCTGAAATTGGCGAAAATGGTGTACGTTTATCCGGTGGGCAACGGCAACGTATCGCTATAGCCCGTGCATTTATAAAAAATGCACCACTGCTTATTCTTGACGAAGCTACATCTGCGCTGGATACAGCCTCAGAACGTCATGTCCAGCAAGCCATTGAAGAACTGGAGTCAAACCGGACAACGCTGGTCATTGCCCACCGTCTTTCCACAGTTGAAAATGCTGACCAGATTTTTGTTCTTGAGCACGGCAAGATTGTTGAACAAGGCACACATGAAGAACTGCTTTTGAAAAATGGCATGTATGCCAAGCTTTACAATACCCAGTTTAAGTAACTACCGTGTCAGCATCTGAACCACGATTTGAGATCAAGCTGCTTCACCCAAGATACTGGATCACCTGGATCAATCTTGGATTTGGCTGGCTGGCTGCACAATTACCTTTCAGCTGGCAGATTAAGATTGGCAGGCTGCTTGGCAAAGCCATGCAAAAAGCTTTGCCTGCACGGGTACACATTGCACGTACAAACCTGGCCCTCTGCTTCCCTGAAAAACCGGAAGCCGAACGACAACATATCCTCAACGCCAGTTTTGAGTCGACCGGCATAGCCGTCATGGAGAGCATCATGAGTTGGTGGGCATCTGATTCTAAACTCGAAAAACGCGTCTCAATTGAAGGTCTCGAGCACTTTGAAAAAGCTCTCAAGCAAAACCGGGGCGTTATTATGCTTGGAGCTCACTTTACAACACTTGAAATTGCCGGAAGGCTTTTTTCCCGCTACTTTAAGTTTGATGCCCTTTACCGCCAACATAAAAACCCTGTTTTTGATTATGTCATGTATCGCGGCCGAACCAACTATTGTGATAAAGCAATCGAACGGGGCAACATGCGGGAAATGATGCGCCGCCTCAAACAGGGCAAAGCAATCTGGTATGCACCAGACCAGAATTACGGCGCTGAGCACAGTGTTTTCGTTGATTTCTTTAACATACCGGCAGCAACAATTACAGCCACATCAAGGCTTGCATCATTGAATAATTCACCTGTGCTTCCAGCATCACATCAACGCATCAATGACAGGGAATATATTTTACGGATCGCAGCTCCGCTGGAGGATTTTCCGTCTGGTGATGTGGTTAATGATGCCCGACGTATAAACCACGTCATTGAGCAGGCGATTATAAGGATGCCGGAACAATACCTGTGGTCACACCGTCGATTTAAAACCCGCCCAGACAACCTCCCCCCGGTTTATTAATCATGCAGCAAATTCTCTTCATTACGTTGAGCAATATCGGTGATGCCATCATGACAACACCGACGCTTGAAAGACTTCATCAGCTGTATCCTGACGCAAGCATTGATCTGGTCTGCGACAATCGCTCACAAATAATATTTACCCACTGTCCCTATCGAGGCGAGATTTTTGTTAAGAAAAAAAAACGCGATGGGCAGAGAGTTCTGTTCCAATTCATAAAAACATTACGCAGAAAACGTTATGACCTGGTTGTTGACCTGCGTACTGATGGACTGGCCTATCTGCTTCGAGCAAAAAAGCGCCTGACCCGATGGGGACATAAACCTTATGGCCCTCATGCTGTCGAAGACCTGATTTCAATCATCCACAAGATTAATCCGGAAAAAGTTTTACCTGACACTAAAATCTGGATTGATGATAAGCACATGAGGCAGGCTGATGAATTAACCTCGGGATTAAACGGAAACCACTGGCTGGCTATCGGCCCCGGCGCCAACTGGGCACCCAAAGTGTGGGATAGTGAAAACTTTGCCAAAGTAGCCAACGGGCTGCATGATAAAATTGATGCTGTTATTATCATCGGCACGACAAAAGATACAAAATACTCGCAAAAGGTCACCGAAAAACTGGAGAGCCCCTATCTTGACCTGTCCGGAAAAACTGACCTGTTAACAGTCAGTGCAATTTTAAAAAAATGCAGCCTGTTTCTTGGCAATGACTCGGGGCTTGGACACCTTGCCAGTGCAGTGAATACGCCAAGCATTACTGTTTTTGGCCCAGGCATACCCGAACGCTATCACCCCTGGTCTAAAAAGAACCAATGGTTTCGAGGTAAAGACAAGTTGCTGGAAAACCTGGATGCGGAAACCGTTACACAAGGCGCGCTGGAATTAATCCATTCTTAACAGGTTTTGCAGTTAAGCTTTAATCTGAAACTCTTTAGTGCATGACGCCATATAACCAATAACAAGATACTGAATAAACATCATGAATTTACATTTTAGATTGCATTGCCTTGAACGTGAGTTAAGCAACTTCTCGATACTAAAATACCGTGACTTTCAGGGATATATTGTCACCGGCCAACATTCAGGCACTCACTGGTTAAAGTACCTAATGAGCTGCGCTATTGCACACAAGTACAACCTTCCTGTTCCCCAGTATACGTCGAACGACAAAAGCAATGACTTTATAGGGCACCCGAAACATAAAAGAATTTACCCGCAATGTCCTCGCATAGCCAGTACCCACCAAATACCACATGCGCTTTACGATTCCCGCATACTGCGAAAACTGATTTACATACCACCGACCGTTTTAATGGTACGTGATATTAGGCCTGCTTTGGTTTCTAATTTTGAAAAATGGACCAAGAAATACAACGTTTCTTTTTCAACCTACCTGCGAGGGGATATCAGTGAAAAGAAATATATTGCGGATATTTGGTGGTTTATACGTTTTTTTAATCGCTGGGGACGCATACACAAACGCTTTCCGGAAAATACACTCGTCATTCATTATGAAGACCTGCTGACTGATACCCAGTCCCTGCTACAACGCATTTTCAATCATATAAACATTGATATTAGCGAGGCAGATTTAATCTTTGCGGTCAAGGAAAGCAGCCGGGAAAAAATGGCGGCCAAAGCTGCAGATGAATCCAAACCAGGCCAGGGACAATTTGTTCGCCAGGACAAAAGAGAACCTTTGGAATGGTTTTCACAAACTGATATCAATTTTTTCGAAAAAACAATTCGGGAAAACTTAAGATATGATTTTGGATATAACTTTTTCAATAATAAAATTGAACAATGATTGGTGTTAGAATCTTGCTTTAAGAAATACCGAGCATTAATCTGAAAAACCTATTATGCACATTTCACGCTTACCAACCTGGTTTATTATTTCAGCCCACCTGATTCCCTGGCTGTTATTTGTAATTTTACTTTTTACCAGTTTTTTTAGTCCGGAAACAGTCAGCATCTGGCTGGTTAAGGATTCCGATCCCTGGCAGGTAAAGGGCTCCGGCGCCTTCGGCGTTGGCATAATCGAACACCTGACTGTCATCGTACTGATTCCCGGAATCCTTGCGGGTCTTTACGCTTTTATTAAATACCGGAATAGCATGAAACCCTGGTGGACAGCATACTGGCTGTTGTTATGGACAATGGCTGGCATTTACTTTGCCGGAGAAGAGGCAAGCTGGGGACAATGGTATTTCGGCTGGGAAACACCCGAATTATTTTATGCCATTAATGACCAGGAAGAAACCAACCTGCATAACGTCAGCACCTGGTTTGACCAGAAGCCACGCACCCTGGTTGAATTATGGATTTTTATTACCGGCTTGATAATGCCTTTGAGTAATATCATCAGAAGCAGGTTGAAGAATACTGACATCGTGGAAAACTGGATTCACCCGGTATCAGCCCTTGTATCAGCCGGAGCCCTTTTCTTTCTTGTAAGAATAGCAAGCTGGCTAGATCATCCTGGACTACGCGGCCTGTTTGGCAATAGCGAAACGCGGGAATTATGTATTGCGCTTTTTTTATCTTTATTCCTGATGTCCTACCTGGTCAGGCTTTCCAGAATGAAACATCACTCACAACAATGATGACCTGACTAACCAATCAGGTTGCAGTCTTCATTTTGCCGGCAATCTTTTTTTGATGACTTCGTCAAGCTCAGCAACGGCATCCCGCACATCGATACCTGAATAGTAGGGACCTGTTTCCCTCATGCTGGTTTCAGGTGGAATTTCATCCGCATAAACCAGCTTGCTAAATACGGCCTTCGACCAGAAGCCAAACGGTGCCGAACGGATCCAGTTTGTAGCCCCAAATAATCCTATGGTGGGTGTCTGTCTAACAGCCGAGATCTGCATTGGCCCGGAATCAGTAGAGACAGTGAGCGCAGCTCCTCCCAGAATTTTTTTCAATTCCTGCATGCTGGTTTTGCCTGCCAGATTATCGTATTTTCCAACCAGCTGCCTCGCCGTTGTTTCTATATAGTCGAATTCATCACTGCCTCCGGTTAACACATAAGGCAGACCATACTTATCTGTCAGATAACGACTGATTTTTCTCCACTCCACTGCGGGTATACGCTTGGACTCCCACCCGGGGCTTGCTCCCATGTTTAACACAATATATTCACCATGACGGGCCTCAAAAGACGGGAATACCACGTCAACTCCCGGCAACTGCTTAATGGTACTCAGGGTTACCCTATGCAATACCGAGGTTTTAACAATGAATTTTTTTTCGTAATCAGTAAGTGGCTCGTAACGGTAATATTTGGTGTGGCAACCATATACAGGCTTTAATGAAAAAAAAGACAGCACTGCACTGCGGTCATTACCCTGCAAATCCAGTACGACGTCATACCGGCCCATATATTTTGGGATCGTCTTAAATAATGTACGTATGCGTTTATCTTCCAGAATAATGAAGTCTTTGATATTTTCATCATCCTGGTAATACGCATAACCGAGCGGAGAAGTAAGCAGGGTTATCTGGTATTTGTCGGCGATACAGGGCAGAAACGGCTCAACCTGGGCCAGGTCTCCCAGCGCACTCAATTTAATGATCAGTAGTTTTTCCATACCTGGCTACAACAGTCTGAACAATATTTTCCAGCCTGTCAGCAAAGACCGAAAAATTGTAATTTTCTTTTACTTTCGAGTAGCCATTTTCAGCCAGTTTTCCCGCCTGCTCTTCATTTAACAACATGGTTTTCATGTTTTCCGACAGGCCAACCGCATCTTCCCTGGAATAAAACAAACAATCTTTACCCTGTTCGCCTATTTCCGATGGTCCCTCGGAATCACTGCTGATGACCGGCAGTTTTGCAGCAAAAGCTTCAAGTAAAATATTACCAAATGGTTCATGCAACGATGGCAGTACAAAGATATCAAGCTGCTCAAAAAAAGCTCTTTTGTCATCAATCCAGCCTGAAAATTCAACTTTATCTTCAAGCTGATACTGTTGGACCAGCTCGGACAATTCGTGCATTTCCTCACCGCTTCCACCTATTTTTGCCTTGAAGTCATATCCCTGCTGAGCAAGCAAATGTAAAGCCTCTATAAATATATGAAAACCCTTCTTCTTGACCAGGCGACCCATAGTCCCGATAACAACCGGACTATGAAATGATGTTTCACGATTGGTTTTGAAAGCGTCAACCTCCAAAGAGTTCGGTAACAGCCAGATATCATCTGCCGGATGACCCGCTGCTATAATTGCCTTTTTCATATCCTCTGTTGATGAAACAATACCTGACAAGCCGACAAGACTTTTAAAACGATAGTTCGGCGTGCCTGCAATTAAGGGTGCTACTTTAGCTGCTTCCTTTTTAAAAATTCGCACTGCCCTGTTACCCCTGGCAATAATCGCATCGGCCCCGAAGTCCTCTACTATTTTTCGCACCTTCTTTTTGGCCAGGAAATCATAGTCTCCCCAAACCCTGATTTTTTTATACTGTAAATTCGGGTATTCCTGCATCGCCTCGAGCAAAAGCTTCTCGATCTCTGCGCCCGAACGAATTACCATCAAAACCTGGTGACCACGCATCGCCAGGGCCTTGGCATAACGAACCGAAACATGCTCGATCCCTCCGAGTTGTTTACCCAGCATAGCGTTTATAATCTTCATTGTGATAAAACCTCACGATATAGCTTCATATTGCTGGAAACCATTTTTTCCAGTGTAAAGTTTTCCAGCACATAAGCGCGCATATATTCTGCTGAAAAATCGTAGGATCTGGATTTAATCAGCAATTCAGCCAACTTAACAGAATCACCAGGCTCAAAGAAAAAGCCATTCTTACCTTCAAAGACATAATCACAGGGCGCACCCAGGCGGGTGGAAATCAGGGGCCTGTTCATAAATAAAGCTTCAATATTTGCCCTGCCAAAGGTTTCAGCCTGGTTCGTCGCAGATACACAAACATCTGACAGTGCGTAAATCTCTTTTATCTGTTGCTGATTACCCGTAAAAATAATGTCTGCCGCACAACCTGACTGAGATACCTGTTGTTGCAAAGCCTGGTAGTAATTCTGGCGTTTTTCCTCGTAACCACCAACGAGTAACAACTTTGCTTCAGGAATGACTTTTTTAACCTCGATAAATGCTTTAATCACAGTTTCCTGGTCTTTCAGGTACGTGATGCGTGCAACCTGGCAAATAACAAACTGTCCGTCCAGTTCATAGTCTGACTTGAATTGCCGGATAAAATCCTGGTCCAGGTTCTCAGAAAGTGTATGACTGTCAACTCCACGCGGTATCAGGACAATTTTCTCCCTGGGTGTGTGGTAATTTTTTACGATATGTTCAACCATGAACTGACTGGCACAAACGACCCTGTCGCCGTATGTCATCACTTTGCTGTAAGCATTAACACTGTTTAATCCATGTACAGTGGTGATAAAAGGTTTACGCAGCCATTTATTGGCAATGAATGCCAGCCATGCGGGAACACGGCTTCTTACATGAATAATATCAGGGTCAATTTTTTTCAGGAGAAAAAACAACTTAACTATTCGAACAGGTACAGTCAGGATGTTCTTGCTTTTAACATCAAACATGACATGACGGGAGCCTTGACTGGTTAGCTGACTGACAAGCCTGCCTCCGGAACTGATAACCAGACTGTCAACCCCCTGCTTGACAAGCTCGCGGCTCAGCTCGACCGTGCCACGTTCGACACCGCCTTCATCCAGGGCAGGAATAATCTGAACCAGTCTCACAGGCTTGCCTTCATGACGGATAGGGCCGCAAGAAAGACAAAATAAAATGCTGGAATTACTGCAGAGTACTCAGTGACATGTAATTTCTGTAATACAGCATTCATAAGAAAATCCCGCCATCAATCCAGGTGAAATTTATTCACTATTTCGCTGGCACATCGGTCAGCTTCATTTTGCATTTGGGCTACAACTTCAAGGACAGGTCGCTTTTTCCACTGGCCAAAAGGCATAACATAACCGGCTTCAATCAAGGCAGTTATGCCTTTTGACACCCGGCTTTTTTTTATTTTTGGCACGTATAGCAAACCAACGGCAGCCTGTGCAGTCAACGCTTCATACACCATTGATACACTTTCCTCTGTTACCCAGGCATAACGTGACTCTGCCAGTACAGTTGGCAGCCATTCCGGTGACACCGTCTGGCAGGACTGAAAAACCAGGTTGTCATAATGAAGGTTTGCAATACCCATACTGGAATCTTCGGGGGTACGTCTTGAATCTGAGACCAGCCAGTTAATTTCCGGCGTGGTTTCCACAATGCTTTTAAGCTGATCCAGCAAGCTGCCATCATCCCAGCCATAATGACTGGAAGGTCCACCAACAAGAATAACGCCCTGGTGATCTTTTTTGGGTACTGACAAGCGGACCCGGTTCAACACGCCCATCGTCTGAATAACATTATCCCTGGGTTTGACTTCATCGTGTTCAGGTATCAGGCACAGGTCAAACAGCGACAATGGCAGACTGGGCTTCATTAAAACGATACTGCGGGCGCCGTACAACCAACTGACGAACAAAAGTGACAAGTGCGTTGCGTGACCGGCACCAACAACCAGCGTGGGTCGCGGCAGCCCATCAAGTTCAGCATTTTTTTTCGTAAAAAGACCGTGCAGAATCTGCCCGAACGAAATCGGCTGCAACTTAATGACAACGGTAGATATTTTTTCAGATAGCGCTAACAGCAGGCCTTTTGACTGGTTTTCATGACCGGACTTTCCGTCAGTAAAAAGCCAGATCACATGAGGGCGTGTTTCAGTTTTCAAGTGAATGAATCAGAAAGTCATGGCCTATGATACTTCTCAATCCTGTAGCTGGTATTTTGCACCACAATAAGGACAGGTGGCCTCACCTGTTTTCTCAATCGGCAGGTACACACGCGGATGCATGTTCCAGACCTCGTCCTGCGGCATTGGGCAGGACAGTGGCAACTGGTCTCTTGTCACACGGTATATCGTTTTACTGGTGTCTTTTGCTGTTGAAGCCATGTCTCTTTTTCCTCGGCCTGAAGCTTAATAAAGTTTATTAAATATAGGCCAGCCAGTCGTCATGAATTTTAGTTCTGCCATGCACCACATCAAAATACATTTTCTGCAGTTTTTCCGTAATTGGACCGCGTCCTCCGTTACCAATACTTCGGCCATCCACTTCACGGATTGGCGTAACTTCAGCCGCGGTACCAGTAAAGAAGGCTTCATCGGCGATGTAAACCTCATCACGGGTGATTCTTCTCTCAACAACCGGAATATCCAGCTCGGCAGCCAGCGTCATAATGGTTTTTCGTGTAATACCATCCAGCGCCGAAGTAAGATCAGGCGTATGCAGTTTGCCATCCTTGACCAGGAAAATATTTTCACCACTACCTTCCATGACAAAGCCCTGAGTATCCAGCAGCAATGCCTCATCATAGCCGTCAGCCATCGCTTCCTGCAAAGCCATCATCGAATTCATGTAATTACCATTAGCCTTGGCACGACACATGGTGATATTGACATGATGACGGGTAAAGGATGAAACGCGAATACGTATACCTTTCTGTAGCTGCTCTTCACCCAGGTAGGCACCCCAGTTCCATGCCGCAACCATTACGTGGACACGCAAATTATCAGCCCTCAGCCCCATACCTTCTGAACCATAAAAACACATGGGACGAATGTAGGCTGAATCCAGGTTGTTATCGCGCACCGCCGCAAGCTGGGCCTGGTTTAACGTTTCCTTGTCGAAAGGAATATCCATACCCAGGATATGAGCTGAATCAAACAGGCGATCTGTATGTTCCTGCAAACGGAAAATCGCCGTACCGTCCTCGGCCTTGTAGGCGCGTACACCTTCAAACACACCCATGCCATAGTGCAGGGTATGGGTGAGTACGTGCGTCTTGGCTTCACGCCAATCCACCATTTCACCATCCATCCAGATGAGTCCATCACGGTCGGACATCGTCTGCATTGTCATCTCCTAAAAAATCTATAATTAAACAGGCTCCAGCATTAACTTCTGCCACGCCCGTGTTACCACTTCGCTGTCAGCAGCAAACTGCTCCCTTGCAACCATACCCTCCTGTTTTTGCAAGGAACGGTGATGGTACTCTGCGCGGTATGAGCGATAGGCCTTCAGCAATTGTTCTGACTGTTCTTCAGGAAGTAACGAGTGTTTAGCCAGAACTTCCAGCAATCTCGCGTTATCGGTCCAGTCAAGCAGTTCAGGATAGTCACAAGCCCATCTCAGAACGGCATATTGAACCATAAATTCAATATCAGCGATACCGCCAACTCCCTGTTTTATATCCAGGTTCATCTCATCAGACTTATCCAGCGATTCACGCATTTTTTCGCGCATCTCCCGCACTTCCTGCTGTAATTTACCAGCCGCTCTCTTGTGCGACAGCACCATTCTCCTGACAGCCTCAAATCCAGCCATCGTTACCGGGTCACCCGCAATGGCCCTCGCCCTAACCAAAGCCTGATGCTCCCAGGTCCAGGCTTCCTCGTTCTGATATTTTTCAAAGGCCGTCATCGAACTGACCAATAGCCCGGATTTGCCATTGGGTCGCAGGCGCATATCAATTTCATACAGGGTCCCCGACGACATCCGCGTGCTGTACTGATGAATCATGCGCTGACCAAGCCGCGCATAAAACACATCGTTGGCAACCTGTTTCCCACCATTGGTCATGGCCGTAGATGACTTGCTGTCATGCAGAAAAACCAGGTCCAGATCGGAACTGTAACCAAGCTCAAACCCGCCCAGCTTGCCATAGGCAATCACGGCAAAACCGGATTCGCTGCCAATTGTTGACTGGGGCACGCCATGTTTCGCAGACAGAAAAGCAAATGCTGAACGGTATACCGAGTCGGAAACCACCTCGGCAATCTCGGTCAGGTAATCACTGACAACCTCTACCGGAATAACACGCGCCACATCTGCTGCCGCAACTCTCAATGTACTGGTTTGCACAAACTGGCGGAAGCGCTCCATCGATTGCTCTTCATCCCCTTCAACCGATGACAGGGACTGTTCCAGCTCTTCCTGCAAGGCTTCTCTTTTCAAGGGCGTATACAGGCGACGGGGATCAATCAACTCATCGAGCAACAGGGGATGACGTGAAATCAGCTCGGCAATCCAGACACTTTCACCCATCAGCCTGACCAGCTGAGATAAAACCAGTGGATTTTCAACCATCAGGGCCAGGTAGGCAGTACGACGGGCAATACTCTCAAGAAACGGCAATACCCTGGCCAACAACAGGTCTGCATTGGGTGATGCTGCAACTGCTTCAAGCAAGAGCGGCATCAACTGATCGAGTCGACGACGACCATTTTCCCCGAGAAAACGAAAGGCTGAAGACTGCCTGAATTCCTGCAGACCCTGCCAGGCTTGCTCAGAATGCTCAAAGCCCGCCAGGTCCAGCCGATAAATCGCAACTTCATCAGACAATCCTTCCTGCCAGGTTTCTGCAAATATCTCATTCTTGGCATTTTCCGCCTGTGGTGCCGCGAACAGTGAATCAAAATACCCCTGCACACGATTGCGATGTCCCTGCAACACTTCTGCAAAATCATCCCAGCTGGCAAATGACATTGACCTTGCCAGGCGCTCACAACCTTCATCATCGGCAGGCAAAACATGAGTCTGCCCATCCTGCCAGGCCTGCAGACGGTTTTCGGTCAGGCGCAGAAATTCATAAGCAGCCAGCAATGCATTCACTTCATGCGGGGGCAGGATTTGTTTTTCAGCAAGCAATTTCAACACCCGCTGAATTGGCCGTATTTGCAGATCAGGATCACGTCCGCCGCGAATCAACTGGAACGCCTGGCCGATAAATTCAATCTCGCGAATACCCCCCATACCCAGCTTGATATTGGCATCCATACCCCGATGATGCATTTCATTGGCAATCAGTTTTTTCATATCCCTGATTGATTCGATGGCACCGTAGTCAAGGTAACGCCGGTACACAAAAGGTTTTACCAGCTGCCAGAAAACCTCTTCAGACTCCCTCGAACCGGAGATAACACGCGCCTTAACCATGGCATAGCGTTCCCATTCACGCGCCTGCGCCTGCAGGTAATCCTCGAAAAAGCCTAGCGGAATAACCAGTGGTCCGGCATCACCAAAAGGGCGTAACCGTGTATCAACCCGAAAAACGAAACCATCTACCGTGTTTTCACCAATGACCTTGATAATCTTGCGCGCCAGGCGAGTAAAAAACTGCTCATTATCCAGCGGCTTTACCCCGTCAGTCTGGCCACGCTCCGGGTAGGCGAAAATCAGGTCAATATCCGAGGATAGGTTGAGTTCACGCGCTCCCAGCTTACCCATACCGATGACAATCATCTCCTGCGCATTGCCCTGGGCATCACGTGGCATACCGGATTTTTTAACCGCCCATTCGAACAGTATTTTTACTGTCTCATCCACGCAGGCATCGGCCAGTTCCGACAGGTCTTCCAGGGTTTCGTTGAGTGCTGCCACCCGAGTCAGGTCACGCCAGATAATGCGCACCATCTGCTGACGCCGAAAGGTCCTGACGATTTTGGCCAGCTGGGCTTCATCACTGACATCAGCGAAGGCCGCAAGCAATAGCGCCCGGAGCTCGCCTTCGGTATAACTTTTTTCGAGCAGTCCATCCTTGTGCAGTCGAATCACCATGTCCGTATGGCGCTGACATTGCAGGACAACAAACTCACTGGCATCCAGTACTTCAAAAATACCGGGAATCGAAGCCAATGCACTGACATTGTCAGGGCTTAGATCCTGTTGAAAATGATTCCAGATTTCTTCTGTCCGGGGAGACGGAAATTCCATAATAGCGATCCAGGGGCAATAATTTTCAAGGCTGTAAAATCAGGATTCTACACCAAACAAAAAAAGCCCATGCCAAAAAACACCTGTCTGTAGATTTTGTTCATGGCGAAAAAAATCCGCTTTTCTGTTTCACTGCACATTGCGCCAGCTATACTTAAAAGCTAGAAATCAATAAAACTTATTATATTTGGAACACATCAATGCTGTACGTTCAAAGAGATGAAAATGGAAAAATCACTGGCCTGAGCCTGGAACCTGGCGAACACGCCGAAGCAGCCTCGATCAACGACCCTGATGTAACAGAGTTTCTGAGCGATTCCGATGTCGACATGGCACGGGTAGTGGAAGACCTGATCGAGGTACTGGTACAGAAAAATATCATCAGTGAAAGCGACCTGCCGGAGTCAGCCCAGCTTAAACTGCTGTACCGCAAAAACACCCGTTCGTTCCTGGAGGCGGCCGAGGATTAATCACACCAGGCTAGCGCCTGTTTTTCACAGGCAATAAAAAACCCCGACCGGTTAACTGGACGGGGTTTTTATTATGCGGCTGATTTGGCCGGCAAGGTTGGTATTACATCATACCGCCCATACCGCCCATACCGCCCATGCCGCCCATGTCACCACCCATTGGAGGCGCAGCGTCATCAGCAGGCGCATCAGCAACCATGCACTCGGTTGTGATCATCAGGCCAGCAACAGATACTGCGTTCTGCAATGCTGAACGGGTTACCTTGGTTGGATCCAGGATACCCATGGCAACCATGTCGCCGTATTCACCATTGGAAGCGTTATAACCGAAATTACCTTCACCTTCAGAAACTTTATTCAGAACCACTGAAGCTTCATCACCGGCATTGGTAACGATCTGGCGCATAGGCTCTTCCATGGAACGGTAGGCGATCTTGATGCCGATATCCTGGTCATGGTTATCACCTACCAGGTCTTTAACACCCTGCAACGCACGTACCAGTGCAACACCACCACCTGGAACAACACCCTCTTCCACAGCCGCACGGGTTGCATGCAACGCATCTTCAACACGCGCTTTCTTTTCTTTCATTTCAACTTCAGTTGCAGCACCAACCTTGATAACCGCAACACCACCAGCCAGTTTAGCCAGACGTTCCTGCAGTTTTTCCTTATCGTAGTCAGAAGTTGCTTCTTCCATCTGCGTGCGAATCTGGGTAACACGTGCCTTGATATCTTCTTCGCTGCCAGCACCATCGATAACTGTCGTTTCTTCCTTGGTAATCTGCATTTTCTTGGCAGTACCCAGTTCATTCAGACCCGCTTTATCCAGGCTCAGGCCAACTTCTTCAGAAATAACAGTTGCCCCGGTCAGAATAGCCAGATCCTGCAGCATGGCTTTACGACGATCGCCGAAACCAGGTGCTTTAACAGCCGCAACCTTAACAATACCGCGCATGTTGTTGACAACCAGAGTCGCCAGGGCTTCACCCTCAACGTCTTCAGCAATAATCATCAATGGACGACCTGCCTTGGCAACTGCTTCCAGTACTGGCAGCAGATCACGGATATTGGAAATTTTCTTGTCGTGCAGCAGAATGAATGGATCTTCCAGGTCTACAGTCTGGCTCTGCTGGTTATTGATGAAGTAAGGAGACAGGTAACCGCGATCAAACTGCATACCTTCAACCACATCCAGTTCGTTATCCAGTGCCGAACCTTCTTCAACAGTGATAACACCTTCTTTACCCACTTTATCCATTGCTGCCGCAATGATGTCGCCGATATTGGCATCCGAGTTAGCGGAGATAGAACCTACCTGGGCAATTTCCTTGTTGTCCGCACAAGGCTTTGACAAGCCACGCAGATTTTCAACAACAGCCGTAACCGCTTTATCCATACCGCGCTTCAGATCCATTGGATTCATACCGGCTGCAACAGCTTTCAAACCTTCACGAACCATGGCCTGGGCCAATACTGTCGCAGTGGTAGTACCGTCACCGGCTACATCAGAAGTCTGCGAGGAGACTTCCTTGACCATCTGTGCACCCATGTTCTCAAACTTGTCAGCCAGTTCGATTTCCTTGGCAACTGAAACACCGTCTTTAGTGATCGTAGGCGCACCAAAACTTTTTTCCAGAACAACATTACGTCCTTTTGGACCTAATGTTACTTTTACCGCATTGGCAAGAATGTTGACACCATTGAGCATTTTCGCCCTGGCATCATCACCAAAATTTACTTCTTTTGCACTCATGTCCTAATTCCTTAATTTCAACTCGTCATCATCGCAAACATGGAAATGACGGATTAATAAAATTCAAAATTTACTCGATTCGGTCAGATTGACCGACTTGGATGTATTTTGCTTTCAGACAAGGCAAGAAGGCGCGCAAGGAAGGAGTTTATAAATAATAAACGACTGACTGAGCACTTTCTTAACGCCGTATGAAAGCAAAAGACGCCGAGTCTTATTCGATGACACCCATGATGTCTTCTTCACGCATAACCAGCACTTCTTCGCCAGCTATCTTGATTTCAGTGCCGGAGTACTTGCCAAACAAGACTTTATCACCCACTTTGACATCCAGACCACGCACTTCACCGTTGTCGAGAATTTTGCCATTACCAACGGCAATGATTTCACCCTGGGAAGGTTTTTCAGTTGCCGCATCAGGTAGAACAATGCCACCGGGACTGGTGCGTTCTTCTTCCATACGACGAACGACAACACGATCGTGCAAAGGACGAATATTCATATCTACAAATCTCCTGATTCGTTGAGGATTGTTTTCAAATGTTTTTTTGATTACTGAGGTAGTAACCAGTTAATTACTAGCACTCATCTTCAGTGAGTGCTAATGATAGGTACGGCCAAACGAAATTCAACAAAAGCATTTTTTATGCGGCCATTAATCTTCCTTTGTCCAGTGATCGATTTCGATAATCCGGCTCTTGTCCGTTTTTTCAGAATCCCGTTGGATATGAGTTTCCCTGAAGACAGTATTCGACTGATACCGTCCCGCCCCGGAAGCCAGAATATTGCCTTTACGCAGAGCCCACAGCACAAATGCCTTTCTTAAAGGCGGAATCAGCAATAAAAATCCCATGGCATCAGTGATAAAACCAGGCAACAGCAACATGACACCGCATAATAGTAATATACTGCCCTCCACCATCTCCAGCGCAGGCGTCTCACCGCGCGCAGCAGTTTCACGCATGCGCATCATGGTTGAAAAACCCTGCTGCCTGACCAGAAACCCGCCAATAACTGCGGTTAAGACCACCAGCATGACGGTACTGAAAGCACCAAAAATCTCGCCCACTTCAAGCATGAAATAGAGTTCAACGAGCGGGATAACAATAAAAAGTATCAAAAAAATCATTAAGTCAGACAACCAGTAGAAGTGACATCGCTATACTGTAAACACTATATGACAGCCCGTCACTTGCATAATATAAGGACAAACCATAACTCATGCAGAACCAATTCCGGCATTTCCATGAATAGACAGTTTACCCATATCCGCTAGAATCAGCGCACTATGTCTGCCATTATCATATATTGCACTTGTCCTGATATTGTGACTGCTGACAGAATTTCAAGGCGGATTATCCGTCAGCACATGGCCGCGTGTGTTAACCAGATACCTGGAATAACCTCCATTTACGAATGGGATGGAAAAATTCGGCAGGATAACGAGGTCCTGTTAATTATAAAATCAACCGATGAACGTTTTGAAGCAATCCAGCAACTTGTCAGCGAAGAACATCCCTATGAACTTCCTGAACTCGTTGCAGTCCCCATAACCCAGGGACTACCTGATTACCTTGAATGGATAACCCAATGCACAAAATAAAACAAATATTACAATTGGTCTTTTCATTACTGCTGCTTACAGGCCTGCAGACCGCACAGGCTGTTTCCCCGGAAGACTTACTGCCGCCACAGCAGGCGTTCCAGATTTCTGCCGACGGCTCAGAAAAAAACAAGATCAGGGTTAAATGGCGAATTGCTGATGGCTATTACCTTTACCAGAGCAAAATCCGCTTCTCAACCGAATCAGACAATATCACGCTGACCAGCCCCGACTTCCCGGAAGCCGAGATCAAGGATGATGAATTCTTTGGCAGGATCGGCATATACCGTGACGAAGCGATCATTGACATACCCATTTTAATGGATAATGACACGCCGGACATCATCACCCTGCACGCCAAGTCGCAGGGCTGTGCCGATATTGGCGTATGCTTCCCTCCCCAGACCCAGACCGTACTGGTCGCCATGAGCAACACGGCTGATGGCCCTGCGCCTGTTGACCCGAATACCGTTGAAGACCCAACTGCCTCCGGCAGCGGCCCGGACACAGAAAGCGAAGAACCCGTCGCAGAACCCAAAACAGACCCGTTGCTGGCTTTAACAGCTTTCAATGATGATATCGGTTTTGAAGACGAAGACGACGGCATTCTGCCACCGGAAAAAGCCTACCTGTTATCACAGATCATTGACGACCAGGGCAATCTCCAGCTGGGTTGGCAAATTGCCGAGGGTACCTATCTCTACCACGATAAAATCAAGCTGACGCTGGAGGGTGATGAAGGACTGCAGTTGGGTGAATACACACTGCCAAAACCCGAAACCAAGCAAGACTCCGTCCGTCCTGATGGCAGCATTGGCGACATAGAAATTTACCAGGGCAGCATTAACCTGGCTGTACCACTGAAAAACACCGCGGCCGAGGCTGGCAACGCCACCCTCACGGTTAAATACCAGGGCTGTGCGGAACGCGGCATTTGTTACCCGCCCATCACGAAAGCATTTGCCCTGTCTTTTCCAAAGGCAGGTGAAGGAATGGCATTTTTTGCGGATGCCAATGCCCAGCCAAGTACACCTGCCGCGAGCCCGACAGTATCAGCATCAGCCAACTCAGAAGAAGACAAGATTGCAGAAATCATCCGCACCAGCGGTTCGATGGCGATTATTGGTGTATTTTTCCTGATTGGACTGGGACTCGCATTCACACCTTGCGTATTTCCAATGATTCCAATTTTATCAGGTATTATCACTGGCCAGGGTGAAAACATAACCACGCGCAAGGCGGCATACTTGTCTACTGTTTATGTACTGGCCATGGCCGTCACCTATACGGTTGCCGGGGTTTTTGCGGCCATGTCCGGAGAAAACCTGCAAATCCTGTTGCAGATACCCTGGGTCATCGCGGTTTTCTCTGCCATTTTCGTGTTGCTGGCATTGTCCATGTTCGGCTTTTACGAACTGCAGCTTCCCAGCAGCCTGCAAAGCAAGCTAACCGAACTCAGCAACCGCCAGTCTGGCGGCAATACCATTGGCGTCGCCATTATGGGCCTGTTATCAGCATTGATTGTTGGCCCCTGCGTCGCACCACCACTCGCTGGCGCCCTGCTTTACATTAGCCAGACGAACGATCCCGTGCTTGGCGGCCTGGCATTATTTGCCATGAGCATGGGCATGGGCATGCCCCTGATCCTGATTGGCGCTTCAGCCGGTAAGTTGTTACCACGCGCCGGTGGATGGATGGATACCGTCAAGGCCGTATTTGGCGTCACCATGCTGGGACTTGCCATCTACTTCCTTGAGCGCATCCTGCCAGAAACCATTATCCTGCTTTTATGGGCCACGCTGTTTATCGCCTCCTCGGTCTACATGGGCGCCTTACAACAGCTGCCAGTTGAAGCATCAGGCTGGAAAAAACTCTGGAAAGGACTGGGTGTTGTTTTGTTGATTTATGGTGGCTTGTTACTGGTAGGAGCCGCTGCCAACAGCACGGACGTCAGACAGCCTCTGCGCGGCATCGCCTTTAGCGGAGCAACAAGCGGCCACGCCAGCAGCGATGTCCGTCATTTCAAACGCATTACTACCATGGCAGAACTTGACAGCGAACTGGCAAGAGCCAAAGCCAGCGGTAAGCCTGCGGTACTGGATTTTTATGCCGACTGGTGTGTTTACTGCAAAACCCTGGAAAAGGAAATTTTTCCTGCCCCTCAATCCCAGGCCGTATTGGCTGATGCCGTGTTAATCCAGGCAGATGTCACTGATGCAGGAAGCAGTGAATCCAAAGCAATGATGAAACGTTTTGGCGTTATTGCACCACCGGTTATCGTATTCTGGGACAACCAGGGCAATGAACTGAAACAGCATAAAATCGTCGGCAATGTCACCCTGGAGGATTTTGTCAAGAAAGCGGGAATAGCATTGCAATGAAAACGTCTCATCTAATGCTATTGATCGCTCTAGCAGGCATCAGCATGGGGCTGGGCTATAGCCTTTACGAAAAACAGGCTGATACTGCCACTAAGGACAGCCCGAAAGCCCTCGAATCACTGAATCACCTGCCCCGGTTTTCCTACCCGGATTTGCAGGGCAATATGCGCACCAGCGAAGAATGGTCTGGCAAAATCGTGGTTTTGAATTACTGGGCCACCTGGTGTCCACCCTGCAAAAAAGAAATCCCGGATTTCATTAAAACTCAGACTAAATATGCCCAGAATGTGCAATTTGTAGGCATTGCCATCGACGACAAACAGCCCGTTCAGGAATTTGCCGACATGTTTGGCATCAATTACCCCACCCTGCTTGGCGACATGAATGCAATTGCAATATCACAACAACTTGGCAATCGCTTCAGCGGATTGCCTTTTACTGCCATTTTTGACCAGCACGGCCGGCTTCATCATCACCAGACCGGGGAAATGAACAGTACCGACCTTGAAACTCACCTGAAAGCACTTTTATAACCACACCATTTCCAACACTTTCAAAAAAATACGCGCTTTTTTACGACAATTTGTGGACAAATGACGTCAATTTCCTAAAATAAGCATAAATCTCCTATTTCTTTGCTGATGGTAATTGCCCTGCATGACTCACATACTGGTACTTAATGGTCCTAACCTTAACCTGCTTGGTACCCGCGAGCCGCATCTGTATGGCAACCAGACGTTACAAGACATAGAAAATACGCTGAAGCAAATGGCCAGGGACAACAATATCACCCTGGACTTTCATCAAAATAATGCCGAACATGAGTTGATTTCCCTGATCCATGCCGCCAAGCAGAATCAGACTCAATTCATCATAATTAACCCGGCAGCATTTACCCACACCAGCGTAGCATTGCGTGATGCATTACTCGGTGTCGATATTCCATTTATCGAATTGCATCTATCCAACACGCATGCGCGGGAAAAATTTCGCCAGCATTCGTATCTATCCGATATCGCTGTTGGCATCATTGCCGGCTTCGGCCCACAGGGTTACGAGCTTGCCTTCCAGGCAGCATTAAGCCGACTTAAATAACTGATCGAACAAGGTTGCCCAAATGGATATTCGTAAAATAAAAAAACTTATCGAACTGATTGAAGATTCAGATATAGCCGAAATTGAAATACACGAAGGAGAGGAATCCGTACGCCTCAGTCGCACCAGTTCAGCCGCCCCCGTTTATGCACCAGCGCCTGCAGCGGCTCCCCAGGCCATTGCTGCTCCAGCTGCCAGCGCAGAACCCGCTGCAGAAGTGGTTGAGGAAATTACTGGCCACGTAGTCAATTCACCGATGGTCGGCACCTTCTACCGTTCGGCCTCACCCGGCGCAAAACCCTTTGTAGAAGTTGGCCAAAAAGTTGCCAGCGGTGAAACCTTATGCATTATCGAGGCCATGAAAATCCTTAACCAGATTGAATCAGATGCATCCGGTACTGTTATCAAAGTCCTGGTCGAAAATGGCCAGCCCGTTGAATACAACCAACCATTATTTGTCATTGAATAAAGGCGGTACAGCATGCTCGACAAAATAGTCATCGCCAACCGCGGCGAGATCGCCTTACGAATTCTCCGCGCCTGCCGCGAACTGGGAATCAAAACGGTTGCCGTTCATTCAGAACCAGACCGTTGCCTGAAACATGTGCGCCTTGCCGATGAATCAGTCTGCATTGGACCTGCAGCCTCAACCGACAGCTACCTCAATGTTCCCGCTCTGATCAGCGCAGCTGAAGTAACCGATTCTGTTGCTATTCACCCGGGTTACGGTTTTTTATCAGAAAATGCCGATTTCGCTGAACGAGTGGAAAAAAGTGGCTTTATTTTTATCGGCCCCAAGCCGGAAACGATTCGCCTGATGGGCGATAAAATTACCGCTATTGAAGCGATGAAAGCAGCTGGCGTGCCAACAGTCCCTGGCTCTAATGGACCACTCACGGACGACAACGAAAGAACCTTACAACTGGGCAGAGATATTGGATTCCCTGTAATCATCAAGGCTGCTGGTGGTGGTGGTGGCCGCGGTATGCGCGTTGTCCATTCGGAAGCTCATCTCCTAAACGCTGTCAAGTTAACCAAAACTGAAGCAGGCACCGCTTTTGGCAATGATACGGTTTACATGGAAAAATTCCTGGAAAATCCACGTCATGTCGAATTTCAGGTTTTGGCTGATACGCATGGCAACGCCATTCACCTGGCAGAACGTGACTGCTCAATGCAGCGGCGCCACCAGAAAGTCATCGAGGAAGCGCCGGCACCGGGCATCACGGAAGAACAACGCAATAGAATCGGTGAACGCTGCGCCGAAGCCTGCCGTCGCATCGGTTACCGCGGTGTTGGCACTTTCGAGTTTCTCTACGAGAATGGCGAATTCTACTTTATTGAGATGAATACCCGTGTTCAGGTCGAACACCCGGTAACCGAAATGATCACCGGTATTGATATCGTCAAGGAACAGCTGCGCATTGCCGATGGAGAGGCACTGTCATATACGCAGGACGATGTAAAAATCAACGGTCATGCAGTTGAATGTCGCCTGAATGCTGAAAACCCGGAAAATTTCATGCCCAGCCCCGGCAAGATCACCAAGCTGCACATTGCCGGCGGCCCTGGTATTCGCTTCGAAAGTCATATTTATGCCGGTTATACCGTGCCGCCGTACTATGACTCCATGATTGGCAAGCTGATTGCCCATGGCGAAACAAGGGAATCCGCATTAAAACGCATGCATACAGCCCTGTCAGAAATGGTAATTGACGGGATTAAAACCAACATTCCATTGCAGCGCGACCTGGTTGTTGATGCCAAGTTCATGGAAGGTGGTGTGAATATCCATTACCTGGAAAAGAAACTCGGGTTACAGCATTAATAGATGAACTATCGCAGGTTGGCCCAAGCGAAGCTGAGCCAACAATCATGTTGGATCCCCCCTAAATGTTTTAGGGCTTGATCCGGCCTAGACAATTTTCGAATCAAAGAAACAGACCCATGCCCTGGATCCAGGCCCATCTCATCGTTTCAAAAGAACAGGCCAGTCTCGCCGAACTGGTATTTGAAAATATGGGCGCAGTCTCGATCACTTTTGGTGATGCCAAGGATGAGCCGGTGCTGGAAACCCTGCCAGATGAAATCAGGTTATGGTCACTGGTAAAAGTGACCGCCCTGTTTGAGTTTGCCAGCAATATCAGCGACAAAATTCGACAGGACATTAACCAGGCATTCAACCGGGATATCAATCAGCAACTGGAAATTGAAATCCTGCAGGACCAGGACTGGGAACGAGCCTGGCTTGAATTTTTCAAGCCCATGAAATTTGGCAACAAGCTATGGATCTGCCCTTCCGGCCACAGCGTCTCCCAGCAAGATGCCGTTGTCATTGAACTGGATCCTGGCCTGGCCTTTGGTACAGGTACCCACCCAACTACAGCCTTATGCCTGGAATGGCTTGATCAACAGAACCTGGCAAACAGGTCGGTTATTGATTACGGCTGCGGTTCAGGTATTCTCGCCATAGCGGCACTGAAGCTCGGCGCACAACATGCAACCGGCATTGATTACGACCCGCAAGCCCTGAAAGCCAGCTACGATAATGCAGAAAAGAACCGGGTTACCGGGAATTTATCCTTACTTGATACCAGTCAGCCTCCAGCGGAGAAGGCGGACATACTGATCGCCAACATCCTGGCCGGTGTTTTAATCGAATTGGCGCCACAGCTCACAAACCTGGTAAAAGCAAATGGACAAATCGTATTATCCGGCATATTGTCTGAGCAGGCTGATGCTGTTGTAGCTGCATATAGCCATGAATTCAGCATTTTGCCCATTGTAGAACGTGAAGACTGGGTGAGACTCGAAGGCCGCAAAAAGCCTTAAAGCCATAACCCAGAAATAACCAGACAAAGTGATGCAATTATTAATCAGCTGCCCAAACTGCCATACCAGTTACAAGATTGACGAGGATCAGATCAAAAAATCTGACGGCCAGGCTCGCTGCTATCAGTGCAACAATGTTTTCAATGCAATACTCCATTCCCAGCCGATTACCGATGAAGGCAACGTTGATCACCTGAACCTGCCCAATAGCGCCGACCTTTATGAACAGCAATCAGAACCTTTAAACAGTGCACAACTGGATGACCTTACTGACCGCGAATTAAGCAGTCTTTTTGTACCTGAACAAAATTCGGAAATACTGACCGGACCTGATGATGCTTCACTGCAGGATTCAAGCATTCTACTTCCGGAAGATCTGCTTGATATAGACAATGACAAACTCGCTTCTATTGAACCGCTCAGCCAGGACAGCACAAAGCCAACTGAAGCCAGGCAATACTCTGCAATCGGCACTTTGCTCTGGAGCCTGTCCATTCTCGCATTGCTTGTTGTCTTTCTGGCCCAGGTGGGATGGATATACCGCCAGCAGCTGCTAGCCAATCCCGAAGCACGCCAGATCATTGAGGCAGCCTGCCAGCACGTTACCTGCGATCTGCCACCCCGGCGCGCACCACAGGCATTTGAAATCATTGAACGGCACGTCAGCATTCACCCGGAAGTCAAAGGCATACTCAGCTTAAGCATACTGTTTGCTAACCAGGCCGATTTTGCCCAGCAGGCACCGGGTATCACTTTAAGCCTGTTCGACGCCCAACAGCAGTTAATAGCCCGCCGCAGCTTCAGTTACAAGGATTATATGCAGGACATTTCTCGCAAAGCACCTGTCTTTGCTGCTGGCCAGGTACAAAAAGTATTTCTCAACTTGGAAGATCCCGGTCCCGACGTCGTCGGATTCGAGTTTAATTTTTTCTGACCAGAAAAACTTTCTGACAGGATTTCTGCTAGAATCCGCAACCCGTTTCAGATAGTTTAATCACAACATCAGGAAATCCGCTAGATGCAAATCGGGCCATATCAACTAAAAAATAACCTGGTACTTGCCCCCATGGCCGGTGTTACCGACCTGCCATTCCGCCAGCTATGCCGCAACATGGGAGCTGGCCTGGCCGTTTCTGAGATGGTGACCTCTGACGCCTCCTTGCGAGGTTCAAAAAAAACCGTCCTCAGACTTGACCATACGGATGAACCAGGGCCGGTCTCGGTACAGATAGTCGGCGCTGACCCCACTGCCCTGGCCGAAGCCGCCAGGGCCAATATTGATCATGGCGCACAAATTATTGATATCAATATGGGTTGCCCCGCAAAAAAAGTCTGCAAAGTTGCTGCTGGCTCAGCCTTGATGCAGGATGTAAAACTGGTAACACGCATTCTTGAAACTGTAGTTAATGCCGTTGATGTCCCGGTTACTTTAAAAATGCGCACCGGCTGGAACACAGAAAATAAAAACGCGCCGGAAATTGCCCGCATCGCCGAACAATGCGGCATCCAGGCCCTCGCTATCCATGGCAGAACACGTGCCTGCGGTTATAGCGGAGAAGCTGAATACCAGGTAATCCGGGAAGTAAAATCACAGATTAAAATTCCCCTGTTTGCCAACGGTGACATCAACAGCCCGGAGAAAGCGGCACAGGTTCTGCATATGACAGGCGCAGATGGTGTCATGATAGGCCGTGCAGCCCAGGGCCAACCCTGGCTGTTCCGTGAAATTGATCACTATTTAAAAACCGGTGAAAAACTTTCGTCACCGAATGTAACTCAAATCAAAGAAATTTTGCTAAAACATCTGGACAATCTATATACATTTTATGGAGAATATCTGGGTGTACGAATTGCCCGAAAACATATTGGCTGGTATAGCAAAACTCAACCAGGCAGCGCGGCATTCAGAAAAATTATAAATCAGGCTGAAACGCCAGAATTACAAAAGACGCTCATAGAAGCGCACTTTGAAAATTTACAAACCAAAAGGGGATTAGCTGCATGACGCTAGAAGCATCACAGCATGAGGGATTATTGGATCATTTTGTTGCACAACAGGCTGCACGTGAACCATTAAGGGACTGCGTCCGGGAAGCACTCGAACATTATTTTGACCAGATGAGTGATCATGACATCACAGGACTTTACCAGATGGTTTTATCTGAAACAGAACACCCTTTACTGGAAACAGTAATGCTGCAAACTCGTGGAAACCAAAGTAAGGCAGCACAGATGCTTGGTATCAGCCGCAGTACATTGCGCAAAAAACTGGCTCAATACGATCTCGATTAAACCCGATCCATAACAGGATCATCTCTGAAACGGCCGGCAGGCCGTTTTTTTACTCAGCAGGAATTTAAAATGGCTATTACACGTGCATTAATCAGTGTATCTGATAAAACCGGCATCACCGAGTTTGCCCAGTCACTTCATGAACAGGGCATTGAAATTTTATCAACCGGCGGCACTGCAAAACTATTGGCTGAAAATAAAATTCCGGTCATAGAAGTCAGTGATTACACCGGTTTTCCTGAAATGATGGATGGCCGCGTCAAAACCCTGCATCCAAAAATTCATGGTGGAATCCTGGGGCGACGGGGCACGGATGATAGCGTCATGCAACAACACGAGATCGGCCCTATCGACCTGATTGTCGTCAATCTGTATCCCTTCGAGCAAACAGTTGCCAACCCGGATTGCGACCTGCCAACCGCAATTGAAAACATTGATATCGGTGGTCCGACAATGTTAAGGGCTGCAGCAAAAAATCACGCTGACGTTACTGTCGTGGTCGATGCTGCTGACTATGCCCGCGTACTGGCAGAGATGGCTGAAAATGACAATACGGTTTCTGCTGCAACCCGCTTTGATCTTGCCGTAAAGACCTTTGAACATACCTCCAGTTACGATGGCGCCATTGCCAACTATTTAGGCGCCAGACTTGGCGCAGAAACAGCTGATTTCCCCCGCACAATCAACCTGCAGTTCAAGCAGGTGCAGACCATGCGCTATGGCGAGAACCCGCATCAGCAGGCTGCTTTTTTCGTGGAAGACAATATCAAGGAAGCCAGCATCTCAACGGCAAGACAAATACAGGGAAAGGAACTTTCCTTTAACAACATTGGCGACACTGATGCTGCACTGGAATGTGTCAAGCAGTTCGACTACGGTCCGGCCTGCGTCATCGTGAAGCACGCTAATCCCTGTGGCGTTGCCTATGGCGAGACATTACTGGAGGCTTATGACCGGGCCTATGCAACCGACCCTGAATCTGCTTTTGGCGGCATTATTGCATTTAACCAGGGACTGGATGGAGAAACCGCGCAGGCCATTGTTGACCGTCAGTTTGTTGAAGTGATTATCGCTCCGACCATCTCGGATGCAGCCATTGAAGTGGTCAGCAGCAAGAAAAATGTGCGCCTGCTTAGCTGTGGCCAATGGCCTGAAACACCCGGACAACGCCTGGATTACAAGCGCGTCAATGGCGGCCTGCTGGTTCAGGATTCAGACCTGCTGCTAACCAATGACATCAAGGTTGTTACCGAACGCGAACCAACCGCGCAGGAAATGAATGACCTGATGTTCAGTTGGCGCGTTGCCAAGTTTGTTAAATCAAACGCTATTGTCTATGGCAAAAACAACATGACTATTGGCGTTGGCGCAGGCCAGATGAGCCGGATAAATTCAGCCCGTATCGCAGGCATTAAAGCTGAACATGCCGGTCTTGAAGTAAAAGGCTCAGTGATGGCTTCTGATGCCTTCTTCCCGTTCCGCGATGGTATCGACAGCGCGGCTGAAGCCGGTATTGTCGCCGTGATTCAGCCTGGTGGCTCAATGCGTGACGATGAGGTAATTGCTGCAGCCAATGAACATGGCATGGCAATGGTGTTTACAGGCATGCGTCATTTCAGACACTAGGCGGGACTCCAGCATGAATATTTTAGTTATAGGCAATGGCGGGCGTGAACACGCTTTGGCCTGGAAGGCCGCCCAGTCAGAACTGGCTGACAAGGTTTTTGTCGCACCCGGCAATGCCGGTACCGCCCTGGAAGCCGGGCTGGCAAATGTTGATATCAATGTCAATGATAATGAAGCCCTGGTGGCCTTTGCCAAAGACAATAATGTCGAACTGACGATTGTCGGCCCGGAAGCCCCGCTGGTAAATGGCGTAGTGGATGCTTTTACCGATGCAGGACTTAAATGCTTTGGACCTTCTGCAGGCGCCGCACAACTGGAAGGCTCCAAAGCCTTCACCAAGGATTTCCTGGCTCGCCATAAAATTCCGACCGCAGATTACGGTAATTTTACTGACCTGGACGAAGCGCTGGCCTACCTGCAGGACAAAGGCGCCCCTATTGTTGTCAAGGCCGACGGACTGGCGGCTGGTAAGGGAGTGATTGTTGCAGAAACACTTGATCAGGCAGAAGCTGCAGTGCGCGACATGCTTTCTGGCAATGCATTTGGCGACGCCGGTCATCGCGTGGTTATTGAAGAATTTCTGGACGGCGAAGAAGCCAGCTTCATTGTCATGGCTGACGGAAAAAATGTCTTACCCATGGCCACCAGCCAGGACCACAAACGTGTTGGTGAAGCTGATACCGGCTTAAATACCGGTGGTATGGGCGCTTATTCTCCCGCCCCCGTTGTGACTGACACAGTTTACCAGCGCATCATGAAAGAGGTTATTTACCCTACGGTAAATGGCATGGCTGCAGAAGGACTGCCCTATACCGGTTTTCTTTATGCCGGCCTGATGATCATGCCTGATGGCACACCCAGGGTCATTGAGTACAACTGCCGGTTTGGTGACCCGGAAACACAGCCTATCATGCTGCGTTTGCGTTCTGACCTTGTTCAACATTGCCTTGCAGCAATCGATGCCACACTGGACCAGGAAACCATCTCCTGGGATGACCGACCCTCACTTGGCGTTGTTCTTGCTGCTGGCGGCTACCCTGGGAGTTATGAATCCGGCCTTCCCATCAGTGGCCTTGATACCGCCCAGGAAACTGGCGAAGCAAAAATTTTCCATGCCGGAACCGCAATCCGGGATGATCAGGTTGTCACCACTGGCGGACGCGTGCTTTGCGCTACCGCTTTAGGAAATACCGTCACCGAAGCTCAGCAGAACGCCTATGCCCTCGCCCGCAAAATCCAATGGCCTGGTATGTTTTATCGGAATGATATCGGCTACCGCGCTGTTAAACGCGAACAGAATAATTCAGCCAACTGACATTCATGTTCAAATACCAGGTCAGTCGCTGTAATGAAATCGGTTTCAAATTACTGCTATTGATCGCGTTCATGCTTGTCACCTGGCAGGCGCTTTCGCCTTTACCCATGGAGCAGGTTCAAAATTTTAATGACAAGCTTGGGCATTTACTGGTTTTTTTCCTGCTCGCCGCAATTACGGATCACGCTTACCCGACTACCGGTTTCACGCTTAAAAAAGCCGGTTACCTGATGCTATATGGCATCGCTATCGAATGCATACAGCACTTCATCCCCAACCGCAGCTTTTCTTTTCTGGATATGCTGGCCGATGTTGGCGGCCTTTTCATTTTCTGGCTGTTGGCGACTTATGTATTAATAAGAGAACCTACGCCGGTTAAAAAAACAGCTCTCAGCTGATATCTATTTACTTGCTTTTTGTCAGCTTACCTTCTAAAAATTTGTGGCTATACTTTCAGGACTTACATCCTGTTTAAGTGCGATGAAATGAACTGGCTTTTCAAAAAGACCCAACTGCCTTCAGCTGAGAACGCCCTCCCCGGACGTAATGAGAAGATGCCAGTGCCCGACAAGCACTTTGTCAAACAAACACCTCTTTCCCCGCCATTTCCAGAAGGTTTGCAGCTGGCCCTGTTTGGCCTTGGTTGTTTCTGGGGCGCAGAAAGAAAATTCTGGCTTCTGGACGGCGTTTATTCGACAGCGGTTGGGTATGCCGCAGGTTTCACACCAAACCCCACGTACGAGGAAGTCTGTACCGGCATGACAGGGCACAATGAAGTCGTTTTAGTCATTTTTGACCCTCTCCTCGTTTCGTATAGCCAATTACTCAAAACCTTCTGGGAGTCCCACAACCCTACCCAGGGCATGCAGCAGGGTAATGATATCGGCACACAATACCGTTCGGGCATTTATACTTTTAATAATGAACAATCACGCCAGGCTGATATTTCACGTGACCACTACCAACGTGTTTTAAAAGCTGCTGGAAAAAGCGCCATTACCACTGAAATCCTGCCCGCTCCTGAATTTTATTACGCCGAGTCCTATCATCAGCAATACCTGGCTAAAAACCCGAAAGGCTACTGCGGACTTGGCGGGACCGGCATTAGCTTTCCAGATTAATTTCCACCACAAAGAACACAAAGTGCACGAAAGTTATTTTGCCTGGATAGCGTAAGCCAATTGTAAAACTTGAAGGTGAATTCTGCTTACAAGGTTATTCCTGGTTTTTATTATTTACGAGATATCAGGTTTAATTAAATTCCTACATGGTTTCTGGGATAAAACTCTTAGCGATTATGACTGAGGGAAAGATTGCAGCAGCTTTACCAATCATGAAATAACTAATGTGCTTAGTGTCCTTTGTGGTGAAAATTCCAAAAAAAACGGCCCTTTCGGGCCGTTCAAGTTTCTAAAGTATTGTTATTTTACTTGTAATCCTGAAAAACATATTTTGGTTTAAACCATTTGACCATCAACGGTATCAGCATCAAGGCTGTAAATACGTCAATAATCAGGGCTTCACCGATATACATACTCAATCCCCAGGTATTTGCCAGGTCGGTACCAACCAATGGAATGAAGCTACCCAGTAACACGACAATCGAGATAATAACCGCTGAACCGGTCGTGTTCTGCGTATTTCTTAATGCCTGCAACCAGTTACCACCGGTATTAGCCATTTCCTCACGCAGTCTTGAGATCATGTAAATCCCGTAATCGACCCCCAGACCCATGGCGATACTTAATGTCACCAGCAAATGGAAAGCCAGGTTACCCGACCAGTTCTCGACTGTGGTGAAATAACCACCCAGCCCATACTGGGCAAACAGGGTAATAAACAGCGTCAGGGTCAACATTCCTGCGATCAGGAATGAACGGAACATCAGCGCTGTAATAATGAAAATGGCCAATGCAGTCTGTAAAGGACTTACCAGCCAGTTATCCATGGCCACTTCACGGGTCGCCTCGGTTGCCCCCAGGAAACCACCAACTGCGGGTCGGGTATATTCCGGACTACCTTCTACCGACAACTCATTGGTATCACCTGACAGGTCATCAACCGGACCGGAACGTAATCCAAAATGAACCTTGGAAAAGCCCTTGTCGTTCTTGTGCTCTTCAATGTAATCCATGATATCCATGGTGACCTGGTGAGTCTCAACTGGGTCCATGGTATTAATGAAGCCCAGAATGACACCTTCGTTCCAGTCAGAAACACGGACAAATGAATCCATATCGCCATCAGACACCATCAGTTCCAGCAGGCCGTTATACAACTGCACCATTCCCGTTGGATCCCGGTCATCTTCAGGATCGATTGCACGCAGATGTTCTTCAGTTGGAATAGCCAGGTCTCTTATGTTTGGCTGAGTCCCTGGTTCGGCGGCCAACAGCATATGCACCAGTCGAATATACTGAACGTAGGAACCGGTATAACCAATCATAGGATGGGAACGCATCCAGTTTTCCATGGCTTCAATATCTGCCATGACATCGACATCATTGAAAATACCCTGGGCACCCATTTCATCCGGATCCCAGCAGCCTGGCGGTAGCAGGTTGCCTTCATCATCTTCATCCATACAACCTGGCTTGGTAGGTTCTTTACCTCGTACCGGAATGTTTACCGAAATTACACCCGGCATGATTTCGTTCAGACGGTTCAAATGCTGAATGGTTGTTGAGCTACCCTTGAAAGCCGCACGCGGATAGTTAATACCTTTTTCCACGCCAGGCATGATGTCAAATTCATCCTGAATACGCGCCACTTCCGGATCACTCCGGCCGGCTTCACCCGCCATGACGGCACTGACGCCGCGTACAATTTCTGTGTAATGCACGGATACTGCCATTACACCGATAATCAACACAATGGGTACCCACTTACCCGGACCGGTAATCATACGGGTAATAAATCCACCCACATTTTCTTCCCAGGCATGCCCCTCATGACTGCCCTTGACGATATTGGGCGGCATCTTGGTCATCAGTATCGGGATCAGCGTTGTTGTGGTAAACAACAGGGTCAACATGCCGTACATACCGAAATAGGCATAAGCTTTGTAGAAAGAAATATCGACAGTTGCCAAAGTAGCGAAGCCGACCATATCAGTCACAATCGACAAGGTCGCCGGAACAATGGTTGCCGCAATTGCGACAAAGGCCGCCTGCTCTGGATCACCGGTCTCTTCCTGGGCCTGCAAATATCGTCGTGTCACCTGCACCGAGTGCCCGATACCAATGGCGAGCAACAGCATCGGCGTCAGTACCATCATGGTAGTCAGCTTGAAGGCAGTGAATCCCATCAGACCAAGAGTAAAGGTAATAGTCATACCTACACCAATCAACGGGAACAATGCACCACGCCAGTTTTTAAATTCAAACCACAAGACTGCAATAACAATTGCAATCGAGATCGTGAACAACCACCAGCGATCAACCAGGTCTTTCAACATGCCGGCCAGGAAGTAAGGTTCGCCCGCAATCAGGAATTCGAAACGGTCATCTTCGCCGTATTCCTCTGCCATTTGACGGACCTCTCGCACCCATGGCAGGTAAATTTCTTTTACGCCGTCATCATAGTCACCAATGATGTATGCCGCCTTAGCAACACAATTTGGCTCATCATAATCCTCGTATTTACACAGGTTGCCATTTTCGTCTTCCATGGACACCAGCATTGGCGCCATGACAGGATTGGTTTTAATCCCTTCTTTAAGGAAAGCCAGCTGTTCCGCAGCTTCTTCAGGGTCTTCACTGATACCTTCTGTCGGAATCAGTCGCTTGAATACCAGGCCATTTTCATCAGCCCCCATGTACTTGATTTTCTGTGCTGCAATATCAATAAAGTTGTATGTGCGCGCATTAGGTAAAGCTTCCAGCTTGTCGTGAACTTCTTTTACCTTGTTGATAAACCAGGGTTTGTAGATGTCACCATCCTTAACCCGCATGGCAACAACCATTATGTTACCCATACCAAAATTATGCTCGGCATACAGGTTGGTCGCGACATAACGGTTGGTTGGCGGCAGGAGCGTATCCGGATCATTTCGAACATCCAGGTTTGGAACCTGCAATGCAGACCAGACAGTGCCTACCAGCAATACTAAAATAATCCACCAGCGATATTTCAGCACAAAACGTGCATATTTAGCTGATGCAGTGTTCTCATTTATGGTTGTCATGAGCGCCTCTTGAAAAAGAATCTATCCAATAAATGGAGTATAGTTGTTGCAAATAAAAAGACGGGCTCCGGTTATTATTTTTATTCCGGTAGCCCGCCTGAAAACTCCCTTTAGGATTCGGCCTGTTTTTTGACCGAGTCCCTCCCCATCATTATTTTTTTATTATTCAAAGATATATCTGAAGCCAACCTGGACATTGGAAGAATCTTCGAACTGTCCAAAGGTTGTATCCTCATCACCCCAGTAAACATTAATTTCACCATTAACAATAAACTGGTCTGTTACTGAATACTCCGCATCTATGCGGTCCCACCAGCCACCGTTTTCTTCCCAGATAACGATGTTGTTCCAGCGGCCTAACTGGTCTTCGCCAAATGGCTTGGACAGGAACAGGGAAACAAACTCTTTGTTCTCTTCAGCTTTCTGGAAATTGTTTGACATGGACATAGTCGAGAAGTCGGCCGTATAACGACTGCAATCAACAACATTTCCAACCTGTGTCGTACATTTTCCGCCATCATCCTTATAGTCAAGATTGCGGAACTGAATGAACTGCGCACTGACCAGCAGGTTAGTCATCACGGTGATATCTGCCCCCAATACATACTTAAAGTAATCAGCATCTTCCATCTTAAGGGCATTGGTTAGATCACCGATGCCTAACAGAAACTTGTCGATAACCGGTTGCTTCTCGCCTTCATCGTAAAGAAACTCACCTCTAAGCACTAAAGGTGTATCGCCAACATTCATTGCATAATCAAAAGATGTACCATAGCTATTGACGGTATAATAAGACTCGGTAAACCTTAGAGTTGGCGCACCAAGACCGAAGTTACCGGTGCTTGGATCTATTGCTCCATAATAATTACCGGCCCCATCTTTTACTAACACTGTGGTTGGATTGCCCAAATCAAAATTGGTCTTGGCCTGATCCCTCGTTAATCCAACTCCTAATACAGGAGTACCCGCCAGATCAGTTGGCGCACGTTCAACAGCGAGTTTTTCGCCATTCGGAGCACGCCAGCTCAAATCAAGCTTGGGATTTGCGCCGTAATGATTAAAATAATTCAATGAGAAGTTAAAACCATTGTCTAGATTGGATTTCCAGCGAAATCCAGCATTAACGTCCTCGGTATCAGGATTTTTTGTTACCCATTCAGTGTCGGTACCCCTAAAGCCCGTTGGACTGGTAGGATCGAAAGTTGAAAATGTATTGAAAGTGGCGAACGTTGCATTTGCCATATACTCAAATGCAGAGCTTGATGACTTGGTACCAGGCTTCCACACGACATCCATCGGTGCAGCACCAGTAACATTCAGGAGATTTGTTTCGTTGTCATTTCCGTTTGGATCACCCGGGAACAAACCATTTTGAGTGATATTATTTAATAAAATGTCGCCAGGCATCTGATAGTCAGCTGAACCAGGCCCAAAAGTTGCGGGCTGATTGATAGAGTCGTCGGCTGTCATGGCTATTCCATCAGGACCTACATTCATTTCCCACAAGGTGGAAGCAAACAGATCGACTGTTAATCCCCCGAAACTGGTCAAACCCGATGCAATCGGATTACCATTACCATCACCGGTTACATCAAATAACCCACCAAACGCCGCTGCAGTAAAACTGCCGGCAACATTCGACAAAGCAGGTGCTACGTTATAGAAACCATTGACCTGACCGGTAATGGTGTCCACACCTTTCATCACGAAAGGCTGTTCATCATCACCACCAGGATTCAAGCCAGGAATTTTATTTTCTTCTGCCTGCGAAACAATCAGCTGCAAGTTATTATTATCACCGATCGCCCTTTCTGCATTGACCATCCAGATGGGAATACGCGCATCTTCCATCACGTTCTGGTTCAGTTCACGAAAATCAGTCGGGTTAATGATATCCAGCAACTTGATACCATCTGCAGTTCCCCAAACGACCTGCTGCTTACCTAAGCGTAGCGACCAATCACTAACTTCAGTATCGACATAGAGCTCACGGAAATAGTCATTCTGGGTATACAGTTTGTGACCTCTGTAATTAGTACCACCCTCATTACGACCTTCATCATTAATTGCTGCTGGATCGTAGATGATCTGCAATTCAGCATGCCAGCTGCTGTCTTCACCCAGATCACCATTCAGGAAAAGCTTCGCCTGGTTCTGGAACTTCATCAGGTCACCGGCGTTATTATGATCGCCAGTATCGAGCATGGATTTCTCTTGACCGATAGTCGAACCGCTCTTGGCGTAAGCTGCCGTTTCGTTTCGCAGTTCGATTGTTGCTTCAATTTCAGCAAGTACAGCCGATGGCGCAACCAACGCGACTAGCAATGACTGCATTAAAATAGATTTTTTAAACATTTTTTACTTCCTCTCCCGTTTCGTTCAACTGCAACCCAGGCTGAACGCAAGAAGCCTGGCAGAACTATGCTTGTTCTTTACCAGGCTCAAATAATTATCTTTTGATTTTACGTAAAGTCTTTTCTGTCCACAGATCTTCGTCTTCACCGCCATTCGCCACAACGACACTTTGTGGAATAACAGCCCATGTTTCATGGTTTGTAGCCAGGGTTTTGCCATACCAGTAACTCCAGGCTGAAGCACGTGGATCGTCCATGTTCAGGCTTTTCCAGTCGCGATCGATAACCTTGATCTGCTCACCACCCTTGAAGTATTCAGTTCTGTAGTCGGCAAATGATTTCGCATCAACATAGCTGATTCGATAGTCATACCACCAGTTGTCAAACTTGGTCGTACTTTTCAGCTTGTAAACTTCTTTACCATCATGATCACACGCACCTTTTTCAGGCAGGTTCTTGGTATAACGGCTTTGCTGGTCCGCAGGAATTTCCATCGCACCCAGGCATCCTGAAAATTTTTCCTTACCCATCAGCTCATGAGTTTCATGCTGAGGTTTACGCAAAACCACATCACCGAAAGTAAAGTCAGTACCACCCCATGCATCATCATGCGCTGGTTCTGCAAAACGGCGAATTTTACGCAATGCAGGCAGCCAGATTGAATATGCCTGTGATTTGTTATCATCGACAAAATCGGTAATCAACATGCCGGTGCCTTTAAGCTTACCGGAACGGAAAATCGCCAAGTCCTTGGCTTTTACCACGCCGTCTGAATATTTGTTATTCAGGAAACGTTCGAGTGTATTGGTGGTTGGTTTTTTACCTTCTGATTTACTGACCAGAACGGTGATATCTTTACCTTTCTTGGTAATCGCGTATTGATCCAGGGAATAGAAATGGTTCACAAAATAAACCTGGTCAGCCACCTGGTCAGCAGTTACATCTCCGGTCGGATATGGAAGATCTTTGGAAACGCCAGCCAGCGCAAGCGCAGGCACCAAGCCCAGTGCTACCAAAAGGGATTTAAAACCTGTTTTCATATATTTCTCCAAGTACTGCAATTTAATTGCCGTCATGTGATTTTTTCAAAGTAACGATAAACCATATGCCTATTGCTGACATTTTAATGGCTCTCTTCCAAATCCGTTGCTTTTTTACAAATTGTTGTATTCAAGCTACTTATAGTGAATATTAGTACACTTTGCAACATCTGTGAAGAAATAATTGATATTTGTCATTTACAATATTCTAATATACTGAAACAGGTTGTCTTCAAGACAAGCATGCTGTAACTATGTAATTTTGCTACCTAAAAATGGTATCCTGAAATGATTGAAACAACACTCGGACTTGGTGTTGGCGCACTGTTGCTAATACTTTTTATATGGCTCCTGCCACTCTTGCTGATCCTGCGGTCCCGCAAAACCACAGGAGCTGAAAAAGCCGCCTGGGTTTTACTGTTGTTGTTTTTCTCATGGTTCAGCTGGATTTTTTATCTCTTACTGGCACCGCTTGGAGAAAAACAAACATAGGGATTCATTCAGTCGATTTCAGGGTTTTCCATAATTTATTCACGATTTCCCCATCATGCCTTTAATAGCCGCCGGCAAATCTGCGGGCAACACTACCATCTTGCCATTTTCCGAGGAGGACAGTTTTTCCAGCGCATCAACGTATTTCTGTCCCAACAGGTAAACAATCGGAGTTTCATTGTCACCAATTGCCTCGGTAACCATCTGGATGGCCTTTTGGCTCGCGTCCGCGAGAATAACCTCGGCTTCGGCATCACGCCTTGAAGCCTCGAGACGGCCCTCCGCCTCCAGAATCTGCGCCTGCTTGTCACCTTCAGCACGGGTAACCGTGGCACGTCGTGCACGCTCGGCAGCCGCCTGTTCCTCCATGGCCTTCTGCATGGTGCCAGACGGGTTAATGTCCTGAATTTCCACGGTCTTCATGATAATGCCCCAGTCAGCAATATCATCAGAAATGGATTGTTTCAGCTTGGCCTTGATCATTTCCCGGGAGGACAAAGCAGCATCCAGCGCCATTTCGCCGATGATTGAACGCAAACTCGTTTGCACCAGCGTCTGGATAGCAATCTCATAATCTTCAACACCATAAACAGCCTTCTCTGGCGAAATAATATTCATATACGCCACGGCATTAGCCACGATAACGGCATTATCTTCCGTAATCACTTCCTGTGAAGGGATATCCAGAACAATATCTTTCGTGGTGACCTTGTAAGCCACGTCATCAATATAAGGTATGAGGATATTCAGACCAGGATTGAGCGTCATATGATACTTACCCAATCGCTGCACGACCCACTTGTGTCCCTGCGGTACCAGCCTGACACCTTTTGCAATGGTGACAACCACCAACACCAGAATAGCTAACGATATATATAGTCCTGCGTCCATCACAAACTCCCGATAAAATTCATACTTTTTTGACGATTAAACTATTGCCGGAAACATCAACAACCTGCACACGATCGCCTGCTGCAAGCTGATCCTGTGAAATAAACAGCCATTCATCAGAACCCAGCACCGGCGCTGAAAACCGCAGCTTCCCTCTCCGCTCACCTTTAGGCACAACCATCACCTGGCCGACTTCACCAACAATTGATTCACGCGACAGCCCCGCCTTGGTTTTGTCTATCGACAAGGGTTTCAGATACCTGAACCAGAGCCAGGTCAATATGACCGACAGCACCGTCCAGACCACCACCTGCAGAGTGAAAGATAAACCAGGCAGAAAAAGCACCAGCAAACCAACAACGACTGCGGCAGCCCCAAACCATAATGAAGTAAAACTGGGCAATGGTATCTCAAGCAGAATCAGTCCGATTCCCAGCACTATCCAGTGCCAATACAGAATTTCAAAACCCATCGCTTTACCTCTTTATAAAAACAAGCAGATTATTTGACTCGTCATTCCACTGCCGCCAGTATAACCGTAAGCCATTACATTTTAATTTTTTTTCGCGTGACCGATTTCATCAAACCACCCAAAACCCTGCTAAGAGCTGTTGGCCGCGCCATTGCCGACTACGACATGATCAGAAACGGCGACCGTATACTGATAGGCGTTTCCGGCGGCAAGGATTCTCTCTCCCTGCTACAGATCCTGTATCACCTGCAAACCTATGCCCCGGTCAAATTTGAACTGGGTGTCATCACTGTTGACCCGGAAGTTGAGGGTTTTGATCCGTCCTCACTCACTGACTACTACGACCAGCTGGGTGTGCAATGGTTCTACGAGCAGCAGCCGATTATGGAAGATGCCAAAAGGAATTTACAGGGCGACTCTTTCTGCGCCTATTGTGCACGCATGAAACGCGGCATTATGTATCGTGTCTGCCGGGAACATGGCTATAACGTCCTGACCCTGGCTCAACACCTCGATGACCTCGCTGAAAGCTTCATGATGTCGGCATTCCACCAGGGCAAGCTCGGTACCATGAAAGCCCATTATATCAATGATGCCGGTGATATTCGTATTATTCGCCCGCTGATTTATGCCCGCGAAAACCAGACAGCCGCATTTGCCAAATCTGCCGGCCTGCCCATTATTCCCGATTCCTGCCCCGCCTGCTTTAGCGCACCCACCCAACGCGCCTATTTCAAGCAACTGTTACACCAGGAAGAGTTACACAACAAACAGTTATTTGGCAGTTTATTGTCAGCCATGCGTCCGCTGATGGGCGAGAGAAAAACATAACTCACCACATAAGGACTCAAAGATCACGAAGCCTGTATAGCCATAAAGGACCATCGGGAAAATCCAGCCTCTTTATCTGCCAGGCTAAACGCACATCCTTTTAAGCATGACAAATTAGCCTTTGTGTCCTTTGTGTCCTTTGTGGTGAAATAATCCTTTTATAATGAAACTCCTATTTTCCGATGGATAAGCAGTACAAACCCGAAAACATCGAAGCCGACGCGCAGCAGTACTGGCAGGACAACCTGTCATTCAAGGCAACTGAAGACCCTGAACGCGAAAAGTTTTACTGCCTGTCAATGTTCCCCTACCCCAGTGGCAAGCTGCACATGGGCCATGTCAGGAATTACACCATCGGTGATGTCATTTCCCGCTACCAGCGCATGCTCGGTAAAAATGTATTGCAGCCCATGGGCTGGGACGCATTTGGCCTGCCCGCAGAAAATGCCGCAATCAAGAACAACACGCCCCCAGCCGAATGGACCTACGCCAACATTGCCTACATGAAAGACCAGCTCAATCGCCTGGGCTTTGGTTATGACTGGGACCGTGAACTGGCAACCTGCGACCCGGATTACTACCAATGGGAACAGTGGCTGTTTACCCGCCTGATTGAAAAAGGTATGGCTTACCAGAAAACAGCCACGGTTAACTGGGATCCTGTAGACCAGACGGTTCTGGCCAATGAACAGGTTATCGACGGCCGAGGCTGGCGCTCAGGCGCGCTGGTCGAAAAAAAGGACATTGAACAATGGTTCCTCAAAATCACCGATTATTCCCAGGAACTACTGGATGACCTGGATAAACTGCCCGACTGGCCGGAACGCGTTATTACCATGCAGCGCAACTGGATTGGCCGCTCAGTCGGGCTGCAAATGAGTTTTGGCCTGGAAAATTCTGAAACATCGCTGGATATTTTCACTACCCGCCCGGACACCCTGCTGGGTGTCACCTATGTCGCGGTTGCTGCCGAGCACCCACTGGCCCTGGATGCCGCTGAAAACAATGCTGATTTGCAGGACTTTATCGACGAATGCAAACAGGGCGGTGTTTCCGAAGCCGAACTCGAAACCATGGAGAAAAAAGGCTTTCCACTTGGTATCAATGCCATTCACCCGGTTACAGGTGAGCCGGTCCCTGTATTTGCCGCCAATTTTGTACTGATGAGTTATGGCAGTGGTGCCGTCATGGCGGTACCCGCCCATGATCAGCGTGACTGGGAGTTTGCCGAAAAATACGGCATAGAAAGGAAACAGGTCATTTTCCCTGCTGATGCGTCAGAAGCCGACACCAGCAAAGCTGCCTTTGTAGAAAAAGGTATTTTGAAAAACTCCGGTGAATTTGACAACCTGACCTCAGAACAGGCTTTTGATGCTATTGCTGACTGGCTTGAAAATAACGACAAGGGCAAGCGCCAGGTCAACTTCCGCCTGCGTGACTGGGGAGTTTCCCGCCAGCGTTACTGGGGCTGCCCCATACCCGTTATCAAAACTGCAGACGGCTCACCCCGGCCCGCTGAAGAATTTCCGGTTCGCCTGCCTGAAGATGTCATTGTCGATGGCTCCGGTTCACCTTTAAAGAAAATGCCATCGTTCTACGAACTTGAAAATGGCGAGTCGCGCGAAACAGATACCTTCGATACCTTTTTTGAATCCAGCTGGTATTACGCCCGCTACTGCTGCCCGAATGCAACCGACAGCATGCTGGATGATCGCGCCAAATACTGGCTACCAGTAGACCAGTACGTAGGTGGTATCGAGCATGCCATTTTGCACCTGCTGTATGCGCGTTTCTTCAACAAACTGATGCGTGACGAGGGGCTCATTGACAACGATGAACCTTTCAGCCGCCTGCTGACCCAGGGCATGGTGATCGCCGAAACCTATTACCGGGAAAACAAAGACGGCTCCAAGGAGTGGTTCAACCCGGCCGAAGTAGACGTTGAGCGTGACAGTAAAGGCCGGGTTACCAGTGCCATCCTGCAAACTGACGGTCAACCCGTGGTAGCCGGTGGCATTGAGAAAATGTCCAAATCAAAGAACAACGGCGTCGATCCACAGGATTTAATCGACCGTTACGGCGCTGACACCGTTCGACTATACACCATGTTTACTGCCCCACCTGACCAGTCACTGGAATGGTCTGATGAAGGCGTGGAAGGCGCACATCGTTTCCTCAAGCGACTCTGGTCACTGGCCGCCGAAATGACAAGCGACGAAATACCTTTGCCTGATGACCTGCCTGAGCAGTTAAAAAACGTCCGCCGCGAAATCCACAGTGTGCTGAAAAAAGCCCTGTTTGATTATGACCGACAACAGTACAACACCGTGGTCTCATCCTGCATGAGCATGGTGAACCAACTTTACAAGCTGGACGAAACTTCCGCCGACAAGGCTGTCTTGCGTGAAGGCATGGGTATTGTATTACGCCTGCTCGCACCAATCTCTCCCCATGTAACGCATTTCCTGTGGAGAGAACTGGGCTTTGGCGAAAACATCCAGACCGCAGCCTGGCCCGAACTGGATGAGTCTGCCCTGACCAGGAACAGCATTGACTACGTGGTTCAGGTCAATGGCAAAGTCCGTGGCAAAATCTCTGTTGCCGCCGATGCTGACAAGCAGGCTGTTGAGGCAACCGCCAAGGCAAATGAAAACGTGCAACGATTTACTGAAGGAGCTACCATCAGGAAAGTCATTGTAGTTCCCAACAAGCTGGTTAACATTGTTGCCAACTAGACAACGAAAAATAAAATATGCCGACGACAGAACGCCTCTCAATCCGGAAAATACATTACCTGCTCATTTCACTGCTGCTGATAGCATCATTAGCAAGCTGTGGATTTCAACTCAGGGAAAGTGTTGCAATTCCGGAGGATTTTGGCCCGGTTAAAATCCAAGGCATTAGCGAGTTTTCCACCATCTACAAGGCTGTACGCAACGCCTTGCGTCAATCTTCCATTGAAATCACGCAAGATGATTCAGCCAATCATATCCTGGTTATCAACCGGGTCAGAAATGAGCGCCGCGTATTATCTGTCGACAGCTCAGGCAAAGTCGCTGAAAACGAGCTGATCAAATCATTCACTTTCCAGCTGCTGGACCGGGACGGCAACAGCGTTACTGAGCCACAAACCATATCGACCAACCGCTCCTACGCGGTCCCCGAAACTGCAGGCCTGGGCACAGCCCTGGAAGACCAGGAAATTAGCCGAAGCATGGAAGAGTCACTGGTAGAGCGCATGCTCAGATACCTGGCAGGCAGGATATAAGCAGTTTTTCATATGCGCCTTGGCCTGCATGAACTCAAAGCTCACCTGAATAAAAAAATCTCGCCTGTTTATCTGGTTACCGGCGACGAACCTTTACAACTTGGCGAGGCTGCAGACATGATTCGCAGCACTGCACGCAACCAGGGTTTTTCTGAGCGAAAAATCATGGAAGCCACTACAGGTTTTGACTGGCAGGAGCTCACTGCCGAGTCCAACAGCCTGTCGTTATTCGCCGAACAGCGCATCATTGATTTACGCATCCCTTCCGGTAAACCCGGCAATGAAGGCAGCAAGGCGCTGGCAATATACTGTGACAATATCCCGCAGGACATGCTACTTCTGCTCAGCATGCCTAAGCTCGACCAGAACCAGCTCAAAAGCAAATGGTACAAAGCACTCGATAAAGCCGGCGTTATCATCCAGGTCTGGCCGGTCAACGAACAACGTCTACCACCCTGGATCGAGCAACGCCTGCGACAAAAAGGCCTGACTCCCGAAAAAGATGTCATCCAGATGCTGGCCGAACGCGTGGAAGGCAATTTACTGGCTGCCTCCCAGGAAATAGAAAAACTGCTTCTGCTTTTTGGCCCGGGCATTATCACTGCTGAACAGCTTGCTGCCAGCGTTGCTGATAGTGCCCGTTTTGATGTTTTCAGCCTGGTTGACGCCGCATTACAAGGCAAACCCGAGCGCTGTGCCCGTATTCTACGAGGCCTGAAGAATGAAGGCACGCCTGCTGCCGTTGTCCTATGGGCCCTGTCCCGGGAAATTCGCCAAATGGCACAGATTGCCTATGCCCTGAAAAACGGCGTACCCGCAAACAAGGCTTTCGCCGAACAGCGCATCTGGGACAAACGCAAACCACTGGTTCAACAGGGCCTGAAGAGACTGCCGCTTTCACAATGGCAAAACCTGCTACTGCTTTGCGAACAGGCTGACGAAGCTGTTAAAGGACAAAGCAAACAGGACAGTTGGCTGCTGCTGGAAGACATCAGCGTCAGAATGTCTGGCCTGTCGCTAAATAAGTTGCCCGCATAAAAACCTCTCGCACCACGAAGAGCACAAAGAACACCAAGACTTTATCTACTTTCTCCCTCAGCATCCAATTTAGAACAGGCGATATAACCCTGAAATGCTTTTAATCTGAAACATTTCATTTTCTTTGTGTCCTTAGCGCCCTTTGTGGTGAAAATATGTTCTGCTTTTGTGTCCTGAGTGGTGAATAAGTTAACATTCCCCAAATCTGATTTAGAAGTGGAATAGGAAAATGACGGACATTACCGACATTAACAGTTACATGACTGACCTGGGCAAACGCGCCCGGGCAGCTTCACGCCTTTTGGCCGCCGCTAATACCGGTGCCAAGGATACTGCACTAAATGCGATCGCCGACGACCTGGATAAAAATCGTGACCTGCTGATGACAGAAAACCGTAAGGATATGGAGGCCGGAAGAAAGAAAGGCCTGGATGCGGCTTTGCTTGATCGACTGGAACTGACGCCAGAGCGCATTGACAGCATGATCGAGGGCTTGCGACAGATTGCCGGGCTGAGCGACCCGATTGGTGAAATCTTCGATATGAATTACCGTCCAAGTGGAATCCAGGTTGGTCGCATGCGCGTACCACTCGGTGTTGTTGGCATCATTTACGAGTCACGTCCCAATGTGACTGCCGATGCTGCTGCTTTGTGCCTGAAATCCGGCAATGCCAGTGTTTTGAGAGGTGGCTCTGAAGCCTTTCATTCCAACCAGGCTATCGCCGCCAGTATTCATCGCGGCCTGGAAACAGCAGGCCTGCCGGCAGATGCCGTCCAGGTTTTGCAGACCACTGACCGGGCAGCAGTCTCCAACATGTGCACCATGCCGGAATATATAGATGTCATCATTCCCCGTGGCGGCAAAGGCCTGATCGAACGCATCAGCGCTGAGGCCCGTGTGCCTGTGATTAAGCATTTGCATGGTATCTGCCATGTGTATGTCGATGACCAGGCTGATATGCAAAAAGCATTTGATGTTGCACTGAATGCCAAAACACAACGATACGGCACCTGCAATACGATGGAAACCTTACTGGTCGCAGAAGCCGTTGCTGCTGAATTCCTGCAGCAGATTGCCCCCGCCTACCTCGAAAAAGGCGTTGAATTAAGGGGTTGCAGCAAGACCTGCAGCATTCTCAAAGACAAGTGCACCCCGGCAACGGATGAAGACTGGGATACTGAATACCTGGCGCCCATCCTATCAATCCGGGTTGTAGATGACTTGCAACAGGCACTGGATCATATTGCCCGACATGGCTCACAGCATACAGAGAGCATCATCACCGAGAACTACAGCAGGGCCCGCATCTTTCTGCGTGACGCAGATGCCAGTTCCGTCATGGTAAATGCCTCCACACGCTTCGCCGATGGATTCGAATATGGACTGGGTGCCGAGATCGGTATTTCTACAGACAAATTTCATGCCCGTGGGCCGGTTGGCCTGGAAGGACTTACTTCAGTCAAGTTTATCGTGCTGGGTGACGGGCATATCCGCCAGTAGCTGGATGATAACCCAAGCAGCATGATTGGCATTTTCGGCGGCACATTTGACCCGGTTCATTACGGACACTTGAAAACTGTCATTTATGTTCAGGAGGCGCTGCAGCTGGAACAGGTGCGCCTGGTTCCCCTGGGGATGGCCGTGCATCGCGAGCAGCCGGTTGCTAGCAGCAGCCAACGCCTGGAAATGTTATACGCGGCCACATCAGATCAGCCGAACCTGGTAGTGGATGACAGGGAAACCAAACGACCGGGCGGCTCCTATACCGTTGACACCTTAAAATCCCTCAAGCAAGAATTCCCTGGTAAAACCCTGTGCCTGATTATTGGCAGTGATGCCTTTTGCGGCTTTCATAACTGGCATCAACCCGGGACGATACTGACATTGGCGCATCTCATTGTGATGCAGCGTCCCAACGCTGTCCTGCAGATGGCAACGGAAAGCCAAAAGTTATTAAACGGACACTTTGTCAAAACCATCGCACAATTGAACCAAAAGCAGGCAGGCAGCATCCTGATCCAGCAAGTGCCCCAGCTCGATATCTCCTCCACTGAAATTCGTCAGCGACTGCAGCAGGGGCAGCCTGTCAATAACATGATCCCCCTGTCCGTTTATGAACTGATCAGGCAGCGGGGACTTTACGCTAAAGCTGCCAGTTCACCCGCCTGAGACATCGCTGGCCGAGTAGTTTATTATGATGGACTTAAGCACTGTCACTACTGCCAGGTATTAACAACCCTGGAAGACATGAGAACAACGCAACCGGAATACTGAATGCAACCTGAAGAGCTGACTGAAATTATTTTAACGACCCTGGAAGAGATGAAAGCCCAGGATATTCAAATCCTTGATGTGCGCGGAAAAACCAGTATTACCGACATAATGATCTTTGCATCAGGCACTTCCGATCGCCACGTCAAATCACTGGCTGAAAGCGTTGCTTTTCAGGCCAAGCAGGCAGGTGAGCCCCCCATCGGCCTGGAAGGAACAACTGAAGGAGAATGGGCACTTGTCGATCTAAACGGTGTGGTTGTTCATGTCATGCAGCCGAAGGTCAGGGATTTCTACCAGCTTGAGCGCTTGTGGTCAGTGGGTGACAAAACAACCGACGACAATTGAAATTTCGCCTTGTCTTGTAACCACATGAACGAATTTCTACAATCTTGAAAATAACTTTAGGCATGCAATTCCAAAATGGATCGTTTTGATCGAATCTACGATCTGCATAAATTACTCAGCAGTTCCCGCTATCCGGTCTCTCGTGAAAAAATCGAACAGGAACTGGAATGCTCGCGGGCAACCGCCAAGCGCATTATCGACAGCATGCGGCTCTACCTGGAAGCTCCGATCAAGTACGACCGCTCTCTAAACGGTTATTATTACGATCGCAAACAGGAATCTCTCTATGAACTGCCCGGCCTGTGGTTTAACTCCAGCGAATTGCACGCCCTGCTTTCTGTGCAGCAACTCCTGTCCAGTGTCCAGCCTGGTTTATTTGACAAACAACTGGACCCGCTGAAACACCGCATCAACCGACTGTTGTCTGCACAGGGCGGCGCAGGTAAAGACGGTGGTGACAATATTCATCAGCGGGTAAAAATCCTGCAAATTGCCAGCCGCGCCAGCAATGAATTTTTTCAGCAGGTTGCCGGGGCAACATTGCAACGCAGGCAACTCACCATTGATTACTATAACCGTTCCAGGGACCAGGTGGACCAGCGTAAGATCTCGCCACAGCGCCTGATCCATTATCGCGATAACTGGTATCTTGATGCCTGGTGCCATACGCGAAAGGCTCTACGCACTTTTGCACTGGATGCCATCCATAAAACACGCATGCTCAATGAGCTAGCCAGGGAAATTGATGAACAGGAACTGGATAAGCATTTCGGCAGTGCCTACGGTATTTTTTCAGGTGAAGCAAAATATACGGCGACCTTAATCTTTTCAGAGAAAATGTCCCGCTGGGTCAGCAAGGAACAATGGCACCCGGGCCAACAGGGACAACAGCTGGAAGACGGCAGATACCAGTTGCAGTTGCCCTATAACAACCCAACCGAACTGATCATGGATATTTTGCGTTATGGCCCCGAAGTTGAGGTCGTACAGCCTGAAGAATTACGTGCCATGCTGGTTGCGCAATTGCAGCAGGCTCTGGATCACTACAAAAAATAAAATGCGTATCCATATCATCAGCATCGGCAATAAAATGCCCAATTGGGTCACACAGGGCTTTAATGAATACGCCAAGCGCATGCCCGTTGAATGCCAGATCAACCTGATTGAGCTGCCGCCTGCACAGCGCTCCAAGACCACGGACCTGAAACGCGCAATTCAGGAAGAAGGTCAGCGGATGTTGAAGGCGATTCCTAAAAACGCGGCTATTATGGCACTTGATGTTAAAGGCAAGTCTCACAGTACAGAGTCATTGGCAGCGGCCATGGACAGCTGGCTGTCTTCTGGCAGCGACATCGCGTTACTTGTTGGAGGTGCTGACGGCCTCTCGAGAGAATGCCTGTCATCAGCCAGTAGTAAGTGGTCACTATCGAACTTAACTTTTCCGCATCCCCTGGTTCGCGTCATCCTCGCGGAACAGCTGTACCGGGCATGGAGCCTGCTACGTAACCATCCCTATCACCGCGCCTGAATTTATGGGCCACCGCATATGATCTATCTCGCATCCCAGTCACCGCGGCGCAGAGAACTACTTGAGCAAATCCATATTCCATTCCAGGCAGTCGCGGTGGATATCGATGAAACTCCCCTGAAAAATGAAACACCCGGGAATTACGTCATTCGTATGGCCTTTGAAAAAGCACAACAGGCTTACCGGCCTGAGATGCAAATGCCCTTGCTGGCCGCAGATACTACCGTGGTCTGTAAAAAACGGATACTGGGCAAACCTGCCAACGAGGCCGCTTTTCTGGAAATGATGAAGTTACTCAGCAATCAAGCACACCAGGTGATGACCGCCGTGGCCGTGACTGACTCTATTGAACCTGAAGCAGTTAAAACCTGTCTTTCTGTCAGTGAAGTCCGGTTCAGAAAAATTACCGATGCAGAGGCAAGTCACTACTGGCTAAGCGGTGAGCCCTGTGACAAAGCTGGTGGTTACGGCATTCAGGGCCTGGGCGCGATCTTTATCGAGGAAATCCACGGCAGTTATTCCGGCATCATGGGACTGCCTCTTTGCGAAACAGCCAAACTTTTATCTGAATTTGGCGTATATTCTATTTAATACAAACTTTTCCACCACGACGAACACAAAGTCCACTAAGGCCGCTAATTCATCGATCAAATTTAAGTTGTCTGCAGGAAACCCGGAACCTGTTCCGATTCAAAGATTTATGTAAATAAATCTGTTTGTGAACTTTGTGTTGTCAGTGGTGACACAAGACAATGAGCGAAGAAATACTAATAAACATAACGCCGCCTGAAACTCGTGTAGCGCTGATTGAAAACGGTGTAGTTCAGGAAATTCTCATAGAACGCTTACAGGCCAGAGGCCTCGTTGGCAATATATACAAAGGTAAAATCTGCCGTATCCTACCTGGAATGCAGGCGGCCTTTGTCGATGCCGGCCTTGAGCGCGCCGCCTTTCTACATGCCTCGGACATCAGCTGTGAGAAAGAACCCAAACCGGAAAATATTGAAGAATTACTGCATGATGGAGAGGAGATCATTGTCCAGGTTGTGAAAGATCCCCTGGGTACCAAGGGAGCGAGACTGACAACCAACCTGTCCATTCCTTCCCGCTTCATGGTCTTCATGCCCTCCCTTAACAATGCCGGCGTATCACAGAAAATCGAAGATGAAGAAGAGCGCCTGCGACTGCGTAAAATTCTTAACGATTTTGTTGAACAAAACAAGATCCATGGCAGCTTCATTGCCAGAACCGCCGCTGAAGGTGCCAATGAGTTTGCATTACGCTCGGACATGCAGTTTTTGACGCGTCTATGGGAATCCATACAACTACGCACCAAAGACAGCAAGGTTAAACAGCCTATCCACGAAGATCTGCCCCTGGCTATCCGCGCATTTCGCGACCTGATTGGCCCCGAGGTTGAGCGCGTGCGTATCGATTCACGCTCAACTTACGACAAGGCTGTGGATTTCGCCACCCGGTTCATCCCGGAAATCCGCAACAAAATTGAGTACTATCCGGGCGAACGCCCGATATTTGACCTGTACTCGGTTGAAGATGAAATTCAGAAAGCCCTGCAGCGCAAGGTCGACCTGAAGTCCGGCGGACACCTGGTTATTGACCAGACAGAGGCCATGACCACGATTGACGTCAATACCGGCGCTTTCGTTGGTCACCGCAATCTGGAAGAAACCATTTTCAAGACCAACCTTGAAGCAGCTCAATCCATCTGCCGTCAACTGCGCCTGAGAAATCTGGGCGGCATCATCATTATCGACTTCATTGATATGTCAGAGGAGGAACACAAGCGACAGGTTATCCGGGCACTGGAAAAATGCCTGTCTCACGATCATGCAAAAACCCAGATTTCCGAAGTCTCGTCCCTGGGACTGGTGCAGATGACGCGCAAGCGTACCCGGGAGTCACTTGAGCATGTGCTGTGCCAGACCTGTCACTGCTGTGCCGGCAGGGGAACAATGAAAACGGCCGAAACGGCCTGTTACGAAATCTTCCGTGAAATCCTCAGGGAAAGCCGCCAGTTTGATGTTGAACAGTTACTGGTACTGGCATCCCAGGATGTGATTGACCGTTTACTGGACGAGGAATCGCATAACCTGGCCGAACTGGAACAATTCATCGGAAAACCCGTCAGACTTCAGGCAGAGACACTCTACACACAAGAACAGTACGACGTGGTAATAATCTAGTGCAAAAAGCGCTAACAAAAATTGCCGATATCATTTGGCTGTCGCTCATCGCCCTGATTATATTATCAGGCACCCTAGTCGGCATAGTGCGACTTGCAAGTCCTTATCTGAAAGACTTTAAAAGCGACATAGAAGCGAAGTAAGTCACCTGGAGGCAGCCAGGTCAACATCGGCAAAATCAATGCACGCTGGAAAGGCATGGGCCAAGATTGGTTCTGCATGACATTCAGATCAATCATCCTGATAAGAAATCTAACCATTGCGCCTCAACCGGATTGATCTTGATCTCAGCCTGAAAGCGATATAGAGAGCGGAAAACTTTTACCCTGGAATATTGTACTGCATGGCATCGAACTAAGTTGAGACGTGATGCCGATGGAAAATTCAGGTCACAGGACTCAGCGGCAGGGATGGGACCGTCAGTGATGAAAAAACCTTCTAGCCGAACCCTATTACAAATGCCGCGACTGGAATTACGCGATACCATAATCGACTGGACTGATAAAACAGGAAAGACTCCCAGCACCGAATTGATCAGATTAATTTACTGTAAAAAAACGATACGACAGGCATCAGCTCGACCTGTCATTCAATCTGCCTGGTGAACAACTGCAAACTCTGCAGGTAGCTGCAGATATCACAGCCAGCCATGAAAATCTGCAAGTTGGAGGTGATGTTTTTATCAAGACACGGAATTAAACGTAACTGAGTGGCTAAAAAGCCTGATGCCAAAACCTTTTGAACTGTCGAGGGTCGCACGGACACAGACGTCTGGATCAGCGCAGAAAATGGAGAATTAACTCCATAGCCGGTAATACAGCCTGGCATAATGTCACTGAGAAGGGCCGACTCAGAACCGTGCATTTTCGCTGGATAGCATCAGTTTTGACTTCAAGCTCAACGAAAACCAGGATGATGGCGACTGGAACTGGCCAGGTTTCAACTAAAGTCCGAAACAATAGCCTGGCCTGAAACCCGTCTGAGCTACGGCCGAAACAGCCAGCAAAAAACTTTTTGCTGTTGATCATATCGATACCCGGCTATGGCAGTCCCTTGCAGATATTTTCCTGCCCGTAAAGGGTTCAATATTCCGGCGCTCAATCTCGATGGTATCGTAAAAAATCTGCATGCTTTCTGGAAACATGATTTAAGCGCATGGTATGCCGAAGGCCTTCTTTCCGGAGTGACTGTTCTGCTGATACCGAGATGAAAAAAAAAAAGGACCACACTAGCCCGGAGTAAAAACCTGCAGGCCAGCTTCCAGTTCAGCAATAAAAAGGGCTACTGCAATCGACTCCCAGAATGCAGTTATATTCACCCGGGACTGTTTCGTGATGCCATTGAACTGGAAAACATAAAGGGCAATCTCTGCTGGAAAAAAACACCTGAAAATGTATGGCGAATCAGCACTGACGCCCTCTGAGCTGAGACACCTGACTTTTCAACCGTTACCCGACTGCTAATCGAAATACCCGAGGATGGAAAAACCCTGGTCGATATTCAGACTGATTTTCAGGATGGCAATGCATAAAATGCAAGTCTGTATTACCCAGTCGGTATCCTGGGGGAAACACTGACTGAATGGATGGATAATCTATTATCAGCGGCCACATCACCTCTGGCAGTTTTATCCTCAAGGGCCCGCTTGAAGATTTTCCCTATTCGAAAACGCATAACGGCCATTTCGAGGTGCTTTTTAATGTCGAAGACACCATATTGGATTATGTTCCGACTGGCCCCGGCTCGAAGAAATCGAAGCCCAGGTCCGCTTTCACAACAAGAGCCTGAACATTGAGTAGTCAGTGCCAAAATACTTGATAGTGAACTTACCAGGAGTCGCCCATATCGACAGCCTTGATCCATTAACTCCTATCAGAATCACCGGCTCAATCTTGGGCCTGCTTCTGATAACCTACGTATATGGTCTGAATCTCCACTGAAAGAAGACTTTTCACAAATTGCATCATCCCTGTCAATAACAGGAGAGACGCGACTCAAACTGGATTTCCAGATACCACTGGAAAAAATCGGAAAACACAAGCTGGATGGAGCTTTTTTCAGAAAAACAATCTGCGCCTGAAAGACTCGCCAGTAAAACTGGACAAGGTCAGAGGGCGCCTGAATTTTGACCTGGACGGGCTAGATTCCAAATTTTTACAGGCCAGGTTCTCGAACACTCCGGTAGACATCAAAATCAGTCATGATGCCAGAGTCCAACCCATATAAATCGCAACTCGAGCTGCACACTATAAGATCAAAGAGCTTGTCAACGCCTTACCAACGGAAATGATTCAGGCAAAACCCTTTGGAACCTGGATTACAATTACCGCCGGTGTCGCTACAGAAAACCCGCCCTTCAACTCTGAAACTGTCGTCCGAGTTGAATGCGTTGCTATCAATATTCCTGTCCTTTTACCAGAAACTGCTTCTGAAAAACGGCCGCTGTCTGTCAATGTATCGTTACAACCCGGCTCAGAGATACCACTGACTCTGGAAGATGGAAAAACGTACATGCATCCCTGTTACTGGATGCTGACCAACAAGGCAACCCAACGCTCAAAACGGGGCAGCTTATTTCGGAAAAGCGCCAGTGCCAACGCTAAAAAAAACAGATTTTCTCTAACCGGCCAGCCTGACTCGATCAACCTGGATGACTAGCTTTCGTGGACCGGCAACCTTGTCAGCAACGGACAACAACCTTTAGCGCTGAACATTGTACTGCAAAGCAGCACGGTAAATCATGCGGCATGAAGCTTGAGGATTCAAGCTGTTGGCGAAGTCAGGCAAAGGCGGCATAACCGGCTCCGTCGCCAGCAAGCAACTCAATGGCAAATTCCAGGTCCTGACTATAAAAAGTTCGACCAGCTGATTGTAAAGCTTATGATGCCGCCGTTACATTTGATCCGGAAAAGTCTAACGAAGGAACACCAGAACGGTAAAAAAAGACTCATAAGTCCAGCAGATGTCCCCGGACTGGATATTGAGGTAAAAAAACTTACGGTTAAAGGCGATGATTTTGGCACCTGTTGCTAAGGAGTTGGCAGATCACAGAAGGCCTGCATTTCGACACATTCGATTTGGAAAGCGAAATTCTTGATTTTCATGCCAGTGGCAAATGGTCAAACTTTGCTTCCCAACAACGCACGAGCATAGATTTTAAACTCGATAGCAGT
>CAWDGV010000007.1:0-392837 GCA_963801985.1 uncultured Gammaproteobacteria bacterium
TATTGGTGCAACTATACGTTTCAAGAAAAAACTTGAAAAAGCAATCAATTCTTTTCATTCTGATGACAGACTTCTGGTTTGGTCAAGCCGCTTATCAGAAAAGGATAGGAAGCTAATCAGAAAACATCATCTAAATCTTTGGAATATGGAAGATGGGTTTTTGCGTTCTGTGGGTCTTGGCTCAGACCTTGTAAGGCCTCTTTCACTGGTGATTGATAATCATGGTATTTACTACGATGCCAGCAGCTCCAGTGATCTCGAAAACAATTCTGAATAAATATCATTTTGACGAAGAACTTTTGTCAAGGGCCAGAAAAGTACGCAATCAGTTGGTTGCTTTAAAGCTTTCAAAATATAATGTTGGTGTAACTAAATCAATATCTTTACCTGAAGATAAAAAAATTATTTTAGTACCTGGGCAGGTAGAGTCTGATGCATCAATTGCACTGGGTTCCCCGAATAAAATCCAATTTTGAGTTGTTAAAAAAGGTACGTGAAGATAATCCAAGCGCCTACATTATTTTCAAACCGCATCCGGATGTTGTTTACGGCGGCCGATTAGGTGTCTTAAGTGAAAAATCACAGCAGTTTTATGATGCGCAAATAATTGATAACCCCATTACTGATCTTTTTGAGGTTGTCGATGAGATTCATACCATAAGCTCTTTATCTGGTTTTGAAGCCTTGATGAGGCGAAAAAAAGTGGTTACTTACGGAATGCCTTTTTATGCTGGATGGGGTTTGACGGATGACAGGTTGACATGCAGTCGAAGAAACCGAAAATTGACAATCGATCAACTGGTTGCTGCAACCCTGATTCTATACCCCATCTACGTGGATCCGAAAACCGGGGATATTTGTGATGTTGAAACCGTGATTACCCTGCTGGGTAGAAAAAAAGGGCAAGGTACAAGGACCAGGTTTGAAAACGCGTCTCTATTGTAATATCAGGGATATTTTGGAAGGTAGAAAATAGTCATGTACAATCTATCAGGATTACAATACTGATCTGAATTCATTGACTCATTAAGTCAGTTAACTCATAAATTCCTTCTAGATGTAACCAGCAAATGACAGAAAAAATACTCATAACAGGTTCATGTGGAACTGTTGGTAGCGGCCTTGTCGAATATCTTATTGATAGATTTCCCGAGAGTGAAATCCATTGCCTTGATAATAATGAAAGCCAGTTGTTCTTTCAGGAACAGAAGCATATCAATGACGAGCGTGTACGTTTTTTTCTGGGAGATGTTCGTGATTTAAACAGACTTCGAAGCATTATGCACGGTGTGGATTTTGTTTATCATGCAGCAGCATTGAAACATGTCGTAATGTGTGAGCGTTCTCCGATGGATGCTGTGCAATCAAACATTCTTGGTGTGAACAATGTTATCCAGGCGGCTAATGAAGCGCATGTTCAAAAAGTTATTTTCACCAGCTCAGATAAGGCAGTTAATCCTACCAATGTGATGGGTACATCAAAGCTGATGGGTGAACGGCTGATAACGGCTGCGAACACTAATCATCACAGTGGCGAAACCATTTTTGCCTCAACCCGCTTTGGAAATGTACTTGGATCAAACGGTTCTGTAATTCCTATTTTCAGAAAACAGATTGAAAAAGGTGGGCCAGTAACGCTCACTGATAAAGACATGACCCGTTTTGTCATGAGCATGGAGCAGGCTGTTAAACTGGTCGTTGATTCCTGTTCCATGGCAAAAGGGGGAGAAGTCTTTATTACTAAAATGCCGGTAATCCGAATTGCTGATCTTGCCCAGGTAATGATTGAGCAACTTGCTCCAAAATATGGCCATGATCCTGACAAGATTGAAGTTGTACAAATAGGTTGTAAACCGGGTGAAAAGCTCTATGAAGAACTCATGAGTTTTGAGGAAACTCGACGAGCAATCGAACTGGAAGATTACTTTGCCGTGTTACCTGCTTTTAGAGGTTTATACCGGGAAATTGAGTATGATTTTGATGACGTACTTTCTACAAGTGTCACAAATCCTTATATTTCCCAGGATGAGACCTTCATGAAAAAATCTGAATTAGCAGATTTTCTTCGCCAATATAACCTGTTATCCCATGCTGATCCGGATGAACCAGATCAGCGTTACTGGCCTGGTGATAAATCCTAGAGGTCAATTAAATAATGTCCCATATTCTTATTCTTGGCGGTGATGGCTACCTGGGTTGGCCTACTGCAATGTATTTCTCGGCCAGAGGCTATGAAGTTACTGTCGTAGATAATTATTTCAGACGCCATGTGGTGGATGAAATTGATGTCAGTATGCTTTACCCAACACCAAACCTGGTTGAGCGGGCCCGGCTGTGGCATGAAAAAACCGGTCATGAGATAAAAGTCGTCATTGGTGATCTTGCTGATGTTGAGTTGATGCGGTCACTTTTTGATGGACATGTAAGTTACCAGTGGTCGGTCAATACCAAATTTACTGGTCTGCCGGATACCGTTGTGCATTTTGCAGAGCAGCCCTCGGCACCTTATTCGCTGATGAATTACAAGACAGCAAACTTTACTGTCAGTAACAACCTGATGGTTACCAATAACCTGATGTTCGCTATTCGAGACCTGGCAAGGGATGTGCATGTTATCAAACTTGGCACCATGGGCGAATATGGTACTCCGAATATTGATATCGAAGAGGGTTGGATCGATATTGAACACAAGGGAAGAAAGGACCGCTTTCTGTTTCCACGCCAGGCAGGTTCGCTTTATCACACGACCAAGGTGATGGATACCGACCTTATGTGGTTTGGCGTGCGGATGTGGGATCTAAAGGTTACTGACTTAATGCAAGGGCCTGTATATGGAATTGAGACAGAAGAGTCCTTGATCGATGCAAGATTCAGAACGATTTTTAATTACGACGAGCTGTTCGGTACCATTGTTAATCGATTTATTACCCAGGCCGTTGTCGGCTATCCACTCACAGTTTATGGAAAAGGCGGTCAGACGCGTGGGTACCTTAACCTGAAAGACACCTTGCAATGTGTGCATGCTGCCGAACAAAACCCAGCTGAAGCAGGTGAACTTAAGATCTATAACCAGATAATGGAAACGTTCTCAGCTAATGATCTTGCGGGTATGACCAAGGAGGTTGGTGATGCATTAGGTTACCAAGTCGTAATTGAACAGATAGAAAACCCAAGAAAAGAACTCGAAGAACACTATTACAATCCTTCTTATCAGGGTTTACTTGATATCGGTGTGAAGCCGCATTACCTGACTCCGGAAGTGATGACCGAAATGTTCAAAATTGTTGGAGAGTTCAAAGATCATATTCGAAAAGAAACGATATTCAGAGGTGTTAAGTGGTAAAAAGCTGGTTGATAACAGGTGGGTGTGGGTTTATTGGCACTTCCCTGGTTAAGAAGCTGTTGCATCAACAGCCTGATGTGCATATTCGTATTCTGGATAATCTTTCGGTGGGAACAAAAGCTGATCTTGCCGAGGTCTGCGAGTTTTCAGATATAGCTGTCGATAAGCTGGATACTCAGCCTGGTGTATTTCTTATTACCGGTGATATTCGTGATGAAGACATATGCATGGGCGTAGGGCAGGGTATGGAATGTATCGTCCATCTCGCCGCCAACACTGGTGTTGGTCCTTCTGTGGAAGATCCAAGAGCTGATATGGAAGCAAATATTATCGGAATTTTCAATATGCTTGAATCAGCAAGGCTGAACAAGATAGGGCAATTTGTTTTCGCCTCGTCCGGCGCACCAGCTGGTATAGTTGAGCCTCCCATTCATGAGGAAATGGCACCGCATCCAGTTTCGCCTTATGGTGCGAGTAAACTGGCTGGTGAAGGGTATTGTTCTTCGTATTTTCAGACATTTGGAATCAACACCATTTCTTTAAGATTTGGTAATGTTTATGGTCCACGCTCAAAGAAAAAATCCAGTGTTGTTGCAAAATTTATTCGCCAGGCACTTAATGGTGAAGTTTGCGAAATCTATGGTGATGGTTCCCAGACACGTGACTTTATTTATATTGATGACCTGATTGACGCCATAGAAAAAGCCAGTGTTTTTAAAGGTGGAGGCGAAGTTTTTCAGATTGCAGCGGGTACTGAATTGACCTTGAATGAATTAGTTAAGGAGTTAAAGGTTATTTTTGATCGGGAAACTGGCTTAAACATGCAGATTGTGCACGGAGAAAAGCGCCTTGGTGATGTTATGAGAAATTATTCTGATACGAGCAAAGCTCGAAAAATATCTTGGTTGGGAAGGTGTCAACTCCATTGGAGCAAGGTCTCAGGTTGACAGTAGCTGATTTGATGAAGTCGTGAAACTTTGAAGAAATATTTTTAACAGTCTATTAATTAAAGGCCGGCTAATCTTATTTTTACTTAATCGTTAGGAGTTATTCTTTTTCTTTCCGTATCCATTGGCAGGAACTGTCCATGGCTTCTGTAAAACCAACTTCATTAAATTCATGGTGGGCTTTATGCAGTTTTTCTGCGCTGTGACCACAGGTTTTTGAAAAGAAACGAACTAATAAAGGGTGCAATAATGGCTCTTTGTCAGGCAGAAATTTTTGGTGAAATTTATTTAAAATATTCGCGGATAACTCTGCAACCCAAAAGGGCAGGTTAATTACGATTCCCTTCCCATTTATGCCTGTTTTAAGTTGCTTAATAAAGTCAGACCAGTTTTTGTCGTAGTTGTCTCTGACGTTATATATCTGGTTTAGTGATTTTTCCGACTTAGCCGCCCACAGCATGTGCTGTACCAGGTTGTCTATGTAGAGCAGGCCTGCATTTGATCTTCCGCCATCAATCGTTAGCATAAGTCCCGATTTTAGTTCCTTGCCAATCCTAGAAATAAACTGGCTGCCTGGTCCTATAACATTGCAGGGACGAAGGATGGTATAGGGAAGCTGATGCTCAACTGCATATTTTTAAGTAGATTTTCAGCAAGAATTTTACTTTTACCATAGCCGAATCTTTCTTCGCCTATAGGGCAGTTCTCATCACAGGGAGCGTCGGGAAAGCCATATACATCAACTGATGAAATGTGAACAAATCTCGCAAGTGTTGGTTCTTCAAATTTAACTGCATTAAGTAAATTACTGAGACCCTGGACATTCGTGCTGTAGTAGTTATCCCAGGAGTCCCATGTTTTTACATTCGCAGCGCAATGGAAAATAACTGAGGTATCTTTGACAGCAGTGCGCAGTGCAACCATGTCATTAAGATCACCAGTTACTATTTCACAGTTGCTCTTAAGTGCCGGGCTGAGTTTACTTTCGTCGCGAACGAAAAGCCTGACAGCATTTCCTTTTTGGACTAAATATGAAGCGAGATGGCTACCGATAAAGCCTGTTGCCCCGGTTATCAGAATGGTGTTGGTGGTTGTCGTTAACATGTCATTTAATCAAGACCTACAGTTTGCATCGCGAGTTTTTCTGCAAAATCTTTAATGCCATGTGTCATGCCTGGTTCTTTAAAAAAGACTCCACGCACATGCAGTTTGTTAGCAATAACATTAATAAAGGAATCAACATTCTCTTTATTGGGTAGTTCGGTGTTTTTCCAAAAATCGTCAAGACTACCTTGATAAGTTAGACCTGGCATATCGTATACTGGTGAACTTAAGGTTTTGACAGGACATCCGAGTTGAAGTGCCCGTAACCCGGAAGTGCTGTTAACCGTTATAAGACCTTGGGTATTCTTAATGCATTTATCAATACTTGTACCGCCATCAATAAAAAAAACTCTTTTCTCGACCTTAAATTCCCGGGAAATCTGTGCGCAAATATTATCTCCAGTTCCTGATGCCAAAATCTCCCGGGTGATTCTTGATGACCAGGTTTGTCTGCGAAGGGCAGTACATGGAAAATGACTCAATAACTTCTTTTAAAGGTTCAAGTAAATCGTCATAGTCTGAGTAGGAAATTATCTGGTAGTCATGCTCCAGTTGCATGGCATAACATGAAATAGCTTTGTTCTCCTGTTTCAAGTTTTTCAACAAATGTTTTTGTTTTTCTATAGTTCAATGCAAGTTTTAGCCATTTTAAAAAAGAATATGGATATCTTTTCAGTGATGGCCTTATGTCATTGTAGGCATAGTGGGGGAAAAACAGATGATCCAACGAAGTAGCTAAACTATAGATGATGTCATGAAATATCTTGTTGATCTCGCTGTCAGAATAAATGGTTTTCAAATCTGCTCTTGGTAGCTGGCTATTGAGTTCAAGAATTCTGTTTATATTTTTGGGTATTTGTGATTTTCCATTTAATCCATTTAACTCAATTGCTATCCAGTCAGGCCGAAGGTAGCCAAAATCTGTAGCAATAACCCTGATGCCTTTAACTTTAGCTCTATCAATCGCAACTTTATGATACCTTCTTTGCTCACCGACCAGCACAAGGTCTGTCACCTTATTCTCGGAAAAAAAATTATCAATGTAATTTTCCCACTCGGAGAAATCACCTCTGAAATTGACTGAATTTGGACCATTCCAGTAAATCCAGTCACCAAGGCATAAGTTAATTCTGCTTACGCGGTGATGCTTGCTTTCAAGAATATTTCCAACTCTTTTGAAAAAGCTGCTTTGCATACCTTGAAGAAAAAGAAAGTGTCGTTGACTCATTGAATTCCCGGAAGCAGTATTTGTCCCAATTATTCTTTCATGTCTCGATTTTATCAGATATTCTTTTTCTTTCTTGCTAAAGCAATAAATGGGGATGAATGAAGCAGTTAAATATTTTATGCAAAACCTACCAGAGCATTCACCAGGTACCAGAAAAAGACTGGGAAACAATTGCTCAGGATGCATCAATAGTTTATTCATTCAGTTATTGGAAACTGCTAGAAGAATCTGATATCAAAGGTTTTTACGACCTGACTTATATACTCATTTACGAAGGAGATAGACCAGCTTTCATTAGTGTGTGTTATCTTCTTAATAAGGATTTGCTTGAGTATGGACTTGGTCCACTCAGGTTTTTCGTCAATAAAATTAGAAAAATTTACCCTGAATTTTTAAATTTAAAGGTCCTGGAGTTTGGCGCTCCAATTAATATTCACACGCCTCCATTTTTAACCCGGCCTGATTCTGATATATCTGCGATTTTCCAAGCTTTCACAGAAGAAATTAAAGCTATTGCCGGACAAAAAAAGCCTTTTCTGATAGAGGTGAAAGACATATTCCCCAACCAGCATGTTGATCAAAAACTCTTCGATTTTTTGGTCAATAACGACTTTTCTATAGCCAGGGGGCAGCCGAATGCTTTGATTGAACTGACCTGGAAATCGGCTGATGATTATATTGCCAGCATGAAAAGTTACTATCGAAGTAAGTTATTAAAGCATTTGAGGCGAAATGAGGACAGAGCGCTGTCCTGGCAATTGACTAAAGACTTCTATCAAATGTCACAAGACCTTGCTCGCCAATGGATGTTGGTTCATAACAAGGCAAACCATATACACCGTGAAGTATTGAATTCGAAATTTTATCAATCTATTGATGTGGCGTTTCCAGAAGAATCCATGGTTTTGCTTTTATATGATGGTGACCAATTGATCGGGCATGCATTGTTGCTTATGGATGGTGATACGCTTCGATGGCTTTATATCGGGCGCAACAACACTGAAAATGACAGTCTGTATATGTTAATGATGTACAAAATCATTGACGTCGGAATTAGTTTGAACGCAAAAAAGATTGATTGTGGCCCGACGACATATAGTATAAAGCGGGACATGGGAGCGAAAATAGAAGATTTGTCCTATGCCTTTAAATTGAAATCCGCGCTATTAAACAGGCTGTTTTCAGGAATAGTCAGTAGATTCAATACGGTTCAGGCTATAAAAAACAAACAGATTTTTAAAAAAGAGCTGGGCTAGTTTTTTTGCTTGAACACACGTTTTTTTGGATATTCTCTGGCACTGTATAGAAGCCTGAATATAGGTTTTAGCAGAAAATTAACAAACGGAATTGTGATGCGGATTGCCATATTGACAGGAATAATATCTGCACCGAAGTCCGTTTTTATTGGGTAAGTTGTTAACCCCATTTCCAGTTTGTTAACTCTCATTTTGATGGCGGTTTCAACAATCGTATCGATAATAAAAAAGTACAGACTATTGGCTTCTGATCTGTTACGTCCTACATATAGCCAACGTAGCATTTCATTATCTTTCACGAGTAATACGTGTGCGATAAGTTCATTTCCCTGGTAATAGAGAATGACTTTGGATTGACTGCCAAGATTGTTTGAAATTGCTGTATAAAACCTGGGGTTGAGAACTTCTCTTTTCAGCTCTTTTGCCTTGTGATGAATATTCAGCCATTGAGTGCAAAGAGTTTCAGATAAGTGCTCAAAATCATCAACAATCTGGTAGTGAACATTTTTATTGCGTTTGAAATGCTTAAATAATTTATTTCTGTAATGGCTTCGCAGCGAATTGTGATAGTCATCAATGGAATTCCACTTGATGTCTAAATAGGTGTTTGGTAGGGCGGGTAACCAGGCAAACCCCAACTTGGAAAAAATGGCTTCAAATTTATTAATATCTTTATTGCTTTCAAAATCCCTGACGACAATGAGTAATGATCTTTTTTTAATAGCGAGGCGTGTTAATGATTTTTTCAATGACTCAAGAAAAAGGGAGGCATCCAAATCGTCTTTTGTCACGAATTGCGGGGTGTTGATCGTTATCGGTGAGCCACACTCAAGTATTTTGAGCGTGAAAAAAATTGGGAAAAATTTTTCTGATAGATCCGAGTGTATTTTTTAGATAACTGGAAGAGAATATTGCAAGGTCAGTTCTTATTGTATAGCTGGGAACAAATGCAACAGGTTGTTCATATTCATCAAAAAAAACCAGGTAGGAATAGTCAATATCCTTTAGTTTTGCCTGTTCCAGTGTTTTCCAGAAATTATATGTCATCGTAATCGAGCGATGAGTACCGATTTTCCACGCAGCTTCAGGAATGTCATCTACTTTTACATAAAATGAATATCCTAATGTTTTCTTTTTCATGGTTTGGGGATAAAGGCTAAATGAATCAAAGCAATATTTGAGAGGAATTATTGATTTTCACAATATATTTAGATTGGATGATATTTTTCAATAAATTGCCAGCCTAACACGTGTTTCCTTTTACCTCGTCATTGTCAGTAGTTTGGATTTGAGGATTAATGATGCCAGAGATGGGAATCTCAGTGTTTTCAGGTTTTTCGTATTGTATCAAGTTAACTGGTTATTATAGATGTTCAAAAAGAACACGAAGCTTAGATGTTGGGGTAGTAAATGAAAGCTTTTGTAGTGGAAGAAAGACAATTACCATCAAGTGACTTTTTCGTGATCCCGGCTTTGCAGGCAAAGGGTTATGAAGTTGTGCGTTGTGGCTTAAAGGTCTTACCTGACCAGGATGAACTCAATGGTGCTGTCGTGGTTTTGGTACGTTATTTTTCTTCAGCATGGAAACAATTGATTGAAAAAGCCCGCAAACAGCTTCATCAGTTGATTTTTTTCATGGATGATGACCTTTTTGACCTTAACGCCACGCAAGGCACAATCGTCGGATACCGACTGCGACTCGCCTGGAAGGCGACTCGTCATATGCAATGGCTGCAAAAGCAGAGTCCGCAGTTATGGGTTTCAACACCGTATCTGTTTGAGAAATATCTGGACTGGGAAGCCAAAACTGGTATTGCCTTCATCCATAAAACATGGGCAAAAAAACGACTCTCCAGCTAAGCGGATTTTTTATCATGGCACATTGACTCATGAGGCTGAGATTCAATGGCTAAGGCCTGTGATGGCTGAAGTGATGGCTGCAAATGAGCGACTCAGTTGTGAATTATTTGGCGGAAAACGTATAAAGCGATTATTTCAGGATTTTGAGAGGGTTACCGTATTGAGTCCAATGGACTGGCCTGCTTATCAGAACTTTGTTTTGAATGGCCGGGGATATATTGGTCTTGCACCACAATTGGATATTCCTTTCAATCGTGCCCGCTCATATACCAAGTTTTTTGATATCACCCGTTATGGTGGTGTCGGGATTTATTCCCCCGGTTCGGAAAATGCCAACGTAGTACAGGATAATATTGAGGGTGTCATCGCAGATCTGAATCAGCAGGAGTGGACTGAGAAAATTCTCAAGCTTGTCGAGGACAAGACTCATTGGCAGCAGATGCGGGAAAATGCAGAAAAAAAGGTCAGTGAGCTGGATGATATAGCCCAAAAATCTTATCAAAAACTTTAAAAATCAATTGGTTGCAGGAATTAATTTCCCTGCGTTCATCAGGGTGACCCTATGTTATTATTTCATTTAGGTTTTACCACTTAAAAACATTAAATATGGGAAAGGACAGCCAAGTCGCGATTGTCGGTTTTTCCTTCAGATTGCCTGGAGCTAAAAAGGAAGAAATCTGGGAGGAACTGCTCAAAGGCACCGACCTCGTTTCAGAGGTTGAGCCCTGGCGCTGGGCCCAGGATGCCTTTTTCCATCGTCGTAAATCAGAGCCAGGAAAAAGTTACACCTTTGCCGCCGGATCGGTGGCAGATGTGGCCGGTTTTGATGCTGCTTTTTTCAATATTTCACCCCGGGAAGCAGAACAGCTGGATCCACAGCAACGCTTTTTACTGGAAATGTCCTGGGAGGCTATTGAAGATGCCGGATTAAACCCTCCAGCTTGAAAGGTAGTCAATGTGCGGTTTATATTGGTTTTTCCTCCTCTGATTATGCTTACCGGCGTTTGGATGACCTGGCCTCTATAGATTCCACGGTGATGACGGGTAATACCGCCAGCATTGCCGCAAACCGACTTTCCTACTTTTTTGATCTGCGCGGCCCCAGCATGGCTGTTGATACCGCCTGCTCATCCTCTATGGTAGCTTTTCACCAGGCCTGTCAGTCCATTCGAAGCGGTGAGTCCAGCCAGGCACTGGTTGGCGGAATCAGTCTTCATTTACATCCTTTCAGCTTTGTTGGCTTTTCCAAGGCCTCCATGCTCTCCGAGCGGGGCATCTGTAATGTCTTTGATGCCTCGGGTGATGGTTATGTGCGTTCAGAAGGTGGTGGTATTTTTCTGCTGAAAAACCTGGATGAGGCAATTGCGGACGGCAACAGAATTTATGCAGTCGTTAAAGGTTCCGGTGTCAATTGTGACGGAAAAACCAATGGGATTACCGTACCTGGTTTTGAAACCCAGGCTGATTTACTGAAGAGCGTTTACGCATCTTCAGGTATTCCAATAAGTGACATCGATTATTTTGAGGCTCATGGTACCGGCACTGCTGTAGGCGACCCGATAGAGGCACGTGCTATAGGTCATGCCCTGGGACAATACCGGGCTCCGGATAAGCCATTATTAATCGGTTCCGTGAAGAGCAATCTGGGGCACCTGGAGGCTGCTTCAGCGGTGGCAGGGTTAGTGAAGGCACTCTATGTTATTCGCCATGGTGTTGTACCGCCGACAATTCACCTGAAGAATCCCAATCCTCATATTCATTTCAAGGACTGGAATCTTAAGGTTGTGACCGAAGCGACGCAGTTGCAGAAAAACAAAAAACTGGTTGTAGGTATCAATTCTTTCGGTTTCGGTGGTGCCAATGCGCATGTCATTTTACGAGCTTACAGCAATAAGGTTGTTCCGGATTCGTGTTCAGTAAGCAAAAATGGATCGCCATTACTCCTTTCAGCCAAATCAGACGCAGCCTTGAGAGATCTGGCTGCGTCCTATGCAAGTCATTTACAACATAATCCCGACCAGCAACTTTACGACGTGGCTTACCAGGCCTGGTTTGGCCGGGAACGACATGTAAATGCTGCAATGTTCTCCTGTGATGATCGTCAGAAGTTAATTTCTGAATTACAGGATTTTTCCGGGAACGGAAATGCAGTACAGGAAGGATTGCTTGAACAAGCTTCAAAACCTGTATTTGTCTATTCAGGCAACGGTTCTCAATGGCTGGGAATGGGGCAACAGCTATTGCTGGAAAGCGTTCTTTTCCGTGAAGCTGTAGAGCGGGTTGATCAATCTATCAGCAGCATGCTGAAATTTCGATTATCGAGACCCTGGGCAATACCAGCCAGGATATAGAATCCTTTTGAGCTGACTGAAGCGGCGCAACCGGCTTGTTTGCCATCCAGGTCGGTATTACAGAATTACTCCTTAGCAGGGGCTGTTTTCCTGCAGCAGTTGTCGGACACAGTGTTGGTGAAGTTGCGGCAGCCTGGGTATCCGGTGCATTGAGCCTTGAACAGGCGGTCGAGGTGATTTATATACGCAGCAGCGAACAGGGTAAAACCCGTCTGGTGCTGGAGGTATGACAGCTATTGGGCTGGGAGCCGAAGAAGCCGGTCAGTTGTTCAATCACTTGGGCTTGCAAAAGAGCTGGCTGTGGCCGGAATAAACAGTCCCCGCGGTGTCACTGTTGCAGGTAATGACAAGGCATTGTCGCGTTTCGAGGCCGTTTTATCTGATGGGAAATTTTCCAGCGACGACTGGGTCTGAATTATGCTTTCCATAGTGATGCCATGGACCCCATCATGGATGGCATCATTAACAACCTGGCAGAGCTCGATCCACAGCAGTCGCAATGCACATTTTACTCAACTGTAACCGGCACAAGCATTAATGGTGAAAAACTCGACGCTGCTTACTGGTGGCAGAATGTCAGGGAGCCGGTGAAGTTCGAGGCGGCCATCTGTGCATTACTGGCAGATCAATATAATGTTTTTATTGAGATAGGCCCTCACGCTATCCTCCGTAACTATATCAATGACTGTCTACGGGCCCATTCTGAAGCGGGAAAAGTCATTGTGACGATGCTCCGGGGTAAGGGGAGTGAAGACCAGGTCAATCGTGCCTTCCTGCAGGCATTGGCGATTGGAGCAGACCTGGATGTTTCGACGTCCTTTCCTTGCAAAGGGAAATTCGTCGATTTGCCGACTTATCCCTGGCAGCATGAAAACTACTGGCACCCGGTAACTTCGGAATCCTACGGCTTGCTTACTCGCCGCCGACAGCACCCATTATTGGGTTATCGCCTGTCAGAGGAACCCTGGGCCTGGGAAAACCTGCTGGATACAGCTTCCTTGCCTGTTTATGCTGATCATGTTGTGGGTGACGCTGTTGTGTTTCCGGCAGCAGGCTTCATAGAAATGGCGCTTGCAGCATCGATGCAGTGGCACGAAAGTGAGTATCATCAACTGGAAGAATTTGAAATCCGTTTGCCATTGCTACTGGATAAAGGCTCAGCCAGGACAGTACGTTGTTATATCAATGAAGTGGATGGTTCTTGTCGTCATCAAAAGCCGCCCACGCCTGAGCGAGGAGCCCTGGGTTGTCAATGTTGTTGGGCGGTTGTTGAGCAGTCCAGCAGTAAGCGTTGCCTCGATTCAGTTTGCGAAACCGGGTGTAGAAGCCAGTATTGATTCTGCAGAGCATTATCAATTAACCCGGAAAGTCGGGCTGGCCTATGGAGAAGCTTTTCAATCCGTTGAGCGGGTGTGGGTTGAAAATGCAACAGTGATTGCAGAACTGAAAACGCCAGTACAGATAGAAGCTGATATCTCTCAAAGTGTTTTACATCCTTCATTCCTTGATGGTTGTTTCCAGTTGCTGGTTGATCTTCTAAAAGATGATATGGATGTTAATGCCGGCATAGCCTTTGTGCCAACGCAGGTCAATGGCCTTTTGCTCTATAAACATGCATCGGTAGTTTCCTTTACGCGGGGGCAACTGGTCAAACGCAGCCCACGTTCTGTTGTCATGAACTTTGAATTGTTCGATCAGCAGGGTGAAGTGGTTGCTTTTTTGCAAGGCGCGAGGTTCAGGGCTGTTCAACTTAAGCGCAGTTTTAAAGACCATACCAGCTACCTGGCAGAGAAACTCATTCCCATGCCACTGGCAAAAAATTGTGCTTCAGTTATCCAGCCAGTTTCACCGGCTGATCCTGATACTGGTGCGGGTATTGAAAAGCAGGCTGTTCGACCTGCCCAAAATGCCCTTCAACTCTATCACAGGGAAGTAGCTCCATTGCTGGATATTCTTTCTGCGGCCTTTGCCGAGCGTGCGTTGCGTGAATTGACGCAGGGGCAGTCGTTTGACGAGGAAGAGCTTGTCAGTGAAGGCCTGGTTTCGCACAAACAAGCATTGTTACTGCATCATCTTATCGATATTTTACAGGAGGATGGCTTTCTTGAGCCTGTTGATCATGGCATGCGCTGGGTCTCAGATTCCGACATGCCTGAACCCGAAGCCATCTGGAACAGCTTACTCGGTGACTATCCTGATTTCGCGGCTGAATGCCTGTTAATTGGCAGGATAGGAACTTACCTGTCTGATTTGTTACGAGGTCGGGTAGCGATTCAATCTTTGCTTCCCAAAACCTGTGATGGCGCTGGTTATTCCCACTACATGGGCGATTCACTGGTATTTGAAACACAGAACAGGAATATTGCTGAAAATATCAGTGTTGTTCTGGAACAGCTTGATAAAAATGACCGCTTACGCATTCTTGAACTGTCGGGTTGTGGTGCCCATCTGGGAGTGCACGTGCTTCCTCGCATTGACTTTGACCGTTGCGATTATGTTCTTTGTGTCCCAACAGAAGAAGCATTAATGCAATATGATGGATTACTGGAGCGCTATCCGGCTGTAAAGACTGTCGTGCTTGATATCAGTCGGGCATCTCGTACAGAGATGGAGTTTTTTGAGTCTTATTTTGATTTGGCGATTATCAATCATGAGTTGGCTGTTTCTGCAAATCCTGATTTGCTACTCGAAAACATTCGGGACTTGATGCTGCCGCAAGGACTTTTACTGGTCTCTGAATCTTTTTCTGACCGATGGACCGATATGGTATTTGGTCTTGATGAAGACTGGTGGTTAAAAAGTACAAACGGTCACTGGCAATCAAGGTTACGCTCTCCCCAGTTCTGGCAAAATCTGCTGCTTAAGCAGGGCTATTCAATTGAGGCTCTGCAGCAACAGGATGAACTGCATACGGGTGTTTACTTGTTGACTGCACAAGCTAACAAACCTGTTGCTCAAAGCCCTGTCCAGAAGCATCAGCAAGAAAACTGGTTAATTTTGCAGGATCAGAACGGCTATTCATCAGCACTGGCAGCAAGTATTACGGCGGAACTGGACAGCAAAAATTGCCAGGTTATACCGGTGATTACAAGTGATAGCCTGGAGAAAGAACGAGCTGGGCGATATGTTGTTGATTTTGCCTCGGTCCGGCAAGTTAAAAGCCTGTTTTCAGGTTTTGAAAAACAGGGTATCCGTATCGATGGTATTTTGCATTTGGCCGATTTACCTCAAGCTGAAAGCCCAAGCCTTGTCCAACAGGTCAATCGTTGTCAGGCTGTGATCAATTTAGTCAATGTGTGTGCTTCGCTTGCGCTCAAACCAGAAATTTTACTGGTTAGCCGGGATGCAGAAACAGGCCTGTTGGCTGAATCGATAGCGTTGACTGGTTACCATGGGAAAATTGATCCAGCGGATGCTGTAACCTGGGGTCTTGGCAGAACCTTGATCAATGAATTTCCGGATATGGATATTCGTCTTGTTGACCTGGCGGATATAGATAAGCTGAACTTGGTAGCAACAGCCCTGGCTCATGAAGTGTTATCAGGTGACAAGGAAGATGAAGTAGTACTTACTGGGGATGGCCGATTTACCACCCGTATTCGTAAGGTTGAGGCTATATCCAGCAATCTCTCGATTAATCAAAAAGATGAGAGCCAGTTCGCGCGTCTTGAGTTTTCCATGCCGGGGCCTCTTAAGCATCTTGGATGGTATGCGCATCCGGTGCTGGATAAACCTGCTGCAGGTGAAGTGGAAATCGAGGTACGTGCTGCTGGTTTAAACTTCCGCGATGTCATGTATGCGATGGGATTGTTGTCGGATGAAGCTGTTGAAAATGGTTTTGCAGGTCCCACGCTGGGCATGGAGCTTTCAGGCGTTATCACAAGACTCGGTAACGATGTGGAAGAATTCAATGTGGGTGATGAAGTCATTGCCTTCGCACCATCAAGTTTTGCCACCCGTGCGATAACAAGTGCAAACGCGGTTGTACACAAACCGGCTGAATGGTCATTTGAGGCTGCCGCGACTGTGCCCACGACATTCTTTACCGTTTACTATGCTTTGCATCAACTGGCACAGCTGCAACCTGGCGAAAGAATCCTGATCCATGGCGCAGCGGGTGGTGTTGGAATTGCAGCTATCCAGTACGCCAGGTCCTTGGGCGCAGAAATCTTTGCAACGGCCGGTTCCGACGAAAAACGTGATTTTGTCCGGCTATTGGGGGCCGATCATGTTTTCGATTCCCGTTCCCTGGCATTTGCCGATGAAATTTTACATGTGACTGATAATGAGGGCGTGGATGTTGTTCTGAATTCCCTCGCGGGTGAGGCGATTAATCGAAACCTGAAAGTCTTGAAACCTTTTGGGCGTTTCCTCGAGCTTGGCAAGCGTGATTTTTATGAGAACACCAGGATTGGCCTGCGCCCATTCCGTAATAATATTTCCTATTTTGGTATTGATGCTGACCAGTTGATGTCTGTTTATCCGGACATGACCCGGCGCTTGTTCCGCGAGTTAATGGAGTTGTTTAATGCAGGTGAACTGAAGCCATTGCCTTATCGTGCTTTTTCATCGGCTGAAGTTGTTGATGCATTCAGGTACATGCAACAGTCAAAGCAGATTGGAAAAATTGTTGTTACTTTCAATGATCCGGTGAAATGCCTGCCGGGACATTCCAGACAAAATAGTTCACTTGCATTATCAGTGGATGCAACATACCTGGTAACCGGGGGGCTGGGTGGCTTTGGGCTGAAAACTGCCTTGTGGCTGGCAGAAAAAGGGGCACGTCATCTGTTGTTAATAGGGCGTAGGGGTTCTGCATCCGATGAGTCAAAAAATGCCATCAAAAAACTGGAAATGCTGGGGGTTAATGTCAATGCTGCAAAATGTGATGTTTCTGACCGTGAATCGCTGACTGCATTGTTCAATGATGTAGCGAAAACGATGCCGCCTGTACGGGGTGTTGTTCATGCCGCGATGGTCATATCCGATGGCCTGGTTCGTAATATGCCCCCACAGCAGTTGCACAAGGTTTTTGCGCCGAAAATACAGGGTGCGCGTCTTCTGGACGAGTTGACCCGGGGATTAGAGCTCGATTTCTTTGTCATGTATTCATCGATTACCACTTTGTTTGGCAATCCCGGCCAGGCGAATTATGTGGCTGCCAACCGCTATCTTGAAGCCATGGCTCACGCAAGACGCCAACAGGGCTTGCCTGGTTTGGCAGTATGCTGGGGAGCAATTGATGATGTGGGATACCTGGCACGAAACGAAGAAATAAAGCAATCATTGCAAGCCCGTATGGGAGGAGCGGCGATCGATTCAGTGCATGCGCTTGAAATACTCGAGCAGCTGATTTTGAACGACCGTAATGGCATTGGCATTATTGATCTCGATTGGCATGCAATCAGCCGTTTCCTGGCTTCGGCCGGTTCACCTAAATTTATCGAGCTTGCCCGGCAGGCAGGGGAAAAGGATGAGAGTGAGGCTGCAGAAGATATTCAACGTCTTCTCGAGGAATTATCTCATGATGAGTTAACAGATTTGTTCGTTGAAATGATGAAAAAGGAAGTCAGTGAAATTTTGCGTATACCTGTTGAGAAACTCGATGCAAATGAATCGGTCTACGAAATGGGAATGGATTCACTTATGGCGATGGAACTTGCTGCTGCAATAGATGAGCGTTTCGGTATTTCATTACCCCTGATGTCACTGAGTGAAGGGCCGACTATCGCCAGGCTGGTGGAACGTGTCATCGAGCAGTTGGATAAACCACAGGTGGATAAAGCAACCAGCGAGACCGACCTCGATGTACAGATTCAACAGGTAGTTGCGCAACATGGGGCAGCTTCGGCTGAATTGGTTGACGACATTAAGGATGCGATGGAAGCTTCGGAACAGAACGAGAAAAATAGCTCTTTGCTGCACTAATGCCATGAAAAACAAGCTTACCGGTAAACTTAAAGAACAGCTTATTAAGCAGGCAATTGAACGTCGTAGTAAAAGAGTTGGAAAAAAATATGAAACCCATTCTGAGTCTTTCAGATTTGCAGATAGTAAAAAAACAACGTTAAATGTTCCGGAAAAATTCTATCGGTTTGATCAACATCCGGGTTACCAGCAAATTCGTATCGTAAGGGAAGGCGCATCGAAACTAGGCATTCCCAATCCCTTTTTTCGTTCCCACGAAAAAGCTTCTGGCCGTGAGGCCTGTATTGACGGCAAGGATTATCTCAATTTTTCCAGTTATAACTATCTTGGTTTGTCAGGTAACCCGGATGTTAATAAAGCGGCAATATCCGCCATCGAAAAATACGGAACTTCAGTGTCCGCCAGCCGACCTGTCTCCGGTGAAAGACTCATTCACCGTCAACTGGAACAGGCCCTGGCAGAGGTTTATGAAGTTGATGACAGTATAGTGTTTGTCAGTGGCCATGCTACCAATGTTACGACTATCGGGTATCTGTTTGGAAAAAAGGATTTAATCATCCATGATGCATTGATTCACAACAGTGTTTTACAGGGCGCCCAGCTTTCTGGTGCTACCCGGATATCTTTTCCGCACAATGACCTGGAAGCGCTCAACAGGATACTGGAACAAGAGCGGCATTACTTCGAGCAGGTAGTGATCGTGGTCGAAGGTATCTACAGTATGGATGGGGACTATCCTGATCTTCCTGGACTGGTCAGGTTGAAACAAAAACATAAAGCTTACCTGATGGTTGATGAAGCGCATTCGTTTGGTGTCATGGGCAAGCATGGCCTTGGTATCAGGGAACATTTCGGTATTAATGGCAGTGATGTTGATATCTGGATGGGCACGCTGAGCAAGGCTCTAGCTAGCTGTGGTGGTTATATTGCCGGTGAATCAGCGCTGGTTGAGCATCTCAAATTCGCGGCCCCGGGTTTTCTTTACAGTGTAGGTATGTCGCCGCCTGTTGCAGCGGCGGCATTAGCGTCTTTGCAATGCCTGTTGAAAGAACCGGAGCGGGTTGCTCTGCTACAGGAACGCGGACGGCAGTTTCTTGAAAAAGCAAAATCCTGTGGAATTAATACCGGCTTAAGCACTGGCTACGCTGTCATTCCGGCGATAACGGAAAGTTCTATTAAAGCAGGCCGCCTGGCTGATGCGCTTTTTCAAAAGGGTATTAATGTACAGCCTATTCTGTACCCGGCTGTAGAAGAGAAGGCGGCTAGATTAAGGTTTTTTGTTTGCTCCGAACATACGGAGCAAGATATTAATATGACAGTGAAAGTTTTAGGTGAAGAATTTAATCGCCTTTAGATAATTAATATCAGTTTTGCGATGAAGGCATCTGAATAACATTGGCACTTTTTGATGCTGTCTTATCAGTACCAGTTGTTTTTATCTGCGCCTCGTGCTCCGGTACCAGCTTATACAGCAATTCAGATAACTTTTTCTCGTCAAGATTATCTACGGCTTGCTGCATTTCCAGCATGATTGTCTGTAATTTATCCCAGTCGACCTTGCGATGTCGGGCCAGGAATACTTTCTTGTGTCTGGTGCCTTCCAGTTTTTCTTTTTCATGGAAAAGCTCTTCAAATAATTTTTCTCCAGGCCTGAGGCCAATATATTCAATAGCAATGTCTTCATTTGGTTTTTTGCCTGAAAGACGAATCATCTGTTCGGCGAGATAGCTGATTTTCACCGGTTCGCCCATATCCAGTACAAAGATTTCACCACCAGTACCGAGTACTGTTGTCTGCATGATTAACTGGCAGGCTTCCGGGATGGTCATGAAATACCGTTCCATGCGTGGATCAGTGACGGTGACTGGGCCGCCGTTTTTTATTTGTTCCTGGAAAAGGGGAATTACGCTACCGGCAGAGCCCAATACATTACCAAACCTGACGGTGACAAAATGTGTTTTGGAATGGGTATTGAGGTTTTGGCAATAGATTTCAGCAGCACGCTTGCTGGCCCCCATGATATTGGCCGGGTTAACCGCCTTGTCAGTAGAAACCAATACGAAAATCTCTGTTCCAGCGTCACTGGCGGCATCTGCAGTATTTCGAGTGCCAATGATATTATTCCGCATGGCCTGGCGAATCTGGGTTTCAAGCATTGGTACATGCTTGTAGGCAGCGGCATGGAAAACAATTTGGGGTTGATGTTGCTTGAATACCGCATTGATAAAAACGGTATCAGTTACATCTCCAAGATGATGTTGCAGGTTTAATTCGGGAAATTTTTTACTGAGTTCCATTTCAATCTGGTAGAGGTTGTATTCACTGCTATCCAGAATGATTAACTGTTTAATGTTTAGATGTGCAAGTTGTCTGCATAATTCAGATCCAATGGATCCGCCGCTTCCGGTTACCAGGACGACTTTTTCCGAAAGAACGCTACGAATTCCATCCCAGTCCAAAGTCACTGGGTCACGACCAAGCAGATCTTCAATCGAGACAGGGCGAAGCTCATTAACGCTAACCTGTCCTGAAATCAGGTCTTCCAGGTGGGGCAGTGACCTAAATGGCACACCAGTGGATTCACATATTTCGAAAATGCGCTGCATTTCCCTGGGCTTTGCCGATGGAATGGCCAACATAATGAGCTCAATACCAAGCGTTTCGACTAATGCTGGAATATCAGAGATTCGTCCTGCAATCGATAGACCGTGTATTTCACGACCATGACGTTTGGGATTGTCATCGACGAAAGCTACCGGCTGATACGTGTCGCTCCGGTTCCTGAGAATGTCTCTAGCGAGCATCTCCCCGGCATTGCCAGCACCGACGATCAGCACTTTTTTGCCTTTAGGGATATAAATATGATGATCCTTGAGCCAGCGATATAAAAGCCTGGGGCCACTGAGAAACATGACGAGTAAAATGCTGTAAATGACCGGGACAGAACGGGGAATGCCTGCTGCACGGGTAAATATGAACAAGAGGATCAAACTGGTTACTACACCCAGGGCTACAGCTTGGATAATTCTGAGAATATCGGGCAGGGAAGCAAATCGCCATATCCCTTTATAGAGCCCAAGTATATGAAAGCTAAGGACTTGTACTGGTAAAATGACTGACAGCGCCAGGATTCCCTGATCAAAAAACTGTTCAGGTAATGTTTCCAGGTTAAACCGGAGCCAAAAGGCAAAAATCCATGAAATTACAACCATTAAGCTATCGTGAAGCAGGGCAGCCCATTGTGATCGCAGGTGCCTGGGGATGAATCTGGGATTAAATTTGCTGGTCATTAAAAAATACTGCCAATTTCACGGAAAATCATTTGGTTACAGAGTATACATGCCTGTTTGCTCAATGAGAGAATGCTAAATTCGTTGAAAATCGAGATTAGAATTTAATTTTGGTCAGTCCCGGAGCTAGTGAGGTATAATTTTCCAGGTAAATTTCACGAAATTACAAAAATATTTTTCGAATTATAAACTCAGAATTAATAAAAAAGATCATGAAAAAAGTGGCAATTGTAGGACTGGGATATGTTGGTCTGCCTTTAGCGGCGCTCTGCGCAAAAAAAGGTTATCCAGTCACAGGCCTGGAAGCCAATGGTCAAATTGTAGAGAAGTTAAAGGCTGGAAAAAGCCATATCAAGGACGAAACTGTTGAAAGGTTACTTTCCGAAGCAAATCTATCGGGTAATTTTTTCCCGACTTCCAATTCTGATTATTTAAAAGAATGTGAAATATTCCTGATTTGTGTGCCAACACCTGTTGACGAAAATCAGGACCCCGATCTTGAGCCATTGGAAAGTGCTCTGGAAACGGTTGCACCTTGCCTGAAAAAAGGTGACCTGGTGGTTGTTGAGTCGACAGTTTTTCCAGGAACCTGCGAGCAGGTGGCTATCCCCATGCTGGAAAGGATATCCGACTTGCAAGCTGGTAAAGATTTTCACGTTGCACATTGTCCGGAACGTGTAAATCCGGGCGATTTATTCTGGACTTCCGAGAATATTCCGCGTGTGGTTGGTGCTACTTCTGAAATTGGCGTCAGGCAGGCGGCCGAATTCTATGCCTCCATATTGGGTGGGGGGGTGTTCGATGTCCGTGATATTAAAAAAGGCTTCGCCCCGAAATTTTCCCAGGCTGATGACGGCAGTCTGAAGATTTCCCAGGTTCCGCTGGGCAGTGTCACGATGATGCGTTCCATTCGTGATGCCGAGGCTGTGAAAGCCATGGAAAACACGGTACGGGATGTCAATATAGCTTTTGTCAATGAACTGGCAAAAATCAGTGATGTGCTTGATCTGGATGTGGTTGATATCATTGATGGTATGGCGACAAAGCCTTTTGGCAAGGGGCCTTTTTATCCTGGAGTGGGTGTGGGTGGACATTGTATTGCCGTAGATCCAGAATGGCTAAAGGCTGCATCCAGGCGTGCTGGTTACATGCCGGAAATTATCCAGCTTGCCAGGATGACTAATAACGGGATGCCCGAGTACACCGTGTCAATGTTGCAGGATCTGCTGAACGAAAAGGGTTATCCAGTCAAAGGCACTAAAATTGCCGTGCTTGGAGTGGCTTATAAGCGAAATGTTGATGATCCAAGAGAGTCGCCTTTTTACGAAGTGCGCGAGCTGCTGCAAAAGAAAGGTGCTGATTTGAATATTTTTGATAGTTGGGTCACACATGAAAATACCGTTGAATCACTCGGGGATGCATTGGAGACAGCCAAGGCAGTCTTAATCATCACGGAGCACTCAGACATGATTCAGGAGTTGAATGAATCCAATCTCGCCGGGCTTGGTATTGAAGTTATTGTAGACGGTCGAAATTGTCTTGATTCCAGGAAAATTGCCGAGCAGGGTATCCTGTATAGAGGTATAGGTCGAAGGGCGAAGGGTTAACCCGAGCTTTAATAGAAGGTATATGAAACAGTCTCCTAAAATATTTGTTGCGGGTCATCGAGGGATGGTTGGGGCGGCTATTGTACGGCAGTTGCTGGCCAGTGGCCTTGATGCCGGGAATATAATCAAGAAAACACACAATGAACTCGATCTTACTGACCAGGCAAAGGTACGTGAATTCTTTCAGGAGGAAAAACCAGATCAGGTATATTTGGCAGCAGCCAAGGTAGGGGGCATTTATGCCAATAACACTTTTCCGGCAGAATTTATCTATGAAAACCTGATGATTGAAAGCAATGTCATTCATCAGTCTTTCAACAATGGTGTGAAAAAACTGCTGTTACTGGGGTCCAGCTGCATTTACCCGAAACACGCGCCGCAACCAATGAGTGAAGATGCCTTGCTGACTGGCATGCTGGAGCCAACAAACGAACCTTATGCTATTGCCAAAATTGCCGGGATAAAGCTATGTGAAAGCTATAATCGCCAGTATGGTGAAACTCACGGCGTCGATTATCGTAGTGTAATGCCAACCAATTTATATGGGCCGGGTGATAACTATCATCCAGAAAACAGCCATGTTATTCCTGCTTTAATCCGGCGGTTTCATGAAGCGAAAGAATCAGAAGCTTCTTCAGTAACGGTTTGGGGGAGTGGTAATCCTAAGCGTGAATTTTTATATGTTGATGATATGGCGCGAGCGAGTGTCCACGTCATGAATCTCGATAAGAAGGTTTACGATCAACATACAAAACCTATGTTAAGTCATATCAATGTGGGCTGTGGTTACGATATAACAATACGTGAGTTGGCCGAAACTATCAGCAAAGTAATTGGTTTCAATGGACAAATTAAATTCGATCCAGATAAACCGGATGGCACACCACGTAAACTCATGGATAGCTCCCGCTTGAATGCACTGGGCTGGCAAGCCCAAACAGGCTTGGAAGATGGGTTAAAAATTGCTTATCAAGACTTCCTTGAATCAATGGATAAAACACTATAAAAGAGAATTTTTAATAATATGGCTGAACAACCAAAAATAGCTTTAATCACAGGTGTGACAGGTCAGGATGGCGCCTATCTTGCTGAATTTCTGCTCAATAAAGGATACGAGGTACATGGGATTAAAAGGCGTACCAGTCTCTTTAATACTGACCGTATCGATCATTTGTACCAGGATCAACACGAGAAAGATGTCCGCTTTTTTCTACACCATGGAGATATGACTGACAGTTCCAGTCTTATTCGAATTATTCAGCAAACTCAGCCAGACGAAATCTACAATCTTGCTGCACAATCTCATGTCGCCGTGAGTTTTGAGGAACCTGAATATACGGCTAACTCAGATGCACTTGGCACTCTGCGTATATTGGAAGCGGTCCGTATCCTAGGGCTTGAGAAAAAAACCCGCTTTTATCAGGCCAGTACTTCTGAGTTATATGGCCAGGTGCAGGAAGTACCTCAGAAGGAGACAACTCCTTTTTATCCACGCAGTCCTTATGCGGTAGCTAAACTCTATGCTTACTGGATTACGGTAAATTATCGCGAAGCCTATGGAATGTATGCCTGTAATGGCATCCTGTTTAATCATGAAAGCCCAGTCCGTGGTGAGACCTTTGTAACGCGCAAGATTACCCGTGCACTTGCCCGTATAAAACTTGGTCTGCAGGACTGCCTGTATCTGGGAAATTTGGATGCGAAACGTGACTGGGGGCATGCTCGCGATTATGTCGAAATGCAGTGGCTTATGTTGCAACAGGATGAGCCTGATGACTTCTGTATTGCGTCGGGTGTTCAGTATAGTGTCCGTGATTTTGTCAACGCAGCAGCCGAAGAGCTTGGGATGAAAATCCGCTGGGAAGGCGAAGGTGTTAACGAGAAAGGATACGATGCTAATAATAATTGTATAGTCCAGGTTGATCCGCGTTATTTCCGTCCAACAGAAGTAGAGACCTTGCTTGGAGATCCCAGTAAGGCAAAGGAAAAGTTGGGTTGGAAAACAAGAACAACATTTAAAGAACTGGTTTCGGAAATGGTAAGAGAAGATCTGAAATCGGCTGAACGAGATGAGCTCGTTAAAAAGCATGGTTTTAAAACTTTGAATTACAATGAATAAGCTCTGTTATATGGATTGTTCATTTACCCAGTTATGACTTTTCTCTAAAAAACCATCATGTAAGTTCACTACTAGTTGATAATGTTTAAGAATTTTCTCAAGAGAGTGTTTTATTTATTAGATATCATCGTTATAAAAAGGGCGAGTAATGTCTATTTGTCAGATGATGATGCTTATAAAATTGTGGCTTCATTGTGTAAAAGCTCAACTCCGGTAATTATCGATGGTGGTGCTCATCAGGGGGATACGGTCCTGCAGCTTTCAGTCTAATCCCACAGGCAATTTTTCATTGTTTTGAACCGGACAGTACCCTGATAGACGAACTAAACCGCTTGTTTAGAGAGAATGAAAGAGTAAAGGTCAATAATTCTGCTTTAGGTAGGGAATCTGGCAGCGCAATATTTAATATTAATGCTTCTAGACCAACCAATTCGTTGCTTAAAACGTCAAGTTCTTTAGACCCGGATTTGAAGGATTTGTGTCAACTCGTTAAGCAGGTAGAAGTGCCTTTAACAAGTATTGATGAATATTGCAGTGCCAATAACTTAACAAATATTGATGTTATCAAATTAGATTTACAAGGATACGACTTAATGGCTCTTCAAGGAGCTGAGTCGACGTTAAATTGTACCGGGATTGTTCTGGTGGAAGTGCTTTTCACAGAAATTTATGAGGGATGCGGTTTATTTCCAGAAATCCTAAACTATATGGCTGTGGCTGGCTTCAGGCTTTATACCTTGTGTGGGTTACAATATGGCAATAAGTCCGATTTACTCTGGGCAAACGCGATTTTCATCAGAGATTAAGTTTTAGTGGTATCTAATCAAAGACTCTAATGGGTTATTTTCTTGCATTTCTTCGAGGTTACTCCTCTTTTTACTATGAATGATGAATCAATGAATAATTATCTGTATGTTCAATATGCCCGGAACGAATATTCTCAATTTGGAGAAGACGGGATTATTGAGCATATTCTTGAAACAATTCCAGACACTGATAAATGGTGCGTTGAATTTGGTGCGTGGGATGGAATCCATTTGTCTAATACGTACAATTTGATTAGTAATAAAGGTTACCGTTCAGTACTTATTGAGGCCGATAAAAAGAAGTTTCGAGAGCTTGAAGTGAATCTCTCAACTTATGAATCAATTTTGGTAAATGAATTTGTTACTTTTGATGGGCAAAATAAACTAGACAATATTTTAGCAAGGACGCCTATTCCCTCTAGATTTGATTTTTTATCGATTGATATCGATGGAAATGATTATTGGATTTTGAATTCACTGGAAAAATTTCACCCAAAAGTGATTTGTATTGAATTCAATCCGACAATTCCAAATGATGTTGAATATGTGCAATCACAGGATTTCTCAGTGAAGAGAGGCGCAAGTGCATTATCCATTTTTAAGTTGGCTCAAGAGAAAGATTATGAGCTGGTCGCAACAACACGGTGCAACCTGATCTTTGTCGATAAAAAATATTTTCCGTTATTTAATCTGCAAGATAATCAACTATCAACACTGCGTGATGATTCACAAGACAAGATATATATTTTTATTGGTTATGACGGGTCTTTACTTTATTCCAGACCGGTATATTTTCCTTGGCATGACGTAACTCCTGGTTTGGAGAAACTACAATTTCTACCTAGAGTTCTTCGCACTTTTCCTTCTGACTATAATTATTTTCAGAAATCACTGTTTATTATTTTTCTCTTTATCCTGGAACCCAAGAGAACTCTGAGTCGTATAGTAAATAAACTTAAAAAGAGATTTGGAAGTAACTCTGGTTAGAAGCATGACTCTTGGTCGCAATGCTACATGGAGTGGTTTTTCTGCTGGAGTACGTGCAATAAGCGGTCTTATGATTGCGTTATTGGCCATACGTTTGCTTGGAGGAGAGCTATATGGTCAGGTAGTCACCTTACTTTCACTGTATATTCTTTACCTGTCTTTGAATTCAAGTGTTTTTACTATTCTGGTAGCCAAATTAACTGGGGATGCATTTAAGGACAGCAAACTTGACGATTCAGAAGCTATTCCCGCTGCGATTTTCTTAGCTTGTACCTCGATTCTCATCCTCACTTTTTTTACTGCTTTAATCTGGGCATTTGTTCCACCAATACTGGTACAAATTCAAGCCAGTGAAATTTTAATAATAGATCTTCAGAGAGCTGCATTGGTGATGGGTTTTCTGACAGCTTTACAAATTATGGTTGCGCTTCTATCGGCTTTTGTAGAAGGGGTTGGTAGGCTTGATCTCGCCATGAAAAGTCAATTAATTGGCCCGTTATTTTCAACATTTATTTTCTTTGTTTTACTCCTTTTTAATTGGCCGGTTTCTGCATTAACATATGTGTTAGTTCTTTGTTTTGGAGCAATGATCGACATAATGATTCTATGGCTGGTTTTGCGCAAACAACTACCCTCGATACTCTCTATTAATTTTTCGATATTAAACAAATCTCACTTATGGAATCTCTTAAAGTCAGGTTCTATACTTCAAGCTGCATCATTAATGAACCTTTTTCTCGAGCCATTAAATAAGTTTTTGTTAAATTATTTTGCAGGAGCGATTGTAGTAACTTCTTATGACTTGGCTATGAAGCTAATCTGGGGTATCCAAAGCTTGTTTGCAGCTGCTATGAGGGTTTTTTTACACTTGTCAGCGGAAAAGGGTGGAGTTGTTGGGCAGAAGTACCATCATGTTGTTAGTCTTATCCTAGTGCCGGTTCTGGCTGTGCATACTGTAGCAGCTGTCTTCTTGTCCGTTGTTGTTCACTATTGGATTGATGTCGGTGATGTGTTTCAGATTATGTTGTTTTTTGCTATTGCGACCGTATCAAACCTCGGGATGATATATATCACGCCGCTCTACACGAGTCTTATCGGGCGTGAAGATCTCTATTTTATTTTGCGTAGTCAGTCAATTGTTGCGGCAACAAATCTATTCTTTTCTCTCTTGTTGATTCCTATGATTGGCTTAATAGGTGCTGTGTTCGGGCTGATGTTTGCAACTATCTATAATGTTATCGCTATTTTTATGAGGCATGAAAAAATTGTCGGGGAAGGTGTTTCCCTGAAAGAATTGTTAAGGGGTCACATGGTACGTTTTGTGATCACAGCTTTTCTATTTCTTTTCGCTATTTTCGCAAGCATGCAGGCATCGGCTAATCTTTATCTTGCAGCCTTAATTTTGCTTATTACGGGTTTGCTCCTAAAGGATGAACCTTTATTTGGTAAACTTATTAGTCGCTTGAGAGGTATCTAGGTGTCCACTGATATTTGTTATTGCCCTAGTTGTCATTCAGAGAAAGTTCACTTAATTGGTCCTATTCCGGCTAGCAATATCTTTGCTGGTCGCGTTCTTGAAAAGTCAATTAAAGGCGGTGAATTATGGAAGTGTCTTTCCTGTCACTTGTTTTTTAGATACCCTAGATTATCTAAAGCGGAAATTGATCAATTATACAAGTCTGGTAATCCGGAAAGTTGGCAGACTCAGCCTAGTCAGCGAGCAGACTACCAAATAATAAGAGAATGGATCTCTGGTATCACCGGTATAAAGCGTATCTTGGATGTAGGCTGTTTTGATGGGCAGTTACTTCAATTTTTAGATGGTGATTACCAGCGTTTTGGTGTTGAAATTCATCAGGCAGCCGCCCAGCGTGCCCAGAAGAAAGGTATCATTATCCTGGGTACGGATTTTAGCGATCTCCCGGCTATAGATGGCCATATGGATGTAGTATTGGCTGTAGATGTGATTGAACATAGCTATGATCCCAAGGCGTTTTTAAAATCACTTAAAAACCTTGTTGTAGCTGATGGGTATATTGCAATTACAACGGGGAATACTGATTCTTCATCCTGGCGTTTGATGGGAAGCCAATACTGGTACTGTCATATAGCAGAGCATCTATCCTTTATAAATCCATCATGGGCATATATTGCAGCTAAGGAGCTTGGGCTTGAAGTCGTGAGAATTGATACTTTCTCTCATTCTAAAGACAGAATGTCTTTGTCTAAGAGACTCTATGAAGCTTTATCGAATTTTCTGCTGAAATTTTTCCCAAATATTTTTAAATTTTTAAGACGTTTTGGTGCAGGAAATATTGATACAAACCGTAACCCTGAATTGGCGCTTACTCCGCCTTACTGGATGAGTGCTAAAGATCATATGCTTGTGGTTTTTAAAAAATGCAACTGAAGAAAGAAATTTCAAATAATCTATCTTCTCCTGCAATTCCGGGTTTTTTTATACTTCACGGAATGTTATTTATTTTAATTACTGTCCACTTTCTGGATATTTTATGGAGTAGTACGGCGACAGTCATATTTTATATGGCAGTAAGTTCGTGGGTAATTTTAATCATAACCCAACAGCGAAACCTTTTTCGTTCTGTAACAGTTGTTGACTGGTTGTTCCTGTTTTTTATTTTTTATGTTTTATTACGTGGAGCGACTGATTTAAGTTCTGTTGATAACTTTAATAAATCATATCTACGTTATTTACCATTTCTAACTTTAATTCCTTACCTTTGTGGCAGGTTGATAACGTATGCTGATGTTGAGATTTTTAAGAATACAGTCATTTTGGCAAGTCTCATTCTACTAATTTTGGTATTACTCGATCGTATAATTTCACCTTCGCTGGGAAGTGATGTAGGGCGTTGGCCTTACTTTGATCTTAATCATGGTCCACTACTGGTAGGAGCAGTTTTTTCAACTTCGTTGCTCTCCCTAAGTGTGACAGCTATTTCACTCAGTAATAATCACCCATCCAATAGGAGGTTAGCTGTTTTGATAGGAATGTACGTATTTATTTTTATTATCACGGTTGCTTTTGTTTGGGTCACTGCCCGTGGGTGGTTAGTAGCTGGGCTCATTGGCGTGGTGTTTATTAGCCTGATAGACAAAAACCACCTTGTTAAAAATAGAATCCAGTTATCACTTTTTGTTTTAAGTGTTGCATTATTATCAATTCTGACTCTTCCCAAAATTGATCCAGCTTTTGGAAAGCTATATTCATATTCATTTGTCACTGATGGAGTATTCTCTGTACAACCTGATAAAATTACCAATCCTGAGTTATGCAAGGACATGGTAAATACAAATAACTCTTTATCCATCCGTTGGATGCTATACGGTGAAGCTGTCTCAATGTTTATGGAGTATCCAATAGCGGGTGTGGGTGTTGCAAGATTTAGAGATTTTTCTTGTAGCGGGTTGTCAGATTATCCACACAGTACAATTTTACAGGCATTTGCAGAATTAGGATTGATTGGTGGAGGCATTCTATTAAGTATAATTTTTATTTCATGTCTGCTATTGATTAAGCAGATTTTCGCTACTGCAGATAACCAGCGTATAGTCGCAATTTTTTTATCAGGATTGTTTTTGACATTTTTTATTACAGACCAAATATACGGGAACTATCTGATGTCATCTGGCACCTGGCTAATTGCGGGGGTAGTTGCAAGAATGCAACTCGAAAAATCAATGGTGCCTCATTATGGCTAAGCTACCGCGCATTACAGTCGTTACGCCCAGCTTTAATCAGGCGGAGTTTCTTGAGAGAACTATTCTTTCTGTTCTTAATCAAAACTATCCAAATCTTGAATACATCATCATTGATGGTGGTTCAACGGACGGCAGTGTTGACATAATTCGTCAGTATGAAGACAAACTGGCATTTTGGGTCAGTGAACCCGATCGTGGACAAACTGATGCCATAAACAAAGGGTTACGCCGTGCAACTGGTAAATGGATAGCCTGGCAAAATTCAGATGATATCTATTACCCGGGTGTTTTCGAAGATTTGGCTACAGTCGTAGAGGATAATCCTCAAGTTGGTCTTGTCATCGGTGACATGATGCTTATCGATGAAAATGACATTCAGTTGCGGGATATTCGTTACGTAACACCCAGCTATAAAGCTCTGCTGGCAGAGGGAATGCTACTGGCTAATCAGGCTGCTTTCTGGAAACGTGAAGTGCAGGAAAAAGTTGGTTTAATCAATGAGAGTTTACAATGCTCATTTGATTATGAATGGTTTCTCCGCCTTACTAATGAGACAGTTGGCTTGCATGTAAGCAAGGTGTGGGGGGCATTACGATTACACAGTGAAACCAAAACCAGCTTGCAAACCGACCTGTTTCAAAAGGAAAACCAAAAGATACTTGCTGGTCGTGAAATGTCTAGTTTACAGAAAATGCTGTATAAATTACGTCGCCTATTTTTGATGTTGGCTCAAGGTCGTCTTGGTTACATCATTAGGGGGCTTTGGCGTCGTTCTCTTGGCCAGGGTGGAGCGACTTAATAATGTGCGGCATTCTCGGTTGGCTTGGTACTCAAAATTCAGAAGATCTTGAACGATTTAATTCAGCTCTGGACCTGTTGGCTCATCGTGGCCCTGATGACAGCGGGATTTTTGAAAGTCCGGGTATTTTGCTGGGCCATAGACGCCTTTCAATTCTTGACCTTACCTCTTCTGGTCATCAACCGATGGTGGACAATAACACGGGTTCAGTTATTGTTTTCAATGGTGAAATCTACAATCATGTTGAACTGCGAAAGCAGTTAGAAAACGTCGGTCACCAGTTTATTGGTTACTCCGATACGGAAGTTTTGCTTCATGCGCTTATTGAATGGGGAGAGGATGCGCTTCCACGACTCAACGGCATGTGGGCTTTTGGTTTTTGGCAGCCTGCAAAGAAGACTCTATTACTAGCGCGAGACCGCTTTGGTGTAAAACCGCTTTACTATCGTGATGGTAAAAGCGGTTTTGCATTTTCTTCAGAACCCAAGGCACTATTATCCTTGTTTAAAGAGCATCGCAGCGTTTCTACTCTGACATTACTTGATTTTCTTGGTAATAATCTTCTTTACACTAGAGGAGAATCGTTTTACCAGGGAATAAAAGTATTACCCCCCGCACATTTTGCAAAATATGATGCAGATAAGCGATCAATGACGGTTTTCCGCTATTGGGATTATCCGGAAAATATTGACGAAAATCTGAGTGCTGAAAATGCATCTGATGAATTCGATGAGTTATTTAGCGACTCAGTTCGCCTTCGTTTGCGAAGTGATGTTCCTGTTGGGTTAACGCTCAGCGGCGGTCTCGATTCAACTGGTGTACTTGCTGCAAGTGGTCTTCATAAATCAGAACCTCTAACCTGTTTTACGTCGGTTTATGACGATGATATGGGGGAATTGCCCTGGGCGAAACTCGCAAGTGAATCTGCGCAGGCCCCTTTGGTTGCTGTAACTGCTGCAAAAGGAGACTGGCTGGATACGTTGCGTAAAATTTCCTGGCATATGGATGGTCCCGGTTATTCACCAGCGGTTTATCCTCTCTGGCATCTTATGAAACGAGCTCGTGCTGAAGGGATACCTGTGTTATTGGAGGGGCAGGGTGCGGATGAAGCTCTCGGAGGATACCCTCAATATGCTGTTCTTGAATTACTGGGGTATATTAGAGGGCAGGCTGGGCAAAATAGAACAGTTAAAGGTCTTGGTCAGCGGTTGCAGGCTTTAAACCGTACTTTCTCGTTTAGATGGACTTTGGCATGGATTGCCAGAGAGCTATCGCCAACGCTACTGAACTGGCATCGGCGCCGGGTGGGTTTTCATTCTTTATTGCGCAATGATGTGGATATACCACCATCACCTGGGCATGGGAAACTTTTGGCTAATCCGCTACGGCGCCGTCTGTTAGAAGATCATTCTGTTTCTATCCTGCCTGGGCTTTTACATTATGGAGATGCCATCAGTATGGCGCATGGTGTTGAGGCCCGTAATCCATTTCTGGATTTCAGGCTTGTTGAGTGGATGTTCAGGCTTCCTACGAAAACATTATTTAATCAAAATGAAACCAAATGGGTTCTGCGTGAATTTTTACGTGCACATGGACAAAAGTCGATTGGTGACCGTCCGGACAAAAAGGGATACCCAACACCTGTGGGAAAGTGGCTGGCATCTGAACAGGGTAGTGAAGTGGAGCAATTGTTACTTGATAAGGATAACTTGCTGCATGAGTGGTGTGAGCCAGACAAAATTCGTCGCCTGATTGAACAGAACCGGCAGGGTACTATTGCTGCTGAACACCATCTTTACAAGCTGATTTCTACCAGTGTCTGGTTAAATGAGTGTTTATAAAAAGAGATAACTTTGAGTAACTTAGCTCCAATTCTGATTTTTGCCTATCGTAGGCCAGAGCATTTGCGCAAGACGATATCAAGTTTGATGCGTTGCGAAGGTTTTCTCCAAAGCCCGGTGATAATTTATGCTGATGGTGCTAAAAACCAGGGAGAAATTCCATCGGTAATGGCAACTCGTGAAGTCGCCGAAAACCTGTTGGGTGATCGTGCTGAATACCATTTTAGTGATATAAATCTTGGTCTTTCTCAATCCATTATCACGGGTGTAACCGATATAGTTAATCGGTATGGTCGGGTAATCGTACTGGAAGATGACCTTGAGTTAAGCCCAGCTTTTCTTAACTATATGAATCAGGCTCTTGATCAGTACGCTGATGATGAAAACATATTTCAAATTTCAGGTTATATGTTTGAAGTTGAAGCTTTAACGAATATGAGCTCGGCTTTTTTTCTTCCCTTAACAGTTTCATGGGGCTGGGCAACCTGGAAAAGTGCATGGGATAGGTTTGATTCCAAGGCCGTGGGTTGGGAGGAGTTGCTTTCCAGTAATGAAATGCGTCAACGATTTAACCTGGATGGCGCTTATGATTACACCACTATGCTTTCAAACCAGATGGCTGGTAATAGTGATTCCTGGGCAATTCGCTGGTACTGGTCAGTCTTCAAAAAAAATGGCTTGGCATTATTTCCTCCGGTTTCATTAGTCCGAAATACGGGCTTTGATGGCTCTGGAACACATGGCAAGGGAGTGTTTCGGAAGTTTTCTGGAGCGAACCGATCACTGCCTTCACCGATAATACATCTTCCTGAAAAGGCTGAAGTGAATAAGGTATTATTCAAACAGGTTAAAAAAGCTCTGTGGCTGCAAAATGGCGGTTGGATATCATCAGTGGTGGACTTTTTTCGTCCTCTGCTTAAGGGTAAAAGAAAACGTTAGGGAAGGTTAATGTTGTATGTTGTTTGAAATAAAGGAATTTGTGGATCAGCTCTTCACGCCTCTATATTTAGTGCGCGGCCGAAGACCCTGGACTCCCGGTTATTACACGGCGAAGAAAAAAGTAATATCTGATGCAATTGATGAGGGACTCCCTAAGCGTGAATCCGGTTTTCCTGCGGGATACGGAAGATATGTTGATGAACGTTCTGTCGAATACCCCTGGTTGTTTTCGCAATTGAACGAAATAAAAGGGAAAATGCTTGATGCCGGTTCGGCACTCAACCATCGATTCCTGATAGATCGATTGCCATTAAATGACTTAAGTTTAACTATAATGACTCTTGCCCCTGAAAAGCGCTGTTTCTGGAAAAAATCCATTAGTTATATGTTTGGTGACCTTAGGGATACGTCTTTTGCTGATGATACGTTTGATGTAATTGCAAGTATCTCAACTATTGAACATATTGGGCTTGATAATACCTTGCTATATACCGGCGATATGGCTAAGAAAGAAACGGATGCATTGGGTTTTATCCCGGCGGTTACTGAATTTAGACGTATTATCAAGCCAGGTGGTATGTGCCTGATTACAGTGCCTTTCGGAAAAGCCGGTGTTCATGGATGGTATCAAGTCTTTGATTATGACCTGGTAACGAAGGTTATTGAGGCATTTCAACCATCGCAGCATTCATTAGAATTTTTTGGATACGATACTACAGGATGGCATCGAAGTGAGCACACCGAGATTGCTGATGCTGAATTTTTTGATGTGCATGAAGGTAAGTCATTTGCCCCGGACTTTGCTGCCGGTGCTCGTGGTGTAGCATGTATAAGATTAATCGCCTGAATATTGATTATTGGCTGAAAAGTCTGACTGGTAGAGCTACCTGTCTCCTTGGAACCGATACCAGGCTGACACCTTCGGCTAGAATTCACAATATCCGGGGAGATAACCATTTTATTAAAATTGGCAACCATTCCTTTGTGGCGGGGGAATTACTTGTTTTTGCTCACGGCGGAAATATTTCGATTGGTAACTGGTGCTACGTTGGAGAAGGTGTCCGAATCTGGTCTTCTGAAAGTATCAAAATTGGTGATCGGGTATTGATATCGCACAATGTAAACATTTTTGACTCTTTGACTCATCCACTGAATGCGCAATTGCGTCATTCTCAGTTCAGAGAAATTATGCAGAAAGGTCATCCTCAGGCTATTGATTTAGATGAGAAACCTGTTGTATTAGAGAATGATGTCTGGATTGGAGCAAATGCCAGTCTGTTACGTGGTGTCACCATAGGTGAAGGAGCAGTCATTGGAGCTGGTTCGATAGTTACGCATGATGTCCCGCCATATACAATTTTTGCGGGCAATCCCGCTCATTTTATTCGCAATATAGCCAGAGAAGAAAAGAATGAATCTGGAGCATAACTTTTCCAGCTGGGAAGATGCTGTTAGCTGGTTAAGATCACAACCGGATCAATCACAATTAATAGCAGATTGTTATTATGATGATCCCCTGATTGAAGCTGCAGAGCGCTATTGGAAGAGCCCTGAGTGGCAGGATGTGCGATCCATCCTGGCAGGATGCACCGGTAACGCATTGGATATTGGAGCCGGACGCGGGATTGCCAGTTATGCACTCGCAAAAGATGGCTATAACGTATCTGCTTTAGAACCTGATCCAAGTAAGATAGTTGGCGCAGAGGCTATCCGTTCACTCGCCAAAGAGGCTGATTTACCTATCACTGTAAAAGAAGAATTTTCAGAAAAATTGCCTTTCGATGATGACTGTTTTGACCTGGTTTTCGCCAGGGCGGTATTGCATCATTCACAAAATCTTGAGCAGGCATGTCGGGAGTTTTTCAGAGTGCTTAAACCGGGTGGAAAGCTCGTTGCAATTCGTGAACATGTTATTTCCAAAAGAGCAGACTTACCCGTTTTTCTGGAACAACATCCTTTGCACAATCTTTATGGTGGAGAAAATGCCTATCTGCTGGATGAGTATGTTTCTGCCATAGAAAATGCCGGTTTTTCTCAACTTGAAGTCATTTCTCCCTGGAGAAGCCCGATAAATTATGCCCCGTATAGCCTGGAATCGTTGAAACATGAATTAGCTCGACGTGCTGGCCAAAAACTTTTTGGATCGGAAAATTTAATTCATATGCTGCTGGGTTTGCCGGGTATATGGACGCTCATTCGGTGGATTCTGGAAAAAGCCGATAATCGTCCTGGCAGGCTTTATTCATTTGTTGCTGTGAGGGGGAACTAATGACATCGGTATGGATTACTGGTGCTTACGGCTTTATCGGGCGTTACCTTGCAAGATACTTGAACGAAAAAGATTGTAAGGTTTCAGGAATTGGCCATGGTGCCTGGCCTGAGGCTGCGCAGTGGGGATTGTCTTTCTGGCTGAATGGCGAGATCTCGGCCAGTAACCTCGGGCATATGCGGCAGTCACTCGGCCTTCCTGAGGTTGTCTTTCATTTGGCAGGTGGATCATCCGTAGGGGCGGCGATCGAGCATCCCTTCGAGGACTTCATCCGCACTGTTGACTCCACCGCAGAGTTGCTGGAATGGCTGAGACAGCATTCTCCAGATACAAAACTTGTGTCGATATCAAGTGCTGCGGTTTATGGCTCTGATCACTCGGGCCCTATTTTGGAAACTGCTGCAACTTCACCATTTTCACCTTATGGCAGCCATAAGTTTATGATGGAGGAACTTTGCCGCTCCTATGCGAAAAACTATGGTTTGAATGTAGTCTTGCCGCGTTTATTTTCAGTCTACGGTACTGGTTTAAAAAAACAGCTGCTCTGGGATCTTTGTAACAAACTGTCTTCGAATCAGTTCATTGAGCTTGGCGGGACGGGTAATGAATTACGTGACTGGATCGAAGTGCGTGACGTTGTTCGAGGTCTCGAGAAACTTGTGCCGCTTGCAAGTGAAAAAGCAGGCGTGATCAATCTTGCTTCAGGAACAGCGACATCGGTTCGGGATATAGCTACCATGGTTTCTGAGGCCTGGGATCAAAAAGCCCCTAAAACGCGTGAAGTGAGCTTTTCTGGTATTTCCCGACCGGGAGACCCTTTCAGCCTGGTTGCCAATGTTGATCAGATGCATGCACTGGATATTGAAAACAGGATTTCGCTAGCCCAAGGGGTATCAGACTATGTTAACTGGTTTCACGAGCAGGCCAAACAAGCATGATAAGAGTGGCATTTACATTGATTGGTGGCAGTAACTGGACTGGAGGTCATAATTACTTAAAAAACCTGCTGACCATTCTTGCTCAGTATCAGAAAGATAAGATCATCCCCGTTTTATTTATTGGGAGTGACTCTCATGATGAATACTTATCTGCCTTTTCCAGGATTCCGGGTATTGAAATCGTTGAAACTGACATACTCAATGCATCGCGTCGTGCTTTCATATTGTTGAGCGCTATTTTATTAGGAAGGTATGCACCTATTCAGAAGCTGTTTCATGCAAACCGTATTAACGTTGTTTTTGAATCAGCGCAATTTTTTGGTTGGCGTCTGGGTATACCCGCAATAGCCTGGATTCCTGACTTTCAGCATAAAAAGTTACCTCATCTTTTTTCAAAAACCGCTTTACTGAAGCGGGAGGTCGGTTTCAGGGCCCAGGTGATGAGCAAGAGAGCCATTATGCTAAGTAGCGACGATGCTCGTCGTGACTGTGAAAGTTATTACCCGTCCACCAGGGAGCGATGCTACACAGTACATTTTTCGATACCTCCTGTTCCAGAAGACTCGCATCAATCTCCCCGTGAAATTGCTGATATTTATGAATTGCCGGAATCCTTTTTTTACATGCCAAACCAGTTCTGGCGCCACAAGAATCATGAACTGGTACTTGAGGCCCTGGTTATCTTGAAACAACGTGGAAAAAATGTTGTTGTTGCGGCTTCAGGAAAACAGAATGATCCACGATCACCTGAATATTTCCCTGCGTTAAAAGCCAAACTCGAACGTGCGGGACTAAAAGATTCATTTAGACTGCTGGGCATGGTGCCTTATCCGCATTTGGCGTTACTTATGCGCGCCAGTAGTGCTCTGCTTAATCCATCCCTGTTTGAGGGATGGAGTACGACTGTAGAAGAGGCACGCTCAATGGGGGTGCCAATGATTTTGTCAGATTTGGATGTGCATAAAGAACAAATGGGTGACGATGCAATCTATTTTGATCGTTATTCCGCACAATCTCTGGCGGATACACTGGCTGAATTTAATCCTGTGACACAATCTGAGCGCGAAAAAATGCAGGAAGAGGCAAGGGGTTCTGTCATTACCCGGGTTAAGCAATTCGCTCAAAATTTTGCCGATCTTGCTGAAGCCTGCCAAACAGTTTCCAGGCAGTAATGAAAATCAGTGTCATCACCGCGGTTTTTAATCGACAGCAAACGATAGGTCGCGCTATTCAAAGTGTGCAGGAGCAATCCTATGACGATATAGAGCATGTGATCATTGACGGGGCATCGACAGATGGGACATTGAAAGTCATTGAAAAAAACCGTGCTGAAAATACCATGATTATCAGTGAAGCCGATAATGGTATATACGATGCAATCAATAAGGGAATAAGACTTTCATCCGGAGATGTTATTGGTTTAATGCATTCGGATGATGTTTATGTCAGCGAATCTGTATTGTCAAAAGTAGCAAAAGTATTCTCAGACCCATTAGTTGATGCTGTCTATGGTGATGTGGTTTTTTTTCGTGAAAATGAACCTGAGAAGCATGTCAGGCGCTATAGTTCAAAAAGGTTTTCTCCCGCAATGCTTGCCTGGGGTTTGATGCCCGCACATACGTCATTATTTATCCGCAAAAGAGTATTTGATCGGTTTGGACTTTATAAAACCGATTACAAAATTGCTGCTGATTTTGAATTTGTCGCTCGTATTTTTAGCAATGGAAAACTGAATGCTGTTTACTTACCCGAGGTCTTGGTGCGCATGGCCATTGGTGGTGTAAGTACAGGTGGTCTGAAGAATACATTGCGCTTGAACCAGGAAGTGCTTAGAGCCTGTCGGGAAAATAAAATCAGGACAAACATGCTGAAGATCCTTTCGAAATATCCATGGAAGATCATGGAGTATTTAATGCCATGAATATTTTGGTGACAGGTGCCAATGGTTTTGTTGGCAAAAACTTAAGTACTCAGTTGGAAATCTCTGCTCATAATGTTACTCGGGCTGTAAGAAAGGGAAGTTTACCAAATGAAATTTCTATAGGTGATATTGGTTCTGACGCTGACTGGACAACTGCATTGCATGGTGTCGAGTGTGTTATTCACTGTGCTGCTCGAGCACATGTTATGAATGAATCCAGCGCTGATTCATTACAAGCTTATCGCGCTGTAAATGTTATTGGCACACGGCGACTGGCAGAGCAAGCAGCACAAAGTGGTGTGCGTAGACTGGTTTACTTGAGTTCAATTAAAGTCAATGGTGAAAGCACCGAGCCAGGCAGGCCATTTTTGGATTCTGATGTGCCAGCACCCCAAGACAGCTATGCCACTTCAAAATGGGAAGCTGAGCAGGTACTCTGGGAAATAAGTAAACAGTCGGGGCTTGAAGTGGTAATTGTGCGGCCACCTCTGGTCTATGGTCCTGGTGTAAAAGGTAATTTTGCCCGGCTTGTTTCATTGGTCAGAAAGGGTATGCCTTTGCCTTTCGGGTCTGTTAACAATAAACGATCACTTGTTGGGCTGGATAACCTGGTTGATTTGTTAATTCGTTGTATTGATCATCCTGCTGCAACAGGGCAGGTGTTTCTTGTTTCTGACGGGCAGGATTTGTCGACATCTGAATTAGTCGGGTTTTTAGCTGAAGTTTTGAATAAAAAGACGAAACTAATACCTGTTCCACAAAAGCTTTTGCTGTTTTTGGGTAAGCTGACCGGTCGCTTGCCTCAGGTGCAGCGTCTTGTAGATTCCTTGCAGGTGGATATACATAGAACATGTGAGCTTTTGGAGTGGTCACCGCCTGTGCCGGTGCTCACTGGTTTGAAACAGATGGTTGCACCATTCAAAGTACAAAATGACAAGACGAAATGATACGTTTTCTTGATATTCTCTTTTCTTTGCTGGGTTTGATTCTTGGTTCTCCAATATTAATATTTCTGACGATTATTGGTTTGTTTGATACAGGTTCTCCGTTATTTCGGCAGGAAAGGGTTGGTAGGTATCAAAAGCCTTTTATCTTGCTTAAGTTCAGAACCATGAAACTGGACACGGAGTCCGTGGCTTCCCACCTGGCTAGTGTTTCTGCGATTACTCCATTTGGGCATTTTTTACGTAAAACTAAATTGGATGAAATGCCTCAACTATGGAATGTTTTGCAAGGTGAAATGAGTCTGGTTGGACCACGCCCATGTCTTTTTAATCAAAATGAATTGATCGCTGAACGTGCAGCCCGTAATGTTTTTGATGCTCGTCCTGGAATTACTGGCCTGGCCCAGGTCAATGCCATAGATATGTCTACACCAAAATTACTGGCGAAAACGGACCAGCAGATGTTACGTAGCCTTAGCTTAAGATCTTATTTTCGTTATATTTTAATGACCCTTCTGGGGAAGGGGTCTGGTGACCGGGTCCGGCATTAGTTTCCGGGTTAATTAATTTTATGCATAAATACCTTTAAATCTATTTGTTACACTAACACGCGTCGTAAAAAATGCTGTTGCCTGATATTTATTCTTGTATGATTTAGTCGCAGTAAGCGAACAGATGGAAGCTGTGTCTGCCATATGCAAACAGGAAATAATTTTTTTCAATTTGGACGAAATCTACAAACAGCCTAATGCTGTGACGGCATTATTTTTTGAGCTACTTCTCTTTCATTTAACTTGATCTGACAATGCAAAAAATATCTGACTTTTTTTACAGGCATGCATTAATTCTCCCATTATTCGTGTTTTGCCTTTCCAGCCTGGGGCGTGGTGTAACAAATACCCTGCTGTTGCTCTATGCAACCTGGGGATTAGTCGCATTTCGTAAACAAGTTGTGACGGATAACCCGAAGGTCGTGGCTCTCTGGATTTTTATGATCCTGGCATTTCTTCTTTCCAGTATTTATAACGGTGCGTTTGAGGTTGCGCAGAAACAATGGATTGTTTTTGCTTTATCGTCGCTGATCCTTATTTTGACTTTAATGGCGGACGACCATTACACACGTTTTGTCGACGACCGGCTGTTAAAGTGGTTTCTGCTTATCCCGGTGCTGATTTTCCTGGTCAGTGCTGTTGATTGTGCACTTGATACTACCTGTAAAGCAGCATTTTCCGTATCGTCCATGAAAGTACCCGTGATTGCTCCTTTATTTGCGGTTGTTTTTTTTCAACTGTTTAAGGATAAGTGGTTAGGTTATTTTCTCGTTGCAATGCTATGCCTGTTAGGCTTGCTTGTATTGGCTGATAGCCGGACTGAGTTGCTTATGCTGATGGTTGCAGTAACCGTTATGGTTGTTTTCCAGTTAAAACGCATGAAGTTACTTGCCCTGATTCCCGTAATGTTTATTGCGTTATTGCTGTTGTTTCCTTTGGTGATGAAAAGAAACGCGCTGGATTTGGAAGGAAATTATTACGAAATACTAAACAGGCTCAGTGCTGAACGAATTGATATCTGGAGTCATGCAATTTCGAATCCCCCGGATAACATGCTGTTGGGTTCCGGTGTTAATAACACCCTGGCTTATTTACCAGATCATGCACACAAATCGGCTTTCCATAATGCTTACCTGGAAATATGGTATGAAACAGGGTTTCTTGGGTTGAGTTTGTGGTTACTGCTTTTTATTGTTTTACTAAAAAGCTTACCCAGGGTTTATCTGGAATCAGAAGGAAGTCATCGAATTGTTTATACGGCTTTTCTGGGTAGTTTTATCGCTGTGCTGGTGGCTGGCATGTTTGACAAGGGATACATGAGTTCGTTGTTTGAATACTTTATTTTCTACCTGGGCGCAGTTCTTTACCTGCTGGGTCTGGGGAAAAATTTCGCTGTTTTCAAAATTAAATGAAAACTGAAGCTGCCAGACGATTTCTAATAGTTTTAATATAGGCGTTATTAATGCTTAATTTTTTCAGGTTTTTCCCCCCGGTCTTGTTTTTAATTCCACAGCTGTTATTTGCCAGCAACCTAAATCTCGACGGCAAATTCATTCAGGGTGGTCTTGTCATTGGAACAACATTACCTGGAAGCCAGGTCGTCCATGATGGCCTGCAGGTTCGTGTTTCTCAGACTGGTGTTTTTGCGATAGGTTTTGGGCGTGATGCTGAGTCAGAATCGAAACTTGAAGTAACCCTGCCTGACGGTGACAGGATAGTAAAAAACCTGCAGGTTGAGCAACGAGAGTACAAAATACAGCGAATTGATGGTTTGCCTCCATCAAAAGTGACCCCAATGGGAAAGGACGTTCTCAAACGTATTCGCGAAGAGACGGTCCTGGTGAAAAAAGCAAGAAAACATGATGATGAGAGGCTCGATTTTCTTGAGGGCTTTGACTGGCCTGTAACCGGCCCGATTAGCGGGGTCTATGGCAGCCAGCGTATTCTCAATGGCAAGCCCCGTCGTCCGCATTTTGGTGTCGATGTTGCCGCTCCTGTTGGTACACCAGTAAGGGCGCCAGCTGATGGGCTGGTTACCCTGTCTCATCCTGACATGTTTTATTCAGGCGGTACCATGGTCATTGATCATGGTCACGGTGTTTCTTCTTCCTTTTTGCATTTGAACAAGGTGATTGCCAGGGAAGGTCAGTATGTGAAACGTGGTGAAATCGTAGCTGAGGTAGGGTCAAAAGGCAGAAGTAGTGGACCTCATCTTGATTGGCGCATCAATCTATTTAACAAGCGTCTTGATCCCCAGGTTTTTGCCCTGCCAATGCAAAAGAATGCCCAGAAAATCTCAAAAACCTCTTCAAATTTATGAAAATGTTGGGGGAAAACCTCCCGATGATGCTGTAGTATAAACTTAATTTATTAGGCATGAATTTCCGCTTTTGACGGAATGTGAGTTAATTATGACATCGCTGAAAATCTCTCTTATTGCTGCAGGATTACTTGTTTCAAATTTATCCTCTGCAGAAAACCTGATTGAACTCTATGAAATAGCCGTTCAGCAGGATCCGCAATACCAGGCTGCGGCTGCTATTCAGTCTTCTGTGAAAACCACTGAAGACATTGCCCAGTCACAGTTACTGCCATTGATCGGTGTGTCAGCTCTTGCAGAGCGGATCAATACCGATGTAAAGGATTCTGGCTCACTGGCTGATGATGATACTTATAACAGGCATGATGTAGTCCTAAGCCTGTCGCAACCCATATATCGCAGGGATCGCTGGTTGGCTCTTGACCAGGCCAGGATCCTGTCGGCTAAAGCCGATGTCGATTTTCTTGCGGCTGAGTATGACTTGATGGCACGCCTGACAAAAGCTTACTTTGACGTGCTTTCTGCCCAGGATACGTTGACTTTTGTTATCGCCGACAAGAAAGCCATTGCCCGCCAGCTCGAGCAGGCCAAGCAGCGTTTTGAAGTTGGCCTGATTGCCATAACTTCAGTGCATGAAGCGCAGGCAGCATTTGACGGGGCAACAGCAAACCAGATTAAAGCTGAAAATAACCTCGATAATGCCAATGAAGCCTTGAGCGAAATTGTTGGAAACAGAAATTACCAGCTCGATACAGTCGTTGAAGAGCTTGAACTGGCCAGGCCTTCTCCCGAGGATCTGTCGGTCTGGACAGAAACAGCCCTGAAACAAAACCCTTTTGTGATAGGGGCTCGGAATTCCTCGGAAATTGCGCAAAAAGAAATCGAAGTGCAACGTAGCGGCCATTATCCAACACTGGACCTGGTCGGCTCATATGGCCTTAACCGTACTGAGTCGAACAATGGGTCTGACGTGGATGTTGGTTCAGTGGGATTGCAACTGGCCTTGCCTTTGTATAGCGGTGGTGGCGTAGTGGCGGCGACCAAGCAGGCACAGTACGATTTTGAAGCGGCCCAGCTTGATCTTGAGCAACAGCAACGTGCGGTTACCCGCGAGGTCAGGGATGCTTACCGGGGTGTCCTGGCGAGTATCAGTGAAGTCAAGGCACTCGCTGCGACGGTGGTTTCCAGTAAAAGCGCTGTGGATGCAACCGAGGCAGGTTATGAAGTCGGAACACGTACCATTGTCGATGTGTTGAACAGCCAGCGGAACCTGTTTTCGACCATGAACGATTATGCCAATGCCCGTTATAATTACATTCTGAATGGCCTGTTACTGAAAAAGGCAGCAGGTACACTAACGATTGAAGACTTGCGCCAGGTTAGCAGTGCGTGGCTTGAAAAATAATTATTCTGTCGGTTCTGTGTTTTACCGCTGTCAAAGTATGCGGGCTATCACAAGTAACGTTCAACCAACATTAAATAAAAAAGTAGAAAGATATGTCTGGAAACAGTATTGGTAAACTTTTTACAGTGACTACATTTGGCGAGAGTCACGGCCTGGCAATTGGTTGTATTGTTGATGGCTGTCCGCCAGGACTTGAACTCACAGAAGCTGATTTACAGGGCGATCTTGACCGCCGCAAGCCGGGAACTTCACGTCATACGACCCAGCGTCGTGAAGCGGACGAAGTGCAGATTTTATCCGGTGTGTTTGAAGGTAAAACGACCGGTACACCCATAGGCCTGATTATTCACAACACGGATCAACGCTCCAAGGATTATTCGGATATTTCGCAGAAGTTTCGTCCTGGTCATGCAGACTACACCTATATTCAGAAATACGGTGTCAGGGATTATCGCGGTGGTGGTCGTTCCTCGGCGCGTGAAACTGCCATGCGGGTTGCTGCCGGTGCGGTTGCCAAAAAATACCTGGAGAAGTTCCACGGTATCAGGGTGAGGGGATACCTGTCGGCATTAGGCCCTGTTAAGCCCACGGAATTCGAATGGGAGCAGGTTGAGCAAAATCCATTTTTCTGTCCTGATGCCAATGTTGTTGCCGAGATGGAAGATTACATGGATGCCTTGCGCAAGGAAGGTAATTCCATTGGTGCTGAAATTACCGTCATTGCCGAAGGTGTGCCACCCGGGCTGGGGGAGCCGATTTTTGACCGGCTGGATGCTGAAATTGCACACTCGCTAATGAGTATTAATGCCGCCAAGGGTGTCGAAATTGGTGCCGGTTTTGACTGTATTGTACAGAAGGGCACTGAACATCGTGACGAAATGACACCCGAAGGGTTTTCTCAGCAACAATGCCGGTGGCATTCTGGGTGGTATTTCCAGCGGCCAGGATATCGTTGCCAAAGTTGCTTTTAAAGCCACTTCCAGTATTCGTTTAAGTGGCCAGACTATTGATGTGGAAGGTCATGAGGCTGATGTGATTACCAAGGGACGCCATGACCCCTGTGTCGGCATCCGGGCCACACCAATCTGTGAAGCAATGCTGGCTATCACCCTGATGGATCACATGCTCAGGCAGCGTGGCCAGAATGGTGCCGTTGAGGTAACCACGCCGGTGATTCCCGCTTTTAAAAACAAGTGAAATTTTCAATAATGTAATTATGTTATTCCGGTCTGTTTTTAGCCGGAATCTACGCGATGGATAACCAGGTTCTGGCTACAAGCTTGTCAGAATGACGCTTTTATCGAGTACTTTATTACTATGCCTTACTGGCGTCTTTCCGGCTTTTACCTTTTCTACTTTGCTGTCCTGGGTACGCTCGTGCCGTACTGGGGGCTTTACCTGAAATCTCTAGGCTATGATGCGCTGGCTATCGGCCAGCTGATGGCTATCCCGATGGCAACCAAGATCATTGCGCCTAATGTCTGGGGCTGGATAGGTGACCATTATGGTCACCGCATGAAAATCGTCCGTCTTGCTTCTTTTGCTTCCATGCTGATTTTTACCCTGATTTTCTGGGTGCAGGGTTTCTGGATGCTGGCGTTCGCCATGGTGCTGTTCAGCTTTTTCTGGAATGCTTCTTTGCCTCAATTTGAAGTTATAACGCTGGCTTACCTGGGTAAAAAGGTCAAGCAATACAGCCGGGTACGTTTATGGGGATCAGTCGGTTTTATCCTGTCAGTATTGTTGCTGGGTGGATTGATTGATCGTTACGGCATACAGTTGGTGCCCTTTGCGATTTTCCTGGTTTATGTTGCTATCTGGTTATCGAGCCTGGCGGTTGCTGACATAGAAATTAAACACCAGGATGATGATAGCAGTGCTTTTCTGGATGTTTTAAAGCAGCCGGCGGTTATTGCGTTTCTACTGGCTATTTTCCTGATGCAGTTCGGTCATGGTGCCTATTACGCTTTTTATTCTATTTACATGGAAGAGACCGGATATTCAAAGTCCCTGATCGGCCAGTTATGGGCTGTTGGCGTGATTGCCGAAGTCATCGTGTTTTTTTACATGCATCACCTGTTGCAGCGCTATGGGGCCAGCAGGGTGATGCTCATCAGCCTGATTCTTGCTGGAGTACGCTGGTTATTAATTGGCTGGTATCCGGAGTCACTGATGATTCTGTTAGTAGCACAGATATTCCATGCGGCAACTTTCGGTACTTTTCATGCGGCAGCAATTCACTTTGTGCATCAGTCTTTCAGGGGTAAGCACCAGGGTCGTGGGCAGGCGCTTTACAGCAGCATCAGCTTTGGCCTGGGCGGGGCGCTGGGCAGCCTGCTAGCCGGAAGCCTGTGGGATGCGGCTGGTCCAGAAATTACCTTCGGTATATCTGCCGTGGTTTCCTTTATGGCTGCTTTTATCGTCTGGCACTGGCATGACCGGACTTATGATTAAGAATCAATCCTGGCCCCACCGGGCCGGGGTCAACAAAATTCAGTTGTCGGAATATTGACTGCAGATATCCATCAAAGCCAGTGCAGGATTTGATAAAGTCCGGTCCCGGTGCGTCACAATGCCCAGTGAACGGGATAAGTTCAGGGATGTGATTTTAAGCTGGGACAATTCATGGTCCAGCATGGAGACGGGTAACAAGGTCCAGCCGAGGCCGATACTGGCAAGCATTTTCAGAGTTTCAAGGTAGTTGGTCGACATCGCAACTAGTGGCTCTGCCTGGTTGTCTTTCAGGGCTGAATCCAGAATTTCACGTGTATAGGTTCCTCTTCCTGGAATAACCGCAGGATATTGAACCAGGGTTTTTAAAGAGACCTGTTGCAAACGGTTTAGCGGGTGATCCGGGTTGACCATGATTACCAGCGGATCGTGCCATATTTGCTGGGTTACCAGTTTATCTGGCGGCTTATGCGGTAAAGTCACAATCGCAATTTCAAGCTCGCCGATTTCGACTGAATGACAGGCGGCCTCGGAATCCATGAAGCGAATATCAAGGTCGACATCGGCAAAATTGCGGGTGAATTCCTTTAATACCGGTGGCAGGCGGTGCAGGCCAATATGGTGACTGGTTCCGAGTGTCAATCGACCTTTTACCTCGTTATCGAGGTTTGAGGCAAGACGTTTAATATCATCAGCCTGGTTGAGCATATCGATTGCCTTTGGCAGCAGTTTATTACCTGCTTCGGTCAGTTGAATCGATTTTCCAATCCGGTCAAACAACCTGACCTGTAATTCCTGCTCCAGCGAGGCGATCCGTTTACTGATTGCTGGCTGTGTCAGAAACAGGTTCTCGGAGGCCCTGGAAAAGGACGAGACTTTCGCGACCTCTACAAAGGCCTTTAACGCATTAATATCCATAAATAAAAAAAGATAACTATAAGGAATGGAAATTATGAAAAATATGAATTTGTTTTATGGATTGTAGGTGGCTAATCTTAATTTCACAAATTCGATTTTTCGAATGAACATATATTTTAACGGTTGTCACAAGGGGCAACCGACAAAATAGGTTGGTTCTGCTTTACGCGGGCCAACCTGCAAATACAGGATGGGATCGAAATGGCAGAACAAACGTTATATGACAAGCTCTGGCAGGCACACGTCGTCCGCGAGGAAGAAGACGGTACCAGCCTGTTGTACATTGACAGACACCTGGTGCATGAGGTGACTTCACCGCAGGCCTTTGAAGGTTTGCGCCTGGCTGGTAGAAAACCCTGGCGAGTGAAGGCCAACCTGGCAACACCGGATCATAATGTGCCGACTACAGACCGGGATAAAGGTATTACCGACCAGGTGTCCCGACTGCAGGTTGAGACTTTGGGTAAAAACTGCCAGGACTTTTCCATCACAGAATTTGATATGTCCGATATCCGCCAGGGTATTGTGCATGTGGTTGGGCCGGAGCAGGGTGCAACTTTACCGGGCATGACGGTTGTCTGCGGTGATTCGCATACGGCCACACACGGTGCTTTCGGTGCATTGGCTTTTGGTATTGGCACATCGGAAGTGGAGCATGTGTTGGCGACCCAGTGCCTGATACAGAAAAAATCGAAGTCCATGCTGGTCGTGGTCAATGGTTTGGTGAATCCGGGTGTGACTGCCAAAGATATCGTGTTGGCTATTATCGGAAGAATCGGCACTGCTGGAGGAACTGGCTATGCGATTGAATTCAGTGGCCAGGCTATTCGTGACCTGTCCATCGAAGGACGCATGACAGTCTGTAACATGGCTATTGAAGCCGGTGCAAGAGCGGGTTTTGTCGGTGTGGATGAAAAAACCATCGAATATGTAAAAGGGCGTCCCTATGCTCCCAAGGCGGAACAATGGGATAAAGCTGTTGCATACTGGAGGACTTTGTACAGCGATGATGGCGCTGAGTTTGACAAGGTCGTAGTGCTGGAAGCGGATGAGATCAAGCCACAGGTAACCTGGGGTACGTCGCCAGAAATGGTGGTTGCCATTGACCAGTTGGTACCGGATCCGAAGCAGGAAACTGACCCGGTTAAGGCAGAAGGTATGCAAAGGGCATTGGATTACATGGGCCTGGTAGCCGGCACCCCAATTAAAGAGATTGCAGTTGATAAGGTATTTATTGGCTCCTGTACCAACTCGCGCATTGAAGATATCCGTGCGGCGGCAGAGGTTGTTAAAGGTAAGAAAGTTACCGATTCAGTCAGGCTGGCGATGGTAGTCCCGGGCTCCGGCCTGGTAAAACAGCAGGCCGAGCAGGAAGGACTGGATAAGATATTTATTGATGCCGGCTTTGAATGGCGTGACCCCGGGTGTTCGATGTGTCTGGCGATGAATGCAGATCGTCTTGAACCAGGCGAACGTTGTGCTTCGACTTCAAACCGGAATTTTGAAGGCAGGCAGGGACAGGGAGGACGTACACACCTCGTCAGTCCGGCCATGGCTGCTGCCGCAGCGATAGCTGGCCACTTTACCGATGTTCGTACTATTGGCAGCCAGGCCTAAGGAGAGATAACTATGGAAAAATTCGTAACCTTTAAAGGTATTGTCTGCCCACTGGATCGTTCCAATGTGGATACTGATGCCATTATTCCAAAACAGTTCCTGAAATCAATTAAGCGGACAGGTTTTGGCCCGAACCTGTTTGATGAATGGCGTTATCTTGATCATGGTGAACCCGGAATGGATAACAGCAATCGTCCGCTGAATCCGGATTTTGTTCTGAATGATGCCCGTTACCAGGGCGCCAGCATTCTGTTAACGCGGGAAAACTTTGGCTGTGGATCCTCCCGTGAACATGCTCCGTGGGCACTTGAAGATTATGGTTTTAAAGTGATTATTTCACCAAGTTATGCGGATATCTTTTTTAATAACAGCTTTAAAAATGGCCTGTTGCCAATCATCCTTGATGAATCAACAGTAGATGATCTTTTTCAAAGGGCAGGTGGTGAACGGGCTTTGGGTCTGGAAATTGATTTGCAGAACCAGCTCATCAACCTCGAAGATGGTGGTAAAATCAGTTTTGATGTAGACCCTTTCCGCAAGCATTGTTTGCTGGAGGGACTGGATGATATAGGCCTGACATTACAACATGTCGATGATATCCGGGCTTATGAAGCACAGCGAAAACAGAACGAACCCTGGTTGTTTAATTAATGTCATCCCGGCATGCCTTTAACCGGGATATTATTCTAATCAAACAGATTCCTGCCGGAAGCCCGCAGGAATGACGAATCAACAGAGATATATAGTATGAGTAAAAAAATCCTAATCCTGCCAGGTGATGGCATCGGACCGGAAATTGTAACCGAAGCGGTAAAAGTCCTGGCCACGTTGCGTGATGATCACGGACTCGATATCGAAATGGATGAAGCCCTGGTCGGCGGAGCAGCTTATGATGCGGCCGGGCATCCACTGCCGGATGCAACCCTGGAACTTGCCAAGGAAGCTGACGCGATTTTGCTCGGTGCTGTTGGCGGCACCAAGTGGGAATCACTGGATATATCCGTCAGGCCGGAAAAAGGTCTGCTGGGTTTACGTTCAGAACTCCAGCTGTTTGCCAACCTGCGCCCCGCAATTCTTTACCCACAGCTCGCAGATGCTTCAACGCTAAAGCCAGAGGTGGTTTCCGGTCTGGATATCATGATCGTACGCGAATTGACCGGTGGCATTTATTTCGGTCAGCCGCGCGGTGTCCGCGAACTGGAAAACGGAGAGAAAGAGGGTTTTAATACCCTGGTTTATGCAGAGTCTGAAATTGAACGTATCGTGCGTGTGGCCGGTGATATCGCACGTAAGCGTGGGAGTCGAGTCTGTTCTGTAGATAAAGCCAACGTGCTGGAATGTACCGAGCTATGGCGTGAAGTGGCGATCCGGACTTTCGAAAAGGACTACCGCGATGTCGAATTGACACACATGTATGTTGATAACGCAGCGATGCAGCTGGTCAAGGCACCCAAACAGTTCGATGTGATGGTGACAACCAATATGTTTGGTGACATTTTGTCCGACTGTGCCGCCATGCTGACCGGTTCAATCGGCATGTTGCCATCTGCCTCGCTGGATGCAAACAGCAAAGGTATGTATGAACCTATTCACGGTTCGGCTCCGGACATTGCCGGCCAGGGTGTTGCCAATCCCCTGGCAACCATTCTTTCGGTTGCGATGATGCTGCGCTACAGCCTCGATGAGCCGGAGATGGCTGATCGAATTGAAAAAGCGGTCAACAAGGTACTTGATGATGGTTTGCGTACACCGGATATTATGTCAGATGGTATGACCGAGGTTGGTACTGAAGCGATGGGTGATGCAGTCGTCGCTGCCCTGTAAACGCATCTAGCTTTTATTCCATAACTGCGTTATTTGCGTACTCAAATGTTCACATATTATTTATATGCTCACATTTTCCGTGCGCAAATGCCTTGTTCTGAAATAAAATCTGAATGCTGCTTCCATGAATTATCAGTCTTGGTGAGCTTTGTGTCCTTTGTGGTGAAAAAAGTAAGGTATTTTGAAATGAAAAGAGTAGGTTTTGTTGGTTGGCGTGGCATGGTGGGCTCGGTTCTGATGGATCGCATGCGTGAAGAGAATGACTTTGCCAAAATTGATGAACCGGTATTTTTTACCACTTCCCAGGCGGGCCAGGCCGGGCCTGATATTGGCAAGGATATCCCGCCACTGCTGGATGCGCTGGATATCGATGAGCTGGCCAAAATGGATGCCATCGTTACCTGCCAGGGTGGGGATTACACCAAGGCGGTGTTTGAAAAATTGCGCCAGTCCGGCTGGCAGGGATACTGGGTTGATGCGGCCTCCAGCCTGCGTATGGCAGAAGACAGTACTATCGTACTGGACCCGGTTAACCGGGACGTCATTGACCAGGCCCTGGCAGACGCTAAAAAAGATTTTATTGGCGGTAACTGTACAGTCAGCCTTATGCTGATGGGTTTGGGTGGTCTGTTTCAAAATGACCTGATTGAATGGATGACTGCCATGACTTACCAGGCTGCCTCGGGTGCAGGTGCCCGCAACATGCGTGAATTGCTCAATCAAATGGGACATTTGCGCGATACTTCTGCGAGCCTGCTGGATGATCCATCTTCTGCAATTCTGGATATTGACAGAGTTGTTACTGACGATATGCGTTCTTCTGAATTTCCGACCGATAATTTTGGTGTTCCTTTGGCGGGTAGCCTGATTCCCTGGATTGATGTTGCGCTGGAGAATGGCCAGAGTAAGGAAGAATGGAAGGCGGTTTCTGAAACTAACAAAATTCTTGGACGTGGGGATAATATTATACCTATTGATGGTACCTGTGTTCGTATTGGTGCAATGCGTTGTCACAGCCAGGCTTTAACCATCAAGTTGAAGAAAGATGTGCCTATGGATGAAATCGAGCAAATACTCGATGAAGCCAATCCATGGTCAAAGGTTATTCCAAATGACCGGGATATTACTGCCCGGGAGCTCACTCCTGCCCGGGTCACGGGAACGCTCAGTGTGCCGGTTGGCCGTTTACGCAAAATGAACATCGGTAATGAATACCTGAATGCATTTACCGTCGGCGACCAGTTACTTTGGGGGGCGGCTGAACCGATTCGACGCATGCTAAATATCCTGCTTGAACGCTAGTTGGCAATAAATATTTAAATAATCGTTAAAGTCCGTGAGAAGCGTGCCGTTAATGTGAACAGGTACTCAATGACAATGTCGGTATTAGGCTGTAATTGGAAGGTGTTCATTGGTAAAAGCCTTTGCTTCAGCTATAGTTAGCAACAGTTTATTAAGCTGTATCTCAAGGTTTTTCTCACCGCATGTCGGGAAGTATGGTTTAACGGATAAACCTGTAAAAATTAAGTAAATTAATACTCTGCGAGCTAGGAGGGGTAATGCTTCGCAAACTTCCATTGGCAATGGCAATTGCTCTGGCAGTGATGCCACTACAATCACAGGCTTTAGGCCTTGGAAAAATTAAAACAAATTCGGTATTGAATCAGCCGTTTGAAGCGGAAATTCAACTGTTATCTGTGCCACCAGGCGAACTGGACGGGGTTAAAGTTGAGCTTGCCTCATCTGAAGCCTTTAACAGAGCCGGGGTTGAACGGCCGTTCATGCTATCCAGGCTTCAATTCAAGACTTACCGGAAGCCTAATGGCAATGCTGTTATCCAGGTTTCCAGTAACCAGTCAATTCAGGAACCTTTTCTGAATTTCCTGATAGAAGTAGACTGGCCAAAAGGCAGGATGGTCAGGGAATTCACGGTTTTGCTTGATCCGCCCTTAACAACGGGTAGAAAAGCTGCCCCGGTTGCTGCTCCGAAAACATCGATGGCGCCTCAATCGCAAGTGATGTCTTCAGGTGGGCAGGCCATGCAGCCACAACGCATGCCTGCAGTTGCGTCTGATGGAAAATATGGACCGGTTCAGCAAAATGAAACTTTGTGGAGTATTTCCGATCGTTATCGACCTGCAGGTGTTTCCGTTCATCAAATGATGATCGCTATTCTGGAAAATAATCCACAGGCATTTGCCTCAAACAATATCAATACCTTGAAAGCAGGCAGTATTCTGCGTATTCCCGCCAGGGAAGATGTGCAGATTTCCAACCAGGCTGCCGTGCAGATGGCTAACGAGCAATATCGCGACTGGAAACAGGGTTTGAGCGAGCCTGTTGAGGAAGCGGTTGCAGAAGACGCCGAAAAAACGCCGCTGCAGTCAGAACCGCAAGTGAGTGAAGAGAAACCTGTCGCAACTGAAAAAGAGGCAGCTGAAGAATCAGCCAGGCTCAAGCTCAGTGGCAGCGAAGTGGCTTCCGAAATCGGGACTGGTGAAGATACAGATGTTGGTGGAATCAAGCAGGAACTGCTGACAACCCAGGAAAAACTGGTGACAGCAGAGAGTGAAGCAGAAGAGCTTCGCACTGTCATGACAGACCTGGAACAGCAGCTGGTAGACATGAAACGTCTTCTGGAGCTTAAAGACGATCAGTTATCCAAGCTTCAGGCTGCCAATGATGGGGTTATTGACACCTTACCAACCGAAGAAATGGCTGTTGCAGAAGAACCGGCTGGAGAATTGGCCCCTGTTGAAGAGGCTGTTTCAGAAACAGTAACTGAAGTTGAAGAGGCTGCCGTTTCAGCGGAACCCGAACCGGCTCCTGAGCCGGTTGTCGAATCACCTGCTTCGCCGGATGTTCAGGCAGAGCAGCCGAAAAAAGAAGAGGGCATACTGGATCTGATTACCGGTAGCGCTACGATGATGGGTATTGCTGTCGCAGTACTGGTTGTATTGCTGGCTCTCATCTGGTCAGTATTCAGCCGCCGTAAGGAAACAAAAGAAGCTGCAGACGAGACAGTCAGCGCAGCACCAGCAGAAGCTGTTGCCGTGGACGCCGATACTCAACCAGTTGCTGAAGAGCATCCTGAAGATGAAACCTCTTTTCTTAGCGAGTTTACTCCTGCAGATCTTGATTCACTGCAGGACCAGGAAACCGGTGAAGTTGATCCAATTTCAGAGGCTGATGTCTACATAGCCTATGGTCGCTTTGATCAGGCTGAAGACCTGGTTAAACAGGCACTGGAAGCAGAGCCAGGCAAGATTCCTTATCAGCATAAGTTGCTGGAAATCTATTATGCGAACAAGGATAAGGATAAATTCACTGAGCTTGCTGCCGAGATGCATGAGAACGGTGCTGAATCCCTGGATCCAGATGCCTGGAACCGCGCCAAATTGATGGGTATTGACCTGGATCCTGACAATGACATGTTTGCTGATGCGATGGATGTTGCCAGCATGGATATGGGTGATGATCTGGATATGGCTTTGAGTGAGCTTGAATCCCAACTCAAGGATGATGTAGATAGCTCGCTGGCTGACCTGAACGAGAGTTCAGAACAACTCGAAGATCTTGATCTGGATGAGATGGCCGGCAAACTGGAAGCGGAGGCAGCCGCAGGCGGCGATTCCATGACGCTTGATCTGGATGCGCTGAATGCAGAAGCAACAGCTGAGGAAGAAATAATGCCTCTGCCTGATGTTGATCTGGATGCCAGCGCTTCAACTGTGGAAGATGAAGATGCCAGAATTGATGAGCTGGCCGCCGAGCTGGAATCTTTTAATCTTGATGCGGTAGATGCTTCAGACGCTGCTATTCAGTCTCCGCAAGGTGAAGACCTGACCGGTACGGCTGATGCCATGTTGCCGGATACTGATTCGCTGGAAGACCTTTCTGCGGAACTTGATGAGATTGATGATGTAACCACTAAACTGGATCTGGCACGTGCCTATATTGAAATGGGTGATAAGGAAGGTGCCAAGGGTATCCTTGAAGAGGTTGTTGAAGAGGGCAGTGATGCGCAGAAGCAGGAAGCGCAGACGCTTATCTCTGATATGGGCTAATAAAAAGCTTATAATACAACCTCGTTAAATATCGTTTGACCAAGGGCGCTTAATGCGCCCTTGTTGTTTGTAAAGAATATGAAAATTGCACTGGGTGTTGAATATAACGGTAACAGGTTCCATGGCTGGCAACTTCAGCAGGAAGGTGTGCGTACGGTGCAGTTATGCCTGGAACAGGCGGTTTCCAGGGTGGCTGCACATGACATCAGGTTGTTTTGTGCCGGCAGGACCGATACGGGTGTCCATGCCATTGGGCAGGTAGCGCATTTTGAAACCACTTCAGTAAGAACTGAGCGCCAATGGCTACTGGGAATAAATGTAAATCTACCCAAAGACATAAGTGTCAACTGGGTCAAGTTTGTTGAAGATGATTTCCATGCACGTTTCTCAGCGGTGAGTCGTGCTTACCGTTACTATATCTGGAACAGGCCGACACGTTCTGCGCTACTGACAGGCAAGGTCAACTGGACGCATCATTTGCTTGATCATCAACAAATGCATCAGGCGGCCCAGTCTCTTGTCGGTACACATGACTTTTCCTCTTACCGGGCTTTACAATGCCAGGCAAAATCACCAGTTAAAACATTACATAGACTGGATGTTAAACGGCAGGGTGATATGGTAGTTTTGTCGTTAAAGGCTAATGCCTTTCTGCATCACATGGTGCGTAATATTGCTGGCGTTCTAATTGCTATTGGCAGGCAGGAACAATCTGTAGAATGGGCATCTGAGGTGCTTGATTTGAAAGACCGTACACTTGGCGGTGTTACTGCCGCGCCTGATGGATTATATTTTGAATCAGTTGAATACCCGGAAGAATTCAGGATTCCTCAAACGGAGTTTCCCGCAGTTATATGAACGAGCCAGTTAAAACTGTTGGCAGAACACGGGTGAAAATCTGTGGTATTACCACCGTTGAAATGGCGCTGGAAGCAGTCAATTCTGGTGCTGATGCCATAGGTCTGGTATTTTACCCACCGAGTCCTCGGGTGGTAACGCCAGAAACTGCAGCCGAGATCGTTGCTGCCTTGCCAGCCTTTGTAACAGCTGTTGGCCTGTTCGTGAATGAAGAGCAATCAGTCATAGAGGATATCGTTGAAACTACGGGTCTTGGGCTGTTACAGTTTCACGGCAATGAATGTCCGGATTATTGTGCCGGTTTTTCTTTTCCGTATATCAAGGCATTAAGAATGTCAGATGATATTGACCTGTTCAAACAACGTGAGTTGTACCATCAGGCCCGATCTCTGTTACTGGATACTTACCGTCCGGGAATGCCCGGAGGTACAGGTGAAACTTTTAACTGGGAATGGATTCCAGCAGAGCTGGCAGCTGAAATCATACTGGCCGGCGGTTTAAATCCTGCAAATATTACCCAGGCTATCACAAGAGTCAGGCCTTTCGCGGTTGACGTCAGTGGTGGTGTGGAAGTGGAAAAGGGTGTGAAAAGCCCTGAAAAAATCAGACAGTTTATGCGAGGTGTTGGCATTGCAGATAAATGATACCCAATTAACGGGGCTTCCCGACGAGAATGGACATTTTGGCAAGTATGGCGGTATTTTTGTTGCTGAAACATTAATGAAACCGTTGGAAGACCTGGCTGTTGCCTACCAGGAATGTCTGCAGGATGAGTCTTTCCTGGCAGAGCTGGATGAAGATCTTGCGCATTATGTGGGTCGACCATCTCCGGTCTACCATGCACAGCGTTTAAGTCGTGAACTTGGTGGTGCGCAAATCTACCTCAAGCGTGAAGATCTTAATCATACCGGTGCGCATAAAATCAATAATACGATTGGCCAGGCGCTGGTGGCCAAGCGCATGGGTAAAAAGCGAATTATTGCAGAAACCGGAGCAGGACAGCACGGTGTTGCCACAGCTACCGTTGCAGCCCGCCTGGGACTGGAATGCGTGGTTTACATGGGGGCTGTCGACGTTGCCCGCCAGGAGGCAAATGTCTATCGCATGCGTTTACTGGGTGCTGAAGTTCGTTCCGTGACATCAGGCTCTAAAACCCTGAAGGATGCCCTGAACGAAGCCATGCGTGACTGGGTCACAAATGTTGATGATACTTTTTATATCATTGGAACCGTTGCGGGCCCGCATCCGTATCCGGCGATGGTACGTGATTTCCAGACCATTATCGGCAGGGAGGCGAGGCAACAGATGATGTCAATGGTTGGTCGCCTGCCAGATAGTCTGGTTGCCTGTGTCGGCGGTGGCTCGAATGCAATCGGTCTTTTTTATCCCTTTATCAACGATAATGATAGTCAGAATGTATGGTGTGGAAGCTGCTGGTGATGGTCTTGCAAACCGGGCATCATGCGGCTCCCTTGTGTGCGGGCAGACCGGGTGTATTACATGGTAATCGCACCTATCTGATGGAAGCCGATGACGGCCAGATTATTGAAACCCATTCAATTTCTGCAGGTCTTGATTATCCGGGCGTTGGTCCTGAACATGCCTGGCTGAAAGATACCGGCAGGGCTGAATATGTTGCCATTAATGATAATGAAGCGCTGGCGGCCTTTCATCGGCTGACCACGAACGGAAGGTATTATTCCTGCACTTGAATCAAGTCATGCAGTGGCTCACGCGATGAAAATGGCGCCTGGTATGGATAAAGATCAGATTATCCTGGTGAATCTGTCAGGTCGTGGGGATAAAGACATGCATACGGTTGCTGCAAAAGATGGGATTTCAATATGAGTCGAATAGCTTCCACATTCAATAGTCTCAAAGAGCAGGGTCAAAAAGCGTTAATTCCGTTTATAACGGCGGGTGACCCTTCACCGGAAATCACGGTTAACCTGATGCATGCTCTGGTTGAGGCAGGTGCAAATTTACTCGAGCTTGGTGTGCCGTTTTCTGACCCAATGGCAGATGGACCGGTTATTCAGCGCGCCAGTGAACGGGCTCTGGAACACCATGTCTCCATGTCTGATGTGCTCCTGATGGTCAGACAATTCCGTGAAAAAGATCAAAATACACCAATTGTATTGATGGGTTACCTTAATCCCGATCGAAGTGATGGGCTATGATAAATTTGCAGCTGCTGCAGCTGATGCCGGTGTCGATGGAGCCATTACCGTGGATATTCCACCACGGGAAGCCCATGACTTGCTGATTGAGCTTCGTAACAACAAAATTGACCCGATTTTCCTGCTGGCTCCGACCAGTACCGAGTCGAGGATTAAACTCATCACGCAAGCAGCAAGTGGTTTTGTATACTATGTTTCATTAAAGGGAGTAACCGGTGCAGCTACACTGGATATCCCTGCAGTAGAGAACAAGATTGCGCAAATTCGTGAAACAACTGATTTGCCTATTGGCGTTGGTTTTGGTATTTCGGATGCTGAAACTGCTGGTAAAATGTCAAAGATCAGCGATGCTGTCATTGTTGGTAGTGCACTGGTTAGAAAAATTGAAGATAACAAGGATGATCCCGATACCATCATGCATGCGGCCAGAGAGCTGATCGGTGGTATGCGACAGGCAATGGATTCATAAGTATTAAAACAGGCGGGAACACAGAAAATGAGCTGGTTTGAAAAACTGATGCCCAGCCGCATCAGAACTGAAGGCGGTACTAAAAAGGCTGTACCAGAAGGCCTATGGGCAAAATGTCCTGGTTGCAGTGCCATCCTCTACAAAGCCGAGCTTGATCGAAGTTTTAATGTCTGTCCAAAATGCAGTTACCACAATCGTATCGGTGCGCGACGTCGGCTTGAGCTTTTCCTCGATCCGGAGAACCAGGAAGAAATTGGCGCTAACCTGGAACCACTTGATCCACTGAAATTCAAGGACGGTAAAAAATACAAAGACCGGATCACTGCCGCACAGAAAGCGACCGATGAAAAAGATGCCCTGGTTGTGATGAAAGGACAGCTTAAAGGCATGGACATCGTTACCGCTGCCTTTGAATTCAGTTTCATGGGCGGGTCAATGGGTTCGGTTGTTGGTGAGCGATTTGTGCGTGGAGCCAATGCCTGTCTGGAACATAACATTCCCTATGTTTGTTTTTCATCGTCGGGTGGGGCACGCATGCAGGAATCGCTGTTTTCATTGATGCAGATGGCAAAAACCAGTGCTGCCCTGGGAAAAATGGCTGATCGTGGTATTCCCTTTATTTCAGTCATGACAGACCCTACCATGGGCGGCGTTTCTGCGAGTCTTGCCATGTTGGGTGATTTGAACGTGGCAGAGCCTAATGCGTTGATTGGGTTTGCCGGTCCACGCGTCATCGAACAGACTGTTCGTGAAAAACTCCCGGAAGGTTTCCAGCGATCTGAGTTTTTGCTTGAACATGGGGCAATCGATACGATTATTGATCGCCGTGAAATGCGTGATGAATTGTTTTCAATACTTTCTATTCTCTTAAAGAAGAAAGCCAGCTGAGAACGCAAATTTATGCCATAGCATCGTTAAAATGAATCTCAAAATGCTCATTTGTGAATTACAAACTCCGCTTTTTCGATTAATTTTGCCTTGCCCTGATATAAATCTGTATCCTCAGAAAATGTTTTAATCCTGTAGATATTTGTGCGCTTTAGCAATCTCAATGACTGGCTCGAATGGCAGTCTCATTTACATTTAAAAAGTATTGACCTGGGGCTGGATAGAGTTTCTGCTGTCTGGTCTCGCCTGCACCCTGAAAAGATACCCGCTTTTGTCATAACCGTTGCCGGTACCAATGGCAAGGGTTCGAGCGTGGCGATGCTGGAGTCTATATTGTTGTCTGCCGGATTCTGCGTAGGCTGTTATACCTCTCCTCACCTGGTGAGATATAACGAACGTATCAGGCTGAATGGAGAAGAGGCAGGGGACGAGCAGATATGCAATGCATTTGCAGCTATTGATGCAGGCAGAGATGATATTTCACTTTCTTATTTCGAATTCGGTACCCTGGCTGCGCTTTATCTGTTCAGTAAAGCTGATTTAGATGTGATTATTCTTGAAGTCGGTCTCGGCGGTCGACTTGATGCAGTCAATATTATCGATGCGGATGCCGCATTGATAACCGGAATTGATATCGACCACCAGGATTGGCTGGGTAACGACCGTGAGGCCATCGGCAGGGAGAAAGCCGGTATTTTGAGGAAGCAACAACAAGCTGTTTTTGCTGGTACTGATGTGCCTGACAGCGTGCTTGCCCATGCGCAGAAGGTTGGAACAAAACTGTTAATTGCCGGTCAGAATTACCAGGTATTGAAACAGGAAAACAGCTGGGACTTTGAGTCGGTTTCAGGTAACAGGAACGCTCTGCCGATACCTGCATTGCGCGGCAGGCATCAGCTTGAGAATGCTGCCGGGGTGGTCGCTTTGCTGATAGCCTGTCGTGAGCAGCTGCCGGTCAGTACAGAGGCAATACGTTTGGGATTGTTAAATGCCCGGATCAAGGGGCGCTTCCAGGTTCTGCAAAAGAAGTTTCCTGTCATTGTTGATGTTGCCCATAATCAACAGTCAATACAGGCCTTGTGTAATAATTTATCCAGCTTTGTTGTTAAAGGTAAGTTACATGTCATTATTGGCATGCTCAGGGATAAGGATATCCTCAACAGTCTGAAACCCCTGGCGTCAATCGCAGATTCCTGGCATCTTGTTTCAACACCGGGAGACAGGGGGCTCAGTTCCAGGAAACTGTCTGAGATATTATCGGTATTGCTTACTGATAAACCGGTGTTTCAGTATGAGAAAGTCGGTGAGGCTTTTGATTCTGTTTTACAATATGGACAGGTTGATGATTCCATACTTGTCACGGGTTCTTTTTTGGTAGCTGGCCAGTTTTTGGAGCTGGATTGCTGAATTTTCGCTTGATGAATGCTGAAGCTAATAGGCAAAACTGATTAATATAAAATGACAGAAGATCTTAGAAAACGATTGATTGGCGCTGCTGTTCTGGTTTCCCTGGCAGTGATTTTTATACCAATGCTGCTGGAGGAAGAGACTGCTGTTGATAGCAGTATCCGTTCGAGCAATATTCCTGATAGAAAAACGGTTGAGTTCCGGAAACCTGGACTCTCTGAAGACGACCTGCTGAAAAAGCAACAGGAACTGGAGTTTGGTACGACCATTAAGCCTGCTGCTGATACAGAGGTCAAAGAAGTCGTCGTCAATCAGTCAAATCAGGATTATTCTACTGCTCCGTCAAAACCGGTTACAACCCGTGTCGGCTTAACCAGCTGGATGATTCAGGCCGGTAGCTTCTCGAGTCAGGATAATGCCGAAAAAGTTGTGGAACAGTTACGCGAGGCGGGTTATGACACGCATTTGGAAGCTGCCGAGGTCAAAAGCAAGAAGGTTTACCGGGTTCGTGTAGGTCCAGAGGTAGACCGTAACAAGGCAGATGAAATTGCCATAGCAATAACCAAGAAGTTCTTTTTATCGGCAAAGGTTATTCGTTATCCCTAAAAGTCACTTAACACGGGAAAACTTGTTGTTATAATTACTTTTTTAATCATCAGTAGCAGATAACTGTGATTTGGGTTGACTATGTCATTATAGGCATCATTGCGCTTTCAGCCGTAATTGGTCTTTTCAGGGGATTTGTCAAGGAAGCCTTTTCATTAATCGTCTGGATTGCTGCATTCTGGTTAAGCTGGACTTTTTTTCGTGACTTTTCCCAATATCTGATTCAATGGATTTCCCTGCCATCAGCCAGGCTGGGTGTTTCATTTGCCCTGATAATGATTGCAGTATTGATTATTGGTGGCATCATCAATTTCCTGTTGTCACAACTGGTGGAGCATACAGGTTTGACCGGCACAGACAGAATGCTGGGAATTTTTTTCGGAATAGGGCGTGGAGCAGTTATCATTGCTATCATTATTTTATTGGCAGGATTGACGGCCATGCCTGAGGACCCCTGGTGGAATCATTCAATGCTGATTGTTCATTTTCAGGAAATCTCGCTTTGGCTTAAAGAATTTTTACCTGAAGATATCGCCGAACATTTCAGTTATTAATCTGGATTGTTTAAATAATACTTAGTGTCATAACGGAAACATAAACATGTGTGGAATTGTAGGCATTGTTGGACATAGTCCTGTCAACCAGTCACTGTATGACGCATTGATGGTGCTTCAGCATCGTGGACAGGATGCTGCCGGAATTGTTACCTGTGAGGGAAACAAGTTACATCTACGTAAGGGTAATGGTCTTGCCAGGGATGTTTTCCATACCAGTCACATGATCAAGTTGCGCGGAAACATGGGAATAGCTCATGTCCGCTATCCTACGGCAGGTTCTTCCTCGTCAGCAGAAGCCCAGCCTTTTTATGTCAACTCGCCCTACGGGATTACACTGGCGCACAATGGCAACCTGACCAACTCGGAAGAGCTGAAAAAAGATATTTTTCGCGAAGACCTCAGGCACATCAATACAACGTCCGATTCAGAGATCCTGCTGAATGTACTGGCCCATGAATTACAGATTCAGGGCAAGCTGCGTATTGATGAGAATGATATTTTCAAGGCGGTAGCCGGTGTGCATCGACGCTGTCGTGGTGGTTATGCTGCTATCGCGATGATACCCACCTATGGCATCCTGGCGTTTCGCGATCCTTATGGTATCCGCCCCGTAGTTTTCGGTAAGCGAATGACTGACCAGGGCGTTGAGTACATGGTGGCCTCAGAGAGCGTGGTGCTGGATGCGCAGGGATTTGAGCTGGTAAGAGATATTGAGCCTGGTGAAGCGATTTATATCAATCACAAAGGCGAATTCTTTAGCTATCAGTGCGCGGCCAATCCAGTGAAATCCCCCTGTATTTTTGAATATGTCTATTTTGCGCGACCAGATTCAATTATCGATGACATCTTTGTTCACAAGGCTCGCTCCAGAATGGGAGCGAAACTGGCTAAAAAGATTAAGAGGGAATGGCCCGACCATGATATAGATGTTGTTATCCCGATCCCGGATACCAGCCGGACTTCTGCGTTGGCACTGGCGAATAAGCTGGGGGTTCATTACACCGAGGGCTTTATCAAGAATCGTTATATTGGTCGAACCTTTATTATGCCGGGTCAACAGGTGAGAAAAAAATCGGTCAGACAGAAACTTAATGCAATTGACCTTGAATTTAAAAACAAGAACGTCATGCTGATTGATGATTCAATCGTTCGGGGTACGACTTCCAAGCAGATCGTGCAAATGGCACGTGAAGCCGGCGCTAAAAAAGTCTATTTTGCCTCGGCTGCTCCTCCGGTACGTTATCCTAATGTCTACGGTATCGATATGCCTTCAGCCAATGAACTGGTTGCGCATGGACGAACGGTTGAAGAGATCAGGGAAGAAATTTCCTGTGACAGGCTGATATACCAGGACCTGTCGGACCTGATTGATGCAGTCAACCGCGAAGGCAAAACCAGTATCAAGCAGTTTGATACTTCAGTTTTTGATGGCAACTATGTGACTGGAGACGTCAATGCCGAATACCTGGAACAACTTGAACTCATCAGAAATGATGCGGCCAAGGAGTCCAAGGAGGAGGCCGCGCGCTCAATTCTCGGGATTCACAATAACCCCTGACTAAATCGTCATCAGGATAATTATCTGGCAGGTTTTTATAGCTTTTTCCGAACATGATGTCCGGATTAAGCTGGAGATTGCTTCAGGTGTTGCACTGTCCAGGTGAAACAAAAAGCTTATTCCTCTTCCTGGAAATAATAATCGTATTTTTTGTGCATCTCCGTCGTGAACTTCCAAGCTTCATTGTATGAAAGACCACTATTTTCCGGGAAGATGACCTTGATATAGAGCTGTTTAGGATGGCTTTTCTTTAAACCGGCAAGTTTTTTATCCAGTGCCTTCTGGCTTATATCACTAAATTTATTATCATCAGGTGTCTTGATGGCAATCTGGTAGGCTTTGTTCACCTTGGCATAACGCACTTCTACGACATATTTTCCGGCAGGTGTTCTGGCGGGTCTGAACAGCTTGTCATATTTAACTTTCAGGCTGTCATAATTACCGCGCAGTTCTGCTAGTTCCTGGTCGGACAGGACCATCAGGTTGCGGGCATTTTCCAGTTCCAGTTTATTGTCAGCATAAGATTGTTGCAGCTCGGACAACTGTTCCTGGGTCGAACGCTGTTCGTTCTGTAAAGCTGCCAGGGCTTGTCTGATCAGGGCCAATTGTTCATCGCTGACAAGCAGCCTGTTGGCAAGCTGGTCTTTTTCCAGCGAGAGTTTCTGGGTCTGACTTTCCAGGGAGGTGTTTTTCTGTTGTAACTCAGTGTTGGCAAGATCCAGGTTATCGCGCTGGCTGGAAAGCTCGCTGATCTGTCTCATTTTGTCTTTGATGACATCCAGCTGCTTTGTACGAATTTCCTGCATTTTCATTAACTGCATTCGCAGGTCAGACAATTGGTTTTCAGTATTGATCAGTCGCAGGGACAGGCTCTCTTTTTCTTCGCCGGTCGTCCTGGCCAGTTCAGCAGCCATACGTTCAGCTTCCATGGTATTGCGAAGCTGTTGAACCAGTTCCATGTTGCGCATCAGCAAGACGACCAGGGCAATCAAAAAGATCATCACGATCACGGTCATGATGTCGGTAAATGAAGGCCAGAAGCTTTCATTGCCGGAATTGCTGCCTTCCTGGTTCAGGCGTAAATCGATAAAACCGTTTTCAGAGCTCATGTGTATATGCCAAGCGGATGGGGCTTATTTTTCACCAAGACGGAAGCCGATTCGGAGGATGCCCTTGATGTCAGCAAGTTCCTGGTTCATGCCTTCTACATTGTCACGGTAAGCCTCAACCGTTTCGACCAGGTTTTTCTCAACTTCGGTAAAGTTGGCCTGCGACTGGGACATCTGCTGTACGAGTCCCTGCAATGAGCGAATCAGGCCGGTAAACTCGTATAAAACACTGTCAGTCTGCATCTGGAAACGTGGCATCAGGTGTGAAGTAGTGACCTGCTCGATGGCACTGATCAGGTTGGTCTGCACATCTGTAAGCTTGATAAAAAAGTAGCCAAAATACATGTAACAAGCGATCGCTGTAATTGTGGTAGACAAGGCGGTCGACATGCCGTGAACGACAAGTCCCATGCCGTTGACGTTAACGGCATTTTCAAGCAGGTCCGAAGCACCAATCAGGGCCAGTGACAAGGATACGATGGTTCCGAAAACACCGGTCAAAATGAGCGTGTTACTGATAAAGCGTGGAAAACTGTTGCGTGTGCTTTCACTGGCAACCAGTGTTGAGGCCAGTGCACTCTGGTTAACCGGGGTATGGGCGGCATGCAGTTTTTCCAGGGTCACATAGCGACGGGCAATAATACTTTTTTTGGAGATACCTTTGAGTGTGTCAGCAGATTCGGTACTGATATTTTTTAAAAAACGCACCATTGCAGTTTCTTCCCGGGAATAACTGAGGAAGATAACAATCATTTTCAGAACACCCAGACCGAACAGTGTAAGAATGGCTCCGTTTACAATCCAGCCAGTGGCCGTGAGCTGATCGCGAAAATAAACAGCATTGATGTATTCAATTTTCCAGATGACAACAGCTGCTACTGCAACAGCCAGTAAAATCATTCTGAATAAAGTATTTCTGCTTTGGTGACGTCGGAAATTTATTGTATCCATGGGAGATTGAAATAATCCAAAGAGTTAAAGGCTGTAAATCTCAAAATCTGAGCAAAAAGCCGGAATATAATGTTGCTGGATTCTGTCACAGTATGACCAGAAAAAAAATCCCTGTCTGCCCCGGATACAAGTAAATTAATACCTGCCCAAGGCGAATCTTGAGAGTATGCTACTCTTAAGTGCCGATCTATCGTGATTTATTGTTAAAAATGAGAAACTTACACGAGCAAGCCTACGAGTGCCTGAATCAAAGCTCAGTTGAGAAAAAGCTGCAGTTGGCTGAAGGGCTCAATAATGATTTTAAGCTGGGAAAACTCGTTATCGAGGAAATTGCATTACCTGAAACGTTGCAGGCAGGTCATCCGCCGCAACCTGAACTGGTTTCTCCACGCCAGGTGCCAAAACGAAAGCTGGGAACGGACAAAGGTAAAGCGGCAGCGGTTCATTCTTTTTGTCATATCGAGTTCAATGCAATAAACCTGGCCTGTGATGCTGTCTACCGCTTTAGAAATATGCCCGCCCGCTATTACCAGGACTGGTGCCAGGTAGCTGCTGAAGAGGCGTATCATTTCAGCCTGCTGAATAATCGCCTGCACGAACTGGGATACGCTTATGGTGATTTTCCGGCGCATAATGGTCTTTGGGAACTGGCTCAGAAAACGGCTCATGATGCTCTTGATCGCATGGCACTGATTCCACGCGTAATGGAAGCACGCGGCCTTGATGTTACGCCGTTAATCCAGAAAAAGTTTCTTAATGTTGGCGATCAGCAAACTGCCGATATTTTAAGTATTATCCTGAGAGACGAAATCGGTCATGTCGAGGCGGGCAGCCGCTGGTTTCGTTACCTTTGTGAGCAACGGGGACTGAATGCGGAAGAAACCTATTTTTCCCTGGTCATAAAATACATGAAAGGTGATATTCATTGCCCGATGCATTTCCAGGCTCGGCTCGATGCCGGTTTCAGCGAAACTGAACTGGAACAGCTTGAACTTCTGTGTGGCAGGAAATGAGAAACGCTATCCACTTAACGCATTAGTTAATTTCAATTTGTGTTACGTTCAGATTTTCATCGACAGAAATTGCTGCTGCCTGCTTTTCATGCCAGTCGGAAAGCACGATTCGTGGCTTGCTGGTGCCATTAATCTGGTGTTGGTGAATGGCAGGTCTGTGCGTATGCCCGTGTATCATCATGTCCGCCTGGTGTTTTTCGAACCAGAGTTCCACCTCTTCAAGTGTGACGTCCATAATGTCTTCAGCCAACAATGACTTGGTCTCCCCCGATTGTTGGCGGTATTCAGCTGCAATGGCTTTTCTTTCTGCCAGGCTTTTCTGAAGAAGCCGGTCAAGCCATTGTTGCTGTATGCGCATTTTTCGTGCCTGTTGATAGTGTACATCCCGGGTGCAGAGTTGATCACCGTGTGTCAGCAACACGCGTTGGCTACCTATCTTGATAACAGTCGGATCAGTCAGCAGGGTGGCATGACAAGCCTGGCAGAAATCATCGCCGATTAGAAAGTCCCTGTTGCCGTGCATGATATAGAGCGCTGTATCATGGTTGATCAGCTTCTTGAGTCCGACAAGAACGACTTTGGCGGTTTGACTGTCGTCGTCGTCACCTACCCAGGCATCGAACAAGTCTCCAAGGATGAACAGTTGGTCAGCGTTAGTCGCTTCATTATCGAGAAAAGCCAGAAAGAGATTTACTGTACTGGGTCTTTCATCGCAAAGATGCAAGTCGGAAATGAAAAGGGATCGAGGCATTCAGTAAGGGGCAGGTCAGTGCTGGACAGGTTCGCAGGTTAGCTCAAGTTTATAGAGCTAACCTGCGACGCTTAAGCCTTATTCAGAGATTTCAGCTTTTTCGATGATAATAGCTTCAGCGGGCACATCCTGGTGGCCTGCTTTTGTGGTTGTTTCAACACCTTTCATTTTGTTGATCACATCCATGCCTTCAGTGACTTTACCAAAGACGCAATATCCCCAGCCATCCTGGCCCGGGTAATCGAGAAACTTGTTGTCAGCTACATTGATAAAAAACTGCGCGCTGGCGGAATGCGGATCCATCGTACGAGCCATGGCGATGGTGCCGGTTTCATTACTTAGACCGTTCTTGGCCTCATTTTCAATGGGTTCACGAGTTGCTTTTTGGGTCATGTCTTCAAGAAAACCGCCACCCTGGACCATGAAGTTATCAATAACACGGTGAAAGATTGTGCCGTCAAAGTGTCCGTCTTTAACATACTGTTTAAAGTTTTCGCAGGTTTTTGGCGCATTTTCTTCGTCAAGTTCGATGAAGATGTCGCCAAGGTTGGTTTTCAAAGTAATCATAGGTTTTTTCCGTATAGGTTAATAAATAAATGCTCTCGGCAGCAGGCTTTAAAATCAAAGCCGTGAAGCTTTAATAATTAAAACAGGTTCTTCAGGGACATTCTGCATGCCTTTTTTTGTGGTGGTAAATACATCGGCGATGGCATCAACGGTTTCCATTCCTTGCGTTACCTTACCAAATACACAGTAGCCCCAGCCACGCAAACTCCTGGATTTATAGTTAAGGCTATCATTGTCAACGTGATTAATGAAAAATTGCGAAGTCGCTGAATTTGGGTCAGATGTGCGGGCCATTGCAATCGTGCCGCGGTCATTATCAAGGCCATTGTCTGCTTCGTTGCTGATTGCATCATGCGTGTCCTTTTTATTCAGTTCGGCATCAAATCCGCCACCCTGGATCATGAAGCTGTTGATGACACGATGGAAGATGGTGTTGTTGTAGTAGCCTTCATCGACATAGCTGAGGAAATTTTTCACAGTGAGTGGTGCCAGCTCAGGATAAAGCTCGAGCTCGATGTTGCCTTTGCTGGTTTCTAAAAGCACTTTCGTGGTTGTGCTCTCTGCAGCGTTACAGGCAGTCAGCGACGAAAACAGCAGGAGCAGGGGAGTAATCAGACGAAAAAGGGGTTTCATTCGGTTTCCAATAGTTGTGAGTGGATTTGTCATTAAATAAAAAATACCAATCCTACTGGCTGCTTTGTCCTGATTCAACAGACTGTGCGTAGAGATCACTCCGGTTTCAGGTTAAAATCACGGACTTGTTCAGTTGCAGGATACCAAATCATGCTCCAGGTCTATAATGACTTAACCAATCAAAAAGAAGAATTTGTTCCAATTCAGCCTAACAAAGTCACCATGTATGTCTGTGGTATGACGGTCTATGACCTCTGTCACCTGGGACATGCCCGGGTAATGGTGGTATTTGATGTTGTTTATCGATACCTGAAATTCAAAGGCTTTGATGTCACATACGTCCGTAATATCACCGATATTGACGATAAAATTATCAACAGGGCGAATGAAAATGGTGAACATTTTTCTGCTTTAACTGAACGCTTTATCAGCGCCATGCATGAAGATTCCGATGCGTTGGGTGTATTGCCGCCAGATGATGAACCCAAGGCCACGGAACATATTGGCGAAATTCTGGAAATGATCGAGCGCCTGATCGCCAAGCAACATGCTTACGTGGCAGATAACGGTGATGTTTACTATTCCGTTTCCAGTTTTGAGGGATATGGCAAATTATCCGGAAAATCGACTGAGGATCTGCGTGCTGGAGCCCGGGTTGAGCCGGGTGACGCCAAGCGCGATCCGCTGGATTTTGCCTTGTGGAAAGCAGCCAAGGAAGGTGAGCCGGCCTGGGATTCTCCCTGGGGTAATGGACGACCTGGCTGGCATATCGAATGCTCGGCCATGTCAACCAAGGCTTTGGGAGATACCTTTGATATTCATGGGGGTGGTGCAGACCTGACTTTCCCTCATCATGAGAACGAGATTGCCCAGTCAGAAGGAGCCACCGGTCATCCCTTTGTAAATTACTGGATGCACAATGGTTTTGTCCGCATCAATGATGAAAAAATGTCCAAGTCGCTGGGGAATTTTTTCACGGTTCGTGAAATCCTGGTGCGTTATCGTCCTGAGGAAATAGGTATTTTATTCTCACCAGTCAATATCGTAGTCCACTGAATTATGATGATGAGCACCTGGATAATGCCCGTGCCGCTTTGACCCGTTTTTACACCGCTTTACGTGATTTGCCGGAAGCATCTGCGAGTGATGCAGGTGATTACCAGCAGCGTTTTGAACAGGCGATGGATGATGATTTTAATACGCCGGTGGCGCTTTCAGTGCTGTTTGATCTTGTTCGTGAAATTAATACGTTGAAGAAAACTGATATGAATGCTGCAGCCGGTCTTGGTGGCTTATTGAAAAAGCTTGGGGCGATTTTAGGGCTCATACAGGATGACCCGGAAGCTTTCCTACGTGGCCAGGGCAGCGCTGAAGGCTTAAATGATGATGAGGTTGAGTCATTGGTACAGCAGCGTATCGAAGCCAAGAAAAACAAGGACTGGGCAACTGCGGACAAAATTCGTGATGAGCTTAAAGAGCAGGGGATTATTGTCGAGGATAATGCGCAAGGCAGTACCTGGCGAAGAATATAGTTTTTTTACCACAAAGAACACAAAGGACACGAAGTAATTAACTGCTATCGATAGTCTTTTTAGCTGATACTTGTCTTGTTAAGTATCCGATATTTGTTGCGTGTTTTTTAACATTGAATAACTTTGTGTCCTTTGTGCCCTTCGTGGTGAATTTTTTATGAAAAACCGTTGGAATGATCAGCAAGCTTCTCTTTGTGAAACCGACCTTGAGCTGAGAGTGTATACCTCGCGTCTTCTGGGGCAGGACTCATCTCTGGTTTTGCACGGCGGTGGAAACACCTCGGTTAAAATTACAGAAAAAAATATTTTCGGTGAAGACGAGGAAATCCTGTATGTGAAAGGTTCCGGCTGGGATCTTGAAACCATTGAGGTTGAAGGTTTTACACCGATTCGCCTGGAACATTTGCGTAAACTGGCCAAACTTGAGTCCCTGTCAGACCTGGATATGGTCAACGAGATGCAAACTCATCAGACCAATGCCGCTTCACCGGCTGGTTCTGTAGAGGCGATCCTGCATGCGGCATTACCTTACCGTTTTGTCGACCATACGCATGCTGATGCGATTATCACTATATGTAATACACCCGGTGGAGAAGCGCGTATTCGCCAACTTTTTGGTGATGCTGCCATTGTCATTCCTTACGTTATGCCTGGCTTTGACCTGGCAAGGCTCGTTGCCGAGCGTTTTGAAAAAGAAGCGACAGCAGCCACTACAGGCATGGTGTTAATGAATCATGGCATGTTTACTTTTGCCGATACTGCCAAGGCATCATATGAACTCATGATTGATTTTGTACAGCGTGCTGAAGATTACCTGGATGCGCATAATGCCTGGCAGTTACCTGATGTAACCCTGGATGCTGAACCTCACTTTTCACGCTTGACCTGTGCTGGCTTGAGAAAGCAGATATCAGAAGTGGTGGAATCTCCCATGCTGTTACGGGTTGATGCCTATGATTCCTATATGGCCTTTGCGCGCCGTGATGATATTGCTGTAATTTCTCAAAGAGGACCAGCAACGCCCGACCACGTGATTCGTACCAAGCAGTTGCCTATGCTTGGACATGATGTCGCCGGGTATGTGGCTGATTATAAAGTTTACTTTGATCAACATGCTGTGAATGCACGTTGCCCGGTAACCATGCTGGATCCGGCGCCACGGGTTATTCTTGACCATGAAATGGGACTGATTACAGTCGGCAAGTCTGCCAGCGAAGTAAGAATCAATGCCGATATTTACCAGCACACAATGCAGATTATACAACGGGCAGAATTGCTTGAGCAGTGGCAGGCATTACCTGCAAAAGATATTTTCGATGTTGAATATTGGGAACTTGAACAGGCCAAGTTACGCAAGAGCGGTACGGCTCCCGAATTTCAAGGCGAAGTGGCGCTGGTAACAGGTGCTGCATCAGGTATCGGCAAAGCCTGCGTGGACGCGTTATTAAAAGCTGGGGCCGCAGTTGTTGGTCTTGATATGAATCATGACATTGTTGAAATGTACGGCAGTGATAGTTTTTTTGGCCTGGTTTGTGATGTCACTTCTGCCGATGATGTGAACAAGGCACTTGATAAGGCAGTCTCACATTTCGGCGGGCTGGATATGCTGATTTTGAACGCGGGTATGTTTCCTGGTGGTACCCGAATAGCAGAACTTCAGGATGAACAATGGCAAAAAGTGATGTCGGTTAACCTTGATGCCAATCTGCGCCTGCTGCGTGAATGCTATCCATTGCTTAAGCTGTCTCCGCGTTATGGCCGGGTAGTTGTAATCGGTTCGAAAAATTTTCTCGCTCCCGGTCCCGGTGCAGCTGCCTACTCAGCATCGAAGGCGGCACTCAATCAACTGGCTCGCGTCGCTGCGCTGGAGTGGGGTGGTGATGGAATCAGGATTAATTCGCTACATCCTGATGCGGTATTCGATACTGCGTTGTGGACTGATGAGGTCCTGAAGGCAAGGGCCGGGCATTATGGAATGACGGTAGAGGATTACAAAACCAAGAATATTCTGAAAACTGAAATAACATCCAAAGATGTTGCCGAACTGGCGGCGGCCATGTGTGGGACGTTGTTCTCTAAGACCACGGCTGCGCAAGTGCCGGTTGATGGTGGTAATGACAGGGTTATCTGAATTGTTTCAGAGCAGCCATGATGCCTGACCATTGTGCAAACTTGTCGTCGATCTTAATGGACGCATTGGCGGGGCTTGTTGATGGTAAACAGGCATAGTTAAGAGAAGGGAACTGCTTGCTGATTTCCGGTTTGACCATTTTTGTAAAAACTTCCTCTGCCTTTTTTCCATTAAAAAACACACTGTGTATGTCAGCGTGATTTTTTAGAAAAGTGATGAAATCATTCGGTAACATGCTGTCTTTTTGAATTGCCTGGTCCAGGCTTCCTTCACGGTGGCAGTGTTGCAATACATCCCATAGAGCAATTTTGTTCTGTATTAGCCTGGATGTCCGCTGCTGGTAATCAAGCTCTTTGTCAAATCCGAACAGCTTGGACATGAAAGGCCAGAACAGGTTTCTTGGGTGTGCGTAATACTGGTTCATCTCAAGAGATTTTTTCCCCGGCATGGAGCCGAGGATCAATATTCTGGCGGAGGGAGAGGCAATGGGTGGGAAACAGGAAATTATCATGTCATTAAATTTTGTCGGTTCTACTCTATCTTGAACCGACCTGCATAACTGCAAGTGCTTGTATTGAATGCCTGTTTACTGAGGTGTTGGCAGCATGGATGCTGTCATCAAGCTTACAGGGAAGTATTTACAGCGTCTTCAGGAAACAGGCATTCAGTATAAGCGTATGGTACAAAATTATAAGGGTCTTAGTTCAGTAATTGGCGAATCGTTTTTCGTATCAACCTTCTGATACAAATCATACAGGGCAGCCTGAAGCGCTTCTTCAATAACAGGATGATAGAAGGGTAGTTGTAATAACTGGCCTACAGTCATTTCCTGTTGAATACACCAGGCAAGCAGATGGCCCAGATTTTCGCCCTTGGCTGCAATCATTTCAGCTCCAAGAAGCTTGCCGCTGGATTTTTCTGCGTAGACGCGAATGATGCCCTTGTTCTTGGCCATGATGAGGGCGCGTCCAACCGGTGCCATCTTTATTTCACCGACAGCAGTAGTCTCCGGGGCAAGTTCGCTGTAAAGCGCACCCACACTGACAATATTGGGATCACAGAAAGTGATATACAGTGGTGTTTTGCGCTGGAAGGACTGAACCTTGTCTGAGGTAGCATTAAAGCCTGCGATACGTCCTTCATCACCTGCTTCGTGTAGCAGCTGTCTTTCACCATTGACGTCACCAGCAAGGAACAGGTGTGTATCCCCGATCTGCATCGTGTTGCGATCGTATGAGGGTATACCATTTTCACCCAGCGTGACGCCTGCATTTTGCAGGTCAAGATTTTCCAGGTTTGGACGTCGTCCGATGGCAACGAGAATTTTTTCGACAGTTATTGTCGTCTCTCCGGCGGTAACCTCGAACTGGCCATCTTCAAGTTCCCTGATTTCAGCAGCGTGGCCAAGTAACAAAGGCATTTCAGAGCCGATAATTTCCTTGGCTGAGGCAGCAACATCGGGGTCACTGATGCCGCCGATGGTTTCAAGTTGATCAATGCCCGTTATATCAACACCAAGCCGGTGCAGTGACTGGCCTATTTCCAGACCGATAACACCCAGTCCGATAACTGCCATTGAAGATGGCAAAGTCTCCAGTTCAAAAAAATCATCAGTGGTTAAAATACGGTCTCCAAACTCTTGCCAGGCTTCAGGGACGATAGGACGCGAGCCTGTTGCTATGACAATTTTCTCTGCCCGTATAAGCTGACCGTTATTGATTTCAAGCAGGTTGGGTTCTAAAAATTTCGCGTAACCTTCAATGAACTGCTCATCATTCATGTTATCCGTAGAGTTAGATAAAACCCGGTCAACGAAGGTATCCCTCAGGTCCTGGACATATTCCATGGCTTCGGCCTGGTCGATACGCAAATCTTCATGACCTTCAACACCAAAACGATTAAACACCTTGCGGCGGTAAAAATCCTCGGCTACCTGAATGACCGCCTTCGAAGGCATGCAACCAACACGCGCACAAGTGGTCCCGGTATGGCCACCATTAATCAGAACCCAGCTTTTACCCGAAGGCCGGACTTTACTCAGTGCATACAGGCCAGCACTACCGGAACCAATAATGGCAACATCAACTTTACGTTCTTCCACTCAATCACCCTCTTTAATTATTTTATTTCAGTTTATGTCACTGATTTTAAACATTGTGCGGCAGAATCATAGTCAATTTCTGCAACATCACCCTGCTGCGGCCAATGAAATACAGTTGGGATCAGTCAAAAAAACAAAAGCGGCTATCAGAACCTGAACGGGGAGCAATGGGTGGAAGGGGGGCGCGTGGTGGTGGAATATAGCGGGGTGCCTGGGTATAGCCTAAACCACGTGGAGCGTAGTGAAACTGGTTGTAGGGTGATGCAATGTTATTTACACGAGCGTAGTTGCGATGTTTGTTATTGCTTTTACTTTTGCCCAGTAAATTTAAACAGAAAAATGCCTGTGCTGAGCCGGATAGAAAAAAACAGGAACAAAATAATGTGACGATAATTTTATTTTTTGCAGGCATAAAGCCAGTATGGCAAAGCTGGAAAAAATTTCAAAAAAAACTTTTTTTCTGAAATAGCTTGGATATACTTTACAACACTGTCACGGATGGCAGTTTTTTATTTCATTACCAATGACAAGGAGATGTCTCATGAAAAAGAATCTATTTCTTCCCATTTCATTATTGTTTTATCTTGCGCTCCCGGGCGGAGCCGCTTTGGCAAGCCCCGTAAATATCAACCAGGCTGATGCTGTAGAGATAGCCAGTGCCCTGCAGGGAATTGGACAAAAAAAAGCGGAAGCCATCGTCGAATTCAGAAAGCTTAATGGCGAGTTTGAATCTGTAGATCAACTTACACAGGTCAAAGGCATTGGGGAAAAGCTGGTTTCGACGCTCCGGCAGGATATTCTTTTACAGAATCCATAATGTTGCAAAGCTGAAGCCAAATTAAACGGCGCCACGGATTAAATTACCGGGCGCCGTTTTTTCATTTTGAGGTTGATGCTATGCTTGCTGGAGCTGGATGCAAAGGTGTTCTTAAAAATAACTGTTTCAGCTAATAAACTTAATAAACATTAATTATCCAGAAGCAGATTTATGGCCGAAAACAAAACATCTTTCATGGAAGAATTCCAACCGTTCTGGAAAAATCTCTGGCCAGTTTTTGCGGTCATTGCAATGGCCGGCATTTTTTACCATGCCACGGTAATGACAATGGCTAACACCTGGCTGGCCAACGAAACTTATTCCCATGGCTTTATTATCCTGCCTATCACGCTCTGGCTGCTTTGGCAGCACCGTTTTGAAATAGCCCTTGCCCGCGCAAAAACAGACTACCGTATATATCCTCTGCTGTTACTCAGCTTGCTTGTCTGGATGCTGTCCGAATCTCTGGGAATCCAGGCATTGGCGCAATTTGCGCTGGTATCGAGTGTGATTTTTGCCATCTGGACCTTGACCGGCATAAGCATGGGGAAGGTGATATTTTTTCCGGTTGTTTTCCTGTTGTTCATGGTACCGGTCGGTGATTTCCTGATACCGCCGATGATGGAGTTTACCGCCACCTTTACAGTTAACCTGTTACGCTTGACCGGTATTCCTGTTTTCCGCGAAGGCATGTTTTTCACAATACCTTCAGGTAACTGGTCTGTAGTTGAGGCCTGTAGCGGCGTCCGCTATATCATTGCTTCATTTGTGCTTGGTGTTTTATATGCGTTCCTGAATTACCGTTCTGTCCGCAAGCAAATCATTTTTATCCTGTTTTCCCTGGCAATTCCAATTCTGGCAAATGGCCTGCGTGCCTACATGATTGTCATGATAGGGCATCTGAGCAACATGGAACTGGCTACCGGTGTTGATCACCTGGTATATGGCTGGGTGTTTTTTGGCGTAGTTATGCTGATTCTGTTTGCGCTTGGTGCTATCTGGCGAGATGACATGACGCCTCCAGAAATTGACAAGGAAACACAGGCAGGCTGTTTTGCGGACCGTTCCATGACAATTAAAGGTCTCGCGGTGATAGCGATAACCTTGTTATTGCCAGTGATCTATCTCAGTACCCAGCAAATTGATGTTGAAGTGTCTGACAAACCTTTTATTGCAGAGCTGAAGACGGGTGGCTGGCGTCATTGTGATAAACACGAAGTGAGTGACTGGCGTCCCGGTATTGTTGGTGCCAGTGCACAAACGGCTGACAGGTACTGTAAGGATAATGAACAGGTGTCTCTGTTCCTGGGGTATTACCCGCACCAGAAGCAGGGGAATGAGGCGGCTAATCAGTTGAACAGCCTGAATCCTGCCGAGGGGGAAGATTTTACTGCTTCAAAAATCCAGAGCCAGGAAGAAATTGCGGTGTCTATCGAAGGCCAAACCTCTCATATTGAAGCCTCTGTGATTGTCCGTCACGGCCAGGTTTATCGTGTCTGGCGCTGGTACAGAATCGGCAGCCAGTTAACCTCGAACACGATCGAGGCCAAGCTTTTTGAAGCTTACGCCAAACTGGTGGAAAATCGCGGTGATGCACTTTTTGTCGTGATTGCCACACCGGTAACTGACAGTTCTGGAAATGCCAAGGCAGACCGGTTACTGCAGGACTATACTGATAATATTTATCCTCTGATAACGGCTCATGCCGATAGTCTGGTGAAATGATGTCTAAGATTCTTTTGCTGTTGGTATTATTACTGCTTGGTAGTTCTCTGTTCGCCGAGGAAACAAGCGAGGCACTCACAGAAGGTATGGTCAACCCAGGTTACCATGACAAGCCGGCCTGGTTTAAAGAGTCTTTCCTGGATATACGGGAAGATATACAGGAGGCCACCGACCAGGATAAACGGGTGATGCTCTATTTTTACCAGGATGGTTGTCCGTATTGCGGAAAATTGCTGCAGGATAATTTTGGTGACAGGGATATTTCTCATTATACAAAGAAAAATTTTGATGTCATCTCAATCAACATGTGGGGTGACAGGGAAGTCGTTAACCTGGCCGGTGAAACAACAACTGAAAAAGCCTTTGCCAAAAATTTACGCGTACAGTTTACGCCGACTTTGTTATTCCTGAACGAACAAGGCAAAGTACTGTTACGGATTAACGGCTATTTCGCCCCGTACAAGTTCATGACGACCCTGCAATATATTGCCGAGAAAAAAGAAAACAGTATCGCCATCCGGGATTACTTCAGGACAATCAAACCAGAAAAAGCCAGTGGACAGTTACATACAACTGAAAATACCCTGAAAAACCCGGCCGACCTGACTGAACGAAATTCCGCAACCAAGCCGCTGCTAGTCATGTTCGAACAGCCTGTCTGCAAAGCCTGTGATGAATTACATCTGGATATTCTTAAGCGGGATAACGTCAAAGCCAGTCTGCAGGCATTTGATGTCGTGGTGCTGAACATGTGGTCTGACCAGTTAATCAGGACGCCTGCCGGTCAAAACAGTAAAATTAAGGAATGGTCGAATCAACTCGGGATTAATTACAGTCCCAGCCTGGTGTTTTTTGATGCGCAGGGCGATGAAATATTCCGTACCGAAGCCTACATGAAGTCTTTCCATACCAAGGCTGCGCTGGATTATGTATCTACCGGAACCTATAAAACCATCCCGGAGTTTCAGCGTTATGTGCAGAAAATTGCGGATGACCTGCATGCCAGGGGCATTGAGTTTGACCTGATGGACTAAGTTTTCTCGTTAAGGAGGCTGTCTATGCGCTTATGCATAACGCCGTAATAGACAACCGGAATTACAATCAGTGTTAACACGGTAGAAACAAAAATGCCAAATATCAGTGATATAGCCAGACCAGAAAAGATGGGATCATCCAGAATAAAGAATGCGCCAGCCATGGCTGCCACACCAGTCAGCACGATGGGCTTGGCACGGACTGTGGCTGAACGGATTACTGCATCAGCTAATTCCATGCCTTCGCGCACCTGCTGATTAATAAAGTCGACCAGCAGTATTGAATTCCTGACAATAATGCCTGCAAGGGCAATCATTCCAATCATTGATGTGGCCGTAAACTGGGCATCAAGTAGGGCGTGGCCCGGCATTATGCCGATCACGGTCAAAGGGATCGGGGCCATGATGATCAAAGGAACAAGGTAGGATTTGAACTGAGCTACGACTAGTAAATAGATCAGCAGTAAACCAATTGAATAGGCAATGCCCATATCACGAAAAGTATCATAGGTAATCTGCCATTCACCATCCCATTTTATACTGTATTCATAAGGATTGTTGGGCTGAGAAAGCAACCACTGGTCCAGCTCTGTTTGAGCGTTTATCGTGGATTTTATATCAAACATGCCGTACAGCGGTGAATCTGTTTCCCCAGCCATGTCACCAGTGACATAGACAACCGGCAAAAGATCTTTGTGATGAATGCTGTACTCACGCTGCGCGGGTATCACTGAAACAACTTCTGAAAGGGGTACCATGCCATTTGCGCCCTGGCATTTAAAAGACAGTACCTGGTTAAGCTCGGCTCGATCAGCTTCAGAATACCTTAGCCGGATAGGCACTGCATACTTCAGGTTACTGCCATGTATGTAAGCTACGTCCTCTCCTCCCAGAATTGTGCCGAGTGCCTGGACAACCTCGGTTTGAGACACTCCCAGCAGGCTGGCTTTGGATCTGTCGATAACCACAACGGCCTTGGTTGAGGGATATTCAACTGAATCATCAATGTCTACGATATCAGGGGTTGTTTCAAAAATTTTCCGTACCTTATAGGCTGTATCGATTTGCCCCTTGTAATCGACACCATAAATTTCTGCCACCAGTGGCGCCATAACCGGCGGGCCAGGCGGAACTTCAACAATCTTGGCATTACCATTAAACTGCCGGGCAATGGTCTGAATAGGTTCGCGTATGGCAAGCGCAATTTCGTGACTTTTTCTTCCACGATCATGTTTGTCAGCTAGATTAATCTGGATATCCCCCAAGTGGGGGGCATCACGCAGATAATATTGTCGTACCAGGCCATTGAAGCCAATAGGAGCGGCGGTTCCTGCATAGACCTGGTAGTCGGTCACTTCCGGCACCCCTGAAAGGAAATGCCCGATTTCGTGAAGCACCAGCGTTGTTTGTTCAAGCGTTGTGCCTTCTGGCATATCCAGTACCACCTGGAATTCAGATTTGTTGTCAAAAGGTAACATCTTGAACACGACCAGTTTAAAAAAGCTCAGGGATACTGCTGCCATGATCAGGATCAGGATAGCTGCCAGCAGTTTCCAGCGGTTTATCCATCCAGATCTGCCTGCCAGAAAGGGATGCATTATTCTTGTGAACAGGCGCGCCAGGGCAGGGCTGGCATCCTGGTGTTCAGCGAGATGTTCTTGCGTTACTCCTTTAAGCAAAAAATAAGTCATCCAGGGGGTGAAAACGAAAGCGACGACCAGGGAGATCAACATTCCCATAGAGGCATTGATGGGAATTGGACTCATGTAAGGTCCCATTAACCCACTTACAAAGGCCATCGGCAATAAAGCGGCGATAACGGTAAAGGTAGCCAGGATAGTGGGGCCGCCAACTTCATCGACAGCCCGGGGTATGGCCTCTAGTAAATTTTTTGCTCCAAGCGAGATATGCCTGTTGATGTTTTCTACGACGACGATGGCGTCATCAACCAGGATGCCTATAGAAAAAATCAGCGCAAACAGGGATACCCGGTTGAGCGTAAAGCCGTAAGCCCAGGAAGCAAACAGGGTCGCGGCCAGGGTAACGACGACCGCACTGCCAACGATTAATGATTCGCGGATCGCCATTCTGGGAAATTCCATAAAAACCAGTACCAGGAGAACGACTGACAGGCTTACAAAACCGAGTTTACTCATCAGTTTTTTTGCCTTGTCGTCAGCAGTTGCACCATAGTTTCGGGTGATACGCGTTTCAACGCCATCTGGTATATAAATACCCTTCAGTTGTTCAAAACGTTGGATAATTCGCTCGGCGATGGCCACTGCATTTTCACCGGGTTTTTTTGCCACTGCCAGCGTGACGGCAGGTGGTTCTCCAGCTGCGGCCAGTTCCGGGTTGTCAATCGCAGGGCCGGTGCCCATCCAGACATAGGATTGAGGACGTTCAGCACCTTCACGAATGCTGGCAACGTCTCGAAGAAAGACAGGTCTTCCCTCATGTACACCGACAACGAGGTTGCCAATCTCATGCGAGTCGCTGAGAAAAACACCAGCCTGAACCAATAATTCCTGGTTGTTTGAAGTTATCTCAATATTGTCTTGCGTATGGTTTGCACTGAGTAGGCTATTGCGCAGGTTAGGCAGGGATATCCGGTAACCAGCCAGTGCCTGCGGGTCCAGGGTCACGTGAATGACACGCTTTGGTGCTCCAATAGTATAGATGTCCCGGCTGCCCGGGACGCGTTTTAACTCTGACTCGATGGCATGGGCAACCTGTCCCAGTTCGTAGGCGCCGATATTCGAATCTTTTGACCACAGCGTGGCTGTCAATATGGGTACATCATCAATACCCTTGGGCTTGACAATAGGCTGGCCGACGCCAAGGTTGGGTGGCAACCAGTCCTGGTTTGAATAGATTTTGCTGAACAGGCGGACAATAGCATCTGTACGTTTCTCGCCAACAAGGTACTGAATGGTTAATGTTGCCATACCCGGTGACGAGGAGGAAAAAACGTGTTCAATGCCTTCGATTTCTGAAAGTACCTGTTCGGCTGGGGCCGACACCAGGTTTTCAACCTCTTCCGCCGATGCGCCAGGAAAGGGGATAAACACATTAGCGAAAGTCACATTAATCTGCGGCTCTTCTTCGCGGGGGGTAACAAACACGGCAAACACACCCAGTAGCAGGCCTACCAGGGCCAGCAGCGGCGTAATTTGTGAATTCTGGAAGCGCAGTGCGATGCGTCCGGAAAACCCCAGCTTATCCATGATTCTGATGGCGTCTTTGAAGTTTCAGCAAGGCTCCGGCAGCAACCGGGTCAAGTGCAACACGCTCGTTTTTGTTGAGACCGGATAATACGATCAGCTTGTCAGCATTGATAGCATGGCCAACCCGGATATGACGGAAAATCACCTTATCCTGCTGGTCAACAACATAAACACCGATAACTTCAGAGCGGTAGACAACGGCTTCGCGTGGCACCAGCAGCACCTTTTTGTTACCGGCAATAAAAGATACCTTAACGAACATGCCAGGAAGTAAGCCTTTAAGATTGGGCGGCAGTTCCAGGCGCACCTTAAAAGTATTCGAGTTTTTTTCGGCAAACGGGAAAATAGTCAGTTTTTCCGCACTCACCCAACTGAGATCGGGTTTTTGCACCAGGGCCTTGCCCTCGTGACGAACTGCGCTGATAAGTGTCTGGGGTACATCAACTACCACTCTAAGCCTGTCGAGTGAAATGCCGCTCATTAGCAACATGCCGGGTTGGGCAGTCTCGCCGGCTTCGATATGGCGCTTGGTAACGATGCCGGTGTAAGGAGCGGTCACCCGAGTATACTCGAGTTGCTTGCGGGCCTGCTCAAGTGCGGCAAGCGAAGAGTCAAGGCCGGCCCTGGCTTTATTCAATGCCGCTTTTGCCTTGTCCATCACAGAGGTGGCAACCAGTTTTTTCTCAAATACACCTTTAGTTCGGTCATGTTCATTCTGGGCATCCTGCAACTCGGCTTTTGCGCGCTTGAGATCGGCTTGCATCTTTGCCAGGTTTGACTGCTGTTCAGAATCGTTAATAAGCAGTATCAGCTGTCCCTTTTCAACATAATCTTCAACATCGAAAAAGACTTCTTCAACCTGGCCAGTTGTCTGGGCGGATAACGTTGACTGATGAATGGCTTCGACAAGACCATCAAGATGATAAAGTTGCTGGACAGTAGAAAGCTCGATTTTGCTGGTTTCAAGTTCTGCCGCAAGACCTGTATTAAATAGGCTGATGCAGACTGAAATCAACAGAGCGACTGATAACCGGATATGTCCCATTCAATGGATTCCTTCGGTAACGCGGATTCTGACAAAAACAACATGTGTATTTTCCAAGTATAGAACATCAGGTCGAGAATGCCCTCTGTCTGCCAACTGCTTTAATTAAAGGTTAATCCTGGTAGGTAATCGCCTGGCCGTTTATGTCTTTACTGTCATCCCCGATGATCCAGAGATAAAGTGGCGCCAGTGCTTCCACTGATTTATTCGACTCCTGTTCTTCACCTGGGTAAGCAAGATGACGCATGGTTGTATTGGTGGGTCCCGGGTCAATACTGTTAACGCGGATGTTGCTGTTCTCCAGTTCCTCGGAAAGTATCTGCATGAGTCCTTCAAGTCCAAACTTGGAAACAGCGTATGCCCCCCAGTAAGCCTTTGCTTTACGTCCCACGGTATCAGAAGTGAATATCAGGGAAGCGCTGTCAGACTTGCGCAACAGGGGTAGGCATTCCTGGGTAATGATAAAGGGGGCATTGAGGTTGACCTGCATTACCTGGAACCAGGTTTCGATATCGTAGTCGTCGACCCGGCTAAGCATCTTGAACTGGGCGGCGTTGTGCAAAATACCATCCAGGCGTCCAAACTCCTTTTCAATGGTTTGCGCCAGGGTCAGGTAGTCATCCGGGCTGGCAGTTTGCAAATCCATCGGAAAAATTGCCGGCTGAGTCCAGCCCTGGGCTTCAATTTCATCGTAGACCTTTTCCAACATCGAAAGGACCTTGTCCAGCAGAATGACAGTAGCGCCATGTTCGGCGTATGCAAGTGATGCCATTCGACCTATGCCATCAGCGGCTCCGGTCACTAATATGATTTTGCCTGCTAATAGATTGTTTGGGGCCTGGTAATTTTGCATGAAGTTTTCTGCTGTTAATTAATTATCTGGAGTAAAGGACAGGTTGGCTTTGCGTTGCTTATGTCGACCTGCATCAAGTTGTCTGGATCGCATTTTAGCAATGAACTAAAGCGCAAACCACAGCTTCCTTATTGGAGTGAGGCTGATGCGTTGATGCATAATGGAAAAGTCTTCCTGTATCAGTAGTTCAAGTAGCTTGCTGCGTAACCTGTAATATTTCATCAGGGGTGTTTTTGCCCGTTTTTGTTCCGGAGGAGGCGCAATCGATCGCATATATTCCAGCAGTTGAAAGACGATTTCCTGAACCTGTTGCTGATTTTCAGAAGACAGCAATTGATCATAGTTGAGTTGATGCTGCTGCAGTGAATCAACAGGCAGGAGCTTGATGCCATACCGGGTGGTTTTACCCAGCATTTGCAGCCACTCGATAAAACTGATCCAGGCGCCAATAACCTTTGTATCAGTCGTTATGGGCTGATGACTGGCTACCTGAATGAGTTTTGCCAGGTTGCCGCCATGATTTAGACATCCCTGCCACAATTCCCTGGCATCAACGTAAGGTTGTCGATGAAGTTGTCTATCGATTTCGCTGGTGATGACCTGAAATGTAGAATCAGCGGCTGTTGTAGCACGAAACAACAAACTGAGTTTTGCGGCTAACGGGTGTACTGACGGGGCTTCTTGCGGCAGGCTGATTTGTTGTTGCCACCATTGAAGTTTTATCCGTGCAACACCGGGGTCAGTCAGGCTGTACAGTCTGCTCAATTCTTCTTTCCAGAGAAACAGGGCGGCAAGATTATCCTGAACTTCCGGCGCTGAAAATCGCGTTACATAATACGCGGTTGAGCCTGTCGGAGTCGCTGCATTGGGGAAAGTCGTATCTAGCATGCCGTGACCAGTATGCGGACCTAATTGGCGTTCAGGATTTCAAGCATTTCCAGCGGGTGCGAGATATTAAAATCAGCCTGCCATTTTTCCGGTTCATCATCGTCATTAAGATATCCGAAGAGTGCCGTTACCGTCGTGCAACCTGCAGCGTTGCCGGCTTCAATGTCCCTTGCAGCATCGCCAACATAAAAACAGTTGACCGGGTCCATATCAGTCTGTGTGCAGGCATAAAGTATTGGGTCGGGGTGTGGCTTGTTACGCTTACAGGTATCCCCGCTGACAATGCAGCTGGCACGACTGTCCAGACCCATTTTCTTCACCAGGGGATCAGTCAGCCAGGAGGGCTTATTGGTTACAATGCCCCAGGGTATCTGGTTGGTTTCAAGATGTAACAGTAACTCTTCCATGCCTTCAAACAATCGGGTCTCGCGACACAGGTTGTTTTGATAAATATCCAGCAGGAATTGGCGATAAGTCTCGAAGTCCGGTGCATCCGGTTCAATGCCAAAACCGAGACGAATCAGGGCGGCACCACCATGTGAGACGTAGGCGCGTATTTCTTCATAGGGCAATGGGTTGCGGTCGAAATTTTTCAGTGTTTCATTTAATGCGTAGGCCAGGTCCGGGGCGGTATCCGCCAGGGTGCCATCAAGATCAAATAAAACAGCTTTCAGGTCCGATGTTATAGGCATGATTCTACTCGCAAGACCTGTAGTCAGTCTTCAAGTTGCGTATGAACCATGTAGTTGACATCAACATCAGTTGGATCAAGTTTGTAGGCCTTGGTAAAGGGGTTGTAAACCAACCCGGTCATGCCTTTGCTTGCGAGTCCTGCCTGGCGAATCCACTGATCTAGTTCTGAAGGTTTGATGAATTTCTCAAAATCATGAGTACCTTTGGGTAACAGGCGTAACAGGTACTCGGCACCGATGATAGCGAAAAGGTAGGATTTGGGGTTCCGGTTAAGCGTTGAAAAGAAAACATGTCCTTCAGGCTTAACCAGCCTTGCACATGCAGAAATAACCGATGCAGGATCCGGTACATGCTCCAGCATCTCCATGCAGGTTACCACGTCAAAGCTCCCGGGCATTTCATCTGCGAGTGCTTCAACCGGAATTTTTCGGTAATCAACATTTTCACCGGACTCGAGCAGGTGTAGACGTGCAACAGCCAGATTGGTTTCACCCATATCGATGCCGGTCACATTTGCGCCCCTGGTAGCCATGCTTTCGGCAAGAATGCCGCCGCCACAGCCAACATCGAGGACTTTTTTGCCTTCAAGTCCCGCGATTTCGTCAATGTATTCCAGTCGCAGCGGGTTGATTTCGTGCAGAGGCTTGAATTCACTGTTAGGGTCCCACCAGCGTGAAGCCAAAGCTTCGAACTTGTTGACTTCGGTATGATCAACGTTTACGGCAGAGTTGTCAGTCATGGAGTTGGCCTGTAAATGCTTCTTTGGTTAATTATGCCTGAGTTGAGTGCCTGCAATAAAGCCTGAAAAAACTGTGCTGGTTCATTTATGGTTATTTCGATGCAATCTTTTCCTGCCAGTAGCGAGCTTTTTGGATAATTTTGTTTTCATCTATCAGCGTAAGGTGCTGGTTTTTTAACACCTGTTTGCCGGCTATCCAGACGTCTGAAACATCCTGGGACTGACTGGCGTAAACAATTTGAGAAATCGGGTTGTAGACTGGTTCGGTACTGACATTATCCATTTTGATTGCTGTGATGTCGGCGGACTTGCCGATGCTGATTGAACCGGTTTCTTCGGCAATGCCCAGTGCTATTGCGCCATTGATCGTTGCCATCTGCAGGGCCTGGAAAGCAGGCAGGGCACTGGCGTCATTGGCAACGCCTTTTGCCAGCAGGGCAGCGGTCTGCATTTCTGCAAACATGTCCAGGTTGTTGTTACTGGCAGCGCTGTCTGTGCCAAGCGACACATTGATGCCTTTATCCAGCAACCGGGCAACTGGACAGAAACCGGAAGCCAGCTTCAGGTTTGATTGGGGGCAGTGCACAACATGGCAGCCGGAGTCTGCCAGCAGGGAGATTTCATCTTCAGTCAACTGGGTCATATGCACTGCCATCAACGAGGGCGACAGCATACCCAGTCTTTGCAGGCGCTCGACCGGACGCATCTGCTGATTTTCAAGTCCCATTCTGACTTCATCTGCAGTTTCATGAACATGCATGTGAACAGGTATTTCCAGTTCATTGGCAAGCATCTGAATGCGTTTTAAAGGTTGGTCAGATACAGAATAGGGTGCATGAGGTGCAAAAGCTGTTTTAATTAAAGGATGTTCCCGATATTGGTCGTGTACCTTGAGGCCTTTGTCAAAATAATCGTTGTGATCGGTAGCCCAGCTTGAGGGAAAGTCGATAACAATCAGTCCAACGGTTGCCCGTATATGGGCTTGTGAAGCGATTTGAGCAGTCACATCGGGAAAGAAATACATATCATTGAAACAGGTGGTTCCACCTTTGATCATTTCGGCAATGGCAAGGCGAGAACCATCGGCAACAAATTCCTCACTCACCCATTTCTGTTCGGCTGGCCATATATAATTATTGAGCCAGTCCATCAGTGGCATATCATCGGCCAGGCCGCGAAACAGGCTCATGGCCGCATGGGTGTGTGTATTGATCAAGCCAGGAACAAGTGCATGCCTGTCCAGATTGATAATTTCTTCAGTGGTAAATTGCTGTGAGACCTGGTCCGTCGGTAGAATAGCTGTTATGCGCCCATGGCGAATGACGATAGAGTGGTGATGAAGAATAACGGGTTCTTCTTGATTAGCGCCTTCTACGGGAATGACCCAGCGTGCATTCAAAATTGTATCTACAGGTTGCATTATTGCTATCTCACAAAGCTTCATACGATCAATATGTCGACTAATCTGCCATGGAAACCATTAAGATGAAAGCCGTAACACTGGATATACCTGTCAACGCAGACCAGGCTGTTGTCTGGCACGAGGACAATCTCTACCTGCTGGACCAGCGGGTATTGCCTGCGACTGAGCAATTTATCGCATTGACGACAGCCCGGGAAACGGCGGATGCCATTCGTGACATGGTAGTCAGGGGCGCGCCGGCAATAGGCGTTACGGCAGCCTACGGCGTTGTTTTGGCCGGTCGAGAGGTGTTTGCACAACATGGCTCGAGCTGGAAAGCTTTTATGGAACCTTTGCTTTCCGTACTTGAGCAGGCACGCCCAACGGCGATTAACCTTTCCTGGGCAATCACCAGGATGCGTACGTTTGTCGAGCAACTGGATGATTTGGATCCCGAGCCTGCATTGCTTGATCAAGCGATCGGTATTCACCAGGATGACATTGCAGCATGCAAAGCGATGGGTGATTTTGGAGCCTCACTGCTTGCCCCTTCTTCCGGTATCATAACGCACTGTAATGCCGGTGCGTTGGCTACAGGGGGTTATGGCACGGCGCTGGGTGTGGTGCGCAGTGCAAATGCTGAAGGTAAGCTGACGCAGGTATTCGTGGATGAAACTCGTCCCTGGATGCAGGGCTCACGTCTGACTGCCTGGGAGTTGTCGCGTGACGGTATTCCGGTAACCTTGCTGGCTGATGGAGCCGCGGCCAGCCGCATGGCAGCAGGAGGGGTGGACTGGATGATCGTCGGTTCAGACCGGATTGCTGCCAATGGGGATGTTGCCAACAAGATTGGAACCTACCACCTGGCGCTTGCGGCCAGGCATCATGGTGTAAAGATCATGGTGGCGGCACCCATCAGTACGATTGATATGTCAGTTGCCTCCGGTAAAGATATTCCGATCGAGGAACGGGATCCTGCAGAGTTGTTCGAGTGTGGCGGCAATCGCATAGCTGCCAGCAATATTTCGGCATGGAACCCGGTATTTGATATCACGCCAGCAGGCCTTGTGGATGTTATCGTGACTGAGAAAGGGATAGTTCACGCGCCAGACGCCGAAAAAATGAAAAAACACATGTTTGGTTAGCTCTAAAAGCCACAAAATGCGATTTACGGGCATTTTGCTTTGTACTAGCAGGGGTGGCGCATGTTATGATCACGTCTTTATGATCGGGAATCTTTGGAAATATATACCTATAAAAAGCGGTATTTTTCCGGTCATTTTCTGGAGGAGTTAACAAGACAAGAATCATGACAGAATTTGCAAAGGAAATCTTGCCGGTTGACCTTGAGCATGAGATGCAGCAGTCCTACCTGGACTATGCAATGAGTGTCATCGTGGGTCGTGCATTGCCGGATGTCAGAGATGGTCTGAAGCCTGTTCATCGGCGCGTTTTGTATGCGATGAATGAACTGGGTAATGACTGGAATAAACCCTATAAAAAATCCGCCCGTGTTGTTGGTGACGTGATTGGTAAATATCACCCTCATGGTGATACTGCTGTTTATGACACCATTGTGCGCATGGCCCAACCATTTTCCATGCGCTACATGCTGGTTGATGGGCAGGGTAACTTTGGATCGGTTGATGGTGATGCTCCGGCTGCCATGCGTTATACCGAAGTGCGCATGGCGAAAATTGCCCATAGTCTGCTGGATGACCTGGACAAGGAAACCGTTGATTTTGCGGTCAACTATGACGAATCAGAGCGGGAACCTACCGTTCTGCCAGCGCGTACCCCCAACCTTCTGGTTAATGGTTCTTCGGGTATTGCGGTCGGCATGGCAACCAATATACCGCCACATAACCTGACTGAATGTATCAATGCCTGCCTTGCGCTGATTGAAGATGACTCAATCGGCATCATGGACCTGATGAAATACATGCCAGGCCCTGATTTTCCAACCGCTGCATTTATTAATGGTTCAACCGGTATTGCCGAGGCTTATGCGACTGGTCGTGGTCGAATCTATATTCGTGCGCGTACAGAAATAGAAGTTAATGAATCGACCGGCAAGCAACGTATTATCGTGAACGAGTTGCCTTACCAGGTAAACAAGGCGCGATTGCTGGAAAAGATTGCCGAACTGGTTAAGGATAAAAAGATTGAAGGTATCACCGAGCTGCGTGACGAATCCGACAAGGATGGCATGCGCATGGTGATCGAGCTTCGCCGTGGTGAAGTTGGCGAAGTTGTCCTGAATAATCTTTACCAGCATACCCAGATGCAGAACGTGTTCGGCATCAACATGGTGGCACTGGTTGATGGGCAACCCAGAACATTAAACCTTAAGCAGATGCTGTTGTATTTCATCAGGCATCGTCGTGAGGTCGTTACCCGTCGCACCTTGTTTGAGCTGCGTAAAGCACGTGCCAGGGCGCATGTTTTGGAAGGCCTGGCCGTGGCATTGGCCAACATTGATGAAGTTATCGAGTTGATCAGAAATGCTTCCAGTCCGGCTGAAGCCAAGCAGCAGTTGCTGGCTCGTGTCTGGCAATCCGGAACAGTCGAAGCCATGCTGGGAAAAGCGGGGGCGACGGCTTCCCGTCCCGAAGATTTGTCGGCAGAGTTTGGTCTGGTTGAAGGTGGGTACCGCTTGACCGAGGTCCAGGCGCAAGCCATTCTCGATCTGAGGCTGCATCGTTTAACAGGGCTTGAGCAGGATAAAATCCTTAATGAATACAGTGAGATAATAGATAGAATTAAGGAATTACTTGATATCCTTTCCAGTCCAGAAAAACTGATGGAAGTGATTCGGGATGAATTGATTGATATGCGCGAGCAGTTCGGTGACGAGCGCCGTACCGAGATTATTTCTGATCGTCTTGAGCTGACACTGGAAGACCTGATCACTGAAGAGGATGTTGTTGTGACATTGTCGCACCAGGGATATGCCAAGGCGCAACCACTGGATGTCTACCAGGCCCAGAAACGTGGCGGCAAGGGTAAATCAGCTACCACGACCAAGAATGAGGATTTCATTGATCAGCTGTTCGTGGCCAGTACCCACGACACGATTTTGTGCTTCTCCAGTCGCGGTCGTGTTTACTGGTTGAAGGTCTACCAGTTGCCGCAGGCCGGTCGTAATGCCCGTGGCAAACCCATGGTCAACCTATTGCCATTGGAAGCTGATGAGCGAATAAACGCTGTATTACCGATCCGTGAATATGCTGAAAACCTGTATGTTTTCATGGCGACCAGCTCAGGTGTGGTCAAGAAAACGCCATTGGAAGCATTTTCCCGCCCAAGGGCCAGTGGCATCATTGCCGTGGACCTGCGTGATAATGACCAGTTGATCGGCGTGGCAATTACCGACGGCAGCAAGGACATCATGCTGTTTACGACAGCTGGCAAGGCGGTGCGCTTCAATGAAACAGCCGTTCGCTCCATGGGGCGTACTGCGTCAGGTGTTCGTGGAGTGCGTCTTGATGATGGGCAGGAGGTCATTTCTCTGATTATTCAAGATGAAGGTGACGTACTGACCGTTACAGAAAACGGTTATGGAAAACGTACTGCCCTGACTGAATTCCCAACCAAGGGACGTGGTGGTAAAGGTATGAAATCCATCAAGACATCTGAAAGAAATGGCAAACAGGTGGGGGCGGTACTGGTCGTTGATTCTGATGAAGTCATGCTGATTACAGATGGTGGAACACTGGTCAGAACGCCGGTTGCAGATGTGTCTGTCATGGGTCGTGATACCCAGGGTGTGAAAATGATTCGTCTGAGTAAGGATGAAAAACTTATTGGTATTGAGCGAGTTCTGACTCTCGGTGATGACAGTGAAGATTCATCCGATGAAGCGCCCGAGCAATTATCTGAATAATCCAAAATAAATTTAAAGTTTAGGAAAACTAATGTCTCGTATTTATAACTTTAGTGCAGGACCCGCTGCACTACCTGAAGATGTATTGAAACAGGCCCAGGAAGAACTGGTTGACTGGCATGGCTGTGGCATGTCCGTGATGGAAATGAGTCACCGTGGCAAGGAATTCATGTCTATTGCCGAAAAGGCGGAAGCAGACCTGCGTGAATTAATGTCCATTCCGGATACCTACAAGGTGTTGTTCCTGCAGGGTGGTGCTTCCAGCCAGTTTGCAATGATTCCAATGAACCTGACTCGTGGAAACAGGAATACTGACTATATCAATACGGGTGCCTGGTCAAAAAAAGCCATTGCAGAAGCCAAGCGTTTTTCTGATGTGAATGTTGTTGCGACAACTGCAGCGACCAACTTTTCCAGCACTCCCCAGCAGAGTGAATTAAATCTTAATCCGGATGCTGCCTATATGCATTACACGCCAAATGAGACGATTGGCGGGGTAGAGTTTAGTTACATTCCGGAAACAGGCGATGTCCCGCTGGTAGCTGACATGTCCTCAACCATTTTGTCGCGTCCCCTGGATATTGATCGTTACGGACTGATTTATGCCGGTGCGCAGAAAAACATTGGTCCAGCCGGCCTGACTCTTGTGATTGTCAGGGAAGACCTGGTTGGCGAGGTTATGCCTGGAACTCCCACCATGTTTGACTACAAAACCCATGTCGATAATGACTCGATGTACAACACGCCACCCACTTATGGCTGGTACCTGGCAGGCCTGGTATTCCAGTGGTTGAAAGACAAGGGTGGATTACAGGGAATGGCTGAAATCAATTCCCGCAAGGCCGGCAAGCTTTACGCGGCAATTGATGGATCCGGTTTTTATGCCAACCCGGTCGACGAACATTGCCGCTCCTGGATGAATGTACCGTTCACTTTGGCTAACCCTGAACTGGATGGCAAGTTTCTTGAAGAAGCTTCTGCCCAGGGTCTCAAAACATTGAAAGGTCATCGTTCTGTTGGTGGCATGCGTGCCAGTATTTATAACGCCATGCCTGAAGCGGGTGTTGATGCCCTGATCGATTTCATGGTCGATTTCGAAAAACGCAACGGATAAAAAACAAGGTTCACGATGTACAAAATACAAACACTCAATAATATTTCTGTTGCCGGGCTGGATCGTCTTCCCCGGGACAATTATGAAATTGCTTCAGAAATTACTCACCCGGATGCAATCCTGGTACGTTCTTCCAAAATGCACGACATGGAACTGCCTGAAACTGTTAAGGCTATCGGGCGTGCTGGTGCCGGAGTTAATAACATTCCAGTGCCTGAAATGACAAAAAAAGGCATCCCGGTTTTTAATGCACCCGGGGCCAATGCGAATGCAGTTAAAGAACTGGTTGTTGCCGGTATGCTGATTGCGGCGCGTAATATCGGCCAGGCCTGGAGCTTTGCCCGTGGCCTTGAGGGTGCTGATGAAGAAATTCACAAGCATGTTGAATCCGGCAAGAAAAACTATGTAGGTTTTGAACTGCCTGGCAGAACCCTGGGTGTTATCGGGCTTGGTGCTATTGGAGTTCAGATCGCCAATGCTGCGCATGCACTCGGTATGAAAGTGGTTGGTTATGACCCGACTATCACGGTCAAAAGTGCCTGGCAACTGAGCGCAAATGTTGAGCAGGCTCTTTCGGTTGATGATTTGTTATCACGTGCTGATTTCGTCACTTTTCACGTGCCATTAACTGAGCATACGGCGAACATGATCAATGAACAGCGTCTGGGCATAATGCCGGATAATGCCGTGATCCTTAACTTTGCGCGTAATGGCATCATTGATGATGAAGCTGTGGTCAAGGCGCTGGATTCAGGCAAGCTCTATGCTTACGTCTGTGATTTCCCAAGTAACCTGTTGAAGGATCATCCTCGTTGCATCACGTTGCCGCACCTGGGTGCATCGACAACTGAAGCTGAAGAAAACTGTGCCATTATGGTTGCTGACCAGGTTCGTGACTATCTGGAAAATGGCAATATCACCAATTCTGTCAATTTTCCGGAAATCAGTTTGCCCAGAAATGAAGGCGTGCGCCTGGCTGTGATTAATAATAATGTTCCCAATATGCTTGGCCAGATTTCAACTGACCTGGCAGATGCTAATCTGAATATTATCGACATGCTGAACAAATCACGGAATGATGTTGCGGTAACTTTGATTGACGTCGACCAGGATGTGCCGGACGATGTTATTGAACGTATTAAGTCAATTGATGGTGTGTTGTCGGTGCGCTGTCTGAGTTGATAGAGAACAATGGACGAAGACAAGAAACTGCTGAAAATCCGTGACAGGATAGACGATCTCGATGTCCGTATACAGACACTGTTGAATGAACGTGCTGAAGCTGCTCAGGAAGTTGCCCGCATCAAGTTGGCGGCCAGTCCGGAGACAGTTTTTTATCGCCCGGAACGTGAAGCCCAGGTTTTGCGCCAGGTAAAGGAACGCAACCAGGGGCCACTGGATGATGAAACCATGGCCAGGCTGTTTCGTGAAATTATGTCTGTCTGCCTTGCCCTGGAAAAGCCGTTGCGCATAGCCTACCTTGGCCCCGAAGGTACCTTTACCCAGGCGGCAGCGCTGAAACATTTTGGACATTCTATTCTGATGAATTCCATGGGCGCGATTTCCGATGTTTTCAGTGAAGTCGAGTCCGGTGGTTCCGACTACGGTGTTGTACCTGTCGAAAATTCCACTGAAGGTGTCGTCAGCCACACACTTGACATGTTTTTAAAGTCGCCTTTATCAATTTGTGGCGAAGTTTCCTTGCGAATTAACCAGAACCTGATGTCTCAGGCAACTTCGTTGTCCGGGATCAAAACTTTGTATTCACATCAACAATCTCTTGCACAGTGCAGGGGCTGGCTGGATCGCCATCTGGGCCAAGATGTTGAGCGAATTGCAGTATCCAGTAATGCAGAAGCGGCAAAATTGGCTGCTGGGGATAAAACCGCAGCCGCGATAGCGGGGGGAAATGCCGCAGGCTTGTACAACCTGAATATCCTGGAAAGTAATATCGAGGATGAACCTGGAAATACTACGCGCTTCCTGGTGATAGGAAAGCAGCAGGTAGCGCCAAGCGGTGATGATAAAACCAGCCTGATGCTGGCGACCAGGAATGAAGCAGGGGGATTACATGCATTGTTGTCGCCACTGGCAAAACACAACATCAGCATGACACGCATTGAGTCCCGTCCTTCCAGGCGTGGTATATGGGATTATGTTTTTTTTATCGATATTCTCGGGCACCAGCAGGACGAAACAGTACAACAGGCTTTTGCAGAACTTTCTGAAAAAACCAGCCTGTTGAAGATTCTGGGTTCTTATCCTGTTGCCGTCCTTTAATCGGGTAATATTCAGATGAGTAACCGTTTTATTGATTTAACTGCCCCGGGTATTGCTGGTCTGTACCCTTATATTCCTGGCAAGCCAATATCCGAACTGGAACGTGAACTGGGTATTAGTCATTCAATAAAGCTGGCTTCGAATGAAAATCCGCTGGGCCCTTCAGTCAAGGCCAAGGCTGTTATACATGGTCAGCTTGATGACCTGGCGCTCTATCCTGATGGTGGCGGTTTTGCATTAAGTCATGCCCTGGCGGAAAGGCATGCTGTTGATCCTGCCTGTATAACACTGGGAAATGGATCAAACGATGTGCTGGATATGATTGCCCGGGTGTTTTTGTCCGGCGACTCTGAAGCCATTTTTTCAGAATACGCCTTTGCAGTTTATCCCATTGTTACGCAGGCGGTGGGTGCTACTGCCAGAATTTCCAAAGCGCGCGATTTTGGCCATGATCTGGATGCCATGCGCGCATTGATCACGGATAAAACCCGTGTCATTTTTATTGCCAATCCAAATAACCCGACTGGAACCTGGTTGTCATCTTCAGAATTGCAGGGCTTTTTAAATGCTGTGCCATCGGACATTATTATCGTTATTGATGAAGCCTATTTTGAATATGTTCAGGAAGATGATTATCCCGACAGCTCAAAATGGTTACAGCAGTTTGATAATCTAATTGTCACACGCACGTTTTCCAAGGCCTATGGACTGGCCGCGTTAAGAGTGGGTTACAGCCTGTCACATGCCGACATCGCCAATCTGCTTAACCGTGTCAGGCAACCTTTTAATGTTAATAGCCTGGCCCAGTCGGCGGCATTGGCAGCATTGGATGATGCTGATCATATCACCCGGAGTATTGATATTAATCGCCAGGGAATCAGGCAGTTTGAGCTGGCTTTCGATCAGCTTGGGCTGGGATGGATACCGTCTGTAGGTAATTTCATTACGGTTGATCTAAACCAGGATGCTGCTCGTATCGACAAATTGCTATTGCAACAGGGTGTTATCACCCGGCCCGTAGCTAACTATGGCCTGCTTAATCACTTACGTATCACGATCGGCTTGCCGGAGCAGAATGAGCGCTGTATCGAGGCATTGCAGCAGTTTCTTGATCGGTGATTTCATGAATAGCGAAACAATGCATATCCGCAAGCTGGCAATTATTGGAGTTGGCCTGATTGGTGGTTCGCTGGCAATTGCGCTGCGTAATGCCGGTATGGTTGATCAGATTATCGGTTGCGGACGTGGTGAAGCCAATCTGCAAAAAGCCGTCGAGCTTGGTGTTATTGATGAATATACGCATGATGTTGGCCAGGCTGTAGCATCAGCGGATATGGTCTTTGTCGCAGTTCCCCTCGGAGCCATGAAAGCGGTATTCCGGCAGATGCATGGATTTTTATCAGAAGACGTCATTGTAACAGATGGTGGTAGTGCCAAAGCTTCAGTGCTTGCTGACTGGATTGATGTTTTCGGTGATGATCGACAGTTTGTTGCAGGTCATCCGATTGCCGGTACCGAGAACAGCGGTGTCGAAGCTGCTTTGCCCGGTCTTTACCAGAATCGACGTGTCATCGTCACGCCAACTGAAACTACAGATAACGTTAAACTGGACAGGGTCATAAAGCTCTGGGAGGTTTGTGGGGCCGAGGTTTCACAAATGTCCGTGCAGCAACATGACACTGTGCTGGCTGCAACCAGTCACTTGCCACATGTTTTGGCTTATGGCCTTGTTGATTCGTTAGACAGACTTGAAGAGCACGATAATATTTTTAAATATGCAGCTGGCGGCTTTCGTGACTTTAGTCGCATAGCATCTTCAAATCCGGAGATGTGGCGGGATATCTGCCTTTCAAATGCAGAAGCCCTCACGCCGATACTGGATAACTTCATCGTCGAGCTGCAACGCCTCTCAGGCGTAATCAAGCAAAAAGACGGAGCCAGCCTGTTAAAGGTTTTTACCGATGCGAAAAAAGCCCGTGACGATTACGTTGATGGTCTTGAGTAGCTTTTAGCCAAGAGCTTACAGAGATAACTTCTACAAGATGTAAATGATCTCTAATTATTTTGAACTTCAAAATTTAAGATTTTGTTTTTTTTCAGCGGCTAAATAAAAACGTCTATTTTCAACCTAGCAAAGAATTTTCACTGCGACTCATAAAAATAAAAACGCGGTGTTCTCTGTGTGCTCTGTGGTGAATATTTTTATTTCCTAATATAATTCCCGCACTTTTATATTTACCGGTTTTTTCAGTGACAAGTCAGACTAATATCAGGTTTCTTGCCCAGCCAGGTGGCAAGCTTAACGGTACAATTCGTGTGCCCGGCGACAAATCAATCTCGCATCGTTCAATTATGCTGGGTTCAATGGCTGAAGGTATCACCCGGGTGTCCGGTTTTCTTGAAGGAGATGACAGCCTGGCTACGCTTAAGGCTTTCAGGGATATGGGGGTGCGGATTGAAGGCCCTGACAATGGTGACGTTACCATTCACGGTGTCGGTATTGATGGGCTAAAAGCACCGTCAGCACCATTGGATTTAGGTAATTCGGGTACGTCAATGCGGCTGATGTCAGGGCTGCTGGCTGGCCAGGCTTTTGATGCAACCCTGCTTGGTGATGCATCGTTATCAGGCCGGCCAATGAAAAGAGTGACTGATCCGCTTGCCAGGATGGGTGCCAGTATCGATACAACGGAGGCGGGTACCGCTCCCCTGGTGATCCATGGCCAGGCCGGTCTGCAGGGGATTGATTACGAGCTGCCGGTGGCCAGTGCCCAGGTAAAGTCATGTCTGTTGCTTGCAGGTATGAAAGCCCAGGGGGAAACCTGTGTCACCGAGCCTGCGCCAACACGCGACCATACCGAGAGAATGTTGCGTGGTTTCGGCTACGAAGTGAAAACCGAGGGAAACCGTATTTGCCTGCAAGGCGGTGGCAAACTGACAGCCTGTGATATCGATGTGCCATCGGACATTTCCTCGGCCGCATTTTTCCTGGTCGGTGCAAGCATTGCGGAAGGATCTGACCTGACTTTGCAGCATGTAGGTATCAACCCAACCCGTGATGGCGTGATTAGTATCCTGCGCTTGATGGGTGCTGATATTGAGGTGAGTAACCAGCGTGAAGTCGGTGGTGAGCCGGTTGCTGATTTACGGGTGCGTAGTGCCAAACTGAAAGGTATCCAGATACCCGAAGAGTTTGTGCCCCTGGCAATTGATGAGTTTCCCGCGTTGTTTGTCGCTGCTGCCTGTGCTGAAGGCGAAACTGTTCTGACGGGTGCGGAAGAATTACGGGTCAAAGAATCTGATCGTATCCAGGTAATGGCGGATGGCCTCAAAATACTCGGGGTGAATATCGAGCCAACAGCTGATGGTGCGATCATCCATGGTGGAATGCTGGGCAGTGGGACAGTAACGTCTCACGGAGATCATCGTATCGCGATGTCTTTTGCCATGGCGGCATTAAAAGCAGGTGGTCCTATCACGATTGAAGACTGCGCCAATGTAAATACCTCCTTTCCGGGATTTATCCAGCTGGCAGCAAATGCCGGTCTGGATATCAGCCAGGCCTGATGATGACGACATTTGACTTAATACCTGTTGTTACAATTGATGGTCCGAGTGGTTCCGGTAAAGGTACCATTGCAGCGCTGGTAGCAGGCAAGCTCGGTTGGCATGTGCTTGATAGTGGAGCGCTGTACCGGCTCGCAGGCTATTCAGCAGAAAAAAAGTTATTGAATTTTAATGATATAGCTGAACTTGTTAAGAATACTTCTTCGATGCGTGTTGTTTTCGAAGGTGGCAGGGTATTGCTTGATGATGAGGATGTTTCCCTGTTGATACGCACGGAAGCGGCAGGCAATGCCGCCTCAAAAATAGCTGCAATACCAGAAATTCGTGCCACATTGCTCGATTGGCAGCGTGCCTATGTAAAACCGCCCGGACTGGTTGCAGATGGCAGGGATATGGGGACCGTGGTTTTTCCACAGGCTGACGTGAAAATTTTCCTGGATGCTTCTGCTGAAAAACGTGCGGAAAGGCGATATAAGCAGTTGATAGAAAAAGGATTAAGTGCTAATCTCGCCGACCTTGTTTCAGAAATTCAGGAACGGGACGATCGCGACAGAAATCGCGCTGTAGCACCTTTATGCGCAGCTGATGATGCGGTTGTTATCGATTCCAGTGATTTAACGATTGAAGCTGTTGAAAAACAGGTTCTGGATATCGTGAAACTGCGATTGCCGGATCTTGAACTGTAACGGTAATCTTTTTTGTGAGTTTGTTCCGCAAAGGATCAGGCTTTATTTTTAACCTTAGACAAGCTGTCTTACAGGTATAGCCTTGAGATGGCAGGATGTGATTATCACATCAGGATTTTTTTCTTATGACTGAAAGTTTTGCTGAACTCTTTGAAGAGAGTATTGCCAATACCAATTTTGAACCTGGTTCCATTGTTATCGGTACTGTTGTTGAAATCAATAGTGATTTTGTTGTTGTTAATGCCGGCCTTAAATCTGAAGGTGTCATTCCCCGTTCACAGTTTTTGAACATGCAGGGAGACCTTGAGGTTGCTGTTGGTGATCAGGTTGAAGTTGCACTTGATGCTGTAGAGGATGGCTTCGGTGCCACTCGTCTTTCCCGCGAAAAGGCAAAACGCAATCAGGCATGGGGTGTTCTCGAGAAAGCGTTCGAGAACGAAGATATTATTACCGGCCGTATCAATGGCAAAGTCAAAGGCGGCTTCATTGTTGAGCTCGAACAGATTCGTGCCTTCCTGCCAGGATCACTGGTTGATGTAAGGCCAGTACGTGATACTGCTTACCTCGAAGGTAAAGATATTGAATTCAAAGTGATCAAGCTGGATCGTAAACGCAATAATGTTGTTGTTTCGCGTCGTGCAGTTGTTGAGCAGGAATACAGCGAAGAAAGAGATCAGCTGCTTGAAAATCTGCAGGAAGGCCAGGAAGTCAAAGGTGTTATTAAGAACCTGACTGACTATGGTGCTTTCGTAGACCTCGGTGGTATCGATGGTCTGTTGCATATCACTGACATGGCATGGAAACGTGTCAAACACCCATCTGAAGTTATTGAGATCGGTGATGAAGTTACCGTTAAGGTGCTCAAATTTGATCGTGAGAAGCAACGTGTTTCTCTGGGTCTGAAACAGTTGGGCGATGATCCCTGGGCAAACCTGGCAAGACGTTACCCTGAAGGTTCACGCCTGTTTGGTAAAGTCACCAATATCGCTGACTACGGCTGCTTCATCGAGCTTGAAGATGGTGTTGAAGGCCTGGTTCACGTTTCTGAAATGGATTGGACCAACAAAAACGTTCATCCTTCAAAGGTTGTTTCCCTGGGTGACGAAGTTGAAGTCATGGTTCTGGATATCGATGAAGAACGTCGTCGTATCTCACTGGGTATGAAGCAGTGCAAGGCTAACCCATGGGATGAATTTGCTGCGACTCACAAGAAAGGTGATCACGTCAGTGGTAAAATCAAGTCAATCACTGACTTCGGTATCTTTATTGGTCTGGATGGTGGCATTGATGGTCTGGTGCACCTTTCAGATATTACCTGGGATGAAAATGGCGAAGAAGCCATCCATGGTTACAAGAAAGGTGACGAACTGGAAACGGTTGTACTGGCTGTTGACCCAGAACGTGAGCGTATCTCACTGGGTGTTAAACAATTGGATAAAGACCCGTTCTCAAGCTTCCTTGCTGGACATGATAAAGGTAGCTTTGTGAAAGGTACCGTAAGAGAAGTTGATGCCAAGGGCGCTGTTATCGAGCTGGGTGATGGCGTTGAAGGTTACCTGAGAGCATCTGAACTGTCTCGCGACAGAGTGGAAGATGCGCGTTCTATACTGAAAGAAGGTGATGAGGTTGAAGCCAAGTTCACTGGAGTTGATCGTAAGAACCGTACTATCTCACTCTCCATCAAAGCAAAAGATGAAGATGAAGAGAAAAAGGTAATTGCGGGCTATACTGGTGAGTCTTCTACTGGTGGCGCTACACTCGGTGATTTGCTCAAAGAGCAGATGAACGATAACGACTAATAATAATTGGATCTGTGGGCAGCATTAATCTGCTGCCCCTTGTTTACTATGGAACAAGGCGCAAGAGTAACTAAATCTGAACTGATTGAGATGATTGCCAACGAGCAGGGGCATCTGGCTTTTAAGGATGTTGAGCTTGCCGTTAAATGCATGATTGAACAAATGGGTCAGGCATTATCTTCTGGAGAACGAATTGAAATTCGTGGCTTTGGGAGTTTCTCGTTACATTACCGTCCTGCAAGAATTGGTCGGAATCCTAAAACAGGTGATTCTGTTGCCCTGGCTGGAAAATATGTTCCGCACTTCAAACCTGGTAAGGAACTTAGGGACAGGGTAAACCAGAGTATTGAAGATTCAGAAAGCTAAAATTAGTTGTGTTTGCAAATAAAAAAAGCCGTTTTTTAACGGCTTTTTTTATTCAAGATGTCTTATCTGGAAAGCTAATTTTCCCCATGTTAAATCAAAGTAATTGAGAAATCAGACTGACGATTGACAGACCGACCAGAATACTGAAATGCATTGATGTATTGCTTCTTTTCTGTCTCCAGGTCAAATCATACTGCATGATATTTTCAATCGTGTTTCTGTTCTGGTCTTTCATAATGTAGTGAGTGGCATGGTTCATTGCGTTATCTCTCTTCCGTTCTACGTATGTACTATAGTAGACCATAGAGAACAAAAAGAGAACAATAAATTCCAACATTTTTTTTTATGATCATTATAATGCTGGCTAATTTTAGAAAGTGATAATGTCTTTATATGAAGAAAGTCGAAAAGTGCGTCGAAGTTCTCTGTGAAAAAGGCTGTAGTTCAGTTAGAGAGGATCTAGAGAAACTGGAATCTGGTGTTGATCTTCCAGAAACAGAGGATTTGTCTCGGGAAGAGCTTTCCAGGGTTGTGGAAGAACTAAAATCCATTATGGCTGTTTATGGCGATAGCTGCCGAGTCACTTTTTAATTTTATTTGCATTTATTGTATTTGTGCGTGTTTCACTGATAGTTGATGTTGACGATTTGGCAGGTTACCGGGAAGGATTACCGGCCCTGCTAAAGTTGTTCAGTGAATACCAGATTCAGGCTACTTTCCTGTTTTCCCTCGGTTATGATAATTCCGGTTTGCGGATTAAAAATTTTTTTAAACCAACTGTTCTGAGTCGCCAGTTACCCCTAGCTCAAAAATTATACGGTACCTTGTTACCGCCGCCGTCATTATCCAAAAAATTCAAATCCCTGATCAAGGACTGTGCAGCGGATGGTCATGATATTGGACTTAAAAGTTTTGATAGTGTTACCTGGCAGTCGCATGCATTAACTGCGGATTTTGAGTGGACCAAAAGAGCAATGCTGTGGTCGATCGAAACGTTTCACGACTTGCTGGGTTATCAACCTTCAATTCATTCTGCTTCGGGTTTTGTTATCAACGAACACCTGCTTTTACTGGAGCAGCAGCACGGCTTTAAAGTTGGTTTGGATACAAGAGGAAAATCAGCTTATTTACCTGAGTATCAGTCTGTCAGGTCGCAAACCATGCAATTGCCGGTTACATTGCCATCGATCGAGGAGTTACTGTTAAGTGATGAAATTAGTCTTGATAATGTACATGAATATCTGTTTGTTGAGAGTCAGCAGCAATTGCCACAAGGACATGTTTACCAGGTGAGAGCTGCTTATGAAGGTCGTTCCTGGTTGGATATTCTTGAAAAAATAATGGTCATGTGGCGCAGTACCCAGTGGGAATTTAACCGTGTGACCGAAGTGATCGATGGCATTTCAGCAGATAAGTTAATGACTCACCAGGTTGGATGGGCGCAATACAAGCCGCATAACCGTTACATGGCCACACAAAGTCTTCCAGTTGATATAAGCGATAAGAAAAAAATAACTGAGGCATAAAACCAATGCATAAACGTCTTTTTAACAAGGAACTGAAACACTGGGTTTATTCAGGTAAGTCACCCCGACACGGTACCGGGCTGTTTGCTGGTCGTGATATCAAGGAAGGGGAATATATTGGTACTTATCACGGTCCCAAAGCCAAGCGTAACGGAACCTACGTGCTCTGGGTTTACGATCCAGATAATGATAAAGACTGTGTCGGTATCAGCGGTCAGAACCTGTTGCGTTTTCTAAACCATGATCGCGGTGAACCCAATACAGAATTTGAGGGTGCTGATCTTTATGCCTTGCGTGATATCAGCGAGGATGAAGAGCTGTGCTTTAACTATGGCGATGAATGCGGTCTTGACTGATGTCAGCACGTGATTCCATTTACGCGCAACCCCGGGAGAATATTGCAGACTTTTCATTTGACGAAAAAGTTGCAGCTGTTTTTCCAGACATGATCAAAAGGTCTGTGCCGGGTTATAACAGCGTGATTGCCATGACCGGGGTGTTGGCGGGGCAGTATGCGCAGGATGGTAGCAATTGCTTTGACCTTGGTTGCTCGCTGGGTGAAAGCAGTTTTGCCATGTGCACGCATTTACACCATCAAAACTGTTCAATCATTGCTGTCGACAACTCTCCACAAATGCTCGAACAGTGCGCTGCTAATTTGCAGCAGGCTAATTGCAGAGTCAAGGTTGAGCTGCTTTGTAAAGATATTCTGGATGTTGACCTCAACAACAGTTCTGTTGTCGTTTTGAATTACACGCTGCAATTTATCGAAGCATCCCGACGGGGACAGCTGATACAGGATATCTTTGATGGGATGCGTCCCGGTGGGATATTGCTGTTATCCGAAAAAATAAAATTTGATGACGAACTCACCGATCAGCGGATGATTGAAATGCATCATGAATTTAAAAAAGCCAACGGTTACAGTGAGCTGGAAATTAGTCAAAAAAGAACAGCGCTGGAAAATGTATTAATTCCTGAATCACTGCAGACACACCAGCAACGATTGGCAAGCGCCGGTTTTGCTCATGTTGATCCGTGGTTCCAGTGCTTTAATTTTGTTTCTCTGATCGCTTCTAAACCCATTTGATTACTGGAGACCTTTCGGTAGATGTTTGACATCGAATCGCTTAAATCTGCGATGCAAAATACTCGCCTGGAATCATGGGCTGAGCATATTGATGATGATCTTCAGGCTGTTCTGGGTGAACGCCTTCATGGTGATGAGCGGCGCTGGGAAGCAGCACTCGATGCTCTTTCTGAAATTAACTGTGACCGTGTTGATATGCGATCCGGAGTAATCACTATCTCCTCAGATCAGCAGATGTCAGATTCATCCAGAGAGCAGATAAAGGGAGAACTTGAAGCTTTTATACCCTGGCGTAAAGGTCCCTTCGATATACATGGTGTCTTTATTGATACTGAATGGCGTTCCGACTGGAAGTGGCGACGCCTTGAAAAACATATACAACCACTGGATGAACGGATAGTCCTCGATGTTGGTTGCGGCAGTGGTTATCATGCATGGCGAATGGCTGATGCGGGTGCCGGGCTGGTTATTGGCATAGATCCGGGGAGACTGTTTTTTTACCAGTACAAGGTCATTAAGCATTTTCTGTATCCAATATCCTATCCGTTTTACATGTTGCCATTCGGTATTCAGCATGTACCAAAAAATCTGCAGGCTTTTGATACGGTGTTTTCCATGGGTATTCTGTATCACCGTAAATCGCCATTTGAGCATTTACAGGAGCTAAAGAACTGTTTGCGGCCTGGCGGAGAACTGGTGCTTGAAACTATCGTTATTGATGGCGGAGAAGGAATGACACTGGTTCCCCGGGAACGCTATGCAAAAATGCGTAATGTCTGGTTTATCCCTTCAGTTCCAACGCTGGTTATGTGGATGCGGCGGGTTGGTTTAAAAAATATCCGAGTTGTTGATGTCTCAGTCACTACCACTGAAGAACAGCGATCAACCGAATGGATGCGATTTGAATCACTGTCTGACTTCCTTGATCCGGATGACACATCCAGGACGGTTGAAGGTTACCCTGCACCTAAAAGGGCGATAATTCTGGCAGAGGCCTGATAGCTATTGCGTGATAGTTTAGCGATAACTTCTCATCTGCCCAACCAATACGCCCTGGATTTTCACCTGGTCCGGGTGAAAATGCATGGGTGACATGGATGCATTGGCTGGATGTAAAATAACTTCTCCGGGCTTTTGTTCAATTCGTTTTAACGTGGCATCAGAATTTTCAACCAGGGCAACAACGATTTCACCATTACGCGCAGTATCTTTCTGCTCGATAACCACCCAGTCACCATCAAGAATGCCTTCTTCGATCATCGATTCACCCTTAACCTGTAAAACATAGCAGGGCCGGTCGCTGCGGAGCGTCGGGGGAACCATTACATTTTCAGGATTTTCGATTGCTTCTATGGGTCTACCGGCTGCAATATAACCCATCAACGGCAGGTCGTTGTCATCATGTTCTTCCTGCTGAGACAAGCGGATTCCACGCCGCTGGTTATTCATGGGTTCAACCAGTCCTGCATCTACCAGTGCCTGAATCTGTTTATGCATGGAGCCCCTGGAACTTAAACCTAAAGCATCACATAATTCATTCAGCGTCGGCGCCTGTTCGAATTGATTCAGGTTGTCTTTCAGGTAATCATAGATTTCCTGCTGTCGACGGGTAAGCGAGACTGACATGCGTTTTTCCCTTCAGTTGTGTGATGATATGGATAATATAGAACAATAGTAGAACAAAAGAAATAAATTACTGAAGTTTTTTCTACTGTTGCCGTAGATAGTTTGTGATTCAGGATTCAGCCTTTAATGGGAGAAAGGATTGTGCAGCATTTTGATGTGATCGTGATTGGTAGTGGACCCGGTGGAGAAGGGGCTGCAATGACCTTAAGTAAACAGGGTAAAACGGTTGCCCTGGTTGAAAAGCACGATCAGGTTGGAGGTGGTTGTACGCATTGGGGCACAATTCCCAGCAAAGCGCTGCGCCACGCTGTTCAGCTGCTGGCAGATTACAGGCACCACCCTTTGTTTGAACATACACTGGCCAATGTCGATGTGACCTATCCTCAACTGTTGCATACAGCTGATACGGTCAGAAGCAAACAGGTCAGTATGCGTCAACGTTTCTATAGCAGAAATCATGTCGATATTTATCACGGCAGTGCGAGTTTTGTTGATGAACACCGGGTTCAGGTACTGCGTGATAACGGTGCGGCGGACGAGATAACAGCCGATTATTTTGTTATTGCTACGGGTTCAAGCCCTTATCGACCTCCTGATGTGGACTTTGACGATGGGCGGGTACTCGACAGCGATACCATTCTCAAGATGAATGATACGCCACGCGTGATCACAATTTACGGTGCCGGTGTGATTGGCTGTGAATATGCTTCAATATTTGCCAATCTCGATATGAAGGTCAACCTGGTCAATACGCGTGACCGTTTGCTGTCATTCCTGGATGACGAAATTACCGATGCATTGAGCTATCACCTCAGGGACCAGGGTGTCATGATTCGTCACGATGAAACCTATGAATCAGTGGAAATCATGGATGACGGTGTCGTGTTAAACGGTAAATCCGGTAGAAAGCTAAAATCGGATGTGCTGTTATGGGCCAATGGCCGCAGTGGTAATACCCAGGGCCTCGGTCTGGATAAAATTGGTCTGCAAACTAACAGCCGGGGGCAGATTGAGGTGAATGAGACGTTCCAGTCCAGTCTGCCACACATCTACGCAGTCGGTGATGTAATTGGACAACCAGGCCTTGCCAGTGCCAGTTATGACCAGGGACGTTTTTCGGCATTGCATATTTCCCATGGGCAAATGGATTGGTGCCTGGTCAAGGATATTCCTGCAGGTATCTATACCAGCCCTGAAATCAGCTCTTTGGGTAAGACCGAGCAGCAGCTTACCGAGGAACAGATACCTTATGAAGTCGGGCGTGCCGAGTTTAAAAACCTGGCTCGTGCCCAGATCAGTAGTCACACGGTCGGCATGCTCAAGATTTTGTTTCATCGGGAAACGCTCGAGCTCCTCGGGATTCATTGTTTCGGTGAGGAGGCCGCGGAGATTATCCATATCGGCCAGGCAATTATGCGCCAGGAAGGCAAGGCGAATTCGCTAAACTATTTTACTGAAACGACTTTTAACTACCCGACGATGGCGGAAGCCTACCGGGTAGCTGCTTTGAATGGGTTGAACAGGAATTTTTGATCGGTAGAAAACAGTGTGCGGCGTCTTCTGGAGGAAATAATGGATAGGCTGCAGTAAAATAAATGTCCTATGTCAAAACTCATTTTTTCAATCATTGAATCACCGGCGCATCCTTCGTTTACCAGCCTGTACGAATCGCAGGGTTTCACGGAGCAACGCTTCACAGCAATGCGCAAGGCTATCAGCGCCTTGAAGAAAAACAGGCCCGAGGTGGTGGTTGCCGAGTTTTTTTATGGTTTTGGGAATAATTATGCTGGGGTCAATGTCAGTAACCTCGATGTTTTCCTGCACAGCCTGCAAAAATATGCGCCGAATGCCCAGGTGGTCGTGCTGGTAAGCAAGGAGGAAAGCCAGTATGTCAGTAAGCTGGCAGATTTATTTGCTTTGCAGGAAGTTCTTGTTCATCCCGTTTCAACTGCAGATATGCAGCAGGTGCTGGAAAAACTCTGATTTTTTTCACTCGAAGCTATCACGCTCGTTCACAACGTTATAAAATCGCTGGATTCAAAACCATAACGATTTAAAAAATGACTGTTCGTACCCGATTTGCTCCCAGTCCGACGGGATATCTTCATGTTGGAGGTGCTCGCACGGCGCTGTTCTCCTGGCTATATGCGCGTAAACATGGTGGAAAATTCGTTCTTCGTATCGAGGATACTGACCTGGAGCGTTCCACTGAAGAATCTGTCAACGCGATTCTTGAAGGTATGACCTGGTTAGGACTTGATTATGAAGAAGGGCCTTTTTACCAGACACATCGTTTTCAGCACTATGACAAGGCTATTGATAGGTTAATGCAAAAGGGGCTTGCGTATCGTTGTAACTGCAGTCGTGAACGCCTGGATGACTTGCGCGAACAGCAAATGCAACGTAAGGAAAAGCCCCGTTATGACGGGCATTGCCGCCATGCCAATATCAGTGCCGATGAACCGCACGTTATCCGTTTTAAAAATCCGCAGGATGGTGCAGTCGCTATTGATGATATTGTGCGTGGCAAGGTGGTATTCGCCAACAGTGAATTGGATGACCTGATTATCCGGCGCACAGATGGTTCGCCCACCTATAACCTGACTGTTGTGGTGGATGATGCCGATATGCAGATCACGCATGTCATTCGGGGCGATGATCACCTGAATAACACGCCCCGCCAGATTAACCTGTTAAATGCACTTGGGTTGCCGGTACCAGAATATGCACATTTGCCGATGATCCTGGGCGATGATGGTGCGCGTCTTTCCAAGCGGCACGGGGCAGTCAGTGTCATGCAGTACAAGGAGAACGGTTACTTGCCCGAGGCATTGCTTAATTACCTGGTACGCCTTGGCTGGTCACATGGGGACCAGGAGTTGTTTTCCATTGATGAAATGATCCAGTTGTTTGAACTGGAAAATGTCAACAAGGCGCCTTCCAGTTTTAACACGGAAAAACTTAACTGGATTAACCAGCAGTATCTCAAGGAAGACAGCCCGGAACGGGTGGCACACCTGTTGTCGATGCACTTGGGTGAGCTCGATATTGATCCTGCTGCTGATGGACCAAACCTTGTTGAAGTGGTTCATGCGCAGCGCGAGAGAGCACAGACTTTAACCGAGCTGGCTGAAATCAGCCGCTTCTATTACCAGGACTTCGAAGAATATAACGAAAAGGCAGCCAAGAAAGCCTTCAAGGTGGCCGCTATTGAGCCTCTATCCGTCGTTAAGCAACATATTGAAGCAATACAGGACTGGTCCAGGGAAAACCTGCATGCAGCCATAGAGGCGACTGTAGCGCAGCTTGAAATCGGTTTTGGCAAGGTCGGTATGCCGTTGCGTACAGCTGTAACAGGTGGTGCACCTTCGCCTGATCTTGATCTGACCTTGTATCTGATTGGTAAAGATGCCTGTCTGCGTCGTATTGACCGGGCAATCAGCGAAATTAACGAGAGAAATGCAGCGTAATTGATTACGTTGTACCGATAAAAAATCATTGCAGGTTAGCTTAAGTGAATCAGGGCTATCACAACAGGATTAACAGATGAGTTCTTCAGACAGTTCAGCGCCAACCAATTTTATACGCCAGATTATCGATAAGGACCTGGCTTCAGGGAAACATAGTAAGATAGCAACGCGCTTTCCCCGGAACCCAATGGCTACCTTCACATAGGCCATGCCAAGTCTATCGTGCTGAATTTCGGCATTGCCCGGGATTACCAGGGCAGCTGCAACCTGCGTTTTGATGATACCAATCCGCACAAGGAAAACATCGAGTTTGTAAACGCGATTCAGGAAGATGTGAAGTGGCTGGGTTTTGACTGGGATGACCGCCTGTATTACGCGTCGGATTATTTTGAACGGCTTTATGATTTTGCAGTTGAACTGATCAAGGCCGGCAAAGCCTTTGTCTGTGACCTGTCTGCGGACGAGGTCAGGGAATACCGCGGCACCTTGACAGAGCCGGGAAAAAACAGCCCCTATCGTGATCGTTCAGTCGAGGAAAACCTCGAGTTGTTTGAAAAGATGCGTAATGCCGAGTTTGAAGATGGCAGCAAAACATTACGTGCCAAGATCGACATGGCATCGCCAAACATCAATCTGCGGGATCCTGCGTTGTACCGAATTCGCCATGGCGTGATTCATCACCAGACAGGCGAGAGCTGGTGCATCTATCCGATGTACGACTATACCCATCCGATCTCGGATGCCCTGGAAGGCATAACCCATTCTTTGTGCACCCTCGAATTTGAAGACCACCGGCCATTGTATGACTGGGTGCTGGATAATATTTCTGTTGACTGCCATCCCCAGCAGATCGAGTTTTCACGCCTGAATCTACAGTACACAGTTGTCAGTAAAAGAAAGCTTACTGAACTGGTTACCGACAAGCACGTGTCAGGCTGGGATGACCCGCGCATGCCAACTCTGGCTGGTCTGAGAAGGCGTGGTTTTACTCCGGCTTCTATACGTGATTTCTGTCATCGCATCGGCGTGACCAAGGCGGATAACTCGGTAGAAATGGGTGTGCTGGAAAACTGTATCCGGGAAGATCTTGATGCAAATGCAGTGCGACGCATGGCGGTGATTAATCCATTAAAAGTTACCCTGACCAACTTTCCAGGCGATAAGCTTGAAAAGCTTAAAGCTGCAAACCATCCCAAAGATGAGAGTTTTGGTGAGCGCGATATTTTCCTGACCCGGGAAATTTATATCGACAAGGACGATTTTCGTGAAGAAGCCAACCGCAAATACAAGCGCCTGGTTTCAGATGGTGAAGTGCGCCTGCGCAATGCCTATGTAATTCGTGCCGATGAAGTGATCAAGGATAACAAGGGTGAGATTATCGAGCTCAAATGCAGTTATGATCCTGACACGCTGGGTGCAAATCCCGAAGGCAGAAAAGTCAGGGGGGTAATTCACTGGGTTTCTGCTGCTGAAGGTGTACCTGCCGAGATTCGCCTGTATGACCGTTTATTCAGCCACCCTGCACCGGATGCGGATAAAACCGTTGAAGACTGGAAACAGCATATTAATCCCGACTCACTTAAAGTAATGGCAGATTGTTTCGTTGAGAAAAGCCTGCTTGAAAGCAAAACTGGCGATACTTTCCAGTTTGAAAGGGAGGGGTATTTCTGTCGTGACAAGGACCATGCAGAAGGTAAAATAGTCTTTAACCGTGTTGTAACATTACGTGATTCCTGGGCAAAAATTGAACAGCAAAATCAGGGATAATTTTTGCCAAAAACTACTGGACAGTTAAACCGAGTTACCCTATCATTTGCGCCTCTTTTGCAGGGCACCTGATGTAAGTTCTGGTACAGCAAAGAAATGCTCATCGGGGCTATAGCTCAGCTGGGAGAGCGCTACACTGGCAGTGTAGAGGTCAGCGGTTCGATCCCGCTTAGCTCCACCATACAATTTGAACGGATTGACGAAGACCGTTAACGATTATGTCCCCTTCGTCTAGAGGCCTAGGACATCGCCCTTTCACGGCGACGACAGGGGTTCGACTCCCCTAGGGGACGCCATATGAAGTAAGGGTTAGTAGCATAGTGGTTACTAACCCTTTTCTTTTACCCTAAACATTTTCGCAGTATGAGAATGAAAAAGATGCAACAACAGCAGCAGCACAAGCAAAAACCTGTCCGACACATTATTACCAAGTCAGTGAACCGTCAGCTGTTCCAGGATTGGGCGAAAATTCGTAAAATACTCAAACCTGAAAAAGTATCCAAGTAAACCTGGTAGCTTACTAAGCTGCGACAGAGCCTCACTTCGGTGGGGCTTTTTTATTTTCTGCAAATGCAACTTCATTTTCCTGTTATTTATTCAGCATTCATTCAGGTTGCAAGTCTTATATTTACTTACAGAAGGAGACAGTAGTTGAATTGATAGGAGATAAAAATGAATATTTTAAAGACATTGTGGATTGCGCCATTAGCCTGTCTGATGGCTATGCCAGTTTACGCTCGCCATTATGATTACGATGGGTATTCGCATCATGGTAAACGTGTTGAAGATCAGTACAGAGGTCATCATGGAAAGCAAAAAAAACATGACCGCGGTCATCATTATGGCTGGTACAAAAAACCTTACTACGGCTATCGTGCCCATGGACATGGATATTACAACCGTGGACCCAGATATTTCGATGATGATGGATGGTCACTGATTTTAAGACTCAGTGATGACTTTTGAATCTTGTTAACTAGCCGCTTTCTTGTGTCGGCTCAACCGGGTCGATACAAGACATGCGTTAAATTACTCTGCTGGTTTTTCAAAGCCTAGCGTCTTTCCATAGCCACCATTATTTTAGGCTGGCATGTTTGGAACAGCATATGGCGCGTTGTGTTCTAGGACACTGCCGAAGCTCCTTTATCAGTACGTCACGTGCGTGAATGGATATCCGATAAATAGTTTTCAGTTTTTGCGAATTTGACTTGGAGAACTTCCTGTCCAGCGTTTGAAGGATCGGGCAAAACTACTTGGTTCTGCGAACCCCAGTAGGTAGGAAATCTCCGTAATTGAGTATCCGGGATCATTAATGTATTTGTCAGCCAGTTCCTGGCGAACTGTCTCAAGTAAGTCACGGTAACGGATATTCTGGTCTTTGAGCCTTCTTTGAAGTGTGCGCGTACTCATGTGCAATGCATCAGCAATAGTATTGTCTGAAACTTCACCTGAGGGTAACTGCCTCATGATTTGAGTACGAACATCAGAAATGATGTCATTTCGTCCAAGTGATTTAAGGTAATCCGCAATTATTTTTTCTGTACTGAGTAGTAGGTCCTGATTACCAGTGGGTAGAGGTAACTGCATGTCACTGGTTGCGAACACCAGGCCAATTTCATCAGCTTGGTATTCAATATCACAATTGAAAAAGTTTTTTAGTAATTTGTCGCAAGAGGATTTCCTTAATGGCAGCCTGGCACGCTTGGGACTAAAATCTTTACCGATACTAAGACGGCACATATGCACCAGGGTAACCAGCGTGGCATGTATGGCTTCAGGGTGTGGCGTAATTTCATTACTAAGAACACGTAACTTGAAATCACATTCGTTCTGATTACAAATAAATTCAGCTGCAGCTGCGGTGCTGAGCATGTCAATATGTCTTACCAGCCTGTCAAAGGCTTCCTGTAGTGTATAACTGGCAAGCCAGGCGATTCCCAATGCCTGGAAAGTTGTAGGATGCCAGTGTTCTGCTGCAGCAAGGCCGAAGCACTCAGCGGAGCTGGCTCTTGAGGCAGCGGACCAGAGAGCTGTCATTTCTGAAAAAGCGAAGCGACTTCCTGGTTTGTTTATCTTACTGGGATCAACACCAGCTGAGTTGAATATTTCTTCAGGATCTAATCCTTCAGCATTGAGGGCTTTCCAAACCAGTACCGACCAGCTTGAAATTGTTGAGAAATACATTTTGATTTACCAATATCTGCAACTTTATAAACGTAATCATGAATATCCTATCTAATAATTGCGTGCAGAGTTGTGTTTTCTTTAGTATTAATTTGCATTAGACATCAGGAACTTATTTAGTTTGAGGTGTAATAATTCAAGTGCCCTGATTGGTGGTAGTGAATTTTCATGAGAAAAGCGCTCGCAATAGCGCAACCAGAACAAGAGCTCTTCGGAACTATCCTTACCGTTAAATTCCTTTTTTAAAGGATTAAAATTATCCATTCCACTTATGTTTTCCAGGTATTTTTAAAAAGATTTTTTATAAAATTCCGAGTAAACCTTTAAGCATCGCCCATGGCGGAATAAACAATGCAATTGCAAAAGATCCGATTCCTTCCTGGGCAGACAAGTAAAGCCCATATATTTCCAAAAAAATCATCGCTACTATAAAAACCATAGCGCCCAGCCCGGTAAGCGTTTTTTCCATGTTGCCTCTCCAATCCTCTTAAAAGCAGAGGTGCGGTAACGATCAAAATTCAAAATGATATTTTCCACAACTGGTTGAAAGGCACTTGTCAGTAAATGCCAATTGCTTGGCATTTACTGACAATCAGTTAGGGATATTAAAAAACCGCTACAATAAACGTCATTCAATAATATTTAATTTAAGAAATAACATGGATACTATCGAATATATCTTTTTCCATAAAAAACCTTTTGGCCTGTTCGTTAAGTTTCTTCAGCAACAGGGCCTGCACCCGGCAATATCATCGGATGAAGATAATTATGAAGTGAGTATTGCAGATGACCTTGATGATGTTTTATCAAATGTCATCGAGGATGAATATGACAGGCTTCTGGAAATGAACCAGCAACTGATGGAAGAAAGCCGGGAAAACTCTGCCGGGGTCGTAGTGAACCTGAAGGATGGTACAACGACCTACGCTGATATTGCTCCATTGCTGCTCACTAAAATCATGGAAGTGTTGACTCCCCAGGAGTTGGGTGAAGTGGTAAATGCCATTGTTGATGCAGTTGAATGTCCTGATGATCGTTCCTTATGTGAACGAGTTAAAGCTCAGGAAAAATAAAAGTACGCACTTTAACCAATATTTTTATTGCTTCTATGTAATGATGAGTAAAACCAGAGCAACTTATGAGCTTTAAATCCAAGCAAACCAACTGGTTTGAGACGTATACTCCAAGAGATTTGACTGTCTATGCAATAGACGCGCTTGCGAAGACGGGGGTTGTTGAGCTCTACCACGATATCTGGTCAATGAACACCGAGGATACCGACTACATAAGATCACGACTGGATGAATATGCCAGCCTGGCGAAAAGGTTTGAACAGGATTTGCCCGGGTCTTTGCTGCCGCCAAAAATACACGAAGAATCACCCGGTCACCTGGCAAGCACCGCATTAAAGACATTAAGGCAGTGGATTGCGGATTTATTAAGTCTGCAACGAAAGTTGAAAAGAGCAACTAAGGAGATTGACGATCTTAAACTTCTTCAATCCTTGTTACTGGCCATACCTGATCATGATATTGACTTCAGCTGGATCGAGCAGCCGAGTGAAGTTCTTTATAAAAAGCTATTTACCTGTCCTCCTGGTCAATTTAACCATCCCTCTGGAAAAAATATTGTGGTTAAGGTTTTTCCCGGCGAAAAACAGGATTTTATTCTTGTATTAGGCACTCCAGACCAATCAGGTACCGTAGAGTCAGCAGCCACATTGATTGGCTGTAATGAGATAGTTATTCCATCCTGGCTTTCCAGTAGAACCTCAGGCAGGGTTGATGCGATCACACAAAGGCTAAAAATTATTAAGGATGATCAAGATCAACTTGAAACCAGGTTGACTGCACATAAGCAAGCCTCTGAAATTAAAACATCACTTGCGTCGGTGCGTTTACTTAACTGGTATTTGGATAACTCGCGGGTGAGTTCCCATGACAATAAAGTCTGTCATATGATTGGCTGGACATCAGTAGAAACAGCCGATGAATTAGAAGATATCCTTAAGCAAGCTGGAATAGAGGCTGTTGTATTATTTTCAGAAAAACCGATCGATCAAAAACCACCAGTCGAATCTCATCAACCCTGGTGGGCCCGGCCATTCGGTTTATTCGTTGATCTTGTTGGCGTTCCCGGGAAAGATGAGATAGATCCCACGCTATTGCTTGCGCTGATCGTTCCATTACTCTTTGGCTACATGTTTCCGGATGTGGGTCACGGACTGATTCTGGTTGCATTAGGTCTTTTGATTGGCAAACGTGTCCCCGAGGCGCTTCTATTAATACCCTGTGGCCTGGCCTCGGCCGCTTTCGGAGTGATCTTTGGTGATGTATTTGGCAGGCATGACATCATAGATGCTATCTGGCTAAAGCCTCTGCAAAATCCGCTTGAGGTGTTACTCGTTCCAATGGTATTCGGTGCTTTACTGATTACGACAGGACTGATTTTCTCTGCCATAGAAGCCCATTGGCGTGGGGAATTTAAAAATTGGCTTCAGACCGAGGCCTCGGTCCTTATGCTTTATCTGGTTTTAATTCTGGGTATTTTCTGGTTGGAAGCCTTATGGCTGCTTGTGCCAGTCATACTTTGGTATGTCATTGGAACGTTGCTGGCTTGCAGAATAAAAAAGCTATCATGCCTGATTTATGGATTTGGAAATTTAATAGAGAGTGTATTTAGATTGGCATTAAATTCCATTTCGTTTATTCGTGTTGGTGCATTTGCATTAGCCCACTCAGGTACATCCCATGCCGCCAATCTAATAGCGGATATGATTGATGATCCTTTTTTTGTCATCATCTTCCTGATTTTTAGTCATGCATTTATCATAGCCCTGGAAGGCCTGATCGTCTTTGTTCAAACCTCCAGGCTTATTTTGTTCGAGTTTTTTATCCGTTTTCTAAAAGCCGATGGGCGGATTTTTAAGCCTATGCAAGGCTTGATGTAATATGTGCTCCCTTATTACTAATTTAAAGCGGATTAAATGTTTGGGGGATATTTTTCCAGGTTTTCTGCAGGCATAAAAAAACCACTGTTTTTTGCAGCGGTCCATAGTTTTTTGCAGGGGAGGGATGCCAGCCGCAATGGCTCGGCATCGTCTTTGATTCATCAGTTATCTGAATCTGTCCCCTTAATAAATATAATAATTCTACTGTGATTAAAAACATTGACCTGCGTCAAGTCTGAACCCGGTAATTATTTGAGAACTAGAAAGAAGTTTTAAGGCTCATGTTTTGAGTTTTTGGCCGGACTATATTTATTCTATGGTTGCCTCAATCCCGATTCAGCTTCAAGGCTTCCCCCAAGCCTGAGGCTCCCTCCATGTCTGTGGTGGAACTCGTGCCGGGGTTGAGGTAGTTCATAACTCAGGACAACAAAGAGAATTACTCGTCGAATTTCAATCCCATCTCCTGAGCACGACGTTTCCATAGTTTTCTGGCAAGTTGCTGCATGTCAGGTGTTTTATCGCCTTCGTCGACAATTTCCAGTCCCAGTAAAGTTTCCAAGATGTCTTCCAGCGTTACGATTCCCAGCATGCCGCCATACTGATCTGTAACGAGTATAATGTGGCTACGTGCATCGAGGATATGCTCGTAGCCTTCTAATACACTGGTTGTCTCGTTTAAAGCCTGGATATCTCGTGCATAGGTTTGCAGCACGCCATCGGTATTACCCCTGGCCTGGGCCAGGAGCAAATCACTGCGTAATACGAAACCACTGATATGATCCGGGTGCTGATTGTAAATGGGTATTCTGGAAAAGCGCACACTATTATATGTTTCAAAAAAATCCGAGACATTCAGGTGATCAGGCAATGAAAAGACAACTGACCTTGGCGTCATAATATCTTTAATCGATGTTTCGCGTAACAGGAACAGGTTTTTTAGGATACGAGACTCGTTTGCGGCAAGCTGACCTTCTTGTTCGCCGAGATCAGCCATTGCGGCCATTTCATTACGGGTAATTTTGAGATTTTTTTCATGCGTCAGACTACGGGTCAGTTTCTCTGAAAGAATGACAAATGGATAGAGCAACCAGATAAGAAATTTCAGGCTGTGTGCAACAGGGATAGCCAGTTTGCGCCAGTAATGTGCCCCAAGTGTTTTGGGAATAATCTCGGAAAAAACCAGAATCAATAATGTCAAAATACCCGAAATAATACCCAGGTAAGCATTGCCAAAAACCAGGGTGGCCTGGGCTCCGGCACCTGCTGCTCCCATGGTATGAGCAATCGTATTTAATGTAAGGATCGCTGCGAGAGGTCGATTGATATCATCTTTTAACTTTTTCAGCAGTTTTCCACTGTTTTCATTTTCCTGTTCTACGATACCAATATAAGGCCGTGTGACACTCAGTAATACGGCTTCGGCAATGGAGCAGTAAAAAGAAAAGCCTAAGGCAATCAGAACGTAGATTAAAAGCAACAACATGTGAAGTGAGCCTGGTAACTGGTTTATGTAGTTAACTATAAGCCCTGACACCGGCAGCATAAAGATGCAAAATAAAAAATTGCTGAACTTGAGAGGTATTGATGATGGATGCCAATGACGATCCTTATGACTTAAATCGTTTTGTTCAGGCGCAAGAGAGTATTTACTCCAAGGTGCTTGCAGAGTTAAATGCCGGGCGAAAAAGAAGTCACTGGATATGGTTCATTTTCCCCCAGGTTCATGGGCTCGGATACAGTATGACAGCAAGGAAATATGCACTTAAATCGCTTGAAGAGGCTTCCGCCTATTTGACGCATAATTTGTTGGGTGCCCGGGTCAGGGAATGCACCCAACTGGTTCTTGATATTGAAAATCAAACAAGCCAGTGATATCTTTGGTTATCCGGACAACCTTAAATTACATTCCTCAATGACGCTTTTTTCCCTGGTCGCCGAGGACAAGAGTGTTTTTCATGCGGCTTTAAAAAAGTACTTTGATTCTGTACCTGATATGAAAACCCTCGAAATTTTAAAAATAAATCAATAACCAGGTATCAAGATAATATCAAAATGAGCTAAAGAGTATTAGCCAGGTTTTCAGGTAAGACTTTGAATGGATTTGGAAACATGCACGGTTACCCGATTCCGGCCATGTTCCTTGGACTCATAGAGTGCGTCATCAGCAGATTTTAACAGCGATTCGAATTCATCTTGCGGCATTGGAATGGCAGTTGCGATACCAATGCTCAGAGTCAGGAAATCCTCGATTGTAGAATCGCGGTGGGGAATCTTTTTGGTTCGAATTTTTTCCAGCAGACCATTGGCGACGGTTAATGCGCCAGCCGTATCTGTTCCCGGTAAAATCACGGCAAATTCCTCACCGCCATAGCGGGCGGCAATATCACTTTGACGATGTGTCGCGGATTGAATAACCTGGCTCACGTTAATCAGGCACTGGTCGCCTTCCTGGTGACCGTAAAGGTCGTTATATTTTTTAAAATAATCAATGTCTATCAGTAGCAATGATAATGGTTCTTTAGATCGTAGGGCTTTTTTCCATTCGTGCGACAACATATGATCAAAACAACGCCTATTGGCAATTCCGGTTAACCCATCAGTTAGAGAGTCGGACTGGAGACTTTTTTCTATTTTTAACATCAGGCTCATTACTTTAAACAGGACAGCAAGAGAAGCAAAAAAGATGATGCCAATCAGGGTATAGCGGTAGGTGATGAGCTTCTGGTGTTTTTCCGTTGATTGCCTGGTTTCCTGGCTAACGTCGTTTTGTATGCTGCTCATTATCCGCATAAAGCTATCAACAACTTTTTCCTGCAATGGCACGATTTCATGAATAATGAGATTTCGGGCGAGAATATCGCCTTGTTCTGTTTCCTCCAGAACAAGGACCTGGACCTTTTCCAGTTTTTCAATGACTTGAGGGTAAAGGTCACGTTGTAAAATTAATATCTGTTTTTCATCTTGTTTTAAGGGAAGCTTTTCAAAAGAGAATAGTTTTTCAGAAAACAAACCGGCAAGATTTTCAATGTTGAGATAAACATCATCTTTTGCAAACAAATCATCTAGCGCTAACATTTCATGAGACAGGCGGGTGCGCTTCCTCGCAATTTCGATTAAATCGACAAGTAGCCGCATTTTCTGTGTAGCCAGGGCGGTTGAATTGATCAGTTCCTGCTGTTCTTTGATTTGGCGGGTATCAACATACCAAAGCGCTAAAAACAAAATGGCCAGGGCAATATAGCCAATGATCAGGTGCTTGGTGGAATGTGTTTTTATTTGTAATGCCATGCTTTATGGTTTACGGCAGTATTACTGTTTACTTTAGACGATAAAAAAAAGGAGCAATACATGCTCCTTTTAACATCGTTTCTGATTCGAACCAATCGATATTTTTTTATCGTTTGATTTTTCTCAGTGTTTTTTCTGTCCAGTATTTATTGTCAACATCCCGGTTAAATTCGATGATTTTTTGTGGTATGACTGCCCAGGTTTCCTGGCCGGTTTGCAGATCCACACCGTACCAGTATTTCCAGAATAGTGAACGGGGATCACCAGTTTCTGTATCTTCAACAACACCCCAGTCACGATCTATAATCTTTATCAGCTTGTCATTCTTTATAATAGAGGGTTCGATAATCCGCAAAGGTTTTTGTATCAACCATTGTGACACGATAGTCATACCACCAATCCTGGAACTTGGTTGTGCTTTTCAGGCCATAGACATCTTTGTTGATATGGCGGCAACTGCGTTTGGGTAATTTTTGTACATAGCGATAGCGTTGGTCTTCCAGGTCGTCAATCGACTCCCAGGCAACTTCGTAATTTTTTAATGCCGAGTAGCTCATGAGTTTCATGTTCTGGTTTTCTGAGTGTTACATCACCAAAAGTAAACACACTACCACCCCAGGCATCTTCATGCGCAGGTTCAGAAAACGCCTTATTTTTCTCAATGCGGGAAGCCAGATTGCATAACTTTGACTTTTATCATCATCCTCATAGTCGGTTACCAGCATACCTGTACCTTTAAGTTTCCCAGAACGGAAAATGGCCAGGTCACGGGAACGAATCACACCATCATCGTAGTTATTATTCAGGTGGCGTTCGACTGCAATGTTTGTATCTTTGCCATCACGCTGCGAATGATGAGAACAGCTTTTTTGTTTCTGCTTCGACTTGCACCAATGGAGAAGTTTTTAAAGGCATAAAAATGGTTGGCAAAATACACCTGCTCTGCAATTTCTTTTGCAGTTGGCGTTCCTTCCGGGAACGGCAGGTTTTTGAGACATTTGCCTGTGAAGCTGAAAATGGCAAAAGGAGTAAGCCGGAAACAATCAGTAAAGATTTAATATGCATGATCTATCCTCAGTCGGAAAGTTGGTAAATGGTCTAGCGATTGGCTTCTGCGCGACACTTCTCCTCAGAGAGAAAATATTGCTGCGGATGCCGCCGAGGTCGCCTGTGTTGACATAGTCTTTCCAGACTGCGGTTTTTTGACTGTCATCCAGTTTTTTATAAAGGATAAAAGTCCCGGGAAAACGTTTTTGTAGGAACTGGCTGAAGGATTCAAGACTATCAGTTCCATCAACACTGGCTTTCTTTCCTGTTGGCATCCAGGTGGAATTTTCTGGTGCTTTAAAGTCGCCGGTTTTGAATTCTTCAAAATCCAGTTTGACAGCATCAACATATTCCTGATTCACTCCGCCAAACACGATGGATGGAACAAATAGGCAAAGAGACAAAGATTCCCTTTATTCAGGTTGCCCATTTTAAATTTATACATCTATTGCCCCTGTTTTACAGAAGTGAACAAAACCAAACTGGTTTTTCCGGTTTTTTATTATTTGTAAGTACTATCGGCGCAGTTAATTTGAACTTTAATATAAATTTAATATTTTTATGCTAACGAGTTATTATATGGGGGCAGAGAGTTAAAGGTTGGCGAGGGCAGGTGAATGCGTATTTAAGAGCACAGTCTGATCTTCAGGCAATCTAACCCGACCCTCAATGTACCAGCTGTCATTTTTAGGTGACAGCCTGACCCACCAATAACCCGGCTTCATGGCATTGGAGATTCCCGGTATAGGTATTGCATCAATCTTATTGAGAATGATCACATGTCGTTGTTGGCCCGGGTTGGATGGATCATCTTGACTAGCAACTTGTCCAGGTTGCCAATAGCAGCATCATTCAAGATAATCGTGATCGTTCCAGAATTGATATCGACAATGACCTGCGCCTGTACGCCAAGGTTTTCAGCCATCGTTTTCGTGCCTTATCCTGGTTAATCGCGAGTCCTTGCTTGTAATGGTCATCCTTTACCAGCCCATCACGTCGGTAATGGCAAGGTTGATGGTGATCATGGAGGCAATCACCGCAGACAATGGCAGAGAAATTAGAAACCAGGGCCAGAATTGCTTGTACCAAGGGGTAAGGGCAGGTTCGTTCATAATGAGTTTTCTCTGTTGATATTTACTAGCGAAGCAGGGCCAAGGAAACGGCCAGTCTGGGTTAATGACAGACCTTCGGTTGTTGCCGATTCAACCAGGAAATCTACTTTGGAACTGGCTGATTTCAGGTATTGGGGTCAGCCTGTATACTGAACAGGTACTTCAACAACTGACACCGGTTCAACCAGATTTCACCCATGGTATTTTCCAGAATAGGTCCCTCAATCCCTGAAACGGTAAACGGTAAGTCTGTGGATTGTTGGACATATTGATAACCTTGAGAGTGTAGACATTTTCAATATAGCCTTCATCAGTCTCAAAATAGAGTGCGTTACGATCACGGATAATATCAAGTTCAAGAGGGAATCGCGTTGCGATTGAATACAATCAGCGCGCCAGATAATGATTAACAATAACGGCAGCATACACCATAATACGAGGCCTGATAAGGTGGGTTACTCCACCTTTGAGGCTGTGTTCAGTGGTATACCTGACCAGATCCTTTGGGCTGATTAACTTTTTCCATGACCTCATCGCAGACATCAATGCAGGCAGCGCAACCAATACACTGGTATTGCAGGCCATCGCGGATATCAATCCCTGTCGGACATACCTGTACGCAAAGCCACAGTTAATGCAGGCACCGAGACCGGACTCTTTCGCATCGTACCTTTTTTACGGGCACCACGGGGTTCACCACGTTCTTCATCATATGCAATCAAAGCGTGTCTTTGTCAAACATAACACTCTGGAAACGGGCATAGGGGCACATGTAAATACATACCTGTTCACGTAACCAGCCGGCATTACCATAAGTGGCAAAGCTATAGAACAGTATCCAAAAAGTTCCCCAGCCACTGATATCGCCAATCATAATGTCACTGAATAGGAATTAATCGGCGTAAACCAACCTACAAAAGTAAAACCGGTAAACAGTGAAAACAGCAACCAGGCAGTATGTTTACCACCGGTACGTAGAATTCTTTCGAATTCCAGGGTCCTTTGTCGAGCTTCATCTGTTTTGTCTGGTACCTTCAAACTTTCTTTCAATCCAGATGAATATTTCTGTCCAGACAGTTTGGGGGCAGGCATAGCCACACCACAGGCGACCAGCCAGGGCAGTAAAGAAAAACAGTGCATAGGCGGCAATGAGTAGCAAGGCCGTCAGGTAAATGAAGTCCTGTGGCCAGAATGTCCAGCCAAAGATATAGAACTTACGGGCTGGCAGGTCAAACAGGATGGACTGATGTCCATCATACTGAATCCACGGCAAAATATAGAAAATACCCAGCAGGGCAACCATGGCAACATTACGTAAAGTTGCAAAGATGCCATGTACTTCGCGGGGATAGATTTTTTCACGTTTCTTGTAAAGTACCTGTTCCAGCTCTTCACCGGCAGCCTGATGCTTTATTATTTTGCTTGTTGTCAGTAGCCATAATTATTAAGCCCGTTTAGTGGACATAAAAAAACTATATAGCAATATGCTTATTAAGATGCATTGATGAAGCGCAAATACTTAGGTTTTCTGCTTGTTTTCAAGATGACAGGGTTTGCGGAAATAACAGGTCAATGCAGAAGAAATCGCGCTGAAAAACCAGAAAACAAAAAAACCAATGGTATATCCGGCCAGCCTGGTAATATCTGGATAACCTGAAATGATGCCCAGATCGCTAGGATCAAAAAAGGTAAAAAACAGAATTGTGGATAAACTCGCAACCAGAAATGATGGCCAGAGAATCGAAATGAGATTTTGTGTCTGTGAAATTTCGTTTTACGTTTTTAGACTATTGACTTCAGACGACATGAATTTCCCCGTGATTTTAAGATTTTAATTCAGTAATTTTTATCGGAAAATAACTGGAAATCGAATTCTACAAACATTAAATTTGATTCAACGTCATTGATAAATTCTAAATTTTTATCCAGTTGATCATATTAAAGAGTGATGTGCCAGGCATAAAAAAACCCGGCAAGTTTACTTGCCGGGTTTTGTTTGGAAAGTTACGGCTTATTTTGCAGACAAGCTGTAAACATAGGCTGACAGAACATGAATCTTGTCATCTCCCAGCATTTCTTTCCAGGCTGGCATCACGCCATTTTTACCTTCAGAGATGGTCTTCTCTGATAGCAGATGGTGTTTTACCATAAAGCCAGATGTTGTCATTCAGACGGGCAGCGCCAAGGAACTGGTTGCCTGAACCATCAGGGTTATGACAAGCCATACAGTTGGCTGTGTAAATCGCTTTACCTTTTTCAGCTTTGTCAGCGTCCGCTTTACGACCACTGAGTTGCAGAACGTATTCTGCAACGTTATCGACACCCTCATCGCCTATAACAGCCTGCCATGCAGGCATGACACCGGTTCTGCCCATGCGCGATGCTGTGCTTGATCATGGTCAGCTGAATTACCCCACAGCCAGTCATCATCAGTCAGGTTAGGATAGCCTTTTGATCCGCGCGCATCAGAGCCATGGCACTGAATGCAGTAGGTTAAAAAGAGGCGTTTTCCCATATCTGTTGCTTCGGTATTTTTTGCCAGTTCAGGAACGGCAACATCACGGTACTGGGCATAGATAGGATCGTACTTAGCTTTGGCATCAGCCATTTCAGCTTCCCAGGCACCTTCCTGGCTCCAGTTCAAAGCGCCTTTATAGTTACCCAGGCCAGGGTAAAAATACAGGTATGCAGCTGAGAAAATAAGGGTGATGTAGAACATCCATAACCACCAGCGTGGCAGAGGGTTGTTGAATTCCTGAAGGTCACCATCCCAGGAATGACCTGTTACATCACCTTCAGCTGATTCGCCATCACGCTTTTTCATGGTCCACAGATCAACCAAAAGCATGCGACGATGTTGGCTACTGTAATAACAGTAATCCAGTTACTCCAAAATGAACTCATTTTTTGTTCTCCCCTTTAACTGTTGACTCGTGCTGACTTTCGTCAGCAAAAGGCAAGTTAGCGGCATCATCAAAGGATTTTTTGCGCTTCTTGCTCCAGGCCCAAGCCACGATGCCGATAAAGACGACAAACATGAGGACAGTGTGCCAGGAGCGAAAGTCATTTATATCCATGATGATAGCCTTATAGTGCTGTACCTAGACCCTGAAGATAATGAACCAGTGCTTGAGCTTTGGTCTTACCTTCAACCGTAGCTTTTGCATTTTTCATGTCATCATCAGTGTAGAGACCACATTTAGGACAGGTTGCGCCAATAGCAATATTCAGTGCTGCCATTTTTGCAGCAGTGTCATCGCCCGTCAGCTTGGAATCAAACAACCATGAATATGATGGCATATTAGATTCCGGTACAACATCACGAGGATTGTAAAGATGAGCAAAATGCCAATCATCACTGTAACGACCCCCAACACGTGCCAGGTCAGGACCTGTACGTTTTGAACCCCACTGGAACGGGTGATCATAAACAGACTCACCAGCAACAGAGTAGTGACCATAACGTTCCGTTTCAGCACGGAATGGACGAATCATTTGTGAATGACAGTTATAGCAACCTTCAGCAGATATACACATCCCGACCTTCAAGGGCGAGAGCGTCATATCTTTCAACGCCTTCAATAGGTTCAGTTGTTTCATTGAGGAAGAACAGCGGGACAAATTCAACCAGTCCACCAGCTAATGCTACCAGGACAACAAGAACGATCATCAGGCCTATATTTTTTTCTACGACTTCATGACTCATTTTCTAGTCCTCCTAGTGAGCAGCTACTTGAGGGATGGCATCATCTGCTTCGCCTTGGTCAGAGATAGTTTTCACGACGTTGTAAATCATGATGAACATACCACCGAGGAACAGAATGCCACCGAGTAAGCGGATGTAGTAGAAAGGATAGGTTCTTTCTACAGACTCGATGAAGGAGTAGGTCAGGGTGCCATCAGCATTGACTGCACGCCACATCAGACCCTGCATCACACCGGCGATCCACATTGCAGCAATGTAGAGTACGGTACCGATAGTCGCAATCCAGAAGTGCAGTTCAATCAATTTAGTGCTGAACATGCCTTCGCGTCCATACAGACGTGGGAACAATGAGTACAAAGCACCGATTGAAACCATGGCAACCCAGCCCAAGGCACCGGAATGAACATGACCAACAGTCCAGTCAGTGTAATGAGACAGGGCATTTACTGTCTTGATTGCCATCATCGGACCTTCAAAGGTAGACATACCATAGAAAGACAGCGAAACAATCAGGAATTTCAGTACTGGATCAGTTCTCAGTTTGTGCCATGCACCTGACAGGGTCATGATACCGTTGATCATGCCACCCCAGGACGGAGCCAGCAGGATCAGTGAGAACAGCATACCGACAGTCTGGGTCCAGTCTGGCAAAGCAGTGTAATGCAGATGATGAGGACCAGCCCACATGTAGGTTGAAACCAGTGCCCAGAAGTGGACAACTGACAAACGGTATGAGTATACCGGACGGCCAGCCTGTTTGGGTACGAAGTAATACATAATACCCAGGAAGCCGGCTGTCAGGAAGAAGCCAACAGCGTTATGACCGTACCACCACTGGATCATCGCATCGATGGCACCAGGATAGAAGCTGTAACCCTTTGTGAGTGTGACTGGGATAAAAGCACTGTTCACCAGGTGCAGCAGGGCAACAACCAGGATAAACGCACCAAAGAACCAGTTGGCAACATAGATATGTGGAGTCTTGCGCTTAACAATGGTGCCGAAGAAAACGATGGCATAGGTGACCCAGACAACAGTGATCAGCAAATCAATCGGCCATTCCAGTTCGGCATATTCCTTACCACTGGTAATACCAAGTGGGAGGGTAACAGCGGCAAGAACGATGATCAGGTTCCAGCCCCAGAAGGTGAAAGCTGCCAACTTGTCACTGATGAGACGAGCCTGACAGGTACGTTGAACCACGTAATACGATGTGGCAAATAAAGCAGAACCGCCAAATGCGAAGATTACAGCATTGGTGTGTAGTGGTCTCAGTCGTCCAAATGACAGGAATGAGATACCGTCGGTGAGTGTCGGGAATGCCAGCTGGGCGGCGACGATGACGCCAACGAGCATGCCTACAATACCCCAGATTACCGTCATAAAGGCAAACTGGCGCACAACCTTATAGTTATACGTGGCCTGTGACTCCATTAGATTGTCTCCAAAGCGTTGCAAAAGTTAAGAATTATTAGTTTTTTTGATACTAAGTATCAGGCCCAAATTCTAGTGTATCGAAGCCAAGATACAACCCATTTAATGGACAAATATCTAAAGAAACGCTAATTCTAAAATTTAGACTCGGCTAATATGCTTGAAGACTTGACGAGATTCATTGACATGCATCAATTGAGGAAGTGAAAATCAGGCGAAATTTTGTCGCACTTTTAAACTAGACGGATGCGGACGAATTTTTGTTGTTAGGTCGGTTGTGACTGTCACAAATGGCTTTGAGGGCATCGATGTCAATCAGTTCGATATGCTTGCGTTCCACATGTAAAATGCCTTCTTCCTGGAAGCGGGTAAACAGTCGGCTGATGGTTTCTACAGCCAGGCCAAGATAATTTCCAATTTCGTTGCGCGACATGCTCAGGTTGAACTCGGTTGATGAGAAGCCGCGTTGCTTGTAGCGGCTGGACAGGCTGAGAAGGAAGGTAGCCAGTCTTTCATCAGCATTGCGTTTGCCAAGCAAGATCAACATGTTGGATTCATTCGAAATTTCACGGCTCATCAAACGGAACATCTGATGTTGCAGGCTGGGAATTTCCATAGAGAGTTTTTCCAGCTGGTCGTAAGGAATGAGGCAAACTGCAGTAGTTTCCAGAACTTTCGCCGTGCAGCCATGAACGCCGGTTTCAATTGCATCCAGTCCGATTATTTCACCCGGCAGATGAAAGCCCAGAACCTGTTCAGAACCGTCTTCACGGGAAATATAGGTTTTGATTGAGCCGGTTTTGACTGCGTAGATTCCTCTGAGAGGATCACCTTCACGAAACAGGTAATCATTTCTGTGATGCGGTTTGCTGCGGTGCACAATTTCATCGAGCCGGTCAATGTCACTGCTTTCCAGTCCCATGGGTAGACACAGTCGGGAGAGACTGCAGTTTTCACAGGCAACCTTAATGTTGTTGAGTGTGACGACTTTCTTGATTCATTTTGGTTAAACGTGATTATTTTAAAGTGGCTAAGGAATAGTTGATTAAGTTACTAGGGATTTTGCATTGTAACCGGTTTGCTGGCAAGCCATTTGAAAAAAAACCTCACACATATTGTGTGAGGTTTTTTTGACTAAATAACTAGTCGGCTTATTTTGTGCAGGTGCTGCAGGAGCTGGCTGCAGCAGGAGCGCCATAACCGTAAGGTGCGGCTGGAGCGCCATACACCATAACCCGTATGGACGGCCGTAACCACCGTAACCACCATTGTCATAGTAGTTACCACGCATATCACCACTTCCGTAACCACGGTAATCACCGTAGTAACCGGAATCACCACGCATATCAGCTGTTACCGCGACCACGGCCACTGAAAGTCATGTTGAAATCACCTTCAGCATCACCAGAACCAGAGCCACGGCCTTCGCCCCAGCCTGAGCCATCACCATAACCGAACCGTGAACCACGACCATCACCAGCAGACCGTTGCCCCAGTCACTACCGCCCCAGCGGTCGCCGCCGTAACCACGGTATTGTTGTCCCATGATGTCCATTCCAGGCGCTGGCTGATGACATTGACATTGCAGCAGTGCCAGCAACTAATGCGACACTGATTACTTTGGAAAACTTGGACATAAATCTCCTCCGAAAATTTGGCTATACAAAAAGTATGTAAATTTTTAGTTTGCTAGCAAACGCTGAGACTACGGGGTAAAACCGGAATCAGAATTATTCTTAGCAAATTCAACTATAGACGAGAAAACCCGGTATTGATACAAAATTTAAATAACCGGATATCTCTGACATTTTTATTTGAGGCAAGTGCCGGCATCTGATACTGTTCTCTCCGTCTTGTACACATATTCTGACGGTGCTCAAATATCAATGGCAAAATACATTTTCATCACTGGTGGCGTTGTCTCGTCCCTTGGTAAAGGCATCGCTTCTGCCTCTCTTGGCGCATTACTTGAAGCGCGTGGTCTTAAAGTGACCATGATCAAGCTTGATCCCTATATTAATGTCGATCCAGGGCACAATGAGTCCATTTCAGCATGGTGAAGTATATGTCACCGAGGATGGGGCAGAGACTGACCTGGACCTTGGTCATTATGAACGTTTTATCAGAACCACCATGGGTAAAAATAATAATTTTACCACTGGCCAGATCTACGAAAGCGTAATCAGGAAGGAAAGACGCGGTGAGTACCTGGGAGGAACAGTTCAGGTAATTCCCCATATCACTGATGAAATCAAAGCCAGCATCAAGCTTGGCGCAGGTAATTCGGATATCTGCATGGTTGAAATTGGCGGTACGGTTGGTGATATTGAGTCGCTGCCTTTTCTTGAGGCAATTCGTCAGCTGGGCGTTGAACTGGGGCATGAAAATGCACTGTTACATGCACCTGACACTGGTCCCTTATATTCCGACATCCGGCGAAATAAAAACCAAGCCTACGCAGCACTCAGTCAAGGAGTTGCGTTCTATCGGTATTCAACCCGATATCCTGCTTTGTCGTGCAGCTGAAGAAGTGCCTGCAAACGAAAGAAAGAAGATCGCCCTGTTTACCAATGTTCAGGAAAGGGCGGTAATCTCAGCTGTTGATGCCGATTGTATCTACCGGATCCCCTCCTTATTGCATGCCCAGCGGCTGGATCAGATCGTTGTTGAGCAGTTTAGACTGGATGTTCCGCCGGCTAACCTGTCTGATTGGAACCGTGTGGTTGATGGTCTGATGAAAACTTCATCCGAAGTGGATATTGCCATGGTTGGCAAGTACGTTGATCTGACTGAATCCTACAAGTCATTGAATGAAGCATTGTCACATGCCGGCATCAGTAACCGGGTCAAGGTCAATATTCATTATGTTGACTCTGTCGAAATAGAAGCCAAGGGTACTTCGCTGCTCGATGGTATGCATGCAATCCTGGTTCCTGGAGGCTTTGGCAATCGGGGGGTGGAAGGCAAAATTCAGGCGGTTCAGTATGCAAGGGAAAACAAGATTCCCTATCTCGGCATTTGTCTGGGGATGCAGGTTGCAGTGATTGAATTTGCCAGGCATGTAGTTGGCCTGGAAAAGGCCCATAGCACTGAATTTGACCCGTCAACGCCAGACCCGGTAATTGGCCTGATTTCCGAATGGATGAATGCTGATGGCAGCCTTGAAACCCGCTCCGAGAACTCTGATCTAGGCGGCACCATGCGTCTGGGTGGGCAGGAATGTCGACTGGATCCCAACAGTAAGGCCTACGAAGCTTATCAGAAAGAAGTTATAGTAGAGAGACATCGACATCGTTATGAATTTAATAACCGCTATCGTGACCAACTTACGGAAAACGGCTTGTTACTGGCAGGTTTGTCAGCGGATGAAAAGCTTGTCGAGATTGTCGAGATTCCTGAGCACCCCTGGTTTGTTGCCTGCCAGTTTCATCCCGAATTCACATCAACGCCCAGAGATGGGCATCCACTGTTTAGCGGGTTTATCCGTTCGGCAGTTGAACATTCAAAAGTGCAGCAAGAGGCCGTTGCGTCATGAAGCTATGTCATTTTGAGGCTGGCCTGGACCAGTCTATTTTTCTGATAGCTGGTACATGTGTTATCGAATCGGAACAACTGGCGATGGATACTGCCGGACAGCTTAAGGAAATGACCTCTGCACTGGGGATCCCATTTATATACAAGTCTTCTTTTGATAAAGCGAATCGTTCATCAAAAGATTCTTTCCGTGGTCCAGGTATGGATGAGGGCCTGCGGATATTGCAGAAAGTCAAAGATGAAATCGGCGTGCCTGTGTTAACCGATGTGCATGAAGACACGCCACTGGATGAAGTGGCATCTGTTGTTGATGTATTGCAGACACCTGCCTTCCTTTGCCGACAGACAAACTTTATTCTGAAAGTCGCGCAACAGGGTAAACCGGTGAATATAAAGAAAGGCCAGTTCCTGGCGCCCTGGGATATGGTTCATGTCGTGAATAAAGCCAGGTCTGCAGGCAATGAGCAGATTATGGTCTGTGAACGTGGTGCTTCTTTTGGTTATAACAATCTGGTGTCTGATATGCGTTCACTGGCCGTGATGCGTGAAACCGGTTGCCCGGTTGTTTTTGATGCAACGCATTCGGTGCAGTTGCCCGGAGGTCAGGGCAGTAGTTCTGGTGGACAGCGCGAACATGTGCCTGTGCTTGCACGGGCTGCCACTGCTGTTGGTATTTCCGGATTGTTTATGGAAACACACCCTGATCCGGAATGCGCCTTGAGTGACGGACCAAATTCATGGCCACTGGATAAAATGAAAGCGTTATTGACGACCCTGGTTGAACTGGACCAGTCTGTTAAAAAAGCCGGTTTCATTGAAACAACACTGAAAAAATAATTCGAGATAATTGCAGGCCAGCTCAAGCCTGACAGACCGGTCAAAAACCAGGAATGATTATTGACCAGCTGGTGTTTGAGTCATTCTGTAATTGAGATCACTGAAAATAATATATTTGGAGTCAAGATGTCTGAAATAGTCGATATTCGAGCACGGGAAATTCTCGATTCGAGAGGTAATCCAACGATTGAAGCGGATGTAATCACTGCTGATGGTGCCATTGGCAGGGCGGTCGCTCCTTCAGGTGCGTCAACCGGTTCCAGGGAAGCGCTTGAATTGCGTGATGGCGATAAAAGCCGGTATCTGGGTAAAGGGGTACTGCATGCAGTTGCCAATGTTAACGGTGAAATCCGTGACAAACTGCTGGGTATGGATGTTGAGAAACAGACTGAGCTAGATGGCGTGATGATTGAGCTTGACGGCACAGAAAATAAATCGCGTCTGGGAGCCAATGCGACGCTAGCCGTTTCACTGGCAGCAGCACATGCAACTGCACAGGAAAGGGCATTGCCACTTTACCAGTCTCTGGGAACCGGTGAGTACCGTTTACCCGTGCCTATGATGAATATTATTAATGGTGGTGAACACGCTGATAACAGTGTGGATATTCAGGAATTCATGATTTTGCCAGTTGCCGCCAGCTCCGTCAGAGAAGCTATCCGTTATGGTGCAGAAGTTTTCCACGCATTGAAATCTGTACTTGGCGCTAAGGGCCTGGCAACAACAGTTGGTGATGAAGGTGGTTTCGCTCCTAACCTGAGTTCTAACGAAGAGGCGATTGAAGTTATTCTGGAAGCGATCGGCAAAGCCGGTTTTGCTGCAGGTAAAGATATCTATCTGGGCCTGGATGCTGCGAGTTCCGAGTTCTACAGTGATGGTACCTATACACTGGCATCCGAGGGTAAATCATTTGATTCGGCAGGCTTTATTGATTATCTCGCCGGCTGGGTTGATCAGTACCCGATCATCTCCATCGAAGATGGCCTGGATGAAAGTGACTGGGACGGCTGGAAAAAGCTGACTGAAAAACTGGGTAGTAAAATCCAGCTGGTCGGTGACGACCTGTTCGTTACCAACCCACGTATCTTTAAAGAAGGCATTGATAAAGGTATCGCCAATTCAATTTTGATCAAGTTTAACCAGATTGGTACTTTGACCGAGACGCTTGAATCGATTCAGATGGCGCATGATGCTGGTTATTCTGCTGTGGTTTCTCACCGTTCCGGAGAGACAGAAGATACCACTATCGCTGACCTGGTAGTTGCAACCAATACCGGTCAGATTAAAACCGGGTCGCTGTCCCGATCGGATCGTGTTGCCAAATACAATCAACTGATGCGTATTGAAGACCAGTTGGGTTCTGATGCTGTGTATGCTGGTTTTGACGCATTTCCAGGTTTGAAGTGAGTAGTGCTGATTGCGGCTTCTGATTATTATCCTGGTGCTGATGTTTTTTTCACTCCAATACCGTCTTTGGGTTGGAGAGGGCAGCTATGCGGAAGTTAAGCACCTAAAGGATGAAATTGTCCGTCAAAAGCTTGAGCTTAAACAGATGCAGCAGGAAAACCTTGAATTACAGGCCGAAATTAAGGATCTGAAAAATGGTCTGGGCGCGATTGAAGAAAGGGCGCGTACTGAACTTGGCATGATCAAGAAAGGTGAAGTTTACCTGCAAATCGTAGAGCCTGAATCAGCAGATTATGCCGACTGATATTTTGCAATCGGCCGGGGTAAAATACTGGGCCGTTGTGCCCGCAGCGGGAATTGGTAAAAGAATGGGTTCTGCCATACCCAAGCAATACCTGCCTTTAGGTGACTCAACAGTTATTGATCTGACCCTGGAACGGCTTTTGTCGCATGCTGCAATTGTTGGCATTATTGTGGCAATTTCACCTGGTGATGGCTGGTGGGGTGAATCTGATTTTGCTGCGCATAACCGTGTCAAAGTTGTTCAGGGCGGTTCAGAGCGTTGTTATTCGGTTTTAAATGCCCTGCGGGTTTTGCAGCAAGAGGCGCAACCACATGACCGGGTGCTTGTGCATGATGCAGCCCGCCCCTGTGTCAGGCATGGTGATATTTCCAGGCTAATACATAAAGTGGGTCTTTCAGAAGACGGCGGCCTGCTGGGAATACCTGTCAAGGATACGATGAAACGTACCAACTCACATGATGTGATTCAGTCCACACTGGATCGGGAAGGTATGTGGCATGCCTTTACCCCGCAGATGTTTCCGCTTGAAAACCTGTTGCAAGCCTTGCAGCATGCACTCGATAAGGGTGAAATGGTTACTGATGAAGCCAGTGCGATGGAATTGGCCGGTTATCATCCTGTCATGGTCGAAGGCGGCCAGGACAATATCAAGATTACACGTCCGGATGATCTTGCTCTGGCGGACTATTACCTGCAGCAGCAAAAGAACTGAATCACAGGTTAGCCAGCCGCAATACTGTTAGGGCATTCTCAGTTGTCAGCTTTGCCAGCCTGTTGATGGGCTGGTTGCGAATTTCTGCCAGAGATGCCAATACTTCTGGAAGATACTCGGGACTATTGCGCTGTCCCTGGTGGCTGGCAACGGTCATATCGGGCGCATCCGTTTCTAGCACTATGGCATGATCCGGCAATGCCCGGGCCAGTTCCCTAAGCTTTGTGGAGCGCTCAAAAGTCAACATGCCGCCAAAGCCAAGCTTGAATCCCATGTTGATGAACAACTCTGCCTGCTGAAGGCTGCCATTAAAAGCATGCATGATACCGCCCTGGGAGAAACGGTTTTGCCTTAAGATCTGCGCAATATCATCATGTGATTTGCGGGCGTGAACTATGATGGGTAATTCGTACTTGTTGGCCAGATTGACCTGTACCTCAAAATAAAAGCGCTGCCTGTCTTTATCCAGGGCTTTATCAAAATAATCCAAGCCAATTTCACCTACGGCAACGACGGGCTCCTGATCCAGTAACTGTTCCAGTTCTTCAAGATCGTTTTCAGAGTGTTTATCAATGAAGTAAGGGTGAAGTCCAAGGGCAAAATGAATAAAGGGGTACTGCCCGGCAAAGGTGATGAGTTCCTGCCATCGGTCAGCAGTAACTGCCGGTACGATAAATGATTTTACGCCGGCATTGATAGCGCGTTCGATCACGGACTGCCGGTCAGATGAAAAGGCATCAAGATCAATATGGCAGTGAGTATCGATAAGTTCCATAATACGGACAGTATATCGAGGTGGGCCCGTGGTAAATAGTCATTTGCCTGTCTAATAGAGGGGAACAGAGAAAGATGAGAATCGGACAGGGCTATGACGCCCATCAATTCGAGGTGGGGCGTGAACTGGTACTTTGTGGTATTAGCATTGATTCGCCGATGGGATTGAAAGCACATTCAGATGGTGATGTTGCTATTCACGCATTATGTGATGCCTTGCTGGGAGCTGCCGGGCTTGGCGATATTGGGCGGCATTTTCCTGATACCTCAGCGCAGTTTAAAAACATCAATAGTCGAATTTTATTACGTGATGTTGTCGACATGCTGAAGAGTAAGAATTATGTGGTGCATAACGCTGACATTACCATTGTTGCCCAAGTGCCCAGGTTGGCCGGATATATTGATGATATGCAAAAGCTTATGGCAGAAGATCTGCAAGTTGCCTTGAATGCCTGCAATGTCAAGGCGACTACGACCGAGCATATGGGGTTTGTTGGCCGTAAGGAAGGTATTGCCAGTTATGCCGTTGTCCTGCTGGATGAAACACTATGAACGATGCTTCTTCAGACCCTACCGGAGAACTCGGTTTTGCCTTTGGCGGACCTTGTGTAACGGGTGAGATTAAACAAAAGGCTGAAGATTTCAGGGTTGATGAAATCCCGGGGTTTGAACCGGATGGTCACGGTGATCATGTTTTTCTGACCTTGGAAAAAACTGGCCAGACGACAAATGCGGTGGCAAACAGGTTGCGACAATTCTGTGGTTTGCAGCATCGAGATATTGGGTATGCTGGAATGAAGGACAAGCATGCCGTTACTTCCCAGCAATTCTCCTTAAACCTGAGCGGGAAACCCGAACCTGACTGGTCCAGCCTGGAAAATGACCAATTGCGCGTTCTCAAGATAAGTCGCCATCCGCGAAAACTCAAACGCGGCGTGTTAAAAGGCAACCGCTTCCAGATTGTGATCAGGAATCTGGCAGGTGATATGCAGCGGTTAGAGCAACAACTGCAACAAATTAAGCAGCATGGTGTTCCCAATTATTTTGGTACACAACGCTTTGGATACCAGGGCGGTAACATTGAACAAGCCAGGCGTCTGTTTGAACACGAGCTTAAAAAAATCAAGCGAGATGAACGCAGCATCCTACTGTCATCAGTAAGATCCATGTTATTTAACGCTGTGCTTGATGAGCGGGTCAAACAGGGTAACTGGTTCAGTTTGTTGAACGGAGAGGTGATCAACCTGGATGGAACAGAGCGGCATTTTGTTGAGCCTATTGATGAAGTACTCATTAAGCGTGCCGGTGAACTTGATGTGCATCCCACCGGACCACTTTATGGATTGCCATCGCGTGCATTACAGCCCACAGAGATTGCCGGCCAGATAGAGCAAAGTGTGTTAAATAAACATCGCTTCTGGCTACAGGGGCTTGAAGACTTTGGGCTTGAGCACGCCAGAAGGCCGTTGCGGGTTGCGGTCAGGGACTTGCAATGGTTCGTTGCAGATGAAGAATTGACGTTGTCTTTTGCGTTAACTTCAGGTGCTTACGCAACAGTAGTACTGAGGGAGTTTCTTGCTTGAGCTAAATGCCGGTCAGATACCGGTTTTTATGCTCACCGTAAGACTGTACCACCTGATCAATCTGTGACTGGTCATACTCGCGCAATCCACTGAGTACCAGTTTTTTTACGCCCTTGCCGACAATCTCGTCATCACATTTGACATTGAATGTCACGGCGGCATCACCACGTTTGCCATTAACCGACAACCTGGTTTCTGATAATTCCAGCGCTGGTTCTGTGATGTCAACCGAATTAAGGTCCACTGACATGCTTTCGTACATAACGAGCGGTCTGGCTGGATTGATCATGACATTATGTTCAGCCATCAAAGGCACCAGGATATGTGGAAAGGTATGACCAGAAAAGGCGACATAGCTTTTAACGAAGCGTTCAATCAGTCCCATATCATGTGAGGTTTCACCTTTGCGGTCGATATGCAGATATTCCTTGTCATTATCGTCAGTGATTGTGATGCGTTCGTCATCTGAATCCGGGAAATTCAGATTCACGCCTTTGCCTACCATGCCGGCAAAAGTGAAGCACATTTTCTGACTGAGACCGTACTTCGATAAAACCAGTGAGAACAGCAGGTCTCCCGGCACGCAGAACCGCTTTGCCTCAGGATCATGTATAGGGTTGAAGTCTTCAGCAACTTTTTTTGCAAAATCGCTCGCCTGTTCTGGGGATATCAGGGTCTTGCCTTGATTGTAGCTATAAAATTTTTCCAGAAACATAGGCTGATAGATGTAATAAATACATTAAATTTTTCAATAATCACCTGATTCTAACCGAATGATGTGTTATTGGAAAATTCTTGTTTCCAGGATATGAACAGGGTCTAAATTTTGACTTAAATAAATGCAAACTGCCGTGGTCATGGCAGGCCGAGGCGACATCACCGGCGTTATCACAGAATCCGGGTAAAGAAAGTCGGGATTACTGGTAGGCGCTGGTATGTGCTTGCGTTTACAATACCTGTTTAATTATTTGTCCGCCTGATATGGGCAATTAAAGCTAAATCATAAATTCGGAGAATTCAGGAATATGTTCAAGAAATCGATGCAAATCAGTGGGTATGATGATGAATTGTGGGCAGCGATTCAGGCTGAGGAAAAACGTCAGGAAGAACATATTGAATTGATTGCCTCTGAAAACTATACCAGTCCACGTGTGATGCAGGCTCAGGGCTCTGTATTAACCAATAAATATGCTGAAGGTTACCCGCGCAAACGCTATTACGGCGGTTGTGAAAATGTTGATGTCGCTGAACAGCTTGCTATCGACCGGGCCAAGGAGTTGTTCTCTGCCGATTATGCCAATGTTCAGCCGCATTCAGGTTCCCAGGCCAACGCGGCTGTCTACATGGCTTTGTGTGAGCCCGGCGATACGGTTTTAGGGATGAGTCTGGCGCATGGAGGTCATCTGACACATGGTGCCAAGCCGAATTTCTCTGGAAAAATCTACAACGCTGTTCAGTATGGTATCAATACTGAAACCGGAGAGATTGATTATGATGAAGTCGAAAGACTGGCTCGTGAGCATAAGCCAAAAATGATCATCGCTGGTTTCTCTGCTTATTCACGCGTGGTTGACTGGCAACGTTTCCGTGAGATTGCCGATGAAGTCGGCGCCTACCTGTTTGTTGATATGGCCCACGTCGCTGGTCTGATTGCCGCTGGTGAGTATCCCAGTCCGGTCAATATTGCCGATGTAACGACCACAACCACACATAAAACCCTGCGTGGTCCACGTGGTGGCCTGATTCTGGCCAAGGCCAACGCGGAAATCGAGAAGAAACTGAATTCACTGGTTTTCCCCGGAACCCAGGGTGGCCCGCTGATGCATGTCATTGCTGCCAAGGCTGTTGCTTTCAAGGAAGCCATGGAAGACGATTTTGTAACCTATCAGAAGCAGGTGAAGGGCAATGCACAGGTCATGGCGCAGGTTTTCATGGACAGGGGATACGATGTGGTTTCCAAGGGCACTGACGACCACCTGTTCCTTGTAAGTTTCATCGAGGCTGGCCTGACAGGTAAGGATGTTGATGCCTGGCTGGGAGCGTCTAATATTACAGTTAACAAAAATGCTGTACCGAATGATCCACAATCACCTTTTGTGACTTCAGGTATCCGTATCGGAACGCCTGCTATTACGACCAGGGGCTTTGATGAAAATAATAGTCGTGAACTGGCTAACTGGATGTGTGACGTCATCGACAGTCGTGGTGATGAAGCCGTGATTCAGACGGTCAAGCAGCAAGTGCTGGATGTCTGTAAACAGCACCCGGTTTATGCTGATTAAAGGAGCATTGTTTTAATGCGTTGTCCGTTTTGCGGAGCCCAGGATACCAAGGTCGTCGATTCACGCCTGGCCAGTGAAGGCGATCAGGTGCGTCGCCGTCGTTCCTGCGCTGTATGCAGTGAGCGCTTTACAACTTATGAAACGGTAGAACTCAACCTGCCGCGAGTGGTCAAGTCTGATGGCAGCCGGGTTCCATTTGACGGTCGAAAATTGCGTTCCGGTATCGAGCGTTCATTGGAAAAACGACCAGTAAGTACTGACCAGGTTGAAATTGCCCTGAATCACATTACACGCAAGCTGGTAGCCAGTGGTGAAAGTGAAGTCAAGTCAAGGGCCATCGGCGAACTTGTGATGGAAGAGCTGCGTAAAATGGATCATGTCGCTTACGTGCGTTTTGCCTCTGTCTACCGCAGCTTTGAAGACGTGAATGCTTTCAGGGAAGAAATCGATAAGCTGGAAAAACAGCCCACTCCGGAAGTCAGGCGCAAGCAACTGGATCTGTTGGGTGGTGATGACGAGTGACTCAGCAATTCACTGCTGGAGATTACCGCTACATGGCGCGTGCATTGCAGCTTGCCAGGAAAGGCTGGTATTCAACGCATCCCAACCCCCGTGTAGGCTGCGTTTTAGTCAAACACGACAAGGTCATCGGTGAAGGCTACCATCGCAAGGCAGGTGAACTGCATGCTGAACGTATTGCCCTGGCTAATACATCTCAATCCCCGAAGGATGCAACTGCCTATGTTACGCTCGAACCCTGCTGCCATCACGGCAAGACGCCACCCTGTACTGAAAGCCTGATTGAAGCGGGTATCCGTCGTGTTGTAATCGCGATGCAGGACCCTAATCCCCTGGTGGCCGGCAAGGGTATTGCCACGTTAGAGGCTGCCGGAATCCAGGTTCATTGTGGTCTACTGGGAGAACAGGCCAAAGCATTAAATCCAGGCTTTATAAAACGCATGCAAAGCAACATACCATTTGTACGTTGTAAAATGGCCAGCAGCCTGGATGGGCGGACCGCGATGGCCAGTGGCGAAAGTGTCTGGATTTCCTCAAAACAGTCACGCAGGAATGTCCAGTTTTTACGGGCAGCATCCTCCGCGGTCATGACCGGAGTTGGCACCGTGCTGGCTGATAACCCTTCAATGAATGTTCGATTGGCCGCCGAAGATTTATCTCTTGATAATGATCTGCCCGTTCTGCAACCGCTGAGGGTTATTCTCGATGCGGAATTGCAGACTCCTGTCTCAGCAACTATTCTCAATTCACCCGGTGATGTGATCCTGTTTTGTCAGTCGGGAGCAATGGTAAAGGCAACTCAATATAACCAGCAAAATGTCTCCGTTTTTGCCGTAGATACTGTGGAAAATGGTTTTTTGAATTTGCAACAGGTGCTTGAACGACTGGCGCAGATGCAAATCAATGAAGTCTTGTTGGAGACAGGTGCTACATTGGCTGGCGCCATGTTAAAAGACGGACTGGTTGATGAAATTGTTATCTACCAGGCGAGCCATTTGATGGGTGACTCAGCCAGAGGCCTTTTTCATTTGCCTGGTATTGAAAATATGGCAGACCGGATATCCTTAATGGTTACTGATTCAAGACGAATGGGTGAGGATTGCAGGATTACTTTAATAGCTAAATCAGATTAACTTTTAATCCCAGGACAACCTGGAAAGCAGTTCATAACAGGCCTTAAGAGAAGTTTTGAGCAACAATTAATAGTTGGAGTCATCATGTTCACAGGAATTATTCAGTCGATCGGTACGGTTGCAGCAATGCAGGATAAAGGTGGAGATTTACGCCTGACATTAAATACGGGAAAACTGGATATGTCTGATGTCGAGCTGGGTGATAGTATAGCCGTTAATGGAGTCTGCCTGACCGTGATTAAGATGACTTCAAATAGCTTTTCTGCTGATGTTTCAGGTGAGACGCTCAGGCTGACTTCGTTAGGAAAGCTGAAACAGGGCAGCAAGGTAAATTTGGAAAAAGCGCTGACACTGGCTACCCGTCTCGGCGGACACATGGTCAGTGGCCATGTGGATGCCCTGGGTAAGGTTCTGGAACGCAAGGATGATGCACGTTCTATCTGGTTTCTGGTTCAGGCCCCGGAAAACCTGGCCAAGTACATTGTGCACAAGGGCTCAATTACTGTTGATGGCACCAGTCTGACCGTCAACGCTGTGAATGGCAATGAGTTTGAGCTCAATATAGTGCCGCACACTCTGCAGGAAACCATCATGGCTGGTTATGTTCCAGGCACTGAAGTTAATCTCGAGGTGGATATTATTGGCCGTTATCTTGAACGTCTTTTGCTTGGCGAAAAAGCCGCTGAAAAGGGTGTTTCGCACAAAGGCGTCAATATGGATATGTTGCAGAAAGCTGGATTTATTCCTGGTGCAAAATACTGATTATCGTTTGTTGAAGAGCGCTGATGTCCGTTTTCAAGGTGTCAGATACTGCCACTTGCCCAGCTAGGCGCGAGTGCTGATTTCTCTTATCGACATATGTACGTAGATAATCACTCCATCGCTACAAAGTTTGTTACAATCGCCGGCCTGATTTGAATTTGCTAAGTCGAAATCCGTTATGGAATTAAATACAACAGAAGAAATAATCGAAGACCTGAAGCAGGGTAAAATGGTCGTTATCATGGATGATGAGGATCGTGAAAACGAAGGTGACCTGCTGATGGCTTCTGACAAGATTACGCCTGAGGCCATTAATTTCATGGCCAAGTATGGCCGTGGCCTGATTTGCATGACGCTGACCAAGGAACATTGCCAACGGTTGCGCCTGCCGCTCATGGTCAACGAAAATGACCAGATTCAAGCCACCAATTTCACTGTTTCCATAGAAGCAGCCGAGGGCGTCACCACGGGAATATCTGCATCTGACCGTGCTACTACCGTGCTGGCAGCTGTTAACCAGGATGCCCAGCCACATGATATTGTCCAGCCAGGACATATTTTTCCTCTCATGGCGCAGCCCGGCGGCGTTTTGGTCAGGGCAGGACATACCGAGGCAGGCTGTGATTTGGCTAGACTTGCTGAATTAACGCCATCTGCTGTAATTGTTGAGATATTAAATGAAGATGGCACCATGGCGCGTCGTCCTGACCTGGAGGTCTTTGCCGCGGAACATGACCTGAAGATCGGTACCATAGCTGACCTGATTCACTACCGGGTCCGCAATGAGAAAACTGTCGAGCGTGTTAATGAATGCAAGCTGCCGACAGAGTATGGTGATTTCCAGCTGATTGCATACCAGGACTGTATTGATAACGAAGTACACCTTGCCATGGTTAAAGGCAAGATCTCTCATGAGGAGTCAACACTGGTGCGTGTGCATGTTCAGAATACTTTGTGTGACCTGTTATCAGCCACCCGTGAAAATTGCGGCTGGCCGTTGGATTCTGCTATCAAGCAGGTTGCCGAGTCGGAAAATGGTGTCGTTGTGATATTGCGTAATCATGACAGTGCGCGTGAAATTGTGCAGAAAATCCAGGACTACAAGTGGCACGATTCTGAAAAAACAGCGGGGAAGTCGGTGCACAGTGATGAGCCCAAGGGTGAGCGGGAATTAAGAACCTATGGTGTAGGCGCACAGATCCTGGCAGATCTCGGTGTGCAGAAAATGAAGGTCATGAGTGCACCTACCAATATGCATGGTCTTGCCGGTTTCGATCTCGAAGTTTCCGAGTTTGTCGGCTTAAACGATTAGATTTTAGTTAATTTCTTCAAACACAATTATTTCCAACAGGTTGCCAGAGTATGAGTATCAAAACAATTGAAGGTGGTTTAACAGTTTCCAATGCACGCTTTTGTGTTGTTGTGGCCAGATGGAACAGTTTTGTTGTCGATAGCCTGGAAGCCGGTGCAATTGACACGCTGAAACGTCATGGTGCGAGTGATTCAGATATCACGGTTGTCCGGGTTCCCGGGGCTTTTGAAATGCCATTGGCGCTTGATAAGATTGCTGCTTCTGGTGATTACGATGGCATCATTGCCCTCGGTGCAGTCATACGTGGTGGGACGCCGCATTTTGAATATGTTGCCGGTGAATGTGTAAAAGGCATGTCACAGGTAACCCTGAACCATGGTATTCCAATTGCTTTCGGTGTTTTAACCGTTGACAGCATCGAGCAGGCTATTGAAAGGGCTGGCACCAAAGCCGGTAACAAGGGCGCTGAAGCTGCTGCATCGACCATCGAAATGGTTAACCTGTTAAAGGCACTTGGCTAATAATTTTCATTATTGCAGCCCGTAAAGATGAGTAAGAAAAGAACTAAAGCCAGAGAATTTGCCATCCAGGCAATTTACCAGTGGCAGGTTTCCGGTAACGAGATTCAGGAAATCATCGAGCAGTTCCTGCAGGAAAAGAACCTGAAAAGTTTTGAAATAGAATACTTTCAGGATTTGCTTCGTGGTGTGATTACCAATCTCGATGAGTTGGATACGGCACTGGCTGCTTTTATCGACAGGGATATTGAACAGGTTGATCTGGTAGAGCGTGCGATTTTAAGAATGGCTGGCTATGAACTCATCCATCATCCCGAAGTCCCGTACCGTGTTGTCATCAACGAGGCGGTTGAGCTTGCCAAGCTGTTTGGCGCAGACCAGGGACACAAATACGTTAATGGTGTTGTCGATAAACTTGCACAGAAAAAGCGGGCTGTTGAAGTCAACGCACGGCGTAAAACATCCTGATCAATGCCCTTGAATGAATTTGGCATAATTCAACAGTTTTTTTCAGACCTCACTGTTAGCCGTTCCGATACGATAAAAGGCATCGGGGACGACTGCGCTATTTTACAGCCAGATCCTGATAAACTGCTGGTTGTCAGCACAGATACGCTGGTATCCGGTAGACATTTTTTTGCAAATACCTCTCCTGAAAATATCGGATATAAAAGTCTTGCCGTTAATTTAAGCGATCTTGCGGCTATGGGTGCCAAACCTGCCTGGGTCAGTCTGGCTTTGACCATGCCTCAAGCAGATCAGGACTGGCTGCGGCGTTTTGTCAGCGGATTTGGAGAATTGGCACGAAGTCACTCATTGGAGCTGATTGGGGGTGATCTGACCCAGGGGCCCTTGAGTATCACGGTTACAATCCACGGTTACGCTTCCCCGGAGTATGTGTTGCAAAGACAGGGTGCCTGTATCGGTGATCTGATCGCTGTCAGTGGCAACCTCGGTAGTGCGGCCCTGGCACTGCAACAATTAATGGCTGTCTCTGTCACTGGTGGCCGCGATGTCAATGATGACTTGCTTGAGGCATTGCATAGACCACAACCACGTGTTCAGCTGGGTATGCAATTAGCGCAGTTTGCAACTTCCTGTATTGATATATCTGATGGATTATTATCTGACCTGGGGCATATCTGTCATGCCTCAGGCTGTCAGGCAGAAATCCAACTGGCCAGCTTGCCTTGTCACCAGGCTGTTTTGCATGAGATTGATCAAACCAACTCGTGGGACATTCCACTGACAGGTGGAGATGACTATGAACTCTGTTTTACTTTAAAGCCTTCAGATGCCGATCTACTTGCCGATATAAGTCAGCAAGCCGGTGTTGCTGTAACTGTAATCGGTGAAATGAAACGGGGTGCAGGTGTGGTCTGTATGGATGATAAGCATCAAGTGGTTGAAATCACTTCTTCAGGATTTATGCATTTTTCATGAGTGAGCATGTAAAACCCAATCTACTCAATCCAGTACATTTTCTGGCCTTTGGTTTTGGCAGCGGTCTTGCTCCAAAAGCTCCTGGAACAGCTGGTACGCTTGCTGCGATCCCTCTTCTTTACTTAATGTCATTACTTGGAAGTATTAATTATCTCATTGTTTTAACGATAGTTATTCTGGTCGGTATATGGCTTTGTCAGAAAACATCGGATGATCTCGGTGTGCATGATCATTCCGGTATTGTATGGGATGAGTTTGCCGGGCTGTTTGTCACCATGATTGCTGTGCCGCTTACGTGGAAGACGATTACAGCGGGATTTTTACTGTTTCGCCTGTTTGATATCTGGAAACCATGGCCGATCGGCTGGCTGGATAAAAAAGTGAGCGGTGGCCTGGGAATTATGCTCGATGATATCGTTGCCGGCGTCTTTGCTGCCGGTGTACTCCAGTTAGCATTGCATTATGAATGGTTGCCGTAAATGAAGATTCCCTTGCGAATTAAACTCCTGACATTGGTTCTGCTTTTATTGGTCGCTGGTTCCGCCTTTTCCAGGGATTTTATCGTATTGGCCCTGTTTCCGGGTAAAGCCATGATCGAGTTCGAAGGTAAGCGTATATTCCTGAAATCAGGTGAGGAGAAAAAAGGTTTCCTGTTGATTTCAACTGACCCCTACGAGCAGACTGCTGTGCTCGAAGTTGAGGGTAAAACAGAAACCTATACCATTGGTAAGCATATCGGTGGTGGCTACACCAAGCCTGAAGTTAATGAAGTACGGGTCAACTCGAACAAACAGGGGAGCTTTCTCGTTAATGGGCAAATCAATGGTCAGGGTGTTAATTTCCTGCTTGATACAGGAGCGACCTCGATAGCAATGAATGAAAATCTGGCAAATCGTCTGAAAATAGATTTTGTTAAAGAAAACAAGAAAGTGACTGTGGCTACTGCAGCGGGTCAGCGGGACGCTTACCGGGTGGTGCTTGAAAAAGTCAGTATTGGCAGTATCACACTGTACGATATCCAGGGGCTGGTACTGCGTGGCGACAGTCCTGAAATTGCTTTACTGGGCATGTCCTTCCTTGGACAGCTGGAACTTGAGCAAAACCAGAACCTGATGGTTTTACGCAAGAAATTCTGAAGTACCTTTTTCTAGCTGGAATGGCTTTACCTGATGCCGATAATTGTCAGTCTGGGCAAAGCAATGCTAATCCGCGGTTTTCTCAATCAAGGCGTAAGCTGAATGGTTGTGTATTGACTCAAAATTTTCTGACTCAACCGTATAGGCCACTATGCGTTCATCGCTGTTAAGCTTGCCAGCAACATCCCTGACCATATCTTCAACAAACTTGGGATTGTCATAGGCTCTTTCGGTAACGTATTTTTCATCTGGACGCTTGAGTAAGCCATAAAGTTCACAGGACGCCTCTTTTTCGACCAGTTCAATAATTTCCTCAATCCAGACAAAATCCGTGGTCTGGACACTGACAGTCACATGAGAACGCTGGTTATGAGCACCATAGTCGGAAATGGACTTGGAACACGGGCATAAACTGGTTACCGGTACCACAACCTTGACGAACATTTCAGGTTTGCCATCCTGGATTTCACCAATCAGGGTCACCTCGTAATCCAGCAGGCTTTGTACCCCGGATACAGGTGCGGTTTTATTGATGAAATAAGGGAAAGTCATTTCAATGTGGCCAGCAGACGATTCGAGCCTTTCAGCCATTTCAATCAACATATCCTTGAATGAATTGACAGTGATTTCACGTTCGTGATTGTTGAGAATTTGAACAAATCGCGACATGTGTGTGCCTTTGAAATTGTGTGGCAGGAATACATACATGCTGAAGTTGGCAATGGTGTGCTGTTCACCTTCGCTGCGGTCACGGACTTTTACCGGATGGCGAATATCCTTGATACCAACTTTGTTGATGGCGATTTTACGTGTGTCTGCACTGTTCTGAACGTCTTCGATTTGTGAACTGGCATCTAATACTGCTGTCATTCAATGCTCCGGGCCAGGTTTGTCATGCCGCCTGAGAATGATCAGGGCAAAACGGAAATAGGCCGTGATTGTTAGAAATTTTAAACAAGAAAACGATTCTACCGGAGCGTGCCTGCAGCGGCAACTTGTCGAGAACTGTTATTACCGCTCTGAAATCAGTGTTTTCGATTGACGATGTATTCTGCAAGGCCCCTTAGCGGGTCTGCGCTCTGGTCAAATACGGATAATTGATCCAATGCATCCTGGCGCAATAATTCGGCTTTTTCACGTGCACCCTGGAGACCCAGGAGAGCCGGGTAGGTGGGTTTATCATTGGCTGCATCCTTACCCTGGGTTTTACCAAGTATGGCTGTCTCACCTTCGATATCGAGAATGTCATCGTGAATCTGGAAGGCAAGGCCGATGCATTTTGCATAATGGTCCAGTCTTTTGAGATGGTCCTGTTCAGGGTTTTCTGCTGCAACTGCGCCCAGTTTTACCGAGGCCCGGATCAGGGCGCCAGTCTTGTGAATATGCATGTTTTCCAGCTGAACGAGATCAAGCTCTTGTCCAATTGCATCAAGATCCAAGGCCTGTCCGCCACACATGCCACGTGAACCACTGGCAAAAGCGAGTTGTTCAACCATGCATAGTTTTACTGAATCAGGAAAAGTTCCGGAAACATCTCTGGCCAGGATATGAAAAGCCAGCGTTTGCAGGGCATCACCTGCCAGAATTGCGGTTGCCTCACCAAATTTAACATGACAGGTAGGGCGTCCACGGCGGAGTTCATCGTCATCCATTGCCGGTAAATCATCGTGCACCAGCGAGTAGGCATGAATAAGTTCCACCGCGCAGGCAGGTGAATTCAGTCGATCTAGTGAAACATTCAGAGCCTGGCCGGCAGCATAAACCAGCATGGGGCGAATACGTTTTCCCTGGCCAAGTGCCGCATAATGCATCGCCTGGTGAAGTTTCTGCGGTGCTTTGGCTGGGTCAGGCAGGATTTCCTGAAGTGCATTTTCAACACGATGTTGACAGAATCTCAGGAAATCCCTGAATTGCTGATCAGCTGTCACGGTTGAATGACTCCAGTTCGGCATCAGGATTGTTCTCAGACAGAATCTGGACTTTCTGTTCAGCTTCCTTGAGTGCCTGTTGGCATATGCGTGTCAATTTTACGCCTTCTTCAAAAGCTTCGAGAGACGCATCCAGGGAAAGCTCTCCCTGTTCCATGTTATCGACGAGCTGTTCCAGTTGTTGCATCGCTTCTTCAAAAGTGGGGGGATCTTTTTTTAGGGCTTTTTTTACCACGTGATGGCCTTGGAAATCTGTTTAAAAAATAAATTCTGTCCGTAAACTACATGTCTGGTTGAATTCGGTCAATTCCGGTTTTGCATGTGCTCTAACGCAGAGTAGAATCTCACCATGATGAAAAAAATTGTTTTATTGATTTTTAGTCTTTCCATGCTTTGCCTGGTATTTCCTGGCATTGCCTGGTCTGAAAACTATGATCCTTTGGAAAGTACAGAAGCGGATGAGTTCGATTATGATGACAGCGGTGATGTACCCTGGAAAGAAGACGACTTGAATGAATTATCCCCGCCGCTTGATGAAAATCTTGTCAAACTCAAGATTGACCATCCTCCTGTCGGATTTAAGGTATATATTGATGTAGAAAGTATCAATGTCAGTAAAACTGATAGCGTGGTGCGTTACTGGCTGGTTTTGAAAGCCGGGAAATCCCGTAATGCCATGTACGAAGGTATTATGTGTAATTCAAATGAATACAAAACCTATGCCTTCGAAAATAAATGGAACAAGGATAAGGTCAATATTAACAAGGCCGCCCAGTGGCAAAAAATCAATCACTATAACCAGAATAATTTTCGTTACGAACTGGTAAGATATTATTTTTGCAGTGATGTCCTGCCTCGGCCGCTAGGCGATATCAAGGATATTATAGCCGGCTATAAAAGTACTACATCAGATTACGACCCAACCTATCACTACTATGTCCAATAATTATAATGCGTCTTCCATTGAAGTTCTCAGTGGGCTTGAACCCGTGCGTAAACGCCCGGGCATGTATACTGATACCACCCGTCCCAATCACCTTGCCCAGGAAGTCATTGATAACAGTGTTGATGAGGCTATTGCCGGACATGCCCGAACCATAGAGGTCACGCTTTTCAAGGATGGCTCGCTGCAAGTAATTGATGATGGCAGGGGAATGCCCGTGGATCTTCATCCTGAAGAAGGTATTCCCGGCGTCGAAGTGATCCTGACCAAGCTGCATGCCGGCGGTAAATTCTCCAATAAAAATTACCAGTTTTCCGGTGGTCTGCACGGTGTCGGGGTTTCTGTGGTTAATGCCTTGTCCAAGCATATTGAAATCTGGATCAAGCGCGATGGCCAGGAATTTAATATCGCCTTTGCCAATGGTGACAAGGTTTCCGAGCTGGAAAGTATTGGCAAAGTCGGTAAGAACAACACCGGCACCCGTATTCGTTTCTGGCCTGATGCGCAGTTTTTTGATTCCTCGAAATTTTCAGTCAGACAGTTACTGCACGTCCTTCGAGCCAAAGCAGTTCTGTGTCCCGGTTTGAAAGTTATATTCAACGAAGAGGCCTCTGGCGATACCCATGAATGGCAGTATGAAGATGGTCTGAAAGACTACCTTCTGGATGCCTTGCAGGGTACAAAAATACTTCCGGAGGAACCTTTCGTCGGTGAAATGGCCGCTGATAAAGAAGCTGCGAGCTGGGCAGTAGTCTGGTTGCCCGAAGGTGGTGAAAGTATCAATGAAAGTTATGTCAATCTGATTCCGACTGCTCAGGGTGGTACACATGTAAATGGCTTGCGTACAGGTTTGACTGATGCAGTGCGGGAGTTCTGTGAGTTCAGAAACCTGTTGCCAAGAGGTGTCAAACTGACACCTGATGATGTCTGGAATAATGTTGCTTTTATTCTTTCAGTAAAACTGCTGGACCCGCAATTTTCCGGACAGACCAAGGAAAGGTTGTCTTCACGTGAATGTGCAGCTTTTGTTTCAGGTATCGTAAAGGATTCATTTGGCCTCTGGTTAAACCAGCATACGGATATTGGTGAAGCAATCGCTGAACTGGCTATCAATTCCGCACAGAACAGGTTGCGAGCAGGTAGGAAAGTACAACGCAAGAAAGTGACACAAGGGCCAGCCTTGCCGGGAAAATTGTCTGATTGCGCCAGTGTCGACACCAATCGAACAGAACTGTTTCTTGTGGAAGGGGATTCAGCGGGAGGCTCTGCAAAGCAGGCCCGTGATCGTGAGTTCCAGGCGATCATGCCGTTAAGAGGTAAAATTCTTAATTCCTGGGAAGTTGATTCCGTCGATGTTATTGCATCACAGGAAGTCCATGATATATCAGTAGCGATAGGGGTTGACCCGGGCAGTGATGATCTCTCCAAGTTACGTTTTGGCAAGGTTTGTATCCTGGCTGATGCCGATTCTGATGGCATGCATATCGCAACATTACTCTGCGCCTTGTTTGTGCGTCATTTCAGAAAACTGGTCACAGAAGGGCATGTTTACGTGGCAATGCCCCCCTTGTTCAGGATCGATGTTGGCAAGCAGGTTTTTTATGCATTGGATGAGAGTGAAAAGCAGGGAACAATCGATCGAATCAAGGCTGAAAAAATGCGTGGAAAAGTGAGCATACAGCGATTCAAGGGGTTAGGTGAGATGAACCCCAAACAGTTGCGCGAAACGACAATAGATCCGGATACCCGTAGGTTGGTGCAGTTAACTGTCGATCCAGGTGATGACACTAATGGCATGCTGGACATGCTGTTAGCCAAGAAGCGCGCCAGTGACCGAAAAACCTGGCTGCAGGAGAAAGGTAATCTTGCCGAGCTCTAGAACTTTTCGTTCAGGTTTGCTGTGACACAAAAATAATGGAAAAGAAGTTTTCTAAGCCTGACTGGATTGCACATGACAGGGACTATGTCTGGCACCCATACAGTGCCTGGCATTCGGAATTGCCGGTTTTTCCTGTTGAATCAGCAGCAGGAGTCAGGATAAAACTGGCCGATGGGCGTGAACTGGTTGATGGAATGTCTTCCTGGTGGTGTGCCGTTCATGGTTACAACCACCCCGGGCTGAATGCGGCTATCTCCAGCCAGTTGGGCAAGATGTCACACGTTATGTTTGGCGGACTCGCTCATGAGCCAGCAAGTCGCCTTGCTGCGAAGCTGGTGCAATTGACACCGGACGGTTTAAACACAGTTTTTTTTGCTGATTCCGGCTCTGTCTCAGTTGAAGTTGCGATGAAAATGGCAATTCAATACTGGGTCGCCCGGGGCTGTAATAGTAAAAATTCTTTTTTAACTTTACGTTCGGGCTATCACGGTGACACCTTTGGTGCCATGTCGGTGTGTGATCCGGTTACCGGTATGCACAGCCTGTTTGGCGATAGGCTGATGCAGCAGGAGTTTGTTGATGCGCCGGCCTGCAGGTTTGCCGAACCCTGCAGACCGGGTGATATTGAACAGTTTGGCCAGGCGATCAACACACACAAAGACAAGCTGGCAGCAGTAATCCTGGAGCCGATTGTCCAGGGTGCAGGTGGTATGCGCTTTTATTCTGCTGATTACCTTCAACAGGTAAGACTGCTTTGTGACAGGTATGGTGTTTTGCTGATCGCGGATGAAATTGCCACGGGTTTTGGGCGGACCGGTAAACTGTTTGCCTGCGAGCACGCCGGCATCTCGCCGGATATTATGTGTGTTGGTAAAGCTTTAACGGGCGGTTACATGACATTGGCCGCAACATTGACAACGCTTGAGATTAGCCGTGTTATCAGCGAAGGTGATCCTGGTGTATTTATGCATGGGCCAACTTTTATGGCTAACCCGCTTGCATGCAGTGTTGCCAATGCCAGTATTGACTTGTTGCTTGCGCAAAACTGGCAGCAGAAAGTCGCACTGATCGAGCAATGGCTTGAAAAGGGTTTAAGAAAATGCGACAGACTGCCTGCAGTTAAAGAGGTACGCGTGCTAGGAGCCATTGGAGTTGTGGAACTGAACGAACCGGTTGAGATGAAAACAATTCAACCGGCTTTTGTTGAAAAGGGTGTTTGGGTGCGTCCATTTGGGAAACTGGTTTACCTGATGCCACCTTTTATTATTGAACAACATGAACTGGATTTATTGACGGATGCAGTTTTCCAGGTTATTTCCGGGTTGGATTGAAAAGATGAAAAATCTTCTACTACTTAATCTGTTGCTGATAACGATGCTGCTACTGTCATTGCCAGTGCTGGCCGCTCCAGATGGTAAACAGCTCTATCGACAGCATTGTGAATCCTGTCATCAGCTTGAAGGTGAAGGAGGTATCGGCCTGCCCTTGTCCACTATCAAGCTGGCGCATGTGTCGAATCGGTACCTGGAAAAAACCATTCGCCTTGGAAGGCCTGGACGTATCATGCCGGCTTACCAGGAGCTGAGTGATGCCCAGGTCAGAGCGATCATTGCCTATATTCGCAGCTGGGCGCCCCAGCCGGTTTTATCCTTCTCCGATAAAAAGATTGAAGGGGATATCGAAAAAGGTCAGGGTTATTACAAGAAAAAATGCGCCAAGTGTCATGCTGATGATGGCAGCGGTGAGGGCAAGGGTACGGGTGTGACAACTTCACGTGAACGCCAGTTCATGGTCATGCCGGCAGCGATTAATAATATTGGTTACCAGGAATCCGTTACTGATCAGGAAATACGCCAGATAATTATTGCAGACAGGGAAGACTCCAAAATGCCTTCCATGTTGAACAAACTGGATGACCAGCAGATTAATGATGTAGTGGCTTTTGTGCGCTCTCTGGATGCTCAGACTGCAGTGCTTTCGGAGGCTGAATCGGATTCTGAGCCCCGGCTTTCGCTTGTAGTTGAATCCCCCAATGATTTCGAGACAACAGTGGAATCTGCCCGCCAGGCATTAACAGGTTCAAATTTCCGCATATTTCCGGAAAGGTTTCTTGAGCAGGGCCTGGTTGATGAGTTTTCGCATAACACCCGCCAGGTCGCTATTCGTTTCTGCAATTTTAAAGAGCTCTACAACATGCTGAACATCGAGCCGCGTCTGGGCGTGTTATTGCCCTGCAGGATATCCATCCTTGAGCGTGAAGACGGCAAGGTGCTGCTGATTGCCCCCAACATGAAGCTGTTAGCCGGCTGGTTTAATAACAACGAGTTGTCTGGTCTGGCAAATGCCATGGAAGAAACAATTAATGCTGTCATTGAAGAGGCAACCTTCTGATGCGAAAAATTTCACTTAACAGCCTGTTGCTGATTTTATTTTTACAGCTTTCAGCCAATGCTGCAGCTGAAACGCTGATGATGGTGCGCGCGCAGATGCCGTTTGAATATGCAATGGAAGAACTGCAAACGCTGTTGGAAGAATACGAATATGCGGTTGCGCACACCCAGCGATGTGACGGCGGGCTGACAGACTTTGGTTATAAAACCGATTTTTACAGGGTGGTGTTCTTCGGCAAGATTGATGAGGTCCGGACATTAAGTGAGAAGTATCCCGAGATCGTGCCTTTTCTGCCACTGAAACTGCTGATTTTTGCGGAAAAGGATGAAACGGTACTGGTCGCATTCAATCCGGAAACCCTTTCCGGTTATTTTAATGACCCGGCACTTAAAATACAGTTGAAACGCTGGCGAAATGACATTCATTCCATTTTTAATGAAATGCGCGAAAAGCAACACGCACTTCCAGAGCTAAATCAAAAAGATAAAAACACATGACTTCAACGGATTATAGTACTGAAGGCATCGAACGACTGCCTCTCAAGGATTTTACTGAAAAAGCCTATCTTGATTATTCAATGTACGTCATTTTGGACCGTGCATTACCCTTTATTGGTGACGGACTTAAACCGGTGCAGCGGCGCATTGTGTACGCGATGTCTGAGCTTGGACTGACAGCCAGTGCCAAATTTAAAAAGTCTGCGCGTACGGTTGGTGATGTACTTGGTAAATTTCATCCGCATGGTGATACTGCCTGTTATGAAGCCATGGTACTCATGGCGCAGGACTTTTCCTATCGCTATCCCTTGGTTGATGGCCAGGGAAACTGGGGGTCGCAGGATGATCCGAAGTCATTTGCTGCGATGCGTTATACCGAGGCCAAGCTCACTCCATATGCACAAGTGCTTCTCAAGGAGCTGGGTCAGGGCACTGTAGACTGGACATCGAATTTCGATGGCACCTTGAAAGAGCCTCTAATGCTGCCATCCAGACTACCAAACTTATTACTCAATGGGGTCTCCGGTATTGCCGTGGGTATGGCTACTGATATTTCACCGCATAATTTGCGTGAAGTGGTTTCAGCCTGCATTCATCTTCTGGACGAACCCAAGGCCACAGTAAGGGATTTGTGTGAGCATGTGAAAGGCCCGGACTTTCCGGGGGAAGCTGAAATCATTACGCCTGCAGCCGAATTGCATAAAATTTATGAGACCGGTAACGGAACATTCAGGCAACGTGCCCGTTTTGTAAAAGAGCAGGGTGATATTGTTATCACTGCTTTACCACATCAGGTTTCAGGCGCCAAAATTCTCGAACAGATTGCAGCGCAAATGCGAGCCAAGAAATTACCCTGGCTGGAAGACCTGCGCGATGAATCCGACCATGAAAATCCAATCAGACTGGTGCTGGTTCCACGTTCAAACCGTGTGGACATTGAACGTATGATGTCTCACCTGTTTGCTACCACCGACCTGGAGCGCTCGTATCGGGCAAACTGGAATGTCATTGGTCTGGATGGCCGGCCAGCCGTTAAAAACCTGCGCGAGTTGCTCAAGGAGTGGCTGGAATTTCGTTTCCAGACTGTTAAAAAACGTTTGCAGCATCGTTTGCAGAAAGTGCTTGATCGCCTGCACCTGCTTGATGGCTTACTGATTGCATTTCTGAACATCGATGAAGTTATACGAATAATACGTAGCGAAGATGAGCCCAAGCCGGTATTGATGGATCGTTTTGACCTGACAGCAATCCAGGCAGATTATGTGCTCGACACCAAGTTAAGACAACTTGCCCGCCTGGAAGAGATTAAAATCCGCCAGGAACAGGATGAGTTGCAGGAAGAACGCGAGTGGCTGGAAAAAACACTGAACTCCAATGCCCGTATGAAAACGCTCATCAAAAAAGAGCTCAAGGCTGATGCCGAAGAGTATGGCGACGACCGACGGTCGATTTTAGTAGAAAGACAAACTGCAGAAGCGCTGGATGAAACTGAAATGATGCCCAGCGAACCTCTTACCGTCGTATTATCGGAAAGAGGATGGGTCAGGGCTGCCAAGGGTCATGATATAGATGGCGCTGCACTTAGCTACAAGGCAGGCGACGGTTTTCTCGATTCTGCGGTGTTAAGATCAAATCAGTTGGCGGTGTTTCTTGACTCGACTGGACGAAGCTATTCATTAGGTGCGCATACCTTGCCATCCGCAAGAGGTCAGGGTGAACCACTTACAGGCAGACTATCCCCGGCAAACAATGCACAATTTGTCGCTACATTGGGTGGTGACAATAGTCAGTGGTATCTGCTTGCATCCGATGCAGGCTATGGCTTCCAGATACAGTTAAAAGATTTCTTTGCCAATAAAAAAGCTGGCAAGAGTTTGTTAACCTTGCCCAAAGGAGCCAAAGTACTTAAACCAAGACGCATTACCGACCCACAAACTGACTCTGTCGTGGCAATAACCAATGAAGGTCGGATGCTGAAGTTTTCCATTACTGAATTACCCGCGCTAAGTCGTGGTAAGGGCAATAAAATAATCAGTATTCCAGGCAAGCGGGTTGAAAGTCGTGAAGAATTTGTTGTCGCTGTGGCTGCCATACCCGAAGGGGGGAGCCTGACAATTCACTCAGGTAAACGCCATATGAAGCTCAAAGCTTCGGACCTTGAGCATTTCAACGGAGAAAGAGGTCGCCGTGGGAACAAGTTACCACGAGGCTTCCAGCGCGTTGAAGGAATTTCAGTGGATTAAATCATTGTCGTTTTCTTTGGAGTCCCGCGGTTAAATTTATCGCATTGGGTAAAGGGCGGGTATCACAGCCGATATAATGAACAAGGTTGTTTTTAGCATAACGCAGAATAGCTTCATTACAGGCTTCGTGGCTGCTTTTCGGGTAGGAGGCGGGTGGTAGGTATTGTCCGTCGAGTTTGCTGTAAGCACCAGGAATGTTCAGCCAGTAAGATTCGGCGATGAGAGGGTTGCTCAGACTCAGTAGGATGAATCCTGTAAATACGATTTTTCCGATCATTTTTTGTTCCATCAAAAAACTTTTATTTCGACCAAATCTCATTGGGGTATCAGGCTATATTAATAATCATTTAATTCCTAATATTAGTGGTTATTAACAAAGGTGGCAATAAAATATATATAGGCTTAGTTCATGCTTTTTTCGCGAAAACAAACTAGCATCTAAGAAGTGGCAATATTTTCCAATCGGGAGTTATGAAGTTGACGCTGCTGGAGTAGGTCATTCTTGTCACACGCAAGTCATATCAACTGACTAGCTTACATCCATAGACATCACAACATTGACTGACATTTAGGGGAAGGGACATGACAGATATTGAAAACTTACTTGGTGATGAAGCCGAATTATTGTTAGGTCATTCCTGTCAAACCATTGAGCAAAGTAAATTGCATTTACCTGGCGATGATTATATTGACCGAGTTGTGTCGATGAAATCACTCAAGCCCAGGGTTGCCCGCTCACTGCAAACACTTTTTGATGCCGGTCGATTGTCTGGCTCTGGTTATCTTTCACTGTTACCCGTTGACCAGGGCGTTGAGCATTCGGCTGGTGCTTCGTTTGCGCCTAATCCCGCTTATTTCGATCCGGAGAATATTGTCAAGCTTGCCATTGAAGGCGGCTGTAACGGCGTGGCATCAACTTTGGGCGTACTTCACTCAGTGGCAAACAGGTATGCCCATAAAATTCCTTTTATTGTGAAAATCAATCATAACGAAATCCTGTCCTACCCAAATTTTTATGATCAGACATTATTTGCCTCGGTTGAACAGGCCTTTGACATGGGGGCTGTAGCTGTAGGGGCGACTGTCTATTTTGGTTCTGAAGAATCACGTCGCCAGATAATGGAAATTAGCGAGGCATTTGAACTGGCACATGACCTGGGTATGGTGACAGTTTTATGGGCTTACCTGCGCAACGCTGCTTTTAAAGTTGATGATGTCGATTATCATACTGCTGCCGATTTAACCGGTCAGGCGAATTATCTGGCCGCTACCATTAATGCGGATATTATCAAGCAGAAACAGGCTGTCGGTAATGGTGGCTATAAAGCCATCAAGTTTGGTAAAACGCATGAAAAGGTTTATAGCGAACTTACCAGTGAGCATCCTGTCGACCTGGTTCGTTACCAGGTTGCCAACTGCTTCATGGGTCGCAGCGGGTTGATTAATTCCGGAGGTGCATCCAGTGGCTCAGGCGATATGGCACAGGCAGTCAGAACGGCAGTGATCAATAAGCGCGCAGGCGGTATGGGAATGATTTCAGGAAGAAAGGCTTTTCAAAGACCGATGTCTGAAGGTGTTGAATTGCTCAATGCCATACAGGATGTTTACCTGGCTGACCGGGTTACCATAGCATGAGGGAAACCTGCTTCTGTTATTCCTCTTCATCATTAAGCTTGTCTTGATACAGATTGGCTAATGGCAGCCAGACTTCCTGGAACAGCAATTCCTCTTTTTCCTTATCGGTGTCGACTGATTCAATAATGTCTATGGCGCGACGATACAGATATTCTTCTTTTTCAAGTTTGCTATCCATCAGATAATTCTCCAGTAAATTTGATGCTAAAATTAAGTCCCATGCTATTTTTAATAGTCTTTATCTCGTGGCTTGGTTAAATGTTTCTTGATAGCCTGTTCAACGAGTTGGTCCAGCCTGTCTTCCAGCAAGGTAATCAATTCATTACGCATCATCTGCTCAATGTCAGCAAGGGTATTATCAATTGCGGTATCAACAACTTCACCCAGGATGCCGTTTAATTCTTTTTTTAAACGCCCCTGAAGATCATAGGAAATTTGATCGAGTGAGGATTCGTGTTTATCAGTCTGGGGACTGATCACCTGTTCGGCAGTTAGTGAAAGTGTTTCTGAAATTACAGGATCCACTTTCTTGGTTTTTTTGAACCAGCCCATCAGCGATTGATCTCGTGATTATTAATACTATAGCCGCAGTCACGGTAATACTTGTACCTGTTTCTGCCTGATACCTTATTCTGCTCGCCCTGGTCGATCGGTTCAAGCAGCCGTTCAAATTGGCTGAAGCAAGCTGGCACTTCAGCAGCCAGATTGATAAGTACATCATGCTCATCTGTTTGCTGTAGCTGGCTTGATACCAGAACCGGGGTGTCTTTGCTCTGCGGTGCCTCACAGGGATCATGTGGAATAAAGCTTTGCTCATTATATGTCCACAATAGGTTACTGACATGCTCAGCATCCTGTTCCGAGTCGGCCGTTATACATACCCGATGACCGGCCTGGTAGGCTTTTTCCGTTAATCGGCAGGCAAGTAAAAACTTATCGCCCTTAGCCTTGTTACCAAGTATGTAAAAATCGATCTGTGTCACGCTGGTTAGACTTCCTAAACCTGTTTGGCTCGTTTGAGCAGGTATTGTGTCAGCAGGCTGACTGGTCTGCCAGTAGCGCCTTTTTCCTTGCCGCCACTGATCCAGGCTGTACCGGCGATATCCAGATGCGCCCATTTGTATTTCTTGGTATAACGGGAAAGAAAACATGCAGCTGTAATGGTGCCGGCACCGGGACCACCAATATTGGCCATGTCGGCAAAGTTGCTGTCAAGCTGCACCTGGTAATCATCCCAAAGAGGTAATTGCCAGACCCGGTCACCACTTTCTTCGCCTGCATTTTTCAGGTCTTCTGCCAGGTTGTCATCATTGGCCATTAATCCTGAAGCATGTTTGCCCAGGGCGACAATGCAGGCACCTGTTAGCGTGGCGATATCAATGACAACTGCGGGATCATATTTTCCGCAATAGGTTAGGGCATCACATAAAATCAGCCTACCTTCAGCATCGGTATTCAGAATCTCAATGGTCTGCCCTGACATGCTCGTTACAATATCACCAGGCTTGTTGGCGTCACCGTCCGGCAGGTTTTCAGATGAGGGTACAATGCCAATTACATTGATCGGTAAGTCAAGATCGACGCAAGCCTGCAGGGTGCCGAAAACTGAAGCACCACCACACATGTCATATTTCATTTCATCCATATTTGCCGATGGTTTTATGGAAATGCCTCCGGCGTCAAAAGTGAGTCCCTTACCCACCAGTACAACTGGTTTATTACTGGCATGGGCCCCTTTATACTCCATGACAATCAGTTTGGCCGGTTGACGGCTACCCCTGGAAACCGATAACAGGGCACCCATGCCCAGTTTTTCCATTTCTTTTTCTTCCAGGATGGTTACTTTGAGCTTTTTGATACCACGTTTCAGATTGCGTGCCTGGTCTGCCAGGTAAGATGGCGTGCAAATGTTGCCGGGTAAATTAGCTAGCTCTTTGGCCAGTGATTCACCGCGAGCGATAGCCTTACCATGGGCAACAGCTTTCTCAAGAGAAGACTTCAATTTAGCCTCTGTGAATAGCAGGGATATCTTCTTTAGGGGACGCTTGTTAACTTTAGGGTCGCTTTTGCACTGGCTGAACTGGTAAATACTGCTTTCTGCAGCACAAACCAGTGCACGTGTCTGGCTGTAGGCAGTGTCTTTATCGTTAAATTCCGGCAGAACAAAAACCGCGTCAAGCGCATGTGACTGATCAAGCTGTTTTACAGCGCAATTAACTGCAGCAGCAAACTTTTTGCTGTTGAATTCTTTTTCCGGCCCGCAGGCCATTAGCATGACGCGCTCAGCAAGTATTCCCAGGACATCATAAGCAATCAATGTCTGTCCTGCCTCGCTGCTTTTGAGATCACCTTTTTTCAATAGATTTTTAAAAAAACCGTCAGTCCTGGTATCAAGTTGTTTTAACGTGGTCGTTAACTGGGTATTGGAAAAAACGGGAACAACCAGGCAAGCTGTACGAATTGTTGCCGGATCTGCTTTTTTGATGATGTAATCCATTGAAAAATGTCCTTTCAGGAGTAAGTGGTTGTTATTATAAATGCATAATTAAATCGCTAATTGCATTGTTTTACAAAGCCTATTTCTATCTTACAAAAGTCCCTTATGATGAAACTTGAAGATCTGCAAGCGCCTGAAAAGCTGGATTCGTTAAATCAGCAGATTCGGGTTTCAGGATACCAGCTACAGAAACACGACGATATTCTACAATTGGTACAGCTTGATCATGCATTTAATCCTTTAGTGATCGACTTTACCAGCGGCAAAAGCCGACATCGAAGAATATTCGGTGGAGGGAAAAATCAGCCCCTGGCCCGCGCCGTTGGAATTAAAGGTCAGTATTTTCCAGATATCCTTGATATTACCGCAGGACTTGGCCGTGATGCTTTTGTGCTGGCAACATTCGGCTGCCAGGTTCGGTTACTTGAGCGCTCGGAAGTGGTTGTTGCCTTGCTTGCCAATGCGCTTCAGCGCGCAGGGCAGGACGCGGAAATCATGCCGATTATCCAGCGAATGCAGCTGCTTCAAACTGATAGCATGGATTATTTGAGAGAGTTGCCGGAGGTACAATATCCTTCTGTGATTTACATGGATCCCATGTATCCGCACCGGGAAAAATCTGCCCTGGTGAAAAAAGAGATGCGAATCTTCAGAGATTTGCTGGGTGATGATATGGACAGTGATGATCTGTTGCTAACAGCCAGGAAGCGCGCCAGAAAGCGTATTGTGGTTAAACGACCCAAAGGTGCCGCCTACCTTGCCGATATCAAGCCGCATTCACAGGTAGCCAGTAAAAACACCCGTTACGATCTGTATTTGCCAGCTTGAGAGCTGTTATTTAAAGCTTTGCACACTTGGCCAGGTCAGCGACAATCGAGGCCTGCATGGCGCAGCCGCGTTGTTCGTCAGAATAGCTTTTGCACTCTTTGAGCATGGTTGCCTTGGGCTTGGCTAATTTACCGAGTATCTTGGTCGAGTGATTGACAACTTCGCCACACATACTGGCCTTGACCGGCTCGTAATTAGTGCAGGCGGTTGGAACAAGCAGTGCAATGGATAATCCGGCGATAACAGGAATTGAAGATTTCTGCGGCATGATACTCTCTTGTGCTGATTTGTTTGAATAACTTTAGCCTATAAATCGACTGGACATGAAATCAGATAACCTTGGAAAAACTGGATTTCAGTTTTTGCTGTTTCATGTAAATGTCGAACACCATGCAGATGTTTCGTATCAGGAATCGTCCCTTGGGCATAACGGTGATTTGTTTGTCGTCGTATGCAAGCAGTCCATCATCAGCCATTTCCTGTAAAGCATTCAGTTCTTCCTGGAAATATTCATGAAAATCAAGGTCCCACTTGTTGGCAATTGTGGAAAATTCAAGCTGGAAATTACAGATTAATCCAGTGATGACGTCACGCCGAATCTCATCGTCACGGGTCAGTCTTAAACCCCGGAAAACGGGCAACAGGTTCTGGTCGATAACTGCATAATAGTCATCGAGTGTTTTAAGGTTCTGTGAATAGGTAGGTCCAACCATGCCAATTGAGGTAATTCCCAGGCCGATCAGATCGCATTCGGCATGCGTTGAGTAACCCTGGAAATTTCGGTAAAGGGAACCTTCGCGCTGGGCAACAGCCAGCTCATCATTCGGCTTGGCGAAATGGTCCATGCCGATATAGACGTAGCCGGCACCGGCCAGCTTGTCTGCCGTCATGGTCAGGATATCCAGTTTTTCCTGGGGTACAGGCAGCTCGGCCTCATTTATCCTTCTTTGAGGTTTAAATATCTGCGGCAAGTGCGCGTAGTTAAAAACTGACAAGCGGTCAGGGGAAGCATCGATTATTTTATCCAGTGTTTTTTCAAATGATTTTACTGATTGAAATGGCAGGCCATAGATTAGATCAATACTCATTGACCTGAAGCCTTCATTCCTGGCGGCTTCCAGTACTGTCAGGGTCTGTTCCTCTGACTGGATCCGGTTAACGGCTTTCTGAACATCGGCATCAAAATCCTGAACACCAAGGCTCATTCGATTAAAACCAACATCGCGGAGCAGGGCAATGGTTTCCGGGCTGGCTTCCCTTGGATCGATTTCGATAGAATATTCGCCGGTATCATCATCAAGCAGTTTGAAGTTTTTGCCGGTCTCACGCATCAGTTCGGCCATCTGCTCATGACTGATGAAAGTCGGTGTTCCACCGCCCCAGTGCAGCTGTTCTACTGTCCTGTCGTCATCAAATAAAGCACTCTGCAACTGCATTTCACGGTAGACATGGTCAAGGTAAGGCTGAGCCTTGGTTCGGTCCTTGGTGGCTATCTTGTTGCAGCCGCAGTAGAAGCAAACGGTATCGCAAAACGGGATATGAAAATAAAGCGACAAACCCTGGCCAGTAGTATTACTCGCATTTGCAACCTGTTTGTAAGCCTCACGATCAAAATCTTCAGAAAACTGTACGGCCGTCGGATACGATGTGTATCGAGGGCCCGACTGGTCATATTTTTTTATTAGATCAAAATCAAATACGAGTTGCTGCTTCATGAAGGCCTCTAGAAAGTTATTATTGAATTATTCTTTGAATGCCAGACCGGTTAGTCCTCTTCAGGAACATCAAGGCCTTTACGGTGGGTTTCGTTGATCTGTTTTAACAATGTATGAAAAGGTATTTCCTCAGCGTAACGGTATGTCATCTCCATAAACGGGAGATCTTCCCGGCCAAATGCATAGGTGCCTTCACACATGTCGCGATAAACTTTTTCGACGCCATCTTCGAGTGGCTCAAGATAAGGCGGAAAACGGGTTAATGTCTCCTCTTCAAAAAGCAGGCATTCCTTAAGATCGGCGACTTCAAATTTGGCCTGTTTTACCCATTCTATATACTCTTCTGCAGTTCTTGCTCGTTGTAAACTCATTGCTTAACCTCAAAACTCATTCTGATATCGATCCAGTTCCTGTTTTGTCAGGATAAATACCCCGTCACCCCCATGTTCAAATTCAATCCAGTTGAACTCGACATTGGGATAACGTTGCATTAACAGGTCGGCACTGGCGCCAACTTCGACAATAATGATACCACTTGCTGACAGAAACGATGATGCCTGTTTGAGTATCCGGGTAACAATGTCCATTCCGTCATTGCCGGCGGTCAGCCCCAGCTTTGGTTCATTGAGATATTCGGCTGGGAGCTGGCTGTATTCCTCCTCTGAAACATAGGGAGGATTGGATACAATCAGGTCAAAATGTTGCGGTGGTATCGCTGAAAACACGTCAGATCTCAATGCGCTGACCTGGTCTTCAAGGTGGTGCTGCTGAATATTGGTCCGGGCGACAGCCAGGGCTTCATCTGAAATGTCAGTGAGTAATACTTTTGCCTGCGGCAGGGCATAAGCGCTGGCAATGCCGATACAGCCACTGCCGGTGCATAAATCCAGAACTGAACCGACTGTATCGGGCTCAATCCAGGGATAATAGGCCTGTTCAATCAGCTCGGCTATAGGTGAGCGGGGAACCAGGACCTGTTCATTGACATGAAACTCAAGACCGGCAAAAAATGCCTGACCAGTCAGGTAGGATAGTGGTTTTCGGGTCTGGATTCTTTGTCGGGCCAGGTCGGTAATCTGCATTTTTTCCAGGTCAGTAATATGGCAGTCCAGATACTCTTTTGGCAGTGAATAGTCCATGGACAAAACATGCAGGACTAGCGCCATTGCTTCATCAAGGTAACTGTTCGTGCCATGCCCCAGAAAGATGTCGTTTCGTTTGAACTCACTGGCTGTCCATCTGACCATGTCTCGCAGGGTTGTCAGGTTAATCGGGTGGTTTTCCATCGAAAGCGTCTACTCCGGTGAGAAAGGGGTAATCAATTGAAATTTTCAAATTAGAATGTGCATGCTATGCAATAATGAATTGAAAAAACAGGTCTTAATGCTTATCAGTTAACCGATTACGGGAAAGATGCGCTTTTTTTATACACTTAAATTTCAGATTGGATTGGCGTTATTTTGCCTTGTCATGGCACTTGCCGGCTCTGTTTTTGTTTCCCAGTACATGCTGGAGGAACTGCTTAATGCTGAAAAAATCATTCAGCTTGGCGGCAAGCTGCAAAAATCTTCACAACAGATGTCGATGCAGGCGATGAATTATATCGCCAGCACGCCATCTGACAGTTCTACCTACGACCGGGATTTAAAACTGTATTACCAAGACCTGATGTCTCATATCGAGACTTTTGACATGATTGAAGAAGCCTTTATGTCAAAGCAATTCAGTCAGGACATGACGGGCATGGATGACATGATGGAGGCTTCTCTAAGCGATGAAGTTGAACAGGTGGTGAAATCTTTGCATCAAACCTGGCTGGACTGGCGTCAAAAACTCATGTCACACCTGGGGGAGAGCGTTTCAATGCCCCAGTTAACCATGGCTGCCCGCTACATCAATAATAATGGTAATGAACTGACTCTGGCGACCAACCAGTTGATTGAGCAGTTGGCAGAACATGCATACTACCGCAAGGAACAACTCGAACAGCTTAACCGGTTTTTACTTTTCTTTTCCGTGTTGACAGTGCTGGGCATTATTTTCTGGTTTTATAAGCGTGTCATCATACCGCTTGGAGAAACCAGCCAGGTCATGAAAAAAATTGCACTGGGCAATTTTGAGCAACGACTGCCGCTGAGGGGTAATGATGAAATTACCCAGATGAACCAACAGTTCAACCATCTCAGCCATCAGCTTAATTCATTATTCCAGTTGATGACCCGGCTACATGAAGGCGGAAATCTGGATGAAATATTACGATTTATCTCTGAAGAATTTTCCCGACTGTTACCATTGGACTGGATAGGTATCCTGTTCGTAACCGGTGATGGCAAGATTCAACTGGAAAGAGGTTATGCAGATCAGCATGCGGAAAACTTTGGTTCAATCCGTTTTGAACTCAGTGGTACCCTGCTCGAACAATCTCTTGTTTCACAGCAACCCTTGCATATTCCGGATATTGAAGCCCGTTTGAAGGAAAACAAGGTTTATAAATTTCTCAATATACTGGTGCAAAAAAACTGCAAGGAAGCGATTTTTGTGCCACTGGAAAAACAGGTTGCATTGCAGGGTGTACTGGTTTTTGCGTCAAAACAGTCGCATTCCTACACCCCTGAACATCTTGCATTGCTGAAAAATTTATCATTGCTGATTACATTAAGTTTTAGCCGTACTGTAAAGCTGGCTGACTATCAACATCTGGCTGCGATTGGGCGTTTTGCAACCGGCATTGCACATGAAATCAGAAGTCCACTTGCCACCATTCACATGGCACTCGACTATTTCAAAAACAGTGACTTGAACGACAATATTCGCAAGCGCGCATTGCTGGCTGGAGAAGAGGCAGAGCGGGTAAAACGACTGATGGAGGATATCCTGCTGTATGCAAAGCCTTTGCAAATTCAAACCCGTGCAGTTGATTTCAAAAAAGTTGTGGAGGAAACAGCGGCTTTGTATGAACCACAATTAGCCGTGAAAAATCTCTTTTTTGAGTTGATTGCTACGCGTGATGTGCCTTTTGTTGGTGCTGACCTGGATCGACTTAAACAAGTGTTGATCAACCTGCTATTAAACGCCATTCAGGCATCTGATGAAGGTGGCACGATTGTTTGTATCCTGAGCACTGAGCCGGATACCGGGTGGATCAATATGCAGCTTATTAATCGGGGGCAGGTGATACCGGCAGGAGTGATTGAAAAAGTATTTGAGCCTTTCTATACCACCAGGGCACATGGTACTGGCCTGGGTCTGAATATCGCCAAGCGCATTATTGAAGCGCATGGTGGTGAAATACAGGTAAATTCAAATCCTGAAAATGGCACCACGTTTGAAATTGCACTGCCCCCGGTACAGCTTTCTGACTAAGTGCTGTACCGGGAAAACGGGTGATCAGGCAGCCTGGTTATCAAGTGTGGCCTTGTTGCCACAGCCCTGTTTGGGTTCGCCTTTATCGACCAGTTCCTGTAACGATATCTCGGTAAGGAATTCATAGATCTGTTTGCTCAGATCATTCCACAGGCTATGGGTCAGACAACGCTGTCCTGACTGGCAGTCTTCCTTGCCCTTGCAGCGGGTAAATTCAACCCATTCATCAACTGCACAGATAATATTGGCGACTGAAATTTCTGCGGCAGGCCGCCCCAGAAAATATCCACCCCCAGGGCCGCGTACACCCTTGACCAGACCTTTGGCCCTGAGTGATGCAAACAATTGCTCAAGATAGGAAAGTGAAATTCCCTGGTTATTGGAAATATCAGCCAGGGTGACAGGTTTTTTTTCACCATGTAGTGCCAGGTCCAGCATGGCAGTTACTGCATAACGTCCTTTTGTTGAAAGTCTCATTGTTAAGCCTCGCGTTGTCAGGTTTTCAATAAAATTAAAAACCTAGTAATTTACTAGGGAATAAGATTAGCACTAGTATTTAGTGGTTGACAACGTTTTATGCAAAAAAAACCGGAAAAAGTCAGTAAGGACTATTCAGCAGATACTGCGTACTTCTTCGTCGGATGCTGTGTGAGTAGATTGAAGCTTAAAAATGTGGCCCTGATGCAGGCAATAGCTTAACCATTTGGAGATGAATACATTGGCCTTCCATTTCATGAGCAGGCCAGGGTGCTCGTAAGTGTGTATGACTGGCAGGTATTTTTGTTTTAGATCAATGACTTCCAGTTGCTTAGAGTCATGGTAAACACGTAGAACGGTATCTGGATCAGCTTCTTTGGAAGGCTTGAAAAAGTAGGTCAGGTGAATCAGGGAAGTGTAGGGGGATTGCTCCAGGATCTCCAGGTGCAGATCAATATGCGGTAATCGTGTCGACAGGTTTTTACCTTGCATCAATTTAAGCTCGGGAGCCAGCTTGAGTAGCAGGTAATAATTTTCTTCACAAAGATCCATAAGTTGACCAACACTGGGTTTGAACTTGAGTGTGCCGGTCAGTTTCCATGGAAAATTGGGTTTTTGCATTTTGATCCTGTAGTGAATTCGTAAGTTAAAGTCTATTATAGCGATCTTTATCATTCTTACTTCTGCATGATTCATGCTTGAATTAATTTCAAAATTTCCATCAGAATCCCATGGACAGCCCACTAATAAAAACCGGTAAAGAATTTTCGCGTCAATTACTTCATCCCAGATATTGGCTGGCATGGATCGCTGTCGGTATTTTTTACCTTGTTTCTTTACTGCCAATTTCGGTGTTGGACGGTATCGGAGTGAAGCTGGGGCGTCTTCTGGCGAAAAAAAACAAAAAGCGTTTCAAGATTGTAAAGATCAATCTTGAATTATGTTTCCCGGAAAAAGAAGCAGAAGAAATTGATCGCATGGTTATTCAGCATTTTGAGTTTCTGATGCGAGCTATTATGCACTATGGCCTGACCTGGTGGGCTTCCGAGAAAAGATTACAGAAGTATCTCGATTTGCAGGGGTTTGAGCAGGTTAAGCAACTGCAGGAGTCAGGCCATAACATCATTATATTGCTGTCACACTGTACCGGGCTGGAGTTTGCTGTTTCTGCCATTTCCCAGCAATTTCCCAGTAGTGGTCCTTATAAATCATTTGATCACCCGGTAGTGGATTGGTTAATTGCACGAGCCAGAACAAGGTTTAATGATTTGCAGGCTTTCACTAGAAATGAAGGTTTGCGTCCAATTATCAAACAGGCCAAACAGGGACGGGTGATAATCTATCTCGCCGATGAAGACCTCGGGCCGGATGTGTCAGTTTTTGCAACATTTTTTGGCATCAACAAGGCTACTATACCGATGCTGGGTCGCCTGGCTCATTCCTGTAAAGCAAAAGTATTACCAGCGATCAGCTGTTATGACGAGCAACAGCATCGATACAGGGTTACGCTTTTCCCACCGCTTGAAAATTTTCCTACTCTCGAGCAACAGTCAGATGCAGAATTGATGAATCAGATGATTGAAACGACCGTAAGAAGCTGTCCACTTCAATATTTCTGGACACTGAAGTTCTTTAAAACACGTCCTGCTGGAGAGTCAAAAATATATCCATAAAGATCGGCGTTAGAAATCCTGTGGATGACGTTTGCGGGATAACAGCACATAAGTAGCACCGGTTCCACCGTTCCAGCGGGGCGCAGAACAGAAAGCCAGCACTTCATCACGCTGTCTAAGCCATTGGTTAGTTTTTTGCTTCAATACGGGTTGCTGGTCTTTAGAGCCCTGGCCCTTTCCGTGAATCACAATGATACAGCGTCTATGTCGTTGCAGAGCCTGTTGCAGGAATCGCGCCATGGCTTGCCTGGCATCAACAACACGCATGCCGTGTAAATCGAGTGTTGCCTCCGCTTCAATATAACCACGCCGGAGATCATCAAAAAGCCGGTTCTGGATTCCCGGGCGCTTAAAAGACAACTCGTCACCGGTTTCAATATTCATATCTGCAAAATCTTCTGTGTCTTCATCTCCAACAGGAAGCTTCAATGGTACCGGGCGGCGTTTTTTTGTGACCGGCGGGATGCGGTCGTCCTTTAGTGGAGTGACATCCGCCATTGCTGCGTTAAACAGGCTGTCATTTTCTTTATGATCTTGATCGTCGTTCATATTCAGGCCGGATAATTTTAAAATGGGACTGTCTCGTGAAGCGGTTTTGCCGTATATTCCAGTGATTAAGTGAATGTATTTTATTTATTATCTGATGCACATCCTAATCAGTAACGACGATGGTTTCCAGGCTCCAGGGATTTTGAAACTGGTGGAAGTTCTCAAGACAATTGCCGATGTCAGTGTCGTTGCACCAGAAACCAACCGTAGCGGGGCCAGTAACTCACTGACTCTGGAGTATCCTCTGAGAGCCAGGCATCATCCCGACAACTTTGTCAGTGTTGACGGCACGCCGACGGACTGTGTTCACCTGGCCATTACCGGCCTGTTGCAAGACGAACCCGACATGGTGGTGTCAGGCATCAACGCCGGAGCCAACCTGGGCGATGATGTTTTGTATTCCGGTACTGTTGCAGCAGCTACCGAGGGACGTTTTTTGGGGTTTCCCGCGCTGGCTGTTTCCATGGAATCACACGATCCGAAATATTACGAGACGGGTGCCCGCGTTGCGCTGGAACTGGTAGCCCTGTTAAACAGCAATCCAATGAATGTCTCGAGTATCCTGAATGTTAATGTGCCTGATGTTCCCTATGAGGAATTAAAAGGCTTCAGGAGCACACGACTTGGACACCGCCACAAGGCAGAACCGGTGGTTCAGTCTAAAGATCCCAGGGGTAAAACGATCTATTGGGTGGGTCCGGCAGGGGCCGAACAGGATGCGGGACCGGGCACTGACTTTCATGCTGTCAGGGAAGGTTATGTATCGGTTACGCCAATCAAGATCGACCTGACGCACCAGGATGTTTTAGCTTCAGTTTCTGACTGGCTGGAGAAGCTGGATTAATTATGCTGGATCATCAGGGAATAGGCATGACATCCAGGCGAACCAAGGAGCGCCTGATTAGTCGTTTGAAGGATGAAGGCATCTCGAATTTTGAAGTGCTGAATGCAATCAGGGAAATTCCCCGCCATTTATTTGTAGATGAAGCTTTGGCCAGCCGTGCTTATGAAGATACCGCATTACCAATTGGTCATGGCCAGACAATTTCACAGCCCTACATTGTTGCCTTGATGACCCAGGTTTTGATTGAGCATCATAACCCGGTGAACTATGTCCTTGAGGTTGGTACCGGTTCAGGCTACCAGACAGCGATTCTTTCCAGGCTGGTCACTCGTGTCTATTCTGTGGAACGCATTAAGGCGCTGAATCAACAGGCACAGAAACTTTTACGTGATATCAAGATCAGAAATGTTAAGCTCAAACATACTGACGGTGGAATGGGTATGCCTGAATATGCACCATTTGACGGTATTATTGTTACGGCAGCACCGGAGGGGATTCCACTTGGCCTGGTTAACCAGTTGAAGACAGGTGGGATTATGGTGATGCCTGTAGGCACAAAAGAAGAACAGATCCTGATTAAAATTACCAAGACTGAAAATGATTATGAAAAGGAATTTATCGAACGAGTCAGTTTTGTGCCATTGCTCGGAGGCATTATCTAAATGAAACTTTTCTCCGGTCTTTATTCGCGCGTCATGCAATGGTCAAGACACCGTCACGCTTCACGATACCTGGCTGGATTGAGTTTTGCTGAATCCTCTTTTTTCCCTATTCCCCCTGATGTGATGCTTGCTCCAATGAGCATGGCTAAACCCGAACAGGCGTGGCGACTGGCGGCAATCACCACTATAGCCTCTGTGATAGGTGGTGTTTTTGGCTATCTGATTGGCTGGTTCGCCTTTGAGGCAATTGAACCTTTTCTCCATGAGATTGGATACCATGATAAATATCTGCGGGCAAAGTCCTGGTTTGATGAGTGGGGGTTCTGGGCAATCTTTATTGCCGGTTTTTCTCCGATACCCTATAAGATTTTCACGATTACAGCTGGTGTTATTTCAATGGCGCTCCTGCCATTCTTAATAGCATCAGTGATTGGCAGGGGTGCGCGCTTCTTTCTGGTAGCCGGTTTAATGTCCTGGGGTGGTGAAAGAATGGAAAAGAAACTCCACCAGTATATTGATCTGCTTGGCTGGTTAACCATTATTGCTGTTGTGGCTGTTATCTTTTATGCAAGGCATTAACAATTTAGAATAATTAAAATCAGACCTTAAGCCTGATGGTGTTATCCCTGACCCAAATCAAAAGAAGCTTTACCAGGATAGTATTTTTCATACTGCTGGTTAACCTGGCAGCCTGTACCAGTACCTGGAAAGCGCCAGTTCACAGTTACCCAAACAACAGTCAGCTCCAAACCCAGACCTATCGGGATTCCTCACCAATTAACAGCACCTGGTATCGTGTCAGGAAAGGCGATACGCTCTATGCAATTGCCTGGCGCACAGGACGTGATTACCAAAACCTTGCAAGATGGAACAGGTTGTCAGCACCATACACAATTTATGTTGGCCAGGTATTGAGAACCAGGCCGCCAACAAAAACGACTGTTACAGCCAGTCAGAAACCTCCCAAAGCCGTAGCTCAAAATACGGCTAAAAAAGCCACGACCAAGGTCACTCCAGTTGTCACTAAAAAAGAAATATTCAAGAAGTCTTTAAGATGGCGTTGGCCGACTAACGGTAAAGTTATTAAAGGTTTCAGGAAAGATGACGATACTAGAAAGGGAATTGTACTTTCAGGTAAAGTTGGTCAATCGATTTTATCAGCGGAACAAGGTAAGGTTGTTTACAGTGGTAGTGGACTGATTGGCTACGGTCAGCTTATTATCATTAAACATAACAATAATTATTTAAGTGCCTACGGACATAACCGGAAAATACTGGTTAAAGAAGGTGACTGGGTAACCAAAGGAAAGAAAATTGCAGAAATGGGTATGAATGACACGGGTGTGCCCGCCTTGCATTTTGAGATCAGGAAGAATGGTAATCCACTCAATCCTGTTGCTGTATTACCTGGGCGAAAATAACGGCATAATTTTTTTCGTCTGTTTTTCCAGGGGGAGGAGAATGAGGGCTTATGGCTCATAAGAAAGAAGATGATGAAATAGTTCTGCTCGATGAAGAGGGTGATACCTCGATCATTGATGATGTGGATGAAAGTGACAGCGTGCTGGTTGATGATGATGCTGACAGCAGTATTATAGATGTCAAAAAAAAACCGGAAGCACAAGTGCAAGCGCAACCTGGCACAGATGGAACTCTGGACCCGACTCGCATATATCTCAGTGAAATCGGTGCATCTAAATTATTAACTGCAGAAGAAGAGGTATATTATGCGCGTCTTGCACAGAAAGGCGACGTAGCCGGTCGGCAGCGCATGATCGAAAGCAACCTGCGGCTTGTCGTTAAGATTGCACGTCGCTATATGAATCGAGGACTGGCTCTTCTGGATCTGATTGAGGAGGGTAACCTGGGTTTGATACGGGCTGTGGAAAAATTTGACCCTGAAAGAGGGTTTCGTTTTTCAACTTATGCAACCTGGTGGATTCGTCAGACCATTGAACGCGCGATCATGAACCAGACTCGCACCATCCGCCTGCCAATTCATGTCGTTAAAGAAATCAATGTTTATCTGAGGGCTGCTCGCCAGTTAAGTCAGACAATGGACCATGAGCCGACAGCAGAAGATATTGCCGAGTTGCTGGACAAACCCATCAGTGAAGTAAAGCGCATGTTTGGTCTGAATGAGCGAGTCACTTCTGTAGACATGCCCTACGGAAAAGATGCAGAAAAGCCTTTGCTGGACAGTATTCCTGATGAGGCTGCCAAGGATCCTACTGAAACATTACAAAATGATGGCCTTAACGAGCACCTGGATAAGTGGCTGAATAAACTTAATGATAAGCAGCGGGAAGTCGTAGAACGACGTTTTGGCTTGCATGGTTATGAGAATTCGACGCTTGAACAGGTTGCCAACGAACTGGGAGTAACACGTGAGCGGGTCAGGCAGATTCAAATTGATGCGTTGCGACGTTTACGCAATATCCTGGAACAGGATGGCTATTCGATCGATACGATTTTTCAGTAATTCTAGACTGGTAAAAGAGCCGCGAGGATGTTGCGGCCTTCAGATACTAGTATATTAAAGGTTCTGCAGGCTGCGGGTGTATCCATGATTTCAATACCGACAGATCGTTTATAAAACGGTTCCAGCCACTGATCCTCCGGGAAAACCAGTTTTTTACCGGTTCCCAAAATAATAGCTTCCACATCTTCTGTAGCAATTAAGTCAAAACTGTCCTGGTTCAGGGCGCTAATATCCAAAGTTGACCAGGCTGCCGGTGGCCTGTCAGGCCAGATGATCTGGCTACCGGTCAATCTCTGACCTCTAACCGTAAACTCGCCTTCAGCATAAGCTGTTATCAAGTATGCCTGTGAATCATCATTTAAACTCAGTTTCATGGTTAATTCCTCTTTGAAATATGACTTTAACATCGATTGAATTTTTTTGATTGCTCAGGTAGCTTATGCGTTTGATTATCATATTTGCTTTTGCAGTATTTCGAGGCTCCCGTGTCAGCACCTGAAATGGATGAATTCCGCCGGATCAAACGGTTACCGCCGTATGTCTTTGCTATTGTTAATGAATTAAAAGCCGAGGCACGTAGTCGAGGAGAGGATATTATTGATTTTGGCATGGGCAACCCTGATCAGCCTACGCCTGAACATATCGTCAATAAACTGGTTGAGGCAGCCCAGCGTAAAGATACGCACCGTTATTCCATGTCCAAGGGTGTCCCACGCCTGCGACGTGCCATGAGTAACTGGTATAAAGATCGTTATAATGTTGACCTGGATCCGGAAAGCCAGATTATTGCCACGATTGGTTCCAAGGAAGGGCTGGCCCACCTGGCTTTGGCGACGATGGGGCCGGGTGACTCGGTTCTGGTACCAAACCCGGCTTATCCCATTCATCCCTATGGTTTTATTATTGCCGGTGCCGATGTCAGGCACGTGCCAATGACGCCTGACGTGGATTTTTTTGAAAAACTGGTTGAGGCGATCAAGGATTCCTGGCCGCGCCCTAAAATGCTGGTATTGAATTTTCCCGGTAACCCGACCACTCAATGTGTGGAACTCGATTTTTTTGAAAAAGTCATTGATATTGCCAAGCAATATAATATCTGGGTGATACACGACCTGGCTTACGCCGATATTGTTTTTGATGGATATGTTGCACCATCAATTTTACAGGTGAAGGGTGCTGAAGATATCGCTGTTGAAGCTTTTTCACTTTCCAAAAGTTATAATATGCCCGGCTGGCGTGTTGGTTTTATGAGTGGTAATAAAACCTTGATTGGAGCGTTGGGGCGTATCAAGTCCTATCTCGATTACGGAACATTTACACCCATTCAGATTGCTGCAATCAGTGCATTGGAAGGCCCGCAGGACTGTGTCCAGGAAATCTGCCAGATGTACCAGGACAGGCGGGATGTGCTTTGTGATGGTCTGAATACAATCGGCTGGCATGTCGAAAAGCCAAAAGCAACCATGTTTTTATGGGCACCAATTCCTGAGTATTACCGTGAAATGGGTTCTCTTGAGTTTTCCAAAAAATTACTGGCTGAAGCCAAAGTTGCTGTTTCACCAGGGATCGGCTTCGGCGAATATGGCGATAGCTTTGTACGTTTTGGGCTCATAGAAAATGAACATCGTACCAGGCAGGCGATCAGGGGCATCCGTGAGATGTTCAAAAACGATGGGCTGCTCATAAACAGATTTGAGGAGATTTATGTTGGAACCAGTGAATGTTGGTTTATTGGGTTTAGGAACAGTCGGTGGAGGTACGCTGAATGTTTTGGCCCGTAATGCGGAAGAAATTGCGCGTCGTGCGGGCAGAATGATCAAGATCACTCATGCTGCAGCTAAAGCTTATGATCCTGAGGGTTTGCATGGTCTTGATGCCGTTGAAGTCAGTGATGATGCTTTTGCCGTCGTAAGAAATCCCGATATTGATATTGTCGTTGAACTTATTGGCGGTTACTCACCAGCGCGTGAACTGGTTCTTGAGGCCATTGAGAATGGTAAACATGTTGTTACTGCCAACAAGGCGCTTATAGCCTTGCATGGTAACGAAATATTTGAAGCAGCTGAGAAGAAAGGCGTGATGGTTGCCTTTGAAGCCGCTGTTGCTGGTGGTATACCCATTATTAAAGCGGTCCGTGAAGGTCTTGCCGCAAACCAGATCGAATGGATAGCAGGTATTATCAATGGTACAGGTAACTTTATCCTGACTGAAATGAAAGACAAAGGCCGTGAATTTGCTGATGTCCTGCAGGAAGCCCAGGCTTTGGGGTATGCAGAAGCTGATCCAACCTTTGATGTTGAAGGTATTGATGCTGCACACAAACTGACTATCCTGGCTTCTCTGGCATTTGGCATACCGCTGCAGTTCGACAAGACCTACACTGAAGGTATCGCCAACATTGAGCCTCAGGACGTCACTTATGCTGAAAAGCTGGGTTACCGCATCAAGCACCTCGGTGTAACCCGTAAGACGGATAAAGGCATTGAACTGAGAGTACATCCAACCCTGATTCCTCACAGAAGACTGATCGCCAATGTTGATGGAGTGATGAATGCCGTGCTTGTAATGGGGGATGCTGTTGGACCGACATTGTATTACGGTGCGGGTGCAGGTTCAGAACCTACGGCATCTGCCGTGATTGCCGATATCGTTGATATTGCACGTGCATTGACAGCTGATCCAGAGCACCGTGTGCCTCACCTGGCATTCCAGCCGAGCCGGTTATCCTCGACTCCCGTCGTTACAATGGATGATGTGCAAACGGCCTATTACCTGAGAATGTCTGCCAGGGATAAACCCGGCGTGGTGGCGCAGGTTGCAGGTATTCTGGGTGAAATGGAAATCAGTATTGAGGCTATACAGCAGAAAGAACCTGAAGAGGGCGAAGACAGTGCCTCCCTGGTTATGCTGACCCAGCCTGTTTATGAAAAAAATATGAAGCAGGCTATCAACTTGATAGAAGCGCTGGATACTATCAATGGCAAGGTGGTCATGATTCGTGTCGAGCATCTCGATAGCTGATTCAAGTTGCTCAAGATATTCAATTGATAGCGGGGCTGATGATTTTACAAGCCTGTCTATGTCCCGGAAATCGCCCGAATTTCATATAGTTATCCCAGGATTGTTTGAGGCGGTTTCCGCAACTTCCAGGCAATTGCGCGCAGGCTCGTTTCCGGCACTGGAAAAATTTCTTTCACGCTCACAGGTATCTGATTTTGCGGGCGATTACCCGCACGTATTGGCTCATCTTTTGGGGTTGCCGTTCGATCGGCAGCATGACGTTCCAACGGCAGCCTTATCTGCGTTTGGCACTGTCGCTGAGACGGAGCTCATGGAGTATAGCTGGATTCAGGCCTTTCCGGTTTTGTTGCAGCCCGACCGTGACAGACTGGTATTACATCCTGCACCCGCTAATTTATACCAGCGAACCAACCTGCCCAGGTTAGAGACCCTTAGACGCCGGATTATTGAACATTTTTCTCCATTCTTTAGCGATATTCTTCTGACTGAAGAAAATGGCTGGTTGTTCAAGTTGCCAAAAGACGCAAAAATTTCAACTTCACCACTGATCGATACAGTAGGCAGAAATATTGACAACCTGATGCCTGTAGGTGAAGAGCAGTCCCGGTGGCATAGTCTGATGAATGAAATGCAGATGCTGTTTTACAGCCAGAATTGTGATGCGCTTGGTTTCAATTCACTTTGGTTTGAAGGGGTGGGACGGTTGCCTCAAAAGAATCACATAAAATCTGCTGTGGCCGGACTGGGAACGGAGCCACTGCTGGAGGCGATGACTTCATGGCATGGTGTCATTACATTTGATTCGTTAGATGATTTTGTCCCGCAGGCAGGTGATTTCGTATCTCTGGTAAGCGCAGATTTGTCGATTATGCGTTCAATTCAGGGCCGCTCAGAAGAGCGCTGGCTTCAAACCATGAAAGAGCTGGACGGGCTGTTTCTCAGGCTTCGAAATTTACTTGTAAGCGGGGTAATTTCATCTATCAGTCTCTATCCAATGAATGAAACTGTTCATAAAATTGAAGGCAGGGCAGGTTCTTTTAAATTCTGGAAGAAATCTTTACCGTTAGGACACTGGTAGGATAAACATAATTAGTGGCTCCTGAAAATATATTGATATAGATCAAGGTAGCCGGTAAACCGAGGTATTAAGATTAAAGCGTCTATGGAAGATCACTCCATAGCAATAGCGCTAGCTATAAGCCGGATAAAGATTATGACGATTAGCCTCCCGTTATTTTTATCCGGCTTTTTTTCGGTCTTTATCTCAATCTGTGCGCTTTTTTCAGACTCATACTGATTTCTATCTACACCCTAAAAGAAACAGGTGATAGGATTAGGTATTTGTTGCATCAAACAAAAGCCAACAACAATAAAATGTCACATTACAAATCTCATACCCTGACAGGAGATGCTGAATGATACGTATCTTTGGTCATTACATGTCCAAATTGTTCCTGTTTTTGACTCTGGCAGAGTTTGTCATATGTAATGTCAGTCTTCATGCCGGTATCTACTTCCAGCGTATCTATGATAGTGGTTTGCCACAGATTTCGGTCGATACAGCAAACTCGATTTCATCCCTTTTTGCGGCCAGCATTGTGCTGTCAATGACCTCGGTAGGGCTTTATCAGCGTGGTCAGACTCTGGGTCCTGCGATGTTATTGAAAATGGCCGTTGCTTATCTCTTTGCATCGATCATTTTGATGATAGTCTTTTTTATTTTTCCTTCTCTTTACCTGGGGCGCGAAATTGTTGCCTGGTCGATGACAACATCTTTTATTGGCATGCTCGCTTTTAGAAGCCTGTTCTTCCACATAGCTGGAGCTGATGCCCAAAAAAGACGTGTCCTCGTTATTGGTACTGGCAAAAATGCCGCTGTTTTGCGTGATCTTGAAAAGGACTCTGAAACTTTCATGGTCGTTTCTTATAAGTACATCAAGGACAAGGAGCTCACGATACCATTTAAATTGCACATGCCGGAAGACTGGCATTTGTCAGACTATATTTTTGATCAGGACATCGATGAGATCGTCATCGCGGTTGATGACAGGCGTAAGAGATTGCCGCTTGATGAGATACTGGATTGCAAGATGATGGGTGTTGACGTGCTGGATATGCTTGGTTTCCAGGAAAAAGAGCTCTTCAATATCAACATTGAACACCTGCATCCCAGCTGGATATTTTTCTCTACCGGATTCAGGTTAGGTTTTGTTGCACGCTTGTTAAAACGCCTTTTTGATATTTTTGTCAGCCTGATTATTTTGATTGTCATGATGCCTGCGATGTTACTGGTTGCTTTATTGAGCTTGCTTGAATCGGGCTTTAAAGCACCTGTTTTCTACTTCCAGGACAGGGTCGGGTTGAATGGAAAAATTTTCAGGGTTTACAAATTCCGTAGTATGCGGGTTGATGCTGAATCTGATGGTAAAGCAAAATGGGCAAGTGCCGACGACAACCGTATTACCGGCCTGGGCAAATTCATTCGTAAAACCCGGATTGACGAGCTTCCTCAACTGCTGAATATCTTGCGCGGTGAAATGTCTGTTGTTGGTCCAAGGCCTGAGCGCCCGGAATTTGTAAAGCATCTGAACAATACGATTCCATTTTATAATGAAAGGCATCGCTATAAACCCGGGCTGGCAGGCTGGGCTCAATTACGCTATCCCTACGGTGCTTCAGATGAAGATGCCAAGCAAAAACTGCAATTTGATCTGTATTATATTAAAAATGCGAGCCTGTTTCTTGACTTCGTTATCCTGATCGAGACGGTTGAGGTGGTTATCTGGGGTAAAGGTGTACGCTAAGCCCGTATAATGTTTTATGACTCTTAACATTGCCGCTATCGGTTATCTTCTTTCTGGAACATTCTTCCTGGTTCTGTCATTTCTGTTGGCAATTAACTGGCAACGAAAATTACAGGGTGGATTGCTGATACTCGCCTGCAGCTTGTCAGCAATCTGGTCTTTTGTGCTGACATATCAACTGGCTTTCCAGGAACTGGATTTACTGGTTGTCTGGATCATTGAAACTGCACGTAGCTTGGGTTGGTTGCTGTTTCTATCTTATGTTTTATGGGAACTATTTAAGTCGAATCAGCTGTCGCGTAAATGGCTAGTATTTCTTATCGCCATTTATTCCCTGATTAGCATATCTCTTGTGATTCCCCATGAATACCTGCTGAACGTTATTGTTCAGCTGGATATAACTTTCATCAATGATCTTCGTGTTGTCCTGTTCCTGACTCTTGCTGTTATAGGTATATCCCTGATCGAGCAGTTATTCAGGAATACCTCGATTGAAAGTCGCTGGACAATTAAATTCCTTTGCCTGGGACTTGGACTGGGCTTTTTCTACGATTTTTTCCTGTATGCTGATGCATTGTTGTTCAAGCGCATTGATCCGTTAATCTGGGAATCGCGTGGCGCCATCAATGCCTTGATTGCACCGCTGGTCGCTGTTTCTGCGAGACGAAGCACTGATTGGTCCGTTAACGTTTTTGTTTCCAAGCAAGTCGTTTTTCACACTACCGGTATTCTGGGTGCTGGCATTTACCTTTTGTCGATGGCTTTTATTGGCTATTACATCAAGGATTTTGGTGGTGAATACGGTGATTTTTTTCGTCTGATTTTCTTTGTTGCCGCGATTGTAATGCTATTTATCCTGGTCTCATCAGGCCAGATGCGTGCCAAACTGAAGGTTTTTCTTAATAAAAACTTTTTTAAATATCAATATGACTACCGTGAGGAATGGCTAAAACTTATTGATGTCCTGTCATCTTCAGATAATGACAAACCACTTGCTGAACGGGTCATCGCGGTTATGTCGGGTATTGTCAACAGTCCACATGGCAGTCTATGGATGTGTAATGAAACCAACCGTTGTCGCTGTCTTGCTGGAAAAAACAGTCTTGTACTCAATATTGATGCAGACGAATGGCTCGAAACCCTGGTATTTCTCAAGCAAACGCACTGGGTAATCGACCTGGACGAATATAATTACAACCGAACAATATATGGTGAACTGGAATTGCCTGCTGAGGTGCTTGAGCATCCCGATATCTGGTTGATTGTCCCCCTGTTACATGAGGAAAAGGTTTACAGTTTTGTCGTGATATCTCATTCAAATTCGATTCAGAAACTCAACTGGGAAAACCGTGACCTGTTGATGATGGCAGGCCGGCAGGCTGCCAGTTACATGGTCCTGGATGAGTCCGCCCGTCAATTGGCAGAAGCCCGCCAGTTTGAAGGCTTTAACCGGCTGTCTGCATTTGTAATCCACGATCTGAAAAACCTGATTGCGCAGTTATCACTGGTAGCCAGTAATGCTGTAAGACATAAACATAATCCGGATTTTATTGATGATGCCATCAGTACGATCGAAAACTCCGTTGGTAAAATGAATCGTTTGATGCTGCAGCTCAAAACTGCTGGCAGCACTGAGCAGAGAAAAGCTTCAGATATTGTCAAACTGGTCGAAGATGTAATACAGGAAAAACAGCGACAGAAACCGCAACCGCAATTTATTAACCGGCTTGAGCAGAAATTCTTTATCAATGCCGAAAAAGAAAGACTTTCCGCCGTAATAGGGCATGTTATACAGAATGCCCAGGATGCAACTCCCGATAGCGGAAACATTGAAGTGGTGTTGGATCTGCAGAGTCAGGCCTTACATTTATCTGTTAGTGATACAGGTACCGGTATGGATGAAGACTTTATAAAAAACAGGTTGTTTAAACCGTTTGATACTACAAAAGGCCTGACCGGTATGGGCATCGGTGCCTATGAGTGCAGGGAGTTCATCCAGGGTATGCATGGTGAAATTAATGTAAAGAGCCGACCCGGTGAAGGAACCCTGTTTGAAATAAGAATTCCGTTGAACGATGACGTCAACATTAAAGGAGATAACATTGGTTAATCCAGATCAAAAGTTGCTGGTTGTTGAGGATGATCCGGGACTACAGGCACAATTGCGCTGGGGCTTTGAAGGTTTTGAAGTCATTTTGGCGGATAACAGGGAAGATGCCATTGCGGCGTTACGCCGGCATGAACCGGCAGTTGTTACGCTCGATCTTGGTTTGCCACCCGATCCCGGTGGTGTCAGCGAAGGTTTCGCAACACTTGAGGAAATACTGAAACTGTGTCCCGATACAAAAATTATCGTTGTAACCGGCCATGATGATAAAAATAATGCGGTTCAGGCAATTGGCATGGGCGCTTTTGATTTTTATGAAAAACCCATTGATCCTGACTTGTTGAATATTGCTATTGAGCGCGCTGCAAAAGTTCATTTTCTTGAGAAAGAAAACAAGCGCCTGCAAACAACAGACATGAATTCGCCACTGGATGGCCTGATCGCTTCCAGTCCGGAAATGCTCAAAGTCAGCAGAATGGTTGAGAAGCTGGCTCCAACCGATGTTTCCACTTTAATCCTGGGTGAAAGTGGTACCGGTAAAGAAGTGCTGGTCAAAGCATTGCATAAACTCAGTGATCGTGCCGCCAAGCGACTGGTTGCAATCAACTGTGCTGCCATTCCCGAAAATTTGCTGGAAAGCGAACTTTTCGGTTACGAGAAAGGTGCCTTTACCGGGGCTAATAAAACGACACCAGGCAAGATTGAAGTTGCCGATGGTGGGATTCTTTTCCTTGATGAGGTAGGTGATCTGCCATTGGCTCTACAGGCAAAATTACTGCGTTTTTTACAGGAAAGGGTTATAGAACGTGTCGGCGGACGGCATGAAATTCCGGTTGATATTCGCGTTGTCTGCGCCACGCACCGTGATCTTAAGCAGCTGATTGCTGATGGCGATTTCAGGGAGGACCTGTATTACCGAATAAATGAAGCGACAATCAGCGTACCACCCTTAAGAGATCGCCTCGGTGATGCGGTTTTACTCTCGAAAGCTTTCGTTGAAAAATTTGCCAAGCAATTAAAGCTCAACGTGAAAGGCTTTACACCTCAGGCCATCCAGGGAATAGAGCATTATGCATGGCCCGGTAATGTCCGGGAATTGGAGAACCGGGTAAAACGGGCGGTCATCATGGCTGATGGTCCAATGGTTACTGACGAGGATATGGAACTGGAAAATTCAGATATGACTGAGTCAGAACCGTTTAACCTCAGGGAAGTCAGGGAGCGGGCTGAATTGAGAGCTATTCAACGGGCGCTTGGGCATACCGATGGAAACGTTTCCAAAACTGCGGAGCTGTTGGGTATTACAAGGCCAACGCTATACAATCTGATGAAAAAATTTAATATGGATGTTGCTGACAAGGAATAAAATGATGAAGCAGTTTTACTTTCTACTTTTAGCCTTCACTTTGACTGGAGTGTTCTCCCCGCTTCAGGCTAATTCCCAAACAATTGAAGAAGCCCGCCAGGCTGCCTCGAGGGGGGAAGTCAGGGAATCAATTATTCAGCTAAAGAATATTCTGCAGCAGGACCCTGAAAATGCTGATGCCCGGTTTTCCCTCGGACAGATCTATTTACATTATGGTGATGCTGCATCTGCAGAAAAAGAATTAAGGCGCGCACAGCTACTCGGTGTTCCGGCAACACGTGTCAGCGAGTTAATCCTTGATGCCTACCTGGCCCAGGGCAAATTTGATGAGATCGCTGCATATCTGAAAAAGCAAAAAACAGATGATATTGCCTTGCAAGCCACTTTCAAGGCATTTGATGGTTTCGTGCAGTTATCAAAGAAAGAAAATGACAAGGCCAGGGTCCTATTTGAAGAAGCCCTGGTACTGGATGCGGAAAATATTCGAGCCACTTTGGGACTGGCCAGTTTTTACGTAACCACATCTAACGACCCGGCAGCCATGGAAATTTTATCCGGCCTGATTGCGAAACAGCCGGATAATACCAAGGCCCTGGCTTTGCGTGCAGAACTGTATCGTAAAACAGGTAAGCTTGATCTGGCTGAAGCTGACTTTCTCAAGGTGCTTTCGCTAAACCCCAATCACCATAAATCGCGTCTCGGTATGGCATTTGTTCAGGTGACTAAAAAGCAACCAGATGAAGCCTTGAAGAATATTGAAAAACTGCCGGAACAGATCAGGCAAACTCCAATGGTGAAATACCTGGATGCGGTTGCGTATTTTATCAAACAAGACACGCAGAAATCTGAAGCATACCTCCAGGAAGTTTTGAAATCGCAGCCTGATCATCTGCAAAGTCATTTGCTACTGGGTGTTATTTATTATTCACAGGAAAAATGGCAGCTTGCCGAAGACCACCTTAGACGGGTCAGCAAGAATATGCCGGAGAACAGCAGTATCGCCAAGCTGTTGGCCGCTTCTTACCTGAAATTGCAACAACCTGACAAAGCCATTCAGCTGCTTAATAAATTTGTATCCAAACCAGGCGTTCAGGATGCGCAGTTGTTTTCCCTGATGGGCTCAGCCTATCTGCAAAAAGGGGATAACAGCAAGTCACAGGAATGGCTTAACAAGGCAGTCGAACTGGCTCCTGAGCAGGCCGGTGTCCGCACGCAACTGGCTCTTGGAATGCTTGCAGGTGGTAATACCGATATGGCGATTTCAGCACTGGAATCAGCTGTCGATCTGGGGCAGGACCTCATTCAGACAGACGTGCTGCTGGTGATGTCGCATCTCAGGGCAGGCGACAGCAAAAAAGCGGTTGAGGTCAGTATACAACTACAGCAAAAATATCCGGATAGCCCGATACCCTATAATCTGACAGGCTTGTCCTATCTTGCTGATCGACAGTTTGACAAGGCTGACCAGGCATTTGTTAAAGCGCTTGAAATTGATCCGGCATTTGAGATTGCTTTATTGAACAGGGCGCGAAACAAAATTGCGGCCGGTGACCTGGACGGTGCCCAAAAGCTTTTCGAACATGCACTTGATGCTAACCCGGAAAATACCACAGCCTTGCTGGGCCTGGCGCAGTTGGCGGTACAAAAAGGTGACCGGCAAAAACAGATTGAATACCTGGACAGGATTATTGCGATCCAGCCATCTAATGTAATTGCCGCTTCACAACTGGCTGAAATTTATATTGGAAAGAATGAACCGCTTAAAGCACTGACGCTTTTATCAGGCCTCAATGAGGAACAGGCCAAAAATCCTGTTGTGCTTAGACTGAAAGGGATGGCACAAATAAGCGCCAGGCAGTCGAGTAGTGCAATTTCCACATTGAAGCAACTGGTCAATCAGTTGCCGGATAATATTGAAGCAAATTTTCAGCTTGGCCGGGCCTATTTGCTGAATAATGAAATAGACAATGCCAAGCGTCATTTTGCCCATGCCACCAAGCAGGACCCCGAGGTCAAGTTTCCGATAGTCTGGCTTGCCCTGGCAGAGGTAGACCTCAAACAAAATGCCTACGACGAAGTTATCGCTACGACAGATAAGCTGCTTGATGCCAAACAACAGGTTGCAACTGTTTATGAATTACGTGCAGCAGCCTACCAGGGGCTCGGAAAAAACGCAGACTTGCTGGCATCGTTAAAACAGGCTTATATCATCGAGCCAACTACCAAGCGTGTTAATACGCTGGCCAGTTTTTACCAAAAAAACGGCCATACGGATAAAGCGATTGAAATCATGTCCGACTGGGTGGCAAAGCACCCGGATGATGCGGCCACCCAGGCGATTCTTGGCCTGACCTATCAGCAACAGGATCAGGATGGCATGGCTATAAAAGCTTACGAGGCATCTCTCAAACAGCAGCCGGAAAATGCGGTTATCATGAACAACCTGGCTTGGCTTTATTATAAAACCGGGGATAAGCGGGCCATTAAGCTGGCTAAACAGGCTTATGAAAAAGCCCAGAAACGCCCTGAAATTGTTGATACCTATGGCTGGATACTGCTGGAAAATGGCCAGCCCGAGAAGGCCTTGCCGATTCTGCAGCAGGCGTTGTTGCAAAGTCCATCGCATCCTGAGATTGCCTATCATGTTGCAGTTGCCATGCAACAGCTCGGCAGAATGCAGGAGGCGAAACCTATTCTAAACAGAATCATTCGCAACAGTCCTTCTTCACCTTTTGCAGAGAAGGCCAGGCAATTGTTAGCTAAATAGTCACCATGCTTTTATGTGATTTCACAAAACCTTATTGGCATAAGGCGTTTAAGGCAAGTAACGCAACGCCGTAACTGGCTTCGGTGTGGCTGGCTTTTATCACGGGGATCTGCAGTATTCTGGAACGTATTTCAGTCAATGCCTGGTTGGATGTTGCCTGCCCGCCAGCTGAATATATTCTGCTTGGTGATGGAGCGCCAAGCTCAGTCATTCTGTCATAGGCAAGCTTTTCAATCCGGGCGAAGCCTTCAAACATAGCCTGTAAGAACAGAACATCTGATTTTGGGCGCGGTGATAATCGCGGTTGTAGATTTGGATCATTGATAGGAAATCTTTCGCCTTTACCGGCTAAAGGGTAATACTCCAAACCGGTGGATTGCTGAGGGTCGATTAGTGCAGAAAGCTTTTTAATTTGATCAACCGTGAAATATTTCAAGAGTACATTGCCACCGCTGTTGGATGCGCCTCCAACCAGCCAACGACCAGTTGGCAATCGATGGCTGTAAATGCCATCCCTGACAGAACTGATAGGTAAATCAGCAACAACCTTCATCACAAGCGTTGAGCCATAGGTAGTTACTGCTTCGCCACTGGCCTCTATTCCGGTTGCAAGCGTGGAAGCCGTACTGTCAGTTGTGCCGGTTATGATGCAGGTATCCCGGGAGAGTTTAAACTGGTCAGCAATACCTGGTTCTATTTGGCCTATCAACGTACCGCTCGGATAAACAGCGGGTAATTTTTCGTAGAGGTCAAATGGTGCATTTTTTAACCAGTCAGGCCATTTGGCCAGGTTACTGTCATAACCCAGTTTCAGGCAGTTATTTTCATCGCTGACAGCTGGCTGTCCAGAGAACTGGCTACATATCCAGTCTGCCTGGTGAGTGATATGACGACGCCCTGTATGTCGCGCCTTGCTCTGGTTTAACAGATAAACAGCCTTGGCCAACGTAGATGAGGCGGACAGGGTAATACTGTCCAAAGGTACAAACTGATGCAGGTCATCCAGGATTTCAGATGCACGACTGTCGTTATACATCAATGCGGGTGAAACAGGCTGGTTGCCGTAATCTGTCAGTAGTACAGTTGACGATGTCCCATCAACCGCGATGCTTTTGACAAGCAGCGGGTCAATTTTTTCAAGCAAGCATGCAAAACTTACCTGTGTTTTATCCCACCAGAGCTGAGCGTCCTGCTCGTGCCAACCGGGTTGAGGGTTTTCCGGCAATGGCAGGTCGGCTTTTGATGAAGCAATAAGTTGACGGTTTGCATCGACGGCGCAACAGCGAACACTGGAAGTACCGATATCAATGCCGATATACAGGGCCTGACTCACAGCTCGGATATGCTCCGGTTTCAGGGTAGGGTGACTGGTGTCGGGCTCATCCAGTCAGGATCCCTGTATTCTGCAGTTACATTGGTATAGATGCCACCACGTACATTGAACTCGGCATGCAGGCGCATAAAGCGTGGTTTGCAGGCGGTAGATAGATCATCCAGTATGCGGTTGGTGACAGCTTCGTGGAAAGCTCCTTCGTCACGGAATGACCAGATGTACATTTTCAGTGCCTTCAACTCCAGGCAAAAATTGTCCGGTATATATTCAAGTGTGAGTACGGCAAAATCCGGTTGCCCGGTTTTCGGGCATAAACAGGTAAATTCAGGCATCTCAATGCGAATTGTGTAATCGCGTTCAGGTTGCGGGTTTTCGAAACATTCAATTTCTTTGGATGGCTGGCTTCCCATGAAAAAAGTCCTTAAGTTCAATAGTTTGTATTGCCGTAATTATACGTTTCCAAAGCCAAATCAGGAACTGCTAATTGATTGAATTTGTTATTCTGTACGTCATTAACAATTCTGATTGCCGTTTAAAAAAATCTCTTGTTAGAGTCAGCATCGATACGGTATTGTCATGCCGGTTATGCGATTAGAAAAAATAAAAATATCTGGCTTTAAGTCTTTTGTTGATCCCACCACTGTCATATTGCCAAGCAATCTTGTTGGCGTTATCGGCCCCAACGGTTGTGGGAAATCAAATGTGATTGATGCAGTCCGCTGGGTCATGGGGGAAAGCTCGGCCAAAATGCTGCGTGGCGAATCCATGGCCGACGTCATTTTTAACGGCTCTTCATCCAGGAAACCCGTTGGTGCTGCCAGTATCGAGCTTGTTTTCGATAACTCTGACGGCACGCTTGGTGGTGAATATGCCCAGTACAACCAGATTTCGATTCGCCGTAAAGTCACCCGTGATGGCCAGTCACTGTATTTTCTGAACTCTGTCCGTTGTCGTCGTCGTGATATTACCGATATTTTCCTGGGTACAGGACTTGGCCCGAGAAGCTATTCGATTATAGAGCAGGGGATGATTTCCCGTTTTGTTGAGGCAAAACCGGAAGACCTCAGAAGTTTTCTGGAAGAAGCCGCCGGTATTTCAAAATACAAGGAACGCAGAAGAGAAACAGAAAACAGGATTTCCCATACCAGGGAGAACCTGGAGCGACTCACAGATCTGCGCGAAGAGGTCGCCAAACAACTGCAACACCTGGAGCGTCAGGCAGCAACGGCTGAAAAGTTTAAAGTGTTCAAACAGGAAGAGCGCCAGAAAAAAGCTGAACTGCTTGCATTGCGTTTGAAAGCACTTGACGAGGATCTTGCTAACCGCGAAAAGCAGTTATCGGAAATGGAAACCTCGTTACAGTCGGTTGTTGCTGACCAGCGCAGAATCGAAGCCGATCTGGAAAAGCAGCGTACTGATCAACATGATGCCAATGATGATTTCAACCAGGTTCAGGGTCATTTTTATGCTGTAGGCTCTGATATTGCCCGGCTTGAAGAAGGTATTCAATACGCGAAAAATGCACGCTCACAGCAGCGTGTCGACCTGCAGCAGGTCGAACAGGCCTGGCAGGAAGCTGAAGATCATTTTACCCAGGACCAGTCACGCCTAAACGAACTGGAGACACTGCTCAGTGAGGAAATGCCGCTGTTTGAGGCATTACAGCAGGAAGATGAAACACTGAGTGTTTCATTAAGCGAAGCCGAGTCCGGTATGCAAAGCTGGCAGCAGGATTGGGACGAATTTAACCAGAAAGCGACCGAACCTGCCCAGGTTGCCCAGATTGAACGCACTAAAATCAATCATATCGAACAGCAGGAACAGCAATATCAGCGGCGCCTGGAAAAAATTCAAGATGAGCAGACACGGCTGGATACCACCGCATTTGAAAAAGAAATCGATGAATATAGCCAGCAGGTTGAACAATCTGAGTTGCAGGTTAAGCAGCTTGGTGAGCAGCTGCAATCGATTCTGCAACAAATTACCGAGGGGCGTGAAAAGAACCGGGAAAACAGTCGTACCCTGGACAATTTGCGTACCGAGCATCAGACACTGAAAGGTCGGTTATCTTCCCTGGAGGCATTGCAACAGGATGCCCTGGGTAAAAAAGAGAATACAGTCAACCAGTGGCTTGAACAAAGCGGTATTGACAAGGCCAGCCGCCTGCTGGAAAAAATCAAGGTAGATGCCAAGTGGCAGACTGCCGTTGAAACCGTGCTGGCATTTCATCTGCAATCTGTCTGTCTCGACGATTTTGATTCAATTGCGGCACAGGTGAGTTCCTTGTCCAAAGGTAACCTGGCACTGTTTGATGTTAAACGGGAGTCCGGTGCGCAAGCGCTCGCGGATGACTCCCTGTTACAACATGTAAAAAGTGATTTTGATCTGTCATCCCTGTTATTGCATGTAAAAACTGCTGAATCACTCAACCAGGCATTACAAATACGCCCATCACTTCAGTCTTATGAATCCATTATTACCAGCGAAGGTGTCTGGCTGGGTAATGCCTGGCTAAAGGTTAACAAGGTCGCTGACGAAAAAAGCGGCATGCTGGCTCGCGAGCAGGAAATCAATAAGTTACGTGAGCAGATTGCCATGATAACCAACCAGGTTTCCAGCCTGGAAGAGGGAGTGCAGCAGGCGCGTGAAAAAATCAGGCTGGATGAGCAGAGCAGAGAGCAATTACAGAGCGACATCAACAAGCTGAACCGACAGCTTGGTGACTGGCGTGCCAATATTGCCAGCCGCAAGGCCCGGGTTGATAACATCAATAACCGCATTCAGGCATTACAGGGTGAAAAAGCTGAAATTGAGCAGCAGGTCTCTTCCGGAAAAGCACTTTCTGAGGAATCACGCGAACGTTTGCATAATGCATTGCATGAAATGGAAACGTATGGTGCCAAACGCGAAGAACTGGTGAATAAAAGAGACCGTTTGCGGGAAGATCTACAACAGGCCAGGGAGCAGGTTAGCCAGGTAAAACGAAAATCACATGAAACGGCCTTACGCATTGAGTCGATGCGGAGTTCTCTCGAGGCGCTCAAACAAAATCTGTCGCGCATGACCGGGCAGCTTGAACATCTGAAACAAAGGAAACAGGGACTGACCGAGTCGCTTGGCCAATCTGAACAACCATTACAGGAACAGCAGCAGGAACTGGAAAAGAACCTGAAAAAACGTCTCGAAGTCGAGGAACAGTTGACTGCCGCACGTAAACACCTTGAAGACATTGATCATGCTGTTCGGGAACTGGAACAAAACCGGTTACAGGTAGAAACAAGAGTGCAAGCCGAAAGAGAGCAGATGACGCAGAGAAAAATGCAACGTCAGGAGACGCTCGTTCGGCACCAGTCACTCAAGGAACAAATTGTCGAGAGCGGATATCAGCCCGCACAACTTTTTGAACAACTCGGCGAAGACGCTACAGTTCAGAGTTGGCAGGAGCAGGTTGAGCTGCTGGAAAGAAGAATCAGTCGTCTGGGTCCAATCAACCTGGCGGCCATTGATGAGTTCAAGGAACAGACAGAGCGCATGGAATACCTCGATAAGCAAAACGAGGATATCAGTGAATCTCTGGAAACGCTGGAAAATGCCATCCGCAAGATTGACCGTGAAACGCGGACGCGTTTCAAGGAAACATTCGATACCGTGGATGCAGGTTTAAAAGAGCTGTTCCCTAAATTGTTTGGTGGCGGACATGCCTACCTGCAGTTAACGGGAGAAGACGTGCTCGATGCCGGTGTTGCGATTATGGCCAGACCACCAGGTAAACGAAATTCAAGTATTCACCTGTTATCCGGTGGGGAGAAGGCATTAACGGCGGTGGCGTTGGTATTTGCTATTTTCCTGATCAATCCTGCACCATTCTGTATGCTTGATGAAGTCGATGCGCCTTTGGATGACGCCAACGTCGGACGTTTCTGCGAGATGGTCAAGGAAATGTCGGAGAAAGTGCAGTTTGTCTTTATCACGCATAATAAAGTCACCATGGAAATTGCTAACCAGTTAATGGGTGTTACCATGCATGAACCCGGTGTTTCAAGACTGGTTACTGTAGATATTGAAGAGGCGGCAAAACTGGCCGTTGTTTAGATTATTATGGATAGTAATTCTTTACGTTTGGTTCTATTAATTTTGGGGGTTGTACTGGTTGCCGGAATTTATTTGTGGGACCGGCGCAAACATGTTGACTCAAGACTGTTTCGAAAACAGTCTGTACGTAGAAACAGACAGCATGACACCAGTGTTTTTGATAACGGTGAAGGCACTGACGATGACCCGGTGCCGGATGCAACCCCCGATTCAGCTGAAATGCCTATACTACAGGCGGCTGAAGCAGACACTTTTCAACTTACATCGGATCCATCTGCCGAGATTTCTGACGATCTGTCATTTTCAGCAACCAGTGCTTTTCAGGAGTTCGAGGCCGGTGCCGACTTGCCCACAAAAATTCTCCAGGTCAACCTGGTTGCCAGAAGCACGGAAATCAGTGGCCAGATGATCCTGGATCTTGCTGCTGAACTGGATATGCAACTTGGTGAGTTCAATATCTTTCATCGTATGGATCCGAAAACGGGCAAATCAATTTTCAGTATGGCCAACATTGTCGAACCCGGCTCTTTTGACGCTGATAATATGCAGGATTTTAAAACGCCAGGGTTGACCCTGTTTTCCCAGTTGCCTGCCCCTGTTGACTGCCTGACCGTTTATTCAGAAATGATGAACGTCGCGAAAAGAATCAGTTATATTGTTGGAGCTGAAATGCGTGATGCTTCTCATAGTGCGATGACATCGCAAAGTATTGAACATGAGCGTGAAGCGATTGTTGAGTACAAGCACAAGTTGCATCTTGCCTTGCAATCTTTATGACACCCAAGCAGCAGGTTGCGGAACTCCGGAATCAGATAAACCAGCACAATTACCGTTACTATGTGCTGGACGATCCACAGGTACCTGATGCTGAATATGACCGCTTGTTGCGTCAACTGCAGCAACTGGAACAGCAATATCCAGACCTGGTTACAGCCGATTCGCCGACGCAACGAGTTGGTGCCAAACCACTTGATGCATTTTCCCAGGTTAGGCATGCGCTGCCGATGTTATCGCTGGATAATGCGTTTTCCTTCGAGGAAATGTCAGATTTTGACAAACGCATTAAGGAGCGATTACAGACCACCGGTGAAATCGCCATGGCCGTTGAGCCCAAGCTGGATGGTTTGGCTGTCAACCTGCGCTACAAAGACGGCAGGCTGATTACTGCAGCTACCCGTGGCGATGGAGCCACCGGTGAAGATGTTACCCAGAATGTCCGAACTATTCCTTCGATACCTCTGCAACTGCTGGGTTCCGGCTATCCGGAAATCCTGGAAGTTCGTGGTGAAATTTTCATGCCCAAGCAAGGGTTTATGCGTTTAAACCGGCTTGCAGCAGAGCAGGGAACCAAGGCATTTGCCAATCCGCGCAATGCAGCCGCTGGCAGTTTGCGTCAGCTCGACTCCCGCGTCACTGCGCAACGACCATTGGCTTTTTTCTGTTATGGTCTTGGTGAAGTCTCACAGCCGCTTGCAGCATCACATTCTGAAGTGATGAAATATTTACAGAAATGGGGGCTTCCTGTTTCACCGCTGCTATCAGTTCAAACCGGATTGCCTGCCTGCCAGGCCGCCTATGAGGAGATTGCCCGGAAACGGGATGCTTTGGCCTATGATATAGATGGCGTGGTGTTTAAAGTTGATGATTTTTCGCTGCAGCAAAAACTGGGATTTGTTTCACGCGCACCGCGCTGGGCGATTGCCTGGAAATTTCCAGCCCAGGAGGAACTGACTACAGTCGAGGCGATTGAATTCCAGGTTGGTCGAACCGGTGCAATTACCCCGGTTGCCCGTCTTAAACCGGTTTTTGTTGGTGGTGTAACCGTCAGTAATGCCACTCTGCATAACATGGACGAGGTGGCCAGAAAAGATGTCAGGGCGGGCGATACCGTCTACATACGCCGTGCTGGTGATGTTATTCCTGAAATTGTCGGCGTGTTACCGGAAAGGCGGTTGGCGGATGCCAGCCCGGTTGAAATGCCAGAACAATGCCCGGTGTGCGGTTCTGATGTCGTACGGGTTGAAGGTGAAGCGGCAGCTCGCTGTAGTGGCGGGCTTTATTGCCCGGCACAGCGTAAGGAGGCCATCAAGCATTTTGCTTCACGCAAGGCCATGGATATCGATGGCCTGGGCGACAAGCTGATTGAACAGATGGTGGATCTCGGCTTGATCGACAATCCGGCTGATCTGTATTCACTCCATAGCAAACAATTGGCTTCACTGGAACGAATGGCTGATAAATCCGCGCAGAATCTGCTTCAAGCCTTGGAAAAAAGCAAACAAACCACGCTTAACCGCTTTATTTATGCCCTTGGCATACGCGAGGTCGGCGAGTCGACAGCCAGAAACCTGGTTCAGGAATTCAAAACACTGGAAGCGATCCGCACTGCCTCTGAGGAGTCTCTGCAACAGACACCTGATATTGGACCGGTAGTTGCATCTCATCTAAAGACCTTTTTTGCACAGGCACATAATAACGAGGTCATTGAACGCCTGTTGCAGGCTGGCATTCAGTGGCCCACTGTCGAGGATGCCAGCAATAGCCATGTTGAAGCGGTCGCTGGTAAAACTTTTGTACTGACCGGTACATTGAGTCAGCCACGCTCTCTGTACAAGGAACAGTTACTTTCTCTGGGAGCAAAAGTGGCTGGCAGTGTTTCAAAAAACACCGACTACCTGGTTGCTGGTGAGAAATCAGGTTCCAAAAAAGACAAGGCACTGGAACTCGGTATCAGGATTATCGATGAAGATGAACTCAAGCAGTTGCTTGTTTAGTCTTCTTTCAACTTTTTTCTATAGCGTGCTTACTGCAGCTGAAATGAGGCGTGTCATTCGTAGGCCTGCGAAACCTTGCTGTTTTTAACAGCTCATTCTGACAGCCGAATTCATCGGTCAGTTATTGATCAGAAATATTACTCAATACTTGGCACATAACATGCAATTTGTACTTCCGAAAGCAGACTCCTATATAGGCGCATTGCCTAAAGTCAGTTCATGAAAGAGGAAAAAGACAATGTTTTCTTTTCAAAACAGTCCGGTTGAATTAGAAGGTTTTTCTGTTATTGGGCAGAAAATGGATAACATTTCACCGGGTTTTGCTGCGGATACAGCTGATTTTTCCAAAATAATGAGTGATTTCCAGGGTGAAGGCCATTTTCAGGAACTGGAGCAAAAACTTGCCAGTATGCAAAATACAGGGCTAACCGATGAGCAGTTAAATATGCTTCAACAGCTGATCGCGGACGGCAAAACACTGCCGCAGGCGGCAGAAACTGTCTTCGCAGCCTTGCAGCAACAGTTGGCTGAAATGCTTGAAAATGGTCGGATTCCCACAGATCTCGAACAGCTTCATCAACAATTGACCGTGCTTGCTGAAATCCTGCCGGATAAAATCAAAAAGCAGCTTGAAACTGTAACTGATGGATTGAAGCAGGCATTACAGGAATTGCCCAACCAGGTTGGGCAAGGAATACAAAAAACTGCCGAAAATGCCAGTATCGACCAGCCAATGCAGCAGGAAGACACTGTATTGCCAGTCCCAGTGACTCCCGAGGTGGTGACTCAGCCCGTCATAACAGAAGCAGGCAAGGAGCTGAAAAACCAGATCCGGGCTAACCTGCAAACTGCCACCACGACTAACAATCATCCGGGTCACTACTTACATCGTGGACCCGTTATTTTTCAGGAGAACCTCGGCCCGTTACCAGAGCAGGAGCTGGTTCTGGAGAGTGGCAAAGCCGCTGCAGACAACAAGGTTGTACTTAACCAGGTTATTAATGGAGCTTCATCCAGAATCAACCCGGCCATGCTGAATGACCAGTTGTCAGCCAGCCAGGCCAGTACAGGCATTAGTGGTGACAGGAGCGGTGCGGGTTTGCAGGGGAATGGACAAAATACTTCATTTACACAATTGATGAACCAGGCAACTCCACAGCTGATAACCCAGAATATTCATAAACCGGAATGGGGTGGCGCAGTCGCTCAAAGGATAACCTGGATGATTGGTAATAAGCTGCAAAGTGCGCAGCTACGTATTACTCCTGCCCATTTAGGTCCGGTGGATATCAAGCTCAGTATCGAAAATAATCTCGCCCAGGTCAGCTTTGCCAGCAATCACCAGGTAGTCCGTGATGCCCTGGAACAGGCGCTTCCCCGCCTAAAGGAAATGCTCGAAGAACAGGATCTCGACCTGGTTAACGTGGATATCAGTGAACGTCGCCAGGCAGAGAGGGATAATCCATCCAAAGATTTTTCCGAACTTGCCCAAAATAGCACTCCAGGACAGCTGTCCCAGTCCGAGGGGCATGATTTACAGATTGATGATACCAGTCGTATTGTCATGAGTTCAGAGGGATTGCTTGATACCTACGCCTGAATCATCAGGTAAGCAATTCACGCGAAAAAGATTTTTTTCACCTGGCGGCTACAATTAGCATTGTGGCCGTTGTCTTATATTGTAGAATTTGTTTCTGACAGAAATGATTGTTGTCATTTCCTTCAACAGTCATTTTTCATCAGAATAACAAACAGCAGGTCTCGTCGGGGGATTGAGTGAAACTGATCAAACTTATTATTTTTCTTACCTTGCTTTTGGCTGGAGCTGCTTTTGCAGTACTGAATTCACAAATGATAAAACTCGATTATTATTTCTCGATAGTCGAGTTGCCCCTGTCAGTTGTGCTGATTGCCTTTATGTCTATTGGTGCCGTACTTGGTGTGGCCGCCTGCAGTAGCTTGATGTTAAGACTTAAACATGAAAATACCAGCCTGAAACGCAAGGCGCGCCAGGTAAATGAGGAAGTGAAAAATCTGCGTACTATTCCTTTGCGTGACCAGTAATTCATACTCATGATGCCTGAACTGCTCTTTTTATTATTACCTGTCGCTGCCATGTCCGGCTGGCTGCTGGCCAGGGCAGGTATTAAAAAAAATACTGATCAGCAAACTGGCCGTGCATATGAGCCTGACTATTACAAGGGACTCAATTTCCTGTTAAATGAACAGCCCGATAAGGCCATCGATGTATTTATACATCTGCTTGAGGTTGACAGCGAAACCGTTGAAACTCACCTTGCCTTAGGGAGTCTTTTCAGAAAGCGTGGTGAAGTGGACCGCGCGATCCGTATTCACCAGAATCTCATTGCACGCCCTTCACTTGACCAGGCACAGCGCTCCAATGCTTTACTGGAACTAGGCCAGGACTATATGTATGCAGGACTGTTTGACCGGGCCGAAAATCTTTTTACTGAACTGTATGAAACGGGTAAGTTACAGGTTAAGGCTTTACAGAATCTCAAGGAAATATATCAACAGGAAAAAGTCTGGGATAAATGCCTGCAGGTTGTGAAAAAGCTGGAAAGCTATACTCACAAGTCCTATAGCGAAGAAATTGCACAGTATTATTGTGAACTTGCCGAGGAAGCAAAAAAGGCAGGTGATGCACAGAAAGCCGCTGAACTGATAAGAAAGGCAAAGCAGTCAAATCCCGCTTCAGTACGTGCCTCAATGATGGAAGCCGGGCTTGAAGTCAGCCAGGAAAATTATAAAAAAGCGTTACGTCTTTATAGCCAGATCATCAATGACGATCCATTATTTGCAGCAGAAATACTGCCGAAGATTGTTATCTGCTATCGGCAGACAAGTAGCCAGGCAGCATTGCTCGATTTTCTTAATAATTTATTTGAAAAAACCAGGGATACTGCTGTACTGGGCCAGATAGTTGAACTCATTAACCAGTCTGAAGGTTACAAACAGGCGATTGATTATCTGTTAATTCAACTGGAGAAAATGCCCAGTTTGCAGGGCCTGCAGTATTTAACAGCGATGCAAAGCCAGCATCCAGATTTTGCCCCGGACAGAATTTCAAATGTACTGCAAAAAATACTTTCGGCGGAATTGTCATCCCGTCCTGCCTATAGCTGTAAACGTTGCGGATTCTCTGCAAAAACACTTCACTGGCAATGTCCAGGCTGTCGCAGCTGGGGTACAATTAAACCTGCCCATGATCATGATCACACCAGCCTGTCTGGTGTAACTGTTTGATATTAACCGCCATGAATAAAACTCTAGACTCGAAAGTTATTGTCGCATTGGATTTTCCAGACGCAAAAACAGCAATGCAACTGGTCAACCAGCTAAATCCAGAGCTTTGTAAGCTTAAAGTAGGTAAAGAACTGTTTACCGCATCCGGTCCGGATTTTGTCAGGTCATTGGTTAAACTGGGATTCAAGGTGTTTCTGGATCTCAAGTTTCACGATATACCCAATACGGTTGCATCTGCCTGTGCAGTTGCAGCTGATCTTGGTGTCTGGATGATGAATGTGCATGCATCCGGCGGACGTAAAATGATGGAAACAGCCAGTAATCGCCTGGCTCAGTTAAGTGAACGGCCGCTGCTGATTGGGGTAACGATTTTAACCAGCCTGTCCCAGGAAGAAATCAATGAAGTAGGGTATACCGGTTCGCCGCAAGCTAATGTTTTAAACCTGGCAAAACTTGCTATGTCTTCTGGTCTTGACGGGATCGTCTGTTCGCCGCTCGAAGCCAGCCCGGTAAGAGAAGCAACTCATCCCGGTTTCCAGTTGGTCACTCCCGGGGTTCGCCCTGTTTTTGCTTCAACCGATGATCAAAAGCGCGTCATGACACCGGCTGATGCGTTGCAGGCGGGTGCCAATTATCTCGTGATCGGTCGTCCGATTACTGCTGCGGACAATCCCATGGCTAATCTTGAGCTGATTTTGCAGGAAGTCAGTAGCGCCAGTTAGAGCGGTTTTAGTTCACCGCATATCCCTAAATTTACTAACCACATAAAAATAACCTTGGCATCAACAGGGTTCAGCTATGGTACATTCCGGTGCTGAAACTAATTTTGCCTAAAAGCGTTTCTGAATAATAAATATAATATCTTATTTAACAATGCCTTAGACTTATTATTTAATATGTTAGGTTAAGTATGGCAGATGGCCTGCTTAATACTCTTAAGGAGAGTTACAACTATGATCAAGCCAATTGGTACAGATGAATTGCAGCCGTTGTTTGTTTATGACACGGATGCCCACGAAAAACTATCTCACGAAGCAGAATCGCTGCCTTCAGTCATCATTAGCTCCCAGGCAGCAGGTAACGCTGTTCAAATGGGTGCCGGTTACTTCAGTCCTCTTAAAGGTTTCATGAATGTTGCAGACGCCATGGGTGCGGCAGAAAAAATGACCCTGACTGATGGTTCGTTCTTCCCAGTACCAGTTATGTGCCTGTTGGAAAATACCGATGCTATTGGCGATGCCAAACGAATTGCATTACGTGATCCTAACGTTGAAGGTAATCCTGTCCTGGCCGTGATGGATATTGAAGCCATTGAAGAAGTCTCTGACGAACAGATGGCTGTCATGACAGATAAAGTCTATCGCACAGATGACACAGAGCATCCTGGCGTTGCCGCGTTCAACAGCCAGGGCAGAATCGCAGTTTCTGGTCCAATCCAGGTGCTGAATTTTTCATATTTCCAGAGCGAATTCCCAGATACTTTCCGCACGGCTGTTGAGATCCGTAACGAAATTCAGGAACGCGGCTGGAAAAAAGTTGTCGCATTCCAGACGCGTAACCCAATGCATCTGGCACACGAAGAGCTTTGTCACATGGCAATGGACAGACTTGGTTGTGATGGCCTGGTTATCCACATGTTGCTGGGTAAACTGAAACCAGGTGATATTCCTGCTCCTGTTCGTGATTCAGCTATTCGTAAGATGGTTGAGCTGTATTTCCCACCTAACAGCGCCATGGTTACCGGTTATGGCTTCGATATGTTATACGCAGGTCCTCGTGAAGCTGTTTTGCATGCTTATTTCCGTCAGAATATGGGCGCTACCCATTTCATTATCGGTCGTGACCATGCCGGTGTTGGCGACTACTATGGTGCCTTTGACGCGCAGACTATTTTTGATGACGAAGTGCCTGCAGGTGCCATGGAAATCGAAATTTTCCGATGCCGACCACACTGCCTAGTCCAAGAAACTGAACAAGGTTGTCATGATGTGTGAAGCAGAAGATCACGAAAAAGATGACTTCGTTTTGCTGTCTGGAACAAAAGTCCGTGAAATGCTTGGTAACGGTATCGCGCCGCCAAAAGAATTCTCACGTCCTGAAGTGGCCCAGATCCTGATTGATTACTACAGTTCTCTGGACAGTTAATCGATTCGAAAATCTGATAAAAAAACCGCCCTTGAGGCGGTTTTTTTATACCTATGGAATCTGATCAATGTGGAAAATTGGCTGCGAACTGTGAAATCCATTCGGCCGCTGCCTTTTCACTGCTCAAATATCGCCCTTCTTTTTGCATGATTTCATTTCGATATTGTTCGATATAACAAAGCTGCTCAATCATTCTGAGGGAAAATTCCACATCAGAACTTTCAAATTGCAGCCCAACCTGGTAACCATCATTTTCTTTCTGACACCAGACGACCACACCATCTGCAGAAAAAGGGGGCGGACGAACTTCGATCTCAATATGCAGTATATTACCGGGTTCAATTTTATGATCAGTATGAAAAGACAAACCACCAGAGCTGATGTCATGCAGTTTCTGGAAGCGCCTTTTATTTTTAGCACGATCATTGTTCAGCTGATACTGAATTGGCATTTCAGAGGGGTGTCGAATATATTGTCGCATGTCACTGATGCTGGTTTCCGGGCCTATTTTCCAGTTTAGACCAGTATTTCCATGCCTGCTTACGTAACTTGCTGTTTTATAAAATGAAAAAAACTTACGAGATTTTACAGACTGAAACCCTGCTGGATGATTTTCTGACCATTAATGCTTACCAGGTCAGGCATGAGTTATTTTCCGGTGGTCACAGTCCGGTCTTGCGCCGCTTACGACTTGAAAAGGAAAAGGCTGTTTCTGTGCTGCTTTACGATCCTGGAATTCAAAGTGTTGTGATGGTCGAACAGTTCCGCATTGGTGCAAAAGAGGAGGCGGAAAGCTGGTTGCTGGAAAATCCAGCAGGTTATGTTGAAGAAAATGAAACAGCTGAAAATGTTGCCATACGCGAAGTCAGAGAAGAAACCGGTTGTTCGGTAGAAGCTTTAATTCCTATTTGTGAATTTCTTGTCAGTCCGGGTATTTCCAATGAAAGGATCATCCTTTTTTGCGGCAAGGTCGACGCAAGCCTCGCAGATGGGATTCACGGTCTTGAGGAAGAGGGTGAAGACATCAAGGTCGAAGTGCTTGGTTTTGAGGCAGCAGTAAACGAGCTTTATAGCGGGAGAATCAATTCAACCAGTACCATTATGTCCATGCAATGGTTATTACTGAACAAGACGGCTGTTGACCGGCAATGGTTAAATCGATAAGCGCCTGAAGGTGATGTCGAAATCACTCTGATCCCACACTGATGTAAAAAAACGGCTGTATTGATCATTCAGGCGTGGGCAATCGATGTGGACTGTTGCCGTGTTTCTTCCCGGGATACTTTTTAAAAACAGGCCGTTATAATCTGCCAGCATGAATGTTTCAGGGTGACTGCGGTAATCTTCATGACAAAGTTTTAATTCTATTCGGCTTGGAAGGCGCTGCATCAGTGAAATAAAACGATGATCCTGATGACGAAGTTTTCGTTGTTCTGAACCAGCACCTTGATGTGACACTGCTGATGTCTTAACCAGTTCTTTGCATGCCGTGATAAAGTTTGCCTGGTTATACAACGCCGGTTCCAGTGCATGAGAAAAAATCACCAGTCTCTTGCCAGCATTTGCAGCAAGATTCTCGACAGCTTGAGACTGTTCCTGTTGTGTCTGAAGCCGTTTTTGTTTCGCTGTTTGCCTGTTATCATCTGTCATAATGAGTCCGCAGTTAATGACTTTGACATCCTGATATGGGGAATGCCTGCATCCATGAATTCTTTACCTTCTTTTACAAATCCTGCTTTTTCATAAAAGCCGGCAGCATAGTTTGGGCATTCAGAAACAAAGCAGGATAAGAATGTGACTGCGCAAAATTAATGGCCGCCAAAAGCATGTCCATCCGACTGACTGGTCGTCGATAGGGCTTTAAAACAGCCATACGTCCAATATGACCATCACTCAGCAAACGTGCAGTTCCAATTGCGGTTAGCTGTCGATTTGAAACAGCCAGAAAATGTATTGCTGAAAGGTCATATTCATCAAGTTCCATTTCTACAGGCACGCATTGTTCTTCAACAAAGACACTTAAGCGAATTTCACTTAACGGTTTTTGATGGCTGTTCCAGCTGGTCTTAATGACCTCTAAATCATTCAGTTTCATCTTGCACAATGTAGCCACGATTGATCAGGGAAACAAGGCAGTTGATATAGTCTGGTCTGGGGAGCCATGGTTCAAAACAACCGTCTGGGTATTGCTGCTGTTCACAGATAAATCGTACAAATGTTTCGGCATCAGCAGGTAAATAAAAGCTCTCTCCATTGGCAAACAATAATATCTGCTCTTTTCCCGGTTTGCTGTAAAAAATCCGCAGATAGGGATGATTGTAAAATGACTGTGACAGATGTTTTTCCATGAAGCTTTCAGAATTAAAAGATTTTCGGTCTGGCTATCTTCTATTGTTAAATGAGGCTTGCTCTCGGAAATCATTTGTCCAAACCATGTCATGATGCTCCAGGGTCAGTATGAATACATTCTTTCAGCAGGTGCTGATTTGCGCGATATTTTATCATCTATGATAACAGGATTGTCAGCCGGCTTGATTCCAGGATCCTGGTAACGCTTCTTGTCGGTAGCCTTTGCGTTATGAAGTCAGCCCATGAACTGAACAATTCATTTTGTCCAGGGCTGATAAAACCTACTGACCCGGTCATGCACTCACCCTGTGCAATTCCCCAGTGCGCAATATCTGGAGGCAGGTAGAGCATGTCTCCGGGTTGTAAAAGCCATTAGTCGTTGTCTTGAAATTTTCTAAAACCCGGAGATCACAATCCTGGATCAGGTCTTTATCGGTATATTCAAAGTCGCTGATTTTCCAGAGACGTTCTCCGTGCAGTTGAACAAGAAATACGTCATAACTGTCTGTATGAGGACCAACAGTGCCGCCATCTGCCGCATAACTGATCATCAGGTCATCTATCCGCCAGCCTGGGATAAAATGAAACTGTTCAACCAGTTCACTGGCATCGGCCAAATGCTTATCGATATCCTGTACCAGCAAAGTCCAGTGACTTTCAGGAAGCTGACTGAAACGTTGTTCATCGAGCGGACCATGCTCCACATGCCATTTTTTGTTTTTTTTATCTTCGATGATAATGCGTGCCTCGATATCTTCTTCGCAGGAAGGCCGGCCAGTTCATCAGGAGTGATAAAATCAGCTAATAATGGAAATGCCTGCCTTATGAGAATCGGCTTTTGCTGCCAGTAGTCAGCCATAAATTCTTCGACAGAAAGGTTTTGGGGCCAGTGAAGTTTCATTTCGAATTAAGGTGTTGGCGAAAGCCTGAAAAATTGGTTAAAGTATCAAGAATAATTATCGATAACATTATATTTCACAACACACGGAGAATACATAAATGAAAATAAAGCTCGCATCAGTTGTTGCTTCAATTACCCTGGCTTCAGCTGTAGCATTTGCTCCTGCTGTCAACGCTAAGGGATACCTGACATCTTCAGATAGTAAAGTTGTTACTTCTGGTTATGGACTTTGCTGGGATGGCATTTGGACAAACCCATCGACATGTGGCGATGAGCCTGTAGCTATGATGGAAGCTGATGAAGATATGGATGGTGTTCCAGACAGCAAAGATAAATGCCCGGGTACTCCGAAAGGCGTTTTGGTTGATGTCGATGGTTGCCCAGCGGATACTGACGGTGACGGCGTTCCTGACTACAAAGATAAATGTCCTGGTACTCCCAAAGGCGCAAAAGTCGATTCAGATGGATGCGAAATCATCGGTAACATTACCATTAACCTGGTTAACGACGAGTTTGATTTTGACAGCGCAGCCCTGAAAACCGATATGAAATCTGCACTGGATGGCGTTATCTCGAAACTGAAAGCTTCAAAAGGTAATGAGCAGCTTGATATCGTAGGACACACTGATTCTTCAGGTCCTGCTGAATACAACCAGGGTCTGTCAGAGCGTCGTGCCCAGTCTGTCGCTGATTACATGGCCGCAGGTGGTATTGATGCAGGTTCCATGACTGTTTCAGGTCAAGGCGAATCACAGCCAGTGGCTGATAATGGCACTCGTGAAGGTCGTCAGCAAAACCGTCGTGTTGAAATCATGACTAAATAATCATTAGTAAAAACTGAAACGAAAAAAGCCAACCTTCGGGTTGGCTTTTTTTTATCTTAAAAAATGTAAGGCTTAAATATTTTTTGCCTGTTCTATCGGCATTACCTATGTAAGTAGCCGGTGTTAACTGTTTTAACTCAGCTTTTACTTTGTCAGGCAATTCAAGGGTATCGATAAAGACCTGCATGCCAGCCTGGTCCACGCGATGACCACGTGTCAGTTCCTTGAGTTTCTCGTACGGCTTTTCAATGCCATAACGACGCATGACCGTCTGTATGGGTTCTGCAAGCACTTCCCAGTTACTATCAAGGTCTTCGGCCAGGCGTGCTTCGTTGATGTCGAGTTTACTGATTCCACGCAAGGCAGATTGCATTGCAATCGATGTATAGGCAAAGCCAACCCCCATATTACGTAACACGGTCGAATCAGTCAGGTCGCGTTGCCAGCGGGAAACCGGCAGTTTGAGCGCCAGGTGATCGAATAGGGCGTTGGCAATACCCAGGTTGCCTTCGGCATTTTCAAAATCAATCGGATTTACTTTGTGTGGCATGGTTGATGAGCCCACTTCGCCAGCAATCGTCCTCTGTTTGAAATAGCCGATCGAGATATAGCTCCAGACATCACGACTAAAATCGATAAGAATATTATTGAAACGTGCGATGGCATCAAATAATTCGGCAATATAGTCATGTGGTTCAATCTGGATAGTGTAGGGGTTCCAGTTCAACTCAAGTGATTTTACAAATTTTTCGGCATGCTCCTGCCAGTCGATTTCAGGGTAGGCAGAGAGATGGGCATTGTAGTTTCCAACAGCACCGTTTATCTTGCCCAGAATTTCAATATTTGCAATTTGGCTGCGTTGCTTCTGCAGGCGATAAACTACATTAGCCATTTCCTTGCCCATGGTCGTTGGTGAGGCCGGTTGGCCGTGGGTACGTGACAACATGGGAATTTCAGCATAATCAATTGCCAGTGCTTTGATCGCATCGACAACAGCATCAAGTTGTTCTATCAACAGGTTGCGACCGGAAGTCAGCATCAGGCCGTGTGAAAGGTTATTGATATCTTCAGAAGTGCAGGCAAAGTGAATGAATTCAGAAGCCGCATCCAGCTCCTGGTTACCGGCAATTTTTTCTTTCAGAAAATATTCAACCGCCTTGACGTCATGATTGGTTGTGCTTTCTATATTTTTAACTCGGTGAGCATCTTCTTCGCTGAATTTGTCAGCAATATCATTCAGAATATTGTTTGCATGTTCAGAAAAGGCTGGCACTTCGGGAATTTGTGGATGAGCCGCGAGAGACTGTAACCAGCGAACCTCGACGATGACCCGGTGGTGGATCAGCCCAAATTCACTAAAAATTGGCCTGAACATGTCAGTTTTACTGCCATAGCGGCCATCAACGGGTGAAACAGCTGAGAGAGTACTCAATTCCATGGGGTCTACCTGCGTTTATTTTTATCAAAGCAGCGGATTATACCATCTGAAGCTGCTAAAATAATCTAATCATTTTTTTAGATTTCTGTAGAGGTAGAAAAGTGCTTGAAGCTTATCGTCAGCATGTACAAGAACGTGCCGAACAAGGAATTCCCCCATTACCGCTGGACGCCCAACAGGTCGCCGACCTAATTGAACTGATAAAGAATCCACCTGCGGGCGAGGCTGAATTCCTGTTGGATCTACTGGTTAACCGTGTCCCCCCGGGTGTTGACCAGGCGGCTTATGTAAAAGCTGCATTCCTGACTGATATTGCCGAAGCAAAAATCACGGTTGAACTGATTGACAAGGCCAAGGCTACGTTCCTGCTAGGTACCATGCTGGGTGGTTACAATGTCGAATCGCTTATCAGGCTGCTGGACTCCGCGGAAGCTTCCTCAGAAGCGGTTAAGGCACTTTCCAATACCTTGTTAATTTATGATGCATTTCATGATGTTCAGGTCAAGGCGGAGCAGGGTAATGAGAATGCCCGGGCCGTAATGAAATCCTGGGCTGAAGCAGAATGGTTTACAAATAAGAGCAAGCTGGCTGAAGAGTTAACAGTTACTGTTTTCAAAGTACCTGGCGAAACCAATACGGATGATCTTTCTCCTGCAACAGAAGCCTGGAGTCGTCCTGATATTCCATTGCATGCCAAATCCATGCTGGTCAGCAAAATGGACAACCCGCTGGAAACCATTGAAGAATTAAAGCAAAAAGGGCATCCACTGGCTTATGTTGGTGATGTGGTGGGAACAGGTTCTTCAAGGAAATCAGCCATCAACTCCGTGCTATGGTACATGGGTGATGATATTCCATACGTACCCAATAAACGTCAGGGCGGCGTGGTATTAGGTGGGAAAATCGCACCTATTTTCTTTAATACCGATGAAGATTCTGGCGCTCTGCCGATTGAATGTGATGTGCAAAACCTGGAAACGGGTGATGTGATAACCATTAAGCCTATGAAGGCAAAATTTATAAAAATGGTGAAGTGTTTCTGAGTTTGACTTAAAACCAGAAACCATGCCCGATGAAGTTCAGGCCGGTGGACGCATTCCATTAATCATCGGACGCGGTTTGACTGACCGTGCGCGTGAAGCCTTATGGAGCCTTCTACCGTATTCAGGAGGCCAGTATTGACCGGAAGACAGTGGTAAAGGCTTTACACTGGCCCAGAAAATAGTTGGTAAAGCCTGTGGCGTAACTGGTGTGCGGCCAGGAACCTACTGTGAGCCACATATGACCACCGTGGGTTCTCAGGATACAACCGGCGCCATGACTCGAGACGAACTGAAAGAGCTGGCCTGCCTGGGTTTCTCGGCTGATCTTGTCATGCAGTCTTTCTGCCATACTGCAGCTTATCCCAAGCCGGTCGACATTAAGTTACAGCATGAGTTACCCGAATTTATCAGCATCCCGCGGCGGTGTTTCCTTAAGACCTGGCGATGGTGTCATTCATTCCTGGTTAAACCGCATGATTTTGCCGGATACCGTCGGTACCGGCGGCGATTCGCATACCCGTTTCCCTATGGGTATCAGTTTTCCCGCTGGTTCAGGTCTGGTTGCATTTGGTGCTGCTCTTGGTGTTATGCCACTGGATATGCCTGAATCTGTACTGGTACGTTTTAAAGGTGAAATGCAGCCTGGCATTACTTTACGCGACCTGGTCAATGCTATTCCTTATGCTGCCATCCAGAAAGGTCTGTTAACAGTTGAAAAAGCTGGCAAGAAAAATGTATTTAACGGTCGTGTTCTGGAAATTGAAGGCTTGCCGGATCTGAAAGTTGAACAGGCATTTGAACTTATCTGATGCATCAGCGGAACGTTCGGCCAACGGTTGTACTGTTCACTTGGGAAGGAATCTATTACTGAATTCCTTGAATCCAACATCACTTTGCTGAAATGGATGATTGCCAAGGATTACGAGTCAAAGCGCTACCCTGCAACGCAGAATTAATGCAATGGAAAAATGGCTGGCGAATCCTGAACTCCTTGAACCGGATGCAGATGCTGAATATGCTGAAATCATTGAGATTGATCTCAATGAGATCACTGAACCCCTGCTGGCCTGTCCAAATGATCCTGATGATATTAAAAAGCTCTCAGAGGTGGCTGGCGATAAAATTGATGAAGTCTTTATTGGTTCATGTATGACTAATATCGGTCATTACCGTGCAGCGGGTAAAGTGCTTGAAGAGGCTGGTGTATCTGTGCCTACTCGTCTATGGATTGCTCCGCCCACAAAAATGGATGAACACCAGCTTACTGAAGAAGGTTATTACAATATCTTTGGCAGGTCGGGTGCCCGTACAGAAATCCAGGATGTTCTCTATGCATGGGTAACCAGGCACGCGTAGCGGATAATTCCACGGTTGTTTCAACGTCAACCCGTAATTTCCCTAACCGACTGGGTAAAGGCGCTAATGTTTACCTGTCCTCGGCGGAACTCGCGGCTGTAGCATCTATCCTGGGTAAGTTACCAAGTGTTGAAGAATACATGGATCATGTGAAAGGCCTGTCACTGATAACAGACGAGGTCTATCGCTATCTCAATTTCCATGAAATTGCAGAATACAAGGATGCTGCTGATAAAGTAATTCCGATAGCAGTAGCAGGCTAGCGGTCAAAAAAAAGCGGATCAGTTAAGTTAACTGATCCGCTTCCCTGGCTGTCCTGAATAGTGATTATTCAGCGATTTTAGGGTCAGCCATCATATCTTTAGCTGCATCCGTTGCTTCAGTAGCAGATTCTACTGTTGTGTCAGTAGCAGATTCCACTGTTGTGTCAGCAACAGATTCTGCTGCTGTCTCAGTTCCGTCAGACATCATTTCTGTACCTTTTTCCTTGGCAGCTTCATAAACATCTTTAGAAGTGTCAACCACAGATTCGGTTATTTCACCGGCTTTTTCCTTGCCTGCTTCATAAACTTCTTTGGATGTTTCAACGACAGTTTCGGTAACGTCAGCGGTAGTTTCCTTGGTTGCATCCCAGGCTTCAGTTGCCAGTTCGCCGGTTTTTTCGGTCCATTCTTTGGCGGTCTCTTTTAACTCACTGGTACTTTCTTCAGCTGGAGCCGATTTTTCAGTTACTGGTGCAGCGGGTTGTTCCATTGTAGCTTCATTACTGGAATCACAAGCTGTCAGGCTCAAAGCCAGAATTCCAGCAATGGATGTAGAAATTACAGTTTTTTTCATTGGTCTCTCCGTGTAAATACCATTTATATGGCTAATTAATATTTTCTAATATTCTACACTAATAAGTATAAAAATAAGTGATTTTAATCACAAGTTATCGAGTAAGCTTTGGGCCTGAGTATAAATCTTTTTGCGGGAAAAAATCATGTGACGGCGTTTGCCTCCGCATTGCTGCCATAACCAGGCTGCCCGAATTCCAGCCAACAATAAGGCCCTGATCTTGTGGACATTATCTGGATTATTCAGGTGTATCGGCTCACCATTGACCATGATCCTGGTTGATAAATTACTGATATTCTCAGTGTAGAGATCGGCCAGTTGGGCAAGGATATTAGTATGGGTTATCGGGAAAGATTCTGTGCGGGATTTAGCCAGTTCGATACCTTCGGCAAGTGCATTGAGCCTGCCAGGATTTTTTGCCAGTTTTCCGGCAAGGTGCATGAGTTGCAATACATAGCGGGTAATTTCAATCCGGTTTGATCGATTTTCTGTCATTTGACGAACTATCGTTTCGAAGCCTGTCCTGAGATGGGATTTATCGTGAAATACCGATTCAATATCATCGGCTTCAGTTTGAAAAATACTGAATATTGAAGTTTCAACGGCATCAGCATCGGCCAAGCCTTTTTGGGCAATCTGATCAACCAATTGGGCCGCCTGAAAGACACCGGCTAATGCAATTAACCTGTCCTGTTCAGTTTTCATGATATTTTCCTGTCGACTGTATAACACCGCCGCCTAAACACTTACCGTCACGATAGAAAACGATCGACTGCCCTGGTGTAGCTGAACGCTGTGGCTGATCGAAGATAACCTTGCATAAATCCTTTTGCAGTTCTACGTGACATGTTTGCAGTGGCTGCCTGTGTCTTGCCCTTGATAAGCAGCTAAACGATAATTCATCAGGAGCATTATCACTGATCCAGTGGATTTGTTCTGCATAAAGATAATTGCTCATCAGCAGATCATGTTCATGGCCCTGAACCACAACCAGCTCGTTTTTATCCAGATCCTTGCGGGCTACAAACCAGGGTGTATTGTCAGTGCCTTTAACACCTCCAATTCCCAATCCCTGTCTTTGCCCCAGCGTGTAATACATCAATCCCTGGTGTCTGCCTATGATTTCGCCCTCGGGAGTCACTATATCTCCGGGATTGGCTGGCAGATATTGAGACAGGAAATCTCTAAAACGTCTTTCTCCGATAAAACAGATGCCTGTACTGTCTTTTTTCTTATGATTAACAAAGGCGGCATGTTTTGCGAGCTTCCTCACACGGTTTTTCTGCAGGTCACCCAGGGGGAACAGGCTATGCGATAGCTGGTATTGATTCAGGCGATGGAGAAAATAGGTCTGGTCTTTGTCTTTATCTTCAGCCTCGAGCATTTCCGAGTGAGTGGTGTGATGGATAACTCTAGCGTAGTGACCTGTTGCAATATAATCAGCTCCAAGGCCCAGGGCATAATCCAGAAATGCTTTAAACTTGATTTCGCTGTTACACAGTATGTCAGGATTTGGAGTGCGTCCTGCCTGGTATTCCTTTAGGAAATAACTGAATACACGATCCCAGTATTCACCGGAGAAATTTACCGTATGTAACGGGATTTCCAGTTGCTCAGCAACACTGCGTGCATCTTTCAGGTCGTCAGCAGCTGCACAATAATCACTGTCATCGTCTTCTTCCCAGTTTTTCATAAACAGTCCCTCAACCTGCCAGCCTTGTTGCAGAAGGAGCAGGGCAGCGACCGAAGAATCCACACCTCCGGAGAGTCCAACAATAACTTTTCCTGTATTCAAAGAGTATTTCCTGTTAACTGCGGCTTGTTAACCAGCGATATAGTTGAGCATGTCCAGAGAATAACGCTTCCCGTTCAGGTAATCATTAATACAGGCCAGTACCATTGGGCTTCTTTTGTGACAGCTTTGCTGTTCAATTTCATCAAGTGAGTGCCAGTTTGCACTAATGATTCCATCGTCCAGGGATTGGTTTTTATTGTACCCTGTAACACGCCCATAAAAGCAAAATCGCAGATAGGTTTTATCCTTGTTGGGGATTTTCCATTGATAACAGCCGACAAGGCCGTCAGGTGCAAACTGGTAGGCTGTTTCTTCAAGAGTTTCACGAATAACCGCGTCAACCAATGTTTCGTTCTCTTCCCAGTGTCCAGCCGGCTGGTTGAATACAACACCTTCATCGCTTTCTTCGGTTACCATGAGAAAACGGTCGGCTCTTTTTATGACCGCCGCGACGGTGACGTGTGGCATCCAGATCATGACTTTCCTCTCTTTCAATTTGAATATGCTGAACTTGATATTCGCCGGGCTTGATCTGGCCAAGTTTCCATTCGCCAACCTGGACCCTGACCAGTCTTAGGGTGGGCAATCCAACGGCCGCTGTCATGCGTCGTACCTGGCGATTTTTACCTTCCTGGATTTTTATTTCAACCCAATGATCCGGAACAGTTTTACGAAACCGGACCGGTGGATTTCTGGGCCAAAGCCAGGCAGGTTTTTCAATACGCTTAACTTTGGCGGGCCTGGTAAGGCCATCCTTCAGTTCCACACCTTTTTGCAGTTGTGCCAATGCATTGTCATCAGCTTCACCTTCTACCTGAACAAGGTAAGTTTTCCAGGTTTTTTTAGCTGGATGCGCAATCTGTTGCTGTAGACGGCCATTATCGGTGAGCAACAAAAGTCCCTCGCTGTCACGGTCAAGCCTGCCGGCAGGGTAAACCTGCTTTTCCTGAATGAAGTCAGCCAAAGTTGACCGGTTTTGGTCGTCAGTAAACTGGCTTAACACGCCATAGGGCTTGTTAAACAGGATCAGTCGGCTCTTCTGTGTGGTCTGGTCAGTCAATATGAAACTATCTTAATGTTGAATAACTTGGATACCGGTCTGCGGCACAGAGTGATAAGATACTCGACTTTGAATTTCGAGTAAAAAGCCAGAAAAATGACGACATCCAAAATTATTTACACAATGACAGATGAGGCACCGGCACTAGCAACGTATTCGTTATTGCCGGTTGTGAAAAAATTCACCCAGGCAGCAGGTATTGAGGTTGAAACCAAGGATATCTCCCTGGCTGGAAGAATTATTGCCAATTTCCCTGAAAACCTCCGCGAGGAGCAAAAACGACCTGATGCTTTATCCGAGCTGGGTGAGCTGGCCAAAAATCCTGAAGCCAATGTCATCAAGCTACCTAATATCAGTGCGTCGATCCCGCAACTAAAGTCTGCAATAAAGGAACTTCAGGGGCAGGGGTATGACTTTCCCGATTTCCCTGAAGAGCCTCAGAATGAAGCGGAAAAGGCTGTCAAGGCACGTTATGCAAAAGTCCTGGGGAGTGCGGTTAACCCGGTCTTGCGAGAAGGAAATTCTGACCGCCGGGTAGCCGCCCCGGTAAAGGAATATGCAAAACAGCATCCACATTCAATGGGTGAATGGAGTGCCGATTCAGCTTCACATGTTCCCACATGACAGATGGTGATTTTTACTCCAGTGAACAATCAGTGGTCATTCAACAGGCTGGCAATCTGAATATTGAATTGATCGATGCAGCCGGTACAGTGACTGCTTTAAAACAGAATATTGCAGTTCAGGATAAAGAGATTATTGATGCGGCAGTGATGAGCCGCAAAGCATTGCGTGAATTTTTTGAACAACAGACCGGGCAGGAAAGAACAGGGCATTCTGTTATCTGTGCATCTGAAAGCAACTATGATGAAAGTCTCCGATCCGATTATTTTCGGTCATGTGGTTTCTGTTTATTACAAAGATGTGTTTGAAAAATATGCAGCACTTTTACGAGATTGGTGTTGATGCCAATAACGGTTTGGGTGATCTTTATGCAAAGATCAAACACTTCCCGAGCTGAAAAGAGGAAAGAGATTGAAGCAGATATTGATGCTGTTTATACAATCAGACCCGAACTGGCCATGGTAGATTCTGATAAAGGTATTACTAATCTGCATGTTCCCAGTGATGTCATTATTGATGCTTCAATGCCGGCTGCAATACGTAATTCTGGGAAAATGTGGGGGCCGGATGGCAAACTTCATGATACCAAGGCAATGATTCCTGACAGCTGCTATGCCGGTGTTTACCAGGAAGTGATTGATTTTTGCAAAAAACATGGAGCATTTGATCCCAAGCATGGGAAATTTCCTAATGTTGGTTTGATGGCACAAAAAGCCGAAGAATATGGTTCTCATGATAAAACATTTGAAATCCCGGTGATGGCAAAGTCAGTTGTAACTGATGAATCAGCGGTCATACCTTAATGGTACATGAAGTTGAAAAAGATGATATCTGGCGTATGTGCCAGGTAAAAGATCTGCCAATCCGGGACTGGGTAAAACTGGCTGTGAATCGTGCCCGAACGACAGGAGCACCGGCCATATTCTGGCTGGATCAAAACCGTGCCCATGATGTGAACTGATAAAAAAAGTTAATACATATTTAAAAGAGCACGATACTAGAGGGCTTGAAATACAGATTATGTCACCGATTGAGGCAACTCGAACTCACTCTGGAACGCGTGAAAGCAGGGAAAAGATACGATTTCTGTTACCGGTAATGTCTTACGTGATTACCTGACAGATTTATTCCCAATCCTGGAACTAGGAACCAGTGCGAAAATGCTTTCCATTGTTCCGCTGATGGAAGGTGGTGGATTATTTGAAACAGGTGCCGGAGGTTCTGCTCCTAAACATGTACAGCAGTTATTGCAAGAAAATCATTTACGCTGGGATTCACTGGGAGAGTTCCTTGCAATGGCGGTTTCACTGGAAGACCTGGCGCAAAAAACAGATAATGAAAAAGCAAAAATTCTTGCCGCATGCCTGGATAAGCCAACGGGAAGTTTCTTAAGAATGAAAAGTCACCTTCACGGAAAGTGGGTGAGCTGGATACTCGTGGCAGTCATTTTTACCTGGCAATGTACTGGGCGCAAGCTCTGGCTGAACAGGAAGAAGACCAGGAGTTGAAAACCATTTTTACTCCAGTTGCCAAACAACTAATCGAAAACGAAGCAGAAATTCTTGATCAGCTTAAGCAGGTGCAGGGCAAGGCGGTTAAAATTGGTGGTTATTACCATTCTGACCTGGCAATGACTGAAAATGTTATGCGCCCCAGTAACCTGCTAAACCAGGTTATTGATGGTTAAAAACTGTTTAAAATAATAAAGCCTGTTGATGAATTTCAACAGGCTTTATTGATTTTCTGGCTACCAGTCAACGCGAGGTTAATTCATGGTATTTGGTGTGTGAACACGCTGTGCATGTAGACCTTTCGGGCCTTTTTCAAGTTCAAATTCAACGGTTTGGCCTTCTTTAAGGGTTTTATAACCCTCCATTTCTATCGCTGAGAAATGAATAAAGACATCCTGATCTCCTGATTCAGGCGTCAGAAAACCATAACCCTTGGCATTATTGAACCATTTGACGGTACCTATAGCCATTGTATTTCCTCCATTTGGTCGTACTTTATATATTTGTTCTGGCTCGTTGTTTTTATTGTATGTTACTGAAATACCGCACGAATTTTTTCGTACAGATTTTTTCAGTATAGTCACAATTTGTTGATGGTCAAATTTAGACTTTAATTTTTTAAAGTTGGCCTTAAATACTAGCTTTTAAGGGAGCTTTTGACAGAATATGAAGTCGAACATATCACCGAACCGTAGTTCTGTATGAATATTGAAAATGTCTGACGAAAACGAAACTGATAATGACCATGGTCTAGCCGTTCAGGAAGCTCAACCAAAGCTGAAAAAACCACCTCTCTATAAGGTGCTTATATTGAACGATGATTACACACCCATGGAATTTGTAGTGGAAGTGCTGGAAACTTTTTTTGCCATGGATCGTGAAAAAGCAACCCAGATCATGCTGCATGTGCATACCAAAGGTCAGGCGGTCTGTGGTGTTTATACAAGAGATGTGGCAGAAACCAAGGTAACACTGGTCAATGACTATTCAAAGAATCATCAGCACCCTTTGTTATGCGCAATGGAAGAAGCATGAGCGACACACAAATTTCTGATCTATGCTTAAGCCTAACATAGGAGCCAATTGCATATGTTGAGTAAAGAACTTGAATTTACCCTGAGTCAGGCTTTTACGCAGGCGCGTAACCGTAAGCATGAATTCATGACTATAGAGCACTTACTGCTTGCACTGATTGATAACCCAACAGCGGCTGAAGTACTGCATGCCTGTGGAGCTGATACAGAAAAGTTAAGAAATGACATTATCCAGTTTCTGGATGAAACCACACCTCGTCTGGGTAGAGAAGATGACAGGGAAACTCAGCCAACACTTGGCTTTCAGCGTGTTTTGCAAAGAGCCGTTTTTCATGTTCAGTCCTCTGGCAAGAAAGAGGTCACCGGTGCCAATGTACTGGTTGCCATCTTCAGTGAACAGGAATCACAGGCTGTATATTTCCTTGATCAGCAAGACATCACAAGACTGGATATTGTTAATTATATCTCCCACGGTATTTCCAAAGTCCATTCAGACGACCCTGAAGAACTTTCACAGAATTCTGAAAATCTTGAATCAGAAGTCATTGAAAAGTCCTCCAGCAATCCGCTCACAGCTTACGCAACAAACCTGAACGAATTGGCACTTGAAGGGAAAATTGATCCGCTGATTGGTCGGGAAAAAGAACTGGAAAGAACAGTACAGGTTTTATGTCGACGCCGAAAAAACAACCCGTTACTGGTCGGTGAGGCTGGCGTCGGGAAAACCGCTATTGCTGAAGGCCTGGCAAAGAAAATCGTTGACGGAGAAGTTCCAGAGGTAATCGCGAATGGCATTATCTACTCTCTTGACCTGGGTGCTCTGGTTGCCGGTACAAAATATCGAGGGGATTTTGAAAAACGCTTGAAAGCTGTACTGGCCGAACTCAAAAAGAGTCCGGAAGCCGTGCTTTTTATTGATGAGATTCATACCATCATCGGAGCAGGCGCTGCCTCTGGTGGTGTGATGGATGCATCAAACCTGATCAAGCCCGTGCTGGCTTCCGGGGACCTGCGTTGTATTGGTTCAACAACCTACCAGGAGTTTCGCGGTATTTTTGAAAAAGACCGTGCCCTGGCAAGACGATTCCAGCGAATTGATGTTGACGAGCCGACGGTTGAGGAGACCATCTCTATCCTGAAGGGCCTGATTTCCCGCTTTGAAGAGCATCACGGCATCAAGTATTCCAAGCGCGCCCTGGAAACAGCGGCTGAACTATCAGATAAGTATATCAATGACCGCCATTTGCCCGATAAGGCGATTGACGTGATCGATGAGGCCGGAGCTGCAATGCAGCTTTTGCCAGAGTCAAAACGAAAAAAATCCATCAGCGTCATCGATATTGAAAATATTGTTGCCAAGATTGCCCGTATTCCGCCACGCAAAGTATCCGTTTCTGATACAGAAGCACTGAAGACGCTCGATAAGGATTTACAGTCTGTTGTCTTCGGTCAGAATGAAGCCATTGATGCCTTGGCTTCAGCCATTCGCATGAATCGTTCAGGACTGGGCAATGAAAGTCGGCCCGTTGGTTCATTCCTGTTTTCAGGGCCAACCGGTGTCGGTAAAACCGAAGTTACACGTCAGCTGGCGCGTATCATGGGACTGGAACTGATTCGGTTTGATATGTCTGAATACATGGAGAGACATACGGTATCCAGGCTGATTGGAGCACCCCCGGGTTATGTGGGCTATGATCAGGGTGGCTTGCTCACAGAAGAAGTTAACAAGCATCCACATGCCGTTTTACTCCTGGATGAAATTGAAAAAGCCCATCCTGATGTATTTAATCTCCTGCTACAGGTCATGGACCATGGCACGCTTACTGATAACAATGGCCGTAAAGCGGATTTCCGCAACATCATTATTATCATGACAACCAATGCAGGTGCTTCAGAGATGTCCCGACCTTCAATTGGATTTACTTCACAGGACCATAGCTCTGATGGCATGGAGGCTATCAAGAAACTGTTTACGCCTGAATTCAGAAACCGGCTTGATACGATAATTCAGTTTAAAGCGCTGGATCCCAAGACAATTGCATACGTTGTCGACAAATTCCTGTTTGAACTTGAAGAACAGTTACATGACAAGAAAGTGACGCTGACAGTTGATAACAGCGTCAGGTTGTGGCTAGCTGATAAAGGTTACGATGCGCTGATGGGCGCAAGGCCTATGTCCAGGTTGATACAGGAAGAAATCAAGAAGCCGCTGGCTGAAGAATTGCTCTTCGGAAGTCTGGAAGAGGGCGGCAGCGTTAAGGTCAGCTTGTCTGATGAAGGAAAAATCCAGTTTGACCTGGAATCCTTAACTGTACACTAGCCGTAACCGTGCACTCGAGAAGCGCAGCAGGTAATTATCGTTCCCTGAAAACAATACGACCTTTAGTTAAATCGTAAGGCGTTAACTCGACCTTGACTTTGTCGCCCGTCAGGATACGGATGTAGTGTTTACGCATTTTTCCGGAAATATGTGCATTGACCACATGTCCATTTTCCAGTTCGACCTTGAAGGTGGCATTTGGGAGAGTTTCCACAACTACGCCGTCAAGTTCAATAAAATCTTCTTTTGCCATTCGAGGTTATTTCCTAAGTAAAAATCGCGGCGGATTATAACATAGTCATTTGCCAGATTAATACCGCAAAACAGATCTCGGGGCAGTTACTTTTAACGCTCCAGCAAAAGCCATTGCCCCGAATCGAAAAACTGAATGGGTCTGTATTGGGTTTTATAGGACATTTTCTGACAGTCCTGAATCCAGTAACCCAGGTAAAGCCAGTCCACATCCAATTTTCTGGCAAGTTCAATTTGTGCCAGAATCCCTATAACCCCAGGGCTTATATGGGATTTTTCAGGATCAAAAAATGTGTATAGTGCTGATAATGAATCAGGCTGTTTATCGGTGACTGCAACAGCCAGTAATTGCTGATCATGCTTTATTTCCAGAAATATGGTGTCACTCCAGTCTGAAGTAAAAAAGTCCATGTACTGGGAAATACTTGAATCCGACATTTCACTGTCTGCATGCCGGCTGCGTGTATATTTTTTATACAATTCAAAATGGTCCTGATTGAATTCGGCTTGCCGGGGATGCACTGTCAAATTATTTTCTATCCGCTTCCAGGCGCGTTTTTGGGAGCGGTTTGGGCTAAAGTTCATAACTGGAACACGCGTGCTTTTACATGCATTACACGCAGGACAAGCCGGGCGATAGACGAGCCCTGCGCTGCGCCTGAAGCCTTTTTCCAACAGAAAATCATAGGCAGCAGGATGCAATCTATAAGCCGGGTCTACGATAACATTGGAGCTTTTATATCCATCCAGGTAAGGACATGCCATTAAAGGTGTTTGAAAAAGCTGTATCCCACTGTTCATGGCTTGCTATGACCTGTAAATGCTCTCAGGGTTAGGTGTAGATGAACATGTTGACTGCTTAAACTTATCCACTTTCAGAAATTCTCCAAATGGCCGTTATAAAATTAAGATGTAACAATAGTTAAGTTTATGAATGCGTGCTTGGCTATCAAGTACCCATGACATAAGCTAAAGTCGAGTTTGAAATAAATGCCGATTGGTAAAATGATAATTAAGTATCTCTTTTTATAATGCACAAATTACTGATTTTTTTCTGCAATAAGCCCTGGACTGTATTAATCAGTCTTTTGGTGATCAGTATACTGGCAAGTACCCAGCTTGCTCATGTCCATGTGCAAATTTCTGCAGATGATTTGCTGGTTCAGGATGATCCTGAGCGTGAGTATTTTAAAAAAATTACCGAGCAGTTTGGTGATGAAAAAGTCATTCTGTTGTATCTTGCCGATGAAGAAATTCTCGAAAATAAAAAACTTGAAAAGCTCAAGATCGCTATTGATCAAATTGAATCCCTGCAATTTGTTGATCGTGCGGAAAGCCTTTTTTCAGTTCCCTACCTGAAAACCATCGATGGTTATCTCAATAAAGATCCATATCTTATAGAACTGCCTTCATCAGAAGAACAGGCTAAAGAACTGCTGGCTAATGCCTCTCAGAATCCTTTTGTCAAAAACACGCTGCTTTCAAATGACCATACAGTTATGGCAGTGGCAATTATTCTTAAGCCAGATCATTCTGCTTTCACTGATCAGGGTATTACAGATGCTTTAAATGAAATTACCGCCACACTAACGTCAAGCTATCAGCAGGTTTTCACTATCGGTTACCAGCATGTGCGCCAGGAAGTGGCTGAGGAAATAAAGGCGGAGCAGGGTAAGTTGCTGCCGCTTGCAGTTGCCGCCTTGCTGATTGCATTGTTTTTACTGTTACGTCAGATTCTGGATATTCTGATTCCCGTAATGACTGCCGGCCTGAGTATATTGTGGACCCTGGGCCTGATGGGCTTTTTCAATATCCCGCTCAATGTTGTGACATCGATGGTTCCCATTCTACTTATCATTGTCGGCTCGACCGAGGATATTCATCTGCTGGCAGAGTTTAGACGTGGACAGCACAATGGCATGGACAAGCTCAAGGCCATTGAGCAAATGGCAAAAAAAATGGGCGGCATTATTGGCTTAACGTTTATTACCACTTACATGGGCTTTTTGTCGGTCAGCTTCAGTAAAATTGAAGTTTTATGGCAATTTGGCGCCCTCTCAGCAACTGCTCTACTGATAAACTTTTTTATCACAATTTCCTTGATACCGGCCTTGTTACGGCTGGCAGGAAGCTGGCAACTGGATGGTAAGTCTCATTTCCTCGAAACACCCGACGTGGAGCCTGCCAAGGCACGTGCTTTCTATCTTTGGTTGCACCGTTACCGATGGTTCATCAGTTTCACCGTTTTAGGGATATCTGTTATTGCGATATCAGGCATGACGCTGATCAAGGTCAATCACAGCCCGATAGACAGCCTGAGTGAAAATTCAGTTGTTAAAACGCATTTTGAACATGTGAATGAAAAGCTATCCGGGCTTGAATCCATGTCGGTTATTCTTGACTCGGGCATTCAGGATACTTTTCTGAAGGTACGTTACCTTGATGAGGTCAAGGCTATTCAGGACCACATCATGTTAACTGAAGGTGTTCGCTCATCAACATCTTTTATTGATTATCTTTCCTTGCTGAACGGTGCTTTTGAAGAACAGGTAGAGCCTTTAATGCCGGACTCGGATGAAATTATCAATGAGTTGATGATATTCCTGAAATATGAACATGTTCAGGCTTATGTATCTGAAGATTACAGCAAGGCGCGAATTTTAATCAGACACAATATTTCATCCACGCATGAACTTCAGGAGGCAGTTGATGGTCTCAGAAAGTATATAGAGGAAAATCTGGATTCAGGTCTGGATGCAAACGTCACTGGTGATTCGGTACTGACACTTTCTGCAACCAAGGCAATGATCCAAGGGCAATTACAATCCATTCTGTTATTGCTGATCATCATTATCGTGATTATCTCAATGCTGTTTCTTGACTGGAAAGTAGGCCTGATAGCCGCTATTCCGAATATTTTTCCGGTCATTGTATTATTCGGTGTGATGGGATTTATGGATATTCCGCTAAATATTGGAACTACCATGGCCGCAGCCATTGCCATTGGTATTGCCGTGGACGACACCATGCACTTTATGCTCCGGTACAACAAGGAACTCAAATCCAAGCGTAGCAAGTACGCTGCAATGTATGAAACCATTCACAGTGAAGCTTTACCGGTATTTGCGACTTCCATTGCGTTAATTTCAGGCTTCCTGGTGTTCTCACTTTCTTCTTTTGAGCCCGTAGCCCAGTTTGGATTTCTCAGCGCCCTGGTTATGCTGGCAGCCTTGATAGCAGACTTCGTGATTACTCCTCTGGCTATTTCTACGATGAAACTGGTGACTTTATGGGACTTGATGTCCTTGTCATTACGCAAAGAAGTGTTAGAAAAAAGTCTATTATTTAAAGGGATGCGCTCCTGGCAGATTAGGAAATTTATTCTTGCCAGTGCGGTTCACCATTACAGAAAGGGGCAAAAAATATTTGAACAGGATGATGAAAGTGTTGCAATGTATATGGTTATGCGTGGAAACGTGAAAGTCAGGCATATCGGAAACAGGGGAGACAGAGAAATAGAAGAATTTTTCCTGCCCGGTGACGTATTTGGTGATGTCTCGATGTTTGCCAACTTGCCAAGATCGTCCGAAGCCATGGCTACAGAGCAAACCAGTTTACTCGTGCTTACCAAAGAAAGTATTCAGAATACGACCAACTATCATCCTGGAATAAGTGCTAAATTGTTTTTTAATGTAGCAACACATGTTAGTCAGCGCTTTTCATCGTTAATACATAAACAGGGTTAATTTTTTGAAAATGAATTATTACCGCCTTACATTTCTGATTATCGGTTTTTTACTGCCGGTGTTGAATTTACATGCTGATTATTTAGCGGATTATGGCTCACATAAGCATATGCAGTTTTTCTTTTCCAAGCCTTTTTCCGGTAAAAAAGTGGATCATTATGAACTGGCTCTTGAATTTCCCAATAATGAAAAGCGTAAATACCTGATTCCCGATGACTGCGACAAGGTGATCAATGAAGTGTCCTTTGGTTCTCCACATCCGGTTGATGTGATAGGCCGTAACTTATGGAACAAGGTGGTTAATGATTGTCGCTATGTATCAATCATGCCTCCCAAAAGGGAAAAGGTTGAAAATGATTTTGTCAGTGATTACGACTATTTCAATGCCAGGCTGCGTGATCTACCGTTTTCTTCTGAATGTGAGGCCAGTGATGACCCTGTTTTTCGAAGAGAGTGTTTTGAGAAAACAGGGGATAAGCTGAGCATATCTTCACTTTTCCCCTTTTTGGAAATCAGCTCAAAAATTGATGGAGCCCACGTGGAAGAATGCAGCTTCACCGAGGGTGTTTTCCGTGGTCGCCTGATTCGTACTGAATCCGGCATTCGCTGCCAGGCAGATAAAAGAGCCAAAGGGCTCAGACTTTTATCCGTCGATCACGGTGACCTGAATCATGATGGTTATGAAGACGTGGTTCTTAGAATCATGCCATTGGGAAGAGGCGTGAGTCGCCTGCCTATTTTGCTGCCATTAACCCGCTATGACGATAAAACGCCTTTTTCTATTCCCAAGGGTGTTTCCGTGGACTTTATGTTGAGGCGCTAATTAATTACTCACAATCTGCCCGGCCAGTGGACTTTTTTGCTGCACCCATTCACCTGAGGCGGGAAAAGTACAGTAAGTCTTTAACTGTTGTTCAAATTCTTTGCGGGGAATTTCTCTTGCTCCCAGTCGTTCAAGATGTTCAGAGTAAACCTGGCAGTCAATAACATGAAATTTCTTTTCTGCAAGCAATATGCACAAAGCCCAGAAAGCCGCCTTCGATGCATCGGTTTTAACACTGAACATGGACTCGCCGAAAAATACCCGGCCAATTGAAACTCCATAGAGACCACCAACCAGTTCATTATCGATCCAGATTTCAATGGAATGCGCAAACCCAAGATGGTGTAATTCAAGATATGCCTGTTGCATCTGTGTATTAATCCAGGTGTCGGAAGAATAATTTCTTGGCTCGGCACAGGCCTGCATGACCTGCTGAAAGCCCAGATTAACAGAAAAATCAAAATCAAATCTCCTGATGTTTTTTTTCAGACTTCTGCTGGCATGAAATTCATCAGGATACAACACCATGCGCGGATCCGGTGACCACCATAAAATGGGTTGCCCCTGGCTGAACCAGGGAAATATTCCATGACGATAGGCCTCCAGCAGTCGGGGCGTGGAGAGGTCGCCACCTATAGCCAGCAGGCCATTAGGATCTTTTTCAGCACGCTCGAGCGGTGGAAATGAATCAATGGCATCAAATGATTGTATAAAAGTTAACATTACCTTGTGCCGGTCTCAGTATCAGGTCTTTCGTCTATACTAACTGTAAAATAATAATAAATAACAAGATGCATGACACGCCATGATTGAAGACAGACTCCAGTTACCTGTTGGTACATCCATTCAACTGCATCAGGAGAATGTGGATACCCCAATTCGCTACACGGTAAAGTTACTTGGCTATTATCCCGGTAAAGGTTTGATTGTAACGAATACCGAACATAATGGCCGCACGGTTCTGCTGACTGATGACACTCCTCTGGTTTGTCGTGCGCTGCAGGGAAGTTCTGTGCAGGGGTTCAGGGTTAAAGTCATACAGACCAGCATGATGCCTTATCCTCATATCCATCTTTCATATCCGGAAGATATAGAAACTTCCATCATCCGTGATGCAAGGCGCATCATTACAAAACAGCCCGCACTCGTGCGAAATTCCAGAAGTGGAGAGTCTAGATCTTACGAAGCCATGATTGTTGACCTCAGCGCCAGTGGGGCCAAGATTGCTACCCGTGTTCCGGTTGCTGATGTTAATGAAATCCTTGAAATCAAAATGGTTCTGGATGTTGCTGATTCAGAAGAAACACTCAATCTTCTGGGCGAAGTAAAAAGTGTGGATTTCAGGGAAGGCAACAGAGCGAAAGCCCGGTTGCCCCTGCATTACTACGGGCTGATGTTCAAAGGTGTTAATCGTTACCAGAAACTGGCATTGCATGCGTTTGTAATGGAAGTGTCGATGAAAGTCGAAATGTAAAAGATTTTAACCTCACCAGGGATGAGAGCCCTGGCGAGGTAAGCTATAATGTGGATCAGCTCCCAAGTGCATCCAGATATTTTTCTGCATCCAATGCTGCCATACAACCGGTACCGGCAGAAGTAATCGCCTGGCGATAAATGTGATCCATGACATCACCGCAAGCGTAGACACCTTCAATCGAGGTTTGGGTAGCATTGCCTTCTGAGCCACTTTTTACCTTTAAATAGCCATTTTCCATGTCGAGCTGTCCTTCAAACAACGAAGTGTTCGGTTTATGCCCAATCGCAACAAAAATCCCCATTAACTCATGATCTTTGGTTGCGCCATCGACGGTGCTTTTCAGTCGCATACCTGTTACGCCGGAGGCGTCGCCAAGAACTTCATCCAGTGTGTGATTCCACTCAATGGTGATATTGCCGTTCTTTTCCTTTTCAAACAGTTGGTCCTGCAGGATTTTTTCTGATCTCAGACTGTCACGGCGATGAACGAGGACAACTTCAGAGGCAATATTAGAGAGATAGAGCGCCTCTTCAACAGCGGTATTACCACCACCAATAACAGCAACTTTTTGACCACGATAGAAAAAACCGTCACAGGTGGCACAGGCAGAGACGCCTTTACCTTTAAAAGCCTCTTCAGAATCAAGTCCAAGGTACATCGCAGAGGCACCCGTCGCGATAATCAAGGCATCACAACTGTATTGACCGGAGTCACCGGTGAGCACAAAGGGACGGGAAGACAGGTCGGCCTTGTTAATGTGGTCAAAGATAATTTCTGTATTGAAACGTTCAGCATGTTTTAGCATTCGATCCATTAATTCCGGACCCTGAACTCCTTCATTATCTCCGGGCCAGTTATCAACTTCAGTGGTGGTTGTCAGCTGGCCACCTTGTTCCATTCCCGTAATCAGAACAGGCTGCAGATTGGCCCGAGCTGCATACACAGCTGCCGTGTAACCTGCTGGTCCAGAGCCTAAAATCAGTAATCGCATATGCTTTACGTCACTCATGAAAATTTCTCCATGGTAGATTAAGATGATCAGCTAATATTACGCTATTCATAAAGGTGAAACCATGCGTATTGGCATACCAAAAGAAATTAAACCCAAGGAGGGCAGGGTCAGTTTGACACCATTTGCCTGCTCCCAGTTAATTGATGCCGGTCACGAAGTTTTTGTAGAGCAATCTGCCGGCTTGCTCTCAGGTTATTCTGATGAACAGTATGATGAACTGGGTGTGAAGATACTCAATACAGCCTCGGAAATTTATGCCAAAACCACACTAATCGTAAAAGTAAAAGAACCTGTAAACGAAGATCTGAAATACCTGACAAGTGACCATATCCTTTTCTGTTACCTGCACCTGGCTCCGGCTCCTGAGTTACTGGAAAAGCTTAAACTGATAGGGTTGACTGCGATTGGTTTTGAAACAGTAGAAACCGGTCAGGGCAAACTACCCTTACTGGCGCCCATGAGTATTATTGCCGGGCGTCTTTCAGGGCAAATTGGTACGCATTTATTGCATGCACCACAGGGCGGAAAAGGCATCTTGCTGGGTGGACTGGCAACTACCGAACGCGGGCAGGTCACCGTACTGGGCGCAGGCAATGCCGGCATGCAGGCTGTTGATGTCGTTGCCAGGCTTGGCGCAAACGTCACCGTTTTTGATATCAATATCGACAAGCTTTCCAGTCTGCAACGCTTTTATCCGAATGTCACTGCCCTGGTACCGACTCGCAAACAGCTTGAACATGCAATTAAAAATTCAGACCTGTTGGTGGGGGCAGTGCTTGTTACCGGTAGGAAAAGCCCGGTCCTGGTCAGTGAGGAACTGGTCAGTCGAATGCAGGCAGGCAGCGTGATAATTGATATTGCAGTCGATCAGGGCGGCTGCATTGAGACAATCCATCCCACCAACTACGAAGCCCCTACTTATCTTGAGCATGGTGTGCTGCATTTTGGTGTTACCAACATGCCCGGTGCTGTTCCACGCACCTCGAGCCAGGCTTTATCAGCTGCAATCATGCCTTTTGTCATGAAACTGGCTGTCGGACAGCTACATGAAGATAAAGCACTGGAGCGGGGTATCAACCTCGAAAATGGCCGGGTTGTCCATCCAGCATTGATAAAACACTAGCATTAAACACAATAGCCGGGGTTTCGGGAAAATGCTTATTTCGCAAGCAGTAAGTTTCCAGTAAGCTACGAGTCAAGCTTGGGAATATTAAAAAAACCAATGAAAATAATTTCTTAACCAAATTAGTTAAGACTTTTTCTTATTTGAATTAAATAGTTATCAATTTCAGTGTCTGCCCAAAAACTACATGCACATAATCGCCTGAGAGAACTGGCCTTTTGGCTTATTATTGCTGTCGGCGCGTATTTTCTATTGTCACTGCTGACATTCTCATCGCTGGATCCCGGATGGTCCTACCTGGGTCCACGGGCTACTCCGGAAAACCTGGGAGGCTATGCCGGTGCCTGGTTTGCGAGCGTGTTTCTTGGTCTTTTTGGCTACCTGGCTTACCTGTTTCCAATCATGGTGATCTGGAGTGGCTGGTTGATTTTCAAGGAAAGAAACCCTGATGATTCAATCAATTACTGGCTGGTCGGGTTGCGTTGGGGTGGTTTCTTTTTAACCGTAGCTGCGGGCAGTGCATTGGCTGCGATGCATGTTAAATCTTTTGGTAACAGCTTTCCTGAAGGACCGGGCGGTATTCTCGGCCGGGCCTTACAGAGTGGCTTCGTTGAGCTGTTCAGCGCTACCGGCAGTAGTTTATTGCTTTTGGCCATGTTTCTCGGTGGCTGGACATTATTTACCGGTATTTCCTGGTTTACCGTAATGGACTGGATCGGAGAAGCCGTTTTATGGCTGGCGGACAGGTCCCAGCTGCTGCTTAACAAGTTTGATGAATACCGTGATGCCAGGAACCTTAAAAAACAGCGTTCAGAAGTAGTTAAGAAAGAAACCAAGAAAAAACAGAATCGTAAACCGCCGACAATAGCTGCTGCACCTGCCAAAGTGGAACCCAGTATCCGTGTGGAAAAAGAGAAGCAGGTACCGTTATTTGAACCTGAACAAAATGCTGAATTACCCTCTTTGTCCTTACTGGATCCTCCCAAACACAGCGGTGTCAGCCTGTCGGAAGACGCGCTCAAGGCAATGTCACAACTGGTAGAATTGAAACTGGCAGATTTTGGTATCGAGGCCCAGGTTGATGCTGTACATCCTGGACCGGTAGTAACACTGTTCGAGTTACACCTGGCGGCGGGCACCAAGGCCAGCAAGGTAACCAGTATTGCCAAAGACCTTGCCAGGGCTTTATCAACCATCAGCGTCAGGGTGGTCGAGGTCATTCCGGGAAAATCAGTCATTGGTATCGAGATTCCGAATGAATCCCGCGAAATGGTATTCCTCAGCGAGGTGCTGCGTTCCCACGAATACGACAAGTCAAAATCCGTGTTAACACTTGCTCTTGGTAAGAATATTGCCGGTGAACCAATGGTAACGGACCTGGCGAAGATGCCGCATGCCCTGATTGCCGGCACCACCGGTTCCGGTAAATCCGTGGCCATTAATGCCATGATTTTGAGTCTGCTCTACAAAGCGACACCTGAACAGGTCAGACTGATCATGATCGATCCTAAAATGCTGGAACTCTCGGTCTATGCCGATATTCCCCATTTACTGACGCCAGTTGTTACTGACATGAAAGAGGCCGCCAACTCGCTGCGCTGGTGTGTCGCCGAGATGGAGCGTCGCTACAAGTTAATGGCGCACCAGGGTGTCAGGAACATAGCGGGCTTTAACCGCAAAATTACGGATGCCATCAAGGCCGGCACGCCAATCAAGGATCCTTTCTTTAAACCCAATCCCCTGTATGAAGGCGACGAACCGGAAGAAGCTCCTGATTTAAAGCCTTTACCGTACATTGTTGTAATTATCGATGAGCTAGCGGATATGATGATGGTTGTCGGTAAAAAGGTGGAAGAACTGATCGCGCGCCTGGCTCAAAAAGCACGTGCGGCCGGTGTTCACCTGTTACTGGCGACACAACGACCCTCGGTTGATGTCATCACCGGCCTGATCAAGGCAAATATTCCGACCCGCCTGGCTTTCCAGGTTTCATCACGTATTGATTCCAGAACAATTCTGGACCAGATGGGGGCAGAACACCTGCTTGGCCATGGTGACAGTCTTTACCTGGGACCTGGTAGTAACAACATTCCAATGCGTGTTCACGGTGCTTTTGTTGATGACAACGAAGTACACCGGGTCGTCAAGGAATTGAAAAAAATGGGCCAGCCAAACTACATTGATGAAATTCTTCAGGAACCAACCGAGCCGATTCCGGGTCTATCAGCTGAAGCCTCAGGAGCAGCTACCGAGGATGCAGATCCCTTGTTTGACGAAGCTGTTCGTATCGTGACCGAGAGTCGCCGCGCTTCCATTTCAGGTGTGCAGAGAAGGCTGAAGATAGGCTATAACCGTGCTGCCAGAATGATTGAGGAAATGGAGCGTATTGGCATTGTCAGTCCTCCCGAGACGAATGGTAACCGCGAAGTACTCGCACCACCTCCACCGGAAGATTGAGATCGATGTATAAATATTCTAATACTGTTGTTTGTATTCAGCACTCAGATTCTCGCCGGAGAAGGACCACAAAAACTGGAAAAATTCCTCTATCAGCTGGATACCATTTCAGCCAAATTTGAACAGTCTATTCTTGATACGGACTCGGCCAGCGTCGGGCGCTTCCAGGGGGATTTGTATATTTCCAGGCCGGGTAAATTCCGCTGGGATTATTTCGAGCCATACGAAAAACAGATTCTGGCAGATGGCGACACGGTTTATATCATTGATACAGACCTGGAACAGATCACTTATGTTTCCCAGGAGCGTGCCCTAAAGGGAACACCTGCCGGTATTTTAATAGACGAGGGCAAGCTCGAAGAACGTTTTGAAATCATCGACATCGGTTCAAGCCAGGGTATGGACTGGGTGGAACTGCTGCCGCGTGATGCAGAAAGCCAGTTTACCCGCATCCTGCTGGCCTTTGTCAACGATGATTTACGACGCATGGAAATGGCTGACAAGTTTGGCCAGGTTACCCGTTTCCAGTTTTACGATGTGAAACGTAATCCTGAACTGGACAAGCAATTATTTGTCTTTAAACGACGCCAGGGATATGACTTCCTGGATGACCTTTGATGCATATTGATTCAGCAGATGATCTTTTCGCTCTGGCTGATGAGGCAAATTTTCAGCCACTGGCTGATCGCATGCGACCTGAAACACTTGAAGAATATCAGGGCCAGTTACATGTCATTGGAAAAAACAAACCCTTACGTGAAGCGATTATCACAGATCATTTGCACTCTATGATCCTGTGGGGACCTCCGGGTACCGGCAAGACTACTTTGGCAAAGCTGATCGCCAAGCAAACAGGTGCTTATTTCCATAGTTTATCGGCTGTCCTGTCCGGGGTGAAAGATATCCGTGAAGCTGTCCAACAGGCAAAAAAAATCAAATCAGAGCAGGCAGTGCAGACCATCCTGTTTATCGACGAAGTGCACCGCTTTAATAAATCTCAACAGGATGCATTTTTGCCACATGTCGAGGATGGTACCTTCGTCTTTATAGGAGCAACCACGGAAAATCCCTCTTTTGAGCTGAATAATGCCTTGTTATCCAGGGCTAGGGTTTACACGTTAAAGTCTCTCGGCGAAGAGGAATTAATCAACATTCTGCTGGCCGCTTTGCATAACCAGGACCGCGGTCTTGCAGAGCAGCAGCTTGAAATTTCCATGGAAGACCTGGCGTTGATTGCCAAAGCCGCAGATGGTGACGCCCGACGCGCCTTAAACCTGTTGGAAATTGCAGCAGACCTGGCAGAAGACCATGTCGTCCAGCACCAAAGCGTTGTGGAAGTGGTCTCAGGAAGTCAAAGACGTTTTGATAAGGGTGGTGATCTTTTTTATGAGCAAATATCCGCCTTGCATAAATCTGTCCGCGGGTCATCACCGGATGCTGCATTATACTGGCTTTGCCGGATGCTGGATGGTGGCTGCGACCCACTTTACATTGCACGGCGAATCGTCAGAATGGCATCTGAGGATATCGGTAATGCCGACCCAAGAGCATTACAGATTGCGCTCGATGCATGGCAGGTACAGGAGCGCCTGGGTAGCCCGGAAGGAGAGCTTGCATTGGGACAGGCTGTTGCCTACATGGCTTGTGCGGCAAAAAGTAATGCCGTCTACAGCGCTTTCAAGGCAGCCATGAAAGACGCCAGAGAGCAGGGTAGCCTGGATGTGCCGGTTCACCTGAGAAATGCTCCAACCCGTTTAATGAAGGAACTGGGCTATGGTCATGCATACCGTTACGCCCATGACGAGCCAGAAGCCTATGCAGCCGGTGAAACCTATTTCCCGGAAGAAATGGGTGAGCAGGCTTATTACCATCCGGTCCCCCGGGGGCTTGAAATCAAGATTGCCGAAAAAATGGCCTACTTACGCTCACTGGATAAAAAATCAGAAACCAAATAGGTTATGATGTAGCGTCAATGAAGCCGCCTGGTTTGATTGCTGAAGTGTTGACTGCAATGGCTCCTGTATCAAATTAATGTGTATCTTCATACGGCGTCTTCTGCGCATAAATCAGGCTTAAGACATTTTCCAGAAAAACATTGAGTCAAAAACGTGAACCAGATAATCGCAATTGCAGCAGGAGGAGCCTTGGGCGCAGTTTCCCGTTATGGTGTATCCACTGGCGTATATGCCTTGCTGGGCAGATCTTTTCCCTATGGTACCCTCGCGGTTAATGTCCTCGGTTCGTTATTGATGGGATTTCTTTATGTCATGCTAATTGAACGCCTGGCATTTTCTGCTGAAATACGCGCTATTTTATTGATCGGTTTTCTAGGCTCATTTACTACTTTTTCCACTTTTTCAATGGAAACGTTGACCCTGTTTGAACAGGCTGAAATGCTTAAAGCTGGTTTGAACATACTGATGAGTGTCTTGCTATGCCTGGCTGCAACCTGGGCAGGTATCATTTTTGCCAGGATATTATGAAAATGACGATATCGACAAAAGAAGTGACAGTGGTCAGGATTTACCTGACTGAAGGGCAGCATCAACTCGATACTTTTATGACTGCCTTACATGATGAACACAAAGTCATGGGGGTAACTGCTTTTCGTGGTATTGCCGGTTTTGGACAGTCCGGTAAAATGCATGCTTCCAGCCTGCTCGATATGAGCCTGGATTTACCCATGGTGCTTGAATTTTTTGATGCGCCTGAAAAAATACAATTCATTGTTAACGAATTCGAACAGAAACTGAAACCGGGCCACCTGATCACCTGGTCGGCCCAAATGAATCTTTAGGACTACCCCTTACATGCTAGATCCCAAACTACTGCGTACAGAACTTGATACTGTTGCTGGCAAACTCAAGCGTAGAGGCTTTGAGCTGGACACGGATATATTTAATTCTCTGGAAGAAAAGCGCAAAAAGCTGCAGGTTGCTACCCAGGATCTGCAAAATGAACGCAACACAAAATCCAAATCCATTGGCAGGGCAAAAGCCCAGGGTGAGGATATTCAACCATTACTGGATGAAGTAGCATCGTTGGGTGACAAACTTCAGGCATCACAGGATGAATTAAAGGGCATACAACAACAGATTGAATCCCTGGTACTCGGCATTCCGAATATTCCTCATGATTCCGTACCTGATGGCAACAGCGAAGATGACAATGTTGTTGATCGGGTTTGGGGGGAGATTCCTGAATTTGATTTTAAGCCGAGGGAACACTTCGATCTCGGCGTCCCCAAAGGTCTTATGGATTTCGAGACCGCAGCCAAGTTAACTGGCTCGCGCTTTGTCGTTTTATCGGGTGCCATGGCTCGATTACAGCGCGCACTTGAACAATTCATGCTGGACACTCATTCGAGTGAGCATGGCTATACCGAAACCTATGTGCCATTCATGGTCAACAAAGACTCACTGTATGGCACAGGACAACTACCTAAGTTTGAAGAAGACCTGTTTGCCCTCAAGGGTGACTCGGAATATTACCTCATTCCAACGGCTGAAGTCCCGGTCACAAACCTGGTGCGTGACGTTATTGTCGAAGCTGACTACATGCCAAGAAAATGGGTGGCTCACACTCCCTGTTTCAGAAGTGAGGCCGGTAGTTACGGTAAAGACACACGCGGCATGATCAGGCAGCATCAGTTTGAGAAAGTTGAGCTGGTACAGGCTGTAAAGCCGGAAGATTCCTATAAGGCACTGGATGAGTTGACCGGACATGCCGAGACGATTCTTCAAAAACTCAAGCTGCCTTACCGGGTTGTAACGTTATGTGCGGGTGATATTGGCTTTTCTTCGGCAAAAACCTTTGACCTCGAAGTCTGGCTTCCCGGTCAGAATGCCTACCGTGAAATTTCATCCTGTTCCAATTTTGAAGATTTCCAGGCCAGGCGTCTGCAGGCAAGGTGGCGTAACCCGGAAACCGGCAAACCTGAACTACTGCATACGCTAAATGGTTCGGGACTGGCGATTGGGCGGACACTGGTTGCGGTCATAGAAAATTATCAGGATGGTGAAGGCAATATCAGGGTTCCAGAGGTTTTGAAACCTTATATGAACGGTATCGAAAAAATCTGACAGTTTTTTAACTAAGAGTAAATCCATGGCCAGCGGAATATTTGCGATACTCGATGATGTGGCGGTTTTAATGGATGATGTCGCTGTTATAAGCAAGGTGGCTGCCAAAAAAACAGCTGGCCTGCTCGGCGATGACCTGGCAGTAAACGCCGAAAAAGCAACGGGGTTTCACGCCTCTCGTGAGTTGCCGGTAATCTGGGCTATCACCAAGGGCTCACTGATCAACAAGATCATTATTCTACCGGTCGCTTTTTTGCTCAGTAGCTTTTTACCCTGGCTGATTGTGCCAATCCTATTGCTGGGCGGCGCCTATCTTTCCTATGAAGGAGCTGAAAAAGTCTACGAGTGGATCGCGGGGCATGAGAAAAAAACAATTGCTGCTGAGCAATTCAGTGATCCAAAAATAATTGTTGGTAATGAAGCAGCCAAGATTAAAGCTGCCGTTCGCACAGACTTTATTTTATCCATTGAAATCGTCGTCATTACGCTCGAAACAGTAATTGACCAGGATCTTTTTATCCAGGTTGCCGTTGTCAGCTTTATTGCTTTAATTGCAACTGTTGGTGTCTATGGCATGGTTGCTTTACTTGTGCGAATGGATGATACGGGCCTGTATTTAATCGAACAGGCCAGAGACAGGGTAGGGATGATGGCTCAGGCAATGAAATCATCTGGCCAGCTGCTTATTGCTTCTTTACCTAAGGTGATTCGTCTGTTGGGTATTATTGGCACAATCGCCATGCTGCTGGTGGGTGGCGGGATGTTTGTGCACAATATTGATGCTGTTCATCATGTGCTCGAGGCCTTGCCAGCGCTGTTAGCTGAACTCTTGACCGGTTTGGCAGTCGGAGCGGTTCTTGTGCTCGTCATGCACCTGCTCAAGGCGGCGAAAAAACAACCAGCCTGATGGTTTTGACAATCTTTGTGGAATAAAAAAGCCCGCTAATGCGGGCTTTTTACATACCATCAATTAAGAGGAATGAATGGAGAAGAGATTAATCTTCGCCGGCAAAAGCTCCCAATAATTGCAGCAGGCTCAGGAACAGGTTGTAGATGGAAACATACAAGCTGACAGTTGCCATGATGTAGTTGGTTTCACCACCATGAACCATCGCGCTAACCTGGTAGAGGATCATACCTGACATCAGCAAAACAAACATTGCAGATACCGCCAGTGACAAGGCAGGGATGCTGAAAATCGCAGCGCCCAGACCTGCCAGGAATGCAACCAGAATACCTACCATCAGGAAGCCACCCATGAAGCTGAAATCTTTACGGGTTGTTAGAGCATAACCAGACAGACCCAGAAAAATCACACCTGTACCTCCCATTGCCAGCATCACCAACTGACTTCCATTGGAAAACATCTGCGTGTAAGCATTGATGATTGGACCAATTGTCAGTCCCATAAAACCGGTCAGAGCAAAGACTGACAGCAGACCCCAGGCAGAGTTAGCTGTTTTAGCTGTCAGAAAGAGTAATCCGTAGAAACCAACCAGGGTTAGGATCATGCCAGGATGTGGCCAGTTCATAGTCATTGAAAGTCCTGCAACTGCAGCACTGAATAACAATGTCATTGAAAGCAGGGCAAAAGTATTCTTGATGACTTTATTCGTAGCCATCACGTTTTGTGACGAAGATGCTACTGAATATTCCATTCTGTTCATTGTCTTTAAATCTCCAATTAAATTGAAAGTAAATTCACAAATACGACAAGATTATCTAGTGTTAAGTTCCCATGCATAATAGCTCGGCTATTTTGCACAATCAAACATAAAAATTGTGTTAAAAGACTTGTTTTCAAGATCTTTTCGGGTATCCTAGCGCACTGTTTCGGAGGGGTGGCAGAGCGGTTGAATGCACCGGTCTTGAAAACCGGCGAAGTTGAAAGACTTCCGAGAGTTCGAATCTCTCCTCCTCCGCCATACAAATAACAAACCGCCTTTTTGGCGGTTTTTTTTGTTTCTAAGGAATGCTTACACCTTCCTTATCCAGCATCCGTACAAGCCTTATTAATGGTAACCCAATTAACGAATTGGGATCATCACCCTGCAGTTTATCAAATAAGGCAATACCAAAGCCCTCGGACTTAAAGCTACCCGCACAGTTGTAAGGCTGCTCAAGCTGAAGATAACGGCTAATCTGCGCATCACTTAATTGACGGAAATGTACATTAAAGGTTTCACAGACAGTTTGCGTTACACCTGATTTACTGTTTAGAAGGGTTAATCCTGTATAGAAAGTCACTGTTTTTCCTGAAGCCGCGCGTAATTGTTCCAGGGCATTATCAAAATTACCGGGCTTGCCGAGAATTTTTCCATCGATACAGGCTACCTGGTCAGAACCTATAATCAAACAATCGGGATAGGCGTTAGCTATGGCTTGAGCCTTGGCCACTGACAATCTTTGAACCAGATCCTCAGGGGACTCATTTGCATGGGCAGTTTCATCAGCATCTGGAGAAGCTGTAATAAAGGATAATTGTAGTTTTTCCAGAAGCTGTTTTCTGAAAATTGATGTAGAGGCGAGAACAATTTTTTGTGTCATTTTTATGCTTTTAAGTTACTTTTCAATTTGAGAATTATCTTAAACAAGCGGCATAGGTGTCTTGTTTTATTTTAATAATCACTATATAAATTACTAATACCATTAAATATCAGTCACTTAAAAACTTACAGGAATGCATCCTTGTTGACATCAGTGCACAGATACAATAGAAATGATTTTGTCTAATAATCACAATAAAAGTTGAGTATCGCTTATGCCAATCTCTGACTTACTCGTTAACGGCCTGGAACTGATGCTATTGGGTATGGGAATTGTATTTATTTTCCTGTTTATCCTGGTATTCGCCATGCTCGGCATGTCGCGCATCAGTTTGTATTTTGATAATACAGACCTGACTCAGACAGAAACCTCACCACAAACTTTAAAAAAACCTGACAATACCGCACTGATTGCTGTAATTTCTGCTGCCATTACACGCTATCGTTCAGCTCATTCTCAAAATTAATATAAACCAGTAACCCTATGATTAATAAAAAATTATTAATAACTGATGTCGTCCTGCGCGATGCTCACCAATCCCTGTTGGCGACACGTATGCGTATTGAGGACATGCTGCCAATTGCAGAAAAACTAGATCAGGTAGGTTTCTGGTCACTGGAAAGCTGGGGAGGCGCCACCTTTGATTCCTGCATCAGGTATCTCGGTGAAGATCCGTGGGAAAGATTGCGCCTGATGAAAAAGGCCATGCCCAATACTCAGCAACAAATGCTGCTGAGGGGCCAGAATATCCTGGGTTATCGACACTATGCCGATGATGTTGTAGAAAAATTCGTTGAGCGTGCTGCAGAAAATGGCATGGATGTCTTCAGAATTTTTGATGCAATGAATGATGTCAGAAACCTGGAGACAGCAGTCAAGGCGACACTGAATGTAGACAAGCATGCTCAAGGCACCATTTCCTATACCGAAAGCCCAATGCACACGGTAGATGCTTTCGTTGAAATGGCGAAAAAAATGGAAGATATGGGTTGTCACTCCATCTGTATCAAGGACATGGCCGGTCTGCTCAGGCCTTTCACTGCTGAGGAGCTGGTTACCAAGCTCAAGGCTTCCTGCGATATACCTATAGCGCTGCATTCCCATGCAACCACAGGAATGAGCGTCGCAACGCTTGTAAAAGCTGCTGAAGCTGGTGTTGACATGGTCGATACCTCTATTTCATCAATGAGCATGACTTATAGTCATTCGCCTACCGAATCACTGGTTGCTATTTTTAAGGATACAGATAGGGATACCGGCCTTGATATCAATCAACTCGAAGAAATTGCTGCTTACTTCAGGGAAGTAAGAAAGAAATATGCGAAATTTGAAGGTGCCCTGCGAGGGGTTGATTCACGCATTCTGGTCGCGCAGGTACCGGGTGGCATGTTAACCAATATGGAAAACCAGCTACGGGATCAACAGGCAACCGATAAAATGGATGATGTGCTGGCTGAAATTCCTGCTGTCAGGAAAGACCTGGGTTATATCCCACTGGTAACGCCCACGTCACAGATTGTTGGCACGCAGGCCGTCATTAATGTTCTGAGTGGCGAAAGGTATAAAACGATTACCAAGGAAACCGCCGGCGTGTTACGCGGTGAATATGGCGCTTCACCAGCACCGGTGAACGCCGAGTTGCAACAACGCGTTGTTGATGATGATCATCCAGTAATCACTTGTCGTCCTGCCGATAACATTGAAGATGAATTCGATAACCTGACCGAAGAGCTAAAAGCAACTGCCGAGGAAAAAGGCATTAATCTGTCGACTAATCTGGATGATGATGTGTTGATTTTTGCCCAGTTCCCTCAGGTTGGCCTCAAGTACCTTGAAAACCGGGATAATCCTGATGTGTTTGAACCAGTGCCATCAGCTGATGCTGCAAAATCGGCAGATTCACCAGCTGTTACCACAGTTACCACTTCCGAAGCCTACGCAATAACGGTTAACGGCCATCAATACCATGTGGTTGTTTCACCAGAAGGCGCGGTTCAAAATGTAACAACGGCGCCTGCCCAAACAACTGCGGCCACAGCCGCTCCTGTAGCCGCTAATACTGCTGCAATTGACATTCCAGCACCGTTGGCTGGAAATATTTTCAAAATTGTTGTTTCTCCCGGCCAACAGATTCAGCAGGGGGATGTCATCATGGTTCTGGAAGCCATGAAGATGGAAACAGAGGTCAGATCTTCAGAGTCTGGCTCGGTCAGTGAAATCCTCGTAAAAGAGGGTGATGCTGTACAAGTGGGACAGGCACTACTGAGACTGAATTAAAATGGAAACAGGTTTTGAAAACTTATGGCAATCCATGGGTATTGCCAATCTGGCGTTCGGCCAGGTTTTTATGATGCTAATCGGCTGTTTGCTGATTTACCTGGCAATCGCCCGTAAATTTGAACCACTGCTGCTATTGCCGATTGGTTTTGGCGCAATACTCAGTAATATCCCGCTGGCTGGCATTGGCGGTGAAACTGGACTGTTGGGATACATTTATCATGTTGGTATTGAAACAGGTGTCTTCCCGCTTCTTATTTTCATGGGAGTTGGGGCTTTAACCGATTTCAGCGCCCTGATTGCGAGGCCGTCAACGCTGATACTTGGAGCGGCAGCCCAGTTTGGTATTTTTGTAACATTGCTCGGCGCCTTGACACTTAATTTCCTGCCAGGATTTGATTTTTCCCTGGCCGATGCTTCAGCCATCGCCATTATTGGCGGCGCTGACGGTCCAACAGCTATTTTCCTGGCCTCGCGTCTGGCGCCAGATCTTCTCGGTGCAATAGCCGTGGCGGCATACTCCTACATGGCACTGGTGCCTATTATTCAACCGCCAATTATGCGCTTACTAACCACTGAATCCGAGCGCCAGGTAGTCATGTCTCAGCTCAGGCCTGTCAGCAAGCTTGAGAAAATACTGTTTCCGCTCACAGTTTTATTGCTTTGTATTCTGTTTCTACCGTCTGCCGCACCATTGATCGGCATGTTTACTTTTGGCAACCTGTTAAGAGAAAGCGGAGTGGTTGATCGCCTGAGCAAGGCCGCACAAAATGAAATCATCAATATTGTTACTATTTTTCTGGGACTTGCAGTTGGTTCCAAGCTTTCTGCAGACACGTTCCTTACCATCGAGACTATAGGGATTCTAGCTCTGGGTGCTTTTGCTTTTAGTGTTGGCACCGCTTCAGGACTTATCATGGGTAAAATCATGCACCGCATTTCGGGTGGCAAAGTCAATCCCCTGATTGGTGCCGCTGGCGTTTCTGCCGTGCCAATGGCCGCCAGGGTGGTCAACAAGATTGGTCTTGAAGCCAATCACCATAACTTCCTTCTGATGCATGCCATGGGCCCTAATGTTGCCGGCGTAATCGGCTCGGCCATCGCGGCGGGCGTACTGCTGGCGGTAGTTGGCAATTAATCACTGATTTTGCAGATATTTTTTGACATCAGTCATGGCTGATAATATGATTGCGCGCTTATGTCGCTGACATTAAAAGACTGTGTAAATCCTTGGAAAGCGGCCGACAAGTGTATTCAGGTTTCTGGCCGCTTGCCTGTCGCCGAAATGAGTCGTCTTGCGGAAGCATTACTTGAAAAAAGTGGTGAAATCGCAGTAGATCTGGAGTTTGAGCGAAACCAGGAAAAACTTCCTTTTTTAAAGGGCAGTATTAATGGATCGCTTGTACTTGAGTGCCAACGCTGCCTGGATGCTATGGAATTGCCACTGCAAAGTGCCTTTTCCCTCGCTTTCAAGCATGCAGGCAGAGTACTTGATTCCGAGGATTCACAATCATCTGAACACTACGACTTCTACGAGGTTGAAGATGAACAGATTTGTCTTACTGATGTCATTGAAGACGAAATATTGCTTTTATTGCCACAGGTTCCGATGCATATGGAGCCTTCTTGCGTAATAAAGACAGAATTTGGTGATGAAGTGGCTGAAACTACAGTTGAGGAAAAACAGAATCCTTTTGCTGTACTCGCTTCACTCAAAGATAAATTTGATAGTTAGCAAATAAACATTTGCCTGGTTGTGGAGACAAGAAATGGCCGTTCAAAAAAACCGTAAAACGCCTTCCAAAAGAGGAATGCGTCGTTCGCATGACAGCCTGAGCGCTGAAACATTGTCGATTGACCCAACATCTGGTGAAACGCATCTGCGTCATCACGTTTCTCCTGATGGTTTTTATCGCGGCAAGAAAGTCATCAATAAAAACGAAGACTAGCCTGGCTCGGTAACATAGAGTGGCCGATATAACGATCGCCCTTGATGCGATGGGTGGGGATAATGGCCCTGATGCTATTATCCCTGCAGCTCTGAGTTATCTGAAAAAAGATCCTGAAGTTTCGCTCATTTTGTGTGGGAACAAGGATGTTATTGCAACATTCCTTCCCGCAGAAATACCGTCTCGTCTATCAATTATCCATACTTCGCAGGAAGTCATGATGGACGAACTGCCTTCCAAGGCGCTGAGAAACAAGAAAGACTCGTCCATGCGGGTTGCAATCAACCAGGTAAAGGCGGGTACTGCTGATGCCTGTGTCAGCGCCGGCAATACCGGCGCTCTTATGGCAACAGCCCGTTTTGTTCTCAAGATGCTCCCAGGCATCGAGAGACCCGCCATCATTTCCAAGTTGCCATCGATTCATGGTGAAACCTGGGTGCTTGATCTTGGCGCCAATGTAGACTGTTCAGCTGAACACCTGTTTCAGTTTGCCGTGATGGGTTCTGAGCTATTAAAAGCGACGGGCGAATGCGCCAATCCCAAAGTTGGTTTGCTCAACATCGGCGAAGAAGAAATCAAGGGAAACGAACAGGTTAAAAAGGCACACGAACTGCTTTCCAGATCCAAACTCAACTATGTTGGCTATGTCGAAGGCGACGATATCTATGTCGGTGATATTGATGTCGTTGTAACAGATGGTTTTATTGGTAACGTTGCGCTAAAGAGTAGCGAAGGTGTTGCCAAAATGATCCGTTATCGTATGAAGGCTGCTTTCACCAGCGGCATTTATGGACGAATTGCCGGTCTTGTTGCTTATCCTGTTCTGAAAGCTTTTGCCAAAACAATTGATCCCAGACGTTATAATGGAGCAAGCCTGCTTGGACTAAAAGGTGTTGTCATAAAAAGTCATGGCGGAGTTGATTCACTGGCATTTGAAACTGCAATTGCAGCAGCCAAGACCGTAGCCCAGAGTGCTGTTACAGAAAATATTTCCGAGCAGGTAGAGCTGCAAATGAATAACAGGAATCAAACCTGATGTTTTCCCGCATAATTGGAACCGGTAGTTTTCTGCCTGAAAAAGTTCTTACAAATAAAGACCTTGAAAAGCTTGTAGATACCAGTGACGCATGGATCAGGGAACGAACGGGTATTATCAAACGTCATATTGCAGAAAAGGATGAGACAACCTGTGATCTTGCTGAACAGGCTGCGTTAAAAGCAATTGAAGCTTCCGGTAAAACAGTCGACCAAATTGACCTGATTGTCGTTGCTACCACAACTCCCGATAAAATCTTCCCCAGTACAGCCTGTTTATTACAGCAACGACTTGGTATACATGGGTGTGCTGCTTTTGATGTTCAGGCCGTTTGTACAGGCTTCATTTACGCCATGGGTGTTGCGGACAACTTTATTAAAGCGGGCAGTGCCAAATGTGCATTGGTTGTTGGTGCGGAAACAATCTCTAAAATTGTCGACTGGACAGACCGTAATACCTGTGTGTTATTTGGTGATGGCGCCGGCGCAGTTGTTCTCGAAGCCAGTGAAGAAGCTGGCGTGTTATCAACGCATCTGCATGCTGATGGGCAATTTGAGCAACTTTTACATGTTCCTGCAGGAATATCACTTAACAAAGACAAACTTGATGCCGGTGAAGCATTTATAGATATGCGAGGCGCTGAAGTTTTTAAAATGGCGGTTAATACCCTGGGACGCATTGTCGATGAAACCCTGGCTGCCAATAACATGGAAAAATCAGATATTGACTGGCTGGTTCCTCATCAGGCAAATATCCGTATTATCAAGGCAACTGCAAAAAAACTGCACATGCATATGGATCATGTCATAGTCACTGTTGAAGAGCAGGGCAATACCTCCGCAGCTTCTGTGCCATTGGCATTGGATACGGCAATTCGTGATGGAAGAATCAAAAAAGGTGAGACTGTGCTGATGGAAGCATTTGGCGGCGGTTTTACCTGGGGTTCTGTATTAATGAGGTACTGAAAACAATTACAATAATAATCACAATAACAATAATTAGTAATGATGATTTATTTTGATCATCAGGTTATCTGATCACATTCATCTGGACACAAAATATGACTGAAAAGTTTGCTGTTGTTTTCCCCGGACAGGGATCACAATCTGTTGGCATGATGTCTGACCTTTATGATAGCCATGCCGTTGTAAAGGAAACATTCACTGAAGCCTCTGATGCATTGGGTTTTGACCTCTGGTCGATGATAAAAGAAGGACCTGCCGAGCAACTCAACCAGACGCATAATACTCAGCCTGCCATGCTGGCTTCCGGTATTGCGGTGTGGAGAACTTTGCGGCAGGCTGGAATTCCGGATCCGGCTAAATTAGCCGGCCATAGTCTTGGTGAATATTCTGCTCTTGTCGCTGCCGGCGCTATGAAATTCAGCGACGCAATTAAACTGGTTGCCGAGAGAGGACGCCTGATGCAGGAAGCTGTTCCGGAAGGCGAGGGAGGAATGGCAGCCATACTGGGTCTGGAAGATGCCCAGGTGATATCTATCTGTTCTGAAGCAGCTGACGGGCAGGTTGTTGAAGCAGTCAATTTCAATTCTCCAGGCCAGGTGGTTATCGCCGGCAATAAAGCGGCAGTCGAACGCGCCATGTCGCTGGCAAAAGATGCCGGAGCCAAGCGTGCTTTACCTTTACCTGTCAGTGCACCATCGCACTGCGCTTTAATGAAGCCAGCTGCTGAGAAACTTTCAGCCAGTCTTGCCAGGATATCCATCGCAGCGCCTGAATTTACAGTGATACACAATGTTACGGTTTCTGCTGCACAAACAGCCGGAGAAATTTCCAGCCTCTTGGCTCAACAGTTATACAGTCCAGTTCGTTGGGTAGAAACAATCCAGTCATTCAGTAACGAAGGAATTGAACTGATTGTTGAAGCCGGGCCTGGAAAAGTCCTGACCGGCCTTTGCAAGCGAATTGATAAAGCAGTAACAGGCTTGGCCGTATTTGATAATGCCAGTCTTGAATCAGTCCTGGAGAAACTTAATGCTTAATGAAAAAATTGCGATTGTCACCGGTGCCAGCCGTGGTATTGGTCAGGCAATTGCTTATGAACTTGGAAAAATGGGTGCGGTTGTTATCGGTACGGCTACATCTGAAAGTGGTGCTGATGCAATTTCCAGTTTTTTCGGTCAACATGACATCAAGGGGGCGGGTATGAAGCTGGATGTCAGCAGCCAGGAATCTGTCGATGAAGTTGTGAAAGCCGTTGCCGATCAATATGGAACGCCAACTATCCTGATCAATAATGCCGGCATTACCCGCGACAACCTTTTGATGAGAATGAAAGAAGATGAATGGCAGTCCATCATGGATACCAACCTGACTTCCGTTTTCAGAATGAGCAAAGCTGTATTACGCGGCATGATGAAAGCCAAATTCGGCCGAATTATTAATATTGCCTCGGTGGTTGGTGCAACCGGTAACCCCGGACAGACAAATTATTCAGCAGCCAAAGCCGGCATGGTGGGTTTTACCAAGTCAATGGCCAGGGAAGTGGGTAGCCGGGGAATCACCGTCAATGCTGTAGCACCGGGATTTATCGATACCGATATGACCCGCGAACTACCCGAAGAGCAGCGCAATGCTTTGTTAGCATCCATTCCGCTGGGCAGACTGGGCAAACCTGCTGAAATTGCGGCAGCCGTAGTGTTTTTGGCGACAGATGCCGGTGGCTATATAACGGGTGAAACCATCCATGTTAATGGCGGTATGCACATGGCATAAGCTCCATATGGAGCTAATTGCCTTCAGGTTTGGACGATTTTTGACCAGTTAGAGCAAAGTAGGCAAAAAAACGATTCGAACTACTTTGATATTCAGTCAATAATGACTAGAATACACCAACATCACTAAGGTGATTTTGATTATTTTTGAAGGAAAAATAAAAGATGAGTATAGAAGAACGCGTTCGCAAGATTGTTATTGAACAACTGGGTGTAAAAGAAGAAGAAGTAACACTGGAAGCCTCCTTTGTTGATGATCTTGGTGCTGATTCACTGGATACAGTTGAACTTGTAATGGCTCTGGAAGAAGAGTTCGAAACTGAAATTCCGGATGAAGAAGCTGAAAAAATCACAACCGTTCAACTGGCTGTTGATTACATCAACGCTAACGTTAGCTGATTTTGACTTTCTCCGGATAATTTAGAAAACCGCTACTGACTACTCAGTTGGTCTAGCGGTTTTTCTTTAGTAGTAAATCAGAAGAGGCTTTCTTATGTCTAAAAGAAGGGTAGTTGTAACCGGTTTGGGTATGGTTTCACCTGTCGGAGTTACAGTTGACAAGTCGTGGGAAAATATTCTCGCTGGCAAGAGTGGTATTCAACCGATTACACATTTTCCAATTGAAGACTTTACAACTCGATTCGGTGGTCCAATCTACGATTTTGACCATGAACCTTATTTTAGCAAGAAAGATCTCAAGAAAATGGATCCATTCCAGCATTACGGTATTGCTGCCGGAATGCAGGCCCTTGATGATGCGGGCATCGAAGTTACTGAAGAAAATGCCAAACGTATTGGTGTTGCCATTGGTTCTGGTATTGGCGGTGTAACCGGTATTGAAGCGGGCTATGCCGCTTATCTTAAAGGTGGTCCGCGCAAAATTTCACCGTTCTTCGTACCGGCTAACATCATTAATATGGTCGCAGGCAACCTGTCTATCTGGAGGGGTTTAAAAGGACCCAATATTTCCATTGTTTCAGCCTGTTCAACCGGTGCTCACAATATTGCTGAGGCTGGAAGAATGATCCAGTATGGGACTGTTGACATGATGGTTGCTGGCGGCTCTGAAATGGCAACTTCACCAACCGGTCTGGGTGGTTTTGCGGCAGCCCGTGCATTATCAACACGAAATGACGATCCCCAGGCAGCCAGCCGTCCATGGGATAAGGATCGTGATGGCTTTGTATTGTCTGATGGCGCCGGTGTAGTGGTTCTAGAAGAACTTGAACATGCCAAAGCGCGTGGTGCGACAATTTATGCCGAACTGGCTGGTTCTGGCATGAACTCAGATGCCTATCACATGACGACTCCGTCACCTAATGGTGAAGGCGGTAGTGATTGTATGTTACTGGCGCTTGAAGATGCAGGAATTAATCCTGAGCAGGTCAATTACATCAATGCTCATGGTACTTCCACGCCTGCTGGAGATATCGCTGAGTCTAACGGTATCAAACGTGCCTATGGTGATCATGCTTATAAACTCTGCGTAAGCTCAACAAAATCAATGACGGGGCATATGCTGGGAGCCGCTGGTAGTGCAGAAGCCATCTTCACTATTTTGGCAATTCGCGATCAGGTAGCGCCTCCAACGATTAACCTGGATAACCCGGATGAAGGCTGCGATCTTGATTATGTAGCCCATACCCCCCAGGAAAGACCTATTAACGTTGCTGTTTCCAACTCGTTTGGATTTGGCGGAACCAATGGTTCACTGGTTTTCTCAAAATACACTGATTAATATTTTTTCTTGTTCAGGTTTTGAGCAATAATTTTTCCACAACTTTACCGTTAGTCATTATCAATGGCAGAGCGGTGGAAACATTAAGTATATTTGACAGGGCATTCCAGTATGGTGATGGCCTGTTTGAAACCATCGCTGTTCTGGATGGAAACCCTGCATTACTTATAAAGCACCTGCAACGCCTGGAAAATGGTCTGGACAGATTAAAATTTCCAGCCATTGACATTAACGCGCTTGAAAAAGACATCCGAAAATATTCAAGTCAATTTAAGCAGGCAGTTCTTAAACTGACGATTACCCGCGGTGAGAGCCAAAGGGGTTACAAGATTCCGCAAACCCCCTCGCCAAATATCATTTTTTCCTTTTCTAACAGAAGTTTTCGCTTTCATGTTGATAGCAGCTGTGCCGTTTCGCTCAGGTTTTGTGATACGCCTGTCTGCATTAACCCGGTACTCGCCGGCATTAAACACCTGAACCGCCTTGAGCAGGTGCTGGCCCGCAACGAATGGCACAACGAGGCCTATGATGATGGCTTGATGGGCGATCCTGATGGTCGTGTCATAGAGGCCACCTCGGCAAATGTATTTCTCTTCAGGCAAGGTACCCTGCTAACACCCGATCTCAGCCTTTGCGGGATCGCTGGCGTCGCCAGAGAAGTCGTGCTTGAACAGGCAAAAGAACTCTCCATTCCCTGTAAAATACAAGACATCAGCATTGAAGAGTGTCATGATGCTGATGCCTTGTTTCTGACAAACTCTTTGTCGGGCATCATGCCCGTTAAAAACTTTGAGTCAACCACATACCGCCATGCAAACTGGCCACATCAACTATTTGATAAAGTAATGCAGCATGTTTTCACGTGAAGATTTTATAAACGAGATCATAGGTATTCTGGTTATCGTCAGTAGTTTTACTATTGCCTGGTTTTTAATGGACTATCATCGGTTTACGTTGTCCTCATTGAAACTGGACAGTTCAGAAACTTTTTATGAGCTCCAATCCGGTAGCACGATTCATTCAATTTCCAGGGATTTTGAAGAGCGTGGCTGGATCAGGCATAAAGAATATTTGCGCATTTATGCAAAATTAAATGAACTGATCGATATAAAGGCAGGTGAATACGCACTCAGCAAAGATCTTGGGGTTGTCGACCTGTTGAAGAATTTTGTACTGGGAAAAGTAATATTGCACCAGATCACCCTCATTGAAGGCTGGAACATCAAGCAAACCATTGCAGCTATCCGGCAAAATGACAAGTTAAAGAAAACGTTGTCAGACACATCCGTTGAAGACATTATGCCGGCATTGGGTTACCCGGAGTTACACCCGGAAGGACAATTCCTGCCTGATACTTATACGTTCAGCAGAAATACAACTGACAGGGATCTACTCAAAACTGCCCATATAGCCCTGCAAGACGTGTTAAATAAAGGTTGGCAGCAAAGAGCAGAAAATTTACCCCTGAAAACGCCTTACGAAGCCCTGATTCTCGCATCAATCGTGGAAAAGGAGACAGGTGTAGCCGAAGAGCGCCCCTTGATTGCCGGTGTATTTACAACGCGTTTAAGAAAAAAGATGAAATTACAAACAGATCCCACCGTAATCTATGGCATGGGTGACAGCTTCAACGGCAATATTAAAAGAAAACATCTTTTGCAAGATACACCTTACAATACCTATACGCGTAAGGGTTTGACACCAACGCCAATCAGTATGCCAGGGCAGGCAGCAATACAGGCTGTACTTCATCCACGTGAAGAAGGCTATCTGTATTTTGTTGCCAAAGGCGACGGGAGCCATTATTTTTCAAAGACTCTTAAAGAGCATAATGCTGCCGTACGTAAATACCAGTTAAAAAAATAACGATAACGATACAAGCATGAAAGGAAAATTCATCACGGTAGAAGGGGGCGAGGGCGCTGGAAAATCAAGTAACCTGGCCTTTATCAAAGATCTGCTGGAAAAGGCCGGGATTGATGTTTTATTCACCCGGGAACCTGGTGGTACCCAGTTAGGTGAAGACTTGCGTGAACTATTACTCGGGCATAAACATACCGGTATGTCAGATGATGCCGAGTTATTAATGATGTTTGCGGCCAGGGCTGAACATCTGAGTCAGAAAATCATTCCGGCTCTGCAAAAAGGTAGCTGGGTATTATGTGACCGGTTTACCGATGCAACTTACGCTTACCAGGGCGGTGGTCGGGGAGTTAACCCTGAACGAATTTCCGAGCTGGAAAACTGGGTTCAGGGTAGTTTAAGACCCGATATGACCTTGTTGCTGGATTTACCCGTAGAGATAGGCCTCGAAAGGGCAAAAAATCGTTCTGAACCAGACCGGTTTGAACGTGAAAAAATCGACTTTTTTGATAAAGTCCGCTTAGCCTACCTGGATATTGCCCATACCAGCCCCGAACGGGTCAAAGTCATTGATGCCAGCCAGCCATTAGAACAAGTGCAGATACAGATAAAATCTGTTGTAAGCGATTACCTGGAGCAACATGTTTAATCTTGATAGCAGCATTGCCCGCTTGTACCCATGGCAACAACAGCAATGGGACAGTCTTTCCGAGGCAAGAAAAGAACAGCGGTTGCCTCATGCTTTATTGTTGTCAGGCCCGGTTGGTATCGGCAAAAAAGCCTTTGCCCTGGCTTTTGCAAAGTCACTGCTTTGCCTGACACCACCGGAAATTAATGGCAAAAGCCAGGCCTGCGGTAATTGCAATGCCTGCCAGCTATTTACTGCGAATACACATCCCGACCTGTACTTTATAGCGCCGGAAGAAGAGGGTAAGGCAATCAAGGTCGACCAGATCAGGGAAACGACTGAAAAAAACAGCCTGACAGCGCACATTTCAGCATTCAAAATTCACCTCATAATTGAAGCTGACAAAATGAATATGGCCGCATCCAACAGCCTGCTCAAGACCCTGGAAGAGCCTTCACCCAATACCCTGATTATCCTGATCTCATCCAGCCCGGAATTACTATCCGCAACAATCAGAAGCCGTTGTCAGCAACTTAATTTTCTGCCTCCAGAGCCGGGTGTGGCGATTAAATGGCTTGAAAAACAATCAGTTAAATCCAATCCTCAATTGCTTTTATCGATAGCTCAAGGTGCACCACTGGCAGCACTTGTACTTGACCAGACGGACGCAATTAGTTTGCGGGATGAAATTTTTAACGAGTTTGGTCGCATGGTTTTCGGCAAGGCTGATCCTGTTAAAGTGGCGAGCAACTGGCAAAAACACGATATGCAAACTATCGTCCACTGGATGACTATTTGGGTAATCGATATGATTAGGCTAAAGTATAATCACGTTGAACCGATAATTGATAACAAAGATAAAATAAAAGCATTACTTAAAATTGCATCAGTTTTTTCGTTACAGCAGCTATTTGAAATTTACCAAAAGCAGCTTCAGGCCGGACGACTACTCAGCAAACAGCTCAATAAACTGTTACTGCTTGAAAGCCTCCTGATACCCTGGGTTGCCAACAAACAGTGATATAAAGACTTATGAGTTTACCTCCAAAAGCCAGACAAGGAATTCTTTCACTTACAATAAAGGATAAAAATGCCTTGTATGCAGCCTATATGCAGTTCGTGAAAAATGGAGGCCTGTTTATCCCGACTAATAAAAAATACAACCTGGGTGATGAAGTATTCATGCTGCTTAGCCTGATGGAGGAGGCTGAGCGTCTTCCTGTGGCTGGAAAAATCATCTGGATCACACCCGTAGGAGCTGAGGGCAACCGGGCTGCGGGTATTGGTGTCCAGTTTAGTGACCAGGATGGTGGCCAGGCACGAAATAAAATTGAAGGCTATCTCGGGGGCTCTCTAAGCTCAGACCGTCAAACCCACACCATGTGAGTTTACTGCCTTGTTTATCGATTCCCACTGCCACCTGGACAGGCTGGACCTGTCTCCGTATGAAAACAGTTTTGATAACCTGGTCAGCGCCATATCAGATGCCGAAGTAGATCATATGCTGTGCGTGTCCATTGACCTGGAGTCGTATCCCGCCATGCTGGAACTGGTTGCTGGCTATAACAATATCTCGACATCTGTTGGCGTTCACCCAAATGATAAAGACCGCCATGAACCGTCAGTCAGTGAACTGGTAGAACTGGCACAGCACCCGACAAATGTCGCCATTGGTGAAACAGGGCTTGATTACTTTCGGTCAGAAGGCAGCCTCGACTGGCAGAGAGAGCGTTTCCGCAGGCACATCCGGGCTGCCCGTGAAGCAAGCAAACCGTTGATTATCCATACACGCGAGGCCCGTGAAGACACGATAAATATCCTGCAAGAGGAAAATGCTGCTGAGGTAGCTGGAGTAATGCATTGCTTTACAGAAAGCTGGGACATGGCCCAGGCTGCCATGGATATGGGCTTCTATATTTCGTTTTCGGGTATTGTTACCTTTAACAGTGCCAAGGAACTGAAAGAAGTTGCTAAAAAGGTTCCGCTGGAAAGAATGCTGATAGAAACAGATTCACCTTACCTTGCGCCAGTACCTTTCAGAGGAAAACCCAACATCCCGGCATACGTGGGCAAGGTTGCGGAACACATTGCCGAACTTCGAGAAACTTCGGTCGAAATCATTGCTGAAGCGTCCAGTAAAAACTTCAGGCAGTTATTCCTGCCTGAATCAAAAGTATCATAACCGGAAACAGCGATAAAAGTGGCCTGCTCAGGCGCTCATACCATATTCATCAATCAGACCATTTATCCGTTCGATAGTCGCTTCAGATATATCGCTGAATTGAAAACCTGTATCAAAAAATAACTTGTTAACATCGTTACTGCTCCAGCAACTGTTAGCCTTGAATTCGAGCGGCTCGTTATCGCCAGAAGAGGAGGGCAGCAGCATTTTTAACTGGTATTCCTTATCAAGCTCAATCTGCGTTTCACCAACAATCATGATACCGTCGGTTGAAACATCGGCCAGGTGGCCAAGTATTTTATTTTCCCTGGTATCCCAGACTCTCAGGTAGTAAATCAGGTGTCGCCGTGCAAGTTGTCTTTTTTCAGCGGGTGATACTGTTTTTGTTTGCGTAAAGGGACTTTTTACATACATGAACAACTACCTCTGGTGTAAACAAATATTTAATTTTTAATGTAATTTTATATTTTTTGAATGCTATACAACGTGAATCGAGTAGCATTTAGAATAACTAATTTTGACCTTCGTACATTGCATTAATCTGTTCAGTATAGGCTGACTCAATTTTGGCACGTTTAGTTTTCAGTGTAGGTGTTAACAGGCCATTTTCAACTGTCCATGGCTCATGACAGATCGTGATTCGCCGGATTTTGGCATATCCGGGAAAGTCATGTAGAGCTGTCTTGATATTGTCGAGTAATACCTTTTTCAACCGCTTATCCTGGGTAAAGTCCCAGTCCGGTTGCTGGTTATGTTGTTCGCGGTATTGATCCAATGCGTCCTCATTCAGTACAACCAATGCCGAAAGAAACGAGTGACCTTCACCAATAATCATCGCCTGTTCTATCATTTTATCGAGAGACACAGCCAGTTCCATATCAGAGGGGGGGATTTTTTCACCATTGGCGAGGACAATAATTTCCTTGATACGTCCTGTAATGTACAAATGACCATTTTCAATCTTGCCTTTATCACCAGTGTGTAACCAACCATCTTCATCAAAGATTTCACTCGAAGCCTGGTCATTCTTCCAGTAACCCAGCATGACACAATCACTTTTGGTCTGGATTTCATCACTTTCACCGATGCGTACTTCAATACCCGGCAGTACAACACCTATACTGGAAGGATCATTACTTTGAAGTGTATTGACTGAAATAACCGGACTGGTTTCTGTCAATCCATAGCCCTGTAGAATCGGTATTCCAAGCCCAATAAAAAACCGGGCAATACTGTCAGACAGAGCAGCTCCACCACACACCGTCAAGCGCATACTGCCACCCATTTTTTCGCGAATTTTTGCACCAACCAGTTTATCCAGTACTGGGTGAAACAACAGGGCAGGTGACCAGCCGCCTTTTCCTTGCTGGTACTGAAACTTCTTCCAGCCGATATCGACCGCTTTCATAAAGAGCTGTTTTTTTATTGGTTTTTCTTTTGCCAGTTTATCCTGAATTTTGCCATACACCCGTTCAAAAATTCGTGGAACTGAAACCATCACCGTAGGCTTGATTTCGACCAGGTCACTAGCCAGCTGGGGAATAGAGCGGGAGAAGGCCACTGATGAGCCGCTAACGATAGGAAGGTAATAACCGGCCATGCGTTCCAACATGTGAGACAAGGGCAGAAAGGATAAAAATCGGTCTTCTTCGTATATATCTACCAGTTGCAATGCACTGTAAACATTGTTGAGAATATTTCTGTGACTGAGCATGACTCCTTTGGGTTTTCCAGTCGTACCTGATGTATAAACAATTGTAGCCAATGCATCTTTATCGATAGCCTTTGAAATAAGTGATGCCGGTTCGGGTGAAATCCAGTCGCCCAGGGATACCGCATTGGAGAGCATCACTTTATCAGCATCAAGAGCCTTTATGGAGATGATTTTTTTTAAATAATTCAATTGCTTAGCAACTTCATCAAGTCCTCTCAATTGAACCGCATTTTCTACGACCAGCAATTTAACTTCTGCGTTTTCAAGTATATAAGCAACATTGTCTGGCCGGTCGTTGGTATAAATCGGCACAACCACCAGGCCCAGCCCATGGGCTGCCTGGTCAAACATGACCCATTCACGAGAGTTGCCCGACATGATGGCAATTTTGTCTCCGCTTTTCAGGCCTTCACGCAACAGGTCCCGCTGCAAGCGGGCAATATCATCTGCCATTTGCCGCCAGCTGAATTCCTGCCAGGTTTTAGTTGGTTTATGGAATTGAATATACGCAATGGCACCCGGTGTGCGTTGGACACGCTCACTGAAGATAGAAGATAAGGTTGCAGATTCAGTGTCCGGTATTAAATGCGGGCTATTACTCATTCATTAATCCAGGTTTGCTAGTCACTCTGTCAGGCTGGAGAATTGAGGATAGTGCAAAAACCTCAACAATTATGTATTGCATATTACTATGAACTGTTTCTAACATGCATATCGGCAAATTAACTGATAGCTTAAACAAGAAGTTGAACATGAAATCAGGACAAAAGAATACCTCTTTAATACGTTTACTGCAGACAGATTCATTTGCAATTCACAAAGCACTGGTTGCCTATGCAAATGCCGCGTATCCATCCTATGGTTCTGAATGTTCCCAGGCTACCAATCAAACTTTAAAAGAACTTGCCGAAAGAGTGAGTCATTCATATGAAACTCCGATTCAGTTAAAGAAGCGGCAGCTTCCCATGATCAAAGCAGCCATTCGGTGGTTTTACAGTTCGGAAAATACGGATGCATCTGTACAGGGAATAGATCCGGAAAAATTGATCGCGTTGATCTCCGTCTAAATCCAGCTCCCTTCTTATTGCGCATAATGTATATGCTGGTCATATTGCCCTCCGATAGATGAAGAATTAGCACAGGACGTTCTATCGCGCCACAGGTAACAGCCAGCTGCGGGGCCTTCCGCTTGCGGACGCCTACCGCAGACTGGCTGCTTTGTTGGCGTTTACTCGAGTAACAAGCACTGGTTGATACTTTCCAAACCTCAACATTGAGCACTGATCACCATCGCAAAAAAGCGGTTCGGCAGGACAAAAATCCATTGTCCGGGCTGGAAAGGTGGCAAAATCAGGGTTAGGGCACGCTACAGGGAAAGTGACTCTATCCCTAAAAGAGGTGCTTAAAGTGGTGTTTGTGGGGAGTTTCTTCTCACTTACCCCCGTATTACAGTACGGGGGGTGGAGGTTTTTGAACCTCAAAGTGGGGAATTTGAACCAAAAGTGGAGATTTTGAGGCAAAAGCCTGTGTAAATCTCTTATCCACAGAATAGCCAAATCCGTCCCCAAGTCAAGCATAAGTCTGTCAGTGGTCCTCATGAGCACCTCCGACGGAATGAATCTGTTGAGGAAACTGGTTGGCGGTTTCTGCCTGATCGTGCATCGATTTGAACTGCCTGACTTGACGTTCCAGTTCGGCAATCAGCTGGAGCTGGTACGGTATCGACATGATTTGTCCAGGCGATACACCTTTGTTGTACTGGGGAGGAAAAAGCAATCCGTTGTGAACCTCCCAATAATCCCAACCATGCCAGGGAACCTTGCCAGCCATCACTGACATCAGTTTCACTGCGGCAATGTTTGGCTTGCGATCGGAGCGCCAACGTCGGTAGGTTTCTTTGGACACGCCAACGAAATCGGCTGCTTGTTGATTGGTAAACCGCAGTCGGTACTGGAGGTTGCGCAGGGTGGTCAAATCGCCCATGAAGCCAAGATGGAGAAGTTCGCCTTGATAGTTGTAACTGCTCATAGGACAAGGCTTGGGCTGAAATGTGTTGTATTGCGCATAATGTATATTATGTTAAATCATAAATATGTAACCTAAATCAAAGGTTTGAAATTCTAAATTTGCATTTATTCAAATACAGGCTGTAATAACTACAGGGGCATATATTTCCCCTGCCAGAAAAAAATAATTAAAAAAAACAGAAGTAAAAACTAAATAAGGAGGATTTGAGATGCCAGTTTCAATTCATGATGTTTACAGGGATGCGGCTGACCGAAGAATAACCTGGGAAGAAGCGTTAAGGATGACAATTATTATTGACGAAAATGGTAATGTGCGAAAACCTGCTACTGATACCGAAAAACAAATGTTTGCCACAAAAGTCGATGCTCTCAGGCCCTATGTAAAAACGCTCAATGATCCTTATTTACTTGATATAGCTAAAATGCTCTATATGTACAATTGATCATCCAACTAATTTGCAGCTTGTGAAATCCCATAAGGGCTCCCCCGCTCACCTTCATTGATAAACTGACCTGCTGGTTAGTTATACATCTCTGGCGCAAAGGTCTGCTTAATCATTTCCATCTGTTCGGTAGGTATCGGCTGTTTTACACTGGTTTTAAGAAAATCCGGTGTTGGTGGTGGCGGAAAATATTCCGGTTGTTTTGAAGTCGCCTTTTCCGGTGTTTTTTCCGCTAATTCTGTTGTTGATTTATCCTGTGGTTGAGTCTCGCCAGATGCTACTGTCGATCCTGAAGATAGCTCTGACACAACCGGCGTTGGTATTACCTTGGCGATACCTTGCTCCACAGTTTGTTGTTCTGTCTTCCCGGATGACCTGCTTTCGCCAGGCAATGAAGTAACAGCTGCTGTTTCATGTTTAACGATGGTCGTCTGCGGCGTTTGGGTAAAAAGACTCACAAGGTAAAGACCTAATCCGGCAAATAAAACCAGCGAAACAATCAGTTTGCCGGTTAAACTTTCTTTAGTTTCGGCTTTAGATGATTGTGGTACTAGCTTCGCCGAGTCTCTTCTCTGTTCGCTCGAAGGCTTTGGCTTTTTATAATAGGCTTCAACCTCAATTTTAGGTTTTGGCTTGTGTTCTTTTTTAGTTGTTTCGCTCACTGTCGCAACTTCCTTTTTACTTTTGGTATTTTCTTTTATACCTGTATTTGCCTGCAGCTCATCATTTGATTCTGTTAGAGAATCTGACAAACCATCCAGGCTTACTGCTGCTGCTTCAATGCCAGCAATATTTTCAGCTGCATGCTCTGCAAAACTGTCAAGTTCTGGGCTGTCAGCTTTAAGTTTAATGGGTTTTTTTTCAGAAGCTTTTTTACGCATTACTTTTTTAGCAACTTTTTTGGCGGCCGCTTTTTTTGATTTTTTCTTTGATGTTTTTTTCTTGGAAACTTTTTTCTTAGTTAACGTTGCTTTCTTTGACTTGTCTTCGGCCATTTTTTTTACCCGTTACAGCTCATTTACAATATTTTTCACCAGGGGTATGTATATCCAGGCGGTTTGATCGCTGGCTTCATCGATGATTACTTCATACCAATTCTCTTGCTGCGCTATTTTTACCAGTACATCACCTTTTTCGGCCTTTTGAACAATCTTGAAACTTGTACCCGGACCAGAACGCAGATTAACGGCGTCACCAGTGACTTCAACTGTCTGACGAAGCCAGTCGATTTTTTTTAATTCCGGGTACAGCTTGAAATAGTTTTGACCCGATTCAAGAACCAGGCGTTTTACAATATCCCTGGCATCTTCATGACCACTCCCCGCGGCTTTAAAAAACCATTTAAAAGCTTCATCAGAGTTTACCTTGATCCCTTCGCCTGTTGTATAGGCCAGCCCGATGGCAAACTGGGCATCCAGATAACCGTTATTCGCGGCCTGTTGCCACCAGTATACTGCCCGTTCGACATCAACATTAAGTCCATTACCGTTCGCGTACAGCCAGCCAAGGTGATACTGGGCATCAGAATGGCCAAGGCGCGCCAATGGTTCCCACAGACAAAAAGCCATGGCGTAATCACCATTTTCCATGTGCGCCAGACCTTTTTTGAAATCAGTGGCCTGGACTGCCTGAACCTGCAGACACAAAACAAAAAGCGCAATACTAATAGAGATTTTTCGTATCATCTGGGAAAGGAGGCGTAATTGATATTCACAAAGATATAGCCGCGAGAACCTTTCTCGCATCGGCCATGCCGGTTTTTAGGTTTTCCTCTATTTCATCCATTTTAATCGGACCATAAGAACGACCGGCTGCCCAGTTTACAATGACTGCGCAACTGGCATAACACAGGCCAATCTCTCTTGCGAGAGCCGTTTCAGGCATACCTGTCATTCCAACAATATCACAGCCATCCCGTTCCATTTTATGTATTTCTGCAGAAGATTCGAGCCTGGGACCTTGTGTAGCACCGTAAGTGGCGCGTTCATATATTGGAATTTCGCAGGTTTTACCTGCCTCAATCAACGTCTGCCTGAGTTTCTCGCAGTACGGTTCGGTAAAATCAATGTGGGTAACCGGTGCAAGCATCTCATCGTAGAAAGTCTGCTTACGGCAATAAGTGTAATCAATAATCTGGTCTGGCACACAGATGGTACCCGGTTGCATATTTTTAGTAATACCACCTACCGCGGCCATGCCGATAACGTGCGTAACTCCAAGCTCCTTTAGACCCCAGATATTGGCCCGGTAATTCACATTATGTGGAGGAATGGAATGTCCGGCACCATGGCGTGGCAAAAAAATGATATCAAGACCGTCGAATTTACCGTGGGAATAAGGTCCGGAAGGTTCGCCATAGGGGGTATGCACGACTTCACGGCGTTCTATTTCCAGCGCCTTCAGTGAAGTTAGACCTGAGCCTCCGATAATCCCAATTTTTTCCATCCGCCTTCCAGTTTCTTTATGTTTTATTGGTTTGAGTCTACTGAGTTAGCAAGCAATATTCAAAGGTATTAACCTATACCAGGATTGGTGTCATAAGCCTTTGACTGCATAAATTGCAGGCAAATGCCGCAGGTACCCCTTGTAATCCATACCCATGCCAAAGACATACCGGTCTACAATATTGAGGCCGACGAAATCAGCCTGAAAATCATTTCCCCTACTATGTTTTTTTTCTGCCAAGACAGCTGTGTATACCTGTTTCGCGTCCTGTTGACGGCAATAGTCAGTGATAGCGGCAAGCGTATAGCCCTCATCAAGAATATCGTCGATAATCAGAACATGCCTGCCTGACATGTCTGTCTCATTGGTTTTCAGCCATTTGAGCTTGTCACCCTGTGTTTGTTCACGGTAACGGGTGGCATGAAGATAATCCAGTTTAAACGGGAATGTCAGACGCGGCAAAAGCATGCCAGTCGGGATCATCCCGCCATTCATTACACAGAAGATCAACGGGTCCTTATCCGAGAGGCGTTGATTTATCTGTTCGGCCATTGAATCAAGGGCAGTTTCAACTTCATCAACCGGGTGTAATAAGTCGGCTTCTGCCAATACCTGTTCCGCGAGTTTGCTGTCCATAAACACCTACCGGGCAGTCGGATCGTCAAGATCGAGTTCAAATGACGTTTCAAGATGCATTTTTTCTAGTATTTTCAATGCATTATGCCATCGTGCTTTCAAGTGCAGATTTTTCCAGCTGAAATGACTGTGACCGTGCATGCGCGCGAGCCTGGAATGCGAAACCGGGTTGTTGTAGCTCGCCAGGCTATCCAGGACTTCGCTGACGCCAGGCCTGTTATTACAGACAAGTACCATATCACAGCCGGCCTCAAGCGCCGCCATGGCACGTTCAGAATAACAGCCGACCTCTTCCGCTGCAGTCATGGTCAGGTCATCACTGAATATGACACCCTGGAATGAGAGTTTCTTCCTTAACACATCTTTTAACCAGAAGGATGAAAATCCCGCCAGGTCTGGTGAAACCTGGTCATAAATTACGTGCGCAGGCATGACTGCATCCAGACCATAATTGATCATATTCCTGAACGGTAGCAGGTCTTGCTTTTCTATATCGGCAAAACAGCGATGATCAATTGGCAGGGAAAGGTGTGAATCGGCTGCGACACAACCATGTCCCGGGAAATGCTTGCCGACTGCCGCCATGCCTGCCTCGTGCGTACCTTTCATCCAGGCATGGGCCAGTTGAGAAATCACATCAGGCTTCTTGTGGAAGCTCCGGTCGCCGATGACGGAACTGATACCGATATTCATATCAAGCACAGGAGCAAAACTGAAATCAATTCCGACAGAACGCAGTTCAGCCGCCATCAGCCAGCCAATTTCCTGGGCAATAGTCAGGGCACGTTTATGATCATGATCAAATATCCGCCCAAACGACGAGGCTGGAGGCAAACGGGTAAAGCCATCCCTGAAACGCTGTACCCGCCCTCCTTCCTGGTCAACGGCCACCAGCAGCTCAGGTGACCTGATACTGTGTATTTTCGCTATAAGCCTTTCTACCTGCTCTGGCGAGTCGAAGTTACGACTGAAAAGAATGACACCGCCGGTAGCAGGATGCTGCAGGATTTCCTTCTCTTCAGAGGTGACTTCGAGACCTTCGAGGTCTAACATTAGAGGGCCATGGCTCATAGCATTTTATTTCGTCATTTATTTTTTTATCGAATGAATATAGCAGATTAGGTATCGATAATGCGTAAGTTAATCACACTGTTCCTTTGTCTTTTCATTGTTTCTCCAGCTTTTGCAGAGGATGAGGAAGATATTAATTATGAAACAGCCTACTTTGAAATCACGCCTGACATCGTTAGCAATGTCCAGGGAAAATCCAAGTATATCCGCACTAAAATCCAGTTAATGACCAATCGTGCAGACATGCTTTACGAAATTGAAATGCACGCACCCGTCATCAGACACACTTTTTTGATGATACTGGTCGACAAGAAAGGTGAAACGATCCAGACACCCCAGGGTAAGGAGTCTTTGAGAAAGGAATTACTCAAAGCCGCCTCAAAAGCACTTGATGAAAAAACTGAAACCAAAGGCCTGTTGACTGATTTGTTTTTTACTACCTATTACGTTAAATAATGACTCTTCTTATCCAGATAGTCGCGTAACTGGTCACCCAGCATATTGATCGCCAATACTACCAGGGCCAGAGCCATACCTGGCGCTATAACCAGGTGCGGGGCAACCAGCAGGTAACGTGCACCATCCTTGATCATATTGCCCCAGGAAGCTTCCGGCGGCTGTATACCAATTCCCAGAAAGGATAAACCGGCTTCAGCAATAATAACGCTGGCTACGGTAAAGGTGGCCTCGATAATCAATGCCGCTGCAATCAGCGGCAACAGGTGCCTGAAAATAATAACCGGTGCCGTTGTTCCCAGGGCCTGCGCTGCCTGAACATGCTCGCGCTGCTTTAAAGCGAGCATCTGCGCCCTGGTCAGACGGGCGAAACCAACCCAGCCTACAACACTTAACGCAATAACCAGGTTATTGATTCCCGGACCCAATATACCTGCCAGTGCGATAGCCAGGAGAATTCCGGGAAAAGCCATGAACAGGTCAATAACGCGGACCACGACATGTTCAATCAAGCCGCCATACCAGGCTGCCACTGCACCAATGAAAATACCGATCAAAGCACATAACAAGGTTACACTGACTGACACAGTCAACGAGGTCTGTGCACCTGCCAGCAAGCGATAGAGTACTGAACGTCCCAGGTCATCCTGGCCAAGCCAATGATCAATTCCCGGCCCCTTTAAAATACCCGCCAGGTCAATCTGGTTCGGCGCAATAGTAGAAAATGAACCACCTGCAACAGCAAGTAGCCACAACAACAATATTGCAATCGGGAAATAACGCTTCATGACAATTTGCCCGCTCCAGCAGCACCGATTCTGGGATCAAGAAAAGAATACAGGATATCAGTAAGCGAATTAACCATGACATAAGTCACACTGATCACCAGTACGCAGGCCTGAACCACGGGATAATCCCGTTTTTGAATTGAGTCGATCATCAGGGTTCCCAGGCCAGGCCAGTCAAACACAGTTTCGGTAACCACCGCACCACCCAACAATGCACCTAACTGGGCTCCGATAATGGTAATTACCGGTAGCCAGGCATTTCTCATAGCGTGCTTCCAGATGATAGTGGCTGGATGAACGCCTTTGGCCCAGGCCGTACGAACAAAGTCCTCTCCCAGGGTTTCCAACAGGCTGCTGCGAATCATCCTGGCCAGAATTGCAGCCATTGAAAGACCCAGGGTGAGCGCCGGTAACACTAGATGCCAGGGGCCTTCATTACCACTGACAGGTAACCATCCAAGCCACAGAGAAAAAAACAATACCAGCAATGGGCCAAGTAAAAAGTTAGGTATCGAAAGTCCGGTCATGGCCAGCAACATGGAAAGCTTGTCAATCAGCTTACCCTTGTAAACAGCAGCCAGAATGCCTATAGGTAATGAAATCATTAAGGCTGCGATCAATGCTGCCAATGTCAATTGCACAGTAGCCGGTATGCGTTCAGCCAACAGGCTGCTTATGGGTTGTTTGGAGTGCAATGACTGACCGAAATCGAGTTGTACAATTCCAGTTAAAAATTCTGCCAGTTGTACAATCAAGGGTTTATCCAGGCCCAGTGACGTGCGCATTGCCTGACGGTCAGTCACTGTGGCAGATTCACCAAGCATGACATCAACCGGATCACCGGGTATTAGATGAATCAGCATAAATACAACCACCGTCACCGCCAGTGTTACCATAATTGCACTGAATAAGCGTTGCAGTACAAATACCATGGCTTACTCAGTAATGATCACAGACATGTTGTTCTCAACCTGCTCAAACAATTCAATGATGTCCGGGTTTCGCATTCTGATGCAGCCATGCGAGCGGGGTTCACCCATGGGCTCGGCGTCTGGGCAACCATGCAGGTAGATATAGCGGCGCAGGGTATCGGTTAAGCCTCCCTGGTTAATACCTGGCTCAGTTCCACACAACCAAATAATGCGGGTTAATATCCAGTCTCTCTCAGGAAACTTTTCGGCCAGCTGTTGTGAATAAATTTCCCCGGTTGGGCGACGTCCCTGGAAAACCGTATTGGGTGCACAATTATGTCCAATTTTAAGGCGAATCCGATGCTGCCCTCTCGGCGTGCAGCCTGAACCATTGAGCTCTCCAGGACCGTTTAATGCTGAAGAAATACTGTATTCGCTAATGACATTATTATTTTCCCATAACCTCAGGCATTGATCAGAAAGACTGACTTCAATATGTCTGGCTATAGCGGATGCTGTTGAGTGATTCATAATTACCATCTGCGGATAAAACGTAACCGGTAAGGTACTGATTCAAAAATGCCTGCTGGTGTTCATACCATAAGGGAATATAAGGTAAATCCTTGTGCAGGATAGCCTGAATCTTTCTGTAGACTTGTGCCTGCTGTTCAAGTGTTTGCATCGTTAATACCTGATCGAGCAATTGATCAATTTGCGAAGAGAGGTAACGTCCGCGATTAGCGCCACTTGGTGGCAACGATTTTGAGTGGAAGACATATTTGAAAATATCGGGTGTATTTATACCCACCCAACTGAGACTGTACATCTGAAAATTCCCGGCTTTGATATCTCCGAAAAAAGTACCCCAATCATAACTTTTTATATCTATATCGATACCGACTTCAGCAAGTTGACTCTGGATGATTGTTGCCAGCTTGATTCTAAAAGGATCTGTGGAAGTTTTATAAACCAGTTTTAGCCGGTTTGATTCATTGTAACCCTGCCCCGCCAGTATTTTTTTTGCCAGGCGTGGATCATAAGGAATTTTTTGCAATGCCGGATGACCGGCCCAGTGTTGCGGTGGAAGAATCGATTCTGCCGTGACTGCTGCCCGATTAAAAGCGAAATGAATAATTGCATCACGATTGATCGCATGACTGATTGCCTTACGAATTTCCTGGTTACCTGTAAGCGGGTCAGCCAGGTTAAAACCGATATAGGTAAAATTACTGCCCTTGCGGGAAGTATATTTAATACCTGGCTGTTGGCCGAGGTAATGTACCATTTCGGGTGACAGATCATTCTGCAGTAAATCCACTTCCTGGTTAAGTAACTTAAGAACCCTGACCGTCGGATCTTTCACCTGTAAAATTTCAAAGAGTTGTCCATCAACACGTCTTTGTAAAAGCAGTTTTTGCTGAGAGATTCTTTCAACCAGTTCAAGAGGGCCGCTGCCTACAGGCTGTAGATTAAAGTTGTGTTGTGACTCAATCAGCTTTTCCGGTAAAACAGCAATATGCAGGTAAGCAGGAAATAATGGATCAGGCGCAGACAAGATGAAGTCCAGTGTTTCATCATCGATGATTTTGATATCACTGATCATTGAAACTGCCTCACGATGAGGCGACAGGTTTACGGCATCCAGTACATAGCGATAACTGGCAGCAACATCCCTCGCAGTGACTTGCTCACCATTGCTAAAGGCAGGGCGATCTGCAGCCAAATAAAACCGGTACGTCCGATCATTAATCAGTTCCCAGTCTGCCAGTGATGGCTTAGGCAAGAGTTTGTCATCAAATTCAACCAGCCGGGAATAAAGCAGTTGATTTATTCTTTCAGAGCTTGCATCCGTGGCAAATCTTGGATCAAGATTTGATGGCCCTGCAGATAAGGCAAAGCGGATGGTACTGTCCGGGCCTGGTTCGCTGCAGCCGCTCAAAACAACATTCAGTACCAGGAAAATCAGGGCCTGGTAATAAAATTTATGGCGGACAATGAAAATTCCCAAGTTTAACCCTGAGCGGAAAAACATTTGTACAATATCATGGGTAATTTTCTCTACCTAACAACCATCCTGGCAGTCATTTATTTCATCAGAGACATACTTGATACTGTGATGCACGCTTCCACCAAATTTCAGAAGCAGGTCTTCAGGATAGGAACGACGCCATTCCTGAGTCTCGATATTCATATTGTAATAACCGGGATCAGCAGAGACTTCTTTACCTAGCCAGGCTGGTTTATCAAAAAGTTCATCCTCGCTTTCCAATTCGATTTCAGCGATCACCAGCCCGGTATTCTCACGCGCAAACACATCTATTTCCCAGGTATGAGCACCCTTTCTTACAAGGTATCTTATCTTCTCGATAACAGGCTTAACGGCAATATTTTCAAGAATTTCCCGGGCATCCTCTAGCGGAATTTCATATTCATACTCTGAACGGGTTATACCATTGGTTGAACTTTTGATATTCAGGAAAGCCTTGTCATTACCCTTGGTGCGGACACGTACTGAACGCTCGGGACCACGGCTCAGGTAGCCCTGGATAAGGTGCGATGAACTATCTGTTTCTTTTTTCCAGTCTTCGTTAGTAACCAGGAATTTTCTTTCGATTTCTGTAGCCATTTTTTTACCTATTTTGATAACAGTGCTATGGATTCAACATGGCCGGTATGCGGAAACATATCCATTACGCCAACGGCATCAAGGCTGTAACCTTTTGTATTGACCAGGATATCCAGGTCACGTGCGAGCGTACCCGGATAGCAGGAAACGTAAACGATTCTGCTGGCATTGAATTTATCCATAATCTGGACAACCTCCAATGCACCACTACGAGGTGGATCAAGCAGAATCTTGTCGAAAGTTTCTCCAAGCCAGGCCTGGCCTTCCACAGCTTCGTATAAATTTGCCAGGTAATAGCGGGTGTTTTCCAAACCATTGGACAAGGCATTTTGCCTGGCCCTGTCAACAAGGTCCTGGTCGCCTTCCACACCAACAACTTCCTCAGTCCGGGTTGCAATCGGCAAGGTGAAATTACCCAGTCCACAAAAAAGATCCAGCACCTTGTCCTGCTTTTCAACTTGCAGCAATTCAAGTGCCAGGTTAATCATTTTGCGGTTAATATCGCTATTAACCTGGGTGAAGTCTGTTGGCAGGAAATTGTATTTCAAATCAAAGTCTGGAATCGCATAGTTTAAAGTGACAGCTTCTCCAACCAGTGGTCCTACCGTATCAGGGCCACCGGACTGTGTATAGATAACAACCCCGTATTGACGCCCAAAATCCTGCAGCCGCACTTCATCATCCGGCGACAATGATTCAAGAATTCTGAAAATGAGAATGCATTGGGTGTCATCTACCGCCACTTCGATCTGCGGGACCTTGTCACGGATACTGAGTTGCGAAACCAGGTCAGCCAGGGGTGAAATCAACAGTCCTACGGCAGGATGCAAAACATGACACTGCTCTGTATCGGTAATAAGGCCCGTGCCTCTTTCCCTGAAACCTACAAGCACCTTTTCTTTCTTGCTGACATATTTGACACCGAGTCGTGCTTTGCGTCGATAACCCCAGGCGGAATCATTCACCAGTGGAGGAAGCATTGATTTTGGAGATACCTTGCCCACACGCTTTAATGTTTCCATCAGGGCAGCCTGTTTAGCCTCTATCTGGTCTTCAGACGACAGATGCTGCAAGGTACAGCCGCCACAAACACCAAACACATTACATCTGGGCGATATTCGCCGGTCAGAAGCCTCGAGCACTTCCACGGTGGCAGCTTCATCATAGCGTTTCTGTTTTTTCAAATAACGCGCAAGTACTTTCTCACCGGGTAAAGCACCGGTAACAAAGACGGTTTTACCGTCAACATGGGCAACACCTTTGCCGTCATGGTTTAACGATTCAATTTCCAGTGCAACAGGTTCCTGTGGAAGCCGGTTACGTCGCCTCCTTCTAGCCATTAATTAACCACCCGTAAATTTACTTCTGTTTCCAGGAACCACTGCCGGTCTGGTACCACCAGCCCGGTTTGGCCTTTTCACTCCATTTTTTGGCAAAGACAGCACGAACATCCTTTTCCCACTCCGGATGGCCATTGGCATTGGCAATTGCTTTGTAGAGACTGTTTCTATCCTTGTTTTCTTCATTTAACAGGCTATTAAGCGTACCCCGCTGCTTGAGCGAAACTGCTGCCTTGTCTTTCCAGCTAACAAGGCCCTGGCTATCAAAGCCGATGACACCCTGGGCGTAAAAGGCAGCAAGTTTGCCATGCCTGTTCGCCATGCGTGATTCCAGCCTTTTGATCTCAGGCGTGTTAACGGCAAAATCAGGCTGGGCTGCAACGGCATCGCTGATCAGGAATCCGGAAACAGAGGCTACCAGGCGGGATGGCTCTGAAAAGAGTAATAATGCGCCTTTATCATCCTTGTCATCCGGTATGTTTTGAGGATCATTTGCAGGCTCACCAAGAATTTCATCCACAATTCTTTCTGCCGCACGTTCTGCCTGAGATGCAGGGAAATAAACATTGATGGTGACACAGGCAGCCAGCGTCATCATAGTCGCAAGAAAAAACGTGTATCCCAGTCTGGTGAATAGTTTCATTTCATGATTCCTCATGCTGTAAAATAATAGTCCTGTCGATACTTCGACATTATTGAATACTGGGTGTTCCTGCTTCGCTGATATTGATTAGCCGGTCTACCAGAATGTTCCAGTCTGTCTGGCGATTATGACCAATCACATCAATGCGCGGTACACCGCCACCCTTGACCAGATAATAACCCTGATTCGCATCAGCCACACCATCCATTTCACAAACACCCTCTCTTAACTTGCAGGAAAAACCAATCTGGTCATAGCCAAAATCTTCAAAAAAACGCATAAAAGTTCGTGATAAAGCGCCTGCAGCACCAGTCCCTCCCAGGTTTGAAATATTATCTACCGCCTTTTGGCTGATTCGTTTGCGCCCGGTATTTTTCGAAGTCAAGAACCTCGCATCAAATTTTGTCGGCTCCCAGTTTTCCAATACCAGTTGACTGATCTGTCCATCGATATTGCCAGTAATTCGTCCGAATTCAAATGTCTGGGTCAATTGCTCAAGATCGATACCTACAAATTCCACATCTGTCTTGAGCACCGGCCATGAACTGAGTAAATGACTGACCTCTAAATCCTTGAGCAAAATACTGCCATCAAAGACCTTGACCAGTAAGGTGCCATCAATTTTTGCATTTCGCTGCCTATACGAAACAGAAGGTATTATCCCGGAAATTTTACCCTGCATTTGCGGCCACTCCAGTGCCTCGGTTATCAATGAGAGACTGACGGGTGTCAGCAGTCCTTCAAATTGAACTGCCGGAGCAGAAGCCGAATAATCGAGCGCAAATTTTTCGATCAGCAAACTACCATCGAAAATTGGCAGGCTGGTCGTTTCGGCGATGGCAATTGAGTGGCTACTGGTTTGTAACGGTATGCTGGTCTGCCCAAAAGCAACCGTTTCAAATAAACGGGCCTGGTCAAAACCTAAAAAACTGCTAGATGTATACCCGTCTTTCGGACTGTCGATGATTCCGTGTAAATTTTTGAATGTAAATTTACTGTCTCCTTTATTTGGATGATGCTCAATGTTGATGCCGGAAAATTTGAGCTGGTAATCGCCGATATTACTGTCGCTAAGTGAAATCTCGCCACTCAACTTGCCATTAGCATTGAGCTGCGCCAGTTCATTGCTGATCACAGGCAAAAAATAGAACGAATAGATATCCGCCAATTCCACTTCGTTTAGCTTGAAAAGGCCATTAACTACTTGTTTACTTTGACCATTCAAATTACTGGCAGTAGCACGAAGGTAGTTATCGGAAAAAGATATCTTCTGGATGTTCCACTTATTCGCTTTACTTGCAGTTGCATTCCTGAGCTCAACAGATAAAGGCCGTTGTTTGAAGTCCGAATAAAAAAACGGCGTCAATATTTCACCATTGGTTAAATCAATGTTCAGTCTTTTAAACTCTTGCGCATCAGGTTGATGCAGTTGCTTCGCCGAAATTTGAAATGCCAGATTTTCACCCAGAAAATCGCCCGCCAGGTTGCTGAAAGCCATGTCTTTAAAATGCAGTCTATATTCTGAAAACTGCCGGTTTCCTTCCGTATTAATCTGGATGTCCCCTGACAGCAGTGATTCAAATTCAATGTCACCAGCCAATTCAGGGGCAAGTTCAGTAAAGAGTGTTGAATTCACCTTGACCTTATCAAGCTTCAAATCCATGCGTTTCAATGACGGCAGAATTTGGATATTTGCAGTTATATTTCCAGAATAAAATTGCAGTCCGGTCAATCCTATATCAACCTGGTCACTCGCCGGCTGATAGGAAATGGCCAACCTGGCATTTTTGGTCTTGATGGGTTTGCTTGTTAATGCCACGGCCGCTTCGCCACATTGTATATTCAGGCGATTTAATTCCAGCCTCTCACAATCAACGAGCAGCTTACTGAAGCCAAACGGCTTGTTTTGAAGCGGCATGAATTGTTCAATAGAGAGTTGAGCGCGACTGCTTTTCTCATGCAGATGATTCACCGTCAGCGAAAGTTGCCTGGCGACAATCTGCGTATTTTCAATTGAGCCAATATCAACTTTTAGATAAGACAGTGCATATAGATCCTGCGTCATCCCGCAAAAAGCGAGCAACGACAGTAAAATTGAATTTTTATGCGTCAGGAAAAACACCAGTCGATAAATACCTGTCACCCCTGTCACAAATTATGGCAACAATGGTGGCATTTTCCACTTGCCCGGATAATTGTATAGCAGCTGCAACGGCGCCTCCTGAGGAAACCCCGGCAAATATGCCTTCAACAGCAGCAAGTTGACGCGTTGTGTCCTCCGCCAGTTGCTGGGAAATATCCATTTCCAGGTCTACAGACTCCCTATGGAAAATCTTTGGTAAATAAGCTTCAGGCCAGCGCCTGATACCCGGGATGCTGGACCCTTCCTCAGGCTGAACACCGATTATCTGAATACCCTGGTTCTTTTCCTTTAAAAACCGAGATGTTCCCATAATGGTTCCGGTTGTACCCATGGCACTGACAAAATGAGTAACCTGACCATGTGTATCGTTCCAGATTTCCGGGCCAGTAGTCTGGTAATGTGCTTCCGGGTTATCCGGGTTGGCAAACTGGTTTAATACTTTCCCCTTGCCTTCACGCTCCATTTCATCTGCCAGGTCGCGCGCACCTTCCATGCTGGCCTCCTGGGAAACAAGTACCAGCTCGGCACCGTATGCCTTCATGGCTGCACGCCGTTCGACACTCATATGATCAGGCATAATCAAAATCATGCGATAACCTTTAATAGCTGCCGCCATCGCCAGTGCAATTCCTGTGTTACCGCTGGTCGCCTCGATCAAGGTATCACCCGGTTTGATTTCCCCCCGCGCTTCAGCACGTTGAATCATGGATAAAGCAGGCCGGTCTTTAACAGACCCGGCCGGGTTATTACCTTCAAGCTTTACCAGGATGGTATTTGCTGAATTGGGATTCATACGCTGTAATCGAACCAGCGGTGTGTTACCAATAAAATCTTCGATAGTCGGATAATTCATAAAAAAGTCAGGTTCAGATGCTTTTGCAGATAAGTAATTGTATTATCTGGGTTATTGAAGATAAACAATAATTTCACAGACCTCATGCGACAATTTTCACCTTATTTTCTCAGTGCATTCTGTTTTGTTTTACCCGGCATTCTATCAGCCGATAAGCTACCTGCCGTTCCAGACTTGACGGAAGAGGATTTTCTTGCAGAAGAACCTATCTATATTACCTCGGCTACCCGCCTGAAACAGGATCTCAAAGACGCCCCTGCTGCAATTACCATTATCGACAGAGAAATGATTGAGGCATCCAGTGCCATCAATGTCATTGAACTTTTACGACTGGTGCCCGGCTTTCAGATCGGCTCTATCGACGGAACAGAATCTACAGCGACTTACCATGGATTAAGTTCACAGCATAACAAACGCTTACAGATTTTAATTGATGGCCGATCGGTGTATCACCCAACATTTGGTGGTGCGCTTTGGTATAGCCTGCCTGTAACAATGGATGAAATTGAATACATCGAGGTCATAAGAGGCCCGAATGCGGCTTCCTATGGTGCAAACTCCTTTTCTGCTGTTGTTAATATTAAAACCTTCAATGCAAATGCCTTAAAAGGCAGCAGTGTTTCCTACCTGGGTGGTGAGCGGGACACAGAAAGAACGACAGTTTCCCATTCCGGAAACCTGTCCGATACCAGTTATAGAGTAGTGGCTCAATATGAAACCAACTCAGGTTACCAGAACACCTACAAAGATGATGAAAAGACCCAGCCACTCAATGATGATCATCGACATAAACAAATCAGTGTACGATTTGACAGGCAGGATGAACATGGTGGTTTCCACACATTTGAGGCTGGTTTTAAAGATCTTAAATTTGGCGGAGGCTATGAAAATTATGATGAGCTGGCTCCATTTAACAAAAAGACCACGTCAAATTTTCAAAACTACATCTGGAATAAAAATGACGGCCTTCTGAAATCGAGGAAGTTTCAGTTTTATCACAATTTCATAGACCAAAATGCAATTTTATTTAATGCCGATAAAACAGCGACCGTCGATTACTCATTCCGTGACGAGCGTTATGACCTGGAATACCAGGAAACCCAGATCTGGTCACCTAAAATACAAACCGTCTGGGGAACCGGCTTTCGCTATGACACGACAGACAGTATAGGCTGGCTGGCAAAGGATGACTACGAGCGCTATTCATTGCGTCTTTTTGGACATGTTGAGTTGAAACCAAATGATAACCTTACAGTTAATGCCGGAGGTTTCATCGAAAAGCACGAGGACATCGGCGAATATTTCTCGCCACGTTTGGCGCTGAATTATCACATCAACAACCAGCACACACTCAGAACCAGCTGGTCAAAAGCTTACCGCATGCCATCCTTTGCTGCGCAACATGCAGACCAGTCAATTATTATTATTGGTCCGGATATACCATTGGTACAGCGCAAAGGACTTCCATCCATTGATCCGGAAGAAAATATTTCAACTGAAATTGGCTACCTGGGCCGGTTTCTCAACAATAAGCTGGAAGTTGATTTACGTCTTGCCTGGGAAAATATTTATAACATGATCGACAGTAGAAAAACCGATGATGATGCTCCAGGTTTTGATATTACGGTAGATCCCAGGTTCCGCTATTTGAACTATGGCTCAGCTGACATTGATTCTGCAGAACTGCAGTTAACTTACCGACCCAACAATAAAACCTTTTTTAACATTAATACCAGTTATGCTGACGCCTCGGGCTATTACGCCTACAAAGTCGATTATGAATCAGGAAAACCAATCAGGACTGAATACAACCAGGATGAGCAAGTGCCACTTTGGACTAGCGGTGCATTATTTTCCCACAGATTTACTAACGGCATAAAGACCAGCCTGCAATATAACTACGTTGATCCTTATCAAACTCAGGGTGATGGCGATGACCTGGATGCATTTGAAAGCACCGATATCAAGATAGCTAAAACATTTAAATTCAATGGAACTGAGGTTGCGTTAACAGCAACGGTTAAAAATATATTTGATGAAGAATACCAGGATTTTGAAAATGACAATCTTGTTGGCAGAGAGACATATTTTCAAATTAAGCTAGGCTTGGATTGACGGAGTTGGATCTTAATTGATCACATCATCAGGGAAATGATGATATGTTGAGAAAACTAACACTTGAATCCAGTATAAGAATGCGGCCCAAAGGAATTTTGACTGCAGTTTTGACCTGCCTGGCCCTGTTTCTCACTATCCACTCTACCAATGCCATTGCAACTGAATTTCCCCTTATCCTTATTCAAAGTGAAGATAATGAATTCTACAATGACTTTTCCTCAAGCCTGGTTTCAAGCCTGACAAAGCACTGCCAAAATAATTGCGCGAACCAGCAGCTTAGCATTGACGTCAAAACATCAGATCAAATAATTAACAGCCTGAATTCCCTGAAGGAATATAAACTGGTAATAACCCTGGGTGTAAAAGCTCAAAACCAGTATAAGCACCTGCATAGTGAATTAAGCAGGCAGTCTGTTCTCCATGCTCTCGTTCCAAAACACTTATCACATCTAGATCAGGAAATTAACCATTTCTCCCTGGTGCTGGATCAGCAGGAAAGTAATTTTATAACCTTCGTCAAGTTATTACCTAAAACAGATAAGCCGGTTGGCTTGTTGTATTCAGACAAAACGTTGTGGAGAATAAGTTCTTTTATTAAGGCAGCCAGCCAGGCAGACCTGCCTATCAAAGCATTTAAAGTTAATACTTCCAAACAGACTTCAATCGGCGAATCGCTTAAAAATATTTTACCCAAAGTCAGTAGCATAATAATGCTGCCAGACAAATCACTCTACAACCAGGTAACGATCAATGAAATTCTGCTAACTGGTTATCTCAGCAAAGTCCCCTTTATTGGCTATTCAAAAGCATTGGCAAAAACAGGTGCTTTAGCATCTATCACAACACCAACAGATAGCATAATTTCAGACATCACCAACACGGTTAGCCGCATAATAAATGGCACCCAGGCTGAGTCAATAATTTACCCGTCAACTTATAAAGTCATTTTAAATCAGCAGATATCTGAATCACTGGGATTGGACGTTAAGCAGAAAATACCCGAATCTGTTCCTTTGGAGGTAATCAGGTAATGTTCACCTTCACCATGAAACTCCAGCATAAACTACTATTACTGGCACTTGTTCCAGTAATAATTATTTCAACGATGCTGACTTATTATCTGGCAATAACGCGTATTGATGATGTCGAGTTCTTAACACGTGAAAAAGCCAGGGCCATTGCCGAACAAATTGCTGCTGATAATGTCAATACGGTTTTCACACGCAATAAACAACAGCTCATAAACAATATTAATAATTATTTCAGTTTTTACGAAGACCTCGCTGAAATCCATATTCATTCTCTAGATAACAATTTTAATTATAAAAAAATCAGCAACAATCAAAACATAGCCAACCTTCTATCCGCTTCTTCCGATATCAGTCTTAGCGTGATAAGCGACTCGCTTGAAGACTATAATTTTGATGAACCTGACATCACTAGTAATGTGCCACTGATTGGCAAAGTTAAGATTTTACTTATTGATCGCAGCTCTAAACAAAAAAATGAAATCATACAGACAAGTATATTAATACTGCTTTCGATGCTAGGACTGACAACGCTTTTAGTTTTTCCAATGAGCAAAAAATTGACAACACCAATTAAAAACCTGGTCGTTGCATTTGATTCACTGGCCAAGGGAAATTTCAATACGCGTGTTAAGGAAGAAGCCAGAGATGAACTACTGAACCTGCAACGAGGATTCAATCGTATGTCGACAGCCTTATCTCGTCAGCATGAAAATTTGCATGAACAGGTTGAGCAGGTAAATGAAGACCTTAACACAACCCTGCAGGCCCTAGAAATTCAGAATGTCGAACTGGATATCGCCAGAAAACAGGCTATTGAATTAAGCCGTGTTAAATCCGAGTTTCTTGCCAATATGAGTCATGAAATACGAACACCCATGAATGGGATTGTCGGCTTTACCAGTCTGCTCAAGCAAACACAGCTTAATCAATTACAACAACAATACCTTCAAACCATTGATCACTCGGCAAAAAGCCTGCTACTGATTCTTAATGATATTCTGGATTTCTCAAAGCTTGAAGCAGGCAAGATTGAAATTCACAATCACTTGTTCAGTATCGAGGACTTTACCGCAGAAGCCATAAACCTTTTCACTCCGCTCGCATTTGAAAAACAGTTAAACCTTATTCCCATTATCTATAATGATGTCCCTGAAAGTGTTATTGGAGACCGCTTACGTCTTTTGCAGGTCATCTCCAATCTGTTAAGCAATGCAATCAAGTTCACCGATCAGGGTGATATAGTGTTCAGGGTTATGCTCGAAGACCTGGCTGAAAATAACTGCAAACTTGGTTTCTCAGTATCTGATAGCGGTATAGGTATAGATAAAGATAAACAGAAAGTATTGTTCCAGCCATTCAGACAGGTAAACACAGATCTCAGTCGCGGATATGGTGGAACCGGTTTGGGATTAAGTATCAGTAAATCACTGACAGAAATGATGGGAGGTGAAATCAAACTGGAAAGCAAAACCGGCAAAGGCTCCAGCTTTACAGTGACAGTTCCTTTTTCTGTACCTCAGGAACCTGAACAGATCGATAAAGCCGGCAGAATGCCACAATTTGCTGGCAGGGATCTCCTGCTGCTTGATAATCACCCTTTATTCAGGGCATCTCTGAGTAACATGCTCACTCAACTCGGCTTTAGGGTAACAGCTGAAGGAAATACTGACCCTTCCCGGCTGGACAAGCAAAAGTTAAAAGCTAACGATGTTATCATTATGTCACTGCACGCCAATGAAACACCATCACTGTCGAAACTGGACAGTCAGGTAATCGAGAACTGGTCTACACCTTGTCTGGTACTACTTTCAGCCTCTGAACAACAACAAATTGATAACCACTCACAACGTCTTGGCTGTACTGTTCTAAAAAGCCCGACATTTTCCAAACAAATAGCGCCGTGTCTTCAGCAATTACTTAATACAGATAGTTTGACAGAAAAATTACCAGAAAATAACCAGGCAGCACTGTCTGGCAAGTTACATAATAAAAGAATCCTTGTGGTCGATGATAACGAGATTAATCAACAACTCTTATCTATCATCTTAAGTGACTCAGGAGCAATTATCACTACGGCAGATAACGGTCTTGAAGCGATCAATTTATTTGGGGAGATGGAGTTTGATCTGGTTTTCATGGACATTCATATGCCTGAACTTAATGGCATTGATACGACCGCAAAACTTCGCCTGTCCGACCACGATATACCCATTATTGCGATAACTGCCGATGTAGCTTTTAAAGAATCAGAAAGTAGTGCGCTATATGGATTTAATGGCGTTCTTATCAAGCCCTTTGATGCAGAAGCGCTTTATCGGGTGATTAACACAGTGATGGACTTATCTCCAGTCGTAGCCTCCTCTACTCATGAATATAAAAAACATCAAAATTTGCATGAAGAATTACCGATACGTGATCTCAACCAGGCTTTACGAATTACCGGTGGCAAGAAAACTGTTGCGGATAAACTGCTCAACCAACTGGTTGAACAACTTCCTGATTATCTGGCTCAAATAAGGCAGGAGTGTAACAACAAAGATTGGGAACAATTATGGCAGATACTTCATAAACTGCATGGAGCTACATTGGTATGTGGTATCCCCGCATTTAATAAAGTAATAAATAATATGCAAAAGCACGTACGTAATGCAGAATACCTGTCTCTCGACAAGGAACTGGAAAAACTGGAAAAAGAAGCAAAACGCCTGGCTGAATTTACCGCCCGAATCCCACAAAAAGGAAAAGCCAGTTAATACCTGTTGGATCAAGCCGCCAATCTCGCATCAAGCAGGTATTCTCGGAATTTTTTTCAAAATGCGCCAGGTTATCCAAAAATATATCTTCAAAGTTGTTGAGACTTCATAAGCTCAAACTCTTCAGCAGTGAGTTTTTCCGGCTTAAGCATAATTTTTTCTGGTACTGCAATTTTACCAATATCATGCAATGGAGTAGTGATTCAAATGACTATTTTCATAGGCAACACTGACATTATCGCAGAAAATATCAAGTAATCGCCTGTCAATATCATCAAGTTCTTTAGTTGTTTCAATATAAATGACACTACTGTAGAGCCAGCCTGGAAACATCATGAATCGATTTTTCATCATCCACAATCAGAATTTTCCAGGAATGCCTGCCTAACGAATCCTTAATTTCGGCTTCATTATCTTCATCTGTAAACAACAGGTCATCATCGTTCATCATTTCGTTCCTGCAATCGTTGTATACGTGCTGGCATGGTGATATTCACTTTCACACCCTCACCAGGGCTGCTGTGAATTTTTACCACTCCCATCAGTTTTTGTGTAATCAGGTTATAAAGCAAGTGCATTCCCAGTCCACTTCCCCCTTTACCTCTTTTAGTGGTAAAAAAAGGGTCAAATATTTTTGATAACGTCTTCTCATCCATACCATTACCATCATCCTGGTAATAAAGAGAAATAGTAGACTCACTCTCTTGTTCAGCTTGAATATAGATGATTCCTTCCTGGTCTTGTTCGTAACCATGCAATACGGAATTAGTCATCAGGTTAGTCATTACCTGGGCTAAAGCTCCAGGGTAACTGAACATCATAATTTTTTCGTGGCAAATGATATTGACTTTGATTTTTGTTTTCTTAAAGGTAGGAATCAGGCTGTTATACACTTCATGAATATATTCACAGAGCTCAAACTCCCTGAGATCTTCGGTGGATTGATCGACAGCAATCTGCTTGAAACTTCGAATAAGGTCAGCTGCTCTTTTTAAATTCATGAGCATTATTTCATTCGCTTCTTTTGTGTCCTTGATATAATTTACAAAATCCGTTTTTTTAATGTTGCCCTCTTTAAATTTCTTTTCAAGTTTGGCTGTGTTTTCGGTGATATGAGATGTTGCCATCACGCCAACACCGATAGGTGTATTGATTTCATGCGCCATACCCGCCACAAGATTACCCAAAGCAGCCATTTTTTCATGTTCGATTAACTGCGACTGGGTGGACTGTAGTTTATCAAGTGATTCCGCCAACTCGTAACTGCTTTTTTGCAGCATCTCCGAGCGCTTGATGGCATCCTGATGACTATTATCCAGTGCATCAACCATATGGCGTATATTGCGTGTTACTACATAAATAACCAGGATACTGATCAGAAAAGAAATCGCGAAAGCCGTTTTAAATATTGTTGTTAAATCAACCAGTTCGTTGGTTAATAAATCAGACTCCGCTTGTGTTGTCGTTTGGTGCCGCCCTACCAGGGATTCGATCAACTCTGTTAATTGATTGGTGATCGGATAGATATCATGACGAATAAAATAGGTGTCCATACGCCATTTTTTCGTCTGGTATATCTCCAGAACTTTTGGCAGGTTCTGCATGTAAATCGTATGTATTTCAGATAATTGTTCTACGAACAATGCATCGAATTCCAGGCGGTCTTTAATGGCCAGCAATCGTTTCATATCGACCAGATTCTGCTCCTGGTATAAAAATATTCTTTCATAGTCACGCTCACTGCGTGTCGTAAAGTAAACACGCAGACTCATTATCATGTTGATCCATGAATTCCGGACGTTAATCAAACGAACGACAGCTTCATGATTATCCGCAACATCATCTTCTTCAAAGCGATTGTTGATAATTGTGTCGATAAGCGAGATATATTGCTGGTGATAAGGATTCAGCAATACCGCAGCACTGGATATCCCCTGGTAATTTTTTTGATCGTCCTCTCTTAACTGGATAACCTGATCAGCCTTTTTTGCATAGGCCTGCAGCAACTCACTAAGCTCACTTGATAACCCCTTATCCAGCCCTGCAATTAAGTTCTCATCCTGGCTAAGGTTTCTTAATTGCTTCATCGATGTATAGAAACGCTGGCGATCAAAGTTGGCGCCGGTGATAAGAAACTCGTTTAACTGGTTTAAAGACTGGAACAGCTGCAAATTGAGATCCATCAGTTGCAGCATCAATGGCATTTGCGTATCGAGTACAGCACGACTGTGCTGTTTTACGGTACCGGTATTCTGAATGGTGACAGCCAGGGTAATAGCCATCAGGACCAAAACGGTAAAGTAACCGGCAAACAGGATAAGACTTAAACGTTTGCCTAGACTGATTTTCATATTGAAATATTTTCTTGTTAGTTATCTATCAGCCTCCCTCCCTCTGCAAGCACTGCTGCCAAAATCCCTAGCTTAATAGAATCAAAGAGCTATCTATTAAAGCTAGACCAATTATTGAAATAATCTACCCTAACGAATACAGAAATTCCTGTTCTCAATATCTAAATTCATAAAGAGATTACAAATAGAGACAAGAGCTTTAAGCAACCTGAATCAGGCCTTTCATGGTCCGCACCGATTCATCGAGACCGGTAAAAAGCGCCCTGGCCACGATTGAATGACCAATATTCAGTTCTTTTACACCGTTGATCTCGGCTATTTTCTGCACGTTATGATAATCAAGACCATGACCTGCATTGACATGCAGTCCCAGCGAATTTCCCAAGCCAACCGCTACCTGGATGCGGGTTAATTCAACATTGGTCTCGGCTTCGTTTATAGCATCTGCATAATGACCTGTATGAATTTCAATCACGGGGGCCTTGATATCTGCCGCCGCTTCAATCTGTTTATCATCTGCATCGATAAACAACGACACGCGCACGCCCGCTGCTGCCAGTTTTGCACAATAATCCTGCAGGTAACTTTTATTAGTAATTACATCCAAGCCACCTTCCGTCGTCAGTTCTTCCCGGCGTTCTGGCACAAGACAGACATCACTTGGCTTTATCTCTGTCGCTATCTGCAACATTTCCTGGGTGGCAGCCATCTCCAGGTTCATTCTGGTTTGCAGGATATCTTTTAGAAAATAAACATCCCTGTCCTGAATATGCCGACGGTCTTCCCTCAGATGGAGGGTAATAACATCAGCGCCGGCCTGTTCAGCGACAAGTGCAGCCTGGATTGGTTCCGGATAGCGTGTTCCCCTGGCTTGTCTGATTGTAGCCACATGATCAATGTTGACACCTAATAATCTTTCATAATGATTATTCATGATTCACCTTCAGAATTTGGTCGTGAATAATTCACGGCTCTTGAAATTATACCCACCCAGTAAATGTTTAATCAGATAACGCATCAACACCTTGCTTTCCTGAAAATGCTGTTGCTCAGTTAAATTCGAACGATTTAACGCCAATAAAGTATCTCCGGAAACAACCGGCTTACTGCTGGTTTCTGATAAACCGGCACCGGATACAGTTTCCACGGGTCCCCTCTCCAGTTCATATATGTAACTTTTAGCCGGATCAAGCGGTAAGTCCTTATCAGCATCATGCGTTAACTGCAGGCCATAGCCTAAATCAGACAGTAAATTGATCTCAAATATTCTTAACAGGGTTTCGGTACTACCAGTATTTTGTTCCAGTTGTTGCATTAATTTCCCATAGGATGCAAAAACTGTTTCATGGGTCTCGTGCTTCTGTAAAAATTTAAGCAACAGCTCATTAATATAATAAGCTGAATAAAGCGTGGCACCTTCCAGCTTTAAGGCATTATTCACTGCTTCGCATTCCCTGAGTGTTTTAACTTCGCCTCGACCGGAAAAGCTGATCATCAGGGGTATAAAAGGCTGTAAAATAGCAGCCTTTTTGGATTTGCCTTTTTTTACACCTTTGGCAATACAGGTAATACGACCCTGTTGCAGAGAGAAAAAGTCAATAATCAGGCTTGAGTCTGAGAATGGTTTACGGTGCAGAATAAATGCAGGCGTTAACGCTAAAGAGTTATTCAATCCGTATAACCTAGTCGAGCCAGGGCAGACTCATCATCTGACCAGCTCTTTTTAACTTTCACCCATAACTGCAGGAAAACTTTTTTCTGGTAAAACTTTTCCATGGACAAACGCGCCTGGGTTCCCACTTTCTTCAAGCCTTCACCTTTATTACCGATCAGGATATTTTTCTGTCCGGGACGTTCTACCCAGATCAGTGCATGAATACGGTACATCTTGTCATCTTCTTTAAATGACTCAATTTCCACGGTAGCGGCATAAGGCAGCTCCATATGAAACTGGCGGGTCAGTTGCTCACGAATAAATTCAGCGGCAAAGAATTTCTCACTACGATCGGTAAGCTGGTCGTCAGGATACAGATTGTCGCTTTCTGGCAGCGTCGCAAGCACCTTCAATTCAAGCTCTTCAACCTGGGTACCATTTTTGGCCGAGACAGGCACAATATCAACAAACTCATGTTGTTCACGTAACGACTCGATATAAGGCAATAGCTGGCTTTTATCTTCCAGCTGGTCAATCTTGTTAATCACCAGGATTGCAGGGCGTTTGCTATTGGCCACGGCTTTTAATACCAGCTGGTCTTCATGATTCCAGACACCAGCCTGTACTACAAATAGCAGTGTATCCACATCTCTTAGTGCTGCATTGGCTGTACGGTTAAGATAACGGTTCATCGCCTGATTGCCCCGGCGATGGATTCCCGGTGTATCGACATAAACAATCTGGCCTTCCGGTCGTGTTTTAACGCCAAGAATACTGTGCCGGGTGGTCTGGGGTTTATGCGAGGTAATCGCCAGTTTCTGGCCAATAAAGCGGTTCAACAAAGTCGATTTACCAACATTGGGACGACCTACAATTGCGGTAAAACCACTACGATTAATGATACTCATAAGCTTCCAGTACCTTTTGCGCAGCATCCTGCTCTGCTTTTCTTTTACTCTCACCCGAGCCGGTAGTTGTCAGATCAAGATTTTCCACATAACAACTGACCACAAACTGCTGCTTATGTTGTGGGCCACTCGCCTCAATGACTTCGTAAGCTGGTAGATTCAGTTGTTTACTTTGCAGCAACTCCTGCAAACGGGTCTTGGGGTCTTTTTGTCCTTTGACCAGCGATACCTGTTTTAACTGTGACTCATACAGGTCGAGAATAAATTGTCTGGCCGTAGGGTAATCCGCATCCAGGTAGATCGCGGCGATAATAGCCTCAACCGCATCAGCCAGTATGGAATCGCGTGAATGTCCTCCACTGCGGAGTTCACCCTGCCCAAGTCTAAGAAATTTCCCCAAAGACAAGTCACGTCCAATTTTTGCAAGGGTTTCTTTTTTTACCAGGGATGCACGCAAGCGACTGAGTTGACCCTCATCAGCAGTTGGAAATTGATGATACAAGTAATCTGCTATGACAAAACCCAGTATTGAATCACCAAGAAACTCCGACCTCTCATTATTTCGGGCACTGACACTACGGTGTGTTGTAGCAATATCCAGTAACTGGATATCGGAAAACTCGTAATTTAGAATGGATTGCAGTCGCTTTAGCGGTTCTCTCAAGGAAGTATCTCGACCGTGAGTTTTTCGCTGAATGACACCATGACGGAAACATTGGCGACAATCGGTTCAATTTTGTCATAAGTGATATCAACAATAAGCCGGTTTTTGCTTTTCTTTATCTTAATATTATCTTGAGGAAAATCATATACACTGTTGATTTTTAAACGCTTATTAATTATTTTCCTAACGCCCTGTGCAGTCTGCTTGCGCACCAGCGGGTCCTGGTTCAACGACTTTACAACTGACTTCACACTCTGATTTTCCAGGTAGATGGGCACCAGTTTCAATGTGAGTAATACAAAAAAACCACCAATGGCCAGAACAATCAGCCAGCTAATAAATGTCAGACCTGTTTGATGTTTTTTTACTCGCATTTTCTTTCCCTTTATTTCCCCTAGTTAATTAAAGTTGCCAGCCTGTTCCAGGCTATGGGCAATCCATCACGGTTGCCGTCCCAGTGCATCCAGATTGCAAATGCCTTACCAACAAGATTCTCTTCCCCTACCAGCCCCCAGCAACGGCTATCGTTACTGTTATCGCGGTTATCACCCATCGCAAAATATGAACCCTCGGGGATGGTTATCGGACCATTGACCAACACTGAGCAGCCATGCGGAAAATCCGGTGCCATCGGGTGAGTCAAAATAGCGTGTTCAACTCCCGTAAGGTTCTCGACATGTTCCAGAGACCCGGTTTCTCTTACGCCTGATCCCACGCCCGTGTAGGCGCCGAGCGTCGTGCCGGTCATAGGTTCGCCATTAACATATAAGACTTTGTTTTTGTAATCAATAACATCACCCGGAATGCCAACTACACGTTTAATATAGTCGATATTCTGCTGTCTTGGGTAACGAAAAACAAATACATCACCTCGCTCCGGACTACCAACATCAACAACCTTGTTGTTCAATACAGGCAACCGGATACCGTATGCAAACTTGTTAACCAGAATAAAATCACCAACCAGCAAGGTGGGCATCATCGACCCGGACGGAATGCGAAATGGCTCAACCAGAAACGAACGTAATAATAATACGATCAGTATTACCGGGAAAAAGGACTTGGAATATTCAAGTATCAGTGGTTCTTTTTCAATGTTTTTCTGGCCGCGCTTTTTCGCGAAAAACAGGCTATCTATAAGCCAGATACCGCCTGTAATAGCCGTCGCAAGCACCAGTATTGTAGGTAAATCAAAATTCATATTTATACCGTTTTCAGTAACTAATCAGTTGTCCTTTCCGACTTTAAGAACAGCAAGGAATGCTTCTTGAGGAATCTCGACACTGCCGACCTGCTTCATTCTTTTTTTACCGGCTTTCTGTTTTTCCAGCAGTTTGCGTTTCCGGGTGATATCACCACCATAACATTTGGCCGTTACATTTTTTCGTAACGCTTTAACCGTAGTGCGGGCAATGATTTTCGCACCGATAGCCGCCTGAATGGCAACTTCAAACATTTGCCTTGGTATGATTTCCCGCATCCTGTCAGCAAGGTCCCGGCCACGGGTCTGTGAATAGTCACGATGCACAATGATCGATAAGGCATCCACTTTTTCTGTATTGATCAGGATATCCAGCTTCACAAGGTCTGCCGGACGAAATAGCTTGAACTCATACTCAAATGAAGCATAACCACGACTGACCGATTTTAAACGGTCAAAGAAGTCCAGCACCACTTCGTTAAGCGGCAACTCATAGTGGGCCTGCACCTGGCCACCCAGGTATTGCAGGTCTTTTTGAATGCCGCGTTTTTCGACACATAATGCAATGACAGCACCAAGATAATCATTCGGAACCAAAATATGCGCATCAATGATGGGTTCCCTGATTTCAGCTATCTGGCCAGCCTCAGGCAAATCGGCCGGGTTATCTACCTTGATAATTTCACCGTCAGTCTTTTCAACTTCATAGATAACAGTGGGTGCCGTTGTGATCAGGTCAAGATTATATTCACGTTCCAGGCGTTCCTGGATAATTTCCATATGCAACATACCCAGGAAACCGCAGCGGAAACCGAAACCCAGTGCCTGCGATGTTTCCGGTTCGAAATGCAGTGCTGCATCATTGAGTCTTAATTTCCGTAAAGCTTCACGCAAATTTTCATAATCATCAGAACTGACAGGAAAAAGGCCGGCAAACACACGAGGCTGCATTTCCTTGAAGCCCGGTAGAGATTCAGCTGCCTTGTTATTGTCCAATGTAATGGTATCGCCAACGGGCGCGCCATCAATCTCTTTGATTCCAGCAATAACGTAACCTACCTCACCTGTATCCAGTAGGGGCAAATCAAGTCGCTTGGGAGTAAAAACGCCTACTTTCTCAACCTGGTAAACCCGTTGAGTCGACATAATGGAGATCTTGTCTTTCGGTTTGATAGATCCATTCATAACCCGAATCAATGAAATTACACCCACATAGGGGTCAAACCAGGAATCAATGATCAGTGCCTGCAAAGGTTCATCATGGTTTCCTACCGGTGGTGGAACCAGTTCTACCAACTGCTCGAGCAGGTCGGGAATGCCAACTCCGGTTTTAGCACTGACCCTGAATAGCATTCTCAGCCTCAATGCCAATAATTTCTTCAATCTGGTTGATGACTTTTTCCGGTTCGGCAGCCGGTAAATCAATCTTGTTAAGTACCGGGATTACTTCAAGTCCCTGCTCAATGGCCGTATAGCAATTGGCCACGCTCTGCGCTTCCACACCCTGCGCTGCATCCACGACCAGCAAAGCACCTTCACAGGCCGCCAACGAACGGGAAACCTCGTAAGAGAAATCAACATGGCCCGGCGTATCAATAAAGTTCAGCTGGTAAGTCTGACCATCTTTAGGTGAAGTGTAATGCAAGCGTCACACTCTGCGCCTTGATGGTAATACCACGTTCTCGCTCGATATCCATGGAATCCAGCACCTGCTGCTCCATTTCCCTGTCGGCTAATCCTCCACAATGCTGGATAAATCGATCAGCAATGGTCGATTTACCATGATCAATATGGGCAATGATGGAAAAATTTCGTATTTTATCGAGTTCAGACATTCTGTTTATATAAGATATTACATCAAGAAAGCTACATAACTTACTGAAAAAAACGGAATATTTCATCGAAATATTCCGCTCTTTTAAAAATGTTCCGGCGCTTGCGCTCTATTCAAGAGCTACAACTGGCTCAATCATACATCACAGCTAGCCTTGTTGCCCATTCAAATGTTGTCTGACACTAAGCGAATCAAGGAAATATTCGCTCAGGATCTGCTGATTAAACAGCAAGACAGGTACATGCGTGTTGAATTTGGTAAACCACTCGGGATTGTCATCGACATTGCGCAATTCAAGTTTTGTATTTTTATATTCAGCCAGCAAGGGTTGCAGTTGATTGATCATGTCCTCACAAAGATGACAGCCATCCCGGTAATACAGGACGTACACTGCAAGTTGGGAATCCATGAACAATCCGGATTTTTATTCCAGCGGCAGGCGCAAGGGAACAAACAGGGCGCCCTCTTCCCGCTGAACCAGTACCGCAAGATTCTTCCCGGGACGGGATGACTGAATAATGCGAATATAATCCTTGGTTGAAGTAATCTTGTGATTGTTGATCATAAGTATGACATCGCCCGCCTTGAGACCGGCAACACGTCCTGCCCCCGGCTTGACTTCGCTGATTAATACGCCGGTATCACCTTCTATACCCAGTAATTGACGTTCGTCACTCGACAAATCCCTGACAATCAGGCCTGCACGATCCTCTACCACGGGCTCAGGTTCGTTCCGGGGTATTTCGGCAACCATGTCGCCTTTGGGCAATTGCTTGACGTCTACACGGATGATCTGGCGTTTACCGTTACGCAGCACCTCGACTTCAGCCGGCTTGTCAATTGGACTACCGCCGACCATAGGAGGTAATTGCGATGATTTTTGCACCTCCTGGCCATTGAAGCTCAGAATTACATCACCTACCTGGAGGCCTGCTTTTTGGGCAGGACTGTCCGGTAGCACTTTTGCAACAAGGGCACCACGTGGTCGTTTCATGTTAAATGAATCAGCCAGTTCATGCGTGACATCCTGAATCAGTACACCCAGGTAACCACGGGATACTTCACCATGCTGCTTAAGTTGATCCGCCACATTCATTGCCAATTCAATCGGAATCGAAAATGAAAGCCCCATAAAACCACCAGAACGGCTGTATATCTGGGAATTAACCCCTACCACTTCACCTTGCAGGTTAAACAGCGGACCGCCGGAATTACCGGGATTAATAGCAACATCGGTCTGAATAAAAGGAACATAGTTTTCACTGGGTAAATTCCTACCCTTGGCACTGACAATACCAGCGGTTACCGAGTGCTCAAAACCAAATGGAGAACCGATAGCCAGCACCCATTCCCCAACTTTAAGATTGGCCGCCTTACCCAGGTTCACTGTGGGTAAGTTATCTGCATCAATTTTGATCAATGCAATATCACTTCCCTTGTCAGAACCAATCAGTTCAGCTTTAAATTCGCGTCTGTCAGTTAACCTGACAAGTATCTCATCAGCACTTTTAACAACATGATGATTGGTCAGGATATAACCATCCCCGGAAATAATAAAACCCGAACCAAGTGACTTGGAATCATGCTCAGGGAAATCAGGGATTTCAAATTGATCGCCAAAAAAGCGCCTGAGCAAATCATTAAAAGGATTATCCTCCCCAAGTTCAGGCATATCAAAATGATGAGGGCTGATTCGCTTGTTGATATCAGCACTTTGTTTTGTACTGATATTTACAACTGCCGGACTGTATTTTTCCACCATACCGGTAAAGTCAGGCAGGCCCGACATACCGGCGATAACAGTCTGCGACATGAAGACAAGAAGAAAACTGGTAAATATTGAAATCGCTTGCTTGCGTAGGTACATGACAATTCCTTTAATCTAGTTCTATCACTCAACAGCTAAATCTTTAGCTGATTTACAGATACGCTATTGGCTTGACTCGGTAAAATTTTGACCATAAAAGCATTACGCTTGCCTTCAAACAATCTGCTCGATTGTTGTCGGACAAAAAACAAGCCCACAGCTAATCCAGCTAGACCAGCAATAGTCTGTAAAAGTTCCTGATCAAGAGTTGGAAAAACAGGTTCCAATAAAGAAGCGGCAACGGCAAACAACAGTAACATCAAAAGCGGCACAATGTAGAGAATGAAAGAGCCGGCAACCAGAGTGTTTTCCTGGATACCAACGAGCACACGGTCACCTGTCCTCGCATTCAGGCTGTTATTAACCTTGATCTGGGGAGACTGAAAATTAAATAAACCTGCCAGGCTGGAAGTGCCACAAACCCCTTTTGACTGGCAGCTGTTACAACTGGAAGTTTTCTCGACCTCAATGACAGCCATGTCAGCTTCGATCGAGATAACAGTTGCCACTTCCTCGATCATTGATTCTTTTGAAGCTCGGTAATAAACATGAGTGTTTCTGCAGGCACTTCACCAACTGCCGTAACCTGGTAACCATCGATAAATACGCCAAAAGCGTTCAACGCTCCAAGATGGGCAGGACCATTCAATCTGACCTTGTCGGTGAATTCAATATAAACCGAGAAGCTGGCTATGCCGTCACTAAAAAGATAATGCTCAATATCTCTTTGCTCCAGATGGGGCATACCCTGACGATGGTGCCTGACAGTAAAACCGGCGGGTGTTTGCGCAAATTTCCAGTTTCTGCGGTTGGATATTACTGAGGGCGACTGTGATTGAGTAGAAACCGTCTTTTCTTTCTTCAATGTCCCGGGGGCATCAGATTCCAGCAAGGGACCCGAGTCTGTCACATCGCTGCCAATAGCTATCCTGGTAAACATGATACTGGATACAAGGTAATTATCCTGGTCAAACATTTCCCACTGCAATGGCAAAGCATATTCATCATCAAGATGCAGGCGATAGCCATAGCGCAGATCGTCTCTTGGTGAAAAACTGATAATGTTCGTCGTCCGGTCAGCGATACGCCCCTGACCCTCCAAGCTTACCTGGTAGTTCTTTTCTATTTCATCCGGGTCAAGCGCAAAAAAGCCGGAAAAATATTGCTTGTTCATTAAACGCTTGGTCGTTGAGATAGCCTTGTCATTAGGCAATATGCGGGTAACCGTATCATTATCACGGACAATTTCACGTGCTTCGCCATTCAACGAAAAAAGCCTTTCAAATTCCCGTCCCTGGTTGACAGTGTGCACGGTGCGTAAGGATTCAATATTATCGCCATGCAGGTAAACAAAATAGCCGTCATAATTTAACTGGTGAACAGCATCCATCATTTTATTCAGCCAGTAATCCGCCTGACGGGTACCAGCAAGAACTGGTAACTGGATTATTATCAGAATCAGTAACGCTATTTTGCCTGTTGATTTAATCATAGCCCCGGCTATTGCTTGTCATAAACGACAAAAGTGGCATAAGGCAACAATCCCGGAACCCCTGATTGGGTTGTGTATTCAGAATGGTCGATCAAAAACTGGTTAAGTTCAGCTTCAATTTCCGGAGTGGACGACTCATTGGTAGACCACTTCGTAGATGCTCTTTGTGAAAGACCTGCGGCAAACTGGGAGGGATTGATACTTTGCACATCTACTGTGACCGGAAATTCTTGGATTGATCCATCCTGGTGGTTAAATAGACCAATATTCATTACAGACAACGCAGCAACCGTTGCTGCAATAGCAGCCCCGCCAACATATGTTTTCCAAGGTGATGGTGATGATTTTTTATTCATTGCCGGAGCGAAAACCGTTGGCTCATTTTCAAGTGCCTGATGGACAGAATCAGCGATACTGGTCGCATTGCAGTCACTGTAATTACCTTTTATTGCCTCACTGATCAGGGCATAACGATTCAGCTTGCTTCTTAATTCAGAATTTTCCTTAAGATCGCGACTAAACTTTGACAAATGCTCAACCTGAAGTTCATCGTCCAGGTATGCTGACAACTTTTCTTTTATTTCTTCAGACATGGATATTCTCTTTTTCTATCAGGGGCTTAATAAGGGTTCAAGCTTGGCATCTATAGCTTCGCGAGCACGAAATATTCTCGAACGTACTGTACCAATTGGACAGGACATAGCTTCAGCAATCTCTTCGTAACTCATTCCTTCCAGCTCTCTGAGTGTAATTGCTGTTTTTAGTTCATCCGGCAGATCATCAATAGCCTTGCTTACAGTTTCAGCTATCTCATCTTTTAATAGAATGTGTTCCGGGCTTTCCCGGTCTTTCAGGCGCTCACCTGCGTCAATTTGTTCTGCTGTTTCAGCTTCAACATCAAAACTCGGGGGACGTCGGCTTCGAGCAACCAGGTGATTTTTAGCCGTATTGATCGCAATTCTGTAAAGCCATGTGTAAAACGCACTATCACCCCTGAAATTGGGTAATGCACGATAGGCTTTGATAAATGCTTCCTGTGTCACATCAAGACTCTCATGAGAATCGCGTATATAACGCGATACAATATTGGCCACTTTTTGCTGATATTTCAGTACCAGCAGATCGAAAGCTCTTTTATCGCCCTGCTGTACTTTGGCAACCAGTTCCATGTCCGTGATCTTGTCATCCATTTAATCAACTCCGGCGGACAAAACTAGCTTTTCATCAGATGCCACAAATGAATGACCATCAGGGAACAAAAAAGTTCTACCATGCAGGGTATTATTTTTTAACGGGTTTTGTAACAATCCAGTAATCCTGTTTAAGATGCTGTTAAATGCGATTTAAAATCACATAGCTGAGTAATCCAGTTAAGCTCCAAGCCTGACTGTTATAACTGACCATAACTAAATATACCTGATAAAACATGGCGACCAAACCCCATACTTGTGATGTACTGATAATCGGTAGTGGTGCTGCAGGCTTAAGCCTGGCGCTGCGCCTACCCAGTGAGATGCAAATCAAGATTCTGGCCAAACGGGAAATAACCGAAGGTAATACCCTGTATGCCCAGGGTGGCATTTCAGCTGTACTTGATTCATCCGATTCAATCGAGTCACATGTGCAGGATACGCTAATTGCCGGTGCTGGAATCTGCGACCTGCGTACCGTCAACAAGGTTGTTGAACATGGCCCTGAAAACATCCAGTGGCTACTCGACCTTGGTGTTGAATTTACCCGCGAAAAAAACTCTGAATCCGGTTATCACCTGACAAAAGAAGGTGGGCATACTCACAGGCGGGTTGTACATGCAGCAGATGCCACTGGCAAGGTTATCGAGACTTCCCTGGTTGATCACGTCAAGGCACGAGAAAATATCAGCTTTGTTGAAAACAGTATTGCGATTGATTTAATCATTGCGGAAAAAAAGAAATCGGACCAACGATGCTGTATCGGCGCTTATGTGCTCGACAAGAAAACCAACCAGGTTAATGTCATGGCCGCAAAAACTGTCGTCCTGGCGACAGGTGGAGCCAGCAAGGTTTACCTTTACACCAGTAACCCCGATGTCGCTACCGGTGACGGCATCGCCATGGCATGGCGTGCAGGATGTCGCGTTTCAAACATGGAGTTTAACCAGTTTCACCCGACCTGCCTTTACCATCCACAGGCAAAAACATTCCTGATTACCGAGGCCGTACGTGGTGAAGGCGGAAAACTACTGTTACCCGATGGCAAACGTTTCATGGACAAGTTTGACCCGCGCGGCGAGCTTGCACCCAGGGATATTGTTGCCCGCGCCATTGACCATGAAATGAAACGTCTTGGTTGCGAATGTCTCTACCTCGACATCAGCCATAAACCAGCTGAATTCATCAAGTCGCACTTCCCTACGATCTATTCACGTTGCCTGCAACTGGGTATTGATATTACTAAAGAACCTATACCCATTGTACCGGCAGCGCATTATACCTGTGGTGGCGTGGTAACCAATCATCACGCCGAGACCGATATCAAACGCCTGTACGCGATTGGCGAAACGGCTTACACAGGACTTCACGGCGCCAACCGCATGGCAAGTAATTCGCTGCTGGAATGCCTGGTGTTCGGCCAGCTTGCAGCCCGGTCAATCAAGAAGAAGCATCCCAAAAAATTAGCCAGGGACATCCCTGAATGGGATGAAAGCCGGGTAACGGACTCTGATGAAGAAGTCGTGGTCTCGCATAACTGGCACGAATTGCGACAATTTATGTGGGACTATGTCGGCATTGTACGCAGCAACAAGCGCCTGGAACGCGCAAAACGTCGTGTCAACCTGTTACGCCATGAAATCAACGAGTACTACAGTAATTTCAGGGTTAGCAATGACCTGCTTGAATTGAGAAACCTGGTCGATGTAGCTGACTTGATCATTCAGTCAGCGATGCGAAGGAAGGAATCGCGTGGGTTGCATTTCAACCTGGATTTTCCCGATACCGACCCCAACCAGGCAGAACCTACCATGCTTATCCCTGATCATTACCGGCCTAACAAGGACTTTTAATATTTTCCCTGCTTAGACTCTCGATTCTTTTTAATAATCTTTAGAACTCTGCCAGTTGTTAGGATCAAGTAAAGTAGTCCCCACAACTGTGCACTACATGGAAGTAATTTTCTCAATAATATCCAATAAGTGCTTGTCAGCAGGTGAGCTTTTATTCACCAGCCATTGCTGCAAATCCTGGTCAGAATGTGTCAACAATTCAACAAAGTCCTGCTTTGAGGCATTATCAAGCTCCAGGTAATGCTGATCGAGAAATTCCTGAAATATAAGATCCAGTTCCAACATTCCTCGGCGACATTGCCACTTAAGCTGCTGAATGGAAGGCAATTGGTTGTGCTGCATAAGTTGAATTTCAAATCCGGCTAGATCGCCTTTTTCAGCATCAGTTGCTTGATATGGCCAATTGCCTTGGTCGGGCTTAATCCCTTAGGGCAAACCTCAACACAATTCATGATTGTATGGCAACGAAACAGCTTGTAGGGACCTTCCAGCGCATCAAGCCTTTCATCCGTTATCTGGTCACGTGAATCGGCCAGAAAACGCCACGATTGAAGTAACGCAGCCGGACCATGGAATTTTTCAGGATTCCACCAGAATGATGGACAAGAGGTAGAGCAACAGCCGCATAAAATACACTCATATAAACCATCCAGCTTGTCCCTGTCTTCAGGTGACTGCAGGATTTCCACTTCCGGCATCGGATCCTTGCGTACCAGGTAGGGCTTCACATTGCGGTATTGCTGGTAAAACTGGCTCATGTCGACAACCAGGTCACGTATTACCGGCCTGCCCGGAAAAGGCCTGACCACGACCGGTTCTTTAAGCTCCGCGACAGAGGTGATACATGCCAGGCAGTTGGTACCATTCACATTCACGCCGTCGGAACCGCAGACACCTTCACCACAGGAATGCCTGAAGGCGAAAGATTCGTCCTGATGCTTGATTTCCAGCAAGGCATCTCGAAGCATCATGCCCTGCTCATATTTAATCTCAAATTCCTGCTGGTAAGGTTTTTTATCGACATCCGGGTTATATCGGTAGACACTGAATTTCATACTTAGGCTTCCTGTTGAACTAGTAAACCCTATCCTTGGGCGGGAAAGAGTCCACTGTCATCGGCTTGGTTCTGACCGGTTTGAAATCCAGTCGGTCATCTTCAAGAAAATACAGACTATGTTTCAGCCACTGCTTGTCATCACGATTGGGATAATCGATACGCGAGTGAGCTCCACGGCTTTCCTGGCGTGCATGGGCAGACATCATGGTTGCCATGCCAATGTCAATCAGGTTTTCAAGTTCCATGGCTTCAATACGAGCCGTATTAAACACCTTGCTGGTATCCTGCAAGCGAACACCCGGCAGGCGATCACGAATTGCATGTATCTGTTCAACACCCTTAGCCATCACCTCTTCCACCCGGAAGACGCCGCAATGATCCTCCATCACTTTTTTCAGGTCATCCCTGAGCTGTTTAACGGATTCCCCTTCACCCGGCTGGTCCCAGCGCTCCAGGCGCGCCATGGCTTTATCCACACTGGCAACATTCATGGGACGATGGTTGGGGTTGTCCTGCAGGTATTGCACAATGTCTTCGCCCGCTGCCCGGCCAAACACCAGGATATCCAGCAGTGAATTTCCACCCAGCCTGTTTCCACCATGCACAGAGACACAGGCACATTCACCGGCGGCATAGAGACCATGGAACAACTTCCTCCGGCCCATGGCGTGCCGGCGTAACAACACGGCCATGACGGTCAGTCGGAATTCCACCCATGACATAATGGGCTGTCGGGAATACCGGTATGGGTGAGTCAACCGGATCAATATGCAAGAAGGTTTTACAGGTATCACGAATACCGGGTAAACGTTTCGCTACAATATCAGAACCCAGGTGATCCAGGCGCAACATGACATGATCCGCATTCGGCCCACATCCCCGGCCTTCGCGCACTTCGGTTGCTATAGCACGGCTGACAACGTCACGACTGGCAAGGTCCTTGGCATTGGGTGCATAACGCTCCATGAAACGTTCGCCGTCCTTGTTAACCAGGTAGCCACCTTCCCCCCTGGCACCTTCGGTGATCAACATGCCTCGGCCAGCAATACCAGTTGGATGAAACTGGAAAAACTCCATATCCTGTAACGGAATCCCGGCACGTAACACCATGGCCATCCCATCACCGGTATTGATGTGCGCATTGGTTGTGGTACGGAACAACTGTCCACACCCGCCTGATGCGATCAGGGTTGTCTTTGCTTCAATCAGCAAGGGTTCACCGGTCTCAATTTCGAGCACCAGTGCTCCCAGAATTGCACCTTCGTCATCATGAATCAGGTCAATCGCAAAAAATTCATCGAAAAAATGTGTCTTTGAACGTATGTTCTGTTGATACAGGGAATGCAATATTGCATGTCCCGTACGATCTGCTGCCGCACAGGTTCTGGCAGCCTGGGCACCACCAAAGTTCTGGCTTTGCCCGCCAAATGCCCGCTGATAAATACGACCTGTATCCAGGCGCGAAAAAGGTACGCCAAAATGCTCCAGTTCATAGACAATCTTTGGCGCCTCTCGGCACATGAATTCAATCGCATCCTGGTCACCCAGATAGTCGCTTCCTTTAACAGTATCGAACATATGCCAATGCCAGTTATCTGGTACCACATTGGCAAGAGCGGCGTTAACACCACCCTGGGCAGCAACGGTATGTGAACGCGTTGGAAAAACCTTGGACACCACCGCAACACGTGCATCGGCATTCGATAACTGCAGTGCAGCACGCAAACCGGCACCTCCAGCTCCCAGAATCAGGGTATCAAAACGTCGTTTAGCTAATGCCATTCAATGAATTCTCCAGTGGGTAGATCAACTCATGCGTGCTGTCAGCAGGATCAACAAAGACCAGAAACCACAGGCAGAAAGCATAACGCCAACAAGGGATAGCAGGATCAGTCTCGCCCCGGTAAATGGAACATAATCAATCAATACATCCCGAATGCCGACCCAGGCGTGTATCAGGATAAACAGTACCAGTAGCGAAACACTGAGCAAAACAGGCGTTGAAAGTATCCAGGATTGCCATTGCATGTAACTTTGAGGCGTTTGCCAGACAAGGTAAAAGAATGCATACAAGGTAAACAAGGCCAGGTAAACCGCCGAAATTCTCTGTATCAACCAGGCTTTAAAGCCACTGCTGTGTCGGCTCATAACATCACCAGGAAAGTTAACAACACAATGACAGGTGCCGCGATCAGTACAAATAAAGCGGTATTTCTATAGGCCGGCTTTTCAATAGCGACATCAATATCCAGCAACAGATAACGCACCCCGGCAAGCAGATGGTGGATAATTGACCAGAACAATAAGATATAAAACGGCATCAGCCAGTTCGACTGGATAAAGGCAGCAGCTTGCTGGAAGCCACTTTCAGAAGCAAGAGACAGGTCGAGCAGGTAAAGCCAGAATGGCAGTGATACAAAAAGTAACACTCCAGCGATGCGATGAGCAATTGACATAATGCCTGCAACTGGCAAGCGAATCTGAATCAAGTTCAGAAATACCGGACGTTTTTTGTTATCGATCATTTTTCTGGAAAAAAAATAAGCTTGATTAACGAGTATAGACTACTCCAAGTTTATTAAGTTTTAATTTCTTTAATACGGGATATTAAAATTAACCAGACAATGAACGCAGGAGTTTAAAAAGTTTTCTGGAGGCCGCAGGCGGTTTTTCCTGTTGAGTTTCTTTCTGGGCCTGGCGGATTAATGTACGCAGTTGCTGGCGGTCTGCCATCGGGTATAGCTGCAGCATTTCACCCAGCGCAGCATCACCTTCAGCAATCAAACGGTCACGCCATTTTTCCAACTGGTGGAAGCGCTTGCTTTCCATTAGTTGTGCTTCGGCTGTTTCACGTAAATAATCTTCGAGCACCTGGGTACTCTCGCCTTTGATCAATTTGGTAATGTATTTAAGTTGGCGATTCCTGGCTCCGGACGGTTTCATTTTTCGTGCTTCCGCAAATGCCCTTAGCACCTGCTCATCCAGCCCGGTACTCGTCAGTTTTTCTTCGCTAAGGGTTAAAGCCTGTTCGGTCAAATGTAACAGTTCATGCATTTCACGTTTTTTCTGGCTTTTACTGACAACCGACTCAAGGTCATCATCTGCCATGTCATCTTCTTCAAAGTCCGGATAGTCTCGTATCATAGTCACGTAAAAATTTTATCAATCATTAATTGCAGATTTTGCTGGCCACGAAAATCATTAACAGCAAGCTTGTATACCATCTCAATTTTCTCCGGCAGATTCACTTCACCGGAGGCTTCATTACCTTCCAACTGGTTAAAAGCAATACCATCCAGGACTACATCCTGCCTGTTTTGCGGGCGAACGACCAGTTTATAGTGGCGGTCTTTTAACACACGCTGATTTATCACATCAAATCTGCCGCTAAATACAGGCTCCGGGAACTCCTGCCCCCAGGGCCCCGCCTGTTCGATCAACTTGACAGTATCCAGGGTATATTCATCTGCAGTCAATTCACCATCAGTAAGAGTGATATCGTGGAGAATTTCCTCGTCCGCAATCATCCTGACCCGGTCATCAAACAACTTGTGAAAAAGATTGAAATTCACGACATCTATTGTCAGCCCGGCCGCCATCGCGTGGCCACCAAATTTTTTTATCAGACCAGGTTCACTGGTTGAAATTGCTTCAAGAACATCGCGTATATGTATACCTTTAATTGAACGTGCTGAACCCTTGATTTCACCTTCATCCCCAGGGGCAAAAATAATCACCGGGCGATGTATTTTGTCCTTGATACGGGAAGCCAGGATGCCTATAACACCCTGATGCCAGCTTTCATCATACATGGCCAGACCATAAATTGCGTCTGCTGTGAGTTGCATACGTTCGAGATAATCAAGTGCCTCGAGCTTCATATCGGTTTCAATATTGCGTCGCTCGCGATTAAGGCTATCCAACTGCTCAGCCAGTTGATAAGCCCGGTCAGTATCCGCCAGCAAACATTCGATACCGATGGACATATCATCCAGACGTCCGGCTGCATTAAGCCTTGGGCCAACAGAAAACCCCAGGTCTGAAGCAACAATCCTGGCCGGGTTTCTGCCGGATGTTTCCAACAGCGCTGTGATACCTTTAATACACTGACCGGCGCATATCCGCCTTAAACCTTCTTTCACCAGGATTCGGTTATTACGATCCAGCGGCACAACATCAGCAACCGTGCCTAGTGCCACGATATCCAGGTATTCAGCAAGGTTAGGTTCGAGAATATCTTTCTGCTTAAACCAGTTGAGTTGACGAAGCTTCTGACGCAAGGCAATCAGTAAATAGAAAACGACACCGACACCGGCCAGTGCCTTGCTTTTAAATTCGTCTCCCTGCTGGTTTGGGTTCAAGATAACATTGGCATCGGGCAACTTCTCTCCCTGAAGATGATGGTCCGTCACCAGCACTTGAATGTTGTTCGCCCGTGCCAGAGCGACGCCATCAAAACTTGAAATGCCATTATCGACTGTCAGGATAAGCTCGGGGTCCTGCTTCAATGCTTCCTGCACAATACCCTCAGTTAAACCGTAACCATAATCAAACCGGTTAGGCACTAGGTAACTTACCTGGCTGGCCCCCATTTTGCGTAATGCGCGAATAGCCAAAGCGGTACTGGTGGCACCGTCAGCATCAAAATCCCCAACAATCAGAATACGCAGGTTTTGCATCATCGCGGTGGCCAGCAAATCTGCAGCGGCATCAATATTTTTGAGACCGTCAGGTGGTAACAGCTTATTTAGAGAAAGATTTATGTCGTCGCTGTTTTGAATATTTCGGGCTGAGTAGATTCTTTTCAGTAGCGGGTGTACTGTTTCCGGCCAGGATATGCGGGTATCCTGCTGTCTTTGTTTAACTTTTATTTTCTTCATTTTTAAATGTTACGCTAATGTCATTACACCTGGAACACTGCGACTGGAAATGTACCTCGGATGTGTATTTTGGCACGGACAATGAAATCCATGTTTGGAAAATACCACTGCTTGAGGTAAATGAGCGTGACTTTACAAGCCTCTCCAGCGAGGAAAAACTGCGACTTTCCAGTTACAGGAATGAACAGTCGAGAACTATTTTTTACTCAAGCAGAATAGCAATGAGAAAACTCTTTTCGACTTATCTGCATATACTTCCCGAAGCAGTTAATTTCGCAACCCGTGAACATGGCAAGCCCTACCTTGAACTGCACAATAACACGACGAAATTTGAGTTTAACCTGACACATTCTGGAGAGCAGATATTACTGGCCATCTCCACTCAACAGTCTGTCGGCATCGATATCGAAGCAATGCGAACCGTCCCAAACTGGCAGCGCGTAGCAAAAAAGGTTTTTGATAATAACCTGATGAAACGTTTGCTAAATACGGCAAACCCCGCAAATGAATTCGTTAAACTGTGGACAGAGTTTGAAGCACGACAGAAGTTGGCAGGCATGGGGGTATTTGGCTCACACCAACAGATCCCCGGCAATGCCACAATTATCAATTGGCAGCCTGCCCCTGGTTATCATGCGGCACTCGCATTTCAAACCGATGAGTCTATACCCAGCATTTGTTTTTTCGAATTTGATACCAGCGAATCTGGATAAATCAGCGACTCAGTAACTGGCGTACGTATTTTACCGGTATTGCATAAGTAATTCCGGTTGGCTCCGATAATGCTGTTTCTTTCTTGCCCTTCACAAAAACCGAGTTAACTACGGCAATGACTTCACCTGTTTTTTTATCGTATACAGGACTTCCGCTGTTACCCGGATAAGCAACGGCATCAAGCTGATAAACGCTAAAGGCGTCCCTCAGTGCCCTGATCATACTGGTAGTAAGGTTTCTCTGGTTAGCAGGCGGAATTGCCAGTGGCACAGTTGCCGAGATAATGCCCTGATGGGTAACCGGGTAAATACCCAGAATCATGCCTATTGGAAAACCGGTAAAGGCAATTTCACTACCATCAGGCAAACTGGAATTTGTTGATAATGACAAAATGGGTAATTTTTGTTGTATTTCCAGCAAAGCCAGGTCATGGGTTGCATCTTTTTTTACCAGGTCAGCAGAAATAGCCTGGACCTGTTTCCCCTTTCCGGTAAAAACTGCGAGTGTTTCATTGTGCTCATAATCCAGTTGGGTTGGAACAACATGATTATTGGTGATGATCTGTTTACCATTACCCACAACAAAGCCCGTGCCCTTAAAAACATACTGCGGATTACGCGTTTTCTGGAAGGTGCCAATCGCTACAATTGAAGGTTTGATACGTGAGATTGTTTCGACAAATGAAGCTGCGGATGCAGTATCGAAAATAAAAAACAGGAAAAAAAAGAATAAGCTGTGGATGACAGGAACTTTCATCCTTTGCTTCAGGACAAAACGCTTACAAAAGGAGTTATCGTCATAACTAGCGCCGTACTGGAGCAAAAGATGAGAACCTTGTGTGTTATGCGTTGCCAGATTGCTCAGCTTCAATCTGCTTGCGAACTTCATCCATATCCAACTCGCTGGCTTTCTGAATCAGTTCTCTGAATGAACCCTCCGGTAAAGCACCGGCCTGGCTGAAAATAATGATCTGGTCACGAAAAATCATTAATGTTGGAATTGAGCGAATCTGAAAATGAGCTGCAACCTGCTGCTGTTCTTCAGTATTTACCTTTGCAAAAACGATATCTTCATGGTCTTCAGACACTTTTTCGTAAGTTGGAGCGAAAGATTTACAGGGTCCGCACCAGGGAGCCCAGAAGTCGACAATGACAAAACCGTTATCAGTTACCGTTTGCTCGAAAGTGTCATCTGTTAATTCTACAACAGCCACGTTAATCACCTTATGTATATTTGTTCCTGATTAAAATCAGGGTTCAAAGTAACAAAAGAGCCCTGAAGCGGGCTCTTTCCTGAATATATGGATCTAGATCCGGATTTTAGTCCAGTCCTTTGAAAATCGCATCCCGAATATCATCGACACTGCCAATTCCGTTAATTTTTACATACTTGCAGTTGCCTGCATCAGCATCTTTTGAGTAAAAATCAATCAATGGTTCAGTCTGGTCATGATAAACCTTGAGGCGTTCCTTGACCGTATCTTCCTGGTCATCATCCCGCTGAATCAGAGGCTCACCGGTAACGTCATCTTTACCCTCTTCAGCAGGTGGATTGAAGACAACATGGTAAGTTCTTCCAGATGCCAGGTGGACACGGCGACCTGACATACGCTTGATGATTTCCTCATCAGCAACATCAATTTCAACAACCGCATCAATAGGCACGCCAGCTGCTTTCAGTGACTCGGCCTGTGGAATCGTGCGGGGAAATCCGTCGAACAGGTAACCGTTTGCACAATCATCTTCTTTGATACGTTCCTGAACCATGCCCATGATGATGTCATCTGATACCAGGCCACCTTCATCCATGATTTTTTTGGCTGCCACACCCAGTTCACTGCCCGCTTTTACATGGGCGCGCAGCATATCACCTGTTGAGATTTGAGGAATATTATATTTATCCTTGATAAAACCAGCCTGGGTACCTTTACCAGCGCCAGGACCGCCAAGAAGAATGATTCGCATAATTTCTACCCTTGATGTTTTTTTACTTTAAGTTTCTGAGTTTGACACACTCTTCCTCTTTAACCAATTGGCAGTGTCAATGACGCAATTTATCAGCTTAATGCTTAGAGGAAGCTTGTGGCGAGGTGTTTACTGAAGTGTTGGCAGCAGGTATGCCGCCATCAAGCCCCCAGGGAAGGGTTTACGGCGACTTCAGTCAACAGCTCAGACAAGCTGACAAGGTCAAAATTCAGCGCACTGGAATCCCTGAATTCCAGTACTAAAAATTAACCTGCCATATCCAGCATCAGGCGATTCATATTGTGAACAAAGCCCGCCGGATCATCCAGTTGGCCGCCCTCAGCCAGTAACGCCTGGTCAAACACAAGATGCGCCAGACCCTTGAAACGGTCTTCATCCGCTTCGTTATCCATTTTTTCGAGCAACGGGTGATCGACATTAATTTCCAGAATCGGCGTTGGCATTGGGGCATCCTGACCAATCTGCTTTAAAACACGCGCCATGTTCTGGCTCATATCGTAATCACCAACAACCAGGCAGGCCGGAGATTCAGTCAATCTCACGCTGACTCGCACTTCCTTTACCTTGTCGCCAAGCGATGCGGTGATACGTTCCAGCAGGCTTTTATGCTCTTCAGCAACCTTTTCAAGTTGTTCTTTTTCTTCCTTGTCTTCCAACTCACCCAGGTCGAGTTGTCCCTTGGCAATCGACTGCAGGTGCTTACCCTTGAAGTCAGTAAGATGGGAAACGAGCCACTCATCAACACGATCAGTGAGCAACAGAACCTCGATATCTTTTTTCTTGAAAACTTCAAGATGAGGACTGTTTTTGGCAGAAGACAGGCTGTCGCCGGTAATGTAATAAACCTTTTCCTGCTTCTCAGGCATTCTCTCAATGTAGTCATCCAGAGAAACAGTTTCGGCATTGTCTTCTGACTTGGTCGTGGCAAAACGCAGCAAACCGGCAATTTTTTCACGGTTGGCAAAATCTTCCGCGGGACCTTCCTTGAGCACGCGCCCAAATTCTTTCCAGAATCCCTGGTATTTTTCATTATCTTTTTTTGCCAGCTTTTCCAGCGAATCCAGAATGCGTTTAACATTGGCTGTACGGATACTGTCTATTTTTTTGTCATGCTGCAAAATCTCACGCGAGACATTCAATGGCAGATCGTCCGAATCCACGATACCTTTCACAAATCGCAGGTAATGCGGCATCAACTTGTCAGCTTCATCCATGATGAAAACACGTCTTACATAAAGTTTGACACCATGTTTCTGCTCCCTGTCCCACATATCGAAAGGCGCACGCGAAGGAATAAACAATAAAGAGGTGTATTCGTTTTTGCCTTCTACACGGTTATGCACATGCAGAAGTGGATCTTCAAAATCATGACCAACAGATTTGTAGAATTCGCTGTACTCTTCGTCAGAGATATCGGATTTATTCCGCATCCACAGCGCCATGCCTTTGTTAACCTTTTCCCACTCGGGTGTTTTTGGCTCTTCCTCGGCATCTTCTGCAGCAGGAGGAACTTCCTCGAGCATTTCAATTGGCATCGCAATATGATCTGAGAATTTGCTGATAATGCCGCGAATTCTGTAAGGATCTGCGAATTCCTTGTCTTCTTCTCTCAGGTGCAGGGTAATCTGCGTTCCACGTTGCGCTGCATTGACATTTTCAATGGTGTAACTGCCCTCACCGCTAGATACCCACTTAACTCCGTGTTCTGCACCCAGACCCGCGCGGCGGGTAATCAGGGTAACTTTGTCCGCAACAATGAAGGCCGAATAAAAACCGACTCCAAACTGACCGATTAACTGGCTATCCTGTGATTGGTCACCCGTCATTTTCTCAAGAAACTTGCGGGTGCCGGAACTGGCAATGGTGCCGATGGTCTCACCGACTTCCTGCCTGCTCATGCCGATGCCATTGTCTTCGATAGTGACAGTACCGGCTTCATTGTCGACTGAAACCCGAATTCGCAGGTTGGGATCTTCCTCGTAGAGGCCATCGTCACTTAATGCTTCGAAGCGTAATTTTTCCGCGGCATCAGATGCATTGGAAATCAGTTCGCGCAGGAAAATTTCCTTGTTTGAATAAAGTGAACGGATTACCAGGTTCAATACCTGGCTGACTTCTGCCTGAAATTCGAGTGTTTCTTTCTGGGCTTCAACGGACATTTGTAACAATTCTCCAGTGGATTTATTGAGATACTAAAGTATGGAAAGCCTTTTAAATTGGGCCTGAATGAACTATTTCAAGGCTGAAAAAAGATAGATTGTTTTTATGATAGGAGAAATAATATTGTTGACACTCATCATTCCCGCCTAAACGGAAATGATGCGCATCAATAATTTTAGCTAAACGCAATAGTGTCAATTTCCCGGAAGCATTCAATATGCAAGGCAAAATCAGGCATATTTTCTTCAGGAAAATCCTGGGCAACCACGAAAATCTGGTTAATCTGATCTGAAAGTTCAGACAATACCTTTAATGAACTCTTGGTACGGGCTTCATCAAAGAAAGCAAAAGGTTCATCCAGGAACAGGAATTGCTCACCTTCAACCGAACGATTTACCAGCTCCTGTGAAAGAGCCAGTCGTAAAGCCAGCATAATCTGACGCTGGGTACCACTGGAAACTTCTTCAAGATCAAGAAAATCCCGTTTCTCACCCGAAAAGACGGAAACAACCATGTTCTTGTCGATTTGCAGATGTTCATATCGACCTTCAGTAAACAATGGCAATGTACGACTGACCAGGTCCCGCACATCGTTATTAAACTGGGTAGAGAGGTGTTCATTGGCACCTGCAAGTAAGTCATTAGCCAGGGTCCTTACTGCAATTTTAGCTCTAGCACCCTGCATGCGTTCACGCAGGCTTTCCATTTCATCATTCAGGTGACCCGCATGCTTCAAACGCTGTTTTTCATCATAAATTGCACGGTCCAGGCTGGTTGCCTGAATTTGCAAGCGCTGGTTTTCTTCCCTGGTCCAGTTATTTTCCCTGTCAACAACCTCTTCGACATCAGCACCTTTGATATTGGCGCTTAGCACGCGATCACAGACGACATTGATTTCACCATCGGTAGGCCTGACAGACACCTCCTCCTCAACCTCGGAAGCCGTTTCCATTTCAAGGCTGGCTGATACCAACTCGGAAGCATCAGCTTCGAGCACACCTGACTCCAGCTGCTCCATGACCTGGGAGAATTCCTCGTCTGCAGACTGGGGCACATGGTTTAACAGTGAATCGCCCAGTACTACCGTTCTTTCATGGGACGATTTCAAGGATTCCGCCAGCTGCTGGGCAATAAGCATTAATTCGCGCAATTTTGATTTAAGGGAAAACAATCTCAGCTGTACGAAAACAAACAGAACGCCCAGGCCTGCAGCCAGGTATAAAGTGCCCTGTAAATGCTGTTCATCCCATGCTGGCAATTCCCGCTCAATCAGCTGTTGCAGTTGCTGTGAAATGTCGACTTCAGGAAACTGGGTCAACGCCGCCCAGATACCACCAAAGACCAGCGCAGAAAGTAATAATAAATAGCGGAACGCTGAACTGCGACTGATGCTGCCTCGAATGGCCTGAATATCGGGAAATGCATCCTTGTATGAGGATGTATCCATTTTAAGTTTTTCAATTTTATCAATATTTTCTGCTTCAGCGGCCTTTACCAGCTCCAGTTCATCTTCAAGTGCAGAAAGATGACCAGCTTTGATCGCCAGCTCGGTTAGTTCCGCATCTATTTCATCGGAGCGGAATTGAGACATGGTTGCAATGTCTTCCTGTTCAGCGATTTCATCGTCGAACTGTTCATTAACAAATTCCAGCGAGGCAATGCCGGCCATCGCCTTGACGGTGTGGCTATGCGGCTGCGGTGCAGTAATTTCACGCTGGGCAAGGTAAAAGGAGTCAACGAACTCTTCATAGTCATAACCAAGAACCATGAACAAGGCATCAGCAACACCTTCAACACCACGGGCAATGGGTAGATCCTCTTCACCCAGGCGGCTGAACTTGGCACTGTGATTGCCTTCTTTATCCAGGAATCGTTCTATACGGTAATGATCTTCATTGATACGAAAAGTCAGGGATACAGAACAACCGCCACTAGCCCAGAGCACCACTTTATCCAGTTCTTCTGAAGCCAGTGAAAAAGTTCGGCCAAACAAAGCAAAACAGACGGTTTCACCAATCGTACTTTTGCCGGACTCATTTTTTCCGCTGATCGCAATAACACCCGTTTCGGGCAGTGCCTGCAGATCCAGTGAACGGTACTTGAGAACGTTCTCCGCTTTAATGCTGGTGATAATCATAATTGCTCCTCGTCTTCCAGCATCCTGAGCCTGGCGATTGTCAGTTCCATGGCTTCAATAAAAGCAGCCTCATCAAATTCCTCTCCCGAATTCTTGCGACGCTCCAGCTCTGTTTCACAGTAACGTAAAAATCCATTTGATGGTCTGGCAAGATCGGATGTGCTCAAAGGTTTAATTGAAGATTCAGAAGTCATCTGGAATATCCCGCGATATGATCCTTGTTTTAGACGGTTGCTACCGGCATTCACTTAAGGTATTGAAAGAAAGCTGTTTGTTCAGGCAAATCTACGCTACTAATCTGGATCCGAATTGTATCATCAAGCCGGAAACTGTCACGAGTTCTAATTTTGGTTTCCATGGCCAGCTCAGGAATGATGATTGTAGACTTGCGTTCATCAATATTGACAATGACCGCATCTCCCTGCCACTGAGGATTTCTCTTCAAATAGACGAGTTTCCAGTGCTGGTTCGACAACCTCTCCGTGCGCCTGATATTGAGCGACTGCTGGTCAACTGAAAGCACCTTTTCAGCCAGCTGATCAACAGACAGCACCTCGCCACCGGCCAGAAAAGCCCGCAACTGTTGATGCACAACCAGGTCCAGGTAACGCCTGAGCGGGCTGGTAGCACGTGTATAGGCTTGCAGGCCAAGACCAAAATGCAACTCAGGCTCAAAGCTGGTTTTGCTGGCTTTGAATTGTCTCCGATAGGCATACATTTCAGAAGTTTTGACTGGTTTTTGAACAGTTTCCGGTTCCGGCTGGATGGCGTAGGGAATCGCAATCGCGTTTTCCTGGCAAAACTGGGCCACGGCCTGGCCTGCCATCAGCATGGCATCAGTCACCATTTGCCGACTGCCCAGCTTTTCCATAGGCCTGATCTGGATTTCTCCATTTTTCAAACGGACACTGGCCTCGGGCAGATCGATTTCTGCCGCATTATTTTCGCGTCGTTTTTGCCTAAACAACGTACAAACCCGGTTGATTGCCAAAAACTGACTGTCCAGCAGCTCTTCTGCCTGAACATATGACAGTCGCCTGGCTTTTATCCAGCTGGTTGCAATTTTAATATCTGAAATTTCAGCTGTATCTGAAACCACAAAGCCAATTGAAAGTGCCGGTGATATCTCATTCAGACCCAAGCCCAGAGTGTGCGTCACAGATTCCGGCAACATGTGAATCAAGCCTTCCGGCAGGTAAAGATTCGCAGCCCGACGACGTGCCTCCATGTCCAGGTCACTATCATGTTTGACCATTGCCGCCACATCCGCCACGTGTACCCAGAAAATATCACCATCATAGCTGATGGCATCGTCCGGATCATTGCTATCAGCATCATCGATAGCGTAAGCGTCCAGGCTTGTCAGGTCCAGGCGCTGTTCGTCAGGTAACTTATCGACTGCAAATTCAGGTTGCTGCAATTCAATATCTGCACGCCGCGGATAGGGATTGTATTCAGGCTCCCAGTAACCACAGTTAATCAAAAACTGGTGCGCACTTTCCTTGCTTTGTTTTACATCCAGCGTGCGTAAAATATTACTTTTATCTTTTTTGCCCAGCGCTACCTGCTCGACTTCAGACAGTTTTTTTCGATCATTCTCGTTCAGGGTGGCATGGGTGATATTTTCAAAGAACTGCCGTTTTTCAGCCTCTTCCAGCTGCTTAAGCCTGGTTTTCTCGAGATCTTGTTCTACCTGTTTTGGGCTGCGGGTAATAATCCGGTCAGGCTTGCCCTCGAAATACACGCCTTCAGTTACATTTTGCCAGGTAGACCAGGCAGATTCAGGAGTGAATGTATCGAAAAGAATTTCCGCCAGATCAGCCAGTGTACAGGTTTCACCCTCTAGCAACTCCCAGGCCTCCACAAGGTCGACTTCAGTACTCTGCAAATTGTCCGGGCTTGCAACAGGACCGGGGTGCAACAATGTTATATCCTTGTCCCTGACCCGTTTGGCCTTGTTGCCCTCAAGCTTGATGGTTATTTTATCGCCAATTTCAGTAACCACGGCGGGCCTGATCTTGTACAGCACGAGACTGCCTTTCTGTATATCATTTTGCGCCATGGGAAATTCAGAAATAATAAATTAGGAAATGAATAATTTCCGTTATGATACTGGTCAATAGATAACAAGGAAAACCGTATGCAAAAAAAACCGGTTTTAACAAGAATACTTTATCGGTTTACAGGTAACCTGCGCTGCCGAATTATCAACGGCAACCATGGCGAACCCTACCTCGAACGTTACCACCTTTTCCGACTTCCTGGCGGCGGCGGCATCTATATCCATCGTTTTATCGACAGTGACCCCGACCGGGGTTTACACGATCATCCCTGGAAATCTGCTGTCAGTCTCATTCTGTCCGGTTCATACAGGGAATTAAGGCTGGAGGAAACAAACCACAAAAAAAAGGTCGTTGAACGTGTTCTCGGCGCATGGCGACTGAATATCCTTAATGGTGAAGATTTCCATCGAATTGTCCTGCACGGTAACAAACCGGTCTGGACCCTCTTCGCCCATACTGGTAAATACAAGGATTGGGGTTTTTTGACAGTCCATGATGATGGTGAATCCAGCTATGAGCCTCATGATACAGTCGTCAGGGAACCTGGACACAAACTTTGGTGGCAAACAGCCCCCCGGGGGAAATATACTCCCCGTGCTGCATTATAAAATCAGGTAGAGAACTCATGAACACAGACTGGAAACATTTCCTGCAAAACAATGGTGCAATATTTCACGAAAATGCTGATACGGAATTTCATGGCAATCCATCAGGTGACTGTCAGAAAATGGACTTATCGTATCTCGGCGTTATTCGTATCACCGGGGATGACAGGGAGACCTTTTTACAGGGACAACTGACCAACGATACCCGTAATATCACGGAAAGCAAAAGCCAACTGAGCAGCTATTGCACCCCCAAAGGTAGAATGTTGGCCAACTTCCGCGTCTATCAACAGGAAGAAGCCTGGTTTCTGCTGATACCCCGCAGCCGGCTGGATGCTGTCTTAAAAAGATTAAGCATGTTTATTTTAAGATCCAAGGTTAGTCTTGAAGATGTCAGTGATGATTTTATCGTTGCCGGACTTGTCGGGGACTGCATACCTGAAATGCTTGGTTCTGAGCTGCCGAATGACAGTGATGATGTCACCCATCACAACAATCTGACATACATTCGCGTCGAAAATGATAAGCCGCGCTATATCGCTGTTGGCGAGTATAACGCGATGCATGCGTTATGGAACAAACTGGACAAGGCCATTCAGGTTGGTACATCGCTGTGGCGTCTGCACGATATTCGAGCTGCTATTCCAACCGTTTATGAAGAAACCGTGGAAGCTTTCATACCGCAAATGACCAACCTGCAACTGCTAAACGGTGTCAGCTTTACCAAGGGTTGCTACACCGGGCAGGAAATTGTCGCCAGGATGCAATACCTGGGCAAACTTAAACGCCGCATGTACCCGGTCAGTTTCGAATCAGCTCAAGTTCCCAAGCCAGGTGACGATATATATTCAAGTTCCAGCCAGTCAGGCCAGGGAGCAGGTAAACTCGTTGACGTTGTCCGGGTCGCCGATAACCAGTATGAAGCCCTGGCGGTATTGGAAATAAACTATATTGAAGATGGAGAATTCCAGTTGTACGACAGTAATGGCCCTGTCATACAGATCAGCGATCCTCCCTATTCATTTGAATTGGACGAAAACTAAAATAATAACGGGAGAATTCTCAACATGATGGATATCAGCACATTTCGCCTTAAGCTCCTTGAAGCGATCGAAAAAAACACGATTGTATTACCGACTTTGCCGGAAGTTGCCCTGAAAGTGAGAGATGCTGCTGAACAGGAGTTTACGACCGCCAAGGACCTTGCCGATATCATTACCACAGATGCTGCAATTTCCGCGCGCCTGTTACAGGTAGCCAACAGTCCGCTCTACCGAGCCAGAACCCCGATCGAAAACGTGCAGATGGCGGTCGCCCGTCTTGGTAATAAACTGGTCAAATCTTTGGTTACCACCCTGGCCATGAAACAGATCTACCAGGCAACCACGGATTTCATGGAGAAAAAACTCCGCAAAGTCTGGGAGGACAGTGTCCAGGTCGCAGCCGTATCGAAGGTATTGGCCCAGGCGGTGCCACAACTGGAAAATGAGCAGGCTATGCTGGCAGGCCTGATTCACAATATTGGCATTCTACCGGTGCTCACCATGGCTGAATCACAGTCTGACTGGAGCGGTAACGAAAAATACCTGGAAGAGCTGGTTGATTCACTCTATCCGGAAATAGGCACACTGATTTTACGCGACTGGCAGTTTCCCGATTCCATTTCGGCCGTACCTGAGGGCCATCGTGATCTGCAGCGCAAGCCTGCTGAAGTTGACTACGCTGATATTGTTATGGTTTCACGCATTCAGCTTGGCCTGGAAAACATCCCGGACGAGGAATGGGCTTCAATTTCGGCTTTTGAACGTGTAGGCCTGGATACAGATGTGCATATTGTTGATATTGAAGACACTGCAGAAGAAATCGAATCGGTTAAACAGGCTATTGCCTGATTAACCATTTCTTTTAGAAGCAGTATTCAATTATTCAGGGCGCATATGTGGAAACAGCAAAACATCCCTGATGGATGGTGAGTCAGTCAACAGCATCACCAGGCGATCAATACCTATACCCTCGCCAGCTGTTGGCGGCATCCCGTGTTCCAGGGCGCGCACATAGTCTTCATCAAAATGCATGGCCTCATCATCGCCTGCATCCTTTTCCTCTACCTGCTTTCTGAAACGCTCAGCCTGGTCTTCTGCATCGTTTAATTCCGAGAACCCGTTGGCCATTTCACGGCCACCGACAAAGAACTCAAACCGGTCTGTAACAAAAGGGTCTTCATCGTTACGGCGGGCAAGCGGTGAAACTTCGGTTGGGTAGGCGGTAATAAAGGTCGGATTCATCAAACGGTGTTCAACCGTTTTTTCAAAAATCTCGATCTGCACCTTGCCCAGGCCATAGGAATCTTTCAATGGTATCCCCAGTCCTTCGGCTACAGCACGTGCTTCATCGAGATCATCCAACTGCGCTTCCTGGAGTTCCGGGTTGAAATGCAGAATGGACTCCTTTACAGACATCCTGACAAAGGGCTGACCAAAATCATATGTCTCATCCTGGTAATGGACCTCTGTCGTGCCAAGCACCTCCTGAGCCAAGGCGCGCAGCATGTCTTCGGTCAAATCCATCAGGTCATGGTAGTCCGCATAGGCTTCGTAGAATTCCAGCATGGTGAATTCAGGATTATGACGCGTCGAAAGACCCTCATTACGAAAGTTGCGGTTGATTTCATAGACCCGCTCGAATCCTCCAACAACCAGGCGCTTCAGGTAAAGTTCGGGGGCAATGCGCAGAAACAGCCCCATGTCCAGGGCATTGTGATGAGTTTCAAACGGCCGTGCTGTCGCACCACCGGGGATAACCTGCATCATGGGTGTTTCCACTTCCATAAAGTTCTTGCCGTTCAGGTAATGACGGATAAATTGCACGACCCGGGTGCGTGTCTGAAAGGTCTGACGCGACACCTCGTTCATGATCAGGTCGAGGTAACGCTGGCGATAACGCTGTTCCTGGTCAGTCAGGCCATGAAACTTTTCCGGCAACGGGCGCAATGACTTGGTCAGTAAACTGAGACTATCGACACGGATAGAAAGTTCGTTGGTCTTTGTTTTAAACAAAACGCCTTCTGCTGCAATAATATCGCCAATATCCCAGCTCTTTTTAAATTCCTGATTGTAGAAATTTTCCGGCAGGTTATCTCGCTGCAACAAACAACTGGATCTGTCCTGACATATCCTGCAAATGGGCAAAACTGGCTTTTCCCATGACGCGTCGACTCATCATGCGGCCAGCAACTTTTACACGCTGGGATAAAGTTTCCAGTTCCTCGGCAGATTTATCATCATACTCAGCATGTAACTCACCGCTGATACTGTCACGACGAAAATCGTTGGGGAAAGCATTTCCCTGCTCTCTCATCTGCTTGAGCTTTTCGCGCCGTTTGCATGATGAGTTTGTTTTCGTCGATTGCTGGTGTTTCGTTGTTAGTTTCAGTCATAGTTAATTTTTCAGAAAATTGAATTTAGAGTCCGGATTTCAAACTGGCCTCAATAAAATGATTCAAACCGCCATCTAAAACGGCTTGCGTATTTCCGGTTTCAACATTGGTGCGTAAATCCTTGATACGCGATTGGTCGAGCACGTAGGACCTGATCTGGCTACCCCAGCCGATATCTGACTTGGTTTCCTCCACCGCCTGCTGATCAGCAGAACGTTTTTGAATTTCCAGCTCATACAATTTTGCACGTAGCTGCTTCATCGCGTGATCCTTGTTCTTATGCTGAGACCGGTCATTCTGACATTGCACCACGGTATTTGTCGGCAAGTGTGTAATACGTACTGCCGATTCGGTTTTATTAACGTGCTGACCACCAGCACCGGAAGCACGGTAAACATCGATACGCAGATCTGCCGGATTGATATCAATATCGATATCATCGTCAATTTCCGGAGAAACAAAAACTGCTGCAAACGAAGTATGACGACGATTACCCGAATCAAACGGTGATTTCCTCACCAGGCGATGTACTCCAATTTCGGTCCGCAGCCAGCCAAAAGCATATTCCCCTTCAAACCTGATAGTGGCAGACTTGATGCCGGCAACATCACCGGGGGAAACTTCCATCAATTCGGTTTTAAAACCATTGGCCTCACCCCATCGCAGGTACATTCGTAATATCATTTCAGCCCAGTCCTGGGCTTCTGTTCCACCCGAACCTGCCTGGATATCCAGGTAAGCATTATTGGAATCCATTTCGCCGGAAAACATGCGTCTGAATTCCAGCAACTCAACTTCCTTTTCATAAGCTTCCAGATCAACAGCTACCGAATCAACGGTTTCTGCATCATTTTCCTCGACACCAAGTTCCAGCAAATCACGGGCATCATCGAGGTTATTCATCAGGCCATCAATGACTACAACAATATTCTCCAGTGACGATCTTCCTTGCCAAGAGCCTGGGCATTTTCCGGATCGTTCCAGATTTCCGGGTCTTCCAGCTCCCGCAGGACTTCAGTCAGCCGCTCTTTCTTCTCATCGTAGTCAAAGATACCCCCTGAGGGATTCAGCTCTTCCCTTTAACTCAATGATTTTGTTGGTAATTGGATTGATGTCCTGCATAAATCACCCTTTTCATGTGCAAGCGGCGCATTCTACATTAATCAACCCGGTTTCGAAAACACGTACTCCTTCACATTTTCAGAAAATCCTCCTTGTATTTCCGCCGAAACACGTTAGTTTTCTATTTAATAAGTTGTGCCTGAGGCAATAACCATGATGGACCTGCTCGATATCACTGTTACCAGTGATGCGTTGAAAAAATTTTATCCGCTGGACTCTTTTAACGATGAAGAGATCAAGCTGATTAATCAACACACAAAACTCAACCAGATGCAGTGTCGAGAAACCTTGTTTCGTGAAGGTTCGAATGATCCCGATGTCATTTTCCTGTTACGGGGGAGTATCAAGCTGACAGCAGACACCGGTGAATCTTTTATTCTTGATGCTGATTCCGAACAGGCACGTTATCCAATTGCCAACCTCAAACCCAGGCGTTTTTCTGCAAGGGTTGAATCAGAGCACGCATCCATTGCCCGTATTCCAGCCAATGTTTTAGAACCGTTTATGGCTCAGGCTGGTCAGACCACCCAAATCAGCAATAACACCATCACGGATGATTCCGAATTAAAAATCTTTGACAGTGACTGGATGATGGCAATGGTAAAAACACCATTGTTCAAGCGCCTGCCTGCTACCCACATCGAAAAACTTTTTAACGTGATGGAAGAAATCAAGTTCAAGGCTGGCGATACCGTGATTACCCAGGGTGAGTCAGGCGATTATTTCTATCTCATCAAAAAAGGCCAATGCCTGGTAAGCCGTTACAATGGGACCAAGGAGATTGCCCTGGCGGAGATGGGTCCAACCGAATCATTTGGTGAAGAAGCCCTGCTTGCCAATACACTCCACGAAATGCAACCGTTCGCATGTTGTCAAATGGGCGTTTAATGCGTATTTCGAAAAAAGACTTCCAGCATTTTCTGCGAGACCAGGTTATTCACTGGATAGATCCAAATGAAGCCAACCTCATTTTGCAAAAAGGTGCGGTTAAAGTTGACCTTACTCAACAGGACAATAGCAGCAAACAGTTAAAAGGTGCCATCCGCATTTCACCTTTTATGCTCAGAACCCAGATGAAAAAGCTCAGCCGCAAAAACACCTATCTCTTGCTGTGTGATAACGACGAAGAATGTGCCGTGGCTTGTTATCTTTTAAGTCTGCGCGGCCTGGAGAGTTACGTGCTGCGTGGCGGAACTGATAGCCTGTCTGCTATTTACTAAGCTGTTTTTGCACCAACCCAGTTTAACCAGTGAGTTAAAATCATGGTTAACAGGACAGATGTACCAAATGCATAAATACCATAATGTATCTGTATGTCTGCTATCACATCCAGCTTGACTGACACCAATAGCAGGGCGACGACAAAAACATCCAGCATAGACCATTTTCCAATACCGGCCAGCCAGTACATGATACGCTTTCTGTGTGGCTTGCCATGCGTCCCAGTATTCAGTACCAGGAACAGGAACAGGATCTTGATAATTGGAAAGATGATACTGAATGCAAAAATCACCAGGAACAACAACCATTCGCCCTGCTCTCTCAATTCAACCAGCCCACTGAAAAGTGATACCTGGTTTTCAAAAAAATAAAGTTGCTTAACTGTCATCAGAGGTGCAAAAACCCCCATTGCCAATAGCAGCAACGACAAGATAATCAGTCCGTTAAGCAGAAATTTGTGTAAAAAATGGATTTTCATAATGATTTCTGTTGATGCATAAAAGCTGTTCAGGTCATTCCTGCCCCACACGCTGTATGACTTTTTTTCCAGCTTCGCTATGCTACGCATAACCATGAAAAATTTCTTTCGTTTTTTACTGTTATTGCTGCTTGTCACTGCCAGCTGGCAGTTTGGTCGATCATATTTCACCTACCAGGAACGAGAAATACGCAGCGATATCCGTGAAAACATTGAAAAGCAGTTCAGTGAAATGGCCACAGACTCAAATCAACGCTTTGGCCTGAAGCAATTGCATGGAACTAACGCTGCAGCTCCAAATATCGTACTCATTCACGGCCTGGATGATCCTGGAAAAGTCTGGATGAATCTTGCTCCGGCTTTAGAGCGCGAGCAATACAATGTCTGGGAAATGAATTACCCGAACGATCAAGCAGTGTTCTTATCAGCGGGTCTGTTTCATCGGCAGCTGGTCAATTTGAATAACGCAGGAATCAGCAACATCACTGTTATTGCTCATAGCATGGGCGGCCTGGTGACGAGGGAAATGTTAACCAATCCAGTATGGCAATGCACTGCAGACGTCTGCCCAAAAGGAAAAATACCCCATGTTGAACAATTGATCATGGTAGCTACACCCAACCATGGATCAGAATTGGCAAGGTTTCGTATGCTGGCTGAAATAAGGGAACAGGCCGAACGTTTACTGGCAGGAGAGGCAGATTGGCTTGACTGGATATTTGATGGCGCAGGTGAAGCAGGTATTGACCTGATACCACAAAGCAATTTTCTTAATTCTTTAAACACGAGAACACATCCCGTAGATACCCGCTATTTTATTATTGCCGGCGTTATTGGTGATGAAGAAAGGCAGGCTATAAAAACAAGTTTAAAGGATGTAAAGAATCATGAGGCGATAACAACATTAATAGATAATCTGCTGGAAACAATTGGTGATGGACTGGTAACACTGGAATCAGCAAAACTGGAAAATGTCACAACCGAAGTTGTAGCAGGAAACCATTTGTCTATTATAAGAAATATCAGTAAAAGCAGTAGCCGCATACCACCAGCTATTCCAAGAATCCTTCACCTGCTAGAAGACAGTTACGCAGAGCAACACTGACTGGCATATGAAAAATTATACTAACAAAGGAAACCTTCAAGCCAAATGCAAATCATGAGAGTGATGCAGTTGGCTTTCATTTCCGGGTTGCTGATAACCGGCCTGGGTCTGTATCTAATGCTTTTTACTTCATTGACAAGGGAAGCTGGTGTAGGCGGGATCTATCTTGTAGTTGCAATACTCACTATTGGACTGTTTTTACTTATTCCCGCCAAAATCTATCTCATCATACAATTGATGAAACGTGAGAAAAAAAGGCATCAATAGCTGTCACCACAAAAGAACTATTTGAGAAACGCAGTATCTGGCCCTTATATTTTTCCGTGTGTTCGTTATCTCTTGAAAAGTCGATCAAGCTGAGCACATAGCCTAGTGCCACCATGTGTTTTTTAAAGCGACCACGAAAACCGCGCCCGGGATCAACAATAATAACTTCGCAATGTGGATTTGCATGTTGATCTATAAATGATGATAAATATTCCGCATGTTCCTGTTCATATAGCAGGTCACTGCCAATAATGAGGTCATATTGACCTAATTCTGATGTTGCATCATTCCAGCCAACCCGTTCAAAAGGTATGTCATTATCGTCATTCAAATCCGTGTTACTTGAGAGTAATGATTCAGCTTCAGGATGGTAATCGGTCGCTGTAATCTGAGCTTTTCGATGGTTTAAAATAAGGCTGGCAAGACCAATGCCACAACCTACTTCAAGGATACGTTTATTCTTGATATCAATTCTTGACATCAGGTCAGCCAAGACTTTACTCGATGCCCAGATAACGCCATACAACGCCCAGTTGGCCGAAGAAATTCCCAATTTTTTTGCGATGTCATCAGGATCGTAAAACTGCTGGGTATCACGTAATGTCTTTACATGGATATCGACCTGGCCAAACTCAATGGTCTGATAACGATAGCGTATAGCTGTCATTCATAATCCCTGAATTAGCTTAGAATGAAATAACCGCCATGGAGGCAGTAACAGCCAGCAAGACTGTTTTGATTATTTTATTCATACAATTTCCTCTGATTAATAAATCGCACACTCGTTTGTGCGTACAGACTCGGGGCGGATGAATATTACTTTGCTGGAGTGAGTCCAAGACTGTCATAAAGACACAGACTAACAGCGGGGGCAGGAAGGCGACACTGACCATTTTGTTGGTTTGCAACAGGATTAAACCCAGTACTCTGATCGGGATACCTTTCAGCCCGCCATGAATCGATTACCTGCATCAGTTAATGCTGTTTAGCTTAACTTGCTGTTTAACTATAGCAGGCCGGTGTATGAATCCCTATTTATTTCCTGCTGACTGCAGTAATGGAGGAATGCCAGGAAAATCAATATTTCCCGGGGTTACTGGAACAATAAATTATTTTAGCCGTTGGATCCTTACCGTACTTGGTCACAGGTAACTTTTCACGGACCGACTCCCCTGGCTTTAAACCAACTGCATATCTGTATGGAGCAATATCCAGAGCCATGCCATTTTCATCGTATTTCCATATGGAAGCACCGGTAAATGCAGTGTCTGCCTTATTTTTAAACAGGCAGGTATAAAGTTGCCCTTTCCATTTGCAATCTGAAATTACAATTGAGTCCTCGCAATTTTCCACGACAATATCCCGTTCACCAACACCACAACCTGTTAATCCAAGAAAAGCAAAGAGAGAAAATAAATATACTTTCTGATTCATCAATATCTCCAAATTATCAGGCAATCAATAGCTTCCATTATGATGTGTTTTTTCATCGCCATTCATACGCCGCCTCAGGTTGCCAGGATGATACCCGAACCATAGTGTCACCTGCTTCTGCACATACAGCAAAATCGGCAACTGCAACACATTGATGATTACAATAGAGTAATGGAACAAAATCTCTCATCCAGGGCGGGATATTCCATTCCTGAAAAAGTTTTTTCAATTTTCGCCTGCCCGGCCGGTTGAACAGTTCAACACTTTCGCCCTTTGCTCTAAATCGAACACTCAAGCGTGGTAAATTTTGATCTTCAGTCCCTTCACCCAACTTGATAACAAGCTTTCCTGCAGGACCTGGCAATTCAGTATAACCATTTTCAATATCACGCCGGGTAATCATAATTTCTTCTGGCTGTTGTTCCTGTATTGGCTTCAACAGGTAGAGAAAATCGTTAAATCGCTGCAGTTCAAGATTTGACCAGCTGATAAGCGGTTGCGCATCCTCACGGGCCTGAATCATTTCCGTACAAATTTTTTCCACCTTATTCCTGTCAGGCAAGGTCGCCTTGTTGGTTTGTAGCCATGAACGGATGATGAAGTGCTTTCTTGCCAATGAAAATTGGTTCAGCTCTTTGATCGATAACGTATGTTGATACTTACCAAGACAATGACCAAGGTCCTCACTGGACTTTACCTGAACCAGTTCGGCAGCTTCTCTGCAGTTAATAGCACTGCGTGAAATATTACTGCTGGCTGCAGGCCAGCGTTTCTCAAGTAATGGCAGGACGTTATTACGCAGGTAGTTCCTATCAAAACGGTTATCAGTATTGCTGGGATCTTCAACCCATGGCAGCTGATATTCGTTTGCATAGGACTCAAGCTCTGTCCGGGGAAAAGGTAGTAATGGCCTGAGCAACTGACCTTGATGGAAATCGGCAACTTCAGGCATGGCACTTAAACCATCAACGCCCGCACCGCGCATTAACTGTAACAGCAGGGTTTCAGCCTGATCATCTCTATGATGAGCGGTCAGCAAAATATCATTTTCTGACATCTGTTCAGCAAATATTCGATAACGCTCTTTTCTGGCCAGCTCTTCGATATTACTTACCGCATTATTCAAATTGGCATTAAAGGATTGATAAGGAATATTGTATTTTTCTGCCTGATTTCTGCAAAAACTGTTCCAGGAACTGGCTTCATCCTGAAGGCCATGATTAATATGTATCGCTACAAGTTTATTGGCGTGGATGTAATTAGAAAGCAGGTGTAGCAACACCATGGAATCGCATCCACCACTGAATGCGACCAGGTATTTGCCGTTTACAGGACAGGAATCGAGAAACTGGTTAATGTACTGTTGAATTACATGCATTCACAGCTGAAATCATGCCTTGAATTCGCCATAAGCCATTAACTTTTCATAACGACTATCCAGCAGTTGTTCAATGGGTAAAACCGTTAGCTTATCCAGCATCTGTTTCAGGCTTTTCTTGAGACTTTCTGCCGTTTTTTCGTAGTTACGATGAGCTCCACCAAGCGGTTCTGCAACAATTTCGTCAATCAGATTGAAATTTTTCAGCTTATCAGAAGTGATAGCCATCGCTTCCGCGGCAAGATTAGCTTTTTCAGCGCTCTTCCACAGAATCGAGGCACAGCCTTCGGGTGAAATAACTGAATAGGTACTGTATTGCAACATCATGACCTTGTCTGCAACACCAATAGCCAGTGCTCCACCTGAACCACCCTCACCAATAACCGTGGCAATAATCGGAGTCTTCAAGCCCGCCATTTCCAGCAAGTTGCGGGCAATGGCTTCACTTTGACCCCGTTCTTCAGCACCAACACCAGGGTAAGCGCCTGGAGTATCAATCAGGGTTATAACCGGAATACCGAAGCGCTCGGCAGTTTTCATCAGTCTTAAGGCTTTTCGATAGCCTTCAGGCCTGGGCATGCCAAAATTTCGCTTGATCTTTTCTTTGGTATCCCTGCCCTTCTGATGCCCTATTATCATGACCGAATATTCATCAAGCCTGGCAATTCCACCAACAATGGCAGCATCGTCAGCGTAGGTACGATCGCCATGCATTTCATGAAATTCATCAAAAATATGTGATATGTAATCGATCGAATAAGGGCGCTGGGGATGCCTGGCAAGCTGTGAAATTTGCCAGGGTGTCAAAGATGAAAAAATCGATTCAGTGAGCGTTTTGCTTTTTGCCTCAAGTTTGCCAATTTCTTCCTGAATATTGATTTCATTATCATTTCCCAATAACCGAAGTTCTTCGATCTTGGCTTCAAGTTCAGCAATTGGCTGTTCAAATTCTAAAAAATTGAGATCCATGTTTAAATCTGATTGTTCTGTTTTTACAAGGATAGTTCAGAGTGTCGGGAAAATGTAGCTTTCACAAATAAAATTGATACAAAAACCAGAGTTTAGTAACAATTATGCCTGTTGCGTCTGCCCCTGACTACTGTTCCTGCGTGTGCCATAGCCTACTTTAACATGCCCTTCACCAGCGAATCGTTCCAATTGTTTTAAAAGTTCATCTTTCGGAGCAACGCTCCATTTTTCTGACAAAACCATCAGACATTTGGCTGTCGGGCATTCAAAGACGATACGGATTATACAACTTCCACCGAGATAGGGTGTGAGTAATGTCTCCAAATGATCTGCCGCAGCCTGTGGAGGAAGGTTTTTTGCCGTTAAATCTTTATTTTTTAGTAACAGGGTCAGCTGACCAGCCATGATTTCCCGTGCCTGCTCCATTTCCATAACACGGTCTACTCGCAGGCTCAAACCACCGCGGTACTCATCAAAACTAAGGTTACCTTCAACAACCAGTACTTTATCCACAACCAGCAAATCATTAAATTCATCATAAGCATCAGCAAACAGGGTGGCTTCAATTCTGCCTGTACGGTCATCCAGCAAAACATTGGCCATCATGCTGCCGCGCTGGGTCTGTCGACGTGAAACTGACACAACCAGCCCCGCCACGATAACCCGTTGGGAACGACGGTATTTTGTATCGGATTTTTCTACCGACAGACTGGCAATTCTGGATGAAACAATATTGGACAGTTCATCTTCGTAACGCCCTATGGGATGGCCAGTCAGGTAAAGGCCCAGTGTTTCCTTTTCGCCCTGGAGACGTATATCGTCATCCCATTCATCCTTGCCGACCGGTACTACCTGCAAATCCGGTTTATTGGCTGTACTCAATTCCTGCATTCCAAACAGGTCATTCTGACCGGTTGTCTGCAATGACTGGTGCTGCTCAGCCATTTTCAATGCCAGCGGCAATTGCGCCATCAGGGTAGCCCGGTTATCTCCCAACTGGTCCAGCGCACCCGCACGGATTAAAGATTCAAGCACACGGCGATTGACCTTTTTCAAATCAATGCGGCTGCAGAAATCAAACAGGTCCCTGTAGAGATCTCCAGTATTTCGGGTTTCAACAATGCTCTCAATCGCAGATTCACCTACCCCCTTGATAGCACCCAGGCCGTAAACAATTCGTCCATCATCATCAGTAGTGAACATAAACTCGGAGTCATTAACCTGTGGTGGCTTGACCTCAAGTTTCATCGCACGGCATTCCTCGATCAGTGTGACGACCTTATCGGTATTATCCATATCCGCCGATAAAACAGCGGCCATAAAAGCAGCCGGGTAATGGGCCTTCATCCACATGGTCTGGTATGAAACCAGTGCGTAAGCAGCTGAGTGTGACTTGTTAAAGCCGTAACCTGCGAATTTTTCCATCAGGTCGAAGATGTAGGTTGCTGTTTCTTCCTCTACTCCATTTTCTACTGCCCCAGCACGGAAAATCTCACCCTGCTTGGCCATTTCCTCGGGCTTTTTCTTGCCCATTGCACGGCGTAACAAGTCTGCGCCACCGAGGGAATAACCTGCAAGTACCTGCGCAATCTGCATCACCTGCTCCTGGTACAGGATGACACCGTAGGTGGGTTTGAGAATCGGCTCAAGCTTAGGATGTGGATAGACCACTTCCTGTACACCATGTTTACGGGCGATAAAATCATCGACCATGCCCGATTGCAGTGGACCGGGACGATACAGTGCAACCAGGGCTGTAATGTCTTCAAAACAGTCCGGTTGCAACTTTTTAATGAGTTCTTTCATACCACGGGACTCAAGCTGGAATACAGCCGTGGTTTCACAACGCTTGAGCAGGTCAAAAGCAGGCTTGTCATCGACAGCTATCTTGCTGATATCGATCTGATCCTTACCGGCTTTTAATAAGTCCCTGTTGGCATTTTTAACCGCCCAGTCAATGATCGTAAGGGTACGCAGGCCCAGGAAATCAAATTTAACCAGCCCAACCTGTTCAACATCATCCTTGTCAAACTGGGTGACCAGATTGGCTCCGCCTGGCTCACAGTACAAAGGGGTAAAGTCAGTCAACAAGGTGGGCGAGATAACAACACCCCCGGCATGTTTGCCGGCGTTCCTGGCCAACCCCTCCAGCTTTTTGGCCATGTTCAGAAGTTCAGTGACTTCCTCGTCATTTTCGTAGGCATTTTTGAGTTCTTCACTTTCTTCCAATGCCTTATCTAGCGTCATACCTATTTCGAAGGGAATCATTTTGGCGACACGGTCAGTAAAGCCGTAAGGGTGACCCAACACCCTGCCGACATCCCGAACAACAGCCTTGGCAGCCATAGAGCCGTAAGTAATGATTTGTGATACAGATTCTCGTCCGTATTTGCGAGCTACGTAGTCAATTACCTGATCACGTTTATCCATGCAGAAATCGACGTCGAAGTCAGGCATGGAAACACGTTCCGGGTTAAGAAAACGCTCGAACAGCAGTTCATGCTCAATTGGATCGAGATCGGTAATTTTGAGAGCATAGGCAACCAGTGAACCTGCACCTGAACCACGGCCCGGCCCAACCGGTACATCATGATCTTTGGCCCACTGGATAAAGTCGGCAACAATCAGGAAGTAGCCGGGAAAGCCCATCTGGTTGATAACATCCAGCTCAATCTGTAAACGATCTTCATACACCTTGCGATGCTGTTCTCTTTCTGATTCATCAGGAAAGATCTGTTCCAGGCGAAGACCCAATCCCTTGCGTGACTCTTCGGAAAAGAAATCAGCCTCGGTTTGCCCCTCTGGAATCGGAAAGTCGGGCAGGAAGTTTTTACCCAGGGTCAACTCAAGCGTACAGCGCCTTGCAATTTCAACGGTATTTTCAATCGCTGAAGGAATATCGGAAAACAGCTCGATCATTTCCTCCGGACTGCGCAGGTATTGCTGATCGGTATAATTTTTTGGACGCCGGGTATCATCAAGTGTACGGCCATCATGAATACAGACGCGAATTTCATGCGCCTGGAAATCTTCAGACTTGATAAAACGAACATTATTGGTGGCAACAACCGGAACCTGCAATTCAGCAGCCAGCTTGACTGATCCATGCACGCAAGCTTCATCTTCAGCATGACCGGTACGCTGCAATTCCAGATAAAAACTGTCCCCGAAAATTTCCTGCCAGTGCTGCAAACGGGAAATCGCCAGCTCCTCGTTTCCACTGATAATAGCTCGCCCGACATCACCTTCTGCCCCAGCCGATAACGCAATCAGGCCGGAGGTTGTAGCTCGGGTCATCCAATCGTAATCGACCATGGGCTTACCTAAATGCTGCCCCTCGGTATAGGCTCGTGAAATCAGGCGGGTCAGGTTTTTATAACCTTCAGTGTTTTTAGCCAGCAAGACCAGGCTGGATGGTTTGTTGATATCTTCTGAATCCCGGATCCATATCTCCGACCCGATAATTGGTTTGATACCATTCGCCATTGCAGCTTTATAAAACCTGACCATGGCAAACAGATTGGCACGGTCGGTCAAGGCTACCGCTGGCATGCCTTGGCCTGTCACTGAAGAAACCAGTGGTTTTATCCTGACAGTCCCATCAACCAGTGAAAATTCAGAATGCAGATGCAGATGGATAAATTGTGAGTTCATCTTCCTAATAAACGTTTAACCGGGCCAAATGTCTGGCGGTGGATCTCGGTAACACCCAGGGAATGCAAAGCCTCGATGTGCGCTCTGGTTGGATATCCTTTATGCTTTGCCAGACCGTAACCTGGATAGTGGCTATCAAGTATGATCATTTCATTATCACGTTCAACCTTGGCAATGATGGAAGCAGCACTAATGCAATCTACCAGGTTGTCACCACCAACAATGGCCTCAGCAGTGCAATCCAGCCGGGGTAATTTATTGCCATCTATCATCGCATGATGCGGTTTTATCGCAAGTGATTCAACGGCTCTTTTCATTGCCAGCAGAGAAGCATGCAAAATATTGATTTCGTCAATCTCTGCCACATCTGCACGGGCAATACTCCAGCAGAGGGCCTTTTGACGGATTTCCTCATTCAGCTGATTGCGCTTTTTTTCTGATAATTTTTTCGAATCACGCAAACCGGCAATTGGCCTTGAATCATCCAGTATCACTGCAGCGGCAATCACTGGACCAGCCAGAGGGCCTCGCCCCACTTCGTCAACACCACAAACCAGGTATTTTCTACTCATTTCTCGACCAGCCCCATGATGGCCTGCGCTGCCTGCTGAATGTTGCCTTTTGCTAATTCTTGGTGCAGAGCCTCAAAATGTGCTTTCAGCTGATTGCTTTTTTCCTTATCAGAAAAAAACTGATATACCGCACTAGCAAGATTTTCAGGTGTGCACTTATCCTGAAGCAGCTCAGGAACCAGCGGCTCGTCAGCCAGGATATTTGGCATGGCGATATATTTTGTCTTGAGTAAACCGAGGGTGAAGCCAATAAAATAGGTCAGCCAATGTACCTTGTAAGCCACAACCATTGGCTTTTTATAAAGCATGGTCTCGAGAGCAGCCGTACCAGATGCAAGCAAAAGAACATCTGCCGCCGCCATGACATCGCGTGACTGGCCGTCCATGACCCTGATATCAAGATCGAAAGAGTCCACTCTTTCAGTAAAGTATTCCCGGGTTCTAGCAGTTGCCATAGGAGCCAGGATAATCAATCCGCCAAGTTGTGCACTTAACATTTTGGCTGCATGCAAAAAGTCATCCGTTAACTGGCTCACCTCGGACATACGGCTACCAGGCAACAAGCCCAAATACCGGCTTATCGACAGGCAAGCCCATTTTTTGCCGAATAATGGATTGATCAGGTACCTGATCAAGATCCTGTGCCAGCGGATGGCCTGCATAGCAGGCTTTTATACGATGTTTTTCCAGCAAAGGGACTTCAAATGGGAAAATGCTTAGCACCAGGTCAACACCCTGCTTTAAGGTTTTCACCCTGCCCTGGCGCCAGGCCCAGATCGTTGGACACACATACTGAACGGTCGGAATACCAGCTGCCTTGAGTTTTTTTTCCAGGGCGAGATTAAAATCCGGCGCATCAACACCGATAAAAAGATCGGGCGGACTAGCAATCCAGCGTTTTACCAATGCTTTACGAATACCGAGCAGCTCAGGCAAGTGCTTTACAACTTCAACAATACCCATAACCGAAAGCTTTTCCATCGGGTACCAGCTAGTGATGCCCTGCTCCTGCATTTTCGATCCACCAATGCCTTCAAATTCAATATCCGGATCGATCTGTCGTAATGCCGACATCAGGTGGCCCGCCAGTTGGTCGCCTGAAGGCTCTGCTGCAACGATCCCGATTCTCGTCATTTATGCTTCATATAGCTAGCAGGTTAACGGACGATACTGCGCGTACAGGTCTCAATAAAATCACTCATTAGCTTAATAACCGGCTGTTCCCCGGCAAGTTCATTCAGGCGTTTAGAAGCCTCATCGAATGATAAACCTGACTTGTAGAGTACTTTATAGGCATTGACGATGTCCCTGATTTCCTCTGCTGAAAAACCTCTCCGTTTAAGCCCCTCTTTATTGATGCCATGTGGCTTTGCAGGATGTCCACCAATAGTAATGTAAGGTGGCACATCCTTGGCGATGACACTTCCCATTCCAGTAAAACAATGCGCACCAACGCAGCAGAACTGATGGACTATGGAAAAACCGCCCAGAATTGCCCAGTCACCAATAGTGACATGCCCCCCCAGTGAAGCAGCGTTGGCCATAATCACATGATTCCCAATCTGGCAATCATGCGCCACATGCGTGTAGGCCATGAACAGGTTATCGCTACCTATCCGGGTTGCAACAGCATCCTGGGCAGTCCCACGGTTCAGAGTGACATATTCACGGATCACATTGCGGTCACCGATTTCAAGATAGGTATTTTCACCGGCATATTTTTTGTCCTGCGGATCTTCTCCAATACTGGAAAACTGCAGAATCTTGTTGTCTTCACCCATACGGGTTGAGCTTTTTATAACGACATGAGAAGCGATCGAGGTCCCTTTGCCGATATGTACGCCGGGGCCAATAACTGAAAAGGGTCCGATACTGACACCGTCAGCGATTTCAGCACTGGGATCAATAAGAGCTGAGGGATGGATCAATGTCAGACTTCCCTGGAGGTACACATAATCTGTGCTGTTGAAACCACTTTATCGTTGACTTTGGCTTGACAATCAAACGTCCAGATATTCATACGCTTTTTTATCAACGTTGCATGGAGTTCCAGCTGATCACCAGGTGAGACAATATCCTTGAAACGCACTTTATCAATACCGACAAAATAATAAAGTGACTCCTTGCCACCGACATCCTCAGGCGATGTTTCCATTGCCAGCAAAGCCGTTGCCTGGGCCAGTGCCTCAACAATCAAAACCCCCGGCATAACAGGTTTGACGGGAAAATGTCCCTGGAAAAAGGGCTCATTAAAAGAGACGTTTTTATAGCCTCTCAGGTATTCACCTGCCTTGTAATCCGTGACACGGTCAATCAACAAAAAAGGATAACGGTGCGGTAATAATTCCAGGATTCTTGTGATATCCATTTCCATTGATAGGTGACCTCTAAGTTACTTGCTTTTATCTTATTATTTTAATTAGCCCAAAATGATATTTATCATTTCTGCTCATTCATCTTTTTTTCCAAAGCATTTATTCTTTTATTCAATTCATCCAGCTGCCTCAGCCTTACCATGTTCTTGGCCCATAGCTGGTGTGGCATGGCAGGAAAAGTACCGGTGTAATGCCCTGCCTCTGATATTGATTTTATCACAGCCGTCTTGCCTGAAATATGAACATTATCGGTAATATTCAGGTGTCCAGCAATCCCTGTAACTCCACCAATAGTACAACCCCCGCCAATTTTAGTTGAGCCTGCAATAGCAGCAGAAGCTGCAATGGCCGTGTTTTTACCTAAATGCACATTATGTCCAATCTGAATCAGGTTATCGAGCTTAACACCATCCTCAATAACAGTGTCATGAATAGCGCCACGATCAATTGCCGTATTAACACCAACCTCCACATTGTTACCCAGAACAACCCCACCTGTTTGCGGAATCTTTACCCAGTTGCCATGATCATTGGCAAACCCAAAACCGTCTCCTCCAAGCACGGCACCTGAGTGTATCAGACAGCGTTCGCCAATTGTCACACCTGCATAGAGTGTTACATTTGCCGCAATGAGTGAGTCCTTGCCAAGGATACAGTTATCACCAATTACTGACCCTGAACCGATAGAGACATTAGCATTGATCTTAACGTTTTCACCTACAACAACTAATGCGCCTATACACGCGTCAGCTGCAATTGATGCAGTTTTATCGATTATAGCTGTAGGATGTATGCCATCTGGAACACGATGCATATCGGGTGCCAAATGCTTTGCTATCAAGGCATAACTCAGATAGGGATTGTCACTGATAATTTTATTGTTAACAGGACAATCATCAACAAAAGCTTCTTTCAGAATAACTGCAGATGCCCTGGTAGAGCTCAATTCTTTGCGATAACGCTCATTCGTCAAAAATGCGATATCTCCTTGCCGGGCATCCGACAAGGTGTTTACGGCCTGGATAACACATTCTGCATCACCCTCCAATCTTGCACCGGCAACTTCAGCGAGTTCCGACAGTAGAGCCTTCATTATTCAGCCCCGCTGCTAATCTCACTTAAACTCTTTTTTCATTCGCGCTAAAACGCGGTCCGTTATGTTTGCACGCTCACTGGCATGAACCACGCCACTCTCAAGAACAATATCGAACTTGTCCTGCTTGGCAATTGATTGAATAACTTCAGCAATCTGTTTGCGAATTTTCTGAAGTTCTTCATTTTGTCTCAAAGTCAGGTCTTCCTGGAATGCACTTTGCGCATTCTTCAGTTTACGTCGACGTGACAGAATATCTTTTTCCAAACGCTGGGCTTCACTCTCACTCATAACAGCCCCATCACGCTTAAGCTGCTCTGCCAGGGTTTTAATCTGTTTGCCTTGCGCAAGAAGTTCCTGGTCACGTCGTGAGAACTCTTTTTTGAGCTTGTCACGAATAGCCTCAATCTGGGGAGATGAATTTAACAGCCTCGCTACTTCAACAAAACCAATTTTATAATCGGCTGCCTGTGGAGCACTGAAAACAACCATGGAAACAACCGCTGTTAGCGTAATAAGTATTCTCTTAAATTTCATTAAATCTGACCTCAAAAAGTGGAACCTAAGTTAAATTGAAAGTTTTCGACATCGTCATCAGCCTCGTCATTGAGAGGCTGTGCAAAACTGAATGTTAATGCACCGACAGGTGATAACCAGGTAGCTGACAAGCCGACTGAATACCTCAACTCATCAAATGCAGGGTCTTGGTCAGCTGTTTCAAAGACATTACCAATATCGAAGAACAAGCCAAGTCGTGCAGAATCCCTAAATGAATCGACTGGAACGGGAAATAATAGTTCCGCATTGCCAACAATCTTCATATTGGCACCCAAAGGATCATCCTCGGAATCTCGTGGCCCAAGACTATTGGACTCAAACCCTCTGATAGACCTTACACCTCCAGCAAAGTAATTTTCAAAAAACGGTAACTGGGTGGTATCCCCGTAAGAATCTCCAAATCCAAGATCAGCATTTAGAGCCAGGACAAACGTCTTGGATAATGGGAAGTAGTGCTTGTTTCTATATTGTAACTTGTAATAAGTCAGGTCGCTTCCTGGTAGCGTAACCAAACCTGAGAGATTTTGCGTTCCACCACGAGTTGGAAAAATTGATTTGTCTCGAGAATCGTGCCGCCAGGAAAGCCCCAGTACAAAGTTGAAAAAACTATCACCATTTTCATCAACGAAGTCCTGGATTTCATCTGAAACAACTGAGCCCAGCTTGAAGTCAGTATTTTGCACATCAAGCGCAAAACGGACCCGGTCAAATTCATTGGTTGGGATACCAACTGTGCCACCTACGGTCCATGTATCGGTAGTATAATCAGCCGAATCGAGTTCATCGAAATCAGTTTCACGGTAATCAAAATTAAAACCCCGACTAACACCATCTATCGTGTAGTAGGGGTTTAAAAAAGAAAGCTGGTAATGCGTGTTTACATCACTGTTATCAAATGCAAAAGTAACCGATTTGCCCGTTCCAAAGAAATTTTGCTCAGTGATACTGGTATTGAAAACAATACCCTGTGACTGGGAATAACCAATACCTGCCAGTAATGCACCGGAAGATTTTTCTGTCACTTTGACATTCACATCAACCTGGTCAGCAGTGCCGGGAACTGCCGGTGTTTCTATGGAGACATCATCAAAATAACCCAGCCGTTGAAGCCTCTCGCGGGACATACGCACCTTGTCACTGCCATACCAGCCAGATTCCATCTGGCGTATTTCCCTGCGTAATACCTGGTCACGGGTTCTGTCATTACCAGTGATATTGATTCGTCTTACATAAACTCTTTTTCCTGGATCAACAAAAAAAGTAACTGCAACCGTTTTGTTTTCTTCATCGATATCAGGAATGCTGTTGACGTTAGCAAAAGCATATCCATAGTCCGACAGCTTTTTGTTAATCCGGTCAGAACTTTCGACGGTCTGTTTTCTTGAAAAAACTGTACCACGGGTTAAATGAATCAAAGGGAACAGTTCTTCCTTGGGTAATATAAAATCTCCCGCAAGCTTGATATCACTGATGCTATAGACACTACCTTCAGTAATATTGATTGTAATGAAGATATCCTGTTTATCAGGAGAAATACTGACTTGGGTTGAACTGATGTTAAAGTTAATATAACCACGATTCAGGTAATAAGATCTGAGGGTTTCCATATCAGCCGCAAGTTTCTGACGAGAATACTGATCAGACTGTCCCAGAAAATCCCACCAGCTTTTTTGACCCAGGGCAAATTCTTCCAACAGATCTTCTTCTTCAAATACCTGGTTACCAACTATATTAATATTTTTAATGCGAGCGGTTTCACCTTCAGCAATACTAATACGCACAGCCACCCGGTTTCTCTCTAAGAGGCGTGACTGTCGATGTCAATTCAACTGCGTATTTCCCTTCACTGTAAAACTGTCTACGCAATTCCTGTTCAATTTTGTCGAGTACAGAACGATTGAAAGTACGCCCCTCTGCCAAACCGATATCTTTCAATCCCTGCAACAGGGCATCCGTTTCAATAGATTTGTTACCATCGATATCAATCTCTGCAATGGCTGGTCTTTCCTGTACAAATACCACCATCACACCGTCTTCATATTCGAGCTTGATATCCTTGAAAAAACCGGATTTATAGAGCGACTTGATAATCTCAGGTGTATCCTCTGAATTTACGGTATCCCCAATTTTAACGGGTAAATAGTTAAAAACCGTGCCGGCGGAGATACGCTGCAGACCCTCAACGCGAATATCGCTGACCACGAATTCTGCCGCATGAGTATTCCCGCCAATAAGTACAGCGGAAAAAAACAACAGAAATGCTGTTATTACTGAAGTCTTCTTTATGTCCATAAATTATTTTTATCGATTGATTGCATGAATTAATTCATGTCTTTTTACTATGGAGACCCATCAACTATTCGGCCAAGTATAAAGCATTCCATTGGCTAAACCCAATAATTAAGTCACTAGCTGAATAGTCGGCTGATATCAACGTAGAAGGCTACTCCCATGAGGGCTATCAACAAGGCCATACCAATTCTTTGCCCCTGCTCCATAAAACTCTCTGATAAAGCACTACCCTTTATCCCTTCAAGAATAAAAAACAATAAATGACCACCATCCAGAACCGGAATAGGCAAGAGATTCAGCACGCCCAGACTGATACTGACAATAGCCAGAAATTTCAGGAAATAAATAAAACCGATACTGGCCGACTTGCCGGCAGTCTGCGCAATAGTAATGGGCCCGCTCAGGTTATTCAGTGATGCATCACCGGTTAGGATTTTACCAAGCACATTGAGTGTCAATACGCTGAAATCCCAGGTTTTATCAACTGCCAGCTCAAGAGATACCAAGGGACCAAATGCGACTTTTGCCTGGTAGCTTTCAACAAAGCCCTCTGGAATTTTTGCTGCAGCGCCAATTCGCCCAATTTTTTCGTTACCTAACTCAATGGCTTTAGGAGTCAAACTGGTCTCAATCCGGTTACCTGAACGCAAATAAGCAACATTTATAACTTTTTCAGGATTGGCGCGTATTACCTGGACCCATTCTGACCAGTTGTTAATCTGCTGACCAGCCGCCCTGATAATCTCATCATCTTCCTGCAAGCCGGCCTGATCAGCTGCTTCGTTGCGGATAACAGTGCCAATGATTGCGGGTAAGACAGGAGTGAATGGCTCAATACCGACCTGTTCGAGTATTTTGACATCGGTATTATCAGCATCAACGCGGGCAAGCTCCAGAGTGACAGTTCTCCTGAAATCATTTTCATCCGTTACTGCCACTGACACCTGTTCAGTTTCAAGTGAACTGGCCAGAAAAGCATATACAGCATTTTCCCAGGTAGCCGTTTCCCGCTCTCCAACAGCCGTTATCTGTTCACCGACACGAAGACCGGCCTCTGCTGCCGGGCTGTCCTGAATAATTTCACCGATAATTGGCCTGATACCGGTATCACCGACAAAAAATACCAGCCAATAAGCAAAAATCGCAAAAAGGAAATTAAATAAAGGTCCGGCAATAACAATCGCGCTTCTGACTTTAAGGCTTTGACGATTAAAAGCTCGATGCAGTTCATCTTCCGGCACCGGCTCTTCCCTCTCATCCAGCATTTTTACATAGCCACCAAGGGGAATAGCAGCAATGACATATTCAGTGTTGTCTACCTTGCCTTTCCTTCTCCATAACGGTTTCCCAAAGCCTATGGAAAAACGCAGCACTTTAACGCCAAGTTTCCTGGCTACCCAAAAATGACCAAATTCATGAATACTGATCAATATGGCAAGCGCAACGATAAAAGCCAGTAAAGTAAAAGGCAAAGATTCCATCAATTTTTCCAACCATTAATAGCCAGGGTGGCAGTATCCCTCGCCTGTTTATCAATCTCCAGCAGATGATCAATTGATTCTGCATCTTCTGCAGGCATGGACAATAAAACTGACTCGTTGATTGCAGCAATATCTGTAAATCCTATTTGATGATTTAAAAAAGCATTTACGGTCATTTCATTGGCGGCATTCAGGATTGCCGGAGCCGAGTCCTTTTCCTTCAGCGCATCAAATGCCAGCCTCAAACAGGGAAAACGCTGATAATCCGGTCTAACGAAATCAAGACGTGCAATTTCAAACAAGTCGAGTTTTTTCACGCCGGATTCGATTCTGTCAGGCCAGGCCATGGCATGCGCAATCGGAGTACGCATATCGGGATTTCCCATTTGCGCCAACACTGAGCCATCGTCATATTCGACCAGTGAATGAATAACACTCTGGGGATGAACCACAACTTCAATTGACTCCGGATCGGCCTCGAATAACCAGCGGGCTTCAACAACCTCAAGACCTTTATTCATCATGGTGGCAGAATCAACCGAGATTTTTTTCCCCATGTCCCAGTTTGGATGAGCAACAGCCTGCTCTGGTGTTACATTTTTAAGCTGGTTTGCCGGCGTATTCAAAAAAGGCCCGCCCGATGCAGTCAACAATAGTCTGTTGACACCTATACCATCCAGCCCATCATTAAAGTTTACCGGCAGACATTGGTATATTGCGTTGTGCTCGCTATCTATTGGTAGAATCTGTGCACCATGTTTCTTTGCCGTATCGATAAAGATATGGCCTGATAAAACCAGCGCCTCCTTATTGGCCAACAATAATTTCTTACCGGCCTTTACTGCGGCTAACGCAGGTAACAGCCCTGCAGCACCGACAATAGCCGCCATGACCATGTCATTATCATCATGGCCAGCAACATAGTTAAGTCCCTCGCTACCGCTTAAGACTTCTGGCTTATGGCCCGGCAGCCCTGAAAGCCGCTGTTGCAGGAGACTGGCTGAGTGCTCATTAGCCATGACGACATATTCAGGTGAATATTGCTGACATTGTTGAAAAAGACGGTCAACATCACTATTAGCGGTCAAAGCCACTACGTTGAACTTGTCCGGATGGCGGCTACAGACATCCAGCGTACTCATTCCGATCGAACCAGTTGAGCCCAGTACGGTGATATTTTTCACGATGCAGCCTCACCGACCAGCAGCGTGATACCCAACAGATACACTGGTGCAGCTGCCACCAGGCTGTCAATCCTGTCATAAACTCCACCATGACCAGGCAAAATCCGGCCACTGTCCTTGACACCCCGCTGCCTTTTTATCTTGCTCTCAAACAAGTCGCCACCAACTGAAACGAAAGCCACCAGCACACTGACTAAAGACAATATGAAGGGGTTAACCTGGTGAAAATAAGGATGGGAAACCAGCAGAAAACCAAATACAGCAACACCAATCAGTGCACCAGCTACACCTTCCCAGGATTTGCCAGGACTGACCTGCGGGGACAGTTTATGCCTGCCAAACAGACGACCACTGAAATAGGCCGCACTGTCAGCAATCCAGATCATAACCATCAAGGCCAACACAAGATGGGGGCCATAATGAACAATCGCATGAATACGCGAAATAGCCAGCCAGGCGATCAACAGCAATACCAGTCCGGACAGCAAAGCGCTATATGAAACACCCTTGATCACATCAACAGGCGTTCTTTGCGTAATGAGACGAATAGTTAGAGTCAGCCAGACTGCAGATATTATAACCAGCAATAGTTGATAATCTTCGATCCGTACATACCTCCAGATCAACAGCATGAGCAACAGGTTTAATCCCGCAAACAGATACTGCCTGATGCCCACAAGACCTGACAGCATGGCCCATTCATAGGCTGCTATAGTGATAACCACCATCATTGCAATACTGAAGGTTTCGGTATTGGCAAACAATACCAGCCATAATACCAGGGGTATCAAAACCAGGGCAGTTAAAACTCTCTGCATCAACATGTCAGGATGCTCTCCCTGCTTTAATCTGTTCAGCTGTTTTTCCAAAACGCCTTTGCCTGCCAGCATAATCATCCAAAGCAAGCTGGTACGCATCAGCATTGAAATCCGGCCAGAGTACTGAGGTAAAATATAACTCCGCGTAAGCAGATTGCCATAAGATAAAATTACTGATTCTCAAATCACCACCTGTTCTAATAAAAAGATCGACATCGGGCAAACCGGCAAAAGAGAGATGTTGGCTGATCGTATCCTTCAGTTATCTGTTCCGGGGTAATTTCATGATCGTAGAGTTTCTGTGCCAGTGTACGACACGACTGGGTAATATCCCAGCGTCCACCATAATTGGCAGCAATCTGTAACAACATATCCATTGTTAGCTGAAGTTTTATCTTCAGCTTTTTCTATCTGCGAACGGAGTTTTTCGCTAAAAGCAGAAGTATCACCGATTATTTTAAGGCGTACATTGTTCTTAACCAGCTTTTTTACTTCACTGTTAAGCGCAACCGCAAACAACTCCATTAACAGTTGTACTTCCTTTTTGGGTCTTTGCCAGTTTTCACTACTAAATGCGAATAATGTCAGTACTTCAACACCCGATTTAACCGAGTGTTCAACAGTTGAGCGGACTGATTTGACACCGGCCTTATGCCCGGCATGACGAGGTTTCCCCTGCAATTGCGCCCATCGTCCATTACCATCCATGATTATGGCCACATGTCTGGGAATAACCTTATCCTTCGCTTCCATAGTGATTTAAGACCCCCAGAAACACTGACTGAGGATACGGCTTGTTGCCAGCTCCAGGCCAAAATAGACAGAAAGGCGCATTGTAGAAATATTCTACAGGTTTTTAAATCGACATCAGGTCTTCTTCTTTCGCCTTCAACACTTCGTCAATTTCCTTAACATGCTGATCGGTTAATTTCTGGATAATCTCCTGGCCACGACGTTCATCATCTTCAGAAATCATTTTTTCCTTAACCAGGTCTTTAAGGTCACCATTTGCATCACGACGAATATTTCTGATTGCAACACGTGACTGTTCAGCTTCTGCGCGAACAACTTTGATCAGACTTTTGCGACGTTCTTCAGTCAATGGCGGCATCGGAATCCTGATCACGGTTCCTGCCGTATTCGGATTCAAACCAAGGTCCGATTCAAGGATAGCCTTTTCAACCGCACCAACCATATTCTGCTCCCAGGGTTGAACCATCAGCGTACGACCATCTTCAACAGAAACATTTGCAACCTGTTTTAAAGGTGTTGCAGAGCCATAGTAGGAAACATTCAGATGATCCAGCAGACTGGGATGCGCACGCCCCGTCCTTACTTTTGCCAACTCATTTTGTAAAGCATCCACACTCTTTGCCATACGCACGGCAGCATCTTTTTTAATATCATCAATCATTGCAGTTTAATCTCGTTTTCTAACCTGACTTAACTTACCAGAGTACCCAGTGATTCGCCCTGAACAAGCTTCATCAAAGCCCCTTCATTAAAAATATTCACAACTCTCATTTTCATATCATGATCACGACATAATACTATCGCCGTCGCATCCATAACACCCAGATTTTCTGCCAATACCTGGTTGTAATCCAGTGACTGATACATCGTCGCAGTCGGGTCTTTCATTGGATCAGCTGAATAGACGCCATCAACTTTAGTCGCCTTCACCAGCAGATCGACATTCAATTCGATAGACCTGAGGCTGGCCGCTGAATCTGTAGTAAAAAAAGGATTTCCGGTTCCGGCGGCCAGGATAACAACGCGTCCTTTTTCCAGGTGCCTTACAGCCCTCCGTTGAATATAGTCTTCACAAACCTGGTTAATTCTCAAGGCAGACATAACTCTTGCATAACAGCCAATCGATTCCAGCGCATCCTGCAAAGCCAGAGAATTCATAACTGTAGCCAGCATTCCCATGTGATCACCTGCCACACGATTCATACCCGCTTCTGCCAGACCTGCACCTCTAAAAATATTACCACCACCGATCACAATTGCGATCTGAACACCCAGCTGGCTGATTTCTTTAATTTCAAGTGCGAGGCGGGCAATGATTTTTGGATCAATACCATAATCACCATCACCCATCAGCGCTTCACCACTGAGTTTTAACAATACCCTTTGATACGCGGGTTTAGACATAAAATTATTCCCGAGTTAGTTAAACAATGAAAAATAATCAACAAAAAAATGCCGCCTTGCGGCGGCACTTGATGTTAGCTTTTTATCTGAGCCATCACCTCAGCAGCAAAGTCTTCCTTCTTTTTCTCAATACCTTCACCTACTTCAAAACGTATGAAGGATGCTACCGAAGCATCAGTGCTACTTAACAGTTTTCCAACAGTCTGATCCGGATCCTTAACAAACTGCTGACCGACAAGCGTAATCTCGGCCAGATATTTTTTCATGCGGCCAGTGACCATTTTTTCTATGATCTCATCAGGCTTGCCAGATTCTTTGGCCTGAGCAATAAAAATCTCGCGTTCCTTGTCAATAGCTTCCTGCGGAACCTGTTCTTCGGAAACACACATCGGGTTTGTTGCAGCAACATGCATCGCAACATCCTTACCCAGTTCATTATTACCATTAACCAGGTCAACGATAACTCCAATTTTAACACCATGACGGTAGCTGCCGACTTCACCGGTAGCATTCATACGCATAAAACGACGTACATTCATGTTTTCACCGATTTTGGCAACCAGTGCCTGGCGAGCCTGTTCAACAGTAGTTTCTTCACCTTCATGCAATGGCAACGCTAATAAGTGCATCAACATCCTGAACATCTGAAGTCAAAGCTCTTTCAGCAACAGCATCCGCAAAAGTTGTAAAATTGTCGTCTTTGGCAACAAAATCAGTTTCACAGTTAACTTCAACCATTACTGCTGTTTTATTATCCGCAGAGTGCCTGATGATAATCAGGCCTTCGGCCGCGGTACGTCCGGCTTTCTTTTCAGCTTTTGCAGCACCTGACTTACGCATCAGTTCAATTGCAGCTTCCATGTCACCGTTGGTTTCAGTAAGTGCTTTTTTACACTCCATCATGCCAGCGCCCGTGCGCTCACGAAGTTCTTTTACCAGAGAGGCAGTAATTGCCATATGAATAACCTCAATTTATTTCAAATTCATTAAAAACAAAGGTGCGACCTGCTTAAAGCGGGTCGCACACTCATGTATTTCAAACAAGGAAGTGATCAGGCTTATTCAGACTGCTCTTGTTCAGCTTCGACAGATCCACTGGCAACCTGGGCTGCTGTTGCTTTACCTTCCAGTACCGCCGCCGAGGCACCCATTACATAGAGCTGAATGGCACGGATTGCATCGTCATTACCTGGAATGACGTAATCGATGCCATCAGGCTGGTTATTGGTATCAACCACACCGATAACAGGAATACCCAGTTTCATCGCTTCTGCCACAGCAATTTTTTCATGACCAACATCGATCACAAATAATGCATCAGGCAGGCCATTCATATTCTTGATGCCACCCAGACTGCGGCCAAGCTTTTCCATTTCACGCTTCAGGCCGAGAGCTTCCTTTTTATTGAAGCGCACATCGATGGAACCGTCTTCACTCATGGCTTCAAGATCTTTCAGACGCTTAATTGACTGCTTGATGGTTTTGAAGTTAGTCAACATGCCGCCCAGCCAGCGATGGTTCACATAAGGCATGTTACAGCGTTCTGCTTCTTCACGGATTGTGTCACGAGCTGAACGCTTGGTGCCGACAAACAGGATTTTTCCACCGTTGGATGCCAGTTTGCCGACGAAATTCATAGCATCTTTGTACAATGGAAGTGTTTTTTCCAGGTTGACGATATGAATCTTGTTTCTGTGTCCGAAGATAAATGGCGACATCTTCGGGTTCCAATAACGGGTCTGATGCCCGAAATGAACGCCAGCTTCTAACATCTGGCGCATAGTTACTGTACTCATGGTTTCTCCAATATTACAGGGTTTAGTCGTCCACATACCCTGACAAGCAACCCCGGACAGCGGTTTAAAGAAACCCGTAGCAGAGCACCCTACTTGATCATGACGATATGTGTGTGAATTTTCCCCCTAAATCTCTAATGTTTAGGAGGACATTAATCGCATTGCGATAAAGGCGGCGTTTTATACCATAGTGAGTCTTTGGCGACAATAATTTGCCGCTGAAAATACCTGCAACGCATTTCATGAAAATTAACAATTCACAGGAAATACAATGAGCATCATTATCAAAACACCAGAAGAAATGGACAAGATGCGCATTGCTGGCAGGCTCGCAGCAGAAGTACTTGAAATGATTGAGGAATATATCAAGCCCGGGGTGACTACCAACGAACTGGACCGTATCTGCCACGACTATATCGTTAATGAACAGAAAGCTATTCCAGCACCTTTAAACTACCGGGGATTCCCCAAATCCATCTGCACCTCGGTCAATCACCAGGTCTGTCATGGCATACCCGGCGATAAAAAACTGAAAAAAGGCGACATCATCAATATCGACATTACTGTGATCAAAGACGATTTCCATGGCGATACCAGCAAAATGTTTTTTATCGGTGAACCGTCTGTACTGGCCAAACGCCTTGTATCGGTATCCCGCGAAGCCATGTTTACAGGTATTAACCTGGTCAGGCCCGGAGCCAGACTGGGTGATATTGGCCATGTCATCCAGGAGTTTGTCGAGGCTAATCACTATTCTGTGGTACGCGAATACTGTGGTCATGGTATTGGTCGTGGCTTTCATGAAGATCCCCAGGTACTGCATTATGGCGAGGCAGGCACCGGCGTGACGTTGCAGGCTGGCATGTGTTTTACCATTGAACCTATGGTTAATACCGGTAAAAGACACGTGAAAATGTTGCCCGATAACTGGACTGTCGTAACCAAAGACCGCAGTCTCTCGGCCCAATGGGAACATACTATCCTGGTTACCAATGATGGTCATGAGATCCTGACGCTACGCAATGAAGAGAAACAGGAACTGGGACTGTAAGTCTCTGACTACGGTAAACAAATATGACTAACCTGAAACTCTCTGACGTTGCAGAAGATATTTTCATTGCTGCCGACATCCCGCCACGCGGCGCTTCAATGATTCAATACAAGCAGGCCATCAAGGATTTCCAGGCAAAACTGGAAAACGCCTTCTCGCCTGACGGAGACATCAGGCACCTGGTTCATCAGAGAGCTGTATTTACTGATGGAATTCTCACCTCGGTCTGGCAGCAATTCATCCCGACCAAGCTGAAAGCCAGTCTCATCGCTGTCGGCGGGTACGGTCGTGGTGAACTGCACCCAGCTTCTGACATCGATCTGATGATTTTGCTGGCGAATCCTGAAGACGAACAAACCCAGCAGGCCCTCGAACAGTTATTGATGTTTTTATGGGACATTGGCCTGGAAGTCGGCCACAGTGTACGCACGCTGGATGAATGCATCAGTGAAGCTAAAGCAGATATTACCGTTACGACCAACCTGATGGAGTCTCGCCTGCTCTGTGGTGACCAGCCGTTGTACGGGGTCATGAAGTTAAAAACCGGGCCAGATTACATCTGGTCCAGTGAGGACTTTTTCCAGGCCAAAACTGAAGAACAGAAGAAACGCCATCAAAAATATAACGACAGCGCCTACAACCTGGAACCCAATATCAAGGCCAATCCAGGAGGACTGCGTGATATCCAGATGATTGGCTGGGTTGCGAAACGCCATTTTAATTCACGTAACATGCATGACCTGGTAACTCACCATTTTCTTACTGAAGATGAATACCAGAGATTACGTGAAGGTGAAGAACTCCTCTGGAAAATCCGTTTTGCTTTACACAGCCTGACACACCGACATGAAGACCGGCTACTGTTTGATCACCAGCGCAAACTTGCCAACATGTTTGGTTACACAGTTTCGCAAGGCAATGAAGCTATTGAAGCATTCATGCAGAAATATTATCGCACGGTTATCGAGCTGAACCGGCTCAATGAGATGTTACTGCAGTTATTCCAGGAAGCCATATTACTGAAAAACAAGGTCCAACCTGTTCCAATTAACAGTCGTTTTCAGTCGCTTAACGGCTATGTGGAAGTTACTCATGACCAGGTTTTCAAGCAGCAACCCAGTGCCCTGCTGGAAATTTTTGTGGTTTTGGCTAATGGTAAAAACCTAAAGGGGGTAAGAGCATCAACGATCAGGCTTTTGCGTGAACACAGTTTCCTTATCGATGATGACTTTCGGCAGAACCCTCAGGCCCAAAAATATTTCCTGTCTTTATTTACCAGTGGAAACGGGCTGACCCACGAGTTACGGCGGATGAATCGCTACGGCATCCTGGCCGCCTACCTGCCGGTTTTCGACAACATTGTCGGTCGTATGCAGTACGACCTCTTTCATGTCTATACAGTGGATGAACACACGCTTTTTGCAGTGCGCAATCTTCGTCGATTTATGGTCGATGAGCACTACCAAGAATTCCCACTCTGCAGTGATGTCATCAAGTCAGTTTCAATGCCGCACATTGTTTACCTGGCCGCCCTGTTTCATGATATTGCCAAGGGCCGCGGCGGTGACCATGCCGAACTGGGCGCTGAAGATGCCGCCGGGTTTTCCCGTCAGCATCAACTCTCCAGCTATGAAAGTAACATGATCAGCTGGCTGGTCAAAAACCACCTGTTGATGTCGATGACTGCACAACGCAAGGACATAGACGATCCAGCGGAAATCCTGCACTTTGCATTCCATGTCGCCGATACGACACGTCTGGATTATCTTTACCTTTTAACAGTTGCCGATGCCAGGGCAACGAATCCTGAACGCTGGAACGACTACAAGGACTCGTTACTCAAGCAGCTTTACCTGAGCGCCAGAAAAGCCCTGTCCAGAGGACTGGATAATCCACAGCACCAGGCAGAGATTGTCCAGCTGCGAAAAGACTATGCTCTTAAAGCATTGCAGCAAACTAATCATTCAGAGGCTCAAATCAATCAGCTCTGGGCCACCCTTAATAACGATTACTTTCTGCACGGCTCTCCTGACGAGATTATCTGGCAAAGTCAGACCGTTCTGGATGCAGAAAATGACAGCAAGCCGGTGATCGAGATAAGACGCCAGACAGGCCGCGGAGGAACCGAGATATTTGTCTGCACCGAAGACAATGAAAATGTCTTTTCGATCATGACCATCCTGTTGGCTCAACAAGGCCTGAAAATCCTTAATGCCAGAATTTACAGTGCCGGTAACAGCTGCACCATGAATAATTATATTGTTCATGAACAGGATGACAGTTATATCGAATCAGAAACCCGCACGCAGGAAATCATTGAATATCTACGCCATGGTTTGTTGCACCCTGAACAAGTCAGCACCGAGATTAATACGCACGTGCATCGTCAAATCAGAAATTTTGAAGCCGTACCCCAAATTGCTTTCACCCAGGATGAAATCAATAAACTGACCATCCTGCGCCTCAAAGCAAGTGACAAGCCGGCTTTACTGGCCAAAATCAGCCAGATCTTCATAGAAATGAACATCAGGGTCCTCACCGCGAAAATTTCTACTGTCGGTGCAGATGTCGAAGATATATTCATGATCACAGACAGGCAGAATATGCCGATTACTGATGAGAAAATTCTGCAGCAACTCTCAGACAGGCTGATTGAGTCTTTGTCAGATTATTAAATTACCGTAAAACCTGAAAATACAGTTTATGAACCCCAACCTGGAAAAATTACAATCATACCCGTTTGAGAAACTGGTCAAACTCAAGGCTGGCATTATTCCCCCAGACAGACAGCACATTGCTTTATCTATAGGCGAACCCAAGCATAAAACACCGGATTTAATCAGTAATACCCTGATCGAGAATCTTGCCGGATTATCGGTTTACCCGACAACCAAGGGACTGCCTGAGCTGAGAACCGCAATTGCCAACTGGCTGACCCGTCGATTCAAACTGAAGAACGATGCTCTGGATCCTGAGCAAAATGTACTACCGGTTAACGGTACACGCGAAGCTTTATTCTCATTTACCCAGGCAGTGGTTGACGGAAACAGTCCCGCACAGATCCTGATGCCCAATCCGTTTTACCAGATCTATGAAGGTGCTGCTTTGCTGGCTGGAGCTACACCCTCTTTCATGGATTGCACGCCGAAAAATAATTATTTACCCGATTTCGATGCAATTGAACCGGAAACCTGGAAACAGTGCCAGTTAATGTATATATGTTCTCCCGGCAATCCTACTGGCGCTGTCCTGGATATAGATACATTACAGACACTGATCCGACTTTCTGATGAGTATAATTTCATCATCGCTTCGGATGAATGTTATTCAGAAATCTATTTTGATGAATCCAATCCACCTGTTGGCCTGCTGGAAGCTGCCACCAAGATGGGACGCGATGATTTCCGCAACTGTATTGTATTTCATAGCCTTTCCAAGCGTTCCAACGCGCCTGGCCTGCGCTCCGGATTTGTCGCCGGTGATAATAAAATCATTCAGCAATACCTCAGCTACCGGACTTACCATGGTTGCGCCATGCCTATTCAGCATCAAAAAGCCAGTATTGCTGCCTGGAATGATGAACAGCATGTGCTCGACAACCGCCAGTTATATAAACAGAAGTTTGCTGCTGTTATTGAAACCTTAAGTCCAGTGCTGGATGTTAAACAGCCTGATGCAGCCTTTTATTTGTGGGTCCCCACGCCAATTTCAGATGAACAGTTTGCTCAACAGCTTTTTGCACGTGAAAACATCACGGTGTTACCTGGCAGTTATCTGTCCAGAACCCATGCAGGTAAAAACCCGGGAGCAAATCATGTCCGCATGGCCCTGGTAGCTGAATACGAAGAATGCATTGAGGCGGCAGAACGTATAAAACTTTTTGTCGAAAAGCTGTAGAATCCACCGCAAATTTATTTTTTGGAGAAAACCATGAGTGACATCCAGTCAATTATTACTGACGCCTTTGACAACCTGGCTGAAATTACCCCACGTAATGTCGACACCATCACCAAAGATGCTGTTATGGAAGCTATTGATCAGCTTGACCGGGGAGAAATTCGTGTTGCTGAGAAAAAAGATGGTGACTGGATTGTCAACGACTGGGTCAAAAAGGCTGTATTGCTTTCTTTCAGAATGGAAGATAACGCTTTTATGAAAGGTGGTTTTACCAACTACTATGACAAGGTTCCATCAAAGTACTCAGATTACAATGCCCGTGATTTTCGAGAAGGCGGCGTACGTGTTGTACCACCCGCTACTGCACGAAAAGGATCCTACATAGCACCCAGCTGTGTATTAATGCCCTCCTATGTCAATATCGGCGCCTACGTTGATTCAGGCACAATGGTAGATACCTGGGCGACTGTCGGCTCCTGCGCGCAGATTGGCAAAAACGTGCACCTTTCTGGCGGTGTCGGTATTGGTGGTGTACTTGAACCACTGCAGGCCTCCCCTACTATCATTGAAGACAACTGCTTTATTGGCGCTCGTTCTGAAGTGGTCGAAGGTGTGATCGTTGAAGAAGGCTCGGTGATTTCGATGGGTGTATATCTTGGCCAGTCAACCCGTATCTACAACCGCATGACCGATGAAATTACCTATGGACGTGTACCTGCAGGTTCAGTCGTGGTATCCGGCAACCTGCCATCCAAGGATGGTAAATACAGTCTCTACTGTGCTGTCATCGTGAAACAGGTTGATGAAAAAACCCGCGGCAAGGTCGGTATCAACGAGCTGCTGAGAGATATCTAAAATTTATTCATTCACCACGAAGAACACAAAACTTTTTAGTTCAGCCGGCTCCATGCCTTGCTAACGCCTGAAATTCTTTGAGTACTTTGTGGCCTTCGTGGTGAAATATTATTTAATAATCCTAGATACCGAATAACTCATTAACCCGGTCAAGGTCGGCCTGGGTGTCCACGCCAATCCCTGGTGCCTGCTTTGCCTGGCTGACATGGATTTTACGACCGTGCCAAAGCACTCTTAACTGTTCAAGCGATTCAATCCGTTCCGTCGGAGCCGTTTCCCAGTTTACAAACTCACTTAAAAATCCGGCACGGTAGGCATAAAGACCAATATGCCGGGAAAATAACTCAAGACTTGGCGGTGATTCCAGACCTTCTGCAAATTCGTTTCGATGCCAGGGAATCGGGGCCCTGCTGAAATATTGTGCATAACCTTCACTGTCAGTCACAACCTTGACAACATTGGGGTCAATCACATCACTGAAAGATTCGATCGCTACACTCAACGTCGTCATGACTGCATCGTTATGCATAGCCATATCAGTGGCAACCTGGCTGATTAAAGCTGCAGGCATTTCAGGCTCATCGCCCTGAAGATTAACGATAATGTCACTATGCCGCCAATGATACTGGCTGACCACTTCTGCGAGCCTGTCAGTACCACTCTGATGTTCACAGGACGTCATGCAGGCTTCGCCGCCAAAAGCCACCACCGCATCAAAGATACGTTGATCATCAGTTGCAACAACCACCTGCGATGCCTTGCTTTCCAGGGCCCGCTCGTAGACATGCTGCACCATGGGTTTACCCGCTATTTCAAGCAGTGGTTTACCGGGTAGCCGGCTTGACTGATAACGTGCTGGAATAACAACCTTGAACTCACTCATGCAGTAATTTCTTCATCAGCTGGCAATTCACGTGCCTCTTCTACCAGCATTACCGGAATATCTTCACGAATCGGAAATGCCAGCCTGTCCAGCCGGCAAATCAGTTCAGCAGCTTTTTTGTCATATACCAGCTCCCCTTTACACACGGGGCAAACGAGAATATCAAGCAGTTTTTTGTCCATCTTCCAATTCCTCAAGTAAATCATAAAAGCCCTGAACAAAACGCGCATCGGGCTGTGCACTGACCTCAAGATACCAGTAGCCATCACCAACAAATCGTTGACATTTAACGGCATCTTTCTCAGTCATGATGACTGGCATCTCGTCTTTGAATTCTATATCTGAACGCGAAAAATCATGATGATCTGCAAAACGGTGTTCAATAATCTTCATACCGTTATTGCGTAAAAGGGTAAAGAACCGCTCCGGATGGCCTATGCCGGCAATGGCATGAGCTTCCTGACCGGCAAAGTCTGCCAATGGCAAGCAACCTTCATTACCGAGAGAATGCAGGTCTCCACGACGAATACGCATGCTGCACTCATCACCCAGCGGTTCACCATTCGTGATTTTCATATCAACATGATCGAGTCGCCAGGTTCCCTCCCGCAACGGACCGGCAGGTAACAGCAGGCCATTACCAAAGCGTCGCCTGCCATCAATAACGGCTATCTCAATATCACGTCCCAGGCTGTAATGCTGCAAGCCATCATCTGATAGAAAAATGTCGCAATCGGTATTCTCATGTAAAGCCTTACCGGCAAGATAACGGTCGGGACCTACCGCCATCGGACAACCGGTTCTTCTTGCCAGTAAAATGGCCTCATCACCCACAGTTGACGGGTCACTGTCTGGCCTGACCTGTTGTGGCCAGTGCTGCGCCTTACCACCGTAACCGCGGGAAATAATGCCTGGCTTATACCCTTTCGCTGATAAGTAATCGGCCAGCCAGACGACCAGAGGCGTTTTTCCCGTTCCACCTGCCGTCACATTACCAACAACGATAACCGGCACCGGCAGATATTGGGTTTTAAACAGGCCCAGCCGGTAAAGCAGGCGCCTGAACAGGGAAACCGTAAAAAAAATTGCAGTCAGTGGTAATAACAGGTAGGCAAATACGGATTTGCCATACCATAGATGCTCCACCAGTCTCACGCTCAGTTCTGTGTCGCTGACTGTTGCGTTGCGAATGTCATCTGGGTCATTCCCAATTGACTGGCAACATCCAGTACAGTAATGACAGCTTGATGGGGAGCCTTGCCATCGGCTGAAATAATAACCGGAAGGTCGGTTTTCCCCTGGGCAACTTTTATAAACATTTGCCTGAGCGTTTCCGGGTCCGATTTCAGCAGTTCTTCCTGATTAACAAAATACTGTCCTTTTGCATCGACCCCGACTTCGATAACGTTCGGTGCCTTATCGACAGTTTCAGAAGATTCGGCTTCCGGCAGCTTGATCTGGATTTGGGCCTGCTTGTCAAAAGTGGTGGAAACCATAAAAAAAATCAGCAGCAGGAAGACGACGTCAATCAGTGGCGTCAGGTTGACGTCAACATTTTTTGATTCTGAATCCTTGCGAAACCTCATCCGTTGCTGGCCTCACGGTCGCCCTGCATCACTTCCACCATTTTCAATGATTCCTCTTCCATGCTGATTACCAGCTTGTTGACCCGACCATTGAGATAACGATGAAAAATCAGGGAAGGAATAGCCACTGAAAGACCTGCTGCAGTTGTAATAAGCGCTTCAGAAATTCCACCTGCCAAAACGCCGGGGTCACCGACACCTGCCGTGGTAATCGCGGTGAAGACCTTGATCATGCCAATTACGGTCCCCAGCAGACCCAATAACGGTGTAATAGAGGCGATAGTTCCGAGGGTATTGAGGTAGCGCTCCAGTTCATGAATGACCTGGTGACCCACTTCTTCAATAGCTTCTTTCATGACCTCACGGGGATGGTGCCGATTGATCAGCCCGGCGGCAAGTATGCGCCCAAGGGGAGAGCCTTCTTTCACAGCAGCGATGTGCGCCTGGGTTAACTGGTTGTTACGATGCAGATTCCATACCTGTGCAACCAGGTTTTTGGGTAAAACCTTTTTTTGACGGTAAACCCATAAACGTTCCAGAATAATTCCCAATGCCAGTACGGAACAGGCAATAATCGGGATCATTAACCAGCCACCAGCCTTTACCAGTTCAAACACTGTTATTACACTCCATTATTCTTGCGATTTAGTCGCTAAAAGTAGCATTTTTGACTAGACGGGACAAAGATAAATTCCGGTTTTTTAATATTTAGTCATTGCGTATCATCGATTCCAGTACCAGTATTTCTGGTGCCGCCTGCGATAGGGAGACAAAGAAACAAGACTACCATTTTTATCCAGTTCAATTTCGACTGCCCCCTGCATTGCGGTATCCAGGAAGACGCGGCCTTTTTCCAGCCAGCGCTGTTTTACCCGCGCATCGGGAAAATGGTAGCGATTCAGAAAACCACTTGAGTTCAATACAATCCCGGGGCTTACTGCATCTACAAAAGCCTGGCCTGATGATGTGCCGCTACCATGGTGGGCCACAACAATGATATCTGCAGCTAACAAATCAGGCTTGCTTGCCAGCAGATGCATTTCAACCTTCTCTTCTATGTCGCCTGTCAAAAGAATACTGGCTTGTGGCAACGTAATCCTGATAACACATGAAGCATTATTGCCGGTTTTAAATAATGTATCAGGACTGAGAATTTGGAAAAAAGCGGTTGCCCATTGCCAGCTCATTCCTGACTGGCAGATGTTCGGATTTTTCAGTTTCCCGCCTGTTTCACCTGTTAATATTTCATCCACTTCTATTTCGCCAAGCAAGGCATCCAGATTGCCTGAATGATCACTGTCAGAATGACTTATAATCAATTGATCAATTTGCTTGACTCCCCTGCTTTTTAGAAACGGAACCACAATCGACTGGGTGGCGCTGCCTGAATTGCCGTAACGAGGGCCAAGATCATAAAGCAGCTTATTTTCTCCCTGTTCAATAAAAACCGAAAGACCCTGACCAACATCCAGCAAAGTCATCCTGAAATTTTCTCCGTTCACTTCCCGCTTAAGATTCAGCAAAATCACCAGTATCAAAGCTAAGGCCGCCAGTCGGAACATTTTTCTAGCAGGAAAATGCCAAACAAACGCAGAAAACAGCAGTACCAGAAAGTGCCAATGCTCAAGTGATGCTGATCTATAGGCTACCCAGGAAAATTGCGTTACTTGCTGCAGAATGTTCAAACCTGCCTGCAGGACTGCAAGGTACTCTTGTGTCAGGAAAAAAACTGCAGGATGTAATGAAAGACTCAGCAGAGCTGACAGCAAGGATAACGGGACAATGAACAAACTGAACAGAGGAACGAGCAGCAAATTAACCAGGGGTGAAATCACGGAAACCTGGTTAAACCACAGAAGAGAAAAAGGCAGTAATAACAACGTTATTGACCATTGCAGGGAAACAAGCTGACGAGCTTTTGATGTTACTGAGGACTTACGCAAAGCAAGATAAATTGCGATCACCGCGATAAATGACAACCAGAAACCAGGGCTCGTGATAGCAACAGGATCAAGTAAAAGAATAACAAACACCGCAATCGATAATTGCCTGGCAGGTGGGATATTAATCAACTGAATTTTTGCCAGCAAAATAACCAGCAGCATAATCAATGCCCGCTGGGTGGGAATCGAAAAACCGGCCAAACCTGCATAAATCACAGCCGCGGCAATTCCGGAAATTGACTGGACATAGGGAGCTGGCAGCAGTTCACACAATCGGGCAGAACAGCGCCAGAACAAGCCCGCCAGCCAATAGGCAACCATTGCAATCATGCCAATATGTAAACCGGATATTGCTACCAGGTGGTTGACACCTGCAAGACGGAATGCTTCCCACATTGACGGTGTAATAGCTGACTTATCACCGACAGTTAATGCACGCAGGATTGCAGCAGCTTCGGGATGGGCTGAGTGACGATCGAGAATAGACCGCAATTTTTCCCTGATATAACCAAAACCGGTATACCAACTGCCTTCGGCGATCAAACGGTTTACTGGAGTGTCCAGCACATAACCCTTGCCTCCTATACCCTGCTGAAACAGCCAGGTCTCATAGTCAAACACGCCAGGATTCAAACTGCCAACAGGAGGTTTTAACCTGACCTGCAGCACCCAGGTCTGGCCAGAACGGATTACCGCCTTGCTTCGATACCAGCTAAGCCTGATTTTACCGGGTAACCTGACTTTTGAATTACCAGCAGAAGCCAGCTCAGGAACAAAATTAAATCGCCAGCCCAGATTCACTTTGTCAGGAAGATCTATGACATGACCCGTGACTTTTAACGTTTTACCGATTAAATCGGGGGACAATCTGTCCTGTAACGCCCAGTGTCCCCACAAAACAGCCCAGCAAAAACCAAGCAGTAAATAACCAATGACTGAAAAGCGTGATTTTTTGCCTATAAAAAAACTTATAGGGATACCCGCAATTGCCCAGAAAACTGCTGGTAAAGAAGCTAATTGCTGACATAGCATAATGCCAGCGGCAAAACTGGCTGTATTGATCCACATGTTCCTTCCCTGGAGTCATGAAATAGTAGCTGGTTAGAAAAATTTCACCCGATCATTCAATCCATTGAATAATCAGGGAGCTGCGACAGTTTATGTCAAAAAAGCAATAAAATGACAATCCTGATAATCAAAAGCAGGATTCATTGGTAATTAGCCATTTGTCGGCTAGAATTTCAATTGCTGTACAAACCTTCCTCTCAGCTTTCCAATAATTTGCAATGCCCAAACGTCTGATAAAAAAAATAACACCGGATCACGACACCATTCGTAATCACAAACATATGCAGATATTTGGTACTTTGCTGCATGATCCCAACCTTTTTCATCTGAATCGACGTTCAGTCTCCGGAGCCTTTGCTGTTGGCCTGTTCTGGGCAATGATACCGATACCGCTGCAAATGCTGGCTGCTGCTGCCAGTGCCATCATCTTTCGGGTCAACCTGCCGTTATCAGTTGCATTGGTCTGGCTGACCAACCCACTGACCATGCCACCTGTATTTTACATAAACTACCGGCTGGGCGCCTGGCTGTTAAATACACCAAGGCCCGAAACGGAATTTGAAGTCAGCATGGGGTGGGTTGCTGCCAGCATCGACCAGATCTGGCAACCACTATACCTCGGCAGTTTTGTTTCAGGGGTAGTGCTGGGTATTTTCGGCTATACATCAGCGCGGCTTTTATGGCGAATGCGCATTATTTCCCGCATCCAGGAAAGGCGTCAGAAAGCACAAGTAAAAAAGATCTCGGGCAAAACGTCAATCTGATGTGAAATTCAGTTTGACTCCTTTAGTTCCCCATCGATGAGTGTTAACACCCTGTCCATTTTCGCAGCCAGATCATGATCATGCGTCACCATGATCAGGGCTGTTGCTGACTTTGTATTGAGTTCAAGCATTAACTCGTAGATCTGGCCAGCCGTTTTACTATCCAGGTTTCCGGTTGGCTCGTCGGCCAGCAAACACCCTGGCCGGGTCACCATGGCACGCGCAATGGCGGCTCTCTGACGCTCTCCACCAGAAAGCTCGGATGGTTTGTGTCCCACACGCTCGCTCAAGCCAACTTTTTTCAGCATTTCAGCTGCAGCATGCCGGGCATCGGCAATGGGACTTCCACCGATCAATAACGGCATGGCAACATTTTCAAGCGCCGTGAACTCCGGCAACAGGTGATGAAACTGGTACACAAAACCCAGTTGCTGATTTCGCAATGCAGCGCGTTTATTTTGTGACAAGCTGAAATAATCGGTACCCTGCAGCAACAGTTGTCCAGAAGAAACCTGGTCCAGCCCACCAATACAATGCAACAAAGTGCTTTTGCCGGAACCGGAAGCACCCACGATCGCTATCCTGTCACCGCTGTTTATCTGCAGGTCAATATTTTTCAGAATGTGTAATTTCTGGGGCCCGCTGGTAAATATCTTGTTCAGGGCATGACATTCGAGTACAGCGCGCTGTGGCTGGATTTCAGTGAGCGTATTATTCATAACGCAGAGCCTCTGCGGGCTGGGTACGGGAAGCCAACCAGGCAGGATAAATCGTTGCCAACAGGCTGATCAGAAATGCTGAACCTCCAATAAGCCAGACATCATTCCAGTGCAAATCTGAAGGCAGCTGATTAATGTAGTAGATATTCGGATCGATAAATTGAACCTGAAAGTATCTTTCAATAAATCCAACAATCTGTTCCAGGTTTTCTGCTATCAGCACACCACCAGCTATACCCAGCAAGGTACCGATAAAACCTATCGTGATACCCTGAAAAATAAATACGCCCATAATCATGCTGGAAGTGGCACCCAGAGTTTTCAGGATGGCAATATCGCTTTGTTTATCTGTAACCACCATAACTAAAGTCGAGACAATATTGAAAGCCGCCACAGCAACGATCAGCAGTAAAATAATTGCCATCATGCGCTTTTCGGTTTCCAGTGCACTGAAAAAGTTTCTATGTTCCTCGGTCCAGTCTGACAATCGAAACAAGCCGTCCAGGTCAATCGCCAGTTCACGTACCACGCGTCTCGCTTCGAACATATCTTCCAGTTTCAGCCTGACCCCGGAAACATCGTCGCCCAGGCGCTGCAGCTTTGCTGCGTCTTTAATATGAACCAACCCAACTCCTCGATCATATTCACCCATACCAACTTCAAACAGTCCGACTACCGTAAAACGCTTCAGCCTGGGCATCGTACCTACCGGTGTGATGCTGGCCTGCGGTGTCACCACGGTCACTTTGTCACCTATTTTCACTGCCAGCACATTGGCCAGTTCTTTACCCAAAATGATGCTGTAATTGCCTGCCTGCAAGTCCGCAAGTTTGCCCTCTAACATGTGATCACCGACATCAGAAACTGACGGTTCCTGGGCCGGGTAAATGCCGCGTAGATGTGCTCCAGCCACATAACTTCTATTGACCAGCATGACCTGCCCTTCGACGAAGGCGGCAGAACCAATGACTTCAGGATGTTTTTCTGCCAACTGCATGGCTTTTTGCCAATCAGACATGCTCCCTGAAATATCCCGCACACTGGCATGGGAGGTCATGCCCAGAATTCGCTCCCTGACTTCCTTGTGAAATCCATTCATCACGGATAACACAACGATCAGGGCAATGACTCCCAGCATGATACCCAGCATGGAACTGGCCGAGATGAAGGAAATAAAGTGATTTCTGTTTCGGGCACGCGTGTAGCGCAAGCCGATATAGAGTTCAAGAGGTCTAAACATAGCCTTATTAAAACATAAACTTAGGAAACTATATTAAGACTTTTTGCGTGTTTATTTATAGATGTTATATTTGATTATAATGATTTCTATAATGTTGCTGCCATAGCAATAAATTACAAGGAAATATTTATGAAAAAAGCCCTTATCGCATCCGGACTGTTAACACTGGCAATGCTTCCCATACCCTCCTTTGCTGATGTGTTAATGATTGATGCCATTGCCGAAGCAGCTCCAAACTCTCCGGATGGATTACCTCGCCCAACACGCAGCATGAAGATGACTACTGTAAAGGAGAAATATGGAGAACCGCTCCAGGAGCATTCTCAAGTTGGCGAACCACCTATTACCCGCTGGGACTATGATGGTTACTCGGTTTTTTTCGAATATGACCAGGTTTTAACAACTGTTGTCCATCGCTAGAATAAACCCGCAACAAACGCTGTCAATTAGCAGCCTGTTCCCGATATCATTGGGTATAATGTTCAGGTTGTAGCTAAATATAAAAAGCTGTCAGCCATACCCGAAGTAACAAAACATAGACGGAAACCTAATGAGCAACGATCACGAACTCATCAATACTGACCTTCAACTGACTATGCGTTCCATTATTCAGCGCATTGCTACCGGCCCCGAGTTGAGTAAAGATATTTCTTTACAGGAAGCTCACCTGGGCATGAAAGCCATCCTCAACAATGAAGTTGACCCGGTACAGGCAGCTATTTTTTTTATTGCCCTGCGTATGAAACGCGAGACCTGGGATGAAAACAAAGGTGTGCTGGATGCCATTCGTGAAGCCTCGCATAATGTGACAGCAGACGTTGATGAAGTACTCGATATCGCGGACCCGTACGATGGGTACAACAGAACATTACCGGCCTCACCCTTTCTTGCTCCATTGATGGCTGAATGTGGCATACACACTGTCACACACAGTGTCGATGCCGTTGGGCCCAAATTTGGTGTTACCCATCGTCATATTTTTAAAGCTCTTGGAATTAATGTTGATCTGCCTCCAGAGGAAGCGGCCAAACGACTTAGCCAGGATGAACTCGGCTGGGCCTATGTAGACCAGGCTTCCTACTGTCCCAAACTGCATAACCTTGTCAGCCTGCGTTCTCTTATCATTAAACGCCAGGTTGTCACCACGGTAGAAGTACTCTCCAAGCCGATCGCAGGTAAAAAGAAAACTCATTTCATGACCGGTTATGTACATAAGCCTTATCCACCGGTATATGCCATGCTGGCTCGTCATGTCGGTTTTGATTCCGCGATACTGGTACGTGGCGTCGAAGGTGGCGTGATACCCTCGCTGCGTCAGGCCGGTAAATATTTCTCTTATCTTGACCGTGGTGTTGAACAGGGAACTGACATTGATCCTTCTGACGTTGGCATCTCCCAGTCTGTTCGTGCTGTACCACTCCCTGAGGATTTACCTAAAACAACATCCGGCCCTGATGAAATTGCTATTGCAGTCGATATTGCAGCTACTGCCAAAGCAGCCGCTGATGCAGGTATGCAAGCTTTAAATGGTAAACAGGGCCCAACTTACGACTCACTGGTTTATTCAGGCGCCCTTATTCTTAATCACCTGGGAAGACATAACTCATTGCAGGCAGCTGCGGATGAGATCCGTTCTGTACTGGATTCCGGCAAAGCTGCAAACAGGGTAAAGTGATGACAAACAATCAACTGGTCGCAGTTGCCGACGAACATGAACTCCAGCCAGGGCAGATGAAAAAAATAGAAGTCTCCGGCAGGAAACTATTGCTGGCCAATGCAGAAGGCCAGTTCTATATTGTTGATGAAATGTGTAGCCATGAAGATTTTTCGCTCTACCTTGGCTGCATAAAAGACAGATCAATCAAGTGTTCATTGCATGGCAGCTACTTCGACCTGGAGAGCGGCGATCCCCTTGAAGAGCCTGCCTGTGAAGCGATAGGCACCTATTCAGTCACTGTTAAAGATGGAAAAATCTGGTGTGACCTGTCCGAATAATCAAACAACGGTCATTGGATGTTAAAAAAACTCACGTCCATTCCGCTGCTTTTCTCACTGGGGCTGTCGGCGACTCTGCTTGCTGACAGGCCATTATAGTAACACCAGGTATAGAAACCATTGGTGAACTTGAACTGATTGATTACATTCGTCAAATGAGCAGGGGTGACAACTCACTCATACTAATTGACTCGCGCACTCCTGACTGGATGAGCAGCGGCACTATCCCCGGAGCCATGAATATCCCCTGGACTGAACTCGATCCTGACTCGGGTGCAGAACTGAGTGCCATTGTTGATTATTTAACAACGCAGTTTGGTGCATCACAACGTGAAGGCTTGTGGGATTTTACAAGTGCAAAAACATTGATTTTCTTTTGTAATGGAATGTGGTGTGGCCAATCCTCGAATAATATTTTACATCTATTGAGATTTGGCTATCCATCATCGAAGCTCAAATGGTATCGGGGCGGCATGCAAAGCTGGGAAATTCTGGGATTCGAAAAAACCTATCCTTAATCAGCTCATCATCAAACCAGCCGAAAAACTTTCAATTCTTATTCGGGCTGTTGTTTTTTTCTATACACAAGAATCAACACGGCAGGCAACACCAGCATATCGAACAATAATGCAGCTACCAAACCGATACTGGTCAACAAACCAAAGTTACTGGTTGGTATGAATTCTGAAAATAACAAAATCAAAAACTGTGTTGCCAGAATGATCGTGGTTGTCATAACCGCCCGCCCCGCATGAGACGTTGTCCGTAAAATGGCAGTTGCCGGTTTTGCGCCATTTTTTAATCTTTTGATGAATCCGTGGAATACGTGAATCGTATCATCCACGGCAATTCCGACGGCAACACTGGCAATCATCGCAGTTGCCATATCCAGCCATATTCCAAAAAAGCCCATAAAAATAAAAATCAGAATTATAGGTGACAGGTTCGGCAGCATGCAAATGACTGACTGCCAGAATGATCGCCACAAAAACAGCATCAACACAAAAATCAGCACCAAAGCTCCACCAAGGCTGTTAACCTGGCCTCTATTAACAAGATCTCTTCCATATCTGAAAAAAGTCGCCCAGCCCCGGCAATATCAGTGTTCATTCCTTCGATATTTTCCTTAAGATAGGCATTAATTTTTTCAAGCAATGCGGCCAATATCGTTTGCACTGTGAACATTTACATTTAAAGTTACACGGGCAATCTGAAAATCCTGGTCAACCAGGTCATAAAGATCATCACCATCATAAACCAGCAAATATTGACTGATCAGTTTTTCATCGTCAGGAATGTACTCTAAATTCAGCTTGTTCTTCATTGAATCCCCAGTTCATCTCTTCGATGAAATCAACCAGTGAAGTCGATTTATCAATTTCCTGCTGTTCTTCAGCCCAATTTGGAATTTTTTTATCTGTAGCAGATTACTGAGGCAGTTTAAATGCGTCCAAATCTTCAGACTTGAATACAACTTCAACAGGTATAGTACCAACCAAGTGATTTATCAATATGATCAGTGCTTTTGCGGATTTCATGATTGTGGAGAGAAAAATTCCTGCAGATTGGTTTCAACCTGGATATGTCTTAATTGTGGCAGCCCCAAAGCAAGCAACAAGGCTAGTTATACCTAAAACATAAACAGGATAGCGAATACCCAGGTTACACAGAAAACGTACTACCCTATCCATCCACTTGAGACCGCCTTTACCTGAAGGCCAGTGGGAATGATCCCAGCGAATAAATATTTGTGGCACAAAATAGCATAACAACAACAAAAATCAAAACCACACCTACAGCGGCAATCAAGCCAAAATGTGGCAATTGCAGGTACTGGACTTAAGCCCAGCGAAGCCAAGGCCTGCTGCAGTGGTTAATGCGGTAAACAAAGCAGGCCGCCGGATTTCTTCAAGCGCTTTCTCCACTCTGGTCCGGCCAATAAAGCCACGCTGGGATTCGTAATTAAGTGCATTAAAGAAATGTACAAGAGCTGCAATTGTAAGAGCTGATAATAATGGAGGGGTAATACTGGCAATCAATGTAAATGGCTGATCGAAACATGACATAAAGCGCAATAGTGCTACTGACAACCACGCCGATAACTGCACCACTCACAATAGACCGCTAGAATTCGGCGAAACAGCAACCAGATAAGCAGTAGTCCAATTGCTGTCGTTAGCAGGTATAAAAATCATGTTATCGCGCAGCATTGATGTCAGTTCGGCAACATCCAGTGGAACCTGGCCGGCAACTGCGGTAGATAACCCTGCAAGCGAAATTCGTCGATCATTTGATCGAATTTCTTCAAGAAGCGTCAAACGTTCCAGGCTAATTCAGCATCCTCAGGAATCACTACCATTGACAGTGCTTCTCTTTTTTCAGAAATCAGACCTCCACTCGCAAAGCGGTCAGTCATTAATAATCCCGGGCGCTTTCAGAAGGATGGGATTCATCAAGAATATTCTATATCAATTAATGGACTGACATAAAAACCTTCGGCACTACCTGAAATATGCTCCTGGGTTGTAACCGAGATAACTTTCCGAATATTGGGATGTTCTTCCAGTTTTTCTGATAACTCGTGATAGGCATTGAGGAATCCATCAGAAAAAAGTGCAACACCCTCAAAAAGAAAGACTATGACCTGGTCAGTTGGAAAGTTTTCCCGAATCTCATTATCAATGACAACAGCAGGTTCATCTGCAGGAAAATAGACAGTTGGCGAATTATTGATATTAAGGTTTACCAGTAAAAGGTTCGGCAATGAGGATAAAAAAAGTAAAATCGCAATACTGATGTAGTAGCCCCAGGAAATAGACTTGAATTTATTTATCAGCCTCGATTCACTGGCTTTTTTAAGTGATAGCTGAATGCATTCTTCATCATCAAAAACGATATTCTGGAAACTGCCGCTCACGGATATCTCTTCAGTCATCCGCAGTCTGCATCTGAAAGATTTGTTCCTGGCTGGAAAATTCACCCGACCTGTCCTGTTCGGCCTTTTGCAGATAGCTTTTGAGTTTTTGTTGTTCTTCTGCCGGTACCAGGTCAAGAACAGGGATGGCCAGCAAATCATCAAAACTGGTGATTTTAAACAAATCAAGAAAGGCCTTATTGGCAAATACAAACATGCCACTATGAATAATGGCAACAGGATTATTTTTCGCCTCAAGACGTGAACGCTGAGCAAGCGAATCATTCATTGCCAGTCTCCGACGAAACTCAGCAAGTTAGAACTTGGCACGCCACCCAAGGGTAAGCAAGTGAGTGATCTTCATGGAAACCACCAAGTGTACCCTCATCTCCATCAAAATAATGTGCTTCAAGATAGAGTTCATGTGGCTCCCAGGCGATATAGGCAATTTCCGGATTGATATAAAGACCTTCTTCATCAAGATCAACGAAGAAACGCATATTCGCACGCCAGCGTTCCTCCGCAAATGGTATTTCAACAGATCCATTAAAATTATAGACATCGTCACGTTCAAGAGAGTTATCTGCATCAGTCAGATGATTTCCGGTGAGTTGCAGATTAACCCTTGTATCACCATCACCAGGATGAAACTCCATACCGGCAGCCCAGTTCACACTCTCAACTTCATCATATCCCTGCTCATTGGTCACCGGAACATCGCTCAAATAGGCGCCTTCAAATCGCCAGGTAATCCCTGCTGACTCAAAAGCAAAATCACCGCCTACCAGCCAGGACTTGGGATAACGGGCAGTAAACGTATTGGAATAACATCGTAGCTGAAATACGGCATTGACTGCCTGCCACGCTGAACAGTCAAGGCATATTCCACATCAGACACGGCACTGCTATAGCGCAGACCCGACAGCATCATCAGAATCCGGCTCATCATTAATAATAGTCGAATTTGGCATCACAGCAGCTATAGCAGGATCAACCTTGATACCCAGCACCTTCCCTCTCGAACGGTCTATCGGGTACCAGATACTGTCACGATCAGCCAGTTCTGCTTCCCTGAAAGTTGGCAGGTAGAGAAAATCCAGTTTTCCATTGTCGATGAACGTTTCAACTCGCAACAGCGGCCTTGCCAGCCTGCGATCCGGCAAATCATCTAAAACCAATCGCCTCGCATCAACCGTGCTTAAGCGATCTGTTGGCGGCACTTCATCGATACGCCCCCAAATCACTTTCTGCGCACCCAATGTTACCCTGGTATTTTCACCTCGATAACGGACATAGGTATCACCATAATCAAAATCCACGTCATTCCAATCCGGAGAACCTGTTTGACGATACCCATCGACACGCGCCGTGGCTTTCACTTCCCAGCTTGAATCAATATCCCATTCTGCACTAACCGTTGCATGACCGTAATAAAGCGCATTTACCGGCTGATCATCTTTTACGAGTGCAGCTGCCTCTAACCAGACATCTTCCAGGGTAATCACTGAATTTGACTGGCCGCCTTCAGTGTCAGCTAACGAAGAACCGGAATTATCAATAAAGACTTCATCGTCCGGGGAACCATCATCAATCAGGATTTCGTTGGATTCATTTGCAGGCTCTTCGATAACAATGACTTCATCGCCACTCGTTGCCGGTTCATCATCTACGATGATAATCTCATCCGAGATTACTGTTTCATCAGCATCAATAAGGATGATTTCCTCGTCTGAATCAGCAGGAATAACCAGCTCCTCAGCTGATAGACCACCTGTCAGAAAACAGCCCGAAACAATAACATAGAGTAAGAGGTATATGTCGCAACATGATGTAAACCGGTTCCCCAAGAATCCCAAAATTCCCAATTCTTTATATAATAGACGAGAATTATAAAATAAGTACTAGAATTTTATAAGTTTTTTGTCGTATATTTTTAAAGTTCAAAAGGTTTTTCCAGGCTGGAATCTGATAAAGCCCGTTTTGTAAACAGGTCCTTAGTAATACCAATATCGTATTTTATTTTTGTTGTTGCCAGTTGAGTCTGGCTACCCGTTTTCAAATCATACATGGTGCTGTCCAAAACCGTCCAGTATACCCTGAATTTTCTTTAGCTTTCTTGCCCTTATGCGTTTTACCGGTTTTTTCTGGTTTTTCTTGTACAAGTCAACCTTTAACGCAGTCAGTGTTTTCTTATGAATACAACTGATTCTTTTGGAATAAATAGAATTATCAGGATCTAACCGGGGTACTTACCAGGCGAATACATTCAAGTCCACCCACTTTCTCAGTGCCATCCAGTTCATGTGTATCCATGTCGGGCTCCCTGTCCCTCAAATCTTCATAGGTAAAGTCTGAGCCAACAAAACGTCCACCTTTGCGCTTCGAGGAAATCAGCCTGACACGATCCAAAGCAGGCAGGTAAATCCATTGATCACTGTCATCGCCAGGATGATCCAGCGTGAGCAGGCCTGTATCCTTCACATCCGTAGGCAAGGAAAAACGCATCAGGTTCCAGCGCTCACCGCCACCCAGATCAATCCGGTAAATGGCAAGATGCCGTACTCTTTCCTGCTTTTTTTTGCCTTTGATAGTCATCACAACCTGTGAACTGGCATCTTTTCCGGCCGGACGGTCATATACCTGTTGTGCCAACAGCCTGGCTTCATCGGAAGCCAAAACAGGGCTAACTAATAAAAACAGGTAGAAAAAAACCATCGAAATGAAGGCAAACGAGCTGCAAGAATTACGAATAATCAACATGAATTTTCACCGGGGAGTAAAATCACTTAAACTGGCTTCTAAATTTGTACTGCGTATTTCCGTGAGTGTAGCCGATAATTCTGTTTTCGAGGTTATTTTTTAGCATTCTCTGTTACTCACAAAATCCAATCTTCGTTATCCTGTATTACCCACTGTTATGCATCAGAACCTGAAAACACTTCCACCTTTTCCTTCATCCAAAGGCGAAAAGCTCCAATGGGGAAACATCCAGGGTTGCAGCCTTACATTAAATCTCAGCCGCATACTGGAAAATCATGGCAAGACGGCCCTGTTACTGGCTCCGGACGTCCAGACGGCCAACCGCTGGGAACAGGAAATCCGTTTTTTTTCCAAGCAACGTTTTCCCGTTATTAACTTCCCTGACCAGGAAACATTACCTTACGATATTTTTTCACCTTTACCGGAACTGACATCTCATCGACTGCTCTCACTGCATGAATTATGCAGCCTTGAGCAGGGACTGGTAATAGTGCCTGTTGCCACTTTAATGCAGCGGCTTTGCCCCAAAAGCTTTGTTGAAGACAACATTCTAAGTCTCGCAATTGGACAGACACTCGATACAAACAGTTTAAGACCGCAACTGGAACGTACCGGTTATCAATGCGTTTCGCAGGTATTCAGCCATGGTGAATTTGCCGTGCGCGGGTCCCTGCTGGATATTTTCCCGATGGGCAGTGAGGAACCATTTCGTATTGACCTGCTTGATGATGAAATTGACAGCATTCGAACGTTTGACCCGGAGACACAAAGGTCTCAGGAAAAAATCAATGCAATCCAGTTACTTCCAGCACGGGAATTTTCAACCGATGAACAGGCAATCAGCCGTTTCAGGAAAAATTATCGCGAGGCTTTTCCGGGTGATCCGCAACGCAGCCTGGTTTACCGGGATGTCAGCGAAGGCCTGTTTCCCGGTGGTATTGATAATTACCTACCGCTGTTTTTCGAGCAAACGACAACGCTACTCGAATACCTCCCTGACAACACGCTGATTTTATTCCCTGCAGCATTCCGGAAAATTGGTGAAGAGTTTTTTCAACAGGTCATACACCGCTATGATCAACGCAGTCACGATACGGAAAGGCCAATTCTCCAACCTGGATCCATTTATCTGGATACAGATGAACTCGTTGCGAATATTAAACAGTATCCTGCGATCATGTTTACTGATGCTGATGTCAGTAACAGAAAAAAAGGCTATTCAAGTTATTTCAACTTTGCCAGTCAACCACTGCCTGACCTGACATTCCACGCCAAGGCAGCAGAACCGGCTGCCTCATTGAAAGCATTCCTTGGCAGTACAAATTCCCGCACCCTGTTTACCGTGGAAAGTGCCGGCCGTCGTGAATTGCTTCTGAACACGCTGAACCAATATGCCATCAAGCCGGTGTTGGTAGAAAGCTGGCAGGATTTTCTCGACAGTGAAAATAAAAGCGGGCTATGCATCACCCCTATTGAGGAAGGACTGTGGCTCGAAGCCGAACAGCTCTGCGTTATCCCGGAAGCCCTGCTACTCGGTGAAAAAGTCCGGCAGGATCGCCGCCGAAGAAAAGCCAAAACCGATGCTGACCAGGTTGTACGTAACCTGACTGAATTACACATTGGCACGCCGGTAGTTCATGAGGAACATGGAATCGGGCGCTATCTTGGTTTACAAACGCTGGACGTCGGAGACGATGACACTGAATTCCTGACGCTTGAATACGCAAAAGGCGACAAGCTCTATGTACCAGTCTCATCATTACACCTGATCAGTCGTTACACCGGCGCCAACGAAGATACAGCTCCATTACATGCACTGGGCAGTGGCCAGTGGGAAAAGGCAAAACGCAAAGCCATCGAAAAAGTACATGATGTTGCAGCAGAACTACTCGACATCTACGCCCGGCGCGCCACGCATACCGGCTACCGCTTTAAGCTTGAGCCTTCAGAATATGACAGGTTTGCAGCCACCTTCGAATTTGAAGAAACCCCTGACCAGCTGTCAGCCATTAACACGGTAGTTCGGGACATGACTGACTCTCACCCAATGGATCGTGTAGTCTGTGGCGATGTCGGATTTGGCAAGACCGAGGTAGCCATGCGCGCTGCCTTTGTCGCCGCCATGAATGGTAAACAGGTTGCCGTAATTGCCCCCACCACCCTGCTCGCGCAACAACACTACCAGAATTTCGCGGACCGCTTTGCCGACTGGCCAGTAAAAATTGAAGGTCTTTCCCGCTTTAAAACCGGCAAGCAGGCCACCGCTATTTTAAAACAACTCAAGCAAGGCACTGTCGATATAGTTATTGGCACACACAAATTACTGAGTGCCGATGTGCATTTTGACGACCTCGGATTGGTCATCATTGATGAGGAACATCGCTTTGGCGTCCGTCAAAAGGAACAATTAAAGTCACTGCGTTCTGAAGTCGATATCCTGACGCTGACGGCAACACCGATACCCCGGACACTTAACATGGCAATGTCAGGCATGCGTGACCTGAGCATTATTGCCACACCACCTGTTGCCCGGCATCCTATTCAGACGTTCGTCTCACAATGGAATGAATCGGTTGTTATCGAGGCCTGTGAACGTGAAATCAAGCGCGGCGGGCAAATCTATTTTCTGCACAATGACGTCAGCACCATTGAAAACACGACCCGGAAACTTTCTGAGCTGATCCCCTCAGCCAGAATCCAGTTCGCCCATGGTCAGATGAGAGAAACAGAACTGGAAGCCATCATGCGTGACTTCTATCACCAACGTTTCAATCTGCTGGTATGCACCACCATCGTTGAATCCGGCATCGACGTGCCCACAGCCAATACCATAATAATGGACCGGGCTGACAAGCTGGGTCTCGCCCAGTTACACCAGTTAAGGGGGCGTGTCGGACGTTCACACCATCGTGCTTATGCTTACCTGATGACGCCGCCGAAAAAGGCCATGACCACCAATGCCATTAAAAGACTCGAAGCAATTGAATCCATGGAAGACCTTGGTGCCGGTTTCACGCTGGCCACGCATGACCTGGAAATTCGTGGCGCAGGTGAACTTTTGGGTGATGAACAAAGTGGCCAGATACATGAGATTGGTTTTACCCTGTACACCGAACTGCTGCAACGGGCAGTCACCGCGCTGAAGTCAGGAAAGCAACCACAGCTGGACCGGCCATTGGATCACGGCACCGAAATAGACATCCAGTTACCCGCCCTGATTCCTGATGATTATCTGCCAGATGTACATAACCGGCTGGTCATGTATAAACGGATTGCCAGCTGCGACTCCAAAGAGGATTTAAGAGATTTACAGGTAGAAATGATTGACCGTTTCGGACTGCTGCCACAAGCTACCAAAAACCTGTTTGCCATAACCGAACTCAAACTCAAGGTTCACCCACTTGGCATCAGAAAAATTGAAGCGGGACAGACCGGGGGACGTATACTGTTCGAACCGGAACCCAAAATTGATCCAATGAATATCATTTCCCTGATTCAGAAACAACCAAAGGTATTTCAGTTTGATGGCGCTGACAGGTTAAGATTCATCATGGATCTGGAAGAACGTGAGCAAAGAATTGATAAAATCCATCAACTTATTCAACAACTATCAGGTAAAAATGAACAAACTGCTGCCTAAATCACTTTTTTTCGTCGTAACAAGTTTATCGATACTTTTTTGCATGCCGGCAACTGCATTGGCAGAGTCCGGCGACCAGGTAAAAAACTGGTACACCATTGAGGTCATCAGCTTTACCCGTAAAAAGGACAGCCGGTTAAAGGAACAATGGTTGACAGTACCTTCACCACCCGTGGTTGAATCCCCGGTTTTATTGGATGCGATGGCTATTCAACCGGTACCTAAAAACGAGTGGAAACTGACACCCCACGCCTACTCCCTGGGCAGAAGTCCGGAGCTTAAAATCCAGTCACACCAGGCATGGCGTCAGGCTGGACTGACAAAAGCAGAAGCACCATGGATTAATCTCCGGAGCGAATCAGAGCAACTGCAAGGGGAGATCAGAATCAGCCTGTCACGTTATTTACATGCTGATGTGAATATCACGCTCGCAAACCCTGATTGGTCAGCTTCCTATTATCCGGTAACTGAACAGCCCAGACAGCAACAGGCAGAAAAAATCAGCTTCAGAACATCACGTCGCCTGAAACGGGATGAACTTCACTACATCGACCATCCTCTTGCCGGTGTATTGATACGCATTGAACGCTTTGAAAAACCCGGGGCGCCAGCTGAACCTGTCATTGATGAAAGCATTGATATACCTGCCAGCAAGGAACCTAATTCTGCAATCTGACAAACAGATGACAATAAAACAAGGACTTAGCTGAAATTCAGGAATTCACTGCCTAAATCCTCATATATACGGATAATTATTCTGTCAGTCGTCTATAATCCCAGTCCCAGCCGGGAAATAACTATTCAGGGAATGAGCAAACATTTTTGTTAAATAATTAAATTATTAAATGGCGAATCATTTTTAATATTTATAATTCTTTTTTATCTAAATACAAGGAAGGAGGATTTAGAATGGAAGTACTGAAAAACGTCTCAGATGGGATGAAAATTTTAGCTGTCATTGCTGCAATAGCACTCGTTATTTTTGCAATGCCAGCCCAAGCGAGTTTTTTCTAAAACATATCGAATTTTTTTAATAAAGCCCTTCTCATTCAGAAGGGCTTTTTTTATGCTTCACTAATGACCAATTTAACTTCCACACACCAGCAATCCGAGCTCTTCAGCGTTTTATATCGCCTGTTCTGGCTAAGAAACCTCGCAATCGCAGTGCAACTTACCGTTATTTTTACTGTTCATTATTTTCTCGGTATCCCGTTACCGTTTGAAAAAATGATGGGAGCCATTTCCATTCTCACAGTATTTAACCTGTTTATTGTCTGGCGCATGAAACAACGTTTCCCTGTCACAGAGCTGGAAATAGCTATTCACCTTGGTTTCGACAGTTTTATGCTAGCCACGTTACTCTACTACGCGGGTGGCTCAACCAATCCTTTTGTTTCACTGTTTCTTGTACCAATAGCCCTGGCAGCATCCTTTCTCAGCCTGAGCTATGTCATAGCGATCGCATTGCTGTGTATTGGCCTGTACAGTTTTCTGATGGTGAACCATCATCATATGCCCTCAACCCATGGGCGTTTTGGCGGCGACTTTAATCTGCATGTTATCGGCATGTGGATCAATTTCATTTTATCTTCGATAGTCGCAGTTATTTTTATTACCAGCCTGGCAAATATTGCTCGTGAACGCGCCCGGAAACTGGCCTCCAGCGAAAAAGAACTGCTAAAAAACGAGTATGTTGTTTCGCTGGGTACACTGGCTGCAGGAACAGCCCATGAAATCAGCACACCGTTATCCAATATTGGCATGATGGCAGACGAACTGAATCAAAGTCCGGACGATATCGAACTGGTAAAGGAATTTGCACAGTCCATCAAAGAACAACAGCAACACTGTGTACGACAGCTACAGAGGTTACGCAGCACTTCTGAACAGGCAGAACTACAGCAGGTACCGATGGTAGCCCTGCAGAATTTTATCGATGACATTCTTGATAACTGGGCAGCAATGCGTCCTGAAATCAAACTTGGCCGGGCGAGTAATTTGACTGTAAATCCAAATATTCAAGCTGACTTAACCATCACCCAGGCCATATCCAACCTGCTGAATAACGCCGCAGACGCTTCACTGGAAAACCGGCATCCCGAAGTGAATGTTTCAGTTGAAATTGAAAATAATAATTTACTGCTTCACATTGATGATTTTGGCAAAGGTTTCACAGAAGGTCAGGCGGAAATGGCTGGCGATATATCCTTTACGACCAAGGACAGCGGACTCGGACTTGGACTGATTTTGTCTCATGCCAGCCTTGCACGGTATGATGGGTCCTTAACATTACATCAAAAAGATGTTGGAATTCGTTCCAGTATCAGTATTCCATTAACTAAAATTCTGGCTGATGAGTAATAACACAACCATACTGGTCATAGATGACGATACGGTTTTTTGTCAACTGGTTAAACGGGGGCTTGTAAGACAGGGCTATGATGTCGAAATAGCACATGATGAAGCAACAGCCTTAAAGTTGGCCAGCAATCAACAGGCTGATTTTATTTTTCTTGATTTACGTCTGGGTGATGCTTCCGGCCTGCAGCTCATCGAGCCATTACTTGATATTCGGTCAGACTCAAAAATTATTGTCCTGACCGGTTATGCCAGCTTGACCACTGCTGTCCAGGCAATAAAACTGGGTGCCATCAATTACCTGGCAAAGCCGGTTGATGTGGCAACCATTCTCAAAACCATTTCCGATCCGGATTCTATTGAAACGCCCAAAAACCTGGAAGTGGAAGATACTTCACCCACTTCGCTGAAACGCCTCGAATGGGAACACATACAGCGCGTTCTGTATGAAAATGGCGGCAATATTTCGGCCACAGCCCGGCAGCTCAATATGCACCGCCGCACATTACAGCGCAAACTCCAGAAAAAGCCTGCTGAATAATCTTTAGAGATTTATATACGGGCATAAACACAACCACCACAACCTGCGACCTTATGTCACATCCCTGTCACATCGCATTCAAATAGAATCCACTCCTTAAAAAATATAAAGATTAAAAAATCTTAAAAAGGGAGCATCATGCGTAAGAAGTACCTGGCCTGTGCCATATCCTGTTTATTACCCGCAACCGGGTTGATAGCAGAAGAAAGAAGTATTCTGGTTGAAGATAGTTTTCTGCAACTGTCTGAAGAAATCTATGAACCCGATGAAATTCATATGTCGCCTACCAGCGATGCCGGTGAAGCACTGAGAAATATCCCGGGTGTTTCCGGTATTCGCATGGGCGGTCGTGGTATTGACCCGATCATTCGCGGACAAAGCCAGACCCGTTTGAATATCCTGATTGATGGTGCATATATACATGGCGGATGCCCCAATCGCATGGACCCCCCGACGGCCTACAATGGTATCGACACTTTCGAAAACATTACCGTTATGAAAGGTTCACAGACCGTACTTTATGGTGGTGGTGGTTCTGGTGGCACGGTATTGTTTGAACGTGAAAAACCCGAATTTACGGCCGATAAAAAATACATGGGTTCATTCTCTGCAGGTTTTAAAGACAACTCGGAATACTGGGAAACCAGCATTGATGTAGCCGCAGGAAACTCCGACGGCTACTTGCGCGGCCTGGCAACATATTCTGATGCCGATAATTATGAAGATGGTGATGGCAATAAGGTTTCTTCTGCTTTTACCGGCAAGGAAGGCACCGTAATCGCCGGCTACAACTTTGATGCAAAATCAAATATCGAATTATCCTACACGGCCAATCGGGAAGACGACATCTATTTTGCCGGTGCCGGCATGGACTCACCCTGGACTGACAACGACCTGTATCAACTGAAATTCAACACCGAAAATGCTGTTGGGCCATTCAGTGCGATCAAGGCAGAAATCTACAGCTCTGATGTTGACCACCTGATGGACAATTACAGCCTTCGAAAGAAAGGCATGCCGAACATGTATGCACGTGCACCGAGTACTTCGGATACTGATGGTGGACGCGTGATTGCCACCTTTCAGCAGACAGCGCATACCTGGAACGTAGGTGTCGACTACCAGGACAATACGCGCAAGGCAGAGCGTTATTCCGCTATGTCTGCAGCAGCGGCAAATTCAGCAACAACGCCAGATTCTATATTGTGGCCAGACGCAGAACTCAAGCAAACCGGTATTTTCGCTGAAATGGAGCGACCACTGGATGAAAACAATAGAGTCAAAGTGGGCCTTCGTTATGACTATGTTGAAGCCAATATCAGCAAAGCAGATGATACGGCCCAATTCAACACACCTATGGGTGTCATTCAGTATACGCCTCGTGATCTCTATAATGGATACTATGATAAGTCTGCCTCTACCTCGACAACCGAAAATAACGTTGGTGGTTTCATCCGACTGGAACACAGGCTGGATGAAAATGCAGCACTCTATGGCTCACTGAGTAGATCCGTGCGTACCGCGGATGCAACTGAACGCTATATCTCGGCAAATTCCCCTATGGCAACAATGCGCTGGATTGGTAACACCAACCTGGAACCTGAAGCTCATCACCAGATCGAGATAGGCTACCAGCGTCGACAGGCTAACTGGGACTTCGATGTCTCGATTTATTACAACGATGTCTCTGATTTTATTCTGCGTGACCGCGCACATGATCAGTCCGGCATAAAACTGGATGACAACGCTTCTATATACCGGAATGTTGATGCCGAGCTGTATGGTTTTGAAACCGGACTGAACATGCGCTGGAATGACAACTGGAGCAGTGTATTTACGTTAGCTTATGTACATGCGGAAAACACCTCGGATGATCGCGCCATTGCGCAGACTCCTCCTCTTGAAGGCACCATCAATCTTGAATACAACAAGAATGACTGGCGCATTGGTGGTCTTATTCGTGCGCAGGACAACCAAAGCAGGGTGGAAGACAATATTAACGAAGATAGTGGACTGGACGCTGAAAAGACCCCTGGCTGGGCAACACTTGATATTTTTGGCAGCTATGAAGGCCATGACAACCTGACCGTTTCAGCTGGTGTCAACAACCTGTTCGACCTGACCTATGCCTACCACGTCAACCGAGCCAGCACCGATCCGTTTAATCCTGATGCTATTCAGGTCAATGAGCCCGGCCGGGAAGTCTGGCTGAAGGCTAAATTATTGTTCTAGATACTGCTCTTCCCTTCTCTTTTCTTTATATTCTCCGAAAAGAGTTGTTGTGTTACGGAGGCCCGCTCTATACGGGGCCTCCGTTTTTTTTATAATGGAACAATGCTCGAATCATTGAATAACCGCTGGTCGACACCGCAATCCTATGTTCTGCTGGCAATGGTTCTGTCTGCGGTAATTCATGCCGCTTCGGCATTTTCCTATTTGATCTACCAACAGTATGCAGATGAAACGTTAAGCCCCAAAGCCGAAAAATCGCTTCAGATCAGTTTTAAAACCATTATTCCCCAATCAAAGGTTACTCAAAAGCCAGCTGAAGAAACGGTAACTTCACCGCCAGAACCGGTTGAACCTGTTCAAGCAAAGCCTGAGCCAAAGCCAACCCCGCAACCTGTTATTGCTGATAAATCATCAAGCAAACCCAAATCAAAAAAAACAAAACAAATAGCCAGACCTGCGAAGCCAGTAACCCGACAGAAAAAAATTGTCGAACCGGCTAAAACAGAAACCAAGGTAACAAAACAGCAAGCGGTACAGGAAACTCTACAGCAGCCTTCTAGCGTCCAGCCATTAATCGCTGTCGGGGAAAGTCCTTCTGCAAAAGAAATTGAGGAAATTTACATTACCAGCCTGTTAAACCAGGTCGAGAAAAACAAATTCTATCCACGCAAGGCCAGACGTCGCAACATAGAGGGAAAAGTAAAAGTCACTTTATCTCTTAATGCCGATGGTTCTATTGTTAACCTGAATTTATCCGACGGCCACAAGATCCTGCGTAAAGCTGCGGACAAAGCGATTCAAAAATCATTACCATTCGATCGTCCGCCAGCAACGCTCATTTCACCGAAAAAAATCAGTTTCGAAATTAACTACCGTTTTAAAAACCCCTGAACAAAAACTAATGGTTCAGATTTTGGTTACCGGACCACCTTCTCGCATCCAGGAAGTTATGCCGCTTTTGGCATTGTATATGTTGGTATAACCCAGTTCCTTTGATAAATGCCTGGCCAATGCGCTGGTGCGGTTTCCTGTACGACAGATCAGTATGACGGGTTGGTCTTTACCAATTTCACTGCTAAAGGTCGGTAGAAAATCCGGATGCAGACGTCCGCTTTTATCGACAAAAGTCAGTTTCTTACTACCGTCAATTACTCCGGTCTGTTTCCACTCTTCAGGCCTGCGGATATCGAATATGGGCACACCCTGCTCAAGCATCGTTTTTAGCTGTTTGTTATCCAGATTGTAATACAGCACCTCTTCACTGCATCCAGTCAGACCTATCATCATAGACAACGATAAAACCAGGGAAATAAACCAACGTGCGAACATGTTCTGCTCCAGCAAATTATCAGTAATACATAATTGCGCGGCATTATCGCAAACGCCAGGAGACAATCAAGCCACCATAAACAGGGAATATTCCGGGTTTACCGGCTATTTTCTCCAGATGCACTGCTCACCGAGGAGGTCAAGATATTTTTCGTGTGCCAGCACTTCATCCCCGCTGGCACGAATTACCGGTAGATCACCATATTGCTCCAGCGATATTCGCAAACCTGTGGTTCCGGTATTACCCGATTCATCATTGGTCTCCAGCACTAAAGAGCGCTGTCCTCCCGTCATGGCCAGGTAGACATCTGCCAAAATCTCGGCATCAAGCAGGGCGCCATGTTTTTCACGTTTGGAATTATCAATCTGGTAGCGACTGCACAAGGCATCCAGACTATTCCTCTGCCCAGGGTGCTTCTGGCGTGCCATGACCAGCGAATCCTTGATGGAGCAATGTTTTTGCAACTCTCCGTAAGGTGATTCACAGCGCTTTAATTCGTGATTGATAAATCCCACGTCGAATGGCGCGTTATGAATCACAAGTTCTGCGCCCTCAAGATACTGCATAAAATCATCAACAATATCGGTAAATCTGGGCTTGTCCTGCAGAAATTCATTGGTGATGCCATGTACTTCGATGGCGCCGGCATCAATCTGGCGGTCCGGTTGCAGGTACTGATGAAAGCTATTACCGGTGTATCGTCTGTCAATTAGCTCGACACAACCAATTTCAATAATCCGGTGATCCTGTTCCCATTCAAGCCCCGTCGTTTCTGTATCCAGCACTATCTGCCGCACAATTGATTTCCTTGTTGTTTAAAGTTCATCGATTCCCCGATTGGCCAGTTGATCTGCAATTTCATTCTCCCTGTGCCCCGAATGCCCTTTTACCCAGGCCCATTCAACATCGTGCGCCTGCACAGCCTCGTCCAGGGCTTGCCAAAGATCCTGATTTTTTACCGGTTTTTTGGCAGCTGTGTGCCAGTTACGTTTTTTCCAATTATGAATCCAGCTGGTGATTCCGTCTTTGACATAGACAGAATCTGTCGTGACTTTCACTCTACACTCGCGCGTGAGGCTGCTTAAGCCCTCGATAACAGCCTTCAGCTCCATACGGTTATTGGTGGTTTCCTTTTCACCTCCATAGAGCTCTTTTTCATGTCCGTTAAAGCGTAGCAGGACACCCCAGCCTCCCGGGCCTGGATTTCCCCGGCAGGCGCCATCGGTGAACATCTCAACCTGTTTTTCCACGATTTACCCCCCGGGTGGTTGGTTCTACAACATGTGACAGCAGCCTGGGCCTGCGTTTCCAGATCGGCTTAACCGGGGTCAGCGTGGAAACCCGCTTAACCGCCCTGATCATGTAAACACTACCCAGCCTGGGCCAGAGGCGCGGTCCTATCTTTTCCATAAATTCCAGTTTATGCATGACTTTTTCGCTTTCCATCGGTGGCCTGAACATGAAAACCTCGGTTTCCTCTACATCAAAGCCCAGTAATGAAAGCCAGTCATGCAGGCGAGTATAGGAGACAAAGTGGCTATTCCAGGGGATCTGGGCCTTGTTTCTCTTCAATAAACCGACCATTCCCCAAAGACTCGCGGGGTTAAAGCCAGAGATGATTACCCTGCCCTCTGCGACCAGCACCCGCTCCACTTCTCTCAAAACTTGCTGTGGGTCACGGCAGAAGTCCAATGTATGTGGTAATAATACTGCATCAATGGAATCCGAAAGCACCGGCAGATTTTCATTTTCAGCAGCCAGGTAATTATGCATACCCGCGTTAACCTGCTGCCCGATCAGGGTTTGTCGCTGCATGCGTGATTCGATCAGCATGGGGGAATTCTGGTCAAGAATCCCAAGCTGTAACAGCTGGAACCCAAAAACCTGGCACGTCAGTCGCTCAAAAGCAGCCTGTTCCTGCCTCAGCAAAAGCAGCCCGGTTTCAGTCGCAAACCAGTCCGCCAGTTGGTCGGACTGATGTTTTGTCTGGGAAGTCGATATCACGTATAGTTTTATCTGAATTTTTTTAGTGACTACAATTAATTAACAAAAAAAGCTTATGTTGAATCTATCTTTTAACTACCCTGGTTTTTGTAAAAAAATCAGCTTTCCCGGTTTCCTGGCAGTCGGCCTGTTTCTTTCTGGATGTCAGTCCATGCCATGGTCAGAAACCAGCTCCCACGATGTTACTCCCTCAACTGGAGAAAATCCAAGCGGCAATCTGGTTAAAATTGCTCATCAGCAAAGTGAAGCCAAGCATCAACAAGCCAAGACCATAGTCGTCAAACCTGCCATTTCAGAGCCCAAGGATATCTGGCATCGGCTTAAAAATGGTTTTGCCCTGGAAAAGCCCCGGAACAAACGTCTGCAACGTGAATATGACTGGTACAGAAAACACCCTGAATATCTGGCCAGGGTTCAGGAAAGAGCTGCACCTTACCTGTATTACATTTTGAATGAAGTTGAGCGTAGAGACTTGCCAACCGAGCTGGTTTTATTACCCGTGGTTGAAAGTGCGTTTCAGCCGTTTGCCTATTCACCCGGCAGGGCTGCCGGTTTATGGCAGTTTATTCCTTCAACAGGAAAAATGTACGGTCTTCAGCAGAACTGGTGGTATGACGGGCGCCGCGATATTGTCGCATCAACAAATGCGGCCCTGGATTACCTGGCAGCACTTTCCAGGCAGTTTGATGGTGACTGGGAATTGGCCCTGGCGGCCTACAATGCCGGTGCCGGTAATGTGCGCAAGGCAATTCGCAAAAACAGGAAGAAAAACAAACCAACGGATTACTGGTCTCTTCAGTTGCCACGTGAGACACAGACGTATGTCCCCAGGTTGCTGGCAATCAGCAAAATTATCCAGGACTCTGAAAAGCTTAACATCAACTTAAACCCGATACCGGATAAAGCACAGTTGGGCATGGTTACCATGGATACCCAGATAGACCTGGCTAAAGCAGCTGAAATGGCTGATATCAGCATTGATGAGATGTACCAGTTAAACCCGGCGTTCAACCGCTGGGCTACTTCCCCGGAAGGAGCCTACAACCTGTTATTACCGGTAGACGCCAAGCCTGTTTTTGAGCAAAAACTGGCACTTCTGGACAAAACTGACCTGATCCAGTGGCAGCGATATAAAATCAGGCAAGGTGATTCACTCAGTCAGATTGCCAAAAAACACCAGACCACCACCTCGATACTTAAAGAAGTAAACAACATGCATTCTTCACGCATTCGGGCCGGGAAACACCTGTTAATCCCGATTGCATTACGAGATCCAGATAATTATCGCCTTTCAGCATCAGAACGACTCAGGAGCAAGCAAACAAAAAAACGCCCTGGTAAACGTCTCGAACACATGGTCCAGCCTGGGGATACGTTATGGGATATCGCACGCGACCATAAAGTTTCTCATAAGCAGATTGCCCAATGGAACGGCATCGCCCCTGGTGATCCTCTCAGACCCGGACAAACACTGGTTATCTGGGTGAACAAGACAGAAGGCGCTTCGACCCTGGCCTTGTCAGACAGCCCCATCAGTCGTGTCAGCAACATCCGATATACCATTCGCAAGGGTGATTCGCTATCCCGCATTGCCAGCAAATTCAATGTTTCCGTGAATGACCTGAAAAAATGGAATAGCCTGAAGCAGAAATACCTTCAGCCTGGTCAGACCCTGAAACTCAGCGTCAATGTCACTGAACAACTTTAGGCATTCAAAGAAACGAAACAAGAGAAACCAATCATGAAATATTTACTGACCACCTGTTTGATCTTTTTTATCTCTTTCGGGGCCACTGCTGAAGAAATCAAGTTACAACAAAACGGCCTGACGCTTAATGCCAATCTTGTGAAAGCCGATGGCAATTGGCCGGATGGTCCGGTTCTGCTGATGACCCATGGTACCCTGGCCCATGGCAACATGGAGATAATGGCCGGATTACAAGCCATGCTCAAAGAGCGTGGTTTCAGTTCCCTGTCACTTACTCTTAGCCTCGGAATTGACGATCGTCACGGAATGTATGAATGCCCTGTGCCCCACAAGCATCTGCATACTGATGCGGTGAGTGAAATTGGCTTATGGCATCAGTGGTTGAAAAAACAGGGCGTCAAGAAAATATCCCTGTTGGGCCATTCCCGTGGCGGCAACCAGACAGCCCGATATGCTGCAGACATACAGGACGACACAATTATCAGTGTTTACCTGATAGCTCCACAGATGTTGACCTATGAATATCAGCTAAAAGATTATCAAAAGCGTTACAAGACATCCCTGGAACCACTGTTAAAACAGGCGCAGGCAATGGTGACTCAGAGCCAGGGTGAAGTCATGATGCAGAATATCGGTTTTATCTATTGCAGCGATACACAGGCTACTGCAGAAGCCTTTGTTTCTTACAACCAGCAGGATCCAAAAATGGACACCGCCAACCTGGTTAATGAAATTGCTTATCCTCTGACCGTCTTTGCCGGCTCGGAAGACAACACGGTGCAAAATCTGATCCCTAAAATGGAAAGCAAGCTGGATGGTGATAAAGCAAAACTGGTCGTCATTGAAGGTGCCGATCACTTTTTCCGTGATCTTTATTCCGAAGACATCGCCGACATGATTGCAGAAGAACTCGAAGAAGGCTAACTGCTGTCATTTGTTTTACATGTTTGCTTCATATCATTTATTGGACATCGCTTTATCAATTATAATTTTTCTGGGAAATGAAGCTTTAAATTAAAGAGGAACTCGCTAATGTCCATTGATAAATTAAATAAAGATTTTGGCATTCCCGGTCAGCTGGAATTTGTCGAAGGACAGGGAAACCTTACACTCGCCCATATTAAAAACGAGTACGCCAATGCAATCATTTCTCTTTATGCCGGCCAGGTTTTAAGTTTCAAACCTGCAGACCAGCAGGCAGATCTGTTATTCCTTTCCGAGGCCGCCTATTTCCAGGAAGGCAAGGCCATTAAAGGTGGTGTACCGGTGTGCTGGCCATGGTTTGGCCCCGATCCGGAAGACAGGGGTCGTGCTGCCCATGGTTTTGTACGCAATCGCCATTGGCAGGTGACCTCTTCAGAAACACTGGATAATGGCAGCACCCAGATCACGTTAGGACTGGATTCAAATGATGACACCTTAAATATCTGGCCACATGCTTTCGCATTGCGCATTCAAATTACTGTGGGGCAATCGCTGGACATCTGCCTGTCTACAACGAATAAAGACAACCAGGCTTTTGATATCACCCAGGCATTACATACCTATTTCCGGGTTGGCGATATTTCACAAGCCCAGGTGCTTGGTCTTGAGGGCGTCAACTACCTCGATAAAGTCGATAACTTTGCCAGCAAAACTCAGCAAGGTGAGATAACGGTCAACGCTGAAGTGGATCGAATCTATACCGGAGTCACTGAAAATATCCTCATCAGCGACAAGGCATTGAATCGTCGCATCCGGATTGACGCTTCCGGCAGTAACAGTGCTGTGGTCTGGAATCCATGGAGCGATATAGCCGCATCCATGGGGGACCTGCTCGATGAGGAATACCAGTCCATGTTGTGTGTAGAAACCACTAATGCCGGCCCTGATATCATTAGCATTGCTGCTGGCGATACCTTTTCGTTGGAAGCACGCTACTCGGTAGATTAAAAACGGGGCCTGAAGACCCCGTTTGGCAATAATTAACTGTAAAGCAGCTCGGAAAGTCGCCCCTGTTCATGCAGCTTTTTCTTAAGGGCAACCCAAGCTTCTTCCGAGCCTGCCAATTCAGCAAGTTTTGTGTCAAATGCCTTGGATACATCCATTAACCCCGCCAGGAAAACATGGGTATTTGGCTGTTGAATAAGATCCCAGATCTCCTGGGCATTTTCTGTAATCGAACGCTCAAGCCCATCAGTTGCTTTTGACAGGGGGCGGTCCATCAACCCCTGATAGGCCTGAAAAGTCGCCTCGTCATAATAGTTGGTCAGGTCATCATTGAGATCATTCATGTAAAGCAGGTCCATGCCGCTTTTTGCGCCATAGAACAGTCTGACCTTGCCTTGCCAACCGCCCTTTTCCTTGTAGATTTGCTGGATAAAGGCACGGAAAGGAGCAATACCCGTACCGGTACCAATCATAAGAATGTTATCTGAAGTATTTTGAGGAATTTTAAATGGACTCTTGTATGGCCCTATCAGGGTTAACCGGTCACCGGATGAGGCATCACACAGATAATTGGATGCTATTCCAGGATAGCTTTCACCACTGACATCATCGATATAAAAACACCTTCTTACCAGGAGGGAGAGCTCGGCAACACCATCTGCATCAACGCCTCTATCTTCAGCAATTGAATAACGACGTATGTGATACTCATTACCAAAAGGATGTGGCCCAGGAATTACTATGCCTATACTTTGACCTTCACGATACCGAAACGATGGATCATCAACCTGAAGAGTAATTTGACGCACTTCTTCGGTGTTTTCCGACGTAATGCGGTTACTGTCCTTAATGACAGCTTCTATGGTGGGGCCGAGCGCTTCTGCATTCATATGATCTACTCCAACACTTCTCATCGCGTGTTTTCAGAATTTATAGTCTGTACCCTTAAGAGCAGCTGATCAAGCCTTCTGCATGACTTAGCATTATTAAATGATTCAATAAAATGAATAAAAAACTCGTTGGTTCCCGGTTTGAGTCAGACCCGGAGGAAAATTTTCGATGCCTCCAGACACAGTGGCAGTGATCGTAATGCCTGCCCATCACAGTCTCCACGAATACAGTTGCCATTAACCGGATCATAACGCGCGTAATGCACCTGGCAGACTATTTCATCATTTACCAGGAAGCTGTATTCAGGCGTAACATCAAGACGCACGCCAAAGTGCGCACAGGCATTCTCATAAGCATAGAACTGTCCCTGATGACGCACCACAAAGATCTGCAGTTCCTGCCCATCCGCAAGTTGGACTGCAAAAGTCCTGCCTTTACCCTCAGGGATACTGTTTATTGAACAAAGATAATGCACTAAACGCTGGTTTCTGACACCTTGATACAGGCTACCTTATGTGTCGCAGACAATGTTTTTTCAGCCGGGTACTTTTGTCTGCATTCATCACTGGCAATAGGGCAACGCGGATGAAAATGACAGCCAGCAGGAGGTGCTGCCGGAGAAGGCATATCACCCTCAAGTGCCTGCCGCTTACCTTTCACCGAAGGGTCAGCAACTGGTACTGCGTTCAACAGGGATTTCGTATAAGGATGTAACGGGTTATCGAATATCTCTTCAACAGTACCCTGCTCCACAATTCTACCAAGATACATCACTGCAACTTCATGCGCGAGGTAGGCCACTACAGATATATTATGAGTAATAAACAGGAACGACAGCTGCAAGTCATCCTGCAAATCCTTAAGGAGGTTGAGAATCTGGGCCTGAACAGAAACATCCAAAGCACTGGTCGGTTCGTCACAGACAATCAGCTCCGGCTCAACAGCAAGCGCCCGCGCAATACAAATACGCTGTCGCTGGCCACCGGAAAATTCGTGTGGATAGCGATGCGCCGCATTGGCAGGAAGACCAACTTTATCGAGCAGATCTGCCACAATTCTGCTTCTTTCAGACCGGTTATTGCCCATTTTCTGTGCAATCAAACCTTCGGCAATAATATCTTCCACCAGCATCCGTGGATTCATACTGGAAACCGGGTCCTGGAAAATGATCTGCAGTTCACTGCGTTTCTGCCTGAGATCACGATTACTCAGCCGGGTTAATTCAATACTGTCAAAGACTACCGAGCCTGCCGTTGGCCTGATCAATTGCAGCAATGCCTTGCCGGCAGTAGTCTTGCCGCAGCCGGATTCACCGACCAGCGCTACCGTTTTTCCTCGTGGAATATTCAGGCTAATGCCATCAACTGCTTTCACATGGCCTACTGTTCTTTTGAACACGCCCTTATGAATAGGAAAATGCACTTTCAGGTCCAGTAACTTGAGAAATTCAGGGTTACGGGTCACCTGGCCCGGGACACTGGCTGAGCCACCCTCAACAAGACCTGTATCCTCTGAAGCCTCACGTATAACAGCCTTTTCATCCAGGTAGCAGCGGTAGCCTGCCGCTGCGCTTCCCTGCCAGGGCGGCACACCTTGCTCACAGGAAGCAACGCGCTGTTCGCAGCGTTCCAGAAAACGGCACTGAGTAAATATCGTGGTCAGCGCGGGAACCTGCCCTTTAATCATTGCCAGCTCGGAACCGCGTTTATGTCGCGTGGGTAATGAATCAAAAAGTTTCTGGCTGTATGGATGTCTTGGACTGGAGAAAAAATCTGCGACACTGGCAGTTTCAATTATCTGGCCCGCATACATCACGGCAACCCGGTCGGCCATTTCAGCTACGACACCCAGGTCATGGGTAATCAGCAATATCGCCATGCCATGTGATTGCTGCAACGACTGCAACAGTGTGAGAACCTGCGCCTGGATAGTGACATCCAGGGCTGTTGTAGGCTCATCAGCAATCAGTACTTCCGGCCTGCCCGCCAGGGAAATCGCAATCATCACCCTTTGTTTCATGCCGCCGGAGAGTTGATGTGGGTATTCTGTAAAACGTCGTGAAGGATCAGGTATACCCACGTCCTTGAGAAGTTCCACAACGCGTTCCCTGATCTGGACTTTACCCTGAATATCGGGGTCATGCAGGCGCACCGACTCTGCAATCTGTTCTCCAATAGTCATTACCGGGTTCAGTGATGTCATCGGCTCCTGGAAAATCATGCCAATTCGTCCACCTCGAACGGTTCGCATATCACGTTCGGTCAGATCCAGTACAGACTGGTTACTGATTCGTACATCACCGGAGGTTATTCGCCCGCCAGCTGGTAAGAGCCGCATCAATGAAAGCGCAGTCATCGACTTGCCGCACCCTGATTCACCCAGCAATGCCAGCGTCTGACCACGGTGTAACTCAAAGCTTAGGTCATCAACGGCACGGACCGGGTTTTCCTGGCTCCCAAGATGCGTGGACAAAGCCTCCACATGCAGCAAGGGAAATGAGCCTTCTACATCCATCTGGTGGGTATTTTCTGAATTCAAGACTGACTCCTCAAGCGTGGGTCAAACGCATCCCTGACAACGTCGGAAAACAGGTTTGCCGCCAGTACCAGGGTAAACATGAAAAACAGCGACGCACTGAGTGACCACCAGACGATAGGTTCTCTTGCCATTTCCAGGCGGGCGCTGTTAATCATGTTACCCCAACTGTTTGTACTGGGATCGACACCGATGTTGACATAGGACAACACCGCTTCAGCGAGCACCAGGCCACTGAAGTCCAGTACCACGGTTATCAAAACGATGTGCACCACGTTTGGCAAAATATGCCGGAATATAATCGTGAAGTTACCCACACCAAAAGCCGTTGATGCCTGCACGTAATCCAGCTCGCTGAGTTTGAGCGTTTCCCCCCTGAGCAAACGGCACAGGCCGGTCCAGCTGGTAACACCTAAAATCAGGCATAAAAACAGCAGGCGCATATCTGCCCTTTCGGTGAGACTGGTATAGTCTGCTTCGTGGTTACTCATGTAAATCTGCATCATCAGGATAGCCGCCGCAATCAGCAATACGCCGGGAATAGAATTCAGGGTGGTATAGGTATACTGGATCATGTCATCTACCCAGCCCTTGAAGTAGCCCGCCATGATGCCCAGTAGAATCGCCGCTGGCAACATGACCAGGGTCGTAAGTGTGCCGATAACCAGGCCGGTACGAATACTCTTTAATGCCTGGTAAAGCACATCCTCGCCGACCTTGTCAGTACCCAGAACGTGGTAACCGGTCCCCAGGCTGTAAATAACACCCAACAGTAACGACATGAACAGTAGCGTGGTTAAAGCCGTGCGCCAGGGAATGACTGTCTGATATTTCATCACGCTTCTGAACTGTTCTATAACAGCCTGATGCAGTCCGGGGCCTCGCTTTCTGGCCAGTAAAACTATCCAGACAATAGCCATCAGCAGCCAGCCTGCCAGGCCCAGCATCAGGCCCTGTAGAATTTTCAGAAAGATATCCTTTGCCCAGTCTGATTCAGGGTCAGTCAGGTGAGTTCCGCCATAAACCAAACGCGGATAATCCCTGATTGTGGAACCATCATCCTGTTCAATGTTTTCTTTCGCATAAAGATGTGTCGCCAGCGGTGCGGAATAAGTCTTTTCCTGGCGCTGACGCAGGTCAGTCAATGCATAATCCAGCAGGCTCAGCATTTCCGCCGAGTTACTTTCATCATTACCGCTCTGCGGTTTGTAATGCACCGAGTCCATCAACCCAACGGCAATATAAAAAAACAACACTATCAGGGAACTGATACCGATCCTGCTGGCAAACACAATCTGCCAGGGCCGGTTTAAATGCGGCCTTTTACGGGCATACAAAATAAAACTGACCACCACTGCAACCAGTAGGAAAATCAGAATATCTGTCCAGAGAAAAACCATTTCCGGCATCAGGACAGCCTCACCCGCGGATCAACAAAGGTATAGGAAATATCTGTCATAATCAGGCCAATGATGTACAACACTGAACCAAGAAATACCATCGCCCGGACAATGGCAAAATCCTGGCTGTTGATCGCGTCAATGGTATAACTTCCCAGTCCCGGTATACCAAAAAATGACTCGGTTATCAGGCTGCCCATGAAAAGCAGGGGAAGAATAACGACGACACCTGTCAAAATAGGTATCAGTGCATTCTTGAAGACATGTTTGAACAGAATCAGCTGTTCGGCAAGACCTTTGGCCCTGGCCGTTCTGACATAATCTTTATTAATCTCCTCCAGAAATAATGTCCTATACCAGCGTGTTCCAGCACCTATTCCACCGATAACACCGATAATGACAGGCAAAATCAAAAACTTGATCGCCTCCCAGCCGGTTTCATAACCGGATATTGGCACCAGGTGTAACAACTTACTGGCAACAAACTGCCCACCAATGATGTAAAACAAGCTGGATATCGACATCATCACAACACACAGGACAACACCCCATAAGTCAATATAGGTGGCCCGGAAAAAAGCAATCAGCAAGGCAAAGGTAATATTTACCAGCAGTCCGACCAGTAAAACCGGCACTGCGATTGCCAGGCTTGGCCACATGCGTTGCGAAATATCGTAGAGAATGTCCCGGCCACTGTCAGACTGGCCAAAATTAAAGGCAAACAGGTTAATCGATTTCTGGAAAAAAATGGTATCGGTAACAGTCTCTATCCCCTGTTTTTGTTGGTTGATCAGCAAGGGCTTGTCATACCCTCTTTCCACTTTCCAGTTATCAACCGCTTCCTGGGTGACACGTTTAACACCCAGATGCATCCTGGCCATATCATCCGGTGAATTCACCACAAAAAACAATAAAAAAGTCAGTACATTCACACCCAGTAGAATTGGAATTGCATAGAGTAGACGGCGAATAATATAGGCTGTCATTTGGCGCGCCTCTGTTCATGTTCACGGTAAATTTTTATCGCAGGAAAAATACTGACAATCAGAATTACAATAATGAACCAGATTGGCCAGACAACGGGCTGGTTCCAGGCCAGCTGTTTTTCTGCCCGTAACTGCGCATCGACTCGTTTGTATTTAAGCGTGTTATTCGCCATTAAATTTGGCTTAACATTTTTGTACCATTCATGAAACAGCGAGAAGGCTTTGGGATGAAAACCCCACAACCAGGGGGAGTCATGTCGCAGTATTTCAATCATATCGTTGATGATTTGCTGACGCTCCTCACCATTAGGCATGTTTTTCATTTTGACAAATAATGCATCGAATTGAGGATTGGAATAGTTGGATGCATTTTCACCACCATGTTCAACCTTGCCGTTTTCACCGTATAACAGGAACAGGAAATTTTCCGGATCTGGATAATCCGCATTCCAGCCCCACCAGAATATCTGGGCTGTACCTTTACGGGTTTTTTCCTGGAAACGATTGTAATCAGTGGTACGCAATACCAACTGGATGCCAAGTTTGTTAAATTGCTTTCTTACCCAGTTTAAGCGGGCGCGATCATCTGGTCCTGAAGCGGTTACATCAAAATACAACACAAGAGGTTTGCCTGTCTGCGGATCTTTTCCATCCAAATAACCCGCCTGGTTCAACAATGCTTTTGCCTGGGCAATCGTTTTTCGTTTTAACCTGCCCTGCGCTTTTTCATAAACGTATGGATTAAAATCATTTTCGATGTGCCCAAATATGCCTGGCGGTATAGGACCCTGGGCTGTAATTCCACGACCATTGGCAAAGATGGCAACATACTCCTCGTAGTCAACAGCGATCGAGATTGCCTGTCTTAGGAGTCGTGCACGTTCAGAGTCCCCGCCGACAACAGTATCCAGCATGTTAAACCCCATGTAGAAAATCGATGCCGTAACGGCTGTTTGCAGGCTAATACCCTTGTCACGCATAGTATCGGTCAGGCTCACATCACCGGTAGTATTAAACTGAATCGCCTGGTCAAAGCTGTCTGACGAAACGCCAGAAGTGTCGTAATAACCCTGAAGAAACTTGTTCCAGTAAGGTATGGTTTCTTTTTCAAGGCTATAAATAGCCTGTTCGATAAAAGGCATTTCCTTGCCGGCATCATCCAGCAGACCGTTGGCCTGATCGCTCAGTTCACCTGAGTCGGGATATTGCTCGCCGTGAAAATTTGGATTCCTTGCCAGTACCATGCGCAGATTGGGATTATTCTCAGCCAACATGAAAGCACCCGTTCCAACCGGGTACCAGTCCAGCGAAATATTTTTTTCTTTTAATAAAGGTTGACTGTAAAAACTGTCCGCCTCCCAGGGCATGGGGGCAAAGAACGGCATTGCCAGCCAGTACTTAAACTGGGGATAAGTACCCTTGATGCGTATACTGAAATTATAGTCATCCAGTTTTTTTACACCCTGCATCTGCAGTTCGCGTAAATCATGGAAAGACCGCTTCGAGTTGGTTTTGAAATTTTTTAACTTCTCCTGGAATTCAGAAAAACCAACGATGTATTCAGCCATGATACCGGCAATGGGTGAGTGCAAATCCACGTCAGCCAGACGCTTGATCTGATAAATATAATCATCGACGATCAATTCCCGGGAAGCATGATGCAGAAAATCACTCAGCTCGTAGATAGATTGCAATTGTTTATCATTTAGCCCGTGATATTCATAATTTTCTGCAGAAAACCGCGCAAAAGCAGGATGTGGCTGGTATTGAATGCCCTTATTAAGGGTAAGCACATACTCACTGAAAGCAATATTTTCAGAACCTTCCTCAAGCTCGTTGTTAAGTTCGTCAAAAAAGCGGACTTGCGGCATTTGACTGGCTGTTAAAGTTGTCAGTTCATAGGGCCGTTTAAGGTAATGATATTGCAACAGGGGCTCATAGATTTGCGCAATAAAGGCGTATTCATTAGAGCTGTAGGAGCGCACCGGATCAAAGTGTTTGGGGCGTTCCGAAAAGGAACTGTAAACCACGCTTTTTCTGACATCTTTTTCTGAATAGGGATTATTCCAGGGTGCTTCAGAGCAACCCGTAAAACCGAGCAATACCAGTAAAATAATCAGCCAATGCATAAGACAGTGAATTATTTTTTCTTGCTTTTCCTGTAAGACTTTCAAAAAGTGAATCTTTACTGTAGTTTTCATGATTATCGGTGATTCACCTCAACGAAGTGATCATCTCATTCCATTGACAAGTTGTCAGCTGGAAAATCCCCAAACGAGAATAAAAGAGGATTAATCATGGGATTTATGCAAAATAAAAAAGTTCTGATTGTCGGTGTTGCGAGTAACCGTTCCATCGCCTACGGGGTGGCAAAAGCCATGCATGAACAGGGTGCTGAACTGGCCTTCACTTACCAGACAGACAAACTCAAATCACGCGTGGAAAAAGTTGCTGCAGAATGTGGCTCGGAAATTATATTACCACTGGATGTTGGCAGTGATACCGATATCGACAATGTTTTTACTGAACTGAAAAAATCCTGGGATGGCCTGGACTCTATCATTCATTCAGTTGGCTTTGCTCCACGTGAACAACTGGTTGGTTCCTATATTGATGCTGTAACCCGCGAAGGCTTTGCGATTGCACACGACATCAGTTCCTACAGTTTCGTCGCATTGGCCAAAGCTGGCCGTGAAATGATGAAAGGACGAAATGGCTCTTTGGTCACCATGAGTTATCTGGGCGCAGTCAGGACTGTCCCCAACTATAATGTCATGGGTGTAGCAAAGGCCAGCCTGGAAGCGAATGTACGCTACATGGCGGATTCACTGGGACCTGAGGGAATACGTGTCAACGCGGTTTCAGCCGGACCGATCAGAACACTTGCCGCTTCTGGCATTGACAACTTCAAGGCCATGCTGTCAGAAGCTGAAGCAAAAACGCCCCTGAGAAGAAACATCACCATTGAAGAAGTCGGTAATGCAGCGGCATTTCTCTGTTCCGACCTCGCATCAGGTATTACCGGTGATGTGTTGTATGTCGATTCGGGCTATCACATATTAGGTATGTGATCTATTTTCACCACTAGGAACACAAAGATTTTTACATTGTAAGATCTTTGTGTTCCTAGTGGTGAAAATTAATTCGAACCGCCCTTATTGAAATATTGTATATCGGCTTTCTTGCGCAGGCTTTCAACGTAAAGTTCAAATTCCTCAGTGCCCTGCTGGTTAGCCAGCATTGCCATCAATTGCTGGGAAGGAGTCTCAGACTCACCATCTTTCACTTCCTCAAGCACAAGCACGGCGACTTCCTGGTCACTCACAACAGTTTTCGAATAATTTTTCTGCCCTGCTTCCGGCCTCGCCATTTCAAAGGCTTTATTCACAATAGCTTCTGGTAAGGCTGATGAGACTCTTGCTATGAAACCAGGTTCGTTCATTGTGAGCTGCTGACCTTCAGCGATCGAGGACAGGCTTTGACCCTCCTGAAGTGATGACAGTATCTCTGCTACCTGTTTTTCAACTGCAGCAAAGGCAGCCTGATTCTCTAAAATCCGGACAATGTCCTCACTTACCTCGGCCAGCGGTTTAAGGCTCGACTCCTCGTGCTCGATGACACGTAATACAATAATTTCAGTTGGAGAGAGTTCCAGTGCCTCACTGTTATAGCCCTGGGTTATCGCCTCTTCTGAAAAAGCAGCCCCCATCACTTTAGCTGATGCAAACAGACCTTCACCACCAACACGGGTTAGCCACTCAGATTTTTGCAATGGCAAAGACAGCTCTTCAGAGGCTGGATATAATGAATCCGGCGTCTCATAAGACAGGTTACCCAGTCGTTCTGCATAATCAAAGAATATCTGTTCTGCTTCACCTTGCAGGTAACGTTTTTCCACTTCATCTTTAACGGCATTGAAATCATCAGCATCACCTTTAACCAGTTCAGTAACCTGGATCAGGTGGTAGCCAAATCTTGTTCTGACCGGTTTGGATACAGTATTTAATTCAAGGTCACTTACAGCTGACTCAAATGCCTTGTCAAAAACATCCGGTTCAATAAAGCCGAGATCGCCGCCAGCCGATGCAGTAGATATATCCTGCGAAACTTCTTTCGCGACATCGGAAAAGTTTTCTCCCTGCTCAATTCGCTGATACGCTATTTCTGCCTGCGCCATGGCCTGCTCATCTGAAGCTACATCACTCACTTCGAAAAGGATGTGGCTGATTCGTTTTTTATCAGCTGCAACAAATTCCGACTTATGCTCGGCATAATAAGCACGCACTTCCTCTTCGGTAGCCTTGAGTGTCTTTCCAATAGTTTCCAGGTTAAGCAGGAGGTACTCGAGCTTAACGCGTTCTTCAGACATAAAATCGGCAGAATGCTGATCATAATAAGCTTTGATTTCTGCCTCAGACGGTAAATCCGGCTGCTTGATATCATTCGCTGTTAACATGACATAAGCAATTTTCCTGGTCTGGTTACCGAGTTTCTCCGCTTCCTGAGCACTTGTTGGGGTAATAAATGATGATCCCTGAATAGCGAGTTCCAGTTGCCTGCTGATCAAATTGTTTCTCAGCTTTTCCTCAAAAGCCTTTTCAGAAAGCCCCTGTAACTGTACAGATCGTTTGTAAGCCTCCTGATTAAATTGTCCACCAACCTGGAAGGCAGGGATGCCCATTATGGTCTGCTGCAACATAAAATCACCGGCACGTAATCCCAGGTCTGCTGCAGATTGCTGGATCAGTGTATCCCTGATCATTCCCTCCAGTACCTGTTTACGTAACATGGCTTCTTCGAACAATTCTGCGTTGTACTGTGCACCCAGCTGTTCACGTAGTTCATTTCTTAGGCGGAATGCAGCGTTTTCAACTTCCCGCTCTGTAATTTCCCGGTCATTGACCTGTGCGATCACGGGCTCACTGCCAACACCAAGGTATTCCTGGATTCCCCATAAGGCAAAAGGAATGGAAATGAGGATTACAATAGCCCACGCAATCCATCCCTGGGCCTTGTCTCTTATTGTCATCAACATAACGGCAATACTCTGTTTTTTTGGTTATGTAAGCGTAAAAAAAAAGGGGTATCAAGTGATACCCCCCTTTTCAGAGTTGGCGGAGTGGACGGGACTCGAACCCGCGACCCCCGGCGTGACAGGCCGGTATTCTAACCAACTGAACTACCACTCCTAATTTGGTGGGTGCTGAGGGGATCGAACCCCCGACCCTCGCCTTGTAAGGGCGATGCTCTCCCAGCTGAGCTAAGCACCCCAAAGCCGCGCTAGTTTACAGCATCTTTCAAAGCCTTACCAGCTTTGAATGCAGGAATTTTGATGCTTTGATCTGGATTGTTTCACCAGTCTGGGGGTTTCTGCCCTGGCGTGCTGAACGTTCGCTTACCATGAAAGTACCAAAGCCAATCAATGAAACCTGGTCACCACTTTTCAAGGCTTCTGTTATTGCTGAAACTGCTGCATCAAATGCACGTCCAGCTGCTGCTTTGGAAATATCAGCAGAATCTGCCATTGCATCAATAAATTCCGTTTTATTCATTAACGTTCTCCCCTTCGGTTTTAAATGTATCCGGATAAAATCCGGACTCTAATAATATCGCTATCTTGATGTGCTGTAACAACGAAGCGGCGCACTTTATATCAAGTGCATTGTTTAGCTGTCAAGCAACCAATAGCTATCTCGTAAAAATAATTTAGAATAATGCTAACTAAGCATCATTTCTTAATGACGCACAACGGTTCTTGCTTTTTTCCTGGTAGTTTTAGCTTTCTTCGTTGTTGCTGAAGCAGTCTTTCTTGGTTCAGGCAAATGCGTTAAGGCAATCTCAAGCACTTCATCAATCCATCTTACCGGCTTGATAGAGAGATTTTGTTTAATGTTCTTGGGTATGTCAACCAGATCCCGTTCATTTTCTTTAGGAATGATCACAGTTTTTACACCACCGCGATGTGCAGCAAGCAATTTCTCTTTAAGACCACCAATCGGTAAGACTTCACCTCTCAGTGTAATTTCACCCGTCATGGCAACATCAGCTTTAACGGGTATTCCCGTCAAGGCAGAAACCAGACATGTACACATCCCAATACCGGCACTTGGACCGTCTTTGGGTGTTGCGCCTTCCGGCACATGAATATGTATATCATGAGTCTGATTAAAGTCAGGATCCAGACCCAGCAAATCCGAGCGACTACGCACAACAGTCATTGCTGCCTGAATGGATTCTTTCATGACATCACCCAGTTGACCTGTCTGGCTAAGTCTGCCTTTACCAGGAACCAATGCGGCTTCAATACGTAACAACTCGCCACCAACCTCGGTCCAGGCCAGACCGGTTACCTGGCCAACCTGATCGTAATCTTCAGTCTCACCATACCTGAAGCGCTTAACCCCAAGATATTTATCGAGTCCTTTAGATACCACACTCACAGCCGTTTTACGTGGCTTCAACAGGATATCCTTGACGACCTTACGGCAGATTTTAGCTACTTCGCGTTCAAGATTACGTACGCCCGCTTCACGCGTGTAATATCTGACGATATCCCTTAACACCGATTCATGGATTTTTAGCTCGTCATCTTTAATGCCGTGATTTTCCATCTGTTTGGGCACCAGGTAACGTTCGGCAATGTTAATTTTTTCATCCTCTGTATAACCCGACAGACGGATCAATTCCATTCTATCCAGTAACGCAGGTGGAATATTAAGGGTATTGGCCGTAGCAACAAACATGATTTCCGACAAGTCAAAATCAACTTCAAGATAATGATCGTTGAACGTATGGTTCTGTTCGGGATCAAGTACCTCAAGTAAAGCAGACGCGGGATCACCACGAAAGTCCATTGCCATCTTATCGATTTCATCTAGCAGAAACAGCGGATTACGGGTACCGGCCTTGCTCAGATTCTGTACGATCTTGCCTGGCATGGCACCAATATAGGTTCGACGGTGACCACGTATTTCCGCTTCATCTCGCACGCCACCAAGTGCCATACGAATAAACTTACGATTGGTCGCCTTGGCAATGGAATGCCCCAGCGAAGTCTTACCAACACCAGGAGGACCCACCAGGCACAATATGGGGCCTTTGAGCTTGCGAACACGTTGCTGTACAGCAAGGTATTCAAGAATACGTTCCTTGACCTTGTCGAGACCGTAGTGATCTGCCTCAAGCACTTCTTCAGCAGCATTAATATCATTGCGGATCTTGGTGCGCTTTTTCCAGGGAACACCGACAAGCGCATCGATATAATTTCTTACCACGGTAGCTTCAGCTGACATGGGGGACATCAGCTTGAGTTTATTCAATTCAGCCACTGCCTTGGATTTGGCTTCCTTCGGCATACCGGCTTTTTCAATACGGGCAGTCAGCTCTTCGATTTCATTCGGAGCATCTTCCATTTCACCCAGTTCTTTCTGAATAGCCTTCATCTGCTCATTCAGATAATACTCACGCTGATTTTTCTCCATCTGGCGTTTGACACGTCCGCGAATTCTTTTTTCCATCTGCAGAATGTCGTTTTCACCTTCCATCAACACCATCAGGTGTTCCAGGCGGTCACGTACATCAGACATTTCCAGAACATTCTGTTTCTCATCCAGCTGCAGCGACATGTGTGCTGCCATGGTATCAGCCAGACGGCCTGGATCATCAATACTGCTGAGAGAAGTCAGCACTTCCGGTGGCACTTTCTTATTCAGCTTAACGTACTGATCGAACAGGGTTGTTGCCGAACGCATCAGCACTTCACCTTCCCTGTCATCCAGTTCAAACTTATCTTCCAGGGTATCAATGGTTGCCGAGAAATAATCATCATTGGATGTAATGGACTTGATCTTGGCACGCGCACCGCCTTCAACAAGAACCTTTACTGTGCCATCGGGGAGTTTAAGTAACTGAAGAATGCTGGCAAGCGTTCCAATGTTATACATGTCGGCAATATCAGGCTCATCAACTTCAGCGCTCTTCTGGGCTACCAGCAAAATCTGTTTACTGTCCTGCATGACGGCATCCAGTGCTTTGATGGATTTATCACGGCCGACAAAAAGCGGAATCACCATATGTGGATATACAACGACATCACGAAGTGGCAACACAGGAATGACTGCATCTGGATCTAGGGCAATTGTATTGTTTTCATCTTTTGACATTTGGGATGTCCTCATTGTGGCTGAAACAACGTTTCAGCCAGGAACTATCTATATGGTATCGGGATACAGGCTGTTACAGCCTGTTTTATCGGCTGGAAAATAATAATGGTGATGAAAATCTATTTTTCAATAGAAATAGATATAAAACCGGATTATTTCTCAGAAGCCTGTAATTGTTTCTTTTCTCCACCATCAAAAATAATCAGTGGATCAGTCTCTCCATTTATCACGGCTTCATCAAGAACGACCTTACTTACATTATCCATTGAGGGAAGATCGTACATGGTGTCCAGCAGGACTTTTTCAAGGATGGTCCGTAAACCCCTTGCGCCTGTTTTGCGCTCCATGGCCTTTTGGGCAATAGCCGACAGCGCATCCTGTCTAATTTCAAGCTCGCTGCCTTCCATTTCAAACAGGCGGCTATACTGCTTGGTCAGTGCATTTTTGGGCTCAGTCAGAATTCTGATCAGCGCTTCTTCATCAAGCTCTTCAAGTGTTGCAACTACTGGCAGACGACCAACAAATTCAGGAATCAAACCATACTTGATCAAATCTTCGGGTTCGACTGTCAGTAACACTTCACCCAGATTCCTGGTTTCATCCTTGCTTTTGACATTGGCAGAAAAACCAATACCGCCTTTTTCCGAGCGGTCCTTGATCACTTTATCAAGACCGGCAAAAGCACCGCCAACAATAAACAGGATATTGGAGGTATCAACCTGTAAAAACTCCTGCTGTGGATGTTTGCGACCACCCTGGGGTGGCACAGAAGCAACCGTGCCTTCGATCAGTTTCAACAGGGCCTGCTGTACACCTTCACCCGAGACATCACGGGTAATGGAAGGATTGTCTGACTTTCTGGAAATCTTGTCGATTTCGTCAATATAAACAATACCTGTCTGCGCTTTCTCAACATCATAATCACATTTTTGCAGCAGCTTCTGGATAATATTCTCAACATCCTCACCGACATAACCGGCCTCGGTCAGAGTGGTTGCATCTGTAATGGTAAAAGGGACATTGAGCATTCTTGCCAAAGTTTCAGCAAGCAAGGTTTTACCCGATCCGGTAGGGCCGATCAGCAGGATATTGCTTTTGGAAATCTCGACATCATCCTTGCCTGTTTTCATCTCCAGTCGCTTGTAATGATTGTAAACAGCAACAGATAAAACTTTTTTCGCTTCTGCCTGGCCAATAACGTATTCATCAAGGTGTCCGTTTATTTCATGCGGCTTCGGCAGCGACGTGGAGGTCTCTCCCGCACCTTCATGCATTTCTTCACGAATAATATCGTTACAGAGTTCGACACATTCATCACAGATAAAAACAGATGGTCCTGCAATCAGTTTTCTGACTTCGTGCTGGCTTTTTCCACAGAACGAGCAGTAAAGCAATTTTCCATCTTCGCTCTTACCTGACTTGTCTTCACTCATAGTGTTTCCTCATGCGTTCTCCCATATATCAGGAGTTCGACTGGTTTCGTAAAATCTTTAGTTAATAATATCGAATATTAAGGGCTCTGCAAGCCACAATAACCAGATTAATTTGTAATGGAATTATTATCTTGAATTAATGCCCGACAGGCATATAGGCCCCAGATGCAATGTTTCCGGAAAGCTTTAAAAAGCGCCCGCTTGATCTGGAGACTGGAAAAAACATGTGGAGTTTCAACGGTTTCTAGAAAAATCCTGATGAAAAAAACTTAAAAGGCTGAAGAAATAATTTCGCCCCAATGGTCCAGGTAAACATAATTAAAGTGAATAAAAAGGGGTTTGCAAACTGCGAAACCCCTCTGACATGATCATGAAAGAAGAAAAAACAGGGTTATTCGCTGGTAGGCCGGGCTTCCAGCATCTCGTCAATCAAGCCGTATTCAACCGCATCCTGGGCACTCATGAAGTTATCACGGTCGGTATCTTTTTCGATTTGCTCCAGCGGCTGACCAGTATGCTTGGCTAAAACCAGGTTCAACTTCTCTCGAATCAGCATAATTTCTTTTGCATGAATTTCAATATCTGACGCCTGCCCCTGGAATCCACCAAGAGGCTGGTGAATCATGACCCGGGAATGCGGCAAGCAATAGCGTTTACCGTTTTCACCACCAGCCAGCAATAACGCCCCCATACTGGCAGCCTGGCCAATGCACATGGTGCTGACATTGGAACGGATAAACTGCATTGTGTCATAGATCGCCATACCGGCAGTGACAGACCCACCAGGTGAATTGATATAAAGATGGATATCCTTATCAGGATTTTCGGATTCGAGAAACAGCAGCTGCGCCACAATCAGGTTGGCCATGTGATCTTCAATCGGACCTACAACAAAAATAACTCTCTCTTTAAGAAGTCGTGAATAAATATCATATGCCCGCTCTCCGCGTGCAGACTGCTCGATGACCATTGGAACCATGCCCAAATTCTTCACATCCATCTTGTTCACGTCCATCATTTTCAGTTCCTGAGTTTGCTGTTTAAACCGTTAGTCAGTTTGCTTGCCTGATTAGTTCATCAGTTCGTCAAAAGACTGGTTCTTTTCTGTTACCTTAACCTGTCCCAGCACCCAGTCAACCACTGCATCTTCAAGGACAAGATTTTCAAGCGATGCTTTCTGTTGAGGGTTATTCATGTAGTACTCAACCACTTCTTCAGGACTTTCATAGGAAGCAGCAAAACGTTCGATCGTTTCACGCACCTTGTCATCATCAGCTTTCAATTCCTGAGCTGAAATAATCTCGCCGACAATCATGCCAAGCTTGACACGTCTTGCAGCCTGGCTTTCAAAAATACTGGCTGGCAGATCAATTGAGCTTGCCTGACCACGGGCCTGCATATCATTTTTTGCCTGCTCTTTCATGCGTTCCGCTTCCTGCATCACCATTGCTGAAGGCACATCAAAATCATGCTTCTCGACCAGGGCATCCATTACCCTTTCTTTAAGCAGGGCATTGACCTTCTGCTCAAGCTCGTTGTTCATATTCTTTTTAACTTCTTCTCGCAGGTCATCAGCATTTCCCGACTCAACCCCGAGTGTTTTTACAAATTCTTCATCAATTTCTGGCAATACCGGCTCTGAAACAGCGTTTACCGTGACATCAAAAGTCACGTCCTTTCCTGCCAGCTGTTCGGCATGATATTCATCAGGGAATTTCAGCTCGAGGGTTCTTTGATCACCTTTGGAGGCACCAAGCAGGCCTGCTTCAAAACCATCGATCATTGCACCGGAACCTAAAACCAGGGGTGCATTATCAGCTGAACCACCTTCAAAAATTTCACCATCCATCATGCCCTTGAAATTGATGTCAAGCTTGTCGTCATTTTGCGAAGCTCTATCAACCTCGTTCCAGGTCGTACGCTGTTTTTTCAGCTTATCAAACATGGCGTCAATATCAGCCTCGGTAACTTCACTAACAGGTTTTTCAACTTCTGCATCAGACAGGTCAGCAACGCTCACCGTTGGGATCACTTCAAAACTGGCAACATAGGAAAAACCACCTTCTCCAGTTTCATCTTTTATCTCAATTGAAGGTTCACCAGCAGGTGACAGTTTTTCCTGCACTGCAGCTTCATAAAAAGTTGACTGTATAATATCCCCGTAAACTTCCTGCCTTGCCTGCTTGCCAAAACGCTGCTTGATAACACGCATTGGCACCTTTCCAGGCCTGAAGCCATCAAGACGTACCTGGCGAGAAAGCTCCTTCAAGCGTTTCTCAACTTTCTCACTTACATTCTCGGCAGGAACTTCAATGGTTAATTTACGTTCCAGGCCTTCACCTGACTCGACAGATACTTGCATACAAACCTCTGGGGCTCACTGTCCCCGACTAACTTTTAATATAGATACAGGAAATAAAATTCCGGGCTTTTAACCCGGGCGAAACATCAGTTTTTCTAGGCGGCGCAAATTACCATAAATTTGCAGATATGACGACTATTTATCTTACCTGTCGCCGAAATGGACAGAAAACACCGAGATAAATCTGGATTTTAAAACGCATCTCATTATAATATCGGCTCGCGCCGCTCTGGTGGAATTGGTAGACACGCCAGATTTAGGTTCTGGTGCCTACGGTGTCCGAGTTCGAGTCTCGGGGGCGGCACCATTTTTTGATTCATTATGATCTAGCCTGCTGTTTCTCCACTTCCATGAAACAATCAGGCAGCATTTTCCAGCCGGCTTAGAGAAATTACAGGGTAATCCGCCTGCTCAACAAAAACCTGCTGCATGGTATCCCACTGAAAATCTTCAAGCAGCTTGTCCAGCCTTTTTTCCATTCGCTGTAAATTCAGGTAATGCCTGAACGCAGTTTTTGCCGGAATGTTTTTTTGCCTCGGCTGTTCCGGATCAATCTCCCAGGGATGGAAATAAAAAATACCTGGCAGTTTGTCTTTTTCATTTACTCGCTTCAGACCCGCCTTAAAAAGCTGGTAGGGCATCAGCCTGAACCAGCCTCCACCAGAACAGGGAAAATTTTTCCCCGATAGATTAACCGTAGTAAGTGGTATCTCAATAATTGAGGTATCTGCCACGATAAAGGGCGTTCTGGGTGCATCCGGAATTCCGTACAAATCATGCCTGATAGGAAAAATACTGGAACTGTATTGATAGCCTGCCCGGGCAAGGTTTTCATAAACCCATAAAGTCTGTTTGGTTACTGAGTAACTGGCGGCACGATATCCATTCACTGATTGCCCGGAAATATCCTGCAGCAATTTACGGGTACGATCGATGTCCTCAAAAAAGCTGGCAGGATCAGAATTTGGCACACGAATATGTGACCAGCCATGGCTGGCGACTTCATGTCCCGCAGCAACCACATCCCTGACAACCTGGGGAAAACGTTCAGCAACCCAGCCGAGGGTAAAAAAAGTTGCCTTGGTATCATGCCTGGCAAACAAAGCCAGAATTTTTTCCATGTTCTGAGGAATACGACAGGCAATCTTGTCCCAATCATTTTGGTCAATGATATTTTCAAATGCCGAGACCTGAAAATAGTCTTCAACATCGACAGTCATGGCATTTTTAATCATGATGGGTTATTAGGCGTGTCAAAGAAGTATCAGTCAGACAACATAGAGCCATCATCATCAAACAGCGCCGCTCGCAGAAGGTTTTTGTTTCTGACAATAGTCCGCCTAAGGTCTTTAACCTCGGACTCAAGCTGGTTAACACGATTCATCAATTCGAGTGCAACAGCTGCAGGCACTCCACTATCCGTATTACTTTTTTGTTGGGCAAATTGCGTGGTTGCCAACGCTGCAGCAACCTGGATTTCATCTTCCTTGGTAACGCCCAGCTCAGATGATATTTCTGCTGCCACGGTATCGACTTCTTTGCCTCCAAACTGATGCAGCTGTTCCAGTGCACCGTATAACATTAAACGCTCAGCCAGGCGATTTATCCTTCTTGGCACCCCCGCAGTAGCCGTATGAATACGGTCAAAAGCATCTTTCCCGATCAGGGGGTCATCTTTCCAGCCAGCCTGGGTCAGGCGATAAGTCACGTATTGTTCAGTTTCTTCGCGTTCGAGTGGTTGCAAATGATAACCCGCAATAATGCGTTGCCTGAACTGTTCCATGCCAGCCGATTGTAATTTGTGCTTCAGCTGAACCTGCCCCAGCAGGAAACTCTGCAACAGCGCACCTTCCTCATCATGGTAGTTAGACAACATGCGTAACTCTTCAAGACTTTCTTCTGGCAGGTTCTGCGCTTCGTCAACAACCAATAGCAGGCGTTTACCCTGCTGCCTTTTCTGATGAAGGTATTCTTCCAGGGAAGATAATAGTTCGGCTTTTGATTTGTTTGCCGTACTCAGATCAAAAGCATCAGCCACAGCCATAATCAGATCATCTGATCTTAATTGGGTTGATAAAAGCTCAACTGCAACTATTGTGTCCTGATCGAGTTCCTTAAACAGGTTTCTCAGCAGCATCGTTTTACCGGTACCAATACCGCCGGTAATAACAATAAAACCTTCACCCTGGCCAAGTCCGTATCGCAGGTAAGCCATCGCACGATTATGGCCTTTACTGCTGAAATAAAAGCGCGCATCCGGGGTTAGCTGGAAAGGCTTATCTTTAAGCTTGTAATAATCTTCATACATAATTAGAAAGTCATACCCAAGGTTGCTGACACGCGGTTTTCATCATAGTCGTCTGCTGCATCATCCGCATCATTATCCGTATATTGATAATCCAGATTAATATTGGATTTATTACCTAACCTTGTACTGAAGCCAAGTCTGAATGTATGAGTATTTTGTTCAGTATCCTGGTGAATCTTCTTTTCTTAGCAACCACGAATGACCAGCTGTTACCGATGTATCTGGAGTTAATGATCTACGAAGAGACATATTAATTGAGTTAGTCGTAGTATCATTACCAGAAATCTGGAATTCCCTTTCAATCAGAGCCGCATTCAAATTAAATGTCGATTTCTTGCCTGTTAACTGGTAAGAAAGACGAAATGACTCCTGAACAATATTTTCTTCACGAAGGTGGGGACAGTATCAATAACAAATAATTGCTCATCACCAATAAAAACTGGATTACCTTCATATTCAGATGAATCATATAGTTTCCAGTTGCTCTTGGCGCGACGTGGTTAGTGAAGTGTCATAAGAAGCAGTAGCAATCCACTTTCTGTGCTGTAAGTACCAACTTCATATTCCAGCTATTTCCAAAAAACTGCTCCCCATAACCTAAATTTGCTGATATGCGTGAATTGGGGTTCCAACTTCCCCCAATATTCCAGGTCAACCCATTTGTATCGCTATATTGGGTCGTCTGAATGTCACGATCCTCATAACCTACGGATAAATTTCCAGCCCAACTTCGACTGAGTTTGTAATTAAAAAGTGTATTGAGTTCAAATGTTTCATCATCTTCCCCGTCCTTATTACTCAGTTTAGATTGAGTAGCCGTTACTCCCCACCCCAGCGTACTAAAATGACTACCACTAGTTAATGAATAATTGACAGAGATATTGTCACTATCATTTGCTGCGCCACTGCTATTGCGTAAAGTATCAGCATTCAAAGAAACAACTGAGTCCGCATAATTACCAAAATGATGTACCATTCTCGGAGTTATTGAATATGAATAAGTCTGCGTTAAATTATTCGAGCCCCCATTAGTACTCGTTGGAATACCCTGGGTACTATCAATCAACGTAACCCCTGAGTTGGCAGTTATATCAATAAAAAAACATCTTCCCAGGCTTCAATTTCTGCTTTAGCGTTTAAGTAATGCTGTAAATTTGAAGAAGCACCGTCAACTGATAACCATTTAACGATGCCGCTACAGAATAATTCAAATCCACATTGACATACCTGCTGTAACCTTTCAGTCCAATTGAAGGCCTTATCTCGGTATTGCCACTCCCATCAGTATTATTAGTAGTCAAATCTGAATTATCCGAATAAGTATGCGAGAGATCTATCGAAAGAGAATCTCCAAGATCAGAATTCCTAACCCATTTCATTCCCCATGCAAAGTCAGTAAAAACCAGAGTTGAAAATAGAAAAATCGTTAACTTCTTCATATCAATAATAAACCCTAATTCTCTTTTCCATATTCATAACCGTAACCGGATACCATTTCCCGTCGAAAACAGTTCAGGTTTTATCTTGTTGACAGAATCAGCCAAACCGAGTCAGTTGAATGCAATTGCGCAAGCGCCTGCTTCACTACGAATTGGGGTGTAGATGAAGACTCCACAACCAGGCAAATCTGGCCCATTTGTCTGGCCAGAACTACTTGATTCAGTGGTAGCTAATAATGGTGGTGTATCAAAAATTATCACCCTATCCAAATAACGGGTAGCTAATTCGTCCCAGGAGATTGGACATAGCTCGGCTGGACATAACTCTGTTGAACGACTATGAGAAGTCCCGGCACTGATGACAGTCAACTTGGGAATATCAGTATGATTTAAAATGTCTCCGACATCCTTCACATCACCAGTCAAATAATCAGTTAAACCTTTCTTATCCCCAATCTTTAATATCTTTGACAAGCCAGGCTTAGCAAGATCTGAATCAATCAATAAAACCGTTTGATCCATCTCCATAGCAATAGAAATTGCTAAATTTATTGAGTTAAATGTTTTTCCCTCACTAGCAATAGAGCTTGTTACCATAATCACATTATTGTGTAACTTTGTGGAAACAGTTTGTGATTCTGGAATTGGGGAAAAAGCTTTTACAAGTAATGGACGTTTTATTAATCGGTATTCTTCAGCAAGTCTTGTTCTACCACCTTCTGGAGACAAAATACCTTCGAGATTGAGTTTACTTATATGGATATCCGCGTCTGCAACTATAGTTTCTTCAATTACTTTACGGTCAACTCCAGCCTGGTTTAAAGCTGTTTCCTTAATGTTTCTCTCAGAGGTCGTAGATCTTGATTGATATTGCTGGGTAACTGACTCATCAAGTTCTGGAATTGGAATGGCGATTGTATTCTCAGCCTGGGTCGCCAGGTTGTCAGCTACTTTTGAAGCATCTTCCTGTTGTTTATCCGAATCAGTAACTGTAGTTTCTGGATTCTTGCCAGAAGAAATCTTTTTTTGCTTTGGTTTGTCCCGTGAAGCAAGTTTGTCAACTGCATGGACGATCTCAGCAGTGCCGTCGGCGATCTGGGTCGCCAGGCGCTTGCGCGCCGATGTGACGGCGACGTCGGAGACGTCAACCCCGGCAGCGAACCGCACCCGTGGCGCGCAGGTGGCTAGGAACGACCCGGAACCGCAAGCCACGTCCAGCAGGTCATCGTCGGGCTGCAGCCGCAGCGCGGCAACCGCGGCCGGGTACATCGGGCCGTGGAAGAACGGCATCAACCACACCCCCACCCGGCCGCTGAGGCCCTGCGGAACGTCCCCGGAGAGATCGGGTCGGGGCTGCGCCGGTGGCTCCAGCTTGGCCCTGAGCAGTGCCAGCACCCGCTGGTCGTCGCGGGCATAGCTGTCGGCCAGCACCCGGCCCAGCACCGGCACCCCCCACAGCCGACCCGGGTGATGCTCGATCGTGACCCGGGTCCCCCCATCCTCATCCTCGAACCAGTAGTCGAAGGACCCCTCGATCGGGATCGAAGTCTCGTCGCGGATGTGACGGTTTGCCTCGACCTGGGTGAAGCGACCGCTGCCGCGGATCGGCAGCCCTGCCACCCGGGTCTGGAACCGGTAGGTAGTGCCGACCCCGTCCGGGGTGATCACCTCCGGCACGAACTGCACGCCGGGCATCAACTCGGTGAAACTGGCCGGATCCTTCATCACCTGGAACACCGACTGGACCGGCGCGTCGATGAGCGCGCTGCACGTTCGGCCCGACATCGCCAGACACCTCCTCCCGCCCCGGGTCTCGCCGCTACTGGCCCGGTTGGGTCGGCTTGGTGGCGTGCACGATCCGCAGGTCCTGCCCCAAAGCCCCCGTGACCCGGTCGACCGCCCTGAGCACTCGGCTCTCCCCAGCCGAGGAGGCATACTCGATCGACAGGTCGATGAAACCAGCCCGCTCGACCATGCGCCGGACGTCGGCTTCGGACCAGACCCAGATCTCCCCCAGTATCCGGTGGGTTGTCGTCCCGTCGGGCACACGCTCCCCAACGTTCAGCACCGCCCGGCCGCCGGGCCGCAGCACCCGGAACATCTCCGCCAGGACCTTCTCCGGGTCCGGAAATGCCTCGAACGAGCCCATGCAGGTCACCACCGTGAACGAGTCGTCTGGCCACGGAAGCTGGCCCGCATCCCCCTGGACGATCTCCGCAGTCCCCGCCGCGATTCGCGACGCCAGACGTGCACGGGCCAACTCGACCTGCAGATCGGACAGGTCCAGACCGGCCACCCGCCGCGCCTGCCCCGCCTGCTGGGTCAGGAACACCCCCGAACCGCAGGCAACCTCCAGCAGCTCGTCATCGGCACGCAATTGCAGCGCAGGCGCCATCACCTGGTAGACCGCCGCATGCAGCCGCGGCATCACCCAGCGCGTAGAAACCCGGCCCAGCGGTCCCCGCGGCACCCCAGCCCAGTCCCGAGCCAAACCCGTCAGAACCCGCTCCGTCGCTTCCTTCGGCACCGACAGCACCGACCTCACCTGTCCCACCGCAGACATGACCAGCACCTCCCTCCATTCGAGCGTGGCACCCTTCCGGGCGCGTTGGAAGGGCAAAACGACCCCAGGAAAGACGCCCGAAGCGCCCCAAGCCCGATGTCTGGCCAGCGCGAAGGCAAGTGCATCCAAGACCACCCACGCGGTGCGTCCACTGGCGGCGCAATGACGCACCTGGCCGCGTGGTGTGGTTGGCCATGCAACTGGAGTCGCTCGGTGGGTCGAGTTGGCTGAGCTGACCGTGGTGCACTTCGGCAAGGGATTCGAGTTCATCGCTAGGATCACCGGACTGCCCCAGTTGTGCCAACCACGTCCGAGGGGACGCCTGTGTCGAGGATCGCGATCGTCGGTGGCGGGCCGGGAGGCCTGACCGCCGCGATCTGCCTGGCGCGTCGCGGGCTGCCTAGACGGTGTTCGAGGGGAGTCCCACCCCAGCCGCGCGCAGCGCTTCAACCCGGATCGCTCGTACCCGATCGACATCACCGGCCATGGTCTGCGCGCCGTCCGGCATATCGGTGCCGTGAACCAGTTCGACGCTCACATGACCGGGTTTCGTGGCATCCGGTACCGGGGGCGCACGGTGGATCTGTGGAAGGAACCGGGGTGGATCGGCTCCCGTGGCGACATCACCCGGACGTTGATGTCCGTGGCCGAGCAGCGGCACCTCGATTTGATCGACTTCGTGTTCGACGCGGCTGTTCACGACCTCGACCTGAGCACCGGGGAGGTAGCCGGCCGGCGCTTCGACCTCATCATCGGGGCCGACGGTTCGGGGTCGAGGGTCCGCGCGGCGATGCAGGATCAAGTGGCGGGATTCTCCGTCGCGACCTCCTCGATCCCGAACTTCGGCCTGATCTTGGAACTCGACCACGTGGCGGACCGGCTCGACAAGCACTTCCTGAACGCGCTGGCGCTCAGCCCGTTCACGATGTCTGGAGTCGTCGGCGACGACAGCCAGCCCGAGGGCGTGCTGGCTGGCCGTGATCGGAACCAACAAACCGCTGGCCTTCACCTCACCGCAGCAAGCCTCGGCGTGGCTACGCCGTCACCTGCCAAAGGCCGCCGATCTCGCCGGGCCGCGGGCGGTCGCTGATATGTCTGGTCGCAAAGCGGTCCCGCTGGGGCGACTGGTGACCTGCTCCAGCCTGCACGGCGGGCGCGCGGTCCTCCTGGGCGACGCTGCGGTGACATTCCCACCGATCGGCCAGGGCGGCAACGCCTCGATGGAGTCGGCCATGGTGCTCGACCAGTGCCTTGCCGCTGGCCCGATGGACACCGTAGGGCCCAGATTCAATGCGGCGTGGAAGCCCCAGGCCGATGCCCTCGCGTGGCTGGGCTGGCAGGTCCGCTGCCAGAACCCCTGACCTCCCTGCGCCTGGCCGTGGCGGCCCTCACCGGCCACAACCTCGCCACCCAGACCAAGATCTCGACGCGTTCCTACGCCGACGTAACCCGCAGCGCCCGCCGGCTCGGACCGCGCGGGCCCCGGGGTCCGCACCCGCCACGTGATGTCGCGGCCCGTGCGCTGTCATCCCTGGGTCGCCCGGCATACCGGCGAACAACTCAGCCGAGCCCGATCAGCGCGACCGCACCGAGGACGATCACCAGGTTGAGCACCAGGGCTGCGACCGCCGGCCAGTTCACACCGAGCAGCCGGGCGCGCACCGCCAGCCAGGCCAGAGCCGCCCGACCATCAGCCCCAGTCCCGCAAGTTCAAGGCGCTGGGCGGGTCGCCTCGGTGCTGGCCGATGCCGGGGACGCCACTTCTACCGACGAGGCTGCAGAGGCAGCCGCCGCAAT
>CAWDGV010000008.1:0-103359 GCA_963801985.1 uncultured Gammaproteobacteria bacterium
GGTCGTAAGGACGACATTATCAATACATTTGGTTACCGTGTTATCACCCGCATGAAATTGAACGTGTGATGAAAACACATGACCTGGTGGCTGATTGCGTGGCTTTGGCTTTGACGTGGCAGCTGGAAAAACCATTGTGGCTATCGCTGTTATTGGTCACGGGGATATTAGCCCTGAGCAGGAAGAGGAAATCCTGATCTACGGTCAGAATAATCTTGCCCGCTAAAGTGCCCAAGCGATCTATGATGAATGAGTATCCAAAACCAAGAATGGCAAGGTACTGCGTAAAACCCTGGTCAAGAATATTCATGAACTGGAAGCGCAGAAAGATACGCTCAAGCCGGAAATTTACCGGGCAAGACGTTCAATGCTGTATACCTCCGCCGGTAACAGAAAGCATCTCAACAGGGCGAGAACCGTACTTGCTGATGCAATCATTTTTGATGTGGAAGAGTTAATACAGGAAGAAAAGGAAACAGCCCGCCAAAACCTGGTTGATGCTTTTAATGAAGACAGTTCTTTCGGTTATTCTGAAAGGGTGTTGCGGGTTAATGCACTGGGTTCTGCCGAGCTGGAAAAAGACCTGGAAATGGCCCAGGCTCTTGAATTCGATGCGGTGTTATTTCCGTTTATAGAAACCGCAGAACAGGTGGTTGAAGCGGGCAAGCTAATCCATTCCATGAACAAAAACTGGGAATTCATGATCAGTATCCAGACCCCGCTGGGGGTTTTAAATGCACCGGAAATCTGCGCTGCCTGCCCACACTGAAATTGATTGTGATTGGTACCAATACACTGGCCAACAGGATGCAGATCAATATCAAGAAGTCGACCAATATGATTAGCGGCTACCTTTCACGTGTTGCGCTGGCAGCCAGAGCCTACGACAAGATTGTTATTGACGGGCCTTTTTACAACGTGGGAGATGAATTTTCCTGTGAGGCCTCCACCAAGCTGGCCTATGAGCTGGGGTTTGATGGCAAGGCCCTGATACACCCTGTCCAGATCGAATATATTAACGATATTTTCACACCGAAAAAAGAAGAGGTAGAAAGATCAATCGGCATGCTGGATGTTTATGAAAAAGCCTTGCAGAAAGGTAAGACAGCCATTCTGTATGAAGGGCAGCTGATTGATATTCACCAGGTCAAGTGGGCACAGCGCATGATCACCTTGTACGATAAGTACAAGGAACTGGGTCAGGATAATTTTGTCTAAGTGATAGCTATCACTCAATAACCGAGAGACTTTAAATGCCGGAAATAATCAGTGACAAAATCAGCAAGGGACGTTTTTTCGAAGACTTCAGCATCGGTGAAAATATCATTCATCCATTACCCAGAACGATCACCGATGGCGACGTTTCTTTTTATATAGCCTTTACCGGAAGCCGCTTTGCGCTGCATTCAAGCGATGAACTGGCGAGAAAGATGGGCTACAAGGCCGGCCGCTTGACGATATCCTGGTATTCCACCTGGTGTTCGGAAAGTCAGTTGAATGATGTGTCCCTCAATGCGATTGCCAACCTGGGCTATGCCGAAGTGACTTTTCCTGCTCCGGTATTCACCGGTGACACGGTAAGGCTTGAATCTACGGTCATTGGCCTGAAAGAAAATAGCAATGGCAAAAGCGGAAACGTTTACGTGCATTCACGGGGCTATAACCAGCGGGACGAACTGGTCCTGAGTTTAAAACGCTGGGTCATGGTGCATAAGTTAAATCACGATCAGAGTAGCGGCATCAAGCAGATTCCCGAGCTGGAATCGGTTGTGCCGGTTGCAGAGGACATCAATCTTCCCGAAATCACATCGCTGGATACCTCGCAAACCGGCAGCGGTTATTTCTGGGAAGACTACCAGGCAGGTGAGCGTTTAAATCATCCGGAAGGTATTACCATTGATAACAGTGACCATACTATGGCAACCAGTCTGTATCAGAACAACGCCAAGCTGCATTTCGATGATCACATGATGAAATCCTCACGCATGGGCCAGCGGCTGGTATATGGCGGGGTGGTGATATCCCTGTGCCGCACGATCTCGTTTAATGGACTGGGTAACGCCATGTGGGTGTACGCCATTAACGGTGGTACACATGCCAACCCGGTTTTCGCCAAGGACACCATTTATTGCTTTACTGAAGTGCTAGATGTTATTGAGCATGCGCGCAGGGATATCGGGCTGCTGCGCTTACGTACCATAGGGCTGAAGAATATCAGGCCTGATGAAGTTGAATCCGTGCGTGATGAAAACAATAAATACCACCCCTACGTTGTACTTGATCTAGATTACACCGTGATCATTCCCAGACAAAAAGGTTAATAATATGATGCACCCAAATGAAGCCCTGTTTGAATCAGGAAAATCCTTACCCATTATTGCCAGCTGTGAGCATTTTGCCGGTAGTGAGAAGCTGATAGGTAAAGCCATGCAGATGCAGGAAAAATTGGGGCCTGTATTTGATATTACCTGTGATTGTGAGGACGGTGCGCAAACCGGCAAGGAAGTTGAACATGCCCAAATGGTTGTTCGTATGGTGAATTCTGATGCAAATAAATTTGGTATGGCGGGTACCCGTATTCATGATTACTCTCATCCCGACTGGAAGCAGGATGTGGATATCCTGGTTCCCGGTGCCGGTGAAAAACTGGCCTATATCACGATTCCTAAAACGGAGTCGTATGACAATGCGCTTGAAATGGTTGAATATATCCAGGCAAAAGCCAAAGCGTCAGGTATTGAGCGCGAGATTCCAGTACACGTGTTAATCGAAACCCATGGGGCTCTGCGTGATGTGCATAAACTGGGTACCTTGCCCTGGTTGCAGGTACTCGATTTTGGCCTGATGGATTTTGTCAGTGGTTACCAGGGTGCTATTCCAGCGAGCAATATGCGCAGCCCCGGTCAGTTTGAGCACAAGCTGATTGCTCGGGCCAAGACAGAAGTGGCCCAGGCTGCTTTATCCAATAATGTCATACCCGCACACAACGTTACACTGGACTTAAAGAATCCTTACCAGACTTACCTGGATGCTTCACGCGCACGCAATGAATTCGGTTTCATGCGTATGTGGAGTATTTATCCAACGCAGATTAAAAGTATTGTTGATGCCATGAAGCCGGATTTCTCAGAATTGGAAGATGCGCAGAATATTTTATTAATTGCCCAGGATGCTGACTGGGGACCAATACAATACGCCGGTGAACTACATGACCGTGCGACTTATCGCTATTTCTGGGAACTGGTACAGCGCGCGCATTTAAGTGGTGATACTTTAATGGCAGATGTCGAAAAGCGTTTTTTTAACCAGTAAACAATTTCCTGAGATACTCTCTCCTCTGAGGTGTCGGCTCCCTGGTGAATACCGGGAGCTTTTTTTTTGCTGGTTTAGATTATTTTACGAGATGTCTAAAACGGTAAATTCTTTTTTTACCTGTCCCAGTATCCTGACAGGATCTGTTTTTTTATCTTGATTAAAACGTACCAGCTTGCCTTGAGTGATATGCCGGTTTTCTTCAATGAAGCTTGATGAAACCGGAAACTGAACGGCAAACACATCACTGACTTCACCATTTGACATGGTAATAGGTGCACAATGCAGTTGTAACGCGTATTGACCATCAGCTAGCCAGATCGCGTGTTCCCAGGGCATTGCGTCAATCCAGTCCAGCGTTGGCTCATCCTTGACCCCAAGAATCAGTTGCTCTTTGCCGACCATGCGAATCACGCGGTCGGTAAATTTTTTGTCAAAGTACATGACCGTTGAACAGCCATTCTTGCCATCATCCCGAATATCGATCAAACGCTCTTCCGGATTGGGTTTGCTGACATAAAACTCCTGAATGAAACCGGCAAGCTTTTGTTGTGCCTGCTGGATGGATTCGGACTCGGCTACCTGCGGCATTTGGATCTCATCATTCATACCAGCCTCCTGGGATTATTGCTAAAGGTGCGATTTTTTATCATTAACTTTTTATTGTAAGTTATCTTTTGACTATTTTTTGATTTTAACTTTGTGTGGCTGCAGTTAACACCAGTTCACAAATACCCGCTGTATCGGTAAGCAGCCCGGTTTGCCGGACAATATTTTCCGCGTCTACAATATCCGCGCATTCAAAATAGAGAGGGTAGGTCATGCCGTCTTTGCCAATAGCATTCACTGTATAGGTAATCGTTTTTTCCATATTTGTCTCCTGTCAAGTGTTTCACAGGCAGGAGTGTTGGCCGATCAATCTGATCTCTGACAGTAAAAATTTAAAAGTCACATTATTAATGACATAAGGTTACGGATAGCGTGTCTTTATTCTGCTGGCTTGTGTTGCTATTCAATGATTTTGGCCTCGGTGACTGTGGCAGCGAAACTACGCAGATTTTTTACATCAAGCGGTCCAATATTGGTACGCACGGTGATGCGCTGATTGGGTTTCAAAGTTTTGCGTACATAAAAGGCGCTGTCTTCACTCAGGCCGTAGCTGGTGCGACGACCAGCCACGATACGGATGCCGGTAACATTTACCGCGGACTGGTTTTTTATTACGACATGCAGGTAACCCTTGTTATCCAGGGTAACGCCGGTATCGATGTAACGACCAGGATTGGATGGCAGGTCGAGTTTGGCCAGGTAGATTCCAGCAGCTTTTCCTACCGTTGTATCTGCAGCTGAAGCTTTCTGGAAGTATGAAATAGCATCATTTTTGCGGCCATCTTTCATAGCCAGCCAACCAAGACCGTAATTGCCTTCTGTAGTGGGTAACAGTTTATTGCTTTGTTCAAAATCGCGTTGTGCACCCGAGCTGTCTCCCTGGTCCCGGCGCACAAAGCCACGTGCCAGGTAATATTTAAAATAGCCGGGATTCAGGGCTACGGCTTTATCCAGTTGCTTTTTGGCATTTTTAATATCGCCCTGTTCCGCCAGGATTTCTCCTCGCATGCCACGGAATAATGCTTCTTCGGGTTCTATCCTGATGGCTTTGTCCATCAGGCTTAAGGCTTTTTCATATTCCTTTTTTTGTACGGCAACCTGTGCCTTGTCATAGGCTTCATAGGCAGGCTTGCTTTTTATAAGCCGTGCAATTTTCTGCTGGTAGTGTTGTTTTCCAATTTCGCCTTGAGGATTTTTCAGTTCGACCAGGGTTTTCTGATTGTTATCAACACGTTCCTGTGAAGGAGGATGACTGGCAAAGAGACCAGTCAGCCAGTTTTGATTACGATCTTTGGCGAGCCGCACAAAAGTCTTTTGCAGGTCGACAGCTTTGCCGGGATCGTAACCGGCACGAGCCATGTAATGCATACCGTAATAATCAGCTTCGCGTTCAGCATCCCGGCCATACTTCTGATTTAACATGCCGGCCCCGACCTGTGCTCCTGTCAGGGCAAGGTTCCGGTATTCGTTGTCGGACAAGGCAATGCTTGAAGCGATCAGGGCGCCTTGCAGCAGGAGCCCCCGTTGCATGCTGTTGGCTGTGTGACGGGCTGCGGCATGGACAATTTCATGGCCGAGAACCGCTGCCAGTTCGGCTTCACTTTCCAGTTCAACCAGCAAACCGCGGTTTACCGCAATTTTGCCACCGGGCAAGGCCCAGGCATTTGGACTGGAGTCGTTAATTACGCTGAATTCATAGGGTAGTTTCCGATCACTGACGGCTACCAGGCGTTCACCAATACTTTGCACATACTTTTGGATGCCCGGATCAACGACATAGTCTCCTCCCTGTGCCTGTCGATAGGGAGAGTAATTCTGCTTGCCGATGGCAATCTCCTGTTCGGTAGAGACCAGGCTGAGTTCTGACTTTCCCGTTACCGGGTTAGTGCTGCAGCCGGTCAGGATGAGAGGTGCAAGCAGGCTGATAAATGCGATGTTAAGCCAGGTTTTCATTGGGCGCTCCAGAAAAAAGATAGTGATTGGCCATTGAGAATGCATACGGTTACTATAATGCAAGGCAACCCGGGACCAAAGTGCAATGGCTGCATGAGGCTCTATCCTGGCTTCGTGGAAGGTGGTTTGGAGAAGTAACAGATATGATTAAAGCCTTTGTGGAAATAGATCAGGCCACCTGTGCTGATGTGCAGAAGTCAGGCAAGCTTGAATGGTGGCTGGCAAATGGCCTTGGCGGCTATGCCAGTGGCACGGTTTCCGGTATTTTATCCCGGCGTTATCATGGACTGCTGGTCACTCCGCCGATCCCTAAGTCAGGGCGCATGCTTTTGTTCGTCAAGGCAGATGCAACATTACTTCATGATGATACAGAAACGCCCTTGTATACCAACCAATGGAACCAGGGTGAAATTGTTCCAGAGGGTTACCTGCAGATCGAGCATTTTTATCTCGATGGTAATATGCCGGTCTGGCAATTCCGCGCAGGAAAAAATCTCATCGAACAGAGAGTCTGGATGCCGCACGGACATAACCAGACCTGTGTCGCCTTTCGACTGGTTAATTTTGCTGCAGCGAACCAGGAGCCACTGCGTATCAGGCTGGATCTTATTGCCAGTTATCGTGACCATCACAACGTCAACGCCGTAAACAGCTTTGAATTATCAACCCAGCTGACTAACGATGGGTTGCACCTGCATTATCCCCAGGGTGAGCAACTGCATCTATTCAGTGGGCATGGTCAGTTCAAACTAGATAACACCTGGATTGAAAACTTTTTCCTGAAGGAAGAACTGCAACGTGGCCTGGAATCGATTGATCATCATTTACGGGTTGGGCAACTCGAGATTCCTTTGTCCGGTGACTGGAATGGACTGGTTATCAGTACTGAAAAAATCAAGGGCTTTGACCTGGTCCAGTCGATGACACAAGAGTATCAGCGCATGGCTGATATTCTTGAAGAGGCTTTTCCCGGTCTGCGATTTGTCAGTAAGCCCGCATGGGTCTTTCAGCTGGTGGCTGCTGCAGACAGTTTTCTGTTTGAGCGCCAGAATGAAGAAAATGGGTCGAACGAATCGATCATCGCTGGTTATCCCTGGTTTGGTGACTGGGGGCGGGACACCATGATCGCATTGCCGGGGCTGTGCCTGGCAACCGGTCGCTATGATGTTGCCTGGCGCATACTCAAGACGTTTTCGGATTTTGTTGACGAGGGTATGCTGCCGAATAACTTTTCAGGCCACGGTGAAAAGCCTGAATATAATTCAGTGGATGCTTCACTTTGGTATATCGAAGCATGGCGTGCCTATTTTCAGGCCACAGGTGACCTGGATGCGATCGATGAAGCTTTACCTCTACTTGAGGAAATTATCTATGCTTACCGTGACGGCACACGTTACGGCATTGTAATGGACCCGGATGATGGCCTGATCATGGCGGGTGAAGCTGGCCAGCAACTGACCTGGATGGATGCAAGGGTTGATGGCAGGGAAATTACCCCACGAATCGGCAAGCCTGTAGAAATCAATGCGCTTTGGTATAACGCTCTGCAAAGCATGGTACTTTTTTGTAAAAGCCTGGGACAGCCATCTGAAGATTACGAGGAACTTGCAGCATTGGTAAAGAATGGATTTAAGCGTTTTACCCGGGAAGATGCGCAGGGCCTTTACGATGTGCTTGACGGTCCCGATGGTCACGATGATGCTATACGTCCCAACCAGATTTTTGCATTGAGCCTTGAATATTCACCATTAACCTCAATTGATGTCATGCTGTCTGTGCTTGATATCTGTGAAGAACATTTATTGACACCCTATGGTTTGCGTTCATTGGCACCGTCCGATGCTGACTATGCAGGTCGTTACCAGGGGGGTGTTGCATCAAGAGACAGCAGTTATCATCAGGGCTGTGTATGGGGCTGGTTGCTGGGTCACTTTGCATTGGCTGAATACCATGTCATTGATGAACCAGATGCCGCGCAGAAACGACTTGACGGGATGCAACAACACCTGTCACAAGCAGGGCTGGGTCAGATCAGTGAAATTTTTGATGGCGATGCACCCCATGAACCGAAAGGTGCGCCTGCCCAGGCCTGGTCAGTGGCCTGTACACTGGAGGCCTGGTGGAAACTTGAACGCGCGAAACTGGCCAGGAGCAAGTAAGATGAATAGAGCTTCTTAAGTAAATTTATTTTAATCGAACCTTGCCTGGCTTGAATTTAATCAAGTTAAAGGGCTGCGGAATCAAAAATGTCAAAAGAATCACGAACAGCAGCGCCGGAAAAAAACCTGCTGGAAATTATTGTTTTTAAAACGCTGGGTTACCTGCTGCTGGTAATTGGAGCTGTTGCCATTATTGGCATTACCTACAATATCTGGGATTTGTATAATCACCCGGAACTGGTTGATCGTTTTGCTGAATCGTTACAGGATGTATCGGGTGGCGAAAGCATACCTTTATCCTTGCTCAAGATTGCAGCCTGGCAGATTGTGATTGTATTGATGTTGGCCGCGGGCAAAATTGCGATCTGGTTGATTGAAGCAGGGCAGCGTCTTGCCAACAATGTTTGACTAGCTGTCAGAGTAATAAAAAAACCCCGCTATGGCGGGGTTTCTTGCTGGATAGCCGGGATTTTATCAGGCCGTAGTGTCATCCACTTTTGCACCCGGTGCATTTTTCATAACGGATGCAACACCTTTATCCCTGGAAGCTGCCGAGTCGTAGGATTCACTGGTACCGATAACCTGGTGATTGCCAGCTTTCAGGTTAAACATGTGCTTGCCAGCCTTGGTTTCCTTTTTTTCGTACCGCGCGTCTTGCGGTGCGTTTTTCATGACTGACTGAATACCGTTCTGGCAGGCAGCCTTGGTTTTATAACCTTCACTGGCCAGGATATTCTGGCCGTTGCTTGCTTTTAAACGAAAACGAAATTCACCGCGTTTATCTTTATAGATTTCAAATTTACCAGCCATTGTTATTCCCCTTTTATTAGTGGTGTGTGTATAGAACTATAATACTTTAGCAGAGAATGTGTCACAGGATTTGAACTGGCCTTTTTCCAGCCCGGTTTTAAACCACTTGACGCGTTGTGCCGAGCTGCCGTGAGTAAATGAATCGGGCGTTACATAACCTTGTGCCTGTTTTTGTAAGCGGTCGTCACCAATGGCGCTGGCAGCAGTCATGCCTTCTTCAATATCTCCGCTTTCCAGTATCTGGCGGGAACGATTGGCGTGATGAGCCCACAGGCCGGCAAAACAATCAGCCTGCAATTCCTGCATGACGGACAACTTGTTGGCATCTACTTCGCCCAGTTTTTTCTTGGCTTCCCTGACCTTGCTGGAGATGCCGGTTAAGGTTTGAACATGGTGACCGATTTCATGAGCGATAACGTAAGCCTGGGCAAAATCACCGGGTGCACCATGGCGATTTTTTAAATCATCATAGAAACTCAAGTCTATATAGACTTTATGATCGGCAGGACAGTAAAACGGCCCCATCTGGGCTGAACCAAATCCACAGCCGGATTTCACGGCCTTGCGAAATAAAACCAGTCCGGGTTCTTCATATTGTTTGCCCATCTGTTGGAACAGTTTATGCCAGGTATCTTCAGTATCTGCCAAAACAACGGAAACGAATTGCACCAGTTCTTTTTCCTGTGCACTTTGCTTAACCGGTTGAGAGGAAGAAGTCTGCTGTTCAGTTAATAAAGAGCCGCCACCAAGGCCACCAAGAATCTGTCCCAGGTTACCACTGAACAGTCCATAAATGACTACGGCAACAATAGCCAGTATGGTTCCTTTTACGCCAAGGAACTTGAAGGCAATCGGCAATAGACGCAGCATGCCACCACCGCCACGACCTCCCATACCGGGAGTTTTCACATTACGACGGTCTTCAATATTGCTACTTTGCCGATTGCCACGCCAACGCATAGATGTTTCCTGTTACTGTTTGAGCTTGACTTTAAGCTCGCCTTCCTCAATATGAATTTCTTCCACGCCCTCGGAAAAGCTGGCCCAGAAACCCTGTTCGTCACCAAACTCGCTGATCAGGTCAATGTTTTTCAGGCCACCGAGCCAGGCATTCGGGATAGGTATACCCATAACACTGACACCCTTGAGAATGACGACCGGTTTATTGTTACGGAATGCCATTTCCACACCTGCCGAGACCCTGACGGTTTTACCGCCGAGGATGGGGAAATCCTGGTCAACAGGAATCAATAGGCGTGAACTGAGCAAGTCATCGCTCATATCCAGTGCCAGTTTTTTTGCCAGGTCAGAATTGTTTGCGATCATGGCATTGAGCTCACGCTCGCTGAAAGCAACTTCCCGTTTGCCGCCCACTTCAGAATAAGCTTCTGGTCTGAGCCATTCCTCATCCGTTTCGGCAGGTTGTTGTGCAACCGGCTGTGACTCAGGCTGGTAACCAAGCACTTTTAACTTGGCATTTAACGTCTGTTGTTCCTGGGAGCTGAGTTCAACCGGTTCGAAGTCTTTCGGGTAGATATAGGTGCGTACGATCCAGAAGGTAACGGCGGCAGTGACCAGGATAGTCAGGACAACTATCCAGAAAATATGAATGCCTCGAATACCGTGCTTAACTTCAGGACTGTTTTGTTGTTCGGCTAATTCTGACATGGTGCGCTCAAGGCTCCTGTGTAGGGTAATGAACAGGATTATGACGGTAGTTGCTGGATTGGAGAAGAGGCTATTGTTGCTTTGATCTTTAGGTAACGTAATATATTACCTGGATAGAGAAGGTAACAGATATGCAGCAAACCTCCCAACTTGTCGAAACTCTCAAGCAGGCACTCAAGTCGCAACGAAAAACCTATGCAGATGTGGCTGAGGCACTGGGCCTTTCTGAAGGGAGTATCAAGCGTCTGTTTGCAGAAAAAAATTTTACTCTGGAACGTTTTGAACAAATTTGCCAGCTGCTCGATATGGAAATTACCGACCTGGTGCAACTGATGCGTGAGCGTTCAGCCCGGCTGATACAGCTAACGCGAGAACAGGAGATGCAGATTGCCAACGATCGTGTACTGGTGCTGGTGACTGTCTGTGCCTTGAATCGATGGACGTTGCAGGACGTTGTGCAGCATTACAAGTTAAAGAAAACCGATGTAATACATCACCTGGCAACGCTTGATCGACTGAAGCTGATCGAGTTATTACCGGGTGACCGAATCAGGTTACTGGTTTCACCCAACTTTCACTGGATAGAAAACGGCCCGATCCAGCATTTTTTCAACGCCAAGCTTGGTCAGGATATTTTCAACTCACGTTTTGACCGGCAGAGCGAAAAACTGGTTGTCGCCAATGCGATGCTGACTAAAAAATCCAATGCAGTATTGCAAAAGAAAATCGATAAGCTGTTGTGGGAAATTGAATTGCTCAATGGCGGTGACGCTGGATTGCCTGTCGCTGAAAAAACCGGTACGACCCTGGTAATGGCTGTCAGGGAATGGAATTATGGTCTGTTTGCCGATTTGCGGCGGTAAAGCGCTTTATTGCACGACTACATCAGTGACATAAACCAGTTCACAGGCCCTGGCGCCGGTATCTTCGCGGCTTAATGAACTGACCCAGCGCCAGCCATCATCGGCATCTACCCGGATCAGTTGCCCCTTGAGGCGAATGATTTGTCCTTGATCCACATCATCAAGAATTTCTTCAACCTGTTCATTGGCTGGAATCATATGCATATTGGCACTGTGCGTTTCGATTTCACGGCGTGGGATAGGGAAGCTGGATGTTGACCAGTAGTACCAGCGGGAAGACTGACGAATGCTGATTTTTTCGAGTATTTCAGGATCTGACATCCTTCCCCAGCCCAGGACCAGGTCCAGCGGCGACAGGTTTGACTCTTTGCCAAAGTAATAGCTTTCCCTGGCCAAAACGCGTGCACTGATTTCAAAATCAGCCAAAGGTGTAATAATAAAATTATCAAACATAAAAGGCTTGTTGCTGCCTGGATCGGTTTGAAAGGGCTTGGAATTACCTGGATTGATATCACCGTACTGTATCAGCGTTGCCTCCGGGGAGGATTGGAATACGGTATTGAGTAATACTACAAATAGCCCAATAAAGATTACTATTATCAATAGTTTACGCATAATAATTAAAGTATTTTCACGTTAAGGTAAACGATTTTATCATCATAGAATAAATTCCGGTGTTTTTTCTCGAAATCGCTGATACACATGAAACATGTCCTGCAGCATTGTGAAGGCTGTCATGTTTTCAAAGCGACAACACAGACAACGCGGGTTCATCCTGATAGATTGCCGGTATTGATCAATATTGTGCAAGGAATGCAGGGTGAGCAGCGTTTTAAAGAAAGTATCTCCAATCAGACCCTTGTCTTATAAAGTCATTGTTTCCTGTCCCAGGTGTACAACAAGCAGACTGATTCATTTTAAAGACCATCCGGGTTACACGCTCGAAGACATCCATTTAAAAATGAAATGTTCAGGTTGTGGGGCAGTGGGCCTGGATTTTTCTATTGTTCAGAATGATGCCAATCAGGGTAATTAGTGATTTGACTGGTTTGGTATTTCTTTAATGAACAGTTCCTGCTTGGCGTAGGGAATCTCGATATTTTCTTCTTTAAAGCGTTTATAGATCCGGGTATTCAGCGCATCCAGTACCCTGCCTCTCAATTCAGGTTTATCCACCCAGCAAAGCAACTCGATATTCAAACCGGAAGCACCAAAGGCTCTAAAACGCACCCTGGGTTCCGGGTCATCGCACACCGAAGCGTCCTGTAGGGCGATCTCATTGAGTACTGCCTTAACCTGGTCAATGTCACAGTCGTAGGCAACCGATACCTGGGTTCGAATGCGGAACTTTTCATGTGGTCCGCCGGACTCGTTAATGACCTGGGTATTGCCCATGATCGAGTTCGGAATGGTGACTTCGACATCATCACGGGTCAGAAGCCTGGTGCTGCGTATGCCGATATGGGTAACAGCACCGCGCTGGCCATTTTCCAGTACCACGTAATCACCAATCTTGTAAGGTGAATCGGCAAGAATAAAAACACCGGAAAACAGGTTGGCCAGGGTATCCTTGGCCGCAAAACCAATGGCGATACCGGCAATACCTGCAGAGGCCAGCCAGGCTGTCATATCAATGCCCCAGGCACTGAACAGCAGGTACACGGAAAGTGCAAGCAATACGATAATGGCGAGGTTTTCAAACAAAGGCAGGGTCTGCGAGCTGACAATTTTCTGCTGTTGTTTACCAGCGGCAATCGTTCGCAGTACCATCTTGCTCGCTTTTAGGGAAAAAACGGTCCACATCAGGATCATCAGGGTGACAAATAAAGCACTGGAATACCCTAACTGTTTTTCCGAGGCGCCTAACAACGTGATTGCCACGAGCAGGCCAATAAGCAGAATGCTCCAGAATAACGGGCGATGAATGATACTGATCAGACGTTCATCAAGGCGGTTTGTTGTTTTCAGCGATAGCCTGTGCAACACCCTTACAATGACAGTTTCCACAATTTTGGCTACCAGGTAAGCCACTAATACAGCAATACCGGCCTGCAGGATAGGCTGGTCACCAAACAGGGTGAGAATGGGCTTGAATGAATCAATCAGTGGTTGTGAGTCCATGCTTGTCGCATCTCTTTGTTTAATAAACGTTGCTGGCTATCGAAAAGGATGGTTGCCTTCAGGATTTATCGGTTTTTCTCTGTGATATGTCAAGCTCATGCGGGGCAGATTAAGGGTTCCAACATGTGAAGTTATGCATCAGGTGCTGATTGTCATTATTTCATCGCTAAAGTCATATATACTTCTTTAAAATCACAAATCAACCTCAATGACTGCAAAATTGGTCTTCATGGATAGTACATCAATTCAAAAGCTGGGTGATTATCTTGTTTCCCGGCATCAATTGTCAGAGCCTGACCTGCAACGAGTCAGGGCAATGCAATCTGTTGAGTCTTTAGGCTCACTGCTGGTAAAAATGGGCCTGGTTTCAGAACGTCACCTGGCCGAGGCGCAGTCTGAGCGGCTCAATATTCCCCTGGTCGAAAAAACGGATTTTCCGGAAATGCCGTTACTGGAAGATGTCTTATCTTCAAAATATTTAAGGCATAACCTGGTGTTACCTCTGCAAGTGACCAACGAGCAGTTAACGGTCGCCCTGGCTGATCCGGATAACCCTTCAATCACTACAGCACTGCGCCTGTCGACCGGACTCAAGGTAAATGTTTGCGTTGCTGTAGAAAGCGAAATCCGCGAAGCGCTTGAATCACTCTACGGACTGGGTCGCAGTCCAATGGACCAGATCGTGGATGGTGTGTCCCCTGACGACCAGCCGACCAGGCCTGAAGATATAGAGCAATTAAAGGATATGGCCAGTGAAGCGCCAGTGATTCGGCTGGTTAACCTGATTCTGCAACGGGCCGTGGAGCTAAGGGCATCCGATATCCATATCGAGCCTTTTGCCCATGAATTGAGGGTGCGCTATCGCGTCGATGGGGTATTGCGTGAAACCGAATCTCCACCCATGCAACTGTATGCGGCTGTTGTATCGCGTATCAAGATCATGGCAAATCTTGATATTGCAGAACGGCGTTTACCGCAGGATGGCCGCTTGCGGGTCAAGTTACACGGTATAGAGACAGACTTGCGTGTTTCAACGGTGCCGACTCTTTACGGCGAAAGCCTGGTCATGCGCCTGCTGTACAAGGAAAACCAGAGTTTTGAGTTTGATCTGCTGGGGTTTGAAGCCGAGCAGCTTAAACGTTTTAAAGAGTTACTCTCATTTCCACACGGTATTTTACTGGTTACCGGTCCTACGGGCAGCGGTAAAACCACGACACTGTATGCTGCGCTGAATGTATTAAATGAACCGACCCGAAAAATTCTCACGGTAGAAGATCCGGTCGAATACCAGCTTGACGGGATTAACCAGATCCAGGTCAAGCCCCAGATTGGCCTGACTTTCGCCAATGCCTTGCGTTCTATTGTGCGCCAGGATCCGGATGTGATCCTGATTGGTGAAATGCGTGACAAGGAAACGGCGGACATAGCCGTGCAATCGGCATTGACGGGTCACCTGGTGTTATCAACTTTGCATACCAATGATGCCGCCAGTAGTATCACCCGATTGCTGGATATGGGGGTTGCCGGTTACCTGGTCAATTCAGTGTTGAACGGTATCCTGGCGCAGCGACTGGTGCGCAGGCTCTGTAAGCATTGTCGTGAACCTTACGAAGTGTCTGCTGAAATGCTGCGCGATACCGGGCTCGACAAGTTAACCGATAATTCAAAGGCTACACTTTATCATCCCGCCGGCTGTGAACATTGCAAAGGTTCCGGTTACAGCGGTCGAACGGCCCTGATGGAGATCATGCATGTCTCGGACGAGATACGTCATCTTGTATTGAAACAGGCGGATGCGCATGAACTTAACCAGGTAGCTATCAGTGAAGGTATGGTTTCGCTATACCGCGATGGTTTATCCAAGGCATTAGCTGGTGTTACCAGCCTTGAAGAAGTGCTGCGGGTAACCCAGTACTGACACGGATAGATTGCGCATGTTGACTTTTTATTACAAGGCGATGAAGTCCGATGGTCAAGTGACCACGGGTGAGTTGCAGGCGCCTGACCAATCCACTGCCGTAGCCATGGTACAAAGTCTCGGCCATATCCCTGTCCAGGTGAGAGAGGCCTCGACCCGCGAGCTCGCAAAGGAAAAAAAGCCGGTGTTACGTTTCAAGCGCCGCAACAAGGCTTTTCCGGTGATCGATTTTACGCGTGACCTGGCAACCTTGTTAAATGCCGGTGTTGCGCTGGAAAACTCAATGGTTATGCTGGTTGACCTGGCAGAAACAGAATCTTCGCATGCCCTGTTGTCACGGCTGGTGGATAAAGTTCGTGGCGGCCAGTCCCTGTCTGACGCACTGTCAGCAGAATCATCCGTTTTTAATCGTTTCTATGTCAATATGATCAGGGCCGGCGAAGAGGGAGGGGCCCTGGCTACTGTGCTGATGCGTTTATCCGAATTCCTCGACCAGTATGACAGCTTGAAACGCAATGTGCAGACAGCCCTGATTTACCCGCTGATCCTGTTGGTGGTGACCCTGTTGTCACTGATGATACTGATGGTCGTTGTCGTGCCCCAGTTCCAGGTGCTGTTTGAGGATATGGGCCAGGAGCTGCCGTTTGTAACACAGATTGTAATTTCGGTTGGCGATGTCGTCAGCCAGTGGTGGTGGGCGGCCTTGCTGCTTATTGCCGGGATGGTCTACTGGTTGAAAAAACGCCTGGCTGATCCTGTATTTCGTATGGCCTGGGATAGCAGGCTATTACAAATACCCTTGCTGGGCGATCTTGTTGTGCGCATCCAGGTGGCGATATTTTCAAGGACTTTATCAACCCTGCTCAGTAGCGGCGTGACCCTGCTAAAGTCGTTAATGATCGTCAAGGAAACAATGACCAACCGGGTTATAGCCAGGAAGCTGGCAGAGGCAGCAGAGCAGGTCCGCGAAGGCGAATACCTGGCTGACAGTCTGGCAAGCGTGGGTGGTTTCCCCCGGCTTCTTGAACACCTGGTGCGTGTCGGTGAGGAGTCTGGACAGTTGGAGTCAACCTTGATCCAGCTTGCCGAAATCTATGATCGTGAAGTCAGGGTTATGATCCAGCGCATGCTGGCTTTACTGGAACCCGTGCTTATTATAGGTTTGGGCTTGATGATTGGCGGAATTATAGCTTCCATTCTGGTCGCTATTTTAAGTGTAAATGACTTGGCATTATAAATAATGATGGGGCTGGATATGACAGCAGTGAAGATGAAATACAGGCGCACGGGTTTTAGTTTGATCGAGCTGCTGGTGGTACTGGTGATACTGGGTTTACTGGCCGGCCTGGTCGGGCCGCGAGTAATGAAATACGTGGGTGATTCAAAAACCAAGACGGCCCGTTTACAGATCGAAGACCTGGGCGCTGCGCTGGATCTTTATAATCTCGAAATAGGCAGGTATCCAACCACTGGCGAGGGCCTTGCCGCCCTGGTTGAACAGCCAGCAGATACCGAGAACTGGAATGGTCCTTATCTGAAGAAGAAAAAATTGCCCAAAGATCCCTGGAATAAAGATTATATTTATCAATCTCCCGGAGAAAATGGCGTGTATGACCTGGTGAGTCTTGGTGCTGATAATGCTATTGGTGGTGAGGGCGAAAACCAGGATATCGTCAGCTGGGAGTAATAAATCAGGATGCGCGGCTTTACCCTGGTCGAGATGCTCGTGGTATTGGTGCTTGCGTCGTTAATGCTGTTACTGATTCCACCGCTGTTCTCGGGCAGTGTTGCCCGCGTAAACCTCAACTCACAGGCTGAACAGGTTTCTGTCAGCCTGCGCCGGGCACGCAGCCAGGCTGTTGCCAGCGCTGATTCTGTGCCATGGATTATGGATGTTGAAGAACATTCGTACCAGATTGGAACCAGTGGCAAGCCCAGGCAACTGGATAAGAACATCGAGATCACTTTTACTACGGCGCGTTCGGAAATACAGGAAGAGGGCAGGGCGGCAATCCGCTTTTATCCTGATGGTGGTGCATCGGGAGGTCAGATAAAACTGCAGCGTGAGAAAAGCCATAAAACCATTTCGATTGACTGGCTGACAGGTGGTATTCATGTCGAGTAAGGCTAAAGGTTTTACCCTGATCGAAGTGCTGGTGGCGTTTACGATTTTATCGGTTTCAGTTGGTGCCTTGCTGGTTGCTTTTTCCGGGGGAGTCAGAAACAGCGTACTAACCCGTGACTATACCCAGGCTGTCATCGTTGCCGAGTCCCGTATGGCGGAGACAGGTATTACACATCGCTTGACCCAGGAGGAAATTATTGACGGAAATGATGGCGGCTATTCCTGGCAGAAAATGATCAAGCCGATTGATAATGAGCCTTATGGACCCTGGCAGCTATATCATGTCACTGTCAGCGTGACCTGGAAATCCCTCAACGGTGAACGTACGCTGGAGCTTAAAAGCCTGCGCTGGGGTAAGTCACTTGGCTAAGTCAAAAGGTTTTACGCTGATTGAGATGGTGATTGCTATCACGATACTGGGAATCACCATGGCATTGGCATACGCAGCATTGCATGTGGCTAACCGTACTATTTCCAGCGTGGCTAAAGTGCAATCGGATGTTGAAGCCTTACGTTCAACCTATTTCTTACTGGCTCGTCACTTGTCCCAGGCAAGTAACCGGGGCCTGGAGAATGCCCGTTTCCAGGGAAGACGAAATGGGCTGACTTTTTATTCAGTTGTTCCGATGCGGGCGCTTGGCGGAGGCAGGGTCTACCGGTTTCGTTTGTATCAAAAGCAGGCGTCTGATTCCTTAAAGGAACTGGTACTGACGTATTCTCCGGCTGATCCTTCGCATGGTGGTGAGCAATCCAGCCAGGTGCTGGCCCAGTTTGAAGGAAATTTACGCTTTTCCTACCTGGCTCAATCAAATGATGATGTTAATGAATCCTGGCAGGATTCCTGGAATCGTTCAGGTCTGCCGCAACTGGTAAAATTACAGCTCGTCGATGATGCTGCATTATTCTGGCCTGAGCAGGTTGTCCAGTTGCATTACGCGGGGGTTCAGGTTGAATAGGATGTTCTCGTATCGATATTCCCATGGCATGGCATTGCCGGTTGTCCTGTGGATTTTTCTTTTACTCAGCCTGATGTTCAGCGCTTACAGCTATAGCGTCAGGACTGAAACTGCCATTACCCAGCAATTGATCAATTCGGCGCGTACCCGGGCAGCGGCGGATGCAGCTGTCCACATGGCTATAGAACGGTTGTTGTCAGAAGACAGTGAATACGAGACTTCAGCTGATGATTCTGTCTATGAGGATACTTTTGATGAAATTACTTTACGTGTAGCTGTCATCAATGAATCCGGGCGAATTGATCTTAACAAGGCTCCAGAGGAACTGCTGGATATCCTGTTACAGAGTTTTACTGCATCCGAAGAAGAACGTATTGTGGTTTTGGACAGTCTGCTTGACTGGCGAGACGAAGATAACGAGCCACGTCCCTATGGGGCCGAGGATGATGAATATGCAGCGATGGGTTTGCCGTATGGAGCAGCAGATGCTGATATGACGAGTGTTGAAGAATTCGCATTGGTCAACGGAGTGACACCCGAGTTGTTTAAGGCATTGCGTGGCATGGTTACGGTTTATTCCGGTGCTGTAAAACTCAATCCTGCGATGGCGTCAAGCAAATTGCTAATGGCCTTGTCAGGTTATTCTGAAGTCAATGCCGAGAGACTGCAGCAACAATGGAAAGAAAATGAACTCGAAGATAATGCGGATTTGATGGCTAATATTCCAGCGACACTGATTTCAAATAGGGTGGGTAATGTCTATACCATAGAGGTTGAAGCGAGTATGCCCGAGAGCACAAAAACACGCTTGGCTTCGGTAATAAAATTGGTGGGTGACAAGAATAACCCTTATACTCTCGTGTCCTGGAAAGAGGTTGAAAACCTTGACTTTATTAATTGATTTTTACCAGTTTACGGGATTCTGACAGTTTATTACGCGTATGCTTTCTTTTGATTCAAAAAGTCTTTCGTTGATTTCCCGGCTGGGTGGTTTTTTTACCTGGTGGATGGAACAGCTGTCTGAATTGGTGCCGGAATTTATCAGGCGATTTTTTCAGGCTGATGCTTACCAGCTGCGGCTGGATTTTGCCCATGGCAAAGTATCACTCACTGACCTGCAGCATGCCCAGCAACTTGAGGAAGCCAGTCTTGATATTCAATCGGATTCGTTGTCGACGCAATTGTCAGCAGCGCTCTCCAGGATCAATGCGACGAACCTTGAAACCCTTTTAATTTTGGATGCCAGTGATGCGTTGTTTCTGGATGTAAATCTTCCGGCAGAAGCAGAGCCGGATCTTGAGAATATTCTCAGCTACGAGATGGACCGTCAGACTCCTTTCAGTATCGACCAGGTTTATTATGATTACGCAGTACAGAAAGTCCCCGGCGATGTTGCGCATATCCTGGTAAAATTGATCGTAGTGCCGCGTGAACTGGTAGAGCGCTCGTTGGAAAAGGTTGATCAATGGGGTTTGAAACCGGGTATTATCAGCGTGGCAGGACACGATATTAACCTGTTACCGCCAGCTTTGCGTTCAAGCCGTCCACAGTTTTTAGCCAAGTTCAACTCCCTGTTAATTGTTACTGTAATTTTATTATTATTACTTAGCGCTTACCTTGCCATGAATCGGCAGGATGCATTCATTGAACAATTGAAACAGGAAACTGCACTGTTAAATGATGAAGTTCGCGAGGTGCAGCGGCTGAGAAAACAGATTGAAAATCTGGGTAAAGAGTCCAGTCGAATTGTAGAAACCAAACAGCAGTCACCCCATGCCATCAGAATATTGAATGACCTCAGTCTTTTGCTGCCTCAACATACCTGGTTGCTGCGATTCGAATTAAATGGCAGCCAGATCAATATTCAGGGCGAATCCAGTAATGCTTCCGAGCTCATCGGTTTGATCGAGGCATCTGCACGGTTTCAAAATGCCAGCTTCACTTCTCCCGTGGTGCGGGATGCCAAAAGCGGTCGTGATCGCTTCCAGCTCAGAATCAGTCTGTCGATGCAGGATGTTGCGTCATGATTCGTCAAATGAACCACAGAGAAAGCCGGTTTGTAGCGGTAATGATTCTTGCCGTATTGCTGGTTGCAGTTTTCCTGCTTATCGAACCACTTTGGCAGCGTTACTCGGAAAACCAGCTGGAAATCTCCAGTTTGAGTGACCGGCTTAACCGTTTTCAGGGTATAGCCAGGCAACGTCTACCATTGAAGGCCAGGCTGGATAAATATTTACTTGAATATCAATCCAAAGGCTTTTTCCTCGAGGGTGATACGCCGGGGCTGGCTGTAGCGGACCTGCAGACAACAGTGAGAAAAATCGTTGACCAGTCCGGGGCACGGTTGATCAGTACACAGGCGGTTGGAAGTCTCAATCCCGCAGATCACAGTGTAAAGGTACGCGTTAAAACTGAGGGTGATATTGATGACATCCGGGAAATTCTGCTCGCCATTGAAACATCACCCATGGTTTTGGTTATGGATAAAGTATCGGTGCAAAAAAACCGGCGAAAACGCTTCAGCGTGAGGGGAGGGCAAAAGCCCTTACAACTGAATTTTGATTTAACAGCCTATGTTTCGGGTGTTGCAAAATGAATAGCCTGCGTCTGACATGGTTGCTTCTTGCGCTTAACCTGATAGCCGGGTTGATGTTGATTACAGTTTCTATTGATGAAATTGAACCTGTAGAGCAACAGTCTACCGGCCGCAAGCTGAATATCGAGATGCCGGGCATACCAGAATATCAAAGTGATTCCAGCTTGATTTATGCCGCTATCATAGATCATCCGTTATTTACCGAGGGCAGGCTGCCTGAAATACCTGAGGAACAGCAAGAAGTAGCGCTTGAGGAGGAAACGCAAAACAGTAATGCTTCTGAGTTTAAACTTGTCGGCATTGTGGTTTCACCCGAGAACACCCAGGCCCTGTTGCTCAAGCCAGACCGTACAGTTGAAAGAGTCAACCTTGGTAATCAAATCGATGGTTGGGAATTAAAATCCGTTGATGCGGCCGCTGTTGTTCTCGTTAAGGGTGGAAAAAATATACAATTGGAACTTGAGCGGACCTCAAAAAATACCCCGAGGGTCAAAGCAAGAGCTAAAAGACGTATTCCCGTCAGAGCACGGAATAATGATTGAAATTGCTAATGGAATGAAACAGGACTGAATTTGATGATGTGTTATAAAAATGTGCTTAAAGGTGTTTTGCTCGGCAGCCTCATTCCATTGCTGACGTCCTGTATTACACCAGAAAAGATTGATGGTCCATCATCGGTTTTAATTAAACCCAAGAGTGCCGGCCAGGCAGATAATTCAGCAGTGCCTGCTGCTGCAACATCGGTACAGGATTCTTCGTCAACACAGGAATCTTCCGAAGCGGTCATGTACCACGGTACCGGTAAATATATTGCAGCGCCTTTGAAAGGACAATCCGAAGCGCAACGTGATAAGCAGGGTGATATCACGCTGAATTTTCATAACACCGATTTACACGAAGTTACCAAGGTTATCCTGGGTGATATTCTGAATGTGAATTATATCGTTGACCCCAAGGTTACGGGGACAGTTAGTCTGCAGACCAGCCAGCCGGTAACCAAGGCCAGTATTTTACCGATGTTCGAATCAATTCTGCAGGTAAATGGTCTTGCACTGGTAGATAGTGCTGATGGTTATAAAATCTTGCCGCAGAGCAAGGCGGCTTACTCTACGACACCGACTATCAACCGGAGAACCGGACCGGGCTTCAGTATCCAGGTGATTCCACTGACCTATCTATCTGCCAAGGAAATGGAAAAGATTCTAACGCCGGTTGTTGCCAAGGAAGCTTTTGTTCGTGTTGATGAAAAGCGTAACCTGTTAATGCTGGCCGGTACCAGCCAGGAACTTGGCAACTGGCTGGAAACCATCCGGTCTGTTTGACGTTGACTGGTTACGTGGCCAGTCTGTTGGCCTGTTTCCACTGATGAATGCCAATGCGGCCGATATTATTCAAGAACTGCAATTGATTCTTGATACAGGGACAGATGGCATTGCTGCGGAAATGCTGACGATACACCCGCTTGAACGTATGAATACCCTGTTGGTAATAACCAGCCAGCGGCATTACCTGGAAAAGGTCAGGTTGTGGATCGAACGCCTGGACCTGGCGAGCAGTTTTCCCGGCAAGGGACTGTATGTTTACAAGGTGAAAAACCGTAAAGCCGTTGAGATGGCAGATGTTATAAACAACATATTCACAACATCGTCGAGCCGCACAACAACGGCTTCAAAGACATCCCAGGTTGCGCCAGGTATGAAACCTGTGACCCTCAGGTCTAAAATCGAAGGCGAATCAACAAAACCAGTTGTCACTTCGAAGACAGGATCGGCGGACAGAATACCATTGCTATCGGGTCCTATCGATGTACGTGTTGTCGCTGATGAACAGAAAAATGCACTCTTGATCATGGCTTCAGCAGAGGAATACCGCATTATTGAATCCGCATTGAAACGTCTGGATACCTTGCCGTTACAGGTCATTATTGAAGTTTCTATCGTTGATGTGATCCTGACTGATGAATTGAAATATGGCGTTGAGTGGTACTTTAAAAATTCAGTTGATGGCAAATCCGGTAGTGGAGGACTTAATTTTGGATCAGCTATAGTTCCAAATGCAATCGGTTTCTCTTATTCACTGGTAGATTCCGCTGGCATGGTGCGCGCTGTCTTGAATGCCCTGGCTGAAGAATCAAAGATCAATGTTATTTCCAGCCCTTCGCTGATGGTGCTGGATCACAACAAGGCACTGATCCAGGTGGGTAATCAGCAGCCGATACAAACCGATACCGCGGTCATTGATGGTGAAATTATTGAGGGTATTGAATACAAGGATACCGGTGTCAAACTGGAGGTAACGCCGAGTGTTAATCCTGGTGGCCTGGTGACAATGGACGTTAGCCAGGAAGTGACTGATGTTGGCGAAATTGATGATGCAACAGGTCAGCGCAGTTTCCTGCAAAGGCTGGTTACCAGTACCGTGGCTGTAAAAAGCGGACAGACAATCGTTTTGGGTGGATTGATTACCGAAAATGACACGGTGACCGAGGGTGGCATTCCTGTGCTTTATAAAATACCGATTATTGGCCCGCTGTTTGGAAGTACCATTAACAGTAATACACGTAACGAACTGTTGATTCTGCTGACACCCAGGGTGGTTGAGAGTCCAAAAGATGCAGATGGTATATTGGATGAATATCGTGACAGTATGAAAAATCTGAAAAAACAATGGTTGAAAATCAATCAACCTGTGGTTGAAAAAATGCTCTAAATTAAAAAGGCCAGGTGAATACCTGGCCTTTTTAATTATCGACTCATCAGAATTAATCAGTCATAAGGATGGTATTTAGTCATCTTTACGTTTCCAGTGCTTTCCAGCTTTTCTGGTGATAGCCCAGGTGCCATCACCATTGATAGCGGCTGAGTGCTGAATATTGACGTACAGGGTGCTTGGATCGTGCGGGCTGAAATAGATACCGGTGCCTTCTCCTTCAGGGTCGGTTAATGAGGCAAATAACTTGACTTCACGGGATGCACCAAATTGATTGACGTTTTTCGTGGAAGCGAACCAGATATCAGAAGGACTGTTATCTTCAATCATGACCAGGTCGCCATTGGGTGCTTCGGCCAGGTTATCAACACTGTCAAAGCCACTCTGGTGGCCAGTTTCACCGGGTTTGCCAATTTCCACGCTAACGTTTACGTCGGGTTTGACAAAATTACGTACAACCATTGTATCCAGGTCAATTGAAATTACCCGTCCTTCGTAGAGCTCCTGATTTTTCTTATCACGTGGTCCCTCGGTGATGGCAACATAGAGAACATTATTAATGATTTCGAGATCTTCCGGCCGTTGGTAGCTTTGGCCGCCTGATTCACTGCCTGAAACACGGGCATTCATGGGATCTACCGGGCCAACCCATACTCCCTGGCCGGTACCATCAGGGCCGGTTACTTTCAAAACGTAGAGATTTCCTGTTGAAAGATCAGCAGGTTTGTCAGGAACAAACTTGTAAACACCGCCGCCACAGGGCATCTTGTCATCACAACCAGTTGACCGGCCACGATGCTCATCTACAACATAGAGATTGCCCATTGCATCCAGTTCAATGCCTTCATGTGCCAGACGTCCAACTGCAGGGCGGTCATGTATCTTTTTTACTGTGACAAGATCAGCATTCAGTTCAATTTCAAAAAAACGTCCTTTGGTTTTTTCCTCGGCAAAAAGCAGGGTACCCCAGGGTGTCCAGCGAATCCCATCCAGGGCATCAAAGTCAGCAGCTTTGGCCAAAACCTGGGTTTTCCCGGTTTTTAAATCCACGACTGAAAGAGCGCCTCCAATGGGTTGGTTTTGTGGGAAACGTGTTTCATGTGTCCGGTACAGGAAACGCCCTGCGTGGGGCCCGGTTTCATTGACGGTGTTCATGTCATGTCGGTCACTGCGACCAAGATTATAAATATTCAGGTGGGTTTCATCGGATACAATGGATTGTTGATGGCCCGCTGGTAATTTCCAGGGAAAACGGCATCCCAGAGGTCGACTATTCGCAGAGGTATTCAGCGGGGAGAAATCCGAAAAATTGAAACCTTCAGCATGAATATCGCCCAGTAAGGCGATACATGAAAACAAAGTGAATGAGAGAAGTAACTTCTTCATGTATAAATCTCCGGTCAGACAACTTGCCGTTTTGCAATAACCAACGTAACTATGCTATCAGGTTATTTAAGGCAATTGATCGTCTGATTTATTTATACTTCAAGATAGCTCCAGCCCTGTTGCAATCGCTGCACGACGAACTGCACTGCTGATGGTGCGACAATAGCTTCGTTAACGATATCCACTTTCTTGCCTTGCTTTATAAGGTTGGCAATGGTGTTGCTGCAGGCAACAAAATCCAGTGAATCATATTTGGATGCCAATTGATGAATGCGCTCTGCATAGGGGGTAGTGCTGGTTCGCAGCAGGTCCAGGCCACCACCACTGGCAACAATATCAACCCGGACACTTTTTTGCTGATACTGTTGCATCAGAGCTTCTGCTTGATTCATTGCTTTGACAAATTTATCGTCATCGGCAAAACCCAGAAAGATAACAACCTTATTGGGCTGGGTTTCAACCTGGGCGAGTTGAAATGGATCGGCGAAGCTCTCTGGTGAAAACAGTCTGCCTGAGATAAAGCCGACAGCAAGAATGACTATTGATGCAGCTATTGCAGTGAAAATACTTCTTCTGCCATGATTGGGAGAAGAGGCTTTGCGCTCTTTTGGATAAGCGGTATGCATCATGTCCTTGAGCAAGTGAATATCACACAAGGCACGCTGCATTTCAGGGTCATGCTTAATATCATCAAGCAATGCCTGGCTTTCCAGGCTATCGAGTTCGCCATCAGCCAGGGCATTCAGGCGGGTATCGTCAGTTTGCTTCTTTTCACTCATTTTACTGCCCTCAATTGTGAATTTTGCGACGATAATTCATTGTGTAGTGATAAAAGATTTTGTTTCAGGTTTTTTCGGGCACGGTTTAAACGACTCATCACCGTACCGGTTGGTATTTCCAGTGTTTCTGCCACTTCTGCATAACTGAATTCCTGTAAGTCGACCAAGGTAATAACCTGCCTCTGGCCAATTGGAAGTTTTTCGATCGCAGTTCTGACGCGATCAATAATCTGAAGCTGTTCAATTTCACTTTCAGTATTTTTTTCGCTGAAGAGAACAAGTTCATCGATATCCGTTGTGGGTTTAATGCGGCGTAAATGCTCACGCCAGCAATTGTTCAGAATAGAAAAAATCCAGCATTCAAATTTATTGATGTCCTTGAGTTGAAAATGTTTCTTAAGTGCACGTGTCATTGCTTCCTGTGCAAGGTCATCCGCCAGGCTGGGGTCATTACTCCACGAGAGAGCGATCCTGGTTAAAGATGCCTTTGATTCTTTCAGGTGCGACCTGAATTCTCTCGATGCCCTCGGAAAATCAAACATAGGGTTTTTCAGACTCTTGGTTACTGAATTAAGTAGATGCAACAAGCGTGTTTTTTATTCCATTTTTTTTGGAATATTTGGCCATGCAACGTTATCTATTTCTAACGAAGTGTAAACAAAAATAATAACAAGACCCATTTTCTTTATTTTCTATATCCAGGGGGAGTTAATCAAGGTGTCCGTAAATCGCAATTTTTTTGCATTTTTATTCGGCTAGTAACAACTCGATCTGCTGTTCTATCTGTCGAGCATTGACATCACCCTTATGTGTTTCGCCAATATAACTCGCACGGATGTTTCCTTTTTTATCAACCAGGTAAAAGGCTGGCCAGTAACGATTACTCATAGCCTTCCAATAGTCGAAATTGTTGTCCATCATGATAGGGTGGTGCAGGCCAAACTCCTGTGCCTTGGCAATGACATTCTCGCGCTTTTTTTCATGAGAAAATTCTGGCGTATGGATGCCAATGACTTGCAAGTCCTGTGCTTTAAAGCGTTCTTCGAGTTCAATCAGCCAGGGAAAAGAACGGTAACAGTTCCAGCAGTCAAAGGTCCAGAAATCCAGTAAAACCACTTTGCCATGTAAATCAGCCACTGATAATGTTCCAGAGTTGATCCAGTCTGAGGCCTGGCCTGAAAATTCAGGCAGTGGCCTGGGCTCAGTGAGCAGGCCGCCTGTTGCAGGGCGGTAAATAAAGGCGATAGATATCAATGTGATCGCGGTGAAATAAATATAAAAAGTTTTTTTCATCATTTTCAAGATATTGTTAAGAACCTGATTAACAGTAGACCTATGAAAATTCATTGTTATTTCACTGGTTATCAAAAAGCATCTTTCATTTATTTCAGTAGTCAGAAAAAGTAAGCTGTTTTATAAATTTTCAGGAGGCTGGTATGAGTTGGGTAAAAATGACTGGTGAGCTGTGTCATCATGCATCATCTTCACGAAATTTGTATCAATCCGAGTGGCTTGGTTGGGATGGCTGGGTCAATATCAGTCAGCAAGATTGCTTCCTTTTAAGCGAAGAACATCAAACAACCGCTACGAAGCATAGACATTAATGAATTTTAAATATCTAACATCAGATGGTTATTCAATAACCCTGGCAGCTATTTTAATGGTGAATTTGCTCTTGCATGACAGTCAGTTACAGGCGTCTGAACCTTTGGACGTTATGCAGCTGGATAATGTTTCATGGCGCCTGGTTACCGATGGCGTTATGGGAGGTGTCTCAGAAGGCAGTACATCTATTGTGGATGCTGATGACATCGCCTGTGTTGCGCTTACCGGGCAGGTCCGGACCGAAAATAACGGTGGATTTATCCAGATAGCCACGGATATTGATGAAAACACTGCCAGGAGTGCGGATAGCTACCAGGGCATTGTGCTTAAGATCAAGGCAAACGGGGAAAACTACAATCTTCATTTGCGAACTTCAGACCTATGGTTTCCCTGGCAGGCATACCGGGCTACGTTTAAAACCAGTGGAGAATGGCAGGTCATCAAAATACCCTTCGATTTATTTACGGCCTACAAAACCGGAGAAGCTCTCAACATACAAAACCTGAAACGTATTGGCGTTGTTGCAATTGGTCGGGAATTTAGCGCAGATATCTGTGTTGCCAGTGTCGGGTTCTACAGGGAAGCAGCGATAAAATAGGTTCTTTTGGTCAGTTGCTGCTCAATTTTATTGTGAAGCTGATTTAATCCATCCCAGGTAACCTTCTGCATAATTGCTGACATTGGTATAACCCATCTGCTGCAGGGTTTCCGCTGCCATTGGACTGCGCAGGCCTCCACCGCAATAGACAACAATAGGCGTATCTTTTGTTGCGGCAGCAGATTGCACCCTAAATTCCAGCCAGCCTCGCGGTATATTGATATTTTGCGGGACATCGATTGCACCACCCATGCGTTGGATTTCGTCCTTGGTGCGGATATCGATCAGAAGCAGGTCAGGCTCATCATCCAGTTGTTTTTTCAGACTGGCTGTATCAATTGTCCGGGTATTCTGCTCGGCTTTAAACTGTAATTCCTGTCCGGATGGGATTTCATTTGCAGCAGAATAAGCTGTCGCGAAAGCCAATGAACCAGCTACAAGCAGGGTGATTAATTTTGTCATTTTCCAGTTCTCCTTTTAGATAGATACCAGTTAATCACACGATGAGTTGTCAGACACCAAAAATATGGCAATGAATCAACAAATTCCAGCGCAGTATTTGAGGTTTTACCCAGATCAGTGAAGGTTAATAAAAATCTCTGATTAAGGTGATTTGTAGCCGTTTTATAAGGCTGATGGCTGATAAATATCAATCCAACAGCTGAGACTAAAGCTTTATTTTTAGTTGCCGATACAAAAACATAAAACTTATAAAAACCCGGTAATGGGCATTCGATCTGGAGAGAGACATTGAGTTTTTTAGATAAGTGCAGTTTAGGCTGGCTGGTAAAATCCACGACGATTAAAAACAGAATCTGGTTTGGCTTTGGCCTGATACTGGTTGTTCTGACTGCCGTGTCGTTAAGTACCCTGTCACAATTTACAGCATTAAGCTCCGGGATCAATGCTGTTACCGAGAAAATACAGCCTGCCGTGCTAACCTCGCAAAACCTGGCATTTGAACTGGAATCAGCCAATAACTCGCTGGGTTTTTACATGCTGACCAAGGATGAGCAATACAAGGAGAGTTACTTTCGCTCGCTCAATGAAGCTGCCTCGACGATAAAGGCCCTTCAGGCTCATGAGTATATTTCGGCTAATGATAAATACCGTTCTGAAGTGGAAGTAATTGTCGCTGATATTACCATGCTTTCCAGCTTCAAGGACCAGGTGGTTGACCTGGTCACAAATGATATTCGTAATATCCCTGCAATGAGGTTGGCCGGTGAAAAGCTCAACCCGATGGCGCAGCAAATGCAGGGCATGCTGAGCCAGATGATACTGTCTGAATGGGGCGAGGAAAATATTGATGATGAACGTTCTGAGTTACGCCAGACTATCTATGACCTGCGTTATTACAATGCCCAGCTTGTCGGTGAATTAAGAACTTTTCTTGCATTTCGGGACAAGATCAATATTACCAACATGAATTCGATGACGGAGGTCATGGATTCCAAGGTCGCTGCAGTTGCTGAAGCCGGCGATATGTTGACTTTCGAGCAGGCTGAAATTATGCCTGAGTATCAAAAAGTACTGGTTGAGTATAAGAAAGCGCTGGAGGAAACAGTCAAGCTGCATAGTTCTGAGCAGTATCGTAATGATATTTACCTGACAAAAACAGAAATTGGTCCGGTAATCGTCAAGTCCCAGCAGGAACTGGTAACGCTGGTTAACGAACTTCGTGATGATATAGCCCATGAAAGTAGCGCTTTGCAGGATGATGCCAATGCGGCAAGTTCTAAAGTGATTGCCGGTATGTCTGTCGGTGTCCTGCTAGGTATCATTATTGCCTTCTTCATGAGCCGCATGATTACTTTCCCAATTAACGAAGTTGTGCGTGCATTTGATGACCTGGCAGAGGGTGAAGGTGATTTAACCAGTCGCCTGCGCTCCGAGGGTAAATCCGAAATGGCACAAATGTCCGACGGCTTTAACCGTTTTGCCACGAAAGTTCATAATCTTGTGTCACAGGTAGCGGAAGAAATCCAAAGCCTGACATCGGTGGTGCAGAATGTTTCAACCATTGTTGACCAGACCAAGCAGGGTTCTTTGCAGCAACGCGAGCAGACTGGCCAGGTGGCAACGGCGATTACGGAAATGACAGCCACGGTTCAGGAAGTAGCCTCAAATGCCAACCTGGCAGCAGAATCAGCGCAACTGGCGGATGGTAATGCGAAAACCGGACAATCCGTAGTAACTGAAACCATTGATTCAATTAATGCGCTGGCCTCCGAAATTGAAACCGGTGCCAACGTTATCTATGAACTGGAAAAAGATGCAGAGGCTATTGGCTCAGTCCTGGATGTTATCAGGGGAATTGCTGAACAGACCAACCTGCTGGCGCTCAATGCGGCGATTGAAGCGGCGCGTGCAGGTGAACAGGGACGTGGCTTTGCAGTCGTTGCTGACGAGGTAAGAACGCTGGCCAGCAGGACGCAGGATTCTACCAAGGAAATTCAGAACATGATTGACAGTCTGCAGTCGCAGGCCCGTGCTGCGGTAAAGGCAATTGTTCAAGGCCAGGAAAAGGCTAAAACCAGTGTTGAAAACGCTTCAGATGCCGGTGATGCATTAAATGCGATTGCTGATTCAGTGGCTAACATTACCAACATGAACATCCAGATCGCTTCCGCTTCTGAGCAGCAGGGCGTGGTTGCCGAGGAAATTAACCAGAATGTTGTCAATATCAGCCAGGTTGCTGATGAAAATGCTTCAGCATCTGAACGCCTGGCTACATCCAGTGATCAACTTGCAAGATTGACGGACGATTTACGTGCTCTCGTTTCGCATTTCAAATATTAACTTATTGATTGCGGACTAGAAGTAATAGGCCAGCTCGAACTGCATGTAATCATCGTTACGGTAAAAGCTTAACGGGTCCTGCAGATCAATATCATTGAAAAAACGGCCTTCCAGGGTGGCTTTCCAGGAATTGCCAAGCCTGCGGCTGGCTTCCATTGATACGGTATTACCATGACCGTCCATGTCCACGATGATTCCCAATAAGGCCTCGGTATTTTGAACATCATTCATCGTCAGCCGGGCACCCAGCATCAGGTCATTATCAAATGGCGTGGTGGCGGATTTTTTACCGTCATTAAAAATATACTCCGCGATCAGGCCCAGGTCAGCATCACTTTCGACAATGCCAACAAAGGTATACTCAAAACCACCAACGGCGGCAAAATAACGTCCATTGCTTTGGCCTGACCGGGTTAAGGCTTCCAGCTTCCATAACCACTCGTCTGTAACCAGTTGCAGATCAAGAGAGGTCTGGTCAATTGTCTGGTAATAGGGCACCAGTACCGGTTCATTCTGCGCATTGAGTTCTAGCAGGGGCTCAGCATCACGGCTGGTACCGCTAAAGTGTGCCAGGCCAATTTCCCAGTCACCGATAGAGTGACTCCAGCGTATGGCAAAGTCGATGTGATCATCGCCCTTGGAGTCAGCATACCTTGCCCGGTCAGTATCAATGACAGGCTGGGTACGGAGTCTGCCTTTCTCTCCCGGAAAAGTCCTTTCACGAAATCCTGGCAGTATGAAAAAATCCAGCGTTCCCCAGTCCTGTATCCAGGCAAAGTTGATCATCGGCTGGCCCAGTTTTTCTTCACCATCCGGATTTTCTACCAGGTCCGTCTGGTTAATGATGTCGACCAGGTGCTGGGATTCCGTGACGCCCCAGAAAACTTTTCTGATTCCCAGCCTCAGTTCCCAGTTGTAAGAAGCTTTCAGCCAGGTGAGTTCGCGAATGTCAACATGACTGCGTTCATCATCATGCTGGTCCCAGCGAACAAAGGGAACAAAGGTAAAACTCTGATTGCGGTTATCCCATTCGTGATAGAACTCGGGTTGTGCCGACAGGGAAAAATTACTGTCTTCCTGCTTGCTGTCCAGTGGATCTTCAAAAAAATAACGCGCTTCGGCACTGATATAGCCAGACCATTCATAGGCCTGGCTATTGGTTGCCAGGGTCAATGTACAGAGTAAGGCAGCTAACCTCGCTTTATAACGCAGGGGTTCTGTCATCGTGCACGCTTGAGCGAGTTTTTATCAAAGTCACGATCAGTCAGGCCAGTTTTGAAAGCATAATTCGACCATAGCAGGGTAGTGGACTTGCCGGTCTGGTGATTGACCATTTCAAAACGATCAGCACGGAAAATGCCTGGGAGGTATTCCTTGTAATCATGTTGGTTGAGTGTTTTCAGCAGGGAATCTTTCCTGTCATAGAACTCGATTTTGACTGGACGCAGATGTCCCTTGTCGAGCCAGACAATCTGGCGCGTGTAGCCGGAGTGTTCATAGGCCGGGTAGGCTTCAATAACATGGGTATCATGATCATTGAGTTTTTCATCCCTGAGCCACTTGTAAGTGTATTTCTGTACTTCCTGTGAAGTGAGGTCTTCATAGGCAAATTCACTGCCCATAAAAGGTCCTGACTTGTTGCGTGAACTGATACGTTTCACGCGTTTCAATGCAGGCAGGTATAACCATTGATCATCCGGTTTCAATGCGTGGGTAAAGCTGAGAAATGCGGTACCTTTAACATCTGCTGGAGTATCAAAAATACTCATGGATTTATCACCGTCACCTTCAACCTCAAGTGTCCTGGTGCGTATCTCGCGCGTTGCCTCATCACCCTGTTTATTGCGCAGTATCATTACCAGTTCACTGGTCTGGTCCACCCAGCCTGAATCACGCTGGTCACTTTCAGTGGCGATAGCCAGGCCTTTTTCTTCCGGTGTTTCTGCCTGTGCGGGAAAAGCGGTCAGTAGTAGTAAAGAAGCGGCTGTGAAAGTGTTTAATAAATAATATTTCATGGTTTTTTTCCTTCGAACTTCATCAGCAGGGGGGGTAATAAAAGAAAATCAATTATCAGGGCAGCTGCGATAACGATGGCAGTCAGTAAACCCATTCCCGAATTCAGCTGGAAGGCAGACGTGGCCAACACCATGAACCCGGCAATCAATACAAGCGTGGTAATCAACAGGGCTCGTCCAACCGAGTGAAAGGCGTAGCGAACCGCATCGGCCGGGTCAGATTCATGCTCACGTCGTGCTCTGAGGTATTTGCTCAGAAAATGTACAGTATCATCAACCACGATTCCCAGCGTCATACCGGTAACCACCGACAGGGCAAGACCGACTTCACCGACAAAAATTGCCCAGATTCCAAAGCCTACGGCAGCAGGAACCAGGTTGGGGATTAACGAAATGAAGCCGATCTTCAATGAACGGAACGCGATAACCAGTATCGCCGAGATGAGTATCAGGGCAACGGTGGTTCCAATCAGCATACTTTGTATATTTCGTTTACCAATATGGGCAAACATGAGTGTAGGGCTGGCACCGGCCGTCTGAAATTGAGGCGCATTTTCTGCAAACCATTGCTGTACCCGGTCCTCCAAAGCGAGGACAGCTTTGGTTGACATAACACGGAAAGTCACACTTACGCGTGTGGCTGATTTATCGACGTTGACCTGGTTATTCAGATCCAGTCCGTAAGGTAGCGACATTTCATAGAGCAACAGGTACTGGGCGGCGAGATCCTGCTGGTCTGGCAAACGATACCAGTTCGGGTCATCTCCGTGCATGTTCTTGTTGAGCCGGGTAAATACATCGGTAATCGAATTGACGTGAAATACATCCGGCTGGGTTCTTAGCCAGGAGACCAGGTCATGGACCTTGCCAAGATATTCAGGGTTGGCAATGCCATTAGGCTTTCCGGAGGGTATTGAGTAATCTATCCGGTATAGGCCTCCCAGGTGTTCGTCCAGGTAATCGGCATCCATCCTGAACTCAACACTCTCGTCAAAATAATGCACAAAGATATCGTTCAGCTCATTACGTGGAACCATGAGAATCAGTGCCACGGCAATACCACCCACGCCAAATAGCAGCTTTCTGTTATGCCTGATAATAAACTCAGCCAGCTTATCCATCAGACCGGGCTTGTCTTTATCCATAGCTTTGCCAGAACCACCTGGCATTAATGAAACAAAGGCGGGTAAAAAAGTGATCGACAGGAAAAAAGCGGCGATAACGCCAAAAGCGACAAAGTTACCCAGATGCCTGAACGGTGGCGCATCTGAAAAATTCATACTTAAGAAACCAATAGCCGTGGTGATGCTTGTCAGAAAAACAGGTTGAAGATTAATGCGCAGACTTTCTGACATGGCTGCTCTGCGATCTTTACCAAGCTGTAAATGATGCTGATAGGAAGACAGGATATGCACGCTGTCGGCAATAGCAATGGTGAGAATCATGGTAGGTGCTGTTGACGAGGGTGGAGTGATCGGGAAGCCGATATGCCCACCAATACCCATGGCAGCCAGTATTGATAACAGGATTACGATCAAGGTTGCAATTGTGCCGGGCAGCGTATTTACAACGGAACGCACGATTGCCCATAAAGATGACAGCCTAGAAGCAGTTCGGGCCTCGTAACGGTTATTGATACTGAGTAGAATCAGCAGTGCTATGAGCATGACCAGGAAGCTTAATGGTACCAGCGTAGCCATATCACCGCGCGCCATTTCCGAGAAGGCATTGTTCATGAATATCATGCCATTAAGACGCACGTTCAGATCCGGGTATTTTTGTCTCAGCTTGTCGGCCAGGTCCCTGGAAAAACTGACTACCTCGGGTGTTTCTTTTGTTTCATCCTTGCCGGGCAACTGTATGGTGACATTGATGCCACTGACCGTGGTATCTTCCGAGATCAGTCTTTTATAAATGATGGGTTCTGCAGTGGCGATGGCCTCAATGGCTTTCAATTCTTCAGTAGACAATGATGGGCTGCCTTCGACCAGGTCGCGGACAATCAGGTCATCTTCTTCTGCCTCCGTGTGCTGGAAATTACTGATTGAATCGACACGGATTGAATAGGGTATCTGCCAGGATTGCTCGGTTAGCCATTCCACCGCTTCCAGTGTCTGATTGCTGACAACGGCATTATCTTTAGGCGTGAGGATAAAAAGAACGTTGTCGTCCTTGGTATAAGAATTTTCCAGGTTCTCAAAAGCTTTCAGCTGGGGATTATCTTCACTGAAGAAAATGCGGTAGTTGTTGGTGAATTCTAAATATTGGCCCCCCGTGGCTGCCAGCATGACAAGCAGTGGCATCAGGATCAGCAGCGGCCAGCGATAGCGCATGACCCAGTTGCCGAACCAGGACTCAAATTTATGCATTGATTTTCTCCACGGGGTATTTGCCGATCAGTTTACGATGTTTTTGGACAATTCTCGATGATTAGCCAGAAACAACTAAGCCAACCCGGTAACGCAATCCGGGATCTATAAGAAAAGCAGATATATTCCTTTGAGGGGCCGCGACTGGTGATTAAAGACAGGCTGAATCCGGGCTGTTTTTTGCTGTTTCTAACTAATAACGACCGCGGCTTGGTGGATAGTACCTGTTCATCTGTCGATTTGGAGGCCGATGGCGGTTTTCATAGCCATATCGACCATAACTTGGGGATTTGCCACGATATGAGTGACGATGGTTATCTCTACCATTCTGGTAGCCGTATTTATGGTAGTTTTTTATGTGTTGACGACTGTTTTCATCATACATCCCTGTTGGCTCAGGTTTTGAGTCTTTGTCCTTGTCCTCATCCTTGTCTCTAGCCATGCTGTTTGTCGATGTGCATAAGGCAATGGTAGCGACAATCAACATAAATCCTGTTTTTCTCAGAGCTGATAGCATTGCTTTCTCCTGATCCATTACTAATTTCAATAAAAAATGATACTAAAATAGTAGACGGAAACTGCAGATTTTTCCGTATTCATGGGTTAATACCAACAAAATCCAAGGAAAATCATAATTGAGGGGTTAGGCCATTATCAATATTCTGAAAACGTGAATATATGATCAATTCATATGGTTCCAATCCCTTGGTTGCCCCGTCTATGTACGGGGCATTTTTTTTAAAAACCTATGCGCATTTCAGCTTACACCCTTGCTTTTAAAGAAAGGTTTATATTTCATATCTTCGTAAAGTATGTGATCAACCCACCACTTTCTTAAAAATACAAGTAATTGGTCGGGGTCGTTCTTCTTTTTGATGATGTCCTGGCAGAAGCTGGCAATCTGTTCGCTATAGGCCGTATGTTTTTTTGAATGCTCGAGAAGGTCAGGGTAGTCATTTGCTTCAAGTAAATGTTCTTCCAAAAGAAAATGGTCAGAAACATAGTTTGTCAATTCCAATAGCACATCATCTATTGTTTCTGCCTCATCAAAAGCCCCCGGGTTGCCGATAAGCTTGTTAATGACGTTAATGATCTTTTGATGCTGTGCATCAAGCCGTTGTACACCTACACTGAAGTCCGGTTTCCATTCAATTTTTTGCATAAAATTTAAGTTTAGCCATGAGTGAGCGATCGACCAAAAAACAGGAAAAACTATTTAAAAAGATTACATCCTGGACGGCTAAAGCAGTACAACGCAATAGCAATGACTGTTATTAATACAGCAAGGTTAATCCAGAGCAAAAGATCCATTTTCCAGCCTGCCTGTTCCTTGGAAAGGTTAAACATAATTCTAGCATTTCGTAGCGTTTGCTAAAAGTAAGCGGTTATCTCGTATTGAATTCAGTCTACCTTATGACTATTAAAAATTTTGATAGCTACTTAATTGAAAATGTGAACCAATCGACATTATTTGAAATTAATCGGTTTGATTTCTTCATGAATAATAGAGCTCATCATACAAAGCCCCATGATTCCAAAGGGGCTTATTGACTGCTGTTTCTTGAGGGGCTTTTTTTATTTATTCGTAATCCAGACGAACTCGTACGGACCCAGGTGAATGGTTTCCCTGGGATCATCGAAGCGATATCCTGATATCAGGTCGTGCCATTCATCCAGTTCAACCAGGTTAACATCTTGTAATGCCAGGTCCTGTGGTTTGTTACTGATATTGTAAATGCAGAAGATGCTCTGCCTGCGATCCTGGCTCTGACGCCAGAAGGCAAACAGCTCCTCACTGAAATGCATGGTGAACTGGGTAGCGTTGGGATGAAAAGCTCGTTGTCTTTTACGGATTTTCAGCATCGATGTCATACGCTGATACACCTGACGATGCAGGCTGTTATCGCTTGCAAGTTCATGGGTTAGTTTTTCATGTTCCCAGTTATGCCGGTTGATTGCGCGGTTATTACCGGAGGCTTCTTTTTTTGCATGATCATTATGTGTACCAAAAAGGCTGTGAATATAGAGCGCCGGAACGCCTTCGAGGGCCAGCATAATGGCGTGTGCGCAGATAAAACGCTCCAGCTGGTAACTGTCTTCACCATCAAAAGTACCTTTAAAGGCATCGATCAGGCTGATGTTGAGTTCATATGGCCGATGTGAACCATCGGCTAGATTACGAAACGAAACATCACCACCGAACTGACGTATCAGGGCGGCCATTTGATCAACTTCATCTTCACTCAGAATGCCTTCTACCGGGCGGAGACCAATACCGTCATGCGAAGCAATAAAGTTAAAATAGGCTGTACCATGCTGGGCTGGCGGCATGCACATCATCCACTGCTTTAACAGGTGTGATTTTCCATAGAGCAGGGTATAGAGAACCAGTGGTGGCAGGGTAAAGTTATAGATCCAGTGGGCCTCGTTGGCGTTACCAAAATAAGACAGGTTTTCCCGGTTGGGTATATTGGTTTCCGTGATCACAACAGCCTGCGGGTTGACATGTTCAATCAGCAGCCGCAGGAGGCGGATGACTTCGTGTGTTTCGGGCAGGTTAATACAGGGCGTGCCGATTCTTTTCCAGAGAAATGCCACCGCGTCCAGTCTGAACAGTGAAATACCATGATCAAGGTAACCCTTGATGATGCGAACGAACTCAAGCAGTACTTTTTGATTGCTGAAATTGAGGTCAACCTGGTCATGGCTGAAAGTACACCAGACATGTTTTGTACCATCGAGTGTTTCTGTCTCACGCAGTAACGGACTGGTTCTTGGGCGGACCACCGCGCTAAGATCGGTCGACGGGTCGGCTTCAATAAAATAATCCTTGCCGGGATCCTTGCATTGCTTGTAGTTATCGAACCACAGGCTGCGACTGGAGCAATGGTTAATCACCAGGTCGGCCATTAAGGCAAAGTCTTTTGCAATGGTTTCTATGTCATTCCAGCTGCCCAGTCCCTGATTGACCTCTGCGTAATTGATAACGGAAAACCCGTCATCAGAACTGAAAGGATAAAAAGGCAGGATATGAACAATACTGATAGTGTCCAGGAAGTAGTCATGCAGAAAATTATTCAGGGTTTTTAATGGGGCCTCATCAGGTTTTCGAATGCTGTCACCATAGGTGATCGTGATAATGTCTTTTTCATTCCAGAGATTCTGATGGGACGCCACTGCTTCAGTGGCGTCGCCAAATTCCATGATCTGCATAACCTGTTGAGTCAGTTCATTATTTTTGCCCTCGGGGTAAATTACCTGGAGGTGATCATGAATGCGCCGGGAAAGCGCCTTGATTTCAGAATCTTTGTGTTTCATGAGAATTCTTTACGGTCCTGTTCTACGGCTTCAATCATTTGTTCAAAAATATCAGGTATTGCACTGGATACGCGACGCCAGCTGGGAATGAATGGGGCTTTGTCAGTATCTTCAAGAAAGGTCTTGCCCGCGTCCTTAATATTTTTGGCAAACAACTCAACCATCATTTCCTCTTCATGAGTTTCGTAGTTCAGTCCATTAAACAGGGCGTCGTTGCGGTAGCTTTCAACCAGGTCAAGGGCAATGCGATAATAGGTCGCTTTGGTTGTGCGCAGGCTTTCCTCGCTAAAGGTAATGCCGTCAGTCGCCAGCTTTTTGAAAATGGCCTTGGTTATATCAATCGACATTTTGGACAGGCCTTTGGCCTGATCCTCGCTCGATACAACCTGGTGCTTGTGGTCATAGTTGTCAGCAATATCGACCTGGCATATATGACTGGTAGCGTAGTTCTTTTTCATTTCCATCAGGATTCCTACTTCCAGTCCCCAGTCTGTCGGAATTCTCAAGTCCTTGAGTACAGCATGTGTCATGGAAAATTCACCTGCCAGTGGATAACGGAAACTATCCAGAAATTCCAGGTATTCATGAGGACCATGCTGGTAATTGAGCGCGCGTACCAGTGGCGTGACCAGCAGGCGGGAAACGCGTCCATTCATTGAATTGTTGGCTATACGGGGATAGTAGCCTTTGCAGAAATCATAGTTGAAGCGGGGATTGGCAACCGGGTAGAGCAGGCGGGAAAGCATGCCACGTTTGTAGGTAATGATATCGCAGTCATGAATGGCAATGGATTGGGTATTGTTCTTGGCCAGCATGTAGCCCATGCAGTACCAGACATTACGTCCCTTGCCACGTTCTGTAGGCGCCAGGCCCTGGTCTCGCAGCTTCTTATCAATAGCCATCAGGTTTGGACCATCGTTCCAAAGCAGGCAGTGCGGCTGTGGCAGACGAGAGAAAAACTCGATGGCATGCTTAAACTGCTCCCTGTCGGCCTGGTCAATTCCAATAACAATTTGGTTCAGGTAAGAAGCATCTTTGAGTTCATCCAGGATAAGTTTTAATGCAGGCCTTTCCAGCTCGGAATAGAGTGAGGGTAATATCAAGCCCATTGGCTTGGTTGCTGAAAAAGTATCTAGATCTGCCTCGATCTCCTCAAGGGTACGCGTGGACATATTATGTAGCGTGGTTACACGTCCGTTCTGAAAAAAATCACTCATCTTGACTCCTCGGCCTGGATTTTATTAAGCGCAAAATTGATCCCTTCGGCCCAACCTTCCGGCGCTTGTTTATTTGTTATGTAGGGTGGGGTGATGTGTAGCATTAACTGCCCGTTGCCGGGTGACTGAACAACGACTGCGATATCAGCGTGTATCAGCATATCAGCATCATTGGCGCTGTCTCCCAACACGACAGTATTGACTGGCTGCGGATAATATTTAGCCAGTTCATCAATAGCTGTGCCCTTGTCACAGGCGCCTAGAATATGCAGAAAGCGGCCTCCCTGCAGGGTTTTGAGGTTCTGTTGCTGTAGTAGTTGCTTCAGGCTCTCGAGTTCATGCTCAGATTTATTCCAGATCACGGGTTCGCTGAACTCCCGAGCTATCGCGTCTTTTGCCTGGGATTCAGTCAATCCGGTCAGGCGGGCTGCTTCAGCTGGAGAACATTTTGACAAGCGCAGAAAAGCATTATTCTCGATAGCCAGCTGCTCCAGCGTAACATCAATTTGTTCCAGGGTATTGCCCAGTACAATTTCCCAGAAATGATCTCTTTGCCTGGCATTACTGTCCGGTTTTTCGGGGAACTGATTTCGCGGCAGGAACAGGCAGGAGCCGTTTTCCACGATAAAAGGTGCTTCAATGCCCAGTAACTTCTGGATTTTAAGAGTTTCTGGATAGGTCTTGCTGGTATTGAGAATGACAGGTATCTGTTTGTTCTTGAGCTTGACTAGGGCGGGTAAGGCCGCCTGGTATTGATAGTCATGATGATTCAGCAAGGTGCCATCCAGGTCAGATATGACCAGCCATTGCCTGTTGTTGTTATCAGTCTGCGGCATGGCGATCGACGATTCCTGCAATGCTATGGTCTGGACGGACGGGGAGAATGATATCTGCTTTTTCTGGAAGATGATCAAGCGTGTGACGCGTGATTCTTTCATAATGCTGAATGAAACGATTTAACGCGCTGTCATCCATCAGGCGGTATGCCTGGTCAGCAGGCGTGGACTCCCGGAGTTTTTGTTCCTGCAACTGGCGCCATTGATACACATGCTCAAAATCCGGAGATCTTAGCATCAGGCTAAGGTTGGCTCTGGAGAACACGCGCTGGTGATATTCAATTAAGCGGGTATTGGCATATTGTCGCCATGTCCCGTCAGCATCTTCATTGGCTTCCAGTTCGTTAATCGGCTGTTGCAGCTGTTCGCTGGTCTGGGGAGGGCTGTGATTGCACCAGCCTTCAAACAGGATCACTTTTACCGGCTGTTGGTATCGATGCCACTGGTTTTTTTCCCGGCGATCATCAATCGCTTTATCAAACTGTGGAACATCAGCTGTTTTTCCATGGAGTAGTTTGTCGATGACTTCATCCATCAGTTCAAGATCATGGGTGCCGGGTACACCCCGGGTTGTCAGAAGAGGATGTATATCCTTGCCAATTTGCTGACGCTGCTGGTAAGTGGAGTAGAAATCATCCAGGGAGAAGGCAGCAACCGGCGCATTCAAGCGAGTTTCAATGATGAGTTTAATAAAACTGGTGAGCGTCGATTTGCCAGTACCCTGGGCACCATTAATGTTAACCATCAAAGGTTGCTCAGTTAAGTGAGTCAACAACATGTCGGCAAGCGGCAGGTAGGTTTCTGTAACAACCTGCATAAAATCAGCAGGAAGACGTTGTTCCTGGATCAGTTTTCTGCAAGCATCAATTACCGGTTCTGAGGAGGGCATGGGTCTGGTTTCAGTTCATTTTTAAACAGTTTTCAAGCAGGTTAACAATTTAGCAAGGTTCGTTGAATCAATCATTGATATAAACCTGAGCAGTTTTCATACCAATTCATGATTTTTCGCTCTGCTATTGTGCAAAATGGATGGTTTGTAAAAATAATCTTTTGAGTTTTACCTCTATTGCATCATAAAGGTGCAATTAAAAGCGACATGTGTTTAAAACAGTGCGGAAAGGAAAAAAATGCAGCAGAAAAAAGCTTTCATTACGGGAAATAGCAGTGGACTTGGGTTGGGATTAAGCAAAACCCTGCTGAAGGAGGGATACCGTGTCTATGGCTGTAGCAGGCGGGGCTGCCAGCTTACTGGTGATATCGTTGATGTATGCGGCGACCTGACTGATTTTAAGACAATACCCAAGACCTTGAATGATTTGTTGGACGAAGTTGATGTACTGGATTTGGTGATTTTGAATGCCGGAATTCTGGGGTCTATCAAGCAGATGTCTGAAGCATCCGTAGATGAACTGCGACAAATTATGGATATCAATGTCTGGTCAAATAAAGTAATACTGGACTGGTTGTTACACTCGGGTATTCGGGTGCGGCAGATTTTACTGATGTCATCCGGTGCAGCCGTTTTGGGTAATAAGGGCTGGGGCGGATATGCTTTGTCCAAGGCAGCACTGAACATGTTGGGCAAACTTTACGCGCATGAATTTCAGGATACACATATTGCATCAATTGCTCCGGGCTTGATTGCCACAAAGATGACTGATTATCTTTGCGATGAAGCGGATAATGAGCAGTTTCCTGCTTTAAAACGTATTCAGCAGGCACGCGGGACAGCCGTTATGCTGTCACCGGAAGAGGCATCACAACGTATCATGCAGTCTCTGCAACCATTAAGGGAGTTTGAAAGCGGCAGCTTTGTTGATTTGCGCCAGATTTTAGCGCCGCAGGAATATGCAGAATTAATGGCTAACTGGAATAAGCCGGTTGTGCATTAGTTATCTCGATTTCGCTTGTGTAAATCTCGATACGGTTTCTGCCTTTATGTTTAGCCTGGTAACAGGCGATATCAGCGCGATCAAGTACGGCATCAACTGATTTGTCGTCAGCTGAAAGCATGGTTAAACCGATACTGACACCCACTTTATATTCTTCACCTTCCCATTGGAGACTGTAATTGTTGACGGTATCGAGCAGTTTTTCGGCAATTTGGTTACCTTTTTCCGCATCGCAATTTTCCAGCAGGACGGCAAATTCATCACCACCGCGTCGTGATAGGAAATCACGTTGACGCAGACTTTTTCCCATCAGCCTGGTCAGTTGTTGCAACAGCTTGTCACCGGCAGCATGACCCAGGGCATCGTTGATCTGTTTGAACTTGTCCAGGTCGAGGAACATCAATACATGACGGGCTTCCGGCTCTGCCATGCGCTCCAGCACTTTACCAAGATGATTGTCGAATTCACGCCGATTGATGAGTCCGGTTAAAGGGTCATGTGTTGCCTGGTATTCAATTTCCCGGGCATAGGCGCGAGACTTGGTTACATCACGGAATACCAGTACTGCACCAATGATATTACCGTTGCCGGTACGAATGGGGGAGGCATGACTTTCAATCGGAATGTACTCATCATGGCGTTTTAAAACCGGGTCCTGAATGGCTTCAGAGGTTTTGTTTTGCGACAGGCAAAGTGAGATCGGGTTTTTTATCGGTTTTAACGAATCTTCATCGTAAAGTTTCAAAATATCATTCACTGGTTTACCAACAGCGGTGGTAGAGGAAATTCCAAGAATATGTTCGGCAGAATGATTGATTGCTTCGATGATTTCCAAATGGTTGGTTGTAATTACACCATCACCAATGGAGGATAAAGTCGTGATGGCTTTTTCTTTTTCCTGGAAAAGATCTTCCTGAACACGACAGATCTTTTTGGTGATAAACCCGGCGAGCACGATGCTGAGCAGGATTGCAAAACCGCCGATCAGGATCATGATGAACTTGGTTTCTTGAACGGAAGCATTGGCAACTTTTGAAGCTTCAAGAGAGGACTTGCTGACAAGTGTAATGAGTTTATCCAGTTCAGTCAGCACTGCATCCTGGGCAGGGACTGCCTGTTCAATCAGAATTTTCTGGGCTTCCTGCATTTTGTTCTCTGCTGCTAGAGATATCACTGCTCGCTGCAATGGAATCGCGAGTCCGGTAAAACGGCCCTGATTATCAAGTACCTGTTTTTCGGTAGGTTCAAGTTCCATTTGTACCAATTGCAAGCGTGCATTTGCAAATTTGGCACCATACACATCAAGTTTAAGCATTTGTTCATCCCGGACAAAGGGATCATCAATTAACAGGTATTCATGCAGGATGACGGTTCGTTCCCTGGCAGAGCCAAGCATTGTTGTTAGCAGTTCTGTTTTCTTATTGTGTTCCAGAACGATCACATTTATTCGTTCATTAATTAAGCGTGCGGATGCTATCCCAAGAATGATTAAAAAAACCATCAGGCCGATCAACAAAGAGAAGATCGCATAGAGTCTGAACTTGGTTGTGATAATTGACATTGGCCAGTAAAACCGCCTGTTTTCCCTTGGTGTATTGTTTTTGTGTCATTATTTTCTGGCTATTGATTAACCATCTATAAGCATGTAGCGGCAGCGACCGGGGATTGTTGAATGAATTAAATTCCTCTATCTGTAGAGACTTTATCGATAGCCGTGGATTAGTTTTCCAGCACTTTTTCTACCGGGACATTCAGAAAACTCGTCCATTGTTCAAAATGATCACGGTTCATCGCGCCAACGGCTGAGCGGGGTGCCACTGATGGATGAAAAATGGTGTCACCATCCAGGGTGCAGCTGATCCCGCCCGCACGACGGAAAATCAGTTCGCCCGCGGCATAGTCCCAGATATTGGAGCGTCCATGCAGGTATACATGAAAGCGGTTGGCTGCCAGCCAGCACCAGTCCAGCGCGACGGAGCCGAAACTGCGCTGAGAGCCAAAAGGTTGCCGGGTGACAAGGCGAGTCGCCAGTTCGGGTGTCAGGCGTTTGAAATCCACAACGCCAATGCATTGCGCCAGGTTTGCCGGGGTGGCAGCGGTTTTTAATACCACGCCATTGAGTTTGGCTTCTCCCTGGTCGGTAGCGGTGAAGGCCTCGTCACGATTGGGATCGTAGACAATACCGCGGCGAATCTTGCCTTCAATATATAAAGCTACTGAAATCGCAAAGTAGGGGATGCCCGCTGCAAAATTACTGGTCCCATCGAGTGGATCGACGATCCAGAGCCCTTTGCTGTGATCGGCCATGCGCTGTGCCTGTTGTTCAGCTGTCATTTCTTCAGCCAGGAAATCATAATCAGGCCAGCGTGACTGTAATTGTTGTTGCAGACTTGCCTGGGTTGCCAGGTCGGCGTCCGTAACAATGCTGTGGTCCGCTTTGTAATGGCGTGAAATCTGGCCGAAGTGGGGCATCAGCTGCTGTTGAGCAGTTGTTCGCACGATTTCAATCAGCTCATTGATATCAGGCAGGTTCATCATTAATAACCTCGTCTTTATAATTCATCACAAAGGATTCAAATAAACTGGCAACCGGAGACAGCTTTTTACCCGCTAACGACACCAGGTACCACTTACGCATGATAGGGAAGTCCTTGACCGGGATTGCATGCAATCGGCCGGTTTCCAGTTCCAGTTCTACCGTGTGGCTCGAAACTATACCGAGTTCCAGTCCAGCCTGCTTGCCTCGTTAGTGGTCATTTCGAAAAAATGCTCAATGGCAGCCCGGGTGGCAGAGACTTTTTCGCGAATTACAAAGGTCTGGCTTTTTGTATCAGATACTTTCAGGTTTTTTTATTAAATGAATGCAGTCAGTTCACGATTGTTTTGAGATTGGAGAGAAATCGGTTCTGGAACCAGATTTCATTAAAAAGGGGACATTAGTCCCCTTTTTAATGGTTGAGACCCAGGCTTGAATCAGGGCTTGATATAGGTGTATCCCTGCATTTGCAGGTGTGAAAGTTCAGCAACGCCACTTGGAACGATGTCAGCCTTGTCGACATTGTATAAATCGTTTTCGATATTAACTTTTCTGCCTTTAACTGTGTTGGCACACACATTAAAAGCGACCCCCTGGTTCTTCAGGCTGTCGATTTTGCTGGCCATTTCATCGGTTGCATTGGCATTTTTAAATTTGGGCAAACTTTCTAGAGACTCGGGATTCAGTAGTAACGCGAGACCATTGCCATGTAGCACAATTTTAATGTCCATATTTTCAGCGCCTACGGCATTAATATGATTCTGAATGTTTCTTAAAGCTCCTGCCTGTTTTTTGGGGTTGTCATAGTTAATGTGGTAAACCACTTTCTGTTTGCCATAGTCGGCAAATACCGGGTTGCTTACAAAGACTGATAAAATTAATGCTATAAAAGTTAATACTAAAGTATTTTTTCGTTTCATCATGTTTCCTCTGTGTGATCATTTTTGATAATAGTGGAGAATTTTTATTCTTCTCCAGAGGTAGATGAAGCAAGAGTGCGATTTATTCCATTTTTTTAGTTGATTTGTCGATGAAAGTGCACTGTTACAATGCCTACGGGAGGCTATTGTTTTGAAATGGTGCAGATTACCTGAATTAGAAAAAAAGCCGGACTTAATTAAGTTGCTGTTTTTTAAGTAAAAAGTAATTAGGGATGCTTTCTTTTCAAAGGGCATGATATTTGCGTCAATGAGTAAGTCTGCAAAAAAATATTGTAGAGGTGTTCACCATGAAAAATATCAAGGGCCATTATTTTCTTGATCCGCACCCGGGCTGGGGAGGGTGTGCTGAAGAACTGTTTCATTACACTTCCCGCTACGTGGCCACCACCGAGGCTTTTTTGAAATATCTTGCCAAGGACCCGGATTTTTCCATGTCCGGTTACAAGGCAGCTTTATTGAATATCGAGCAGCGCGAATTGATGGCGGCAGTCTTTTATTTTGAGCCTTCAGAAGAAACCGCCAGGGTGATGATCAAAATTGTTTCGTCTGTGTTGTCTAACGAGAATCATATTGATGACAAGCTGGTTGAACCCTATAAAGAAGTGCTGGAAAAGATACCACGGGGTAAAAAAATCCATTACCAGGCTTTTGATAAAAGGCTGGATAAAGGGGATGTTTCTCCCGTTGATCCATTCCTGAACATTGCCGAACGTTTACAACTTCCCGTTGCAATTGTTGACCATCATGTCGAAGTCTCCCTGCACCACCTGGCAAAATATCTTGATTCACCAAATTCACGCATACGTATAAACCTGCATCAGGCAATACTAAGATTGCATAATGCCGGCTATATAATGCGTAATCATCGAGAGCTGACTCATGCGGAAGCTCACGATATTGCTACTGAAGATGCTGTTTAAAAAATACTTTATGATTGATGTAACGGGCCTGCAGCAATTATTTCGTCGGTAACCTGATCACTGAACTTGGCAAAATTTTCATGAAACATGTTGGCAAGTTTTTTGGCCTGGACATCATAGGCAGCTGGATCATCCCAGTTGTTGCGTGGCTGTAACAGGGCTGTAGGGACTTGTGGGCAGACTTCAGGAATCTCGAAACCAAAAATCTCGTCAGTAATTGTTGCTGTATTGTCGAGGTGACCATCCAGGGCAGCATTAACCATAGCGCGTGTATGGGGGATTTCGATACGTTCACCAACCCCATAAGGTCCGCCGGTCCAGCCCGTATTGATCAGCCAGACTTTAGAACCATGTTTGTTGATGCGTTCACCCAGTAACTCGGCATAACGGCGAGGGTGCAACGGCATAAAAGGCGCGCCGTAACAGGCGCTGAAAACCGGGGAAGGTTCAGTGACGCCTTTTTCAGTGCCGGCTACACGCGCTGTGTAACCGGAAATAAAGTGATACATGGCCTGTTCAGAAGTCAGGCGTGAAATTGGTGGCAGGACTCCAAAGGCATCGCAAGTCAGGAAAATAATATTTTCCGGTTGTCCGCCAAGACCATCAAGCTTGGCATTAGGAATTGCGCTGATATGGTAAGCACCCCGCGTGTTTTCGGTTAAGGAATCATCGTCCAGGTTCAGCCGGTGAGAGTGAGCGTCCATGGTGACGTTTTCCAGAACCGTTCCAAAACGCTGGGTGGTGGAATAAATTTCCGGTTCGTTGACGGGTGACAATTTGATCATTTTTGCATAGCAACCACCTTCAAAGTTAAAGATGCCATTATCGCTCCAGCCATGTTCATCATCGCCTATCAGGGTTCTGTTTTTATCGGCGGAGAGTGTCGTTTTACCAGTTCCGCTGAGTCCAAAGAACAGGGCGGTTTTACCATCACTACCAATGTTGGCTGAACAGTGCATGGGTAATACGCCTTTTTCCGGCAGCAGGTAATTCATTACTGAGAAAATAGATTTCTTGATTTCGCCGGCATAACTGGTTCCGCCAATCAAAATGATGCGTTTAAGAAAATTAACCAGGATGAAAGTCTCGCTGCGGGTTTCATCAATACTTGGGATAGCGTGAAAGCGAGGAGAATTGATGACCGTAAAAAAAGGTTCATGGTTGTTTAATTCTTCTTCACTTCCCTGGATGAACATGTTCCGGGCGAAAAGACTGTGCCAGGCATACTCAGTGATAATTCTTACCGGCAAGCGATAATCGGGATCGGCCCCGGCAAAACAATCCTGCACATAGACATCTTTCATCTGTAAATAGGAGGCCATTCGCTGGTGCAATATATCGAAATGCTCTTCTGATATTGGCTTGTTGATAGTGCCCCACCAGATATGGTCATGGCTTTCCTGATCATCAACAATAAACTTGTCGTCTGCAGACCGGCCGGTGTGATGGCCGGTTCTGACAATGAATGGGCCAAGATGGGATATAGTACCTTCACGGCGCTCTACAGCATGCTGGTAGAGTGCGGGGGTAGGGAGATTCCAGTAAATTTCATTAAGATTGTAAAGACCGTGAATTTCCAAATCCTGGCAGATATGTTTTTCAAATTGTTTAGGCATGCTGGGCTCCCGGGAGGTCCAACACTCAATGAAAATGCTTAGGATAGGTTCAAGGTGGCGCCCTAAAGAGGTGCTGGCGCCAGGTTGTTCGCACTAAGATTGATCATCAACTGCCGGATATCACCTGTTTTTTGTGTATTTATTTAGGTGAAACCAAGTTTCGTGCCAAAAGCACGGGCAGGCTTACAAAAAGTCGAGTACTTCCTGTTCGATGTTCTCTTTATCTATCACCGTTTTTTGAGCAATCTCTTTGTCAAACAGGGCATTGATGATCGCAGGAATCTCTGTATTGGCTTCCCTGGCAATGGATTTCAGGGCATCGATATCACGGACGCCTTTTTCGCCGGTTAAAGCATTGGCAATGGTCGGAGAAAACTTGGTCCATTCAGCCGTGGAATAGACAATGGTTTTCAATGGCTCGCTGCGGCAATTGTCATAAGCCTTGAGGCAGGTTGCCGTGTGGGGGTCCATCAGGTAGCCATTCTTAAAGGCAGTCTGGATGTAGGCTTTGCCATCTTCATCATTACAGAAATCAGCGGCAAAAAATTGTTGTACCAAAGCCAGTTCATCAGCATGTAACTGGTAATGCTTTTCACTGTCAAGTTGCAGCATCAACTCCTTGGTGCGGTCGCTACCAAACAGGTCATACAATATGCGTTCAACATTGGATGACTTGAGAATATCCATGGCTGGAGAGGTAGTAGCAATTACCGAGCGGTCCCTCAGGTCATAGGTTCCTTCATTAATGAAGTCAGTTAATACATTGTTCCGGTTGGAAGCAATCAGGATTTTTCTGACGGGCAATCCCATTTTCATTGCGTAATAACCACCCAGAGCATTACCGAAGTTACCGCTGGGTACATCCAGGTAAACCTCTTCACCTATGGAAATTGCACCCTGCCTAACCAGTTCCAGGTAACTGTGGATATGGTAAATAATCTGGAAAATGATACGGCCAAAATTGACCGAGTTGGCCGCAGACAGAAAGGTATTTTTTTCCTGTAGTTTTGCTGCAAACCTGTCAGAAGCCAACAACATTTTCAAGGCTGATTGCGCATCATCAAAATCACCGTGAATGCCAATGACTTTCAGGTTTTCTGCATCTTCAGTGACCATCTGCAAGCGTTGTACATCAGAAGTACCACCATCAGGATAGAGACATGCCACTTTGACATTTTCCCGGTTTTTGAATGTGTCCAGGGCAGCGGGACCGGTATCACCACTGGTAGCGGCCAATACCAGGTAGTTTTCATTCCGTTTCAGGGCCAGGTCTGCCAGGATCAGGCCAAAAGGTTGCAGGGCCATATCTTTGAAGGCGCGGGTAGGACCATGATAGAGCTCACTGACAAACAGGTCTTCTTCAACCTTTACCACAGGAACCGGGTTGGCTGGATCATCAAATTCGTCATACAGGCTAAGGGCCTGGTCAATAACCGCTTCTTCGATATCCAGGTTAAATGCGGATAAAACATCTTTGGCCAGGGTTTTGTAGTTAGAAGCAAGATGCTTGCTTAAAAAGTCTGAGCCCAGGTCTGGCAGGGTTTCCGGTACGTAAATTCCGCCAAATGAAGACATTGGGCTTAAAATGGCTTGGGAAAAGCTGACTTTTTCAGGGCGTTGGCCGTCGTTGCCGCGTGTTTCAATAAAATTCATTGTCTGGATTCTTAAAAACAGTTTATTTAGCTGAATAGCAGGTTTGAGCGGATTCTAACATACTGACGTGGGCAATTTTCAAACTACCTCCTGAAAATTGCTGAAAAAATCATGGTTTTTATGACTCATGGTGAGCTGGTTTTGCCATTCCGGGTTAAAGGATCTAGGGACAGTGCCGATATTCGTTAAGTAACGCAAAGAGGGGTTTAAAAGAATAAATGTCTGATGATCTAGACCTGCCGCTGTTCAGTGAAGAAGTTGAACAAAAGAAAGAGCAGACACCAGCTACTGATTTACCTAAATGGAAAGTCCTAATCGTGGATGATGAACAAGGGGTTCACGATGTGACTTTACTGGCTATGAAGCGCTTCCAGTTTCAGGGTAGGGCGCTCGAATTTTTTCATGCCTATTCAGCTCAGCAGGCAATTGAAATTCTTACAGAAAACAGAGATACCGCCGTCGCCTTTGTTGATGTTGTCATGGAGTCTGACGATGCTGGTTTAAAGCTGGTGGAATATGTCAGGGAAAAACTGAAAAACTTTCATATTCGTTTGATTTTACGAACCGGGCAGCCAGGTATTGCGCCGGAAGCCCGTATCATTGAAAACTACGATATCAATGATTACAAGGATAAAACCGAACTTACCAAGCAGAAGCTGACAACCGCGCTGTTTGCTGCCTTGCGATCCTATCGTGACATTATGGCGCTGGAACAGAACCGCATAGGGCTGGAACAGGTAGTCTCTGCCACTTCCAGTATCTACAGTATTCATGATCTTGACGATTTTGTATCCGGACTGTTAAAGCAGGTTATTTCAGTTGTAGGTGCCAGCGGCGATGCCTTATGCGCACAATCCTCGGGCTTTCTTGTCGGCAGTTACGATCCCGATGATTCCGACACAGACAGGATTATTGCCGGTTCCGGAATCTATGCGGGGCAGGAAGACCGGAAAATAAGCGAGGTTGTAGATGCTGCAATCCTGGAGCGATTAGCCAGTGCAGTTGGTAAGCGTTGTAATGCGTATTACAAGGACGGCAGCGTATTTTATATTCATAACAATATGGGTGGTCATGGCATTATCTATGTCAGTACTCCCTGCCTGGAAGATGAAAACCATAGAAGACTCATCGAACTGTTCTGTTCAAATATCGTAATTGCCTACGAAAATGTCAGCCTGAATAAGGAAATTGAAGATACACAGCGCGAAATTATTTTTACCCTGGGTACAGTAGCTGAGTTCAGAAGCCAGGAAACTGGTGAACATGTTCAGCGCGTAGCGAAATATGTGGAAATTCTGGCCAGAAATTATGGCCTGGGCAGCGCGGAAACTGAACTGGTAAAAATGGCTTCACCCTTACATGACCTTGGCAAGATTGCGATCCCCGATGCAATTCTTAACAAGCCTGGCAAACTTACAGCCGAGGAATTCGAAACCATGAAAACCCACACTACCCAGGGCTATGAGATGCTAAGGCACTCGAAACGGCCCCTGTTGCAGTGTGCAGCGGTTATTGCCAGGTCACACCAGGAAAAATGGGATGGCTCGGGTTATCCTGATGGATTGGTGGGTGATTCCATTCCAATTTATGGCAGGTTGGTAGCCATCGCTGATGTTTTCGATGCACTTGGCAGCAAGCGTTGTTACAAGGATAGCTGGGAAATTGACAAGATCCTGCAATTTTTCAATGAACAGCGCGGTAAACATTTTGATCCCCAGTTGGTCGATATCCTGATGAATAATCTCGAAGAGTTTCTAGTAGTAAGAGAAGCTCACATGGAGTTAATTTCATGAAAAATCATATTCTCATGCTGGTATTGCTGATTATTCCTGCGAGTCTTTTCGCTGATCATATACCTGCCAGAATCCTGGAAACTGATTGGTTGGCTGGGCAACTTAACTCAGAACATCTTAGGATTATTGATAGCCGTTCTCCCAAAAAATATGCCAAGAGCCATATTCCAGGGGCTGTCAATTTGCCGGTAAACCTGACTTTCGCCCCCAAGCCAAGAAATGACCTGGTTGCGCCCGTGACTCAGATCAGCAAATTGTTCGGTGAAGCAGGTATTGATTTTAATCATGATGTTGTGATTTATGATGATGGCGAATTTATTGATGCTGCTCGCCTTGTATGGATTCTCGAAGCACATGGACATACGCATGTTGCCATATTGAATGGTGGCTTTACGGCATGGACTGCTGCAGGCAATAGCCAAAGCCAGGAAATTGTTAAGCCGGAACCAACTCTTTTTGTGCCAGCTGTGAATCCCGACCGGATTGCCAGTAAATTTTCAACGCGTATGGCCATCGATAACCCTAATATACAGATCGTCGATTCGCGGGCCAATGAAGAATATCTTGGTAAGAAAAGTAAAGCATCACGAAAAGGTCGTATCCCTACGGCTGCCAATGTTCCCTGGGATATGAACTATACGGAAAATAAAGAGGGTATTGTTAAACTCAAACCCAGGGATGAATTGGAAAAAATGTACCAACATATTGACAGGGATCGTAAGGTCATCACTTATTGCAACAAAGGTAAGCAATCAGCTTTGTCACACTTTGTCCTGCGTGATCTTGGCTATGATGTGGCCGCTTATGATGGATCCTGGTTTGAATGGGGGAATGATTATTCATTACCTATAGAATTACCCGAGAGCAATTCAGCCGATAATTAAGAGCTGGTCCTGATTATGACCGGATACCTGCGCGAACTATCAATCAGAAGCAAACTCATAGTTGCCATGTTCATGGCATCTTTTACCACTTTGGTGCTGGTAACTGTTGTTGTTTTAATCTGGGATAACAAAAATCTTGAAAATGCCGCAACGGAAAATGCCTCGGCAATTACCCAGTCTTTAACGCAGAATTTTCTTAAAATGCAATTTCTTGACAGTTCTGATGCAGTATCTGATGTAGTAACAACTCTGCGTTCTTTTCAGGAAATAAATCAGGTCTTTTTATTCAATAATGCCGGTGAGCCTGTTTTTCAGTATCACAAGCAGAATACTGTGAGATCTGAAATTCCTGATATTAATTCAAAAGAAATTTTGAATGTTGGCCCCGAATATATACATATTGTGCAGCCAATCTTGTTTGGAGGCCAGGAATACGGTAAAGCTTATCTAAAGCTCAGCAAAGGATTTATTAATCAATGGAAGGAAACTCAGCGTAACCGCTTTCTTTATTTCATCATTGTTGTCAGCGGCATGGCTGTGCTGATGGCAAGGATGGTTGCACCACTCATCGCCAGGCCAATCATTGAACTTGCACAAACGATGGAACATGTTGTCAATAATAAGGATCTGACAATACGGGTTGAAACTGACGAGAAACGCGAGATTGCCCAGCTATACAATGGTTTCAATGAAATGCTTTCTGCCATTGAGCGATACAGCAAAGATCTTCAGAATCACAAGTATGCTATTGATCAGTCAGCTATTGTTTCCATTACAAACCTGATGGGACGTATTACCTACGTCAATGAAAAGTTTATTGAAGTATCTGGTTATGACAGGGAAGAGCTTATTGGGCAGAATCATCGTATCGTGAAATCAGATGTGCACGATGACAAATTTTTTAAAAAATTATGGTCAACGATTTCAAAAGGCAATGTCTGGAACGGAGAAATATGTAACCGGGCCAAAGATGGAAGTTACTACTGGGTTGATTCAACCATGGTGCCTTTCCTGGATAACAAGGGAAAACCGACCCAGTACATGAGCCTGAGATTTCTTATTACGGATAAAAAGGATGCCCAGAGACGGCTATCTCAGATCAATGCGAATCTTGAAAACGTTGTCAAGAAGCGTTCCAGGGAGCTTGAAGAAAGTAATACGATGCTTATGCAGGCCGAAAAAATGGCATCCCTGGGCGAGCTTGTTGCAGGTGTTGCCCATGAGGTCAATACACCTATCGGTATTGGCGTTACAGCGGCTTCGCATCTGCATGACAGTGTCGAGCAAATAAAAAGCAAGGCTCTTGAAAATAGATTGACCCGTGGGGAACTGGCTGATTTTATGCAAGAGGCTGAAGAGTCTTCGACCATTATATTGTCTAACCTGGAAAAGGCGGCTTTGCAAATACGCAGTTTCAAGGAGGTTGCTGTTGACCAGACACTTGAAGAGAAGAGGATCTTTAATGTGTGCGAGTATCTCGACGAGATCTTTCTCAGCCTAAGGCCTAAACTGAAAAAAACCTCTCATGAAATCAGGATTGACTGTGATAAAAACCTGGTAATAAACAGCTATGCGGGGGTTTTTTCACAGATTATATCCAATTTTGTAACTAACAGTCTCAGGTATGGCTTTGCGGATGGTGAAGCCGGTCAAATAAAAGTTTCAGTAATAAAGAGAAATGATCGTTTAATACTCGAATATTCAGATAATGGTCGAGGTATGGAGCCTTCCGAAGTTAAAAAAATTTTTGATCCATTCTTTACAACTGGCCGAGATAAGGGGGGCACGGGCCTGGGAATGCACATTGTCTATAACCTGGTTACACAAAAGCTTTCAGGTACTATCCAGTGTGCAAGTCAGCCGGGCCAGGGTGTCAAATTTAAGCTGGAAACTGCCTTAATCTAAAGAAAAAACAGGTTTTGCCGAAAGCATACTTACCAGGCTGTATATGAGCCTGAAATACATTTTCATACTTCTTAATAGGGTTCTAATGCATATTGTCGGTAAGAATAATGAGCGCAATAACCGCCAGGGTTAGTCGAAATGCACCCAGTCTGCGTACCCGCTATATCAGTCTGACCGTTTTAGTTGGACTGGTCATTATTGCAATTGTTGCCTTTTTTTACCGAGATGTGATTACAACCAAGCATGCGGTATCTGCAGCTTTTGTCGATTCAAACCAGGAACGAAACGAAATCGATAACCTTCGCACTAACATGTTGAAGCTCTATCGAAATATTGATTTATTTTTACTCGACCCAACCAGGGAAGAAACGACAGAAAATATTAATTTTCTGATTAACGATTCGATTCTCAGTGTATTAAGACTGAGTAACTCTGATCATCCTTATCACGTGGATTTGAATGATAAAACTTTGGGTCTCGAGAGTGACCTGGTCCGTTTAAAAGAACAGATTCATTACCTGATTGAAGTCCGTATGGATGTTAACAGGCAATATCCGGGAATGGCTTTGTCCGCTGAAGGCATGTCACCTCCACAGCAAGCTGTTAGAAGTGGATTAAGTATTCTGATTGAGGAAATTGAGACAGGTGAACTTGAGCTGGTTTCAAACGAAATCTACCCACTTTTACTCAAGACTTATACACTCTGGGTCGATGAGATTGCACAGATAAGAATCTACCTGGCCAACCGTTTTGCTTCTTTCTCAACAGAAATATTAATTGACCAGGCAAACTCGCTTGATGATTTTCATCAGAAATTTAAAGCTAATCTGCAAATCATTGAACAACTTTATCAGAATGAAGACAGTTTTCAGGCCCCATCAGTAATTGAATCAATAAAGAAATCGTCAGCGGAATGGTATGATCTTTTGTTACAGGTAAGAGAGATCACAGAATCGGGCATGTGGCGAGGTGATACCCATGTACTGCAAACCCGAATAATCCCTTTATCAGACAAAATAACTACGACGATTCAAGGCATCGATAACCTGATCAGGTTTGAGCAGAATAGTATCAGTGATCGTCAACGGATCAGCAACGAGACGCTTGGAAACCTGGTTATTGCCATTGTTGTTTTATTCCTTTTGTTTATCGGGGCTATGCTGATCTCGATCGAATGGATGCTATTCAAACCGATCAAAAATGTTGCCCTGGCTTTGCGTTCCAAGGCCTTTGATATTGATCTTCCCCAGCTGGAAGGAGTGAAAACACGTGAAGTGGGTTCCCTGATAGAAGCCTTCCAGGAGATGGATGACGAGGTAACACAGCGTCAGTCGGCTCTTGAACACCAGGCTTTGCATGATCACCTGACCGGCTTGCCAAATCGTTTCATGTTAAACCAGCGCATTGAATACCAGTTGCTTTCCGCGGAGCGTTCAGAGCAAAGTTTTACGCTGTTTTTAATGGACCTGGATCATTTCAAGGATATTAATGACACGCTGGGGCATGCAGCTGGTGATATTTTACTGATTGGTGTTTCGCAGCGCATCAGCGGATTGGTGCGCAAGTCGGATACGGTTGCGCGTCTCGGTGGGGATGAGTTCGCCATACTACTGCCAGATACTGATAAGCAGGCTAGTTTACAACTGGCGCAATCAGTATCCAGTAGTATCGCTCAGCCCTTTTTGATCAATGATCATAAAGTCAATATTGGCGTCAGTATTGGTATTGTTACTTATCCTGGAGATGGCGATGATGCGATGTCGCTGCTACAGCACGCGGATATGGCGATGTACGTCGCCAAGCGCAAGCGTATCGGGTTTGCCCATTATGAAGTCAATGAAGACTTTTACAGTACCGAACGTCTGGCACTGATGAATGATTTACAGCATGAGCTGGAAAACAACAAACTTGAGCTTTATTACCAGCCCAAGATCGACGCGGATGGCGAATCCATCATTGGTGCCGAAGCATTGTTACGCTGGAATCATAAAAAGTTCGGTTTTATTCCACCGGATAAAGTGGTTGAACTGGCCGAGCATATTGGCATTATTCACCAGTTGTCGATCTGGGTATTAAACCAGGCCATACAGCAATGCAGTCAGTGGCATCAGCAAGGAAATAAAATTTCGATTTCAGTCAATTTGTCAGTGCGCGATCTGTCCAATGAAGATCTTTGTAAAGAGATTGCGGCAATGCTGGAAAATAACCAGCTCGAGAGTAAGTACCTGACGCTGGAGATTACCGAAAGTGTCATGATGGAAAACCTGGCGCTTTCAATCGAATTGCTTAACCGGCTCAGTGGTATGGGTATCAGCATTTCGATTGATGATTTTGGTACTGGTTTTTCATCGCTGGCTTACCTGAAAAGATTGCCGGTCAATGAATTAAAAATCGATAAATCTTTTATCATGGACATGGATACCGATCAAAGTGACGAGGTTATCGTGCAGTCGACAATCAACCTCGGGCACAACCTGGGCCTGAACGTTGTTGCAGAAGGTATTGAAAGTCGCAATGTAATGAACATGGTCAAGGAGCTTGGCTGTGATCATGTACAGGGTTACTTTTTCAGCAAACCAAAGACCAGCAAGCAGTTTAATGAACTGCTTCAGCGCTAGTGATTGGAAAATCGTGAAAATAAAAAAGCCCTGAGATGCATCAATCCTATGCCTTCCATAGTAAAGAGGCATCACTGATTAACAATAAACCTCCAATGATGCCTAATCAGGCCAGACAATGTAACGCGCAATTGAGTTTTGTCATGTAAAAGATATGTTAGATATACAACCGAATGAGATGAATTGATACTCTGTATGAAAGAAAACTACTTTCTTCGGATAAATTAAAATTTGGAGTATAAACATGAGTTTGTTTGAAACCATTTTAAATGCGCAGAACGGAGGTGTTGTGCGCCAGATGGCCAACAACTTTCAGCTTGATGAAAGCCAGGCCAAGTCAGCCATTGGCGCTTTGATTCCCGCCCTGACACAGGGAATAGGTCAAAATGCCAGTAATGCTCAGGGGCTGGATAGTCTTATTGGTGCGCTGAGCCGTGGTGATCATGGCAAGTACCTTGAAGATCCAGAGATGTTGACTGAGCCGGCAGCTGTGGAGGAGGGTAACAAGATTCTGGGTCATGTTTTGGGTAGCAAAGATGCCAGTCGTCAGGTGGCTTCAGATGCAGCTGAAAAGAGCGGTGTAGATAACAGTATTTTAAAAAAGATGCTGCCGATGCTGGCGAGCATGGCGATGGGGGCCATGGCAAATAAGGGCTTTGGCAATACCTCTGAAATAAACCAGCTGTCGGCAGGGCAACAAGATGGTCTGGGTGGCTTACTGACAGGTTTCCTTGATGCGGACAAGGACGGTTCGACCCTCGACGATATCATGGGTATGGCTTCAAAATTCTTGCGTTGAATTTATGTAACTTTGTCAGCGATTCCTTCCCTGGAATCGATGCCAGGGATTAGAGTCTGTTCAGCTCAACCCTTCTGTTCAGGGCTTTACCCTCTGCAGTCTCATTGCTGGCAATAGGCTGTTCTTCCCCGTAACCTTTGGCAATTAGATTATTAGGATTAACACTTTTAGCAATAAGGTAGTTAACTACACTTTGAGCGCGACGTTGCGATAAGTCTTTATTGTAGTTGTCATCGCCATCAGTATCGGTATGACCAGCTACTAAAATCTTCAATTGAGGATTTTTTGAAAGCGTATCAGATACCCCGTCAAGGATAGATAATGATTTTTCAGTTAACTCATCAGAGTCAGTTTTAAAATTGACTCCGCGAAGAACAATGCGCGCTTGAGCATCGCAGCCGAGTACATCGACTTCCACTCCAGCAGCGGTATCCGGACATAAATCACTGGTATTGATTACACCGTCTTTGTCATCATCAGCCGGGCCTTTTGGTTGTGCCGGTACTGGCTGAGAAAACTGTGTCGTTGGATAGCCATAACCGTATGGTGCATAGCCGTAACCATAGTAAGGCCTGTCGTAGCTGTAACCATAACCACGTCCATCACCGTAGCCGTATCCTTGTCCGTAGTAGTCACCATAGTAATCACCACGCATGTCGGCGTTACCGCGAGCGCGACCACTGAAAGTCATGTTGAAATCACCTTCCATATCGCCAGCAGCACGACCGTCACCGTAACCACGACCGTAGCCATCGCCATAACCATAACCGTTACCGTAACCATTGCTGTTATACGAACCGTTGTCGTCCCACCATGCTGAAACCTGGGATGATGCTAAAACAGCAACCAAAGTAATAATTCTCTTCATATTGATATCTCCAAAGATAATGATGAAAAACTGCTAAAAAGGTTTAGGAAAATTAAAGGCATAGATGCTGGCGAAGTATATAAGAACCCGCTTAATAAGCAAGTACTTATATAGGTGATGCGGACTATCAGCGTTTATTTGGAGGCAAATTAACAATCCCCGGCGTAATACAGGATGTCTGCTTAAACAGGGTTGCCGCTATCGGGAAGTTCAAGAGGCAGAAAATGAAAAAACCCGGTTAATCCATAGCCGGGGTTTGGGTTTTGCCGTATGTCCTGGTTGGTATTTAGAGTTGCGTCCCTAGCATTTACATCCTGGTAGGTTATTCATCTTTTAAAATAAGAAAGGGCTAACAGAAATTCTGTTAACCCTTTGATATATCAGAAATGGTACCGAGGGGCGGACTTGAACCGCCACGCCCGTGAGGGCAACGGATTTTGAATCCGTCGTGTCTACCAATTTCACCACCCCGGCATAAACTAAGCGCAGAAGTATAACCGGAATAATAAATCCGGCAAGTCTCGTGTTATTATCGCCCGCCATGAAGTTGTCTGATTTTCATTATGAGCTGCCACAGGAATTGATTGCGCAGTTTCCGCCTGTAAAAAGAGGCGATAGTCGTTTGCTGTGCCTGGATGGCAACAGTGGTGAACTGCGTGACAGTCATTTTTCATCTTTTATTGACTTGCTGCAGCCTGAGGATTTACTGGTATTCAACAATACCCGTGTCATGCCGGCACGCCTGTATGGAAACAAACAGACTGGTGGCAAGGTCGAAATACTGATCGAGCGCCTGCTGTCTGATACCGAGGCCCTGGCCCATGTGCGTTCCAGTAAATCACCCAAAGCAGGTGGCCTGATTGAGCTGGATGATGGTTTTGTGGTTCAGGTAAAAGGCAGGCAGGGAGCCTTGTTTTTGCTTGATTCGGGCAAACAGCCTTTTCTGTCCATCATGACCTCTGTCGGCCATATGCCGCTGCCGCCCTATATCACCCGGGAAGATAAGCTGGATGATGGCTCTCGCTACCAGACGGTCTACGCAGAAAAGACGGGTGCTGTCGCGGCTCCAACCGCTGGTCTGCATTTTACTGATGAGATGCTTGAGAAAATTCAGCTTAAGGGTATTCAGACCGCATTTGTCACTTTGCATGTTGGAGCAGGGACTTTCCAGCCAGTCAGGGTTGATGATCTCGATGAGCATGAGATGCACAAGGAATATGTCGAACTGGGACAGGATGTGGTTGATGCGGTGCAGGACTGTCGCTCGAGAGGTGGGCGTGTTATTGCCGTGGGAACCACGTCGGTCAGAAGCCTGGAATCTGCAGCCCTGGCAACCGGCAAACTGGCCGTTTTCTCCGGTGATACGCAATTGTTTATCCGGCCCGGATTTCACTTCAATGTTGTTGATGCCATGCTGACAAATTTTCATCTGCCGGAATCAACCTTGTTAATGCTGGTTTCTGCTTTTGCCGGTTACGAAAATATCATGCGAGCTTATCAGCATGCGGTTGAAGAACATTACCGCTTCTTCAGCTATGGCGACGCGATGTGGTTAACCAGGAAGACTGAGGCTGAGGATTTAAACGATTATTAAGAAATAAAAAAAGGCGCGGCAGGGGAGCCGCGCCAAGTACCACCAAAGGAGGATGGAGGATGTGCTGAATAATCAGCACATAAGAATTTTCTAATAAACCAATGGAGATGTCAACATGATTTTTGACATTTTTGCAACTTCCCAACGGTTGCATAAATCTATTGTAAATTATTAATTATATTATATAAATATTTGATAAATAAATGAAATATGCTATCAAGTCGACGTCAGATAATGCGCGTCGGGGAACACTGAGTTTTGAGCGTGGCAAGATTGAGACACCTGCATTCATGCCGGTCGGGACCTATGGCACGGTAAAAGCAATGACCCCGGAAGAGCTGATGGACTCCGGGGCCGAAATTATTCTGGGTAATACTTTTCACCTGTGGTTACGCCCGGGTACCGGGATTATTCGCAAACATGGAGACCTGCATGATTTTATGCACTGGGAAAAACCAATCCTGACAGATTCGGGAGGTTTCCAGGTCTACAGTCTGGGAGCCATGCGTAAAATCAGCGAGCAGGGCGTGGCTTTTCGCTCCCCGGTTGATGGGGCTAAAGTGTTCATGGGGCCGGAAGAATCCATGCAGGTGCAGCGTGAACTGGGCTCGGATATTGTCATGATTTTTGACGAATGCACGCCTTATCCGGCTACCTACGAAGAAGCCAAGATTTCCATGCGGCTATCGTTGCGTTGGGCAGAACGCAGTAAAATGGCACATGGGGATAACCCGTCGGCCCTGTTTGGTATTGTCCAGGGTGGTGTCTACGAGGAGTTGCGGCAGGAATCCCTGGAAGGACTGCTCCAGATCGGTTTTGACGGCTATGCGGTGGGTGGTTTGTCTGTGGGTGAGCCGCCTGAGGATCGTTGGCGGGTTTTGGATTTTCTTGCTGATAAGTTACCGGCTGACAAGCCTCATTACCTGATGGGTGTGGGTACGCCGGAAGATATCGTCGAAGCGGTGCAACGAGGCATCGACATGTTTGATTGCGTCATGCCGACACGCAATGCCCGCAATGGCCACCTGTTTACCCATGAGGGCGTCGTGCGCATCAAGAATGCGGTGCATGCTGAAGATACCGGTCCACTGGATCCTCACTGTGACTGTTATACCTGTCAGAATTACAGCCGCGCCTATTTGCGCCATCTACACCGTTGTAACGAGATTCTCGGCGCCAGGTTAATGACCATTCATAACCTGCATTACTACCAGACATTAATGAAAGGTTTGCGAAATGCCATCGAAACGCAGACGCTGGATGCTTTTGTCAGGGATTTTTATTTGATGAGAGCGGATGGATAGCGGCCAAAATTATGTAATAATCACGCGCTACAAAATTTATCGATAGGAAAACAACAATGAGTTTCTTTATTTCAGAAGCAATGGCAGAAGCTCCTGCCGCGGCAGCAGGTGCACAACAGGCAGGCTGGGAAGGTCTGATTTTTCCAATAGGCCTGGTTATTATTCTTTACTTCTTCATGATCCGCCCACAGATTAAACGCCAGAAAGAGCACAAGGCTCTGATCGGGGCAATTAAAAAGGGCGATGAAGTGCAGACCATGGGCGGCATGATGGGTAAGATCACTGACCTTGGTGATAATTTCTGCAAACTGGAAATTGCTGAAGGCATCGAGATCAAAGTCAGAAAGTCATCCATTGAAGCGGTTATGCCCAAGGGCAGTCTTGATGAACTTTAAGTTCAAATTTTTATAACAAAAAACACAATTCCCTGAATAGGCATCACTGTCCATGTTGAATCAATACCCACTGTGGAAAAATGTACTGATCCTGCTTGTCATTTTAGTTGGCGCGCTGTTCGCGTTGCCAAATGTTTACGACCAGGATCCGTCAATTGAAGTTTCAGCCAGTAGAGGCAAGCAGGTTGACCAGGCCCTGTTTGATCAAATCAAGACACAGCTGGATGTAAAAAAGGTCAACTACAAAAAGCTTCAACTGCTGGATCAAAAAATTCGTATCCGCTTTTTGACACCGGACTTGCAGTTAGAAGGCCAGGCTGCCCTGGAAGGCTTTTTGCCGGATGGTTATACCCAGGCGCTCACGCTGCTTCCAGACCTGCCTGGCTGGCTGGTTGATCTGGGCGCAGAGCCGATGTATCTGGGGCTGGATCTTCGCGGCGGTATTCATGTCCTGATCGATGTGGATATGGATGCGGCTGTTACACAGTCAATGGAGCGTTATACTGGTGATGTCCGTTCATTCCTGCGCAGGGAGAAACTGCGTTATGTCACGGTAAAACAGACGTCTAACGGGGTTGAAGTCAAGTTCAGTGACGCAGCCGTGCGTGACAAGGCGGAAGACCTGCTGGGCAATGAATTCAGAAACCTGACTATTGTGACCGAAGATACTGGCGATGCCTTTCTTGTAAAACTGGCCTTGAGTGAAACCGAGCAGCGTGAAGTCAAGAAATTCGCACTCGACCAGAACATCACTACCTTGAGAAATCGTGTTAATGCGCTTGGGGTTGCGGAGCCGATCATTCAACAACAGGGCGAGCGTCGTATTGTTGTGCAATTACCCGGAGCGCAGGACCCCGGACGTTTGAAAGAACTGCTGGGTGCAACAGCCACTCTGGAATACCGCCTGGCCGATACTGAGCATAGCGTGCAGGATGCACTGGACGGTCGGGTTCCGGCCGGATCAAAGCTGTACAGGGAACGTGACGGTACACCTGTATTACTGAAAAAAAGGGTAATTGTTACTGGTAACCAGATTACGGATGCTTCTTCCGGGCTTGACCAGCGCAGTGGTGCTGCAGCGGTATTTGTGAACCTGGATGGCCAGGGTGCCAGGCGAATGCGTAATGTTACTACCGAGAATGTCGGCAAGCCGATGGCGGTGGTGTTTATTGAAAACCGTATCGTGACGCGCATGGTGGATGGTCAGCCGGTTAAACGAAAAATCAAGGTCGAAGAGGTTATCAGTATTGCCAATATCCTTGAGCCATTTGGACGTCGTTTTCAGACAACCGGGCTGGACAGTAGTGAAGAAGCTCATGACCTGGCTTTATTGTTACGCTCGGGTGCACTGGCGGCCCCGATTGAAATTATCGAAGAGCGTACCATTGGTCCCAGCCTGGGGCAGGACAACATCGACCAGGGCTTTCGCTCGGTCTTAATTGGTTTGTCGCTGGTACTGGTTTTCATGGCGGTTTATTACAGAGTGTTTGGCCTGGTGGCCAACCTCGCACTGGTCATTAACCTGGTACTGATTGTCGCCGTTTTGTCGATTCTTCAGGCTACCTTAACCCTGCCAGGTATTGCCGGTATCGTGTTGACCGTTGGTATGGCGGTTGATGCCAATGTGTTGATCTTTGAGCGTATCCGTGAAGAAATCCGTGTGGGCAGTACGCCCCAGGCAAGTATCTTTTCCGGTTATGACAAGGCGATGATGACCATTATTGATGCCAACGTAACGACATTGATTGCTGCGGTTGTGCTGTATGCATTTGGAACCGGGCCGATCAAAGGCTTTGCCGTGACTTTAACTATTGGCATCGTGACCTCCATGTTTACCGCAATCCTCGGCAGCCGGGCGTTGATTAATATTATCTACGGTGGCAAAAAACGTGTTGAAAAACTCGCTATATAACTGGGAATAAATGGAGACAGGCTATGAGACTTTTTAAAAAAATGACCAGTTATGACTTTATGGCCAAGCGAAATCTTGCCGTAATATTTTCTGGGATTTTGATGTTGGCATCGATAGTGTCAATTGCATCGCAGGGGCTGAAGCTGGGAATTGATTTTACTGGCGGTACATTGGTCGAGGTGGGTTATAAGGAAGCAGCTGATCTTGAGAAAATCAGGAGTTCCCTGGTGGCAGCCAATTTTGCTGATACAACGGTGCAGTATTTTGGTACCAACAAGGATGTATTGATTCGCCTGGCTCCCCGGGAAGATCAAAGCAGTGCTGAACTGAGTAACCAGGTTATGACCCTGCTTAATGCTGGACAGGCTGATCCGGTTGACTTGAGACGTGTTGAATTTGTTGGTCCCCAGGTTGGTGATGAACTGACTGAAGACGGTGGCCTTGCCATGTTGTACGCGTTGTTTTTTATCCTGATCTACGTGGGTTTCAGGTTTGAATACCGCTTTGCTTTGGGATCGATCTTTGCGCTTATTCACGATGTCATTATTACGGTTGGCATGTTTTCGATTTTCCAGGTTGAATTTGATCTGCCGGTTCTGGCTGCAGTACTGGCGGTGATTGGTTATTCATTGAATGACACCATTGTTGTGTATGACAGAATTCGTGAAAACTTCAGGAAAATCCGCAAGGGTTCATCCAGGGATGTCATCAATGCTTCGTTAAACCAGACGCTCAGCAGAACCATCATTACTTCGTTAACGACCATACTGGTGCTGTTTGCGTTATTCCTGTTTGGCGGGGAAATTATCCACGGTTTTGCCCTGGCACTGCTAATCGGTGTTGCTATCGGTACATACTCTTCAATTTACGTGGCCAGTACATCTGTGTTGATTTTGGGTATCAGCAAGGCTGACCTGATGCCGGTGAAGAAAGAAGGTGCCGAGATAGACGGTAATCCCTGAAGTTGGTTTTACATTCTATTAACCATAGAGATCAAGGAGTACGCTGGGGCTTTGATTTGTTGGTCAGACTCTTTTTGCCAAAGACAATAAAACGATTAATTCCAGCAACTCAGCCTAAGGCTTTCTGGAGTAGATATCTGAACGCCAAGCACATTTAATTCATTTAATGCGAAACTGGCATGGCAGCCGAAGAAATGGCTATTTCTTCTCTGTGTGCTTTGTGATCCCTGTGCTGAAAATTATATTTCAAGGTTTTTCTTTGGTTTGCAGCTTTCCTGGTTGCGGGTTACATACCAGGTCCAGAAACCTGAAATCAGCCAGAGTCCGATACCAACTGCAATTGTTGTCCAGCTGATGCCCGGGTTGCCCATGGGGCCACCCAGAAAGCCGAAAAGGATGGAAACGCAGCTGGCCAGCCAGAGAATGGCCACCGGTGCAAAACAGCTCGTACCGCAGGTGTATTCACTGGCTACTACAGGCGGTGCAAGCAAGCACTTGAGTGCCATGTTTTTTACCATATTCATTGTTTAGTCCCCGAAAAATGCGCCTGAAATTATTATTATTTAGATAGGCGATTCTGACTTTAACGCGGGTCAGACAAATGGGGCTATCAGTGAAATCCCTAGGCTTTGAGATTATTGTCCAGGTGAGGTTTGATCAGTTTGAGCATTTCCTGGTGCAAATGGACATTGGAGGCGATCACGTTGCCTGTTTCCAGGTATTTTTCACCGCCACTGAGATCGCTGACGGTACCACCAGCTTCCTTGACCAGTAAGGCGCCGGCAGCAAAATCCCATTGCGAGAGGCCAAGTTCCCAGAATCCATCGGTTCTGCCTGCAGCGACGTAAGCAAAGTCCAGCGCAGCAGATCCGGGCCGGCGGATGCCGGCAGTATCCTTGATCATGTCTTTTAACATGCCAAGATAATTATCCACGAAGCGCTGGTCGCGGAAGGGGATGCCAGTGCCAATTAAGGCGCCAGTCAGTGTTCTGTGGTTATTGATGCGTAAGCGACGGTCATTGAGATATGCACCATTACCTTTGTCGGCAGTGTAGAGTTCATTGGTAATCGGGTCATAAACCACGGCACTTTCCAGAACGCCACGGTGTTTCAATGCGATGGAAATGCCAAACTGCGCAAGTCCATGCAGGTAGTTGGTTGTGCCGTCGAGCGGGTCAATCACCCACTGGAAGTCATTACCCTCATGCGCTCCTGTTTCCTCGGCCAGAATTGCATGGTCAGGGTAAGATTGGCGAATGACGCTGATAATGGCCTCTTCAGCAGCCCTGTCGACCTCGGAAACAAAATCATTTCGGCTCTTCTGGGTCACCTTGAGGGAATCGACATGGTCGAAATATCGCAGCAGAATACTGCCTGCCTGCCGGGCTGCGCGCACGGCGATGTTGGTCGTTGGTTTCATGGCGCGCAAGAATACAGTAAGCCTTGATAATTAGGAAGCTTTAACCAAGAAGTACACGAAGGTCCCAAAGACATAATTATTTTAACGACTCAACGACTTAATTCATGGCTGAGAGCGGGAATCCGGTACTCACTCTTGTTACAATAAATAATTCTTTGTGAACTTTGAGTTCTTTGTGGTGAAAATGTCGTGACGGAAAATCTTTACCAAACAAATCCAAACATCCGCATCGTGATGGTCAATACATCGCATCCGGGCAACATTGGTGCAGCGGCCCGGGTGATGAAGAATATGTGTCTTTCCGAGCTGTACCTGGTGAAACCCAAGGTGTTTCCCAGCGAGGAGGCCATTGCGCGTTCATCCGGTGCGGTTGATATACTGGAACAGGCTGTTGTTACCCAGTCGCTTGCAGAAGCTGTTGCCGATTGCCATCTGGTGGTTGGTACCAGTGCCAGGGAGCGTGCTGTGGACTGGCCTGTATATGACCCCGGGGAATGTGGTCATTTGCTGGTTGATGCCAGTAAAAAGGGTAAAGTTGCCCTGGTAATGGGGCGGGAACGAACCGGGTTAACGAACGAGGAACTCGATTTGTGTCAGTACCTGGTTCATATTCCCTCGAATCCTGAATATAATTCGCTGAACGTTGCCATGGCTGTGCAGGTTTTGGCCTATGAAATCCTCAAGTCTTCGCTTGGCGAATCTGGGGCTGGCAGGGAGCAGGCTGTTTTGCCGCCACTGAGTTCGAAACAAATGCAGAATTTTTTGAACATCTCGAACAGGCCCTGCTGGATATTGATTTTCTTGACAGCCGGCAATCGGACAAGTTGATGCGCCGATTGAAGCGGTTTTTCTTCCGTTCACAACCCAGTGAAGATGAAATGAATATCCTCAGGGGCATACTGAGTGCTGCTCAAGGTCGAAAAAGCATGCGAAAAACGCCTCCGGAAAAGCAATAGTTAAAAAAGACCTAGTAAACTCTATGGGAATTGTTAAAATACGCGCCCTATATTTATAGACAGGTCTGCTAACCGGGGATATTTATCTTGTTTTCGCGTATTAAAGAAGACATACAAAGCGTGTTTGATCGGGATCCTGCTGCCCGAAACTCGTTTGAAGTGCTCACGGCTTATCCCGGAATTCAGGCTGTTCTGATTCACCGGGTATCACATTGGCTGTGGAATCAGAAGCTTTTCTGGCTGGCACGCATATTATCCAATATTGCGCGCTGGTTTACCGGTATTGAAATCCATCCAGGTGCGCAAATAGGCAGACGCTTTTTTATCGATCACGGTATGGGCGTGGTTATTGGCGAGACAGCCATCATCAGTGACGATTGCACTCTTTATCATGGCGTGACCCTGGGTGGAACCAGCTGGGACAAGGGTAAGCGTCACCCGACGCTGGGCAATAATGTTGTCGTAGGTGCAGGCGCAAAAGTACTCGGTCCCATTGAGATTGGTGACGGTAGCCGAATTGGCTCAAATGCGGTGGTTTTGAAGTCGGTTCCGGCAAACTCCACGGTTGTCGGTGTGCCAGGCAGGCTGGTGGAGCAGAAAGCAACGGTAACAGGGGCTGACCACCGTGAGCAGATGGCCAAGAAAATGGGCTTTGATGCTTATGGGGCGACCAGTGATGCGCCGGACCCGGTAGCGCACGCGATCAACTGCATGCTCGATCACATGCATGTCATTGATAAGAAAATGAAAATGATGTGTGAAAAAATGCAGGAAATGGGTATTGATGCTGACAGTGATGACATTCCGGAACTGGGTTCCTGTGAAATTCTGTCCACTGCAGAAGAGATGTTGAAACTCAAGGGCAATCCTGATAGATAATCCATTACAAACCATATGCTAATATTCTGATAATAATACTTGACTAAATTACTCAGGATTAGCTATGCTTGCTCCGTATTCAATGAGCTGGGCCTCGAAATAGGAGTGTCAACGTGAAATTAACGACTAAAGGTCGCTACGCAGTGACTGCAATGCTGGACCTGGCATTGCACAATGATAAAGGTCCTGTGACCTTGGCAGATATTGCTGACAGGCAGGGTATCTCACTATCGTACCTGGAGCAGCTTTTTTCCCGTCTGCGCAAGCAGCAACTGGTTACCAGTGTGCGCGGACCAGGAGGCGGTTACAGTCTCGCAGGAACGGCGGCAGATGTACACATCGCTGAGGTGATCACAGCAGTCGATGAAAAAGTTGACGCGACACGCTGCGGTGGGGCTGGGAACTGTCATAATAACGAGCGTTGTCTGACTCATGATTTATGGCGGTCTCTGAGTGACCGTATTTACGATTATTTAAGTGATATTACGCTTCAGGACCTTGTTGACCGAAAAGGTGCCGATGAGCGTGCTGTCAGTGCCGAGCAGCGCAAAGTGCAGCTTGGCAATGTCTCAACCCGTTTGTCGGACTCGCTAGCGGCGGGCACAAATCTCAGTAGCTGATTTATTGAGGAAACATTGAACAATGAAATTACCAATCTATCTTGATTATTCTGCAACCACGCCTGTTGACCCCCGTGTTGCTGAAAAAATGTGTGACTGCTTGACGCTGGAAGGCACTTTCGGTAATCCGGCTTCGCGCTCGCATGAATTTGGCTGGCAGGCTGAAAAACTGGTGGACCGGGCAAGGTCCGATGTTGCGGAGCTGATCAATGCCAATCCCAAGGAAATTGTATTTACTTCCGGTGCTACAGAATCCAACAACCTGGCAATTAAAGGTGCTGCACATTTCTATCATAAGAAAGGCAAGCATATTATTACACTGAAGACCGAACACAAGGCGGTTCTCGATACCTGCAGCCAGCTTGAGCGTGAAGGTTTTGAAGTGACCTACATGGATCCCGAGCCTAACGGGCTTCTGGATCTGGAAAAATTCAAGGCAGCGATCCGCGAAGACACCATCATTGCCTCCGATAATGCACGTTAATAATGAAATCGGTGTTATCCAGGATATTGCTGCAATTGGTGAAATCTGTCGTGAAAACAAGATTATTTTTCATGTGGACGCTGCCCAAAGTGCCGGCAAGGTGCCAATCGACCTGGAAAACATGAAAGTCGATTTAATGAGTTTCTCAGCGCACAAAATCTACGGTCCCAAAGGCATAGGTGCATTGTATGTTCGCCGCAAGCCTCGTATCCGTCTGGAAGCCCAGATGCACGGCGGTGGTCATGAGCGCGGGATGCGTTCCGGCACACTGGCAACCCACCAGATTGTTGGCATGGGTGAAGCTTTCCGGCTTGGCCAGGGAAGAAATGCAGAAAGATAACGAAAAATTGCTGCGTTTGCGTAACAAACTGTGGGATGGCTTAAAAGACATGGAAGAGGTTTATCTCAATGGTGATCTCGAACAGCGTATAGCGGGCAATATGAATATCAGTTTCAACTTTGTTGAAGGTGAAAGCCTGATGATGGCGTTGAATGATATGGCTGTCTCTTCAGGATAGTGCCTGTACTTCCTCCAGCCTGGAACCCAGTTACGTATTACGCGCCCTGGGACGTGAAGATGAGTTGGCACACAGTTCAATCCGGTTTACTTTTGGTCGTTTTTCAACTGAAGAGGAAGTTGATTATGTGTTGTCAAAAGTTAAAGAACAGGTGGAAAGACTCAGGGACTTGTCGCCACTCTGGGATATGTATAAAGATGGCATCGATCTGAAATCGATCGAATGGGCCGCGCACTAAAATTTAAGGTAACGAGGTAATCATCATGTCATACAGTGAAAAAGTTATCGATCATTATGAAAATCCACGCAATGTAGGCAAGCTGGATGATCAAGAGTTCTCATGTAGGCACCGGTATGGTTGGTGCTCCGGCTTGTGGCGATGTAATGCGTCTGCAGATTGAAGTTGGTAATGATGGCGTAATCCAGCAGGCTAAATTCAAGACCTATGGTTGTGGTTCTGCAATTGCTTCCAGTTCCCTGCTGACCGAATGGGTGAAAGGTAAAACTCTGGATGAGGCGATGGAAATCAAGAATTCGCAAATTGCCGAAGAGCTGGCTTGCCGCCGGTGAAGGTTCATTGTTCGGTTTTGGCAGAAGATGCGATCAAGGCAGCAATCAAGGATTACCAGAGCAAAAACGAAGATTGAGCAGGACCGCAGATGGCTATTACGTTAAGTGAAGCTGCTGCCAACAGGGTTTCTTCACTTCCTGGAAAGCAGGGGCAAAGGTGAGGGTGTCCGCCTTGGGGTAAAGACCTCGGGTTGTTCTGGACTGGCTTACGTACTTGAGTTTGTCGATGAGGTCGAAGAAGACGATGTCGTATTTGAAGATCGTGGTGTAAAGGTCATCATCGATCAGAAAAGTCTAGTCTACCTTGACGGCACTGAACTTGATTATGGTAAAGAAGGTTTGAATGAAGGTTTCATCTTTAACAATCCAAACGTCAAAAACGAATGTGGTTGTGGTGAGAGCTTCACTGTCTGATGTTTCTACTTTATAGTTCCAAGGCTGTTATCATTTGATAACGGCCTTTTTTCATCCTGTATAACATTACCTATGCTTGATTTTTCCCAGAATTATTTTGAACTTTTTGGTCTGCCTGCCGATTTTCGGATTGACCTGGATGAACTGGCCTTGCGCTATCGTGATTTGCAGAAAGTTGTGCACCCTGATCGATATGCCAATGCAAGCGAGCAGGAACAGCGTGTGGCCATGCAAAGCGCTACGTTGGTGAACGAGGGCTTTGCAACATTGAAAGACCCGTTAAAAAGAGCGCAATACATTCTGGTATTAAATGGACGTAAGGCTGATGGTGAAAACCTGACAACATCTGATAGCAGTTTTCTCATGCAGCAGATGGAGTTGCGGGAAACGCTGTCTGAAATTCGCGAAACAGATGAGCCGATGGATTCGATCGGTGAATTACTTGATACCATCAGTAAAGCGATCAATGTACAGGTTGCACAGCTTGCTATCCTGCTTGAATCCTCAAGCGAAGCAGATTTGGACGAGGCGCAGGATTGTGTCTATAAAATGCAGTTTCTGAACAAACTTCATACTGAAGCAGAAGCGCTTGAGGCAGAGCTGGAAGATCTTATTTAGGCAGAATTTATCATGGCATTGCTCCAAATTGCAGAACCCGGTGAATCAACCGCTCCACATGAACATAAACTGGCGGCGGGTATTGATCTGGGTACGACAAACTCCCTGATTGCCAGTGTCCGAAGTGGTCACCCTGGCACTTTACCTGATGCGGACGGACGGCATCTCCTGCCTTCAGTTGTACGCTATCAAAAAGATGGACCGATAGTCGGTTACGCTGCGAAAGAAGCGGCACAGAAAGACCCGCTGAACACGATTGTTTCTGTTAAACGTCTGATTGGACGTGAAGTCTCAGATGTTAAATCACTCGGTTCGCAGTTGCCCTATGAATTCATCCAGAAGGATTCATCTGTGCCCCGGATTCGTACTGTTGCTGGTGATGTGACTGCAGTTGAGGTTTCAGCGGAAATCCTCAAAAGCCTGGCGGCACGTGCCCAGGATACATTGGGTGGAGAGCTCGATGGTGTGGTTATTACTGTGCCGGCTTATTTTGATGACGCCCAGCGTCAGGCTACCAAGGACGCGGCCAGGATTGCCGGGCTGAACGTTTTCCGGTTGCTTAACGAACCCACTGCAGCAGCTGTATCTTATGGTCTTGATAACGGCGCTGACGGCGTACATGCCGTATATGACCTGGGTGGCGGTACTTTTGATATATCCATATTGCGTCTCAATAAGGGTGTATTTGAAGTGATGTCCACGGGTGGCGATTCAGCCCTGGGCGGTGATGATTTTGATCGCGTGGTTGCAGAATGGTTGATGCAACAGGCTGGCATAGCAGATGATGCAGGCCATTCCGCCATGCGCCAGTTACTTGATGTGGCCTGTGATCTCAAGCAGCAGCTCTCGGATGATGAGGTTGTCGATATCAACCTTGAAGTTCCCGGGCATGCATTATGGACAGGCCAGCTGACTCGCGAAACTTTTAATCAGCTGATTGATCCTTTAATCAAGAAGACTATTGTGGCCTGCCGTCGGGCATTACGTGATGCGGGAATCAGCAAGGAAGAAGTTAAAGATGTGGTTATGGTGGGTGGTTCAACCCGTGTACCGCGTGTCAGAGAGCTGGTCGGTGATTTATTTGAAACTGAACCGTTGATCGATATAGATCCTGACAGGGTTGTTGCTATTGGTGCGGCTATCCAGGCTAATGTACTGGCCGGCAACAAAAGTGATGATGACATGTTGTTGCTTGATGTTAATCCATTGTCGCTCGGCATAGAAACCATGGGCGGCCTGGTTGAGAAGATCATTCCGCGTAACACCACCATTCCGGTTGCCCGTGCCCAGGAGTTCACCACCTTTAAAGATGGTCAGTCTGCGATGGCGGTGCATGTTTTACAGGGTGAGCGCGAGCTGGTTGATGACTGTCGTTCGCTCGCGCGTTTTGAATTGCATGGCATTCCACCCATGGTGGCTGGTGCTGCCAGAATCAGGGTGGCATTTACCATTGATGCCGACGGCTTGCTGAACGTGTCAGCTGAGGAATTGAGCTCTGGAGTCAAGGCGCAGGTCAATGTCAGGCCATCTCATGGTCTGAGTGATGAGGAAGTAACTGGCATGTTGAAAGCTTCCATTGAATATGCGCAGGAAGACGTAAGTTTACGTCAGCTACGCGAAGAGCAGGTGGAGGCGCAACGTGTTATTGAAGCGCTGACTGCCGCCATGGCCGCTGATGCTGACAGGCTGCTAAATGCTGAAGAAAAGCAGCAGTTGGAATCTGCCCTGCAAAACCTGGTTGAGCAGGCGCAAGGAGATGATGCAGATGCAATCAAGAAGGCTGTCAAGGCAATTGAAAAAGAAAGTGAATTTTATGTTGAACGCCGGATGAACAGCAGTATTCAACAGGCCATGGCAGGCCGTAACGTCGATGAATTTAAATAAGGTTAGCAGTTATGCCTCAGATTATATTTTTGCCACATGAAGAAATTTGTCCGGAAGGAATTGTTATTGAAGTCGAGCCGGGAATTACTATCTGTGATGCCGCCTTGCAGAATGATATTGAAATAGAACATGCCTGCGAAAAATCCTGTGCCTGTACTACCTGCCACGTTATTGTCCGTGAAGGTTTTAATTCTCTGGACGAGGCGACCGAAGATGAAGAAGACCTGCTGGACAAGGCATGGGGGCTTGAACCCGAGTCACGTTTAAGTTGCCAGGCGCAGGTGGGTGAAGAGGATCTGGTTGTCGAGATACCAAAGTATAATATCAACATGGTCTCCGAAAACCACTGAGGTGATCTACTTTCGCCATAACTGCGTTAACGTATTGCTTCAAAATGCTCATTTGCCCTTTGCAAACTCCGCGTTTTGAGCAACACGTTGCCTTGTTCTGACGAAAATATATTCCCCTCAATAATTTTTTCAGGAATTTAAGATATATTTGTCACCGATAGCTGACATTCCCGCGAAGCAGGGAATCCAGGGATAAAGAGGAAAAAACATGTCTTTAAAATGGGTTGATGTTTTAGATATCGCGATCGAACTTGATGAAACACATCCGGATGTGGATCCGATGACAGTTAATTTCGTGGATCTACGTAACTGGGTAATGGCATTACCGGATTTTGACGATGATCCGGATCATTCCGGTGAAAAAATACTGGAAGCGATTCAACAGGCCTGGATCGACGAAAAAGATTAAGCTTTAAAAAATTAATATTCTTTGTGGTGAGCTAAAGTTCTAATGCCACATTCAGGTTAGGTTCAGCTAACTCCGCCTAATATCTCCAATAGAAGCACAGAAGTCCTGCATCTATGCTGACAAGGAGATACGAGTATGGAATATAAAGTTCTGGCCACTATAGCGGCAATCGCTATCAGTATCACTGCTTCTGCTGGTAACCAGTTCGGAAGTGGGAAAGGCAAGGATGTGACAGTTGCCGGTATGCTGCTGGGTGGCTCGATAGGTAATGATTATCGTTGGAAATATTCCGCCCCGGCGAGTTTCGTAACAACAGAAAAGCGTTTTGAAACGGTTGATAATTATCGGGAGACAACAGAACGGGTTGGCTATAATGTCAAATACCATTATCGCGGACAAAGCTACTGGACCCGCATGTCACGGGATCCAGGTAAATTCATCGAGGTGAATGTTTCAGTTAAGCCCGTTAAATTCTGAATTGAAGCTATACAGGTAATATCATGAGCTTTTCCAGGTTGTCTTTTTTGCTGCTGATTGCCGCTGTTATGTCCAATCAAACGGTCACAGCAGGCAACCACAGAGGTATGGATCGCTATGAATCCGTTTACGAGATAACCCTCGATAATGCCGTTACGCGCGCAAAGGACCAGTACAAGGGACGTGTGATTTCAGCCGAAACCGATAAAAGGAATGGTAAAGGTACCCATAAAATCAGGATTCTCACTGATGATGGACGAGTCAGGCGATTGAACGTTGATCAACAGACCGGAGAGTACGTCAGGCCACCTAGACGGTGACATTATGCGTTTACTGGTTGTTGAAGATGAACAGAAGTTACGCGAGCAACTGAAACAGCGTTTGCAGCAGAAGGGCTATACGGTGGATGCTGCAGCAGATGGTAATGCAGGTCTGTTCCTGGGTTCTGAATATCCAATGGATCTGGCCATTATTGACCTGGGCCTGCCGGGACTTTCCGGTATTGATGTCATCAGGAAGCTGCGTGACAGGCAGCGTAGTTTTCCAATACTCATTCTTACCGCCAGATCTAACTGGCAGGACAAAGTTGATGGCCTGGAAGCAGGTGCTGATGATTACCTGGTCAAACCTTTTCATATAGAAGAACTTTTTGCGCGGGTGAATGCCTTGTTAAGGCGTTCGGCTGGTCACGCAACTTCTATCCTGCAATATGGTGAGGTCAGACTGGATACTGCACGCCAGGATTTACAGGTGCATGCACAACCGGTGGATCTGACCAGCTATGAATACCGTGTAATCGAATACCTGATGATTAATGCCGGTAAGGTGATATCCAAGACGGAACTGACTGAACATATTTACGATCAGGATTTTGATCGTGACAGTAATGTACTGGAAGTTTTTATCGGGCGGTTACGCAAGAAAATAGATCCACAAAACAAGCTTAAACTAATCGAAACAGTACGTGGCAGGGGGTATCGTTTTACGCTGACTCCTGAGGATTCTGCCGGGCAGGTTTCGGATTGAAGTATTCCTTAAGCCATAGACTGATTCTGGCTGCTGTTGTGGTGTTGGCGGCCTTTCTGAGTATTGCGGGTTTTGCCTTGCATACCCTGTATGAAAAACGGGCTGTGGCTTCATTGCAAACCCAGTTGCTGGGGCATGTGTATACTTTGCTTTCAGCTGCAAAAGAAGATGACAAGGGACTGATAAAGCTGGCCGAACTGGTACCAGATCCTCGCCTGAATCAGACCGATTCAGGACTCTATGCCGAGGTCAGGGCACATCAGGCTGAATATCATTGGCTGTCGGCATCAATTCTGGGTCAACAGTTGCAGTTGCATCAGCCTACGGCTGCGGGGCAGGCGGTATATCGACAAACGGACCATTTGTTAATTCTTAATTTCGGTATTGCCTGGGATGACCTTAGCGGCGAGGCCTGGGATTACACCATCAGTATTGCCACCAGCCTGGACGGATTCAGGCAGGATATGCAGCGTTTCAGAAAAAGCCTGTTGAACTGGCTTGGAGGCAGTGCCCTATTGTTGTTGCTTGTGCAGATTGCTGTATTACGCTGGGGTTTAAGTCCACTGAAACAGGCGGCTGAGGATATTAAACGAGTCGAGTCTGGTCAGCTCGACAAACTTCGTGGTAAATATCCCGAGGAGCTGCGAGGCCTGACGGATAACCTTAATTCGCTGATCGCGCATGCAGCAGCAAATCAGCAACGCTACCGCAACAGTCTTGGCGATCTGGCTCATAGTTTGAAAACACCTTTAGCCCTGTTGCAGGCAGCCAGGGAAAAAGACGGTGTTGATGAGTTGCATGCATCACTGGATGAGCAGCTTCCGCATATTGATGCGCTGGTTCAATATTACCTGCAGCGCGCCTCAGTCATGGGTAAGACAACGCTGGCCCAGGCTATTGAACTCAGGCCGGTAGTAGAAAAAATTGTGCGTGGCCTGGATAAGGTTTACCAGGAAAAACAGGTAAAAACTGAAGTGCTGATCAGTAAAGAAAGCGTTTTCCAGGGTGACCAGGCCGACTTGATGGAGCTCCTGGGGAACCTGCTGGATAATGCTTACAAATATGGCAACAGGCATATCGTGATTTCAGCCGATATGGTGCCTAAGCTGGTTATCCGTGTTGAGGATGATGGTCCGGGGATTGCCGAGCAGGATCGCCAACTTTTACTGCAGCGTGGTATGCGTGCTGACCAGAAGCAGTCGGGGCAGGGTATTGGCCTGGGTATTGTTAACGAAATTGTCTCTCTTTATGACGCGCAACTGGAGGTCGGTAAAAGTTCCCTGGGTGGCGTGATTTTCAGTATACGTTTCAGCTGAAAATGACAGTTTGTGGGATAGGCCCTTGGAATCGGGGCGTCTATCTGAAACAATTCGCCATCAATTTTTTAGCGGGGAAATATTATGCCTTTAGTAAAACCTTTTACTGGACTGCGACCAGCCGAGGGGCGAGCAGACGATGTTGTTGCGCCACCCTACGATGTAATGAATGCGGCCGAAGCACGCGAGATGGTTGAAGGCCGGCCATGGAGCTTTTTACATATTTCCCGTCCGGAAGTGGATCTGCCGGAAGACACCGATCCCTATTCCGGTGAGGTCTATGCCAAGGCGGCTGAAAACCTGCAGCACATGATTAATGAAGGCGTGCTGGTGCGTGATCCACAAGACAGTTATTACGTTTATCGGCTGACGATGGGCTCGCATGTACAGACAGGCCTGGTGGCGGCAGCATCTGTCGAGGCCTATGATGCGGATCGTATTAAAAAGCATGAATTTACCCGCCCGGTTAAAGAAGATGACAGAGTCCGCCAGGTTGAAGCTTTAAATGCGCAAACCGGGCCGGTATTCCTGGTCTACAAGGCCAACCAGGTAGTGGACGATATTCTTGCGGCAACCAGCCAGCAGGCAGCTGATGTTGATGTTACTGCCAACGATGGTGTGCGTCATGAAATCTGGGTGTTGTCTGATGCCGGGAAAGTCGCCGCTCTGACTGAAGCATTTGACGCCATGGATGCTATTTATGTTGCTGATGGCCATCATCGCTCAGCGGCCGGCTCACGTGTCGGCAACAGCCAGAAAGCAGCTAACCCGTCTCACACTGGCAACGAATCATACAATTATTTCCTCAGCGTGATTTTTCCGCATGACCAGATGCAGATCCTGGATTACAACCGTGTTGTCAAAGACCTGCATGGAATGAGTGAGCAGGCTTTCCTGGACAAGGTTGCCGAGCGTTTTGAAATTGAGACTTCTGATCAGCCTGTTAAACCCACCAGGGAGGCTGAGTTTGGTATGTATTTGCCTAACCAATGGTACAAGTTGACCTTGAAAGACGAGGTACCGGCTGATCCTGTTGCCCGCCTCGATGTCAGCCTGCTGGCAGATAACCTGATTGACCCGATTCTGGGTATCAGTGACCCGAGACGTGATAACAGAATTGATTTTGTTGGTGGTATCCGTGGCCTGGGGGAATTGGAAAAGCGGGTCAATTCAGGTGACTGGGCTGTTGCCTTTGCCTTGTTCCCAACCACGATGGTGGCACTCATGGCGGTAGCTGATGCCGGTGAGGTGATGCCGCCAAAATCAACCTGGTTTGAGCCCAAGCTGGCCGATGGACTGGTAAGTCACGTACTCGACTAGATGGTTTCAGTCACTTCAGTCCTTCCCAGGGAAAACAAGCTGGATGCTTCCGACATTGAAGCCTGGCTCGACTCTATCGCAGTGGAACGCGATGACGATGAAATGGATTACCTGCGTGCAGCCTGCATGGAAGCGCTGCACCTTTACAAGGACGCTACCAAGCCATCCGGTGAATTGACAATTCTCTATGTCCTGCATGTCGCCGATATCCTCAACAAGCTGAAACTGGATGTTGAAAGCATGGCTGCGGCCCTGTTGCATGATGCCGTAGGCAGTATCGGCTACGATGAAAGACGCATCGAGGGTATGTTTGGTGCATACCTGTTGCAGATGCTGAAAAACATGGCACGTATCGGCATGGTGGCATCGGGCAGTGCAGCCTCGATCACCGAGGAGCAGCACATCGAAAACCTGCGCCGTATGCTGCTGGGGATCGCCAGTGATGTGCGTGTCGTTCTGGTTGTACTGGCTGAACGCGTGCACATCGCCAGGACTTTAAAGTACTGTGATGAGGCGACCAGGCGCCGCGTGGCACTGGAAACCCGGGATATCTATGCTCCGTTGGCTAACCGGCTTGGTGTCTGGCAGCTCAAGTGGGAGCTGGAAGACCTGGCACTGCGTTACCTGGAACCTGACAATTACATGAAGCTGGCCAAGCAACTCAAAGGCCGGCGCCATGATCGGGAAAAGTATATTCACGATGTTATCAGCCTGTTGCATGAGAAATTTGCCGAGCACGACATCCAGGCTGATATATCAGGCCGTCCCAAGCATATTTACAGCATCTGGAAAAAAATGCAGCGCAAGGGCGTGGACTTTGAACAAATCTTTGATGTACTGGCTGTCCGGGTGATGGTTGATACTGTGGCGCAGTGCTACGAGGTGCTGGGTATTGTGCACGGCATCTGGAAACATATACCGGGCGAGTTTGATGATTATATCGCGACTCCAAAAGCCAACCATTACCAGTCGCTGCATACTGCGGTGATCGATTCGGAAGGCAAGCCACTGGAAATCCAGGTCAGAACCTATGATATGCATGACCATGCAGAACGCGGCGTGGCTGCACACTGGCGCTACAAGGAAAATCGCGGCCAGGATGAAGAACTCGAGAAACGTATTGAATGGATGCGACAATGGCTTGAGCTGAAGGAAGAGGGCAACGGTGAAGCCGATTTTGTCGGCGAGATGCAGGATGAATTCGAGTCCACCCAGATCTATGTCTTGACACCCCAGGGTAATGTCATCGAATTACCGCTCGGTTCAACACCGATTGATTTTGCCTATGCCATTCATACTGATGTCGGTCATCGTTGCCGTGGCGCCAAGGTCGATGGACATATCGTGACGCTCAACACTAAGCTGCAAAGCGGTTACACGGTTGAAATTCTGACGATAAAACAGGGTGGCCCGAGTCGCGACTGGTTAAATTTGCACCTCGGATACTGCAAAACATCCAGGGCAAGAAACCGCATCAGGCAATGGTTCAAGCATCAGGACTTCGAAGAGCACATTAAAATTGGCCGTTCCAGCCTGGACCGGGAAATTCACCGTCTCGGTTTACAGGCGCCGGACCTCGACAAGATCGCCGAACGCTTCAACCAGAACAACAGCGATGATCTGCTTGCAGCTATTGGGCGGGGCGATGTTTCTCCAATACAGGTGGCGGCAAGTGCGCATCGACGCCAGGCCGAGTTGCCGCTGAACCTGCCACCACATGCGCCCACCCGCAAAAGATCCCGGGCACATAAAAAATCGTCGGCTTCCAATGATGTCATTGTCGAAGGTGTTGGTGATCTCCTGACCAGCATGGCCAAGTGCTGTAAACCGGTTCCCTACGACCCGATAGTTGGCTATATCACCCGGGGACGTGGAATAACCATTCATCGGCGTGATTGTCCGATGATCGAGCGTATAGATGAGAGCGGCATGGAGCGCCTGATTAACGTCGTCTGGGCACAGGATCCCGAGGCAGATAGTGGCGCTTACCCGGTAGATATCCGGGTTTATGCGATGGATAGAAAAGGCCTGCTCAGGGATATTTCCTCGGTGCTGGCCAACGAGGATGTGGATGTTGTTGGGGTAAAAACACATTCTGATCGTAAAAAAGACCGGGCAAGCATGCGCTTTACCGTCGAGATTCAGAACATTCAGCAGTTAAGCCGGGTTATGGAAAAAATATCCCAGTTGCCAGAGGTCATTGAAGTCAAGAGGCAGACCTGACTGTGTGATCGGGCCTAAGTGCAGGGTTGTGTTGTTTCTGTAGCACAAAAAGCCTAAACTCGTACTTTAATTTATAGGGTAAAAACTTGATTTACCTATAAAAACTACCTTATATCAGGGTTTGACGTTGGCAGTGAGCGATAAAATCAATTTAATGGACCTTGACCGTAAAGGGTTTGAGACCTTTGTCGAGTCGCTGGGGCACAAGGCATTCAACGGCCGCAATGTCATGAAATGGATCCATAAGCATGGAGTCACTGATTTTGATGCCATGACGGATGTGTCCAAAAAACTCCGTTCACAGTTGCAAGAATCTGCTTATATAGAAATTCCTGAAATTATCTTTGAACAGCCGGCCCTGGATGGCACCATGAAATGGCTGCTTGAACTGCCTGATGGCCAACGCATCGAAACAGTGTTTATCCCCGAGGGTGAGCGGGCCACTTTATGTGTTTCGTCACAGGTCGGTTGTGCGCTGGATTGTTCATTTTGTTCTACTGCCCAGCAGGGGTTCAATCGTAACCTGACAACGGCTGAGATCATTGGCCAGCTCTGGCGGGTCACCCACGAAATGCAACAGCCGTTAAGCAATGTCGTCATGATGGGTATGGGTGAGCCATTGGCAAACTTCGATGCTGTTGTCGCGGCAATGAACCTGATGCAGGATGACATGTGCTACATGCTTTCACGTCACCGGGTTACCTTGAGTACTTCCGGTATTGTGCCGGCACTCAATAAATTGCGGGAGGTGAGCAATGTCTCTCTGGCTGTCTCCCTGCATGCTCCCAATAATGAATTACGTAACCAGCTGGTTCCCATTAACCAGAAGTATCCTCTGGAAGAGTTGTTGCCAGCCTGCAAGGCCTACCTGCGCGGTGAAAAACGTCGCAAGATTACCTGGGAATATGTCATGCTTGACGGTATTAACGATACTGACAAGCATGCACGTGAATTAATGCGATTACTCGAAGGTGTCCCTTCGAAAATCAATCTGATACCGTTTAATCCATTTCCGGGAACCGGCTACAAGGCTTCTCCCCGGGAGCGTATCGATAAGTTCCGGGAAAGACTGGTCCGTTCAGGCCTGGTTGTCGTGACGCGCAAAACCCGGGGTGAGGATATTGATGCAGCCTGTGGACAGTTGGTTGGTAAAGTTAAGGACCGTAGTCGTCGTCAGCTAAGAGGGCTGAACCGTTGAAAAAGAAAAATCTAATCATTGGTGCAATGTTGGCTTTGTTAGTGGGAGGCTGCGCTTCCAATCCTGATTATTCCAGTGAGAGTGGCAACCGGGAAATCAACCTGGAAGCAGGTAAATATGATGAGAGCCCGGCAAATCTTTTTATCCAGTTGGCATATGCTTATCTGCGGGAAGGCGATGTTAATACTGCATTGATAAATGCCGAAAAAGCTGTCGAAAAAGACCCCTCAAATCCCAATGCGCATAATATTCTGGGTCTGCTCTACCAGCGCCTGGGGCAGCCGACCAAGGCTGACGTGCAATTCAGGGAGGCATTGTCAATTGCCCCGAATGATCCGTATATCAACAATGCCTACGGAGGCTTTCAATGTGAATTAAAAAACCTTGATAAGTCAATGATTCACTTCAAAAAAACTATCAGTCACCCGCTTTATCGTGATAAATGGATTCCGATGACCAACATTGGAATCTGTGCACTTAGGATGAATAATTTAGAACTTGCACAAGAATATTTCCGTAAGGCATTGCAAATTAATGGAAAATTCAGAATTGCACTCTATAATATGATTGAAGTGAGTGTTTTGCAGGAAAAATATCTGTCGGCCAGAGCCTACCTGCAACGCTATCTCGAAGTTGGAGAGCATGACTCAAAAACACTCTGGTGGGGGATACAAACTGAAAAAGTGCTCGGTGACAATGACCGGCTCGACAGTTATAGATTGCTACTTCGTGTTAAATTTCCGGATAGCGAAGAAGCGCAGTTGTTAATGGCGGATAAGTAAAAATGAGTGCACTACCTTTACAGGATACCGATTCAGTAATTGCGGAATTACCCAAACCCAAAGGTCCCGGGGCAAGACTAAAGGCTGCGCGCCAGGCCAAGCAGCTTGATCTCGACCTGGTGGCTGCCCAGTTACACCTGAGTCATGAAATGATTGTTGCGCTGGAAGCGGATGATTATGAGCAGTTACCTGCCAGGGTATTTGTTGTTGGTTACCTGAGAAACTATGCGCGCCATGTCGGCTTGCCGCCGGAGGCCATAATTCAGGCGCTCAATAATTACCTGCCAGCAGAGGAAACCCGGACTGAGTTACCCAAGGTTGGCGGTGGGGCCGGTGAAATTTTCAAGCCATCAACTCATGCAAGACACAGTTCATTCAGTTTTTTTACCCTGTTTATGCTGGTAGCTGCAGTTGCACTGTTCTTTGCCTGGCAAAAAGGCTTGGTTTCACTACCGGCTGCACTAATCAGCGGAGATTTTCAGCAAACAGACCCGGTGGCGGACAACTCATTGACAGCCTCAGCGCTGATTCCGGTTCAGAATTCCGCCAAAAACATAAAGCTTCCCATGAAGCCATCCGTTGAAGTCTCCAGAGAGGTAACCAAGGTTTTGCCGGTGCAAGCGGAACCTGTGCCGGGATCCCGCCCGGAAACGCCGGCTGTCGAAACTGGTGCTGAAGTCGGTGAGCCGTTAGAAGTAGCGATGGTTGAAGAAAACACGGTTGCAACTGTCGAAGCACCGTCCCAGGTGATCGCATCTGAACAAGATATTGTCCTCACTTTTTCTGAAGCTTGCTGGGTCGACATTCGTGATGCATCAGGTACCTTCAAATATATTGCCGAGGCTAAACCGGGTATGGTCAAAAAGCTTGCGGGCAAAGCGCCTTATAAAATGCTTCTGGGCAATGTCAGTGGGGTAACCCTGACAATAAATGGTGAGCCTTTTGATTTACAAAGGTATAATAAGGCAAATGTAGCGAGGTTCAGCCTGGACCCATCATCACTGTAACGTAATGACCAGCTGAACAGGATCTGGCCGAAAGGATCAGATAAATCAGAACCCATTTCATAAAGCCTCGCACTGAATTATCAGTGCGGGGCTTTAATAGTTTTTCGGGATGTGAAAAATGGCAAAAAATATCCAGGCGGTAAGGGGAATGAAGGACATTCTTCCCGAACAAACACCGTTGTGGCAGTTTCTGGAACAACAGGTCCGGTCAGTACTGAATACTTACGCATACCAGGAAATCAGGATGCCAATTGTAGAAAGTACTGATCTTTTTAAACGCTCTATTGGTGAAGTAACCGATATCGTTGAAAAGGAAATGTACACTTTTGATGACCGTAATGGAGACAGCCTGACCCTGAGGCCGGAAGGAACGGCGGGCTGTGTTCGTGCAGGTATAGAAAATGGCTTGCTGTATAACCAGGTGCAGCGTTTGTGGTACCAGGGTGCCATGTTTCGTCATGAACGTCCGCAGAAAGGGCGTTATCGCCAGTTTCACCAGATTGGTGTTGAGACATTTGGCATGGCGGGGCCGGATATTGATCTCGAGGTTTTACTGATTACCGCGCGAATCTGGAAAGCCATAGGATTGACCGGGCTGCAGTTGCAGATCAATACCCTGGGTACATCCGAAGAACGTGTTACCTACCGGGATAAACTGGTTGCTTATTTAAACGTCCACCGGGACAAGCTGGACGAAGACAGCTTGAGACGCCTGGAAACCAATCCATTAAGGGTGCTGGATTCAAAGAATCCGGAAATGCAGAGTATGATTGAAAATGCACCGGCATTACTGGATGAACTCGGTGCGGAGTCCAGGTCACATTTTGACTGGATTTGCCGTGGTCTTGAGAAAAACGGAATTGATTATGTGATAAACCCAAGACTGGTTCGAGGACTGGATTATTATTCCCGTACGGTTTTTGAATGGGTTACAGATCGCCTTGGAGCACAGGGTACCGTTTGTGCAGGTGGGCGATATGATGGACTGGTAGATCAGTTGGGTGGTCGTGCGACGCCTGCCGTTGGTTTTGCCATGGGTATCGAGCGCCTGGTCGCTATCCTGGAAGATGAAGGTGCAGGACAGGGGCTGGGACAACCCCATATCTACATGGTTTTAATGGGTGACAAGGCAGTTGATGAAGGCTTTGTAATTGCTGAGAAATTGCGGAACTCATCGCCCGAAATTAAGTTACTGGTCAACTGCGGTGGTGGCAGTTTTAAATCACAATTCAAAAAGGCGGATAAAAGCGGTGCTGCATATGCATTGGTTCTTGGTGAAGATGAACTGGAGCGAGGTGTAATCAGTTTGAAGTCACTCAGGGACGAGCAGGAGCAAAAAGAACTGTCATTATCGACTTTGAGTGATAGCATTCGGCCTTTGTTGTAGCGGTGACCCGGGTATTCACTCAAGAATAAATAGGATAAAGAGGTAAGTATTGTGTTTAATTCACATCTATCAGATGACGAACAGGCTGAAGTGCTCAAACGATGGTGGGCTGAAAATGGTAAATCCATCATTGGTGGCATTGTCCTTGGGTTAGCCCTGGTTTTTGGCTGGCGCAGCTGGGGTGATTATCAGCAAACCCAGGCTGAAATGGCTTCTGCTGATTATGATCGCCTGCTGCTCAATCTGCAGCAAAATGACATGGCAGCGGCAACCAGGCAGGCGGAAAAAATTGCCGGTGAATATAGTGGTACAGCCTATGATTATTTTGCCGCAATGAACCTGGCCAAGACCATGGTAGAAGCAAATGATTTGGCTGGCGCAAAACTGCAGCTGGAATTTGCCGTGGCCAATGCTGACGATGAAGGCCTGAAGCAACTGGCGCAGTCAAGACTCGCCAAAGTTTTAGTGGCAATGAATGAGAATGAAAGTGCCCGGACTTTGCTCAGTGGCAAAACGGATTCAGCTTTCGCCGGCGAGTTTGCGCATGTCGAAGGTGATATCTTAAAAGCTGCCGGAGATAAACCGGCTGCTCAGGAGGCTTACCGCAAGGCTCTGGATAATAATGCCGGTAACCGCAAATTGATTGAAATGAAACTGAATGAAGTCAAGCAGGATTCTTCGGATTCGTAAAGCAGGTTTATAGGGTAAGAATGTGTTGAGGTTATTATTTGTTTCCTTTGTGAGTGCTTTGTTAGCCGGGTGTGGCTCGATGGCAGATCCGACATCCTGGTTTGGTGATGATGTCACCCGGGTTGAACCGAATGAACTGGTCAGCTTTGAAGAGGAATTGGATGTTCAGACGTTATGGAAGCTGGATATTGGCAGTGGTATGGGTGACAAGCGGTTAAAGCTGGCTCCCCGTTTTGATAAAGGCCGGGTTTTCGTAGCGGATAGGGATGGACTGGTGCAGGCAATTGATGCCAATACCGGCAACAGAATCTGGTCAGTGGAAACGGATTTACCGTTATCCGGTGGCCCTGGCAGCGGTGATGAGCTGGTGGTTGTTGGTACTTCTGACGGCGAAGTCATTGCCCTGAATCAGGACAACGGTACTGAATTATGGCGGGCCAGGGTGTCCAGCGAAATCCTGTCTGTACCGGCTGCGGCTATGGGTGTGGTTGTTGTACACACCATCGATGGCAAGTTATTTGGCCTGAATGCCACAGACGGCAAGCAGCTTTGGCTGTACAGCAGAGAGGTGCCTGTGCTGACCTTGCGTGGTTCAAGCTCTCCTGTAATCAGTGGCAACATGGTTTACACCGGTTTCGCGGGCGGCAAGCTGGTGGCGCTTGAACTGTCAACTGGAATCATGCAATGGGAAATATCGATTACCGCACCATCAGGGCGCTCGGAACTGGAACGCATGGTCGATATTGATGGTGATCCCTTTGTTAATAATGGTGTCATTTACGTTACCACTTACCAGGGCGATGTAGCCGCGGTGGGTGAATATACCGGCACCTTGATGTGGCGACGCAAGCTTTCATCTTATAATAATGTCGTTGCTGACTGGCGCAATCTGTATGTCAGTGATGCAACCGGCCAGGTGTGGGGAATTAATCCAGATGATGGTGCGGCTATGTGGAAACAAAGCAAGTTATTGAACCGACAACTGTCAGCACCGGCAGTCGTAGATGGTTACGTGGTTGTTGGTGATTTTGATGGTTACCTGCACTGGCTGTCTCATTCGGATGGTCGTATGGTCGCCAGAACCCGAGTGGGTGGAGAAGCCATTTCTGCTGCGCCGGTGATGCATAACGGTGTTGTCTACGTAGTTGGTGATGGTGGCGATCTTGCTGCTGTTAAACCGGTTTTGTAAGGCCGCTAAGAGACCGGCTGAATGTTACCTGTCATCGCCCTGGTTGGGCGCCCCAATGTTGGTAAATCTACACTTTTCAATCGCCTGACCCGTAGCCGGGATGCACTGGTCGCCGATCAGCCCGGTCTTACCCGGGATCGGCAATACGGCATTGGCAAGATGGGTTCCAGGCCCTACCTGGTGGTTGATACCGGTGGTATCAGTGGTGAGCTCGAAGGTGTTGAATCGCTGATGGTGGACCAGGTTCAAATGGCCATATCTGAAGCTGACCATATTTTGTTTCTTGTTGATGCCAGGTTTGAATGTTCTTCAGCGGATCAGGCGATTGCCAGTGAGTTACGTCGTACCGGTAAGCCCATCACGATTGTTGCCAACAAGAGCGAAAATCTCGACAAACTGGAGGCATCCAGCGAATTTTATACGCTGGGTATGGGGGAACCGGCTGTTATTTCAGCGGCTCATGGCAGGGGCGTAAAACCCCTGGTTGAAACAGTCTTAAAACAACTTCCGCCAGAACTTGACGAGGTTACCGAAGAGGAAGACGAAAAACGTATCAAGATAGCACTGGTTGGTCGTCCGAATGTTGGCAAGTCGACCATGATTAACCGGTTGCTGGGTGAAGAACGGGTGGTGGCCTTTGACCAGCCGGGCACCACACGTGACAGCATCGCTATTCCTTTTGAAAAAGAGGGAAAACTCTACACGCTGATTGATACGGCAGGAGTCAGGCGCAGGGCCCGCGTTGACAACATGGTAGAAAAATTCAGCGCAATTAAAACCTTGCAGGCTATTGAGGAAGCCAATGTTGTTTTGCTGGTACTGGATGCACATGCCGGTATTGGTGAGCAGGACGCGACAATTGCCGGGCATATCCTGGAGGCGGGTAGAGCACTTGTTGTTGTCATTAATAAGTGGGATGGCCTGAATCCGGATGAAAGGGAAGTTATCAAGTCAGACATGCAGAGAAAGCTGCCATTTCTGGATTTTGCAGCATGGCGTTTTGTTTCCGCTCTCCATGGTAGTGGTGTGGGTCTCCTGATGCAGAAGGTCGACCAGGCTTATCGCAATGCGATGCGTGATTTAAAGACACCTGAACTGACCCGCATTCTTGAAGACTGTGTCAGTGAACACCAGCCTCCCCTGGTCAAGGGACGTCGTATCAAGCTGCGTTATGCACATCAGGGCGGCAAGAATCCGCCAATTATTGTTATTCATGGCAACCAGGCTGACCAGACACCGAATGCCTACAAGCGTTATTTAACCAACCGTTTCCGCAAGGTGTTTGACTTCGCCGGCACCCCGGTCCGTCTTGAATTCAGGACGGGGGAAAATCCTTTTGAAGGCCGTAAGAACAAGCTGACACCCCGCCAGGTCCGCAAGCGCCAGCGACTCAAACAACACGTCAAACGCAGTAAATAGCAGAAGTTTTCAGCTGCGTTTTTTCTCAAAAAATCATTTAATTGATATATATCAACTGTCTGTTGATTAATTTTCAGTTTTGATCTTAGTCAATTTTTTCAGTTTACCAGTCTGTAGTATCGCCAACAGATAGTTACTATAAATACACTGGATTGACATGATGCAGGCTGACCTTAGCAGACGCTCATTCCTCCGCGGCAACATCCGTGGAGCTTTGCCTGTGTCTTTCCCGCCCTGGTCAGTTTCAGATTTTACCGATAAGTGTGAGCGTTGTGATGACTGCATCACCGCCTGTGACGAAAAGATCTTACTTAAAGGTGATAGTGGTTTCCCGCAGATCGATTTCAACCTGGGTGAATGCACCTTTTGTCGTAATTGTGTTGATGCCTGTCAACATAATGCACTCGATCAATCCCGGGATCGAGCGTGGGCGATTAAGGCATTCATCGGTAACGACTGCCTCGCATTAAATACTGTTGTTTGTCGCAGTTGCGGTGATTCCTGTGATCAGCGTGCGATTGAATTTCGATTAAAAACCGGTGGCCGCGCGTTGCCGGTTATTTCCCATTCTTTGTGTAACGGCTGCGGTGCCTGTTTTTCCGTATGTCCAACTAAGGCTATTCAGATGAAGGAGGCTGCATGAGTGAATACAACATCTGTGGTGTGTTGGTAATGACCAATCCCAACAAGGGTGAAATCGTCGAGGAGGCACTCAACAAGATTGAAGGCGTTGAAGTGCATGCCAGGGAGAATGGCGGCAAGCTTGTCGTGACAGTCGAAGGTCCACATGGCCGGGCCTGTGCCAACACAATATCTGATTTTTCCAATATCAGCGGTGTTGTTTCAACCTCGCTGGTTTACCACGAAATTGACTCTGATTCTGATGAGGAATCGCCAGAAGCCATCCAGTTACCCGCCCAGGAGAAAATACAATGAAACAGACCAGACGTGACTTCATAAAAACAAATGCAATAGCTGCAACAGCTGCAGTAGCCGGTGTAACTATCCCGGGTGTCCAGGCGGTAGCCGCAACGGACAGTAACATCCGTTGGGATAAAACGGCCTGTCGTTTCTGTGGAACAGGATGTTCGGTACTGGTCGGTACCCGTGATGGTCGGGTTGTGGCTACCCAGGGTGATCCGGATGCGCCGGTTAACCGTGGTCTGAACTGTATTAAGGGTTATTTTTTGTCAAAAATCATGTATGGCAAGGACCGTCTGACACAACCGCTGTTGCGTAAGAAGGGTGGTGTCTATGACAAGGAAGGTGATTTTGAACCGGTTTCCTGGGATGAAGCCTTCGATATCATGGCGGAAAAATGGAAAGTCTCGATCAAGAAAGACATGGAAGCAAACAAGGGTAAGTCACCTGAAGAGCTGACTTCCAGTGTCGGTATGTTCGGTTCCGGTCAATGGACTGTCTGGGAAGGTTATGCTGCTTCCAAGCTGTATAAAGCCGGCTTCCGCTCGAATCATATTGACCCTAACGCGCGTCATTGTATGGCTTCCGCCGTTGGTGCTTTCATGCGTGCTTTTGGTGCTGATGAGCCCATGGGATGTTACGACGATCTGGAACATGCAGATGCGTTTGTTTTATGGGGATCGAACATGGCAGAAATGCACCCGATCCTGTGGTCACGCCTGACTGATACCCGGTTGACCAAGCCAGGCTGTGAAGTGCATGTGCTTTCAACCTTCGAACATCGCAGTTTTGAACTGGCTGACAATGGCATGATATTTACGCCGCAGACTGACCTGGCCATTCTTAACTACATTGCCAACTACATTGTCCAGAATGATGCGGTCAACTGGGACTTTGTGAACAAGCACGTCAACTTTACCAAGACACCAACTGATATTGGTTATGGTTTGCGTCCAACCGATCCGCGTGAAATGAAGAAAACAGGAAAGGGTGGCAAGCTCTCCAAAATTGACTTTGAAGAGTATAAAAAGACGCTGGAACCTTACACGCTCGAATATACGGCTGAATTATCAGGTGTGCCTGCAGAAAAACTTGAGCGACTTGCAAAACTTTATGCAGATCCAGACAAGAAAATCGTTTCTTACTGGACAATGGGCTTTAACCAGCACACTCGTGGTGTCTGGGTTAACGGTCTGTGCTACAACGTGCATTTGTTGACCGGTAAAATTTCAGAGCCTGGTAATGGTCCATTTTCATTGACGGGCCAGCCATCCGCCTGTGGTACAGCACGTGAAGTAGGTACATTTGCGCATCGTCTTCCTGCTGATCTGGTGGTTAAGAATAAAGGTCACCGTGATTTTTCTGAAAAAATCTGGAAACTGCCTGAAGGAACGATTCCTGGCAAGCCTGGTTATCACGCTGTCCTGCAGAGCCGCATGCTCAAAGACGGTAAACTGAATTGCTACTGGGTACAGTGTAATAACAACATGCAGGCTGGTCCCAACATCAATGACGAGATGTATCCGGGCTGGCGCAATCCAGCAAACTTTATTGTTGTATCTGATCCCTATCCAACTGTTTCAGCAACAGCGGCTGATCTGATTCTGCCAACAGCGATGTGGGCGGAAAAAGAGGGTGCCTATGGTAACGCTGAACGTCGTACCCAGTTCTGGCGTCAGCAGGTCAAGGCTCCAGGTGAATCTCGTTCAGACCTGTGGCAGGTTGTCGAGTTCTCCAAGCGCTTCAACGTTGAAGATGTCTGGCCGGCAGAATTGATTGAGAAAATGCCTGAGGTTAAGGGCAAGACTTTGTTTGATGTACTTTATGCAAATGGCCAGGTTGATATGTATGGCAAGCAGGATGTTACGGATGAGCGTGGCAATGTTTATGACAATGACGAGATGGAAAGCTTCGGTTTCTATTTGCAAAAAGGTCTTTACGAAGAATACCGCCGATTCGGTTTGGAAGGACCCAAGAAAGGTCATGAGCTGGGTGAGTTTGATGCCTATCACAAGGCACGCGGTCTGCGCTGGCCAGTAATTGATGGCAAAGAAACTCTGTGGCGTTATCGTGAGGGTTATGATCCTCATGTTGCCGAGGGTTCTGATATCCAGTTCTATGGCAAACCCGATGGCAAGGCCAATATCATTACCGCGCCTTATGAACCAGCTCATGAGCCACCTGATGAGGAATACGACCTGTGGATGTCAACAGGACGTGTCCTGGAGCACTGGCATTCAGGTTCAATGACCCGTCGTGTGCCCGAATTGTATCGTGCCGTACCTGATGCCCTGGTTTACATGCATCCGGAAGATGCCAAAGCGCGTGGCTTGAAACGTGGTATGGCCTGCAAGGTTGCCAGTCGTCGCGGTGAGATTACCGCCCGTGTGGAAACGCGTGGACGTAACAAGGTGCCTAGAGGCCTGATTTTTGTGCCATGGTTTGATGCCAGTCGCTTGGTCAACAAGCTGACTTTGGATGCAACTGATCCTTTATCCAAAGAGACAGACTTCAAGAAGAATGCAGTCAAGGTTATGAAGGCTTAATACCCCGATAACAGCAGGCCCTTTTGGGCCTGCTGAATAGGGACTTTTATTCATTCAGTTATGAAACAGTCGAGCAAAAAAGGCGTAAAAAATCCGGCCAGAAGACAATTTCTGATGGATACTTTACGTGCTGCAACAGGTGTGGGCCTGGTTGCGATGGCGCTGGGCGCCTACCAGAAACAGGCAGCAGCTTTGCCTGCGTATGCCATCAGGCCACCGGGTGTGAAAGATGAAAGGGATTTTCTTGGCGCTTGTATACGCTGCGGATTATGTGTGCGTGACTGTCCTTACGACACATTAAAGTTGGCTGAGCTCGGTGAAGAGGTTGCCCTGGGTACGCCATATTTCGTTGCACGTGATATTCCCTGTGAGATGTGTGACGACATACCTTGTATCAAGGCTTGTCCAACCGGTGCGCTTGATCATTCACTAACTGATATTAACGATTCGCGAATGGGTCTGGCTGTTGTTATAGACCAGGAAGAGTGTATTGCTTTCCAGGGTTTGCGTTGTGAAGTCTGTTTTAATGTATGTCCGATACGTGGCGAGGCTATCACGCTGAATTACGTACATAATGAACGTAGTAGTAAACACGCGCTGTTTATTCCCATTGTTCACTCTGATACCTGTACAGGCTGCGGAAAATGTGAACGCGCCTGTATCCTGGAAAAGGCGGCTATCAAAATATTACCTACAGCCCTGGCCAAAGGACTGCTGGGTGAACATTACCGTCTTGGCTGGGAACAAAAAGAAGCGGCAGGTGAGGCACTGGTCTCGCCGGATGTTCCGCATCAATACAACTTACCTGAAGGCATGGAATACGATCATGCCGGTGAGGGCTTGATTCAACAGGCAAAACCTTCTCAAGAAGAACTGGTTCCACCATTTTCTGATAACCCGCTTGATACCTTAAATCGCAAGGGGGGGCTCTGATGAAGAAAGGTGAGATGCCAGGCATCGAAGCGATTCGTGTCAAAGGTTTTGTTGGCGCTAACCGCTACCTGATTCTGCGACGCTTGACCCAGTTAGCTTTGCTCGGGCTGTTCCTGGTTGGCCCATGGTTTGGTTGGTGGATTATAAAAGGCAACATGGCTTCAAGCCTGACACTGGGCGTTTTGCCATTAACTGATCCACTGGTTGGAATGCAGGCTTTACTGGCAGGGCAATCTCTGGAGCAGGCAGCCATCATTGGTATGGCGATCATTATTGTTTTCTACCTGCTTGTTGGAGGACGCACTTATTGTTCATGGGTCTGTCCGATCAACATTATTACCGATGCTGCGGAATGGTTGCGTCGTCGCCTAAACCTGAAAGGGGGGGCGCATTTTTCCAGGACAACGCGTTACTGGTTTCTGGGGGCGATTCTGCTGCTGTCTGTTTTGACTGGCACGATTGCCTATGAACTGATTAACCCGGTTTCCATGGTGTACCGCGGACTGGTATTTGGCATGGGCCTGGCATGGGGCATTATTATCGGCGTTTTCCTGCTTGATCTGTTTGTTTCCCGTAATGCCTGGTGTGGTCACTTGTGTCCCGTTGGTGCTTTTTACAGCCTGCTTGGTATGGCATCAATATTAAGAGTGACTGCAGATAAACGCGAAGCCTGTGATGACTGTATGGACTGCTTTGCTATATGCCCTGAATCGCAAGTCATACGTCCCGCTTTAAAAGGCGCTGAAAAAGGATTGGGGCCTGTCATTCTCTCAGGCCAATGTAATAACTGCGGACGCTGCATTGATGTCTGCGCCAAAGATGTATTTCATTTCACCAACCGTTTTAACAATTCACTTCCGGAATCTGCTGGAATTCAACAACAAAGAGAGGTCTCGTCATGAAAAAGCACCCTGTAACCAGAATGCTGGTATTTTTTGTCACCCTGTTGGCAGTGACAGCTGTGACTGCTGAAATTCAGTCCTTGCGAGGAGATGCTGCTGTGGAGGCCGACAGTTCAAAGCCAATGATTCAACGCTATTTCAAGGATCAACCACCGATGGACCGTGATTACCTGCAGCAGCCGCCGCTGGTTCCGCACAAAACCGATGGTTACGTCGTTAATATAAAACACAACAAATGTCTGAGTTGCCATAGCTGGAGCAACTACAAGCAACATCGAGCAACCAAAATCAGCCAGACACATTTCGAAAGCCGGGATGGTGCCGTGCTATCCAATGTTTCAGCACGTCGTTATTTCTGCCAGCAATGCCATGTTCCACAGGTAGACGCACCACCGCTGGTTGAAAATACCTTCGAGCCTGTTGAAGTAATGAGAATGCGTTAATAGCCCATTACCAGGAGAGTATTAATGAGTAAACAAATTAAAATTGCAGGAGCATCACTGGGTGTGCTGTTTGTCGCATTTGTTGTTGGCATCCTGTTCTGGGGTGGTTTTAACTGGGCGATGGAAGCTACCAACACCGAGGAATTCTGTATTTCCTGTCACGAGATGCGTGACAATGTTTATGCAGAATATGTGGGTACCATTCACTACAGTAACCGAACAGGTATAAGGGCAACCTGTCCGGACTGCCATGTGCCCAAGGAATGGTTGTACAAGGTCAAACGTAAAATCCAGGCTACCAATGAGCTTTACCACAAGGCATTGGGTACGATAGATACGCGTGAGAAATTTGAAGCCAAGCGACTGCAACTGGCTGAAAATGTATGGCTTGCCATGAAAGAAACTGACTCACGTGAGTGCCGTAATTGCCATGATTATGACTCTATGGACTTCATAGCACAGGGGCGCCGTGGCCAGGCAGAGCATGAGGAAGGCTTTTCCAAAGGTATGACCTGTATTGACTGTCATAAAGGTATTGCTCACCAGCTGCCTGACATGATAACTCAAGACAGCAGTGCTGTTTTAAACGTCCATTAAGCGAAACAAAACCTCTCAGTAGAACGGGGTACCCGGCTAATAGCCGGGTACCCCTTTTTTGTTCGACAGGAAATCATTGTAAAATTTCAATTACACGTGGATGGTTATTCTTAACTACCCAGTCAAGCGCTGTTAAGCCTGCAGCGTCATTTAAATTTTTGTCAGCGCCCTGTTTTAACAATAGTTGCACCGTTTCAAAATGCCCACGCTTGGCTGACCAGGTTAATGCTGACCAGCCTTTGGTCTGTTCCTGGTGATTAATATCTGCTCCATGAGCTAACAAGATCCCGACTACAGGATAGTGGTTATTCGAAGCTGCGAGCAGCAGGGCGGTATAGTTACCTGAATCGGTCAGGTCAACTGCAGCACCTGCATTTAACAACAGCGTGGTAATCTCAATATGACCATCCAGGGCAGCTTTCATCAGGGGTGTCCAACCACATTCATCACGGAGATCGACGCTTTTCAATTGCCTGATTTGCTGGTTGACCTGTTCTGTGTCGCCGGTCTCAATGGCATGAAATAATGGATGAGTCTCCAATCCTGGCAGGTCGGTATTTTGTGGATCACTGCAGGCATACAGGCTTAAGCTGGTCAGTGAAATAATAACTAGTCGTAAAAGAGTCATTCTGAGAAAGGCCGGATTGAATATTTTGTTTAGACTATGTCGCTACTGTCATTGCTTCATTGAAGAAATTCAATAAAGTGGAAAGAATCATTGTTCCTCGATTGACTCAATTTTGCAGTGCAGTTTGCCGTCGGAAATCTGAGTCACAACCTGTTGCCCGGCTTTCACCTCTGAAACGGTTTTAATGATGTTGTCGTTTTTGTCTTTAATAATGGCATAGCCACGCGACAGGGTTGCGAGGGGACTGACAGATTCAAGCATCCTGCCCGTGGCATGCAGTTTTTCCTGCCACCTGGACAAAATATGTATCACTGACTGGTGCAGCTGTTTTTGCAGTCCGGCAACTTTTTCACGGTTCTGGATGATTTTTAGCTGGGGATTGCTGTGCTCCAAGCGGCGAACCAGGTTGTTGAAATCTGTTTTTCTGGATGCAATTCGCTGCATCGGGGAGGCCTGTTGCAGCCGGCTTTCCAACTGTGTATGCATCAATGTTTGTTGCTGGACTGCCCGTTTTACCAGTTGCAGTAATCTGTTTTCCAGTAAATCCAGGGTTTGAGATTTGTTGAGTAATTGCCTGCTCGGGGACTGTAGGTTCAGGCGTTGCTGCAAATGCCGGTAACGTACATTGCGGCTGGCTAAGGCGTTAGTGGCTGCCTGCTTGAAGCGCCGGGATAACTTGTCAATCTGCTGTTGCAGGTAGAGCTGGTCAGGTGAAGCGAGTTCAGCAGCAGCAGAGGGGGTCGGGGCCCGCCGGTCGGCCACGAAGTCCGAAATACTGGTGTCAATTTCATGACCAACGGCTGATATTATTGGTGTGTTCAGGGCATAAATTGTACGTGCAAGCTGTTCATCGTTAAATGCCATCAGGTCTTCCAGCGAACCTCCGCCCCTGGCTAGAATCAGCAGATCACATTCATTGCGCTTGTCAGCCAGTTTCAGCATCTGGCTTATCCGGGCAGCAGCATTGTCGCCCTGAACCGGTACAGGATAAATAATGATACGGATACCCGGAAAGCGCCGGTTAAAAACGTGCAGGATATCGGTAATGGCGGCGCCACTGGGTGACGTAACGACACCTACTGTCCGGGGTAACGCTGGCGGGTCCTTTTTGTGCGCAGGGTCAAAAAGTCCCTCGGCATTCAAGCGGTTTTTCAGTTGTTCGATGGCCTGGCGCAATTGTCCTTCGCCGGCTGGTTCCATGTGTTCAATGACCAGCTGAAAGTCACCGCGTGCCTCATACAGGGTGATTCGGGCGCGAACCAGCACCTGCATGCCTTCAGCGGGTAAAAAACGCAGTAGCTGGCGTTTCATGCGAAACATGGCGCAGCGAGTCTGGGCATGGGCGTCTTTCAGCGAAAAGTACATGTGACCGGAGCGGGGAGTCGAAAGGTTGGAAATCTCCCCCTCCACCCAAACCAGTGGAAAACTGCCTTCAATGACCTGGCGTACTTCCGTGTTCAGGCGTGAAACGCTGTAGATATTCTTGTTTTCAGTATTTTGCATTGCTCTTTTTAGACAGGGTTTCCGGCTATTTCCCCGAAAGACGCCGTGAACCCATCCCTGGGGGCTTGACTGTAGCATCCTTGCTATAGACACTTCCGGTAAAATAGCCGGAAGCCCTGAAAATCCGGATCTTTTCCAAAGAAATCGAATAAGCAGTTTACCCGACTCAGGGCAAAACCTATAATAAGCCGATTGGGAATTCTTCCCCTGTAATAATTATTCGACCGGGATAGCCAATCATGCTGCGTATCGCTCAAGAAGCTCTTACATTTGATGATGTTTTACTCTTACCTGACCATTCGCAGGTAATGCCGAAGGATGTCCAGCTGGACACAAAAATTAGCCGCAATATCAAGCTGAATATTCCGCTGATATCTGCCGCAATGGACACGGTGACCGAGGCCAGGCTTGCCATTGCAATGGCACTTGAGGGTGGTATCGGAATTGTTCACAAGAATATGACGCCGGAAGAACAGGCTGAGCAGGTGCGCCTGGTCAAGCGTTACGAAAGCGGTGTTATCAATGACCCTATCACGGTATCTCCAACGACAACGGTCCGGGAGGTGATGGAACTGACCCGTGCCAAAAAGATTTCCGGGGTTCCGGTGGTGGATGGTGATGACCTGGTGGGGATCGTAACCAGCAGGGATTTACGTTTTGAGCTGCTGAAGGACGAGCCTGTCAGTACAATTATGACGCCAAAAGACAAGCTGGTTACTGTACTGGAAGGCGCCAGTCGCGGCGAAGTCCGTAAAAAATTGCATGAACACCGTATCGAAAAAGTGCTGGTTGTTGATGATAACTTCAAGCTCAAGGGTATGGTTACGGTCAAGGATATTCAGAAAGCCAAGGATTATCCGAACGCCTGTCGTGATGACCAGGAAAGATTGCGCGTCGGCGCTGCCGTGGGCGTTGGGGCAGGTACTGACGAGCGCGTTAAGGCACTGGTTGAAGCCGAGGTCGATGTCATCGTTGTTGATACAGCACATGGCCATTCCCAGGGTGTACTTGACCGCGTTAAATGGGTAAAGGACAACTTTCCGCAGGTAGACGTTATTGGTGGAAATATTGCTACTGCCAAGGCTGCAAAGGCGTTGGCTGATGCGGGTGCTGATGCGGTTAAAGTCGGCATTGGTCCGGGTTCTATCTGTACCACGCGTATTGTCGCCGGTGTTGGTGTGCCACAAATTACTGCAGTGGCCAATGTGGCAGCAGCACTCGAAGGTACCGGCATTCCCCTGATTGCTGATGGTGGTCTGCGTTACTCCGGTGATATTGCCAAGGTACTGGTTGCCGGTGCGCACTCGGTAATGGTTGGTGGTCTGTTTGCCGGTACCGATGAATCACCTGGTGAAGTGGAACTGTTCCAGGGTCGTTCCTATAAATCCTATCGCGGTATGGGCTCACTGGGCGCGATGGCAGGTCAGCAGGGTTCTTCTGATCGTTATTTCCAGGAAGATACCAAGGAATCTGACAAGCTGGTACCTGAAGGTATTGAGGGCAGAGTGCCATACAAAGGCCCACTCATTAATATCATTCACCAGCTGATGGGTGGTGTGCGCTCCAGCATGGGTTATACCGGTTGCGCCAGTATCGAAGAAATGCGTACCAAGCCCGAGTTTGTTCGAGTGACAAGTGCAGGTATGCGTGAATCGCATGTGCATGATGTGCAGATTACGAAAGAAGCTCCCAATTATCGCACCGATTAATTAATTTTCACCACGAAGGACGCAAAGGACACAAAGTTTTTAGATTATTAATCTTCGTGTTCTTTGTGATCTTCGTGGTGCCATGGTTTTTATATGACTCAAAACATCCATAACCACCGAATCATCATTGTCGACTTTGGTTCACAGTACACGCAGTTAATTGCCCGCCGGGTACGCGAGGGCGGTGTCTACTGTGAAATCTGGCCTTACGATAACTGTGAAGAGGCCATCAGGGAGCAAAAGCCCAGGGGTATTATTCTTTCCGGTGGGCCTGAGACGGTTACTTCGGACGATACCCCGCGCGCTCCGCAGATGATCTTTGAACTGGGTGTGCCGGTGTTGGGCATCTGTTATGGCATGCAGACCATGGCGCATCAGCTGGGTGGCGTAGTATCACCATCTGAAGCGCATGAATACGGTTATGCGCAGGTGCGTGCCCGTGGCCATTCACGCCTGCTCGACAAGATCGAGGATCATACCAGTCCGGAAGGCTTTGGTTTGCTGGACGTGTGGATGAGTCATGGTGATCGCGTGGAAAAATTGCCTGAAGGCTTTATTGCCATCTGTACGACTGACAATGCACCACTTGCCGGTATGGCTAATGAAGAGCGGTCATTTTATGGTCTACAGTTCCATCCGGAAGTAACTCATACCAGGCAGGGTCAACGTATTCTTGATCGTTTTATTCATGATATCTGCGGTTGTGAAGCCTTATGGAACCCCCTCGGTATTATTACTGACAGTATTGATTCTGTGCGTGAACAGGTTGGTGACAGCCAGGTTGTTCTCGGGCTATCCGGTGGCGTGGACTCCTCTGTCGTTGCAGCTTTACTACACCAGGCGATTGGTGATCGCCTGACCTGTATCTTTGTCGATAATGGTCTGTTACGTCTGCATGAAGGTGACCAGGTGATGGCGACTTTTGCTGAACACATGGGTGTGAAAGTTATCCGCGTTAATGCAGAAGATCGTTTTCTCAAGGCGCTGGCAGGTAAGTCAGATCCGGAACAGAAGCGCAAGATTATCGGTAACCTGTTTATTGATATTTTCGAAGAAGAAGCCAACAAGCTGACGGATGTCGATTTCCTTGCCCAGGGAACCATTTACCCGGACGTGATTGAATCTGCTGGCGCCAAGTCAGGCAAGGCGCATGTGATCAAGTCACACCATAATGTGGGCGGCTTGCCGGATTACATGAAGTTAAAACTGGTTGAGCCGTTGCGTGAACTGTTCAAGGATGAAGTGCGAAAAATCGGCGTCGAACTGGGTCTGCCTGCCGACATGGTTTACCGTCATCCATTTCCCGGTCCTGGCTTGGGTGTGCGTATCCTCGGTGAGGTCAAAAAGGAATATGCCGATATCCTGCGTCAGGCAGATGATATTTTTATCAATGAATTGCGCAATCATGATCTGTATGACAGTGTCAGCCAGGCCTTCGCGGTTTTCCTGCCGGTGAAGTCGGTTGGTGTTGTAGGTGATGCGCGTCAATATGAATATGTCGTGTCATTACGTGCTGTCGAAACCATTGATTTCATGACAGCCCGCTGGGCGCACTTGCCTTACGATTTCCTGGAACTGGTTTCCCGTCGCATTATCAACGAAGTCAAGGGTATCTCACGGGTTGCCTACGATATTTCCAGCAAACCCCCCGCAACCATCGAGTGGGAGTAGGGCTGCTTCATGGGTGATTGTTTTTGCAAGAAATAATTGCCGCCAACACAGCTAGCAGGGGGGGAGCGGCGGTGATGATGTGATTTTCAGCGCAGCCGCTATTTGGCCTGGATGATCGCTTTGATGTGCTGTTATCTATGGACTGGGAAAAACCGGAGAGTTTTTCGGATGAATTGCCACAGATGTCGGCTTCACAAGTTTGTATCGATGTTGGCAGAAAGATGCCGTTAGATAACGCAGTACATCTTAATCTGCAACGCAAACCGGCCCACAACAGTTTATGGAATATCAACGGGATTTACCGGTGTGGCAACCTTCTACTGGAGCGGACACAAGCATACAGGCAATAGAAAACAGTTTTCAGGTATAACCGGTTTGTTAATCATCAACGCTTACCTTGGTCGAATGCTAACCTCACCTAAACAGCAACCAATTTGAAACCTTAAATATGACTGACAAAAATCCAGAAAATTTTGATCCTGTAGTCATCAGTGAACAACAGTTTGATCGAGCTCTATGTTATATCAAGGAATTCAAGAGAGGACTGATCGGTTTTTTAAAAAAACCAAAGCGCATCACTATCATCAATTTTCCCGTCGATATGGATGATGGCTCTGTGCGCTCAATTCAGGGGTATCGAGTCATTCATAATCGAGTACTTGGTCCAGGCAAGGGTGGAATTCGTTACCATCCAGATGTCACCATGGAAGAGGTTATGTCGCTGGCAAAACTCATGACATGGAAGTGTGCTTTAGTTAACATTCCATTTGGTGGTGCCAAGGGCGGGGTTGTCTGTAATACTAAGACATTGAGTCAAAGTGAATTACGTCGAATTACCCGTCGATTCACAGCAGAAATTGCTGATATTATTGGGCCCTATATCGATATCCCTGCACCAGACTTATACACCGATGATCAAACTATGGCCTGGATATACGACACCTATGATGTTTTACATCCAGGTGAAAATAACCGTCCGGTCGTAACCGGAAAGCCAGTTCAAATGGGCGGCTCCTATGGTCGGCATGAAGCCACAGGCAAAGGTGTTTATCATGTTACCGAACATTTTTTATCCAAAGCGTTGATCGCTGAACAGCAAACAGTAGCTGGCGCCAGAATAGTAGTGCAAGGATTTGGTAATGTCGGCTCAATTTCGGCACAGGAGTTTTTTCGAAATGGTTCAAAAATTATTGCAGTCAGCGACAGCCAGGGAGGGGTTTTTCGCGCGGATGGTCTAGATCCAGAAAAGTTGCTGGCATTTAAAAAGGAACACGGAACCGTTGTTGGATGCCTGACACAACGACAATAACAAACGAAGAAATACTGGAGATTGAATGTGATATTTTAATTCCAGCTGCATTAAGTAATCAGATACATGCGGACAATGCTCCCAAGATAAAGACGAAGCTAATCGTCGAGGCGGCAAATGCTCCGACCACACCTCAAGCGGATAAAATATTAGCTGAACGCGGGATCTATTTGTTACCGGATATCATGGCAAATGCCGGGGGTGTTACCGTGAGTTATTTTGAGTGGGTACAAAATCAGATCAACCAGCAATGGGATATTAATGAAGTAAACGCACGATTACTGAAGAGAATGTATAAAGTCGTTGATACGTCTTTAGTCGTTGGCAAGGGTTTGTAATCGGTGAAGTAATACCATTCGAAAACGAAATAATACAAAAATACAAGGACAGAAGCCGGATTTTCGATGTATTGCATTATCAATCGCAATAGATCGCATAGCTAGAGCTACGTTAATGCGTGGCATTTGGCCTTGATCGAGCAGTTCTGCCGCCTGTTTTTTCTTTAGCCATCTTAATATGAGGTAGTTTTTTAGTTTTCTGGATGTCTGTAAAGGGCATAACCCGGAAAGCCAACCTTTCTAAATGGGATGACATCCTCTGAATCAGATTCGAGGTCTCATGCATGCCCTTGGTAGTCTATTTCAAGCATGAAGATTTCTTTTTTTGCTTTTTGTCACCTGGGGTGAAGCCGCATGACTGGTTAACGGAAGAAATGCGTTTCAAATCGCCTCCTTAAGTTATGACGATTATAAACAACGGAAGGCGCTCAAAATCCCTCCCTTGCATTCGGAGAATTATCAACATTTTTTTGCCACTGATTTTTTGTGTTTTTATATAAATCGTCATGAATATTTGGCTTGATGCCAAAAAACAACTAAAAATCAGACTGTAAGCTTGCACTGTGTGGTCAGAATGCTCCAATTCCATAACCGTATCCTGCTGAAACCGTTCGCCGCGCTACATCAACCAATTCTGGATAGATCTGGATTTCGTAGATAAGTGGTTTATTCTTCGTTACACGCTGTTGTTCCGATTTATAAAAAAAATGTGTTGTTCCGACATGCCCAATAATATCCCCACGTCCCAGATGCGCACGCGCAAGCCTGCGCAAAGGCCCTTGAGCGCAGGGGGCCTCGCTGTATGACTCTCGCCCTGCTGGTCGCGATTCCTTTCCTGGGTCTGCCCTGGTTGCGTGGGCCGGTAGTCATGGTCGCGTGCGGTCGGCTCTTGCGGCCGCTGTCGTTACATTTAGCTCCCTGCTTATGTTGTTGCCGTCGATCGGCGAGGTGATGGACGGCGCGACCCTGCTGTGGCATTACGACTGGCTGAGCGCAGCAGGACTGACGCTAAGCTTCCGCCTGGACGGCCTGGGCTTACTGTTCGCGCTTATGATCCTGATTATCGGTTTGCTGGTGATCCTCTACGCCCGCTACTACCTCAGCGAAAAGGATCCGATGGGGCGTTTCTACGCCTACCTGCTGCTGTTCCAGGGCTCGATGCTCGGTGTGGTACTGTCGGAGAACGTGATCCAGCTGCTGATTTTCTGGGAGCTGACCAGCGTCAGCTCGTTCCTGCTCATCAGCTACTGGCGCCACCGCAGCGACGCCCGCCGGGGCGCGCGCATGGCGCTGGCCGTTACGGGTGCTGGCGGACTCGCGATGCTGGCCGGCTTCATCCTGCCTCGGCGAGATGGTCGGCAGCTATGAGCTGTCGGTCATCCTGCGC
>CAWDGV010000009.1:0-178550 GCA_963801985.1 uncultured Gammaproteobacteria bacterium
CGGGTGGCCGGCGGCGCGTTCAATCGCAACTATACAGGGAGGGACGCGACGTGCATAGGAATCTGGATCATGGTACTGGCTGCGGTCGTGTGCGCGACCGGATGCATGAGCACGAGCCATTCGAGCAACTTGGAAGGCTCTGGTAGCGGACTGGCGGCTCAAGAGACGCCACAAATTCCGCCCGCGCCAGGCTCCACGAAGGCCGATGGGTGGGCAACCGCCTGGAAGAACAATCCCGTTGCCAAATGGTTCAGCCAACAGAAATCTCCCACGGATCCACTCCCGTCCGATTCCCAGCAACTACAAGTCCCCGCAAAACTGGACCCCATCTCCCTGGGATTTGCTTCGGATCCCCCAAATACCCAACTCTATGTGTCGATGGCCGAGATCAGCGACAAGGGGGGGAACACCCAGCAAGCTCGACTGCTCTACCAAAAAGCCAGCACCCTCGAGCCAGACAATCTACCAGCCCTATTGGGATTGGCAAGACTGGAAGATCGTCAAGGCCGACTGGACGAAGCGATTCAAATTTACCAGAAAGCGATCACCGCACATCCCCAGAATACGACCGTACTGAACGACCTGGCTATTTGCTACGCCAGGAAAAATCAGCTGGAAACATCCCTGGACTTGCTGAGCAAGCCGTGCGGTTGCAGCCAGACAAGCCACTTTACCGTAACAACATTGCCAAGGTGCTTATCGAATTGAATCGGCACGAAGAGGCCCTTGTCCACCTCGCCGTGGTGCACTCACCGGCGGTCGCGCCACTACAACCTGGGCGTGTTACTCGCTCAGCGAAAGCGCATGGAAGAAGCAACCAGGTACCTGGCGCTGGCGGCAAACATCGATCCCGAAATGCAAGCAGCCCGATCGTTACTTGACCAGTTCAACCGGGCCGCTTCATCAGGTCCAGCCGCCCAGGTGCAACTGGCAGCACGACCAAGTATTGCGCATCCAGAACCACAAACATTGCCTGCCTCGATCTCAGAACTGCCAATTGGAGATGCCCCTCTGTTGCTACCTCCGGTGAATTAAAGGACGCTAACCGTCACGGCCGGTCGCAAACAATGCCCGGACGACTATCCGCGACCACGTCTCAAATTGGTCCAGTTCGGCAATAATCTCCTCAACTGGCCGAAAGCCCGCGCCCTGTATTTCGCTCTCATTGGCCTGGATATTGGGTGACTGCACATCAAATCGGTGCACCACTCCCAGGTGAACTTTTCCGACCGGAGTTTCATCGTCGTTGATCATACCAACGCACTTTTCGGTATATTGCGTCTCGAGTACCACCTCCTCGGCCAGTTCCCGCCGCATCCCTTCAAGGTAGACCCCAGCATGGCCAGTACGGTCCTCACCTCCGGTTTCCTCTCCACATCCTGATTCGGCATCGAGTGTGGAAATATGGCCACCGATACCGACACTCCGCCTGGCATGCAAGCGCGATTCTCCCTGTCCACCGCCGCGTGTGTATTGGAATAGATGCGCCGATCCATCCGGTCTGGCGGTGACAAAACAGCATGTAAGGGATGAGCTGTTTGAAGCTGGGATCCTCTTCCATTGCACTTCGTCGTCGGTAGCTGACCTGATCGCTCTCCAGCAAACCTGGCAGATAACGATCGACTTGGGCGGAGAAACCCTGAAAGTGTCCCAGGGAATGAAACAGGGTGGTCGGCACCACCAATACACGTTCCTCAGCGACAGTCTGCCCAGCAGAAGATTCTTCTTTCACGGTAGACACAACGAATCCTTTCGATCGTATGGCCCTGGAGGGAAGCGAACAGTTCCGAGCGGCGATTATACAACCTGGGAAGGGGGAAGGGGAAAGGAGAAGTACTCCGTACCCATACTTCTATTCCCCAGTGCCACCATGACTGCGGGTCAATCCTCCACCGGGAAGTCAATTTTCGCCTGTCCCTGTCCTACACGTGTCCTACGCGGGCTCCCACCCCCATGGACCAAAACTCCCGGATATCCGGCACATTCGAGCCTCCTCCAATCTTCTGCTTGGCTCGAATCGCAATTGGCGAGCGCCGTCGAACCCACGACCGGCTTGCCGACATCCGGTGAGCTTCAGCAACACTTGGCGGACTCCGACTATACGATTAGCATTGATTTGTTCCCATCACGGCCCCAGTGATGTAATGCCCCCCGTCGAGCACGCTCACCTCCATTCGGAGATCTGTCAGACGATATGGCCTGCGATGATTGTACAGCCCCCTGGCATTGTGGCATCTCATAAACATTTCGTCCACGACAATGAATCCGGGAAACAATCGTAAGCTACCATCCATAGACGACTACCAAAAATACCGTTTCCCATTTGGCGGATGAACCCGAACTGGCAAACGCTCGCCAATGGCATAGTCCCGTGCCGGCGGCTTACATAACCTGCAGCCCGCGGTTCGACGCAAGGTGAATTCGGCTGGACTGAACAACAATAATCGGTTTTCGTTCCCTGGCTCTTTGTATACGACAACAGACAAACACCGTGGTTACTCCATCCCAATTTCAGGTACGCACCCACCAGTCACTGTACGGGCTGGTCTATCGATTGCTCGACGCGTGCATGATCCTGGCCATGACCCAGGTGGCCACTCGCTTTTCGTGGCAGCTCCCAACAGGCACTCTACTCGTGACCAGTGCCGCTACGTTGCTGGCGTATGGAGTATCCACGGAGATTAGCGCACTTTACCGCAGTTGGCGAAGCTCACGCCTAATTCACGAAATCTGGTGCGTTTTGATCAGTTGGGTTTACACGGCCTCTGCCGTGCTGGGCCTCGGCATGCTGACACAATACAACGCCCTGTACACTTATGAGTCCAAGCTGATCTGGCTAGTTGCCACGCCTTTGGCAATTGCGTGCGTACGCGTTGGATTTCGCTTGTTTCTACGGATGATGCGCAAACGAGGATTCAACACCCAGCGATTTGCCATTTGTGGCATCAACCAACTCGGTTTGCAACTAGCCCACAATATCGAGCAGACGCCCGAACTGGGGTTGAAGCTAGTCGGTTTTTACGACGATCGACCAGAAAGCCGTATCGAACAGACCACGGACGAATCGTTACCTCCCGCCGGCGACCTGCGCCAGTTGATGGATATGGCCCGACGCGGCATGGTGGATCTCATCTACATCACCTTTCCGATGCGGGCCGAAAATCGAATTCGCGACTATCTGGAACAACTGAGCGACTCGACCGCGTCGGTCTACATCGTTCCTGACTTTTTTGTTTTTCAAATGCTGCATGCCCGCTGGAATCAGATCAACGGATTGCCCGTGGTCAGTGTCTTTGAAACGCCTATCAGCGGCATCGATGGTGTTCTCAAACGCGGGTTTGATCTGGTCGTCGCGACGCTGCTGCTGGTGCTGCTGGCCGTGCCGATGACAATCCTGGGCCTGCTGGTGAAATACTCATCGCCCGGCCCGGTATTTTTTCGCCAAAAACGGTATGGTCTGTCAGGGGAAGAGATCCATGTCTGGAAATTCCGTAGCATGAACTGCTGTGACAATGGACCTTCGGTCCGCCAGGCCACGGTGGACGACGCGAGAATTACGCCCATCGGCCGCATCCTGCGCAAGACGTCCCTCGACGAATTGCCCCAAGTTTTCAACGTGATTGCCGGCAGCATGTCGCTGGTCGGTCCACGGCCTCACGCCACCGCACACAACGAACAGTATCGTCCGCTGATCCATGGCTACATGCTGCGGCATAAGGTCAAGCCAGGAATCACTGGCCTGGCACAAATCAATGGCTGGCGGGGAGAAACAGAAACCATCGAGAAAATGCAAGGGCGTATTGAATGCGATCACCGCTACATTCGTGACTGGTCGTTGTGGATGGATATAAAAATTCTGTTCAAGACGGCTTTGGTCGTGTCTGAGGCGGGAAAACGCGTACTAATCCTTGAAGATCGCCGGATTGTCCTTGTCGAAGTCCTGATCGGTGAAACCATTGTTGACTTTCAGCTTCAGGTACGTATAGACCTCTTCCAACGGAGGCGCTTCACCTGGTTGCTCGGGCCAAAGGTAGGCCGAGTAACGAATCGGTAGACGCAACTGGTTATCGATAAAGATCTCGGCTTTATAAAAGCGGAAGTTACTTCGTGGAGTGGGATGCGTACACCTCCAGCAAGGTCACTGGCCGGCCATTCATAATCCGCTGCGAATGTTTCACCTCGCACTCACCGAAATTCACATCGTTGGAGGCAACTTCAACGAGTTCCCGAGTCAGTTCACGGACACCCAACTTCATGATGGGATATTTCTGACCATTCATGGCCATGTGGCCTTCGGGATCGAATTCCAATTTCCCGAAACGGCGTTTCCAGCCACAATCCATGGCGACCAAGACACCCTTCGGCCTCAGGTCCTCGTTGTACAAAACTTCCCGGCCCTTGCACGGCTTGAGGAAAAACATGTAGACCGAAAATGGTTTGTGCCTGACTTTGATAAAGGCAGCCTGCTCCTCGCCCAATTGGCCATTGATGCGTTCTTGCTTGAGCAAAACCGCACTGTAGTCGGCGATTTGCTGGTCAATTTCCTGCCAGGCATTTTTCCGCCATTCGCAAGGCGGGCTGCAGAGGATGCTCACCAGGTCGTTGGGTCAGGTCAAACGGACATTGTGGTTTCTGCGGTGGTGTTAACCCGGGAAGCCAGTTGGGGCGTATGCTTGGAATTTTCCTCGTGATTGACCCGTACAACAGGTTCCACTAATGTGCTGGCAGATCTTGCTGCCTGCGGGCCTGAAGCCGGTGGGCTTGGAACCTGCTGGCCCGGAGCCTGCTGTCCCAGCGTGCCAAAAACGAGAAACAGTGCGAGGACCCGATAGCTGTTTTGCTTTGCTCTCATCATGAATGTGTCTTTCCTCATACCACTCACGCGCGGTGGAAGCGTGGTGGTCTGACAAGTCCTGTCTGGCAGGCCAGGAACTGGAGGGTATGCTGGCATGTCGCCAGATAGCCCTGACCGTTCGTTGCGGCGACTCACCACAATCACGCGCATGGCTAATCCACAAGGGCGGCATCGTACAGAACTCTCTCCGTCAAGGGAATAGAATCTTCTCCCAACACAAGAAACGCTAGCTATGCAAATACCTAAGGTCCATCATTGAATCTATTGTTTCCGTCGCTTTCGAGGAAAATTGCTTTCTGGTCCGCACTGGAAGACCGCCAGGATTGCCTTGTGATCGATCCCGGGCTTGGAGCCCGACAAAATTCTGCTGCGGCTCAAGCGGCAACAGCTCACACCCACAGCGATCCTCAACACCCACGGCCATGCGGATCACATTGCTGGTAATGCCGCCTTGAAGGAAGCCTACCCCGATTGCCCGTCTGATCATTGGCCACGGCGATGCGGACAAGCTGACCGATCCGGTCAAAAACCTCTCCGCCGGTTTCGGCGTTGGCTTGACCAGCCCCCCCGCGGACCGCACCGTGCGAGAAGGCGACGTCCTGGAATTGGCCGGTTTCCAACTGATCCGTGCGGGAAACACCCGGCCACTCGGCAGGTCATGTGGTGTTTGTGACTCAAGGCTTGGAGCCGGTGCACCTCTTTGGTGGCGATGTTCTCTTTGCCGGCAGTGTGGGACGAACCGATTTCCCCGATGGCAGTTGGGAACAACTCCGCAGCTCGATCCAGGAAAAGCTCTTCAGCTTCCCGACGACACGAATGTCTACACCGGGCCACGGCCCGACAACAACCATTGGCCAGGAAAAACGGTCCAACCCGTATGTTGGCCTGAATGCATACGCTAGCTGGCAGCGAGGGGAACTGATTCCGACTCGCGGCGGGCAACTTCTTCCGAAGCTGGAAGGCCTGGAGTCATTTCGCTGCTTGCGACTGGGCATCCGGAGGGACCGCGGTGGCAGGAAGTTCGAGAACAAACCGACTTCCTTCCCCTGATGTACTGGCGACATGGATCTGACCACCGTGCTCTTCCATGATTTTTCGGCTTACCGGCAATCCCAGCCCTGTTCCACGGCCTCCCTTATGGGAAACAAACACGGCGAATATATTTTCCAGTTCATCCGGATCAATCCCCTGACCATTATCTTCGACAATCACCTGGACAACGTTGACTCCATCCTCATGAACGGTACTGATCTTGACCCAATTCTTGGCTTCGCCGCTGGTGGAATCGGTCGGATCGCAAGCGTCAATCGCATTGGTCACGACATTCAGTATTGCCCGATGCAAGGCTTCCGGGTCAAACATCAACGTGGGCATGGTCGGAGCCGGCCGCCACTGGAGAGTCCACTCCCTGATCTTCGGCGCGTGACTGCATCAAGCCGATCACTTCGGCCGTCACTTCGTTCAAGTTCGCAGGTTCCAGCACAGGCTCGCGTTCCTTGCTGTAGGTAAGCATATCCATCACCAGGGAGGAAATACGGTCCTGATTGCGCTCAACAATATCCCAGCCTTTGCGAATGGTCTCCACTGCCTTGCACCGTGCTGCTTCGCTGCTGTTTCTTTCAGCTTCCTCATTGGCATCGCCAGTCAGGCCGCCGCCGTCAGTGCATGGTCAGCCCCCGTCAGTGCATGATCAGCCAAGCCCAGTTCGATCAAGTAACTACCACCCCGTACGCCTTGTAAAATATTCTTAATATGGTGGGAAAGCGATGCGATGGTTTGCCCCACCGCCGCCAGGCGTTCAGCTTGCACCAAAGCTTTGTAGTAGGAGGTATCTTCCACCGCCAGCGCCGCTTGATGGGCAATGGCGATCATCAGCTTCAGGTGCTCCTCGGTAAACTGGTTGCCCTTGCCGCCGCCGTCGGCGAGTTGTCCCTGCAACATCCGCTGAGGCGTTACCGAGGTATCAATGTAGATGACGCCCACCACATGGTAGCGACCCTGCATCGGTACACAAATCGCTTCGCGTACGCCCAATTTCACGATGCTTTTCGCCGGATCCCAACGCTCGTCATCACGGGCATCACTGGTAAGCACACCCTCGTTCCGTTCTACCACATAATCGAGAATTGTTTTACTGAGGGTAATTTTCTCCTCGGCTCGTACACCACGGCGATGACGACGCACCTTGGGCACCAAGCGACCGGTCTGCGCATCCTTAAGCATGATACAGCCACGATCGGCATCGACCCACTCAAAGATCATATCCATGATACGAGCCAGGAGCTGTTCGATATCCATCGTGTGGCTAATGGCCAGCGCCGTCCGGTACATAATCTGCAAGTTACTGCGGGCTCGGGCAAGCCAGGGGCTGGAGGAATCGCTCGCTTCGGGTAACAGCCATTCGCTCCCATGACTGTGGCTTAGCGAGGCAACAATGCGCGAATTGTCATCCGTCGCCATCCGCGGCACGATATGGATCTGATCCGCAATATTGTCCAGAGAATCTTCAACAAACCCCGTGTAGAGCAATAGTGACTTGCCAAACTGCAACTGGTCGCCACTGACCAATTCGCGTTGTTCGGCTACTGGAATGGTGGCGACTTGATCCGCGTCTCCCCTGGCCGGAACATCTCTTGCCTTGAGCCTTTTGATCAGCAACATGGCCACTCGAACGGGTCGGATCCACTGGTGGGCTGCCCTGCGTCGGGCAGCCACTTCGCAGTTGCTGCCCATTGACAAACGTGCCATTGGAACTATTCAAATCGCGCAGCAAGTAGATGTTGCCACGGCGAACGAGTTCGGCATGAACCCGTGAAACTTCCGTATCGTGCAAGCGGACCGCGTTATTTTGGGTACGCCCCACGGTAACGATGTCGTCTTCCAACTGAAAACGCGTTCCCTGATCGCGTCCTTGAATGACGAAAAGCGATGCCACGAGGTAAATCCTCTCCTAGCTAGATAAGAATTGAGGGACTGCCAAAGGCTCGCCACAGAGATTCGGAGCCCATTGGAAAAGTGAACTGCCGCTCAATGTCCACAGCAGGCCCCCATCCTGTGCATTGAGAAGAGCCAACGCATGACCCAAGGAATTCCTGACACAAGTCGAAGTGGGCTGCGAAATCGGGTTCAGGCACACCAGCCAGCAACCCTTCGATTCTACGAATCAGCGGCGCGTAATGGTAGGGCTTAGAAACGAATTGTCCTGTCGGTAAGGGCCCTGCAAGCCGCTTTGCGGTTCCGAGTACAACGATTGGGATATCGCTGCGGGTGGCCATCTGCCCCAGATCGGCTCGGGCCTGCCTGGAAGGGCGACGATCGCTTTCCATATCGTAGACGATCAGATGGGGCTGGCGATCACGGACCAACTGGGAAGCCCGGTCCGGACCACTGGCCTCGAATGTCTCGACCCCCTCCCGTTTCAGCAACATACACAGAATTTCACGAGATTCGCTCGAGGCATCAACAATCAGAATCCGCCGTTGGGAAATCTTATGGGTGGTCTTGGGAAGCACCCTGGATACCTCCATGGTGGCAGGTCGTGGGCTGGACATACGTGGCGGGAAGATGACAGCCCTTGTGGGGCGGGAAGCATAGGATTTGCCGCTTCCTGTGTCAAAGGAGAAAATCAGAAAAATTGCCCTTTACGCCACCTGAAGTTCTCGGCACAATACGCCCCACATTTTCACCGTCCTCCCCTTCCCGCAGTCGATAGGGGCGGGTCATCCGCATCAGCGGATAGTCACTTAGTACGGGTCATGGATGACCTCTTTCAGCAAGGAGTGCTGACGTGAGATCTCAGCTGCTTACTCTCAGTGTCTTGGGAATTGTTCTTTCCTCTGCGTCCTCCGGTTGTCGCCCAACAACAAAACCCGGCAGGCGCGAATTCCTCTCGATTTAACATCGCGGTAGTCGATGTCAGTTACATCTTCAAGAACTACCAACAGTTCCGGTCGTCGATGGATGCCATGAAAAAGGAAATGGAGTCGGCGGAAGGAGAACTCAAAGCCGAACGCGGACAAGTGCAAGCCCGTGAAGAACAACGAACCAGCTTCAAGGTAGGATCCCCCGAGTTCAAAAAAATTGATGAGGAAATCGCCCGTCTGAAGGCCGAGTTCAATCTCAAGGCCGGGCGAATTCGCAAAGACTTCCTGGAGCGAGAGGCAAAGGTCTACTATCAGACCTATCTGGAAGTCAGCAACATGGTGAAATACTACGCCCAGCAGCACAGCATTGGCCTGGTCCTACGGTTCAACGGCGACCAGGTCGATCCCAATCGGCGTGAAAGCGTGTTGCGTGCGATCAACGATCCTATCGTGCATCAGAACAACATCGACATCACGCCTGACATTTTGGCATTGTTGAATCGCAGCAACGGAGCCACGGCGGGCGGAGTGGCACCGACAGCCAGTCGTGGCGGACCCACGACGCGCTAAACGGCATGGAAAACAGGGGCCATCGGAGGGCATCCCTCCGATGGCCCTGGTTCCCCTTCCTGCTCCTTTCCAAGCAGTTCCGTCATGTTCCCATCGATGCAAACTACCATCGCGCACCCTGTATCCGTAGCCGGGTTTGGCTACTGGAGCGGAAAAGATATCCATGTCGAATTCCGTCCTGCGATGGTAGACACGGGCATCGTTTTTGTACGTGCCGATCTCGGCCCTCACGCGCGCATCGCCGCGCGGGTTGAAAATCGTATCGACATGGCGCGCCGCACCAACCTTCAATTATGGCAGTGTCAAAGTGGAAATGGTGGAGCACGTACTGGCCGCCTTAGCCGGATTGCGGATTGACAATTGCGAGGTATGGGTCGACCAGGCGGAAATGCCCGGTTGCGATGGGTCCGCAAAAGCCTTTGTCGATGCGTTGGACAAGACCCGCCTGGTCAAACAGGGCATGGCATCTCCACTTTTGAAAGTGACTGAAACCATCCGCGTGAGCCAAGGAGATCAGTGGGTCGAAGCTCGGCCGATCGCCGGTGGCGGCTGCCTGATGGAGTACCAGCTGGATTATCCCCAGGCCCCGGTCATTGGCCGCCAATCCGCAAAGTTTGCGCTTACCCCTGAAGTCTTTCGGCAAGAAATTGCCCCCTGCCGCACCTTTGTGCTGGAACACGAAGCGCTGCAGATGATCCAGCAAGGCTTCGGCATGCGCGTCACCTCCCGCGATCTGCTTCTGTTCAACGATACCGGCCCAGTCGACAATCAGCTTCATTTCGACAACGAATGTGCCCGCCACAAGGTGCTCGATTTGGTTGGCGATCTGGCTCTGGTCGGTTGCCGCCTGGAAGGGCATTTCCTTGCCCATCGCAGTGGGCACCAGCTCAACGCCCTGGCTGCCCGCGCCTTACTTGATCGATTCGCACCTGAACAAACACTACAAAAAACGGCATAAGATATCCCGTCTCAACGCGAACACCATGCATATTCCGACCACCCTGCCATCTCGGCATTCCCCACGATAGCCCTGGAAGAACTCAGTCAAATGGCAACCAGCATCGCAGCAAACGCCTGGATCGACCCACGAGCGGAAATCGATAACGAAGTCGAAATTGGTCCATTCTGCACCATTGGCGCGGGAGCAAAAGTCGGCCGCGGCACCCGATTGATCAGCCATGTTACGTTGATGGGCGATGTCACCATTGGCAACAATAACATCATTTATCCCCATGTCGTCATCGGGGCCGAACCGCAAGACACCAGCTACCGCGGTACCGACACGTCTGTCCAGATTGGCAATGGCAACACACTCCGTGAAGGAGTTACCATCAACCGTGGCACGGAAAAGGAAGATGGCATCACCCGGCTGGGCGAATATAACTTCCTGATGGGCAACTGCCATGTGGCCCACGACTGCAAGCTGGGCGATCACATTCTCATTGCCAACGGGTCGCTGCTGGCGGGCCATGTCCATGTGGCCGACCATGCCTCCCTCTCCGGGAATTGTGCCATCCACCACTATGTGTCGATTGGCAGCTATTCCTTTGTGGCCGGAGTTATGCAGAGTGCTCCACGACGTGCCTCCCTACATGCTGGTGGAAGGAATTCCAGCGCGACCCCGCTGCATCAACATCGTGGCCATGAAACGAAATCAATTTTCTCGTGATGCCATCGACCGGCTCGCTGCTGCTCACCGACTACTCTATCGCACCAAAGTCGGTGTGCATCACGCTCGTGAAATTCTGCACCGCGAATGGGCAGATGACCGAGGAAGTGGAACACCTTCTTGCCTTTGTCGAAGGGCAACAGGAAGGCAAACATGGTCGCCGACGGGAGTCGGTAAGGAGAGCCGCATGAAACCATATCAATACCCCCCCTGCGCATGGCCGTCGTTGGCACCGGACATCTGGGCCGCATTCACGCCCGGTTGGCCGCGAATTTGCCTTCCGTTCACCTGGTTGCAGTCGTCGACTCCGTTGCGAATACCCGGGAAGCAGTGGCAGCGGAAACAGGTGCACGTGCCGGTCGCGGACCACCGTGAGCTGGTCGGCGAAATCGATGCCGCCATCGTGGCCACTCCCACCTCGTCGCACCAACAGGTAGCCAGCGAGCTGATGCAAGCTGGAGTCCATACGCTCATCGAAAAACCGCTGGCTCCCACCCTTGACGGAGTGCGAGCAGCTGGTTCAACTGGCGCGCCAACAGAATCTGGTGTTGCAAGTGGGACATGTTGAGCGGTTCAACCCGGCCCTGACTTCGGTCCAGGACAAGCTCCACGATCCAAAATTCATCGATGCCCGGCGCACCAGTGGTTACACTTTTCGTTCCACCGACGTCGGCGTGGTCATGGATCTGATGATCCACGATATCGACGTGGTCCTATCTTTGGTCAAATCTCCCGTGAACAATGTCGAGGCCATGGGTCTCTCGGTCTTGGGCAACCACGAAGACATGGTCAATGCGCGGCTTCATTTTGCCTCTGGTTGCGTGGCATCCCTGACAGCTTCGCGGGCAAGCTATCAGTCGCTACGTACCATGCAAGTATTTACCAGCCGTGGCTTTGCGGCAATCGATTTTGGCGCCCGTGACCGCGACTCTGGTGGAACCAACCGAAGCGGTACTGCGAAGAGAATTTGCCGTGGACCAATTGACCTCCTCCCAGCGGCAGGAATATCGGGACCAGCTCTTCTCAACCGTTGCTGATCAAGCAGGACATTGAAGGTGTCGAAATCAACGCGATCGAGCAGGAACAGCTCGATTTCGCCAGCGCCATCGGTGAGCATCGACGACCGCGGGTAGATGGGGCCGATGGACGTGATGCGGTAGCCGTTGCCGAACTCATCCTGGAACAGGTCGAGTCGCACGCATGGGACGGATCACAACTTGGTCGGCAAGGTCCCTTTGCCATGCCCGCACTGCCGGTGCTGGACGCGACCGGATATTGGCCACCACAAAGCCAGGACTTGCCCCAGCGCAGGAAGGTTGGTTGACCTCCAGTGAAAATCGGCCATGGGAATACCATGGTGCTGGTCAGTGAGCGGTTGGTCTCCACCCATGCAGTGGATGCAATCGAGTTGCTGAAAAACATGCCCGATCATTGAAACAGGATGTTTCACACCATAGCAACGATTGTCAAAATCGCTGCTATGGCGAGACTTGCGGCCACTTGTTGCCGCCTCGTCGAGATTGAAAGAGGCAAGGATGGCCTTTTTCAACAGGCTGTTAGGATGCATGCAAGTCGCTAGTGTAATCTCTTCCCTGCCTCCACCCCTTTCGCTTCTCGCAAGCCAGATGCTATGCTGGTACCCTTCCCATTTTGAATGCACTTTCTCATTGGCCGGGTGTCTATGCGTTACCAACAGGTTTGCCTCGAAGCCATTGGCTACACTCTCCCCCAGGAGCTGGTGACCACCGATGCCTTGGAAAGGCAATTGGCCCCGGTCTACCAGCGTTTGCGGTTGCCTCAGGGTCGGCTGGAGTTGATGACAGGAATTGCCTCGCGCCGATTCTTTCCGCCCGGCACGCGCCCCAGTCGCATGAGCATCGAAAGTGGCCAACAAGCGTTGCAGGCCAGCGGCCATCGAACGCCGACATCTGGGTGCGCTGATCCACGGTTCGGTCTGCCGCGATCACCTGGAACCGGCAACCGCCTGCCATGTGCATCATGGCCTCGACTTGCCGTCCGAATGCATGATCCATGATGTTTCCAATGCATGCCTGGGAATTCTCACGGGAATCATCCAGGTGGCAAACATGATCGAACTGGGGCAGATTCGCGCCGGCTTGGTCGTCGGCACCGAATGTGGCCGCGACCTGGTCGAAAGCACCATTGGCAGACTCAACGAAGATACGCAGCTGTCGCGCCGAGACATCAAATCGTATGTTGCCTCCCTGACCATCGGTTCGGGAAGCGTCGCGGTCCTACTGTGCGACAAGAAGCTAAGCCAAACCCAGAATCGGCTTCTGGGGGCCAGCGTGCTGGCTCGTACCGATCATCGCCAACTGTGCCAAAGTGACGGATTACAGTCTTTCATGAGTACCGATAGCCAGCAACTGATGCATCACGGAGTGGCCGCCGGCGCGGAGAATTTTGGGGCCTTCCTGGACGAAATTGGCTGGACTCGTAGGCAGGTCGACAAAACGATCTGCCATCAGGTCGGGATTGCTCACCGCCGCCTGCTGCTGGAAGCACTCGATATCGACCCACAAATCGACTACCCAACCCTGGAAACCCTGGGCAATACGGGCGCGGTGGCCCTGCCACTCACACTGGCCCTGGGGGCCGAAGCCGGCCATCTTCAGCAGTCGGATCAGGTGGCCCTGTTGGGAATTGGCTCCGGCATCAACTGCCAGATGCTGGCCCTGGAGTGGCAGCGCACCCAAGTCGCCGGCAGCGTGGGAATCGGCCCGGTCGCCGAAAAGGTGGTGCTGACCATGCGGCCGACCAACTTGCTACCGCGATGACCGCCTCTGCCTGACCGGACCGATTTGACCGGGCTGATTTGCTTCGTGAACGGTTAAGGAGATCCGGCCACGAGCGGGCTTAGAATGGAGACGATGGCTAGCACGAGCAGCAGAGTATAAGTCAGGCGCCGATAGACCCATTTGTCGAGTTGATTGCCCATGTAGAGGCCCAACCAAAGGCCGGCGAAAATCAAAGGCATGAGCATGAGAGTGGCCAGCGCGGCTGCGAGAACCTGACTGCCGAAATTCCACCACAAAAGCAGGGCCGCGAATGGAACTCCCGATGCTGAGCAGAAAAAGAGGAATGCCCGGGAACGATTCGCGCTTCAAGTCAGGGCATTGACGTAAAGTACCAAGGGAGCTCCACCAATCGAGGCAAATCCCAGCAAAAAACCAGAGCTGGTCATGGCTAACAATTCCCAACCGATTGGCAGATGAGCTCGGGGTCGGGGACGAATGGTCCACAGGGCCAGGACGATCAGCAGGAGGACCACGCCAATCAGCTGTCTGGCCTGGGCGGGCTCTAAGCCGTGAGCTACCGTCAAGGCGAAAGCACCCAGAGGGATGCAGGCCCACGCAAGAGGACCGGACGCAGTAGCTCGTTCGGATTCAGTTCAGGCCAGAGCCGCCAGGGCGCCAATCGTATTTTGCACGCTGGTCGCGGTGAGGTTCATGGTAGCCGCTTCTGGAATGGAAAAACCGCTGGTTACCAACAGTGGCACTGCCAGCAAGCCAGAGGCAAAGCCGGCAGTTCCTTGCAATACGCTACCGAGAGTCATGATCAGGGCCATGGTCAGAAGATCAGACCAGCAGTAGTGCATGGAACAAGGGTGGGTGAGTGGGAATGGGCAGGGCCACTGTCAATTGCTGCCATTGGCTGAAACATCCTATTTCATTTAATAGGCGTGTTTTTCAACCGGCTGTTAACTCTCAGCCTTAGGCACCAGTTCCCGGACCTCCAGGCGGAGCTGGGTGCTATTCCAACCATGTTTTTCGGCTTTCGCGAGCATCCGCCGCTGTAGCGGATGCGGCAGACGGGCCACGGCAGCATGAGCCGACCAGGAAAGATTTGGCCGACGGTTTCGCAGCCGGGACCCGCCGAGCCACCGAAGCATAGCGACTGACCATCTCGGTCGAGAGGGTGCCACCACAGACGCGGCAAATTCTTCGCCAAATAGGTCCTCGCCCGAATTGACCATATCCCCGATCCACCACGGACTGGCGCGTTGGCACCAGAGAGCGAATTGTAGCGGACCTTGCCAACTTCCAAGCGGGACGGCCTTCGATCCGTACCGCCGCCGGTCGAAAATGAAATGGACCAAGCGATATTTTTGGTTCTGGCGGGGCCATGGGAGATCGTTGGGGGAGAGTGCAGCTGGGTCCAGTCCGAGGAGGTAGATTTTATGGGCAGACCAGCCGATAATGGAAGCCCGAAAGGAGCCCCGACGTGCAGGCGAGTTTGCAGATGGACCTGGGCTGCTTCCAATCGGGGGGCTTGCCTGTCGACAGTGTTCGTCAGATATCCGTCCCTAAAGCGAAATTGCCATGTGTGCCAGTGAACTTTTTACCAATCCGTCCCTACAGCCTGGCGAGTCGATCGTGCCAAATTCTCATGACGCTGATACCCTGCTCCGTTATCCGTGCCGTTAGGGGCATATCCCCTCATTCGGCTCAGGCGGCCTCGACAGAGCGAGTGGAGCCGTAATATGGTGCGGGAACATCGGCTCGCGGTCGATGACCTGATTTGGCCGATGTTTGTGTGAGGGCGAGAATCAGCGCGAAGCGGTGCCCTCGATGCCCGGTGTCGAGCGGCTGTCGATCGATCTCTGGTCGAAGCGGTCGGCGAAGCGGTGCGCATTGGGGATTCCGGCGGTGGCCCTGTTTCCCGCGACGGACCCCGACAAGAAAACCGCCGAGTGCGAGGAGGCGGTCAACCCGGAGAACCTCGTCTGCCGCGCCGTGCGGGCCTTCAAGGCGGCCCACGAGGGACAGATCGGCGTGATCTGCGACGTGGCCCTCGATCCCTATTCCAGCCATGGCCAGGACGGGCTGGTCCGCGACGGCTATGTGGTGAATGACGAAACCGTCGAGATGCTCTGCCGGCAGGCGGTGGTGCAGGCCGAAGCGGGGTGCGACGTCATCGCCCCGTCGGACATGATGGACGGTCGCGTCGGAGCGATTCGCCGGGCGCTCGATGCGGCGGGCTATCTGCACGTGCAGATCATGGCCTACGCGGCCAAGTATGCCTCGGCCTTTTACGGCCCGTTTCGCGAAGCGGTGGGCTCGGCGGGCAATCTCGGCAGCGGCGACAAACGGACCTACCAGATGGATCCCGCCAACAGCGACGAAGCGCTGCGGGAAGTGGCACTCGACCTGGCCGAGGGGGCCGACATGGTGATGGTCAAGCCGGGGATGCCGTACCTCGATATCGTGCGGCGGGTAAAGGAAACCTTTGGCGTGCCGACTTTCGCCTACCAGGTGAGCGGCGAATACGCGATGCTCACCGCGGCGGCCCAGCAGGGCTGGCTCGACCGCGAAAAAGTGATGCTCGAGAGTCTGCTCGCCTTCAAGCGGGCCGGCGCGGATGGCATTCTCACTTACTTTGCCAAAGAGGCAGCCGAGCTGCTATGCGTTCGGGCCTTTGTTAGCAGGCGTGTTAAAAAAATTGCAAGACTTGCGGCCACTTGTCCCTGTGCACGTCGAGATTGACAAAGCCAGATGATTTTTTCAACAGCGTTGTTAGTCAAATGCGTACCGATGAGTCGGGTGTTCGGGCAGGATTTAGTCGTATGGCTGAGTCAAGTGTTTCCGAAATCTTGAACCCTGACCCTGACGAACGCTCCTGGGTTGCGGCCACAAGCAGCGTAGTCCTGGTTCCTAGTTGGGTTTTTTATGTGCGAGTCGGCATGGACCGAACGACCCGTCTTTTCGCTAAGGTCCAGATGTTTGTACTCCTGGAAGTTGACCCACGGTTTGGCAAGTCTGCCGATTTTTACAAACAGACGAGCGATATCGACAAGAGGATGATCGAAAGTCCACATTTCTCACACCTGTGCAAGACCGGATCTTGTTTTCGTCGGACGAAACAGAATCGGGGTGAGAAATGCGGGCCGGAACATCTTCACACCTACTAGCAGGAGGTTAGAACCAAAATGGCCAAGCAACAACCAACAATTCGGCAGGTGGTATAGGCAGTACGACATATTTGTTCATGGGAACGGCGGTGGCGTTGGCACTCGCCTATTTTGGATTCATTCGACCCGCCCAACACCATGTGGCTCTTCTTCAGCGGCAATGCGACCAATTGGCAGCCGCGGTATCGAAGCTGGAAGGTCGAGGCAAAGCGGCCGGGCGCGGCCTGCACCTGATTGACATGCTCGACAAGCAGAACAGTAAGATTGCCAGTGCGGAGGTTGCCTTAGGGAATTTGTCGATCTGCGTCGCCGCTTGGCTGATGAATCCCAAGCCATCGTCTCGGCCACGAAGCGCTCGACAAGGTGGAGGAAGTTCGCGCGCAGGTGGACGAGCATGGTCGTACGCTTGCCAACACCTCCACGACACTTCGGCAAATGGATCAAGTTGCCACCTCCACTTCCACCGCCCTTCGGCAAATGGGTCAGGTTGCCACCTCCATCCGTGCAACCCGCAATGTGGCTCAGCAAGCCCATGGCACTTTGCGGGAATTGGATCAGTTGCAGACGGAGTCTGGTCGGTGGATTGGCCAAGGTCAATGGCACTTTTCCCACTTTGGAACCGGTCGTTGAGGATGTCCAGGAGCTATGTGCATCAGTTGGCGGATTCCGAGGATATGGTCGATCGTGCCACGGCGGTACGAGCCAGCGTCTGGCCACACTCCAGGGGCAACTGGTCCGGGTCTCCGAAACACTTCCTGAGGCGGAGCAGGCATGCGCACAGCTCGGTTCCCTCTGCGAGAAATTAGGTAATCAGGCGGATACGGCGGAAGTGGCAGACCGGCAATTGGCCGAATTGAGCCGCTTGAAGTCCGAGTTGCTCGTTCAGGCCCGCAGCCTGCCTGAGGCGGCTGCCGTGCTGACGCAAGTGTGGGAACTCCGTGATGGCCTGATTCGTTCCAACAGCACGTTGAGCGAAATTCAACATCTGGTGGTCGACATGGTGTTGCTGGAGCCGGCAGTGAAGCGGGCCATGCTGTCGCTCAAGCCGGTGGTTGAAATGACCCGATTGAGCCGGCAAATAGAATCCCCGCAACTCGAATCTTCGACACCCACGGGCGAGGAGACGAAGCAAGAATGCGGCCAGCCTGCGAAGGCCAACGCCAATGCGGATGTTGGCAATCCCACCGCCACATGGTCAGAGATATTCGAAGTGGCGGTTGCCTGGTGTCAACGGTCACTGAAATAAATCCTGAAGCCCGAACCAGCGGCCCCCAAGACGCAAATTTCGTAGCGGTTTGGGGGCCGTTGGGGATGGACCGATGGGTGAATCTCTCTGGTGTCCAACCTCCTTCCTTCTGCTTTCCTGGTTCGATATTCAATATTTACAAGTACATCTGCTCTCTGCTCTCCGCTTTATGTACACTGGGGACAAGCCCACGTCCCTTCACTCAACCGGAGTCAGTACCCCGCATGCATTCTATTCCTATCACGTCAAGCGGCCTGGTGGCCCTGTTTTCCCTCGGTATTTTTGCCTTTGGCAGCTCCGAAGTATTCGCCGAACCTGGCATCGCCCCTCCCGAAAGGCAGCTCTATGAGGCGGTGGCCGACGACATCTACCTCCAGGAAATCGGTGAGCAGATTGCGACGCAACAGCCGGTAACCGCACTGGCAGTTTATCAACAGACTCTCTACGCGGTGGTCGATGGCACCTTGCACTCGCTTCAAGACGGAAAGCTGCAGCCACTCGAAGGTGCTCCTCAGGACATCCAGCGGTTGTTTGTGCTGTCTGGAGACCTATGGGGAACCACGCACGATGCCGTTTATCGATATCATGAGGGGAATCTCACCCAGGTTTTTGCAGGACCCATGGCCGACTTGTGCCTCCACCTGGACCGCGTCCATGGGGCAACCCGAAACGATGTCTACCGTTTCGAGGACGATGTTTTCGTGAACATCAAACCGGCGACCGGCTGGCTTTCCAGTGACAGCACAGTGGTCATGGCCGATGGCAGCCAGGTACTTACCAATCCGGTCTCGATTGGGCCTAGCAATACGTTGTGCCCTTGCCGGCCCCCTTCGACTTTTCAGTTGCGTATTTGTTGGGCAAACGCAGGATTCACGTCCATGAGAATGCCGTCTGGGTCCACTAGGGCGACAGGCGAATCAGTAGCTGTGAACACGGCCCGGAAACGGCCGGCGGCGCCGAAGAGATCTCCAATTTCCGCGTCTTGGCTGACCTCGGGTGCACCCGCACCGCCAACACCCGTACCCCCGAAGCCTTCCCGCCCCCCCCCGATCCAACGAATACCGAATGGCCCTCTCGAGCCCGTTCGGATCGATGGTGCCTTTCACCAGGTAATCGGCGGCTCCTGCTTCCATGGCTTCCAGATCCACCTTACTGCTGCCCCGCCCGTGAGCATGATGATGGGGGCGGTGACCCCGTGCCCTTCGGCTTCCTTCAAAAGGTCCAACCCGCTCCGATCTTCGAGGAAATAGTCCAGGAGGTAAACGTCGTGCTCTTTGGCCCGAAAGGCATCCAAGGCCTCCTCATAATTGCTCACCCAGTCCAGCTTGTAGTTTCCATGTTCTGCTTGGGAAAGCATGACTCGGATCATTTCGAAGTCGCCAAGGTCGTCGTCTACAAGAAGAACTCTAATCGGTTGGTCTCCACGGATACTCCTGGTTGAGGTTGGGATACAATAGGGTAGGCCCGACGGCCTCAAGGATGCCGGCGACGGTACTAATCTCCGGAATCCGCCGGAGGCCGCTTCCGGAGGCCTTTGAGTCGGCTCCGCTTCTTCTTGCCCGCCAGCCGTTTCTCCTTCTCCCGCCTGGGGACCTTCGACGAGATTCGGGGCACCGGCCGGCGATTCCGTTCCTCCAACCGCTCCCGCAACCGCTTCAGGGCGATCGTTTTGTTCCGGTGCTGGCTCCGTTCTTCGCGGCTGCTTGCGGCCACCCCCGTTGGGAGGTGGAATAGACGGACGCCGCTCTCGGTCCGGTTCTGATGCTGCCCCCCTTTTCCCCCGGAGGTAAAAGTGTCCACCCGACATTGGGCAAGGAGCTCCTCATCGGAGTCGGGAACAGGGAAAGGTTCGTCGAGGGCAGGCGTCGTCGGTCATAACGGAAAACGGATCGGCCTCAGTGGTGTAAAAAGAAGGTAAGACAGCCGGAAATCGGTATGGCAGAGGATCGTCCGACTCAGTTATCTTTTCTAATCTAAGGTATTTCTCTGCCGAAAAGGCTAGTCTTTTCCACCGGATGGGCGGCCAGAACGGGAATCCATGATACTGGACCGAATGGAGCAGAACCCGGGGACTCGGTTCCTTTTCATCCTGGCCCTTGTGGTGATCGTGGTCGGGGGGCTTCGGTATGCCCAGCCGATCCTTGTTCCGTTTTCCGTTGCCCTGTTCCTTGCGGTCCTGACCCTTCCGGTCGTTGTTTGGCTCCAGCGGCACAGAGTTCCCAGGAGCCTGGCCATCTTCCTCGCAGTCCTGATGGATGTAGCGATTTTCAGCCTGCTCATCCTCCTCGCGACTCAATCCGTGAACGACCTCCAGGGCAAGCTGTTCCTGTATCAAGCCAGCGTCACCGCCCTGTGGAACGGTTGGATCGAAGGGCTGCAGGGGTCTGAGATTCCGGGGGCAGCATCGGTCGCCGCATACCTCACAGCGGACATCATAGCTCCGGCCCAGGTGGTTACTCTTGCCCGGGATACCCTGACTCGCGTTCTGGCCATCGGCTCCAACGCGTTCCTGATCTTCATCGTCCTGATCTTCATTCTTGCCGAAGCGACGGTCTTTCCCGCCAAATTCCGGGCGATCCTGGGTAGGGAGCATGGGCACTCCAGCCGCCTCACCAAGATCGTAGCCGAGGTTCAGGAATACCTGGGTATCAAAACCTTCATCAGCCTGGCCACCGGAGTGATCCTCGGATCCTGGTGCTGGGTGATGGGTCTGGACTTCCCGGTTCTGTTGGGTCTGATTGCCTTTGTTCTGAATTACGTCCCCACCGTTGGCTCCGTGATCGCGGCGGCGCCGGCGCTCCTACTTGGGTTGATCCTTCTTGGTCCGGGCAAGACGCTTGTGGTGGGGTTGGGGTATGTCTTCGTGAACATGTTGTTCGGAAACCTCATCGAGCCCAACCTCCTGGGCCGGCGCCTGGGCCTGTCCACTCTGGTCGTGATTCTCTCCCTCATATTCTGGGGGTGGATGTGGGGCCCCGTCGGCGCCCTGCTGGCGGTGCCCTTGACCATGATCGTGAAGATCATGCTGGAGAACACGTCGGACCTGAGGTGGGTGGCTATCCTCCTGGATAAGGCCCCCCCCGATCCTGGTCCGGCCCTCGCAGTCGAGGACATCGACGCTTAGCCCCCCCCGAAGGAACTCCGGTCGGTAACCCCCTTGAGTACAACCTGCTCGGCCAAACCTTCCGGGCCTCCTTACAGGTACCTACGTGTCACCAATCCAACCCAGAGCCAAGACATGCCCAGGATTCCTTTTCAACAGCTCCCTCAGGATTCTCGCCTCTGGGTCTTTCCGGCTGAGCGCGCCTTGTCCTCTCAGGAGGAGGAGCAACTCCTCTCGAAGGTGGACTCGTTCCTAGAGGAATGGGCAGCTCATGGCACGCCCCTCACGGGTGCTCGGGATTGGCGGTATGGGCGCTTCCTGCTGGTAGCGGTCGACGAGGCCTCGGTTCCCCCATCGGGTTGTTCCATCGACGCCATGACCGGGGTTCTGAAGGAAACCGGGGAGGCCTTGGGACTCACTTTCGTGGATCAGGCCCCGGTGTTCTTCAAGGAAGGGGAAGAGGTTCACCGGGCCTCCCGCTCCGAATTCAAAGCGAAAGCTGAGGCGGGAGAGGTCGCCTTGGAGACTACCGTCTTCGACAACTCCATCACACACCTGAGCCAACTCACCTCTGGCCAATGGGAAAAACCCGCCGGCGCCAGCTGGCACCGACGGGCTTTCTTTCCTGATCAAGGTAAGGCTGGCCCGCATTAGCCCTACCCACCACCCCTTTCAACTCCAGCCCAACTCTTTCCCCTTCACCACCGCCGGAACGCCTCTACCATCCAAACCGGAGCAGGGGCGTCCATGAGGTAGTGGTCGAAGAACTGCTGCATCCGGATGGTCCAGTCCTTCCGATTCGGCCGCTTCCGTACCCCGTGGGGCTCGCCGTTGTAGTTGATCATCCATACGGGCTTTTGCAGCCGCCTCAGGGCCATGAACAGCTCGATCCCCTGGTACCAGGGCACGGCCCCGTCCTCGTCGTTGTGCATCACGAGGAGGGGCGTCTGGACCTTGTCCGCCTCGAAGAGGGGAGAGTTGTTGATGTAGCGGAGGGTCTCCTCCCAGAGGGTCCCCCCGATTCGGCTCTGCGTGTGCTCGTACTGGAACTGGCGGTTCATTCCGCTGTCCCACCGGATTCCACCGTATGCGCTGGTCATGTTGGATACAGGGGCACCGGCCTCAACCGCCGCGAAGAGGTTCGTCCGCGTAACCATGTACGCGAGCTGGTACCCGCCCCAGGAGTGACCCTGGGCCCCGATGCGGTCCTTATCGACGTATCCCTGGTCCACGATCTTCAGGACCCCGGGAACCACTGCATCGATGGCGCTTTCCCCGGGATGGCCGATCTCATAGGGAATGTCGGGAATGAAGAACACGTAACCCCGGCTCACGTAGAAGCTGTGGTTCACCGAGTCCGCCGGGAGTGGGCGCCCGATAGCCGTGGAGGCCGTCGGAGCTCCGTCTCGTAGAAGTACACCATCATGGGGTACTCCTTGTTGGGGTCGAAAGAACAATACTATGTAGTCGAGGCGCCACCAACATTACGTATTGCTTTCTTCTGGCAGGTTCTGCGCTTCGTCAACAACCAATAGAGGCTTTTACCCTGCTGCCTTTTCTGATGTAGGTATTCTTCCAGGGAAGAAAACAATTCGGCTTTTGATTTGTTTCCGTACTCAGATCAAAAGCATCAGCCACAGCCATAATCAGATCATCTGATCCTAGTTGTGTGGATAAAAGCTCAACTGCAACTACTGTGTCCTGATCGAGTTCCGCGAACAGGTTTCTCAGCAACATTGTTTTACCAGTACCTATACCACCGGTAATAACGATAAAACCTTCACCCTGCCCTAAGCCATATCGCAGGTAAGCCATGGCGCGATTATGCCCTTTACTGCTGAAGTAAAAACGGGCGTCTGGGGTTAGCTGAAAAGGCTTATCCTTAAGCTTGTAGTAATCTTCATACATAATCAGAAAGTCATACCCAAGGTTGCTGACACGCGGTTTTCCTCATAGTCATCATCATAAACAGTACCAGAACTGTCACTATCAGAATGCTGCAGATCAACAGAAAATTCGGTATTTGACACCCAGACTGGTATTAAGGCCTACACGCAGGGTAAGCACTTCCTCGTCAGAATCGGCAGTCTATCATCTCGCTGCAGCCAACTAATTCTTGAAGTTAACGAAGTAACAGGAGTGAGTTTTCTGGATAATGAAATACTTGTATTGAGATCTTCAGTCGATCTTGGGTTACCTGCATCCTGGTAATCACGCTCAGCATAACTTGCATCAACTCCCAATGTGGTTCTTTGCGAACTGAACTGGTAAGCCAACCTGAACATACTTTGTATAATATTTTCCGAACTCAATGATGGCAAGGTGGGATCAAGATAGAGATCCTGGTCACCATAAAAGAGCGGATCACCATTGATGTCCGTTGAGTTCCTGGAAATAGAATCGATTCGCTCTGTTCGTGAGTTTGTCACCGTCGTGGCATAATTTGCTGTAATAGTTGATTTTTTATGGCGATACTTAAAGTCCATCAACCAGTCATTACCGAAAATATTTTCTCCCCAACCGATCTTCAAAGTAGTTCTTGGGTTAGGCGTCCAGATTGGACCTACATACCAAGTCAAACCCTCTGTATCATCTTCCTGGCTCAGTTCATTATCCAGATCATAGTTTTCATAGCCCAGCTTAAGACCCAGTGCAAATTTCCTGTTTATCTGGTACTGGAAATTGCTATTTACCGTTGTTGTTTCATCATCAGTATTATTATCATACGAAAGTGTTGAGTAGCTTGCCAGTAATACCCCAGGTCAAAACCTGGAATCGACGACCACTGTCCAGTGACAATCGACCACTGTGTCATATCACTGTCATCATTATGTTCTATCAGTTGAGAAAGTATCTGTGGTAAAACGCAAAGTCCCATCAGCAAAAGAGCCAAAGTGATAACGAGCATAAGGAGAAACACTTAACGAATAGGTTTGCGTCGTATTATTCGAGTTCGTATTACTGTCAGAAGCAACGGTCTTGGTACTATCAATTAAAGTCATTCCCGCATTGGCATTAACATCAATAAAGAGATTATCTTCTATTGCCTCGATATTTGCTGTTGCATTGAGAAAATGATTATCCTCAAAGCCATCATCATCACCACCATTGGTGAATACAGCACCCAAAGAATAATTAAAATCAAGTTTTAATCTTGCTCCTTCTCCCTGGATGCCGATTGAAGGCCTGAGTTCAAGCGAAGAACCAGAATCACCATCTTCTTCAAGATCAATATTATCTGAAAAAGTCGTCGTCACACTGGCAGACCTGGTCGTTGTCCAATTCGCCGCAAGCACTGGCAACGACAGTAAAGACAACAAAAGCGGTAATTGAAAATAAATCTTTTTCACTCAGGATTTCTCCCCGTAGCCATAGCCATAACCATAGCCATAGCCATACCCTGTGGATAATAAATCTGGTTTTACTTTATTCAGAATCAGGGACACTGAATCTGTTGAATGCAATTGATTCAATGCCTGCTTCACCATGTACTGCGGTGTCGTTGCAGATTCAACCACCAGGCATATCTGTCCCACTTGACGAGATAACACAACAGATTCTGTGGTTGCAAGTAATGGCGGTGAATCAAAAATAATAATCCGGTCAGGATAACGATGCGCCAATTCATCAAGAAGATGCGCCATGGTACGACTCGCCAGCAATTCAGTAGACTTACTGTGTGATGCACCAGCACCGATAACTGTCAATTTAGGAATATCCGTACGCTTGAAAACATCACCAATATTCTTGACATCGCCAGACAAATAATCAGTCAAACCTTTTTCTTCTGGATATCCAGTAACCTGGAAAGCCCAGGTTTAGCCAGGTCACGAATCAATAAGTAAAACTGTCTGGTCCATTTCCATGGCAATGGAAATCGCCAGGTTTAAGAAGTAAAAGTTTTACCTTCTCCCGCAACAGAACTGGTCAACATAATCACGTTGTTATGCAAATGTTGCTCATCCTGGTTTTCTGAATCACTCCGAAAAAGCCTTTACCAGCAAGGGACGTTTAATCAATCGATATTCTTCGGCCAGTCTTGTTCTGCCGCCTTCCGAAGACAGAATACCTTCGATATGTAAGTTTGGAAATATAGATATCAGGATCAATAGTTGTAGCTCTCCTCCATCATTTTACGATTGTCTTTAGCTTTCTTTTCTGCTTTTTCCTGGACTTTTTCTTCAGAGGTCTGTGGTTTTGTTTCGTATTTTCCGGGTAACAGACTCATCAAGTTCTGGAATTGAGATTTGCCGGGACATTCTCAGCCTGACTGGCCATTTGGTCAGCAGCTATGGACGCATCTTGCTGATGACTTATCTGATCGGGAAACCGCACTTTCTGATTTTATCAGAAGCGGAAACCTTTTTACTCTTTGAGGCTTCCTGAGATGCCAGTTTATCGATTGCACGTTCAATAATACTCATCAGATTGACTCCATGAGTGATTCAATACGTGTAAACAAATCCACATCAATGGCAAACATCAGGGTAACCAGACTGAAAGCAGCAAACAGAAAACTAAAAGCCAGTAGAAATGAATAATTTCTTCGCTTGCGCGCTGAAATCTGTTCATGCGTCCAGACCATGTCAACACTCCCCAGTACTGGCAGGTCAGTCACAGACTGCAAATAAGCCCTGTCATCAAAGGTCGGGCGCAACTGGGATAACAAAATAGCCAGCCCAAACCCAACGCCTATTGCAAAAACAAATATACCTATACCAAACAGGACCCTTGGCGGACCTGCTGGTGTAGAAGGCACACGAGGTGGTTCGATAACCTTGAACTGGGTACTGTTACTGGTAGCATCGGCACTTTTGGCCAGCCTGGAGGCTTCACGCGTTGACATCAGCTTGCCAAGGTTGCTTTTCAGGATTTCATAGTCGCGGTTAATCTGTTTTTCTTCAGACTCAACCCGTAGCACCCTGTCTACTGCAGCCTCAAGTTCCTTGATCTGGTTTTGATAATCATTAACCATTACTGTTTTCGCAGCAATGTTCGATTCGATCGCAGAAATGTTTAATTTCAGTTGCTGCACAAAAGGATTTGACAAATCCTGAGCCACGACAGCATCTTTATTTTCTTCTATATAATCCTGCTTGTCTTTTTCCAGGTCTTCCAGCGTTCTTCTGGTAATAACAACTTCAGGATGCTTTTCCGTATACCTGAACAGTAAATCATCGAGTTTTTGCTGCATGGCAAAGATGCGCTGATCAAATTCCCTGGTATCAACACCTATGTTGTTGTTACCCGCATCTTTTTGTTCCTTCTGCCCTGCATACAATTCTTTTTTTAATGCGGCTAACCTGTCTTTTTCAATTTTCAATTCCAGGGTCGATTGTTTCAGACTGCTTTTTGCCTGGGATAAACGCTGGTAATAGTCGCCACCCTGTGAGGGTAAATAGCCAAGGTTCTGCTTTTTAAAGTTTTCCCTTAATGATTCAGCTTCCGATAACCTGCGCTCATATTCCTGGATCTGCTGATCAAGAAATTCCTCCTGGGTATCCTGGTTTTTCCTTTCTTCACCCAGGTTACTTTCCATGAAAATTGTCAGCAATGACGTTACGACTAACTTGGCCAGTTCCGGAGAATGATCGTTATATGCGATGGTATACATATCATTCTGCTTGGTGCCACGGAATTGAATTTTTCCAGCCAGGTTATCAATAATCGCTTCCTTGTCTTCACTGGTCTTGGCTTTGAGATCAAGGTCAGTCATACGCATGACTTTCTCAAGATTTGGCCGACTGAGCATGGTCCTGGAAACCAGGGCCAGTTTCCTTTCCGAATTGCCAGTTGATAGGGCCAGACCACCCAGGATCGGGCGCAAGACAGATGTCGTGTCAACATTGACTTTCGCTTCGGCTTCATACACATCGGGCAAAGTTGCAACAACTATCCACCCGATAATGCAGATTAACCAAGCCGTTACCAGCATGGCCCAACGAAAGCGCCACGCGCCACGGGCATGACGTAAAATTTCAACGACTAGATCGTGCATCTTATACTCACTGCAACAGGAAAATCAGTAAACCGTGGACTAGAACCATGCCTCAGGAATAATAACAATATCGCCAGGTTTCATGTCGATGTTTGCCGTGATATCGCCATCACGCACAAGATCATCAATGCGAACGCGATACTCTTTTTGCGCGCCTTCTTCAACTCTTACAATAACTGTCTCGTTACCATCAGCAAACTCGGTAATACCACCCACTTCGATCATCAGGTCAAGCAAGGTCATGGAATCCCGATAAAGAATGGATTTTGGTTCTGCCGCCTCACCAACAACACGGATTTTTTCCTTGTAGGCGCCCTGAAAGCCACTGGCAATTATGGTAACCAGGGGATCACGTAAATAAGTGGCGAGATGTTTCTCAACATCACGCGCAAGTTCCTGCGGAGTCTTGCCAGCTGCAGGAATTTCTTCCAGCAAAGGTGCAGACAGGAAACCATCTGGACGAACCGTGACAGAGGTCGATACTTCCGGGTTTCGCCATACGAAAACCTGTAATGTATCTAAAGGTGCAATTCGATAACGCGTTGAAAATTCGGCGCTACCTGTTGCTGACGGCAATTCCGTCAATTCTTTTTTATTTGAAGAACAGCCAGCCACAAACAGCAAGCCTGAAATTAGTAGCATCAGCGTTAAAATTCGTCCTGAAGCCGAAAAGGATCTTTTGATTTTCACTGTTTCCTCCAGTTGAAAGGCAATTAAGCACCTTAATACTCTGAAAATATTGTTTATAACTTCCCGATCAGAAGTATATCTTCAAAAGAATTATAAACAAGTCCAATACCGTTTTGATTCTACGTCATTTTTACTTATCGGCAGCACTGATTATTTCTTGATATTCAGGACATTTTTTTTGCACAGGCCCGGCCAATGCTCTACAAAATTGATTTTTAAAAAATTTACATATCATCCTGGTAAATCCATTAAGATTTAAGAAAATCGCAATAAAAGCATTAATGACTTCAGAAACAGGTAATTCGCCCATAAAAATCCGCGCCCGAGACTATAACTGGCGTGAATTGAAGAATATTATATTTTCCCACCGAAAAGAGTTATGGCTGGCAAACCTGATTGCGATACTGGGCGCAGTCGTCGCAGTACCTATACCTTTGTTAATGCCCCTACTGGTTGACGAGGTGTTGCTGGATCAGCCCGGAACCATTGTTGCCATTAACCAGTGGCTGTTTCCCCAAGGCTGGCATAGCCCGGTGTTATATATCACCGCCGTTCTGGTCCTCACCCTGATACTGAGACTCATCGCACTGGTACTGGGTGTCTGGCAAATGCGCCAGTTTACTTTTATCTCCAAGGACGTTATTTTCAGCATGCGCCGTGACCTGCTTGCAGCGTCTGCAGCGGGTTCGCATGTCTGAATATGAAACACTTGGCAGCAGTACAGTAGCATCCCACCTGGTCACCGACCTGGATGCAATTGACGAATTTGTCAGCGTCTCCACCAGCAAATTCCTGGTTGCAGTCCTCAGTATCGTTGGAACTGCCGCCGTTTTGCTATGGATGAACTGGCAACTGGCCATGTTTATCCTGGTATTCAACCCGATTGTCATTTATGCCACCACGGTCTTTGGTCGCAAGATCAAGCATCTGAAGAAAAAGGAAAACTCTGCCTACCAGCTTTTCCAGGAAACACTGGCCGAGACACTGGATGCCATCCAGCAAATAAGAGCCAGCAACAGGGAAAAACATTACATCAAGCGCATTATTGACAGCGCTTCACATATCAAGAGCCATTCATCAGCTTTTACCTGGAAAAGTGACGCGGCCAATCGCCTGTCTTTTGTCATCTTTCTGTTTGGCTTTGATGTTTTCCGTACGGTCAGCATGTTCATGGTGCTTTATTCAGATCTCAGCATAGGCCAGATGCTGGCGGTATTTGCTTACCTCTGGTTCATGATGGCACCGGTACAGGAAGTGTTAAATATACAGTATGCCTTTCATGCGGCTGATGCCGCTCTCAAGCGAATCAATTCCCTGATGCAAATTAACCTCGAACCCGAGTACCCACATATCAGCAACCCGTTTAAGAATAACAAAACCACTTCAATACGCCTGGAAGATGTCTGCTTTTCCTATGATGGTGAGACCACGATACTGAATAACATTTCATTAACAATTCAGGCCGGTGAAAAAATAGCCCTGGTTGGCGCATCAGGTGGTGGTAAAACCACCATGGTGCAAATTATTATCGGTCTCTATATCCCCTCCTCCGGGGAAGTCTATTTTGACAACATCAATGTGAAGGAAATCGGTCTTGATGTTGTTCGTAACAATGTTGCGACTGTGTTGCAACACCCTGCCTTGCTGAATGACAGTGTCCGCATGAACCTGACACTGGGCAAACAACTCGATGATGAACAATTGTGGTCAGCTCTGGAAGTTGCCCAGCTAAAATCCACGATCGAAAACCTGGATGCGCAACTCGATACACGGGTTGGCCGCGACGGCATACGCCTGTCCGGAGGCCAGCGTCAGCGTCTGGCTATTGCCCGCATGATTCTTTCCGATCCTAAAGTGGTGATTCTTGATGAAGCCACATCGGCATTGGACACTACAACAGAAAGCCGACTGCACCAGGCCTTGAAAAACTTTCTTGCTGACCGGACAACCATCATCATTGCCCATCGTCTCAGCGCAGTAAAACAGGCTGACCGTGTGCTGGTCTTTGAAGATGGCATGATTGTTGAGCAGGGACACCACGATCAACTGATTGAACAACAGGGTCTTTATGCATCCCTGTATGAGAAAGCATGACTGCCGGTTTTTTAATTTAACGTGAAGTAGTATTTATCAATTGCTGGAGAAAAGAATGGCGGCATATCTTGTTGGGCATATTTCCGTAAGAAATAAAGAACTATGGCAGCAATACGTTGCAGGTGTTGCTGAGTCACTTACACCCTTCAAGGCCAAAATGGTTTTTCGAGGTCAGCTTTCTACAGTACTTGCCGGTGAGCACGAACATGAACTCATTGTTGTCATAGAATTTACTGACCACACGACTCTGCAAGCCTGGTTTAACTCAGAGAAGTACCAGGCAATCATCCCGCTCAGGGATGAAGCTGCTGATGTTGTTATCACAACTTACGAGAGCTACGACTGACTAGTCACCGCTTTATCCCATACAAAAAAACCGGGGCAGGCCCCGGTTTTTTGCTTAGCTTAACAAGCCGTATCCAAATCAGGATTATTCTGATTCAGCTGCAGCCTGTTCTTCATCAACAGCTTTCATACTGAGACGAATACGACCCTGACGGTCAATTTCCAGAACCTTGACTTTAACGACATCGCCTTCAGACAGCTTGTCACTGACTTTTTCCACACGCTCTTCACAGATCTGGGAAATGTGCACGAGGCCATCTTTGCCTGGCAGGATGGTAACGAACGCACCAAAGTCCATCAGCTTGGCAACTTTGCCTTCGTAAATCGTACCGACTTCCACTTCAGCAGTAATCAGTTCAACACGCTTGCGAGCTTCATCACCAGCTGATTTATCCACTGAGAAAATCTTGACTGTACCACTATCATCCAGATCAACAGTGGCACCTGTCTCTTCAGTAATCGAACGGATGGTTGCTCCACCTTTACCAATAACATCACGAATTTTGTCCGGGTGAATCTTGAAAGTAATGATACGGGGAGCATGCTCAGACATTTCTTCACGATGCGATCCGATAGCCTTGTTCATTTCACCAAGGATAAACATGCGACCATCTTTGGCCTGGGCCAGGGCGATTTCCATAATTTCTTTGGTAATACCATTAATCTTGATATCCATCTGCAGGGCATTGATACCATCAGCTGTACCGGCAACCTTGAAATCCATGTCACCCAGGTGATCTTCATCACCCAGGATATCGGTCAATACAGCAAAATCATCACCTTCCTTGATCAAACCCATAGCAACACCGGCAACCGGTGCTTTAATAGGAACGCCTGCATCCATCAGTGAAAGACTGGTACCACAAACAGATGCCATGGATGAGGAACCATTGGACTCGGTGATCTCAGATACAACACGAACAGAATATGGAAATTCTTCCAGTGTTGGCATGCAGGCCAAAACACCACGTTTTGCCAGGCGGCCATGGCCAATTTCACGTCGTTTCGGACTGCCTACACGTCCAATTTCACCAACACTGAATGGAGGGAAGTTGTAGTGCAGCATGAACGGATCCTTGTAGGAACCATCAAGTGCATCAATAATCTGCGAATCCCGTTCTGTACCAAGAGTTGTAACAACAATGGCCTGGGTTTCACCACGGGTAAATAGAGCCGAACCATGAGTACGCGGTAAAACTCCCGTACGTACACTGATAGGACGAACTGTTTTTACATCACGGCCATCAATACGAGGCTCACCAGCCAGGATACGACTTCTTACTGTGGTCTTTTTGATTTTTTCAATAGCGCCTTTAACTTCGTCTTCTGACCATTTGGGCTCATCTACATCGCACAGTTCTTCAACAACGCGAGCTTTAACTCCATCGATTTTTGCATAACGCTTCATCTTGTCCGCAATCGAGTAGGCTTCAACCAGGCTATCACCGACAGATGCGGCAACTGCTTCATGCAATTCAGTGTTAACTTCAGGTTCATTATATGGAATAGAAGGCTTGTTTACTTCCGCAGCCAGTTCCTTGATTGCCTGAATAGCTACCTGCTGCTGTTCATGGCCAAACAAGACTGCACCCAGCATAACTTCTTCAGAGAGTCCGTTAGCTTCAGACTCAACCATTAACACGGCATCGGCTGTACCTGAAACAATCAGATCCAGGTCACTGTCTTCGTTCAGACCAACTGAAGACTGGTTAAGAAGATACTGGCCGTTTTTATAGCCCACGCGAGCTGCGCCAACGGGACCATCAAATGGCATGCCAGAAATGGACAAAGCCGCAGAAACACCAATCAGTGATGGTATCTCAGGATCAATGTCCGGATTAAGCGACATCACCGTACAGATAACCTGCGTTTCATTGGTGTAGCCTTTTGGGAACAACGGTCTGATAGGACGGTCAATCAAGCGAGCTGTAAGAATTTCTTTTTCAGAAGGACGACCTTCACGACGGAAGAAGCCACCTGGAATTTTTCCTGCGGCATAGGTTTTTTCCTGGTAATCCACTGTTAAAGGAAAGAAGTCCCTGCCTTCAACAGCTTCCTTGGAAGTCACAACGGTAACCTGGACAACTGTGCCATCCATATCAATCATGATGGCGCCATCAGCCTGGCGTGCTATCTCTCCGGTTTCAATCGTGACTTTGTTGTCGCCAAATTGAAATTCTTTTCTTATAAGACTCACTGATATCTCCTCAATATGTTTTTTGCTTTTTTGTGCGACAACAACTTAGCGACGTAGTCCCAGTTTCTGGATCAGGTCACGGTAACGTTCAACATCTTTGCCTTTAAGATAATCGAGCAGTTTACGTCTGGAGTTAACCAGGCGAATCAGACCCTGGCGGGAATGATGATCTTTTTTATGCTCTTTAAAATGTTCGGTCAGTTCAACGATACGTGCGGTCATCAATGCAACCTGCACTTCCGGGGAACCCGTGTCACTTGGGCTACGTCTGATATTCTTCGACAACACTCTGTTTGTCAGCTGTACTCATTGTCATAATATTTCTCCTACTATGAAAGAATTGGCTACAACAGAAAATACCCGACAATGAGTTCAGGCATTTCCGCCGATTGTCGCAGATGACCGTAAGAAATCAGTCTTCCGCAAAAAAAGATGCGCATTGTCCCTCAATTTCGACAGGATGTCAGCTTTTATGGCCAATTTTGACCAAAGATTACGTTATCATCAGGCGTTTGGGGGCGACTTTACCATCCGACTGAATAATTCCAACGCCCAGAAAGTGACCACCAACACCATATAAGCGTACAAAGCCTTCTGTTGGCGCTTTTGGCACCATCAGTGCCTGACCCTGTTTTACATAAAATTCCATATCACTGGACAAGTGGATCTCAGCCCAGTTTTGCAGTGCCATATCCATCGGCAATAACAACTGATCCAGTGCGGCAAAGCCCTGTTCCGCAAGTTGATTCAATTGGTCCATTGAAACCGCTTCAGTATTAAATACACCGACAGCGCTTCGATGCAGCTCCACTACGTGAGCACCACAACCCAGACGCTCTCCAATATCTTCTGCCAAAGTCCTCACATAAGTACCCTTGGAACAGTGCACGTCCAGCTTAACCAGGGGCAAATCGGCATCCAGCAGGGTCAGCGCATAAATACTGATATCGCGTGGCTCACGTTCAACTTCGACACCCTGGCGGGCCAGTTTATAAAGTCTTTCTCCCTGGTGTTTCAGGGCTGAATACATCGGGGGTAACTGTTTTAAATCACCGGTAAATTCTGGCAGAACAGCCTGAATGGCATCAACTGAAACAGCATCGATAGAACGGGTTTCTAAAATTTCACCCTCAGCGTCGGCCGTAGTGGTCTTCTCACCGAGCTTGATCGTCACCTGGTAGCGCTTGTCCGCATCCAGCAAAAAAGCTGACACCTTGGTTGCCTCACCGAAGCAGATGGGTAAAACACCGGTTGCGAGTGGATCCAGACTGCCCGTGTGACCGGCTTTCTGGGCTTTAAACAAGTTTTTGACCTGTTGCAGCGCCTTGTTAGATGAAATACCTTTCGGCTTATCCAGTAAGAGAATACCGTTGACGCTGCGGCCTGATTTACGACCTCTTCTGCCCATGAATAACCAGCCTTAATCTTCCGTTTCAGATTTATTGTCTTCTTTGACAGCCTGCTCAATCAGGCGCTGCAACCTTGAGCCTTCTTCAACGGAAACGTCATATACAAAATGCAGTTCAGGCACATTACGCAGTTGAACCGCTTTCCCGAGTTGACGACGGATAAAGCCGGAGGCTTTCTGTAAAATCTTTTCAGCCTGCTTATGCTCGGTATCTGGAAGCATTGTGAAAAATACTTTTGCCTGGCTCAAATCCCTTACGGTATGCACAGCCTGAATAGTGACCATGCCAAGACGAGGATCTTTCACCTCGTCATGGATGATTTGGGCAATCGCTTTTTGCATGGCGGAACTGATTCGATCAGTTCTTTTAAAATCTGTCGGCACGTCAATTACAACAATCAGTCAACAACACGGGCAACTTCAGTACGCTCAAACACTTCGATCTGGTCGCCTTCTTTGACATCATTGTAGTTTTTCACGCCAATACCGCATTCCATGCCGGATTTGACTTCAGCTGCGTCTTCCTTGAAGCGGCGTAATGATTCAAGCTCGCCTTCATAGACACAACATTATCACGCAATACACGGATAGGGCTGTGACGCTTAACCGTACCCTCAACAACCATACAGCCTGCAATTGCACCCAGCTTGGAAGAGCGGAATACATCACGAACTTCCGCCAGGCCAATAATTTCTTCCTTGATTTCAGGTGACAGCATACCGCCAATAGCCGCTTTAACATCATCGATGATTTCGTAAATAATGCTGTAATAACGCAAATCGATTTCGTTTTCTTCGATGATTTTACGTGCAGAAGCATCAGCGCGAACATTAAAGCCAAAAATAATGGCATTAGAAGAGATGGCCAGGTTGGCATCGGATTCATTGATACCACCAACACCAGCTGACACAATTCTAACCTTGACTTCATCGGTTGAAATCTTTGTCAGCGAATCTTTCAATGCTTCAACAGAACCTTGCACATCGGCTTTAAGCACAATATTGAGATAAGCCACTTCACCTTTGCCCATCTGTGAGAACAACTCTTCAAGTTGGCAGTTTTCTGTGCAGCCAGGCGCGTATCACGATACTTCTCGCTGACGTTCATTTCTGCCACTGCACGTGCCTTTCTTCTCATTCTGCAAGACAGTCAGATCATCACCTGCATCAGGCACTGCCGGACAGGCCCAGCACCTGAACAGGAATGGATGGACCAGCCTTTTTAACCTGGTTTGCCCAGTTCTCATCAAACATGGCGCGACATGCGACCAAATTCAACACCAGCTGACAATCGAGTCGCCTTGTTTCAAGCTACCCGATGTAACCAGTACAGTAGCGACAGGACCACGGCCTTTATCCAGACTGGATTCAACGATAATGCCTCTGGCCGGTCCGTCAGGCACTGCTGCAATTCCAGCAACTTCGGTCTGCAGCAGAATAGCCTCCAGCAAGTCATCCACACCTTCACCGGTGTGCGCCGAAATGCGAACAAACTGGGTATCCCCACCCCATTCTTCAGGTACCACTTCTTCCGCCACCAGTTCCTGCATCACCCGGTCAGGATCGGCTTCAGGCTTGTCAATCTTGTTAACTGCCACAACGATCGGCACACCAGCAGCTTTGGCATGGCTGTACGGCTTCCTTTGTCTGAGGCATCACGCCATCGTCAGCTGCCACCATCAGGATAACAATATCAGTAGCCTTGGCGCCACGTGCACGCATGGCAGAAAATGCCGCGTGGCCCGGTGTATCCAGGAAGGTAATCATGCCATTTTCAGTTTCCACATGGTATGCACCAATGTGCTGGGTAATGCCGCCGGCTTCACCAGCTGCAACCTTGGCTTCACGGATATAATCCAGCAAGGATGTTTTACCATGGTCGACATGCCCCATGATAGTAACTACTGGAGCGCGCGGCTCTTCATCGCCTTCGATAGCTTGATACACTCCAGGGTTTCGCATAATCTTGGTTTCAACATCGTCATCCTTCTGGGCTACTGCAGTATGTCCCATTTCTTCAACCACCAGAATTGCAGTATCCTGATCAAGAGGCTGGTTGATGGTGGCCATAATACCCATCTTCATCAGTTCCTTGATGACTTCAGCAGCCTTGATCGACATGCGCTGAGCCAGATCAGCAACCGTAATGGTTTCCGGCATTTTGACTTCGTGAATAACCGGGGCTGTTGGTTTCTGGAAACCATGTTCCGGCTCGGCATTGACAACTGGCCTGGCGCTTACCTTTCTTCGGCTTACGTGAACCACGCTTACCTTCTGCAACATGCAATTCTTTACGACCAAAACGTGAATCTTCACGGCCACTTTCTGCGGGTTTTTTTGCCTTTTCGCCCTTTAACTGCATCCTGTTTCTTTGGCGCACCTGTTCCTGCTGGGCACGACCTGCTTTTCAGCCACTTCCCTTTGTTCCTGCAAGGCCTTTTTTTCAGCTTCTTGCTTCAGCCTTTTTCTTTGCGCTTGGCTGCTTCACGTTCTTCAGCTTCCTGCCTTCAGACGCTCTTTTTCAGCATTAATCCTTGCCTCATTTTGCGCTTCCATTTCCTGACGCTGCGAGCCTGCTCTTCCAAGGGCCTTTCTGGCAGCTTCAGCTTCCTGCTGAAACTGTTCCGATTCTGATTCCTTGGATCTCAGATTTAACAAACGTTCTTTTACGTTTGACTTCAACCTTGACCGTCTTGTTCTTGGCAACGACACCGCGCGGACTGGTTCGTCCGGAGGCTTTACTGCCCTGTGACAGTTCACTGGTAGTTTTGCGTTTTAAAGTAATCTTGCGGGCACCTGTTTTAGGCGTTGCTGCTTCTGTGCTCACATGACCACTGCGAAGATGCTCCAGCAGCTTTTTCTTTTCCTCAGCAGAGACTTCATCGTTTTCAGATGATTTGCTAATTCCAGCTTCATTTAGCTGCTTCAGCAACCGGTCAACGGGAACGCCGACATCAGAAGCCAATTGACTGATTGTTACTGCACTCATTTCAACTGCCCCTTAACTTTCCGTTTCACCCTGTTCAGCAAACCATGGTGCGCGTGCTGTCATAATCAATTCACCTGCACGCTTTTCATCCATACCTTCAATTTCCATCAACTCATCCACTGACTGCTCCGCCAGGTCTTCCATCGTGACAACATTCACGCGATGCCAGCACATGGGCCAGTTCATCATCCATACCTTCCATTTCCAGCAGGTCCTGCGCTGGATGAGCATCAGAGATAGCTTCTTCCTTGGCGATAGCACGTGTCAGGATAGCGTCATTGGCGCGATCACGAAGCTCGTTAATAATATCTTCATCAAATTCCTCGATACCCAGCATTTCCTCAACCGGTATATAGGCAATTTCATCAACACTGGTAAAGCCTTCCTGCACCAGAATGACCGCTACTTCTTCATCAACATCCAGAGCATTTCATGAACTGCTCAACATAGACCTTGGCTTCTTCCTCGCCCTTTTCAGCGGCCTGTTCTTCGCTCATAACATTCAGGTCCCAGCCAGTAAGCTGACTGGCAAGCTTGACGTTCTGTCCACCTCGACCAATAGCCTGAGACAGGTTTTCATCATTTACTGCAACATCCATTGAATGCGAGTCTTCATCTACAACAATAGAAACCACTTCAGCAGGCGACATGGCATTAATCACAAACTGCGCCGGGTTATCATCCCACAGGATAATATCGACACGTTCACCATTAAGCTCGTTTGAAACAGCCTGGACACGTGAGCCCCGCATACCCACACAGGCGCCAACCGGATCGATACGACTGTCATTTGCCTTAACTGCAATTTTGGCCCGCAACCCGGGATCACGCGCAGCACCAATAATATCAATCATGCCTTCACCGACTTCCGGCACTTCCAGCTTGAAGAGTTCAATCAGCAATTCCGGACTGGTTCTTGAAACCATCAACTGAGGTCCGCGCGCTTCCGGATTAATTTCGTACAGGTAACCCCTGATCCGGTCACCTACGCGGATGGCTTCGCGATTAATCAGATCAAACTTGGAAATCTGCGCTTCAGCATTGTTGCCCAGGTCAATAATCACATTGCCACGATCCATACGCTTGACTACACCCGTAACCAGATCACCTTTTCTGTCACGGTAAGCCTCGACAACCTTGGCTCGCTCGGCTTCCCTGACTTTCTGTACAATAACCTGCTTGGCCGTCTGTGCGGCTATGCGGCCAAATTCAATCGAATCAATTGGTTCTTCCATGTAAGAACCAATTTCAGTTTCAGGATCGAGTTCCTTGGCAGCAGAATATGTAATCTGCGTAACAGGGTTTTCAAGTTCCGACGTCTCACTGTCATCGATAACTTCCCAGATTCGGTAAGTGTCGTAGTCTCCGGTTTTACGGTCGATATCAACCCTGACATCAATCTGCCCACCGTTTTTCTTGCGCGTGGCTGACGCCAATGCTGCTTCAATCGCCTTGAAAATGACTTCTTTTTCAACGCCTTTTTCATTCGAAACTGCATCAACTACAAGTAAAATTTCTTTGTTCATCCATCCGCTTCCTAAACTTAGAATTGTGGAACCAATCTGGCTTTTTCCACCTGGTCCAGAGAGATAGAAATCTCCCGGCCATCAACCCTCATTGTGATCTCACGTCCCTGCCTGCCCAGCAGGATACCTTTAAATTTTTTGCGCCCGTTTAGCGCAAACAGTGTCTTCAGGGAAATTTCCTGCCCTGCAAACTTGTCATAGTGCGCTTCTTCAAAAAGAGGACGATCCAAACCGGGAGATGAAACTTCCAGGTGATAGTTGCCTTTAATCGGATCTTCCACATCCAGCACACCACTTAACTGGTGGCTCACATCGGAACAGTCGTCAATGGTTATCCCGGCTTCGTGATCGATATAGACACGAAAAATATTGCCACCCGCGCCCTGCGAGAGCAATTCGCAACCGACCAGTTCATACCCCATCGGCTCGACAACATTACGCACCAGCTCTGTAATTTGTGGACTGCTTTTCATCTTTTCCGCACAAACAAAAAATGGGCCACAGGCCCATTCCCAACCACAGTCAGCAAACAAACAACAAATTACTGGCTGCCATAATAAAAAACCCCTTACAGGGGCTCCTGGAAAAATGCTGAAACATCAATTTCCTGTTCAGCGTCCCAATTGGCGGATGATTATAGGTTTCAGCCGGTCAGGCGTCAATGTATAAGTCCTCTTCCAGAGTCAATTTTCTGCAAGATTTCAGCATCTTTTCAGAAAGCCGGAAGTCGCGGCTCAAGCCAACGAAGAGTTTTGAATCAGATTAGCGACATTGCAGCTCTCCCTGAACAGGAAATTGCAGTTTTCCCATAACCGGTTAACCTATAGTAATGGTCAATATCATTATCGATCCTGATTCGCTGTCACTGGAAAACCATTTTGCAGTGATTCATACGCCGCGACAGTCACGCAAACGTTTTGCCGAGTCATGCGTGACCGTATATCCCGATGAAAGCAGCGCCCTGCAAGCTTCTGATCCAGGAAAAAAACGTCACCCTGCCGTGGTTTATGGCCCTTCCGTGTCTTCTGAAAGCCAGCGTATCTATTACCTGGTGAAGTGGCTATAACCTGTTTTTTACACCACTTGAATTATTTTCCCCCGTCTCCATTTATGCAACTGCAGTGACTTATAGTGCTGCAAATTACGGTGGTTCGGGTTTGCGAACACCAATTTGACTCAATATTGCTCCATGGAGAATATAATTATGAATTCATTTGATTTTTCCCCCCTGTTCCGCAGCGGCATCGGCTTTGACAGACTGACCAATGCTTTGGAAAATGCCTACCGAACGGACAACAATAGTGGATATCCTCCCTATAACATCGAATTACTCGAGGAAGACAATTACCGAATCAGCCTCGCTGTAGCAGGTTTCAGGGAACACGAACTGGATATAGAGGTTAAAAACGGGCACCTGACTGTCAGTGGCTCACAAAAAGACAACTCAAATGAACGTAAATTCCTGCATCATGGCATTGCCAACAGAAGCTTTGAAAGAACCTACCAGTTAGCGGATTTTGTGCAGGTTAAGGGCGCTCAACTGAAAGATGGCCTGCTGCATATCGACCTGCTGCGTGAAATTCCGGAAGCAATGAAACCCCGCAAAATTTCAATCGCATCAGACAGACAGACTGAGCAACTGATTGAAAGAGAAAGCGCAGCGGCATAAACAATTTTCCGTTCATCCCTGCAAAGGCATGTCGGTTATTTCTGGCATGCCTTTTTATTTGTCGATGACATTTCGAAAATACCTGAGGCAACACCTACGCCAGCTTTAAATCGATAGCTTCAGGTTGTTTTTGATCCATATCAAGGTTGTTACTCCCGCTCAAAACCATAATTCGTTAACTCATCATTTTTCACTGGAACCTCATGGCTTTTATTCCACTTGAACAAACCGGGAAAAATCCAGTCCCGCCAATCCTGCGCCTTGGGTTTCGTCCTTTCTTTTTGTCAGCGGGTCTATTTTCAGCCATGTTGCTGGGTATCTGGCTATATAGCTTCTTAACCTCGTTCAACCCCAGTACAAATTATTCGCCCGTGCTCTGGCATGCGCACGAAATGATCTTCGGTTATACCGCCGCAGTCATAGCCGGTTTTTTATTAACAGCCGTCAAAAACTGGACTGGCATACCGACCCTGCGGGGTTACTGGCTGGCCGAGTTGGTAATGCTCTGGCTGGCCGCCAGATTATTTCCAATCATGGACATTCACCCCTTGCTGTCCGCTTTTACCAGCGTGGCTTTTTTTCCATTTTTGGCATTTGCCCTGGCAATACCCCTGATTCGCTCAGACAGTCGCGCCAATCTGCTGTTCATTCCGGTCCTGCTGCTGTTCGCTGTTGCTGACATCATATTTCAACTGGCCATCCTTCAGTTAATCAATGTATCAGCTATGCTGGGTATTCAGTTATCCTTACATACGATCGTCATTCTGATCGTCCTGATGGGCGCCCGGGTTATTCCTTTTTTTATTGCCCGGTCGACAGCTACAGATATCGCCAGCATTACCCTTAACAATCGAGCGACTGACTTACCTAAGTTTGATTTTGTGGTCCCTGTCCTCGCTGATACTCGGAAGCCAGTCTAGCTGGACTGCGCTATTCGCAGCTCTCTCGGCCGTGTTTCAGGCCTACCGGTTAAAAGTCTGGTACGTAAAAAAGCTCTGGTCGGTACCCATGCTGTGGATTCTTTACCTGGGTTATGGATGGCTGTTTATAGGCCTGGCGCTTCAGGCGCTGGGGGGATTGTGCCAGTGATACCATCCATTTCAACGCATGCTTTAACCACCGGTGCCATAGGTATGGTTACACTGGGTATGATGTCTCGCGTATCGCTGGGGCATACCGGCCGGGACATCAAGCACACCAATGTCCTTTTACTGGCTTTTCTGCTTATTGCGGTGACTCCGGTTATCAGGGTTGTACTCCCCCTGCTTCTGCCCGGCGTTTATACCCAGGCCATTCTTATCTCGGGAATCACCTGGGTTGCTGCTTTTGCACTATTCAGCCTGATGTACACACCCATGCTTGTAAAAGCACGAATAGATGGCAGGGATGATTAATGCAGTTCTTGTGAGGCGGAGAAGTTGACTGATCCGATTCCTCGCTGAAGTATTGGCAGCAGGGATGCTGCCATCAAGTCCACAGGGATGGGTTTTCGACGTCTTCAGCGAAGAACCAGGTCGGGTAGTTTATTCGATTACTCAAACGGATGACGCAATACGATCGTCTCCGCCCTGTCAGGGCCGGTAGAAACAATATCGATAGGCGTTTCACAGAGCTCGGTAACCTTGTCCAGGTAATCACGCGCAGCCTGTGGCAAATCATCCAGAGACTTGGCACCTACCGTAGACTCAGACCAGCCAGGCATCTCGATAAAGACCGGCTTGCATTTCTCGAATTTATCGGCACCAACCGGAGGAGTATCGACTTGCTTGCCTTCCAGTTCATAGGCAACACAGATCTTGAGTGTTTTCATGCCATCAAGAACATCCAGCTTGGTAATACACATGCCTGAAACGCTGTTGATATCCAAAGAGCGGCGTAATGCTACCGCATCCAGCCAGCCACAACGACGCTGACGCCCTGTAGTTGCACCAAACTCGTGACCTTTTTCACCCAGGTATTCACCATCAGCATCAAACAGTTCTGTAGGGAATGGACCCGCTCCTACACGAGTTGTGTAGGCCTTTACAATACCCAGCACATAATCGATGTAACGCGGACCAACACCAGTACCGGTGGCTGCTCCACCTGAAGTGGTATTGGATGAAGTCACGTAAGGATAAGTACCGTGATCGATATCCAGCAAGGCACCCTGGGCACCTTCAAACATCACGTTTTCACCATTGCGGCGCATTTCATGCAAGGTACCGGTGACATCCTCAACCATGGGACGGATACGTTCAGCCTGTTCCAGTAATTCATCCAGTGTTTTCTGGTAATCAACTGTTTCAAAATCAAAATAATGTTGCAGGGCGTAGTTATGATATTCCATGACTTCACGTAAACGTTCGGTGATATGTGGCACATCAAAAATTTCACCCAGGCGAATACCCCGTCGTGAAACCTTGTCTTCATATGCAGGACCAATACCACGACCGGTTGTGCCAATGGCTTTCTTGCCGCGTGCTTTTTCACGCGCAGCATCCAAAGCTACATGGTATGGCAAGATCAGTGGACAGGATTCGGAAATCCCCAGACGAGAAGAGGCCGGCACGCCTCCCTGCTCAAGCATATCAATTTCTTCCAGTAAAGCCGACGGAGAAAGCACAACACCATTACCAATCAGGCAACGAACATTGTCACGCAAGATACCAGAAGGAATCAGGTGCAGAACCGTCTGCTTACCTTCAATAACCAGAGTATGTCCGGCATTGTGACCACCCTGAAAACGGGCAACCGCCTGCGCTTTGTCAGTCAGCAGATCAACAACTTTACCTTTACCCTCGTCACCCCACTGAGTACCAATAATAACAACGTTCTTACCCATAACTATTCTCTGTATTACTTGAAACTAAAAATTACACGGTAAAGCTTTACTCAGCTTGAGAAGCTAATACCAACTTAAAATCATTTTTTCAGCATGTCCATCAAAACTGTTTGACAAGCCACTGCCCATCTTCGTAAACCAACTGGGCTGTACAACACAATTCTTCCTGGGTACCCGACTGACCTGGTAACTGGCAGATTACCCGATTGCCCTGAGCGCGCAGTTCATCGACAATATTCGCAAGGGAATCCTGGTCTACATCACTTTGAACATCACAAGGTGCCCAGATAACCTGCTGCTGAAGATCCGGCAACGAGGTAGCAAGACGCAGCAAGGTTTTCAGATCAGTACTGAAGCCCGTAGCCGGACGGCCCCGCCCAAATTCACCGCCGATGTTGTCATAACGCCCACCCCTGGCTACTTCAACGCCGGAGTCAGGTACAAAAGCAGAAAAAACAATTCCGGTATGGAAGTTGTACCCTCGCAATTCTGCCAGGTCATAGTGAAGCGGCAACTGCGGATAACGTGAACAGACTTTTTCGGCTACTTTTTCAATGTAATCTATTGCCTGCATGACCTCATCAGAAGACCCTGCCAATGCTTTACGCGCCAGCGCAATAACCTCGCCGGAACCATTCAGGTCTGATAAAGAAAGAATCTTAGCTGCAGAGTCTTCAGATACATTAAAAGCATCAAGGCTTTGGCGGATTTCCGGGACAGCCTTGCGTTGCAGCGCATTAAATAAAACAGCTTCCTGCTCTTCACTCAGTCCGGCCTGTTTAGCCAGGCCACGGAATATCCCGACATGCCCAAGATCAATCGATACATTTGCCACCCGTGCTTTCTCAAATGTCTCCAGCATCAGGGATATAACTTCCACGTCGCTCTGGTAATCTGCATGGCCATAAAGCTCTGCGCCGATTTGTAATGGCGCCCGGGTACCACCAAAACCATCTGGCCTGGTGTGTAATACCGTCCCCATGTAACAGAGTCGCGAAGGAGCATCATTTTCAAGGTGATGCGCATCAATTCTGGCAACCTGGGTCGTCAGGTCAGCACGAATACCCATTAGACGACCACTGATCTGATCTGTCAGTTTAAAAGTCTTCAGATCGATATCAGCCCCTGTTCCCATTAACAACGAATCGAGGAACTCAATGAATGGCGGCATAACCAGGTCATAACCCCACGTGTGGTACATATCGAGAAGCTCACGTCTTAAATTTTCAAGCTGCGCGGCTTGCGGAGGCACCACTTCATCAATGCCTTCAGGCAATAACCAATGAACCTTGTCCATATATCAATTCACTATATAAAGCACAATTAACCCAAGAAGCATACTGACAAAACCAGCCACCCGAATGGAATGATCATCCATTTCCAGCATGGCCTGCATCAACTGTTTCATTCCCCGGGGACTTAAAAATGGCATTATCCCCTCAATGATCAGCACCAGCGCCAGTGCAATGAGCAGTTGTTGCCACATATCCAAACCTTCAAGCATAAAAAACCGGGTTTTCACCCGGTACTGGCCACAGTCCGGCTGGACCGCTAAAAAACCTATTTTCCCAATGGAAATGGGTCGGAGTCAAATAATGTTGACTCCGACCCTGCAGAAGTCTCGACTAGTTCGATTTCTGATTCATGAATTTGAAAAATTCCGAGTCCGGTTCCAGCACCATCATGTCGCCACCGGATGCAAAAACATCACGATAAGCCGTCAGGCTTCGCCAGAATGAATAAAAATCGGCATTCTGCTCAAAAGCATTCGCATAGGTTTCAGCAGCTGTCGCATCACCTTCACCGCGAATCACTTCGGAATCACGATAAGCTTCTGCCAGAATTTCGGTTCGCTGACGTTCTGCATCAGCCCGAATTCTTTCAGCTTGCTCAGCACCCTGGGCACGCAGTTCCCGTGCGACACGTTCACGCTCGGTACGCATACGATCAAAAATAGAACTACTGACTTCCGTTGGGAAATCAATTTTCTTGACACGAACATCCACGATTTCAACACCCAACGCACTCGCCTGCTCGTCAGCATTCTTTGAAAGTAGCTCCATGATTTCTGTACGATCACCGGAAATCACTTCCTGAATGGTACGAACACCGAACTCATCACGTAACGCCGTATTGATACGTTCGGATAAAAGACGCGATGTTTTAGCCGCACTACCACCGGTTGAACGATAATACTGTGCAACATTGGCAATACGCCACTTGGCATAAGAATCCACGATCACAAATTTCTTCTCTGCGGTGATAAAACGCTCTGGGCGTGAATCCAATGTCTGGATACGCGCATCAAACTTGACCACATTGTTCACGATCGGCAACTTCAAATGCAGACCAGGTTGGTAATCAGCATCGATAATCTCACCCAGTCTCAGCTTCAAGGCTGTTTCCCACTGGTTTACCACGAAAAGTGATGAAAAGCCTGTAATACCAATAATTACGACAATGACTGCAAAGAACATTAATTTTGGCGACTGCATTAACGTGTCCTCCTGCTGCGAATGTCTCTGGCTTCAGCGGAATCCGTATTCGGTACTGTTGCCTGGGGGTCGTACAGATTGCTTGACGGGCGAGAGCTACTTGATGTGTTCATGATTTTATCCAGTGGCAGGTAAGTCAGGTTATTGCCGCTTTCAACATCAAGGATCACCTTGTTGGTGTTACCTAATACTTCCTGCATTGTTTCAAGATAGAGGCGCTCACGAGTAACCCCTGGCGCTTTTTCATATTCCTGCAGTAAAGCCAGGAATCGTTTACTCTCACCTTCCGCTTCAGCTACTACCTTGGCCTTGTAGCCCTTGGCATTGGCGATAGTGGTTGCCGCAGCACCGCGTGCTCTTGGCACAATATCATTGGCATAGGCCTGGGCCTTGTTTTCCGAACGGATCTTGTCTTCGCGGGCACGGTTGGCATCATCAAATGCCTCTTTTACCGCTTCCGGCGGAGTGGCAGCCTGGATATTGATACTGGTAATTTCCAAACCCGATTTATAGTCAATAATCATACCCTGCGCAATTCGTCGAACGCTCTCGGCAATCTCACTACGGTTCTGGGTAATGATTTCATCCAGCTTGCTCTTACCTACAACCTCGCGCAATGCTGATTCAACCGTATCCTTGATTGTCTTTTCAGGTGCACTGTCCTGGAACAGGAAGTCAGCCGGATCCTGGATTCGGTATTGAACATTCAACGACACATCCACCATGTTCTCATCCGAAGTCAACATTTCCGCCCTGTGAGGCAAACGGGAGATCTGGTCAACATCCACCTTGATAACCCGATCGATAATGGGGATCAGCAGATGCGGGCCTGGATCGGTAATATGTACAAACTCACCGAAGCGCAAGATAACGCCACGCTCTGCCGGATTGACAGTGTAAAAACTCTGGAACCCGAGGAAAGCGATGACCACCAGGCCAACAATCAAACCTATACCTTTAGCGCCGCCATCTTTACCGGAAGAACCTGATGAGCCTGAACCACCGGAACGACCACCAAACAGCCCACCGAATTTATCCTGCAGTTTCTTGACGACTTCGTCCAGATCAGGCGGGCCCTGATCATTTCCTTTGCCACCCCAGGGATCTTTGTTGTTACCACCACCCGGTTCATTCCAGGCCATAAGCTACTCCGTTTATCAATTTAGCTATAATAAAATTACGATTGATTGAATTGTAAGGCTGTCTACTGCAATCATCAACAAGCGAGACCATAATAATAGACGGGTTTAATATGCGGGCTAACAGCTCTAATGTTGCGTTAGCCGAATAATTCAATGACTGGAACAAACTCGCGAAAAATCTGCATCATTCTTTTTCAATTTTTGATAGACCCGGCTTTGCATTTTCACCCTGATCTTCCAGCCACCAGTTTCAACCTGCTCATCAGACAACACCTGGGCTGACTGATGCATTAAAGCATGCAGTCTACCATCTGCCGGATTCAAATGCAGATCAAGGATTTTATGTTCGAGGTGAAAGAATTCCTGAATTGCCTCAATCAACAGGGAAATACCATTACCAGTTCTGGCGGATAGCCAGGCACTGTGTACATGACCTTCACTGTCCTTCTCGACCCTGGCATTTTCATCTTCAACCAGATCGATTTTATTATAAATCTTTATCTGCGGAACTTCATCCGCGCCAATCTCGTGTAGAACCTTATTCACCTCGTCCAGGCAATGCTGACGCAAATGACTGGCATCATCCACAACGTGTAACAGCAGATCCGCTTCAACTGTTTCCTGCAAGGTGGATTTAAAAGCAGCCACAAGCTCATGCGGTAGTTTAGAAACAAAACCAACAGTATCAGCCATAATCACGGCACTGCCATCCGGCAGTTCGAGACGTCTCAAGGTCGGGTCCAGCGTGGCGAACAATTGATCTTCCGCATATACATCAGACTCGGTCATCTGGTTAAACAGGGTGGATTTTCCGGCATTGGTATAACCAACAAGGGCTACTGTGGGAATCTCCGCACGTCCCCGTGCACGTCGCCCCTGGGAGCGTTGACTCTCGACCTTTTCCAAACGTTTCCTGATCTGCGCTATACGCGCATTCAGCAGACGCCGGTCCGTTTCCAGCTGGGTCTCACCAGGTCCTCTTAAACCGATACCACCTTTCTGCCGTTCCAGGTGGGTCCAGCCACGAACCAGCCTGGTTGAAAGATGACGTAATTGCGCCAGCTCAACCTGTAATTTACCTTCAAAGGAACGTGCCCGCTGGGCAAAAATATCCAGGATCAAACCACTACGATCCAGCACCCGACACTGCAAAAAACTTTCGAGATTTCGTTCCTGGCTGGGTGAAAGACTGTGATCGAAAATAACCAGTTCGGCCTCTTCTCTCTCAAGTACTTCCTTGATTTCTTCAGCTTTTCCCTTACCGACAAAAAGTCTTGGTTCCGGCTGATTACGGCTGCCGGAAATAATTTCTACGGGCATCGCGCCGGCTGAGACCGCCAGCTCCTGGAATTCCTGGACTTCTTCTGGTTCAATTGGCTTGCCCAATGCCATGTGAACCAATACCGCTCGCTCACCGGATTTGGGTCTTTCAAACATAATGGAAAATTATCAAAAACACGAAAAGGGCAGCATCAGAGATGCTACCCATTGAATTTTTCTGTATCAGTAAAAGCTGAACGACTGATCAGTGGTTGCCTTCAGATTCAGGCGTATCTACGTCATGAGCAATGCGAACATTTTTCGCAGGCACAACTGTTGATATCGCGTGTTTGTAAACCATCTGACTGACAGTGTTTTTTAGCAAAACAACAAACTGGTCAAATGACTCAATCTGTCCCTGCAACTTGATGCCGTTTACCAAAAAGATGGAAACAGGTATTTTTTCTTTCCTTAAAGTATTCAGGAAAGGGTCTTGTAGACTTTGCCCTTTGGACATTTTCTTCTCCCGTATTCTAGCTCGAATGGCAAATTACCCATTCAAAAATAAAGCTAAGATAAATATGATCTAAAAAATATTAGCACAAGATAAAAAATAATGATAGCCAAAGCAATATTATTTTGGCTGTGGCAATTCCTCGATCACCGCATCAGCCAAATTCGCCTGCAGACTGTCCAGCCACTGGTATTCGGGATCAGCTCGCAACCAGGTGAACTGGCGTTTTGCCAGCTGACGGGTGGCAATAACCCCTCTTTCGATCATTTCGTTCCGATCATATTGCCCCTGGATGTACATCAACATCTGACGATAACCGACACTGCGCATGGATGGCAGGTCAGCATGCATGTCTGCTATTTTCATCAGGTTCCTGACTTCCTGCTCAAACCCTGCGTCGAGCATCTGCTGAAAACGCAGGGCTATCCTTTCATGCAGAATTTCGCGGCTTGGCGGGGCCACCACAAACTTTTTCAAAACATAGTCAATGACCTGCTCTCCCGTTGATGCCTGAAGTTCACTGAGAGGGCGTCCTGACAACTCATACACTTCCAGTGCCCGCAGGATACGTTGCGGATCATTCGGGTGAATTCGTTCACTGATTACAGGATCAACTTGCCTGAGACGTTGATGCAAAGCCAGGGAGCCTTGCTCGCTTAGTTCAGTTTCCAGTTTTTGCCGCACCTCGGGGGAACTTTCCGGTAATTTCGATAAACCATACTGCAAGGCCTTGAAATACAGCATGGTGCCACCTACCAGCAATGGAATTTTCCCGGCGCGAGTGATTTCCTGCATGGCAGCCAGTGCATCTTGCCTGAAACGTGCAGCTGAATAAGCTTCAACCGGGTCGCAAATATCAATCAGGCGATGAGGGGCAAGCTCAAGTGTTTGCTTATCAGGCTTGGCGGTACCAATATCCATTCCCCGGTAAACCAGGGCAGAATCAACACTGATAATTTCAAACCGGCCTGTCTGGACCAGATCAACGGCCAAAGCTGTCTTGCCAGATGCCGTTGGGCCAGCAATAAAAACCGCAAGCGGTTTTTCCTGGCTACCCATATGCTATTGACCACGCATGAACAGTTTATCCAGCTGGGTCATGTCCAGCTGCACCCAGGTAGGCCGACCGTGATTACACTGGCCGCTGCGTTCTGTTGATTCAATATCGCGCAACAGTGCATTCATTTCCTCCAGGGTCAGTTTGCGATTGGCACGCACCGACCCATGACAGGCCATCGTTGCCAACACGCTGTTGATCAATTCCTCGATGCGCCGGGAAGTACCATACATGACCAGGTCCGCCAATAAGTCCTGCACCAGTTGTTCTGCACTTGAACGCTGCAGCAACACCGGAACAGAACGCACCACCACAGTCTGTTCACCCAGGCGATCAATTTCAAGTCCCAGTTTGCACAGAACATCGGTCTGCTCTTCACAAACTTCCGCTTCCCGCTGACTGATATGTAAAGTCACCGGTAACAGTAATGGCTGTGACCGGATACCTTCACCATCAATGGCCTGCTTCAGACGTTCATAGGTAATGCGCTCATGTGCGGCATGCATATCAACGATAACAAGCCCGGTAGCATTTTGGGCAAGAATATAAACCCCGTGCAATTGTGCTTGCGCAAAACCGAGCGGGGGAATCAACTCATCATCGGAAGCAGCAGAACCAGCGATTGTTTCAGTTTTTTCAACCGGCTGTTGTGCCATGAATGAAGCGGCATAACTGGCTGTCGTTTCTGCAACATTCAATGGCATCCTTTGCTGGTGCCCCGCAGAACGGTAATCAGCGTTATGTTGTCCACTGGCATAAGAAACCTGGGAAGGCGGGTTTTCATTTTGCTGTATTGATGGGGTAGCCGGTTTAACTTGCGCCAGGACCTGGTGCAATGTTCTGAAAATAAAATCATGCACCAGCCTGCCTTCGCGGAAACGTACTTCATGCTTGGTGGGATGTACATTGACATCCACCAATGCTGGATTGAGCTCCAGGTACAACACGTAAGCAGGCTGTCGACCATGGTAGAGGACATCAGCGTAAGCCTGTCGCACAGCATGAGTAACCAGTTTATCCCTGACCATGCGTTTATTTACATAGAAATGCTGCATGTCCGCCTGGCTACGTGAAAAAGTTGGCAAGGCCACCCAACCCCACATTTTCAAGCCGGCAGCTTCATGCTCAAAAAACAGACTGTTTTCAACAAAACCCTGTCCCAGCAAAGCTTTAAGCCTGCCCTGCATTTGTTCCTGACTACTTGCCGGTTTTACATTGAAGATTTCACGACTGTTGTGTTTAAGAGAAAAACCGGCATCAAACCTTGCCAATGCCAGCCTTTTAATAGCCTGTTCTATGTGACTGAATTCGGTTTTTTCGGTCTTTAAAAATTTCCTGCGTGCCGGTGTGTTATAGAACAGGTCATGCACTTCCAGTGTTGTACCAACCGGATGAGCTGCAGGTTTTAATGAATTATCCTTCCCATCAATCATCCAGGCATGCGCTGCATCTGCCGTACCGGAGATCATCTGCAACCTGGAAACCGAAGCTATCGAAGGCAAGGCTTCACCGCGAAATCCCATGCTGGCAATTCGTTCCAGATCTTCAAGGCTAATGAGCTTACTGGTTGCATGACGGGACAACGCCAAGGGCAAGTCTTCTTTTTCAATCCCAAAGCCATTGTCGGTAATCCTGATTTTTTTTACACCACCCTGGATTACTTCCACATCAACCTGGGATGCACAGGCATCCAGGCTGTTTTCAACCAGTTCCTTAATCACCGAAGCCGGTCTTTCAACCACTTCACCGGCAGCGATCTGGTTAACCAACAGAGAAGGTAATGCATGAATTTTATGAGACATCCTCGGAATTGTGCCACGAATAACACAATTGCGAGCAGTGGTTTCGCCTGCAATGTGACGAATCAGGCGTATATCAGCTTCGGGGAATAGTCAGTACCTGACCGACTCTGAAATGATCACCCTTGAGACGATTGGTTTTACGCAAAGAGACAGGTTCACCTGGTATTGCTGAGCAATTTCCGAAAGCGTTTCACCGGATGAAATAACATGCTGTGTGGGTGAGTTGGCAGCCAACAAGGTACCTGGTGGTGGTGACTGGATAAAATAATCTTTGATACCTTGCTTGATAGCTTTGGCCATTTTCAACTGATGTGCGGAACTGTTGAGATTTTTCTCTTCCTTTGGGTTGGAAATGAAAGCAGTTTCAACCAGCATGGATGGCACATCAGGTGACTTGAGCACGACAAAGCCGGCTTTCAGCACTTTCTTACCATGTGTTTTGCCATTGTCTGTTTCAACTGGCGATAGACACTGTCAGCAACGACCATGCTTGCCTGACGGGTTGCAGTCTGTGACAGATCCAGCAAAACCGAAGCCAGCATGTCATCCTTGTCTTCCAGTTTACACCGCCGACCAGGTCAGCAGCATTTTCTCGGTCAGCCAGCCACCTGGTCGCCTCGTTGGTTGCACCCCGTGAAGACAAAACATAACAGAAGCACCCCGTACCCGGGGATCATGGAAAGCATCAGCATGAATAGAAACAAACAGGTCAGCCTTATGTTTACGAGCTATTTTCATGCGGTTACGCAAGCCAATATAGTAATCGCCCCGGCGGGTTAATATGGCCTTAAAGCCTTTTTCCCTTTTTAAGTACTTTGCGAGTTTTTTGCAATCTGGTAAGACGACAACTTTTTCCTTGGTACCCGGGGACCGGTTGCACCCGGATCATCACCACCATGCCCTGCGTCAATGGCAATGACGATATCCCGCTGCTTATCGATATCCTTTACTGACTTGGCTATCTTGGTCTGTTTCGCGGGTTTTCGTTATTTTGGCTTTCGCGACTTTGCAGTTAACAGTTTTCTGTGATTCGGTGGCTTGGCCCTCAAGATCAACAACAAGCCGATAACCGTATTGCTTGTTGGGTGAAAGCACAAAGCTTTTCGGCTTACCTTGTTTTTCATATCGAGCACAACCCGAAAATCTTTGGCATTGCGTTTGGAAAAACGCAGGTCTGGAAATAAAATGATCTTCAGAGGTGGGCTTCGCCAAGTTTGCCTTTCAAGGTGGAATTTTTGAAATCGATGACAATCCGGTCAGGATTTATCCAGAGTGAACAATTTATGCTCAATCGGACCATCCACATCAAAAACCAGGCGTGAATGATCTGGTGCAGACCAGACTCTGACGCCTTCCACCAGCGAAGTTTTCGCAGAAAGAGGCGCTATAAAAAAGCTGAGAATGAGAAAAAAAAGGACTTTTTTCATCGACAACTGCCAATTTTTATTACCTAAACCTTGAATGAGCATAGCACTACATTTAATATTTTTTCTATATATATCCTAAGGATAGGTGTTTTTTGTAAAAAAATAATCACATAGTTTATAAATGTAGTTGTTTCAAAAAGCGATTACCTCTTTCAGTTTTCGCATTCAACCGGACGTTACGCCCCTGATTTTCATAAAGAATATTTACTTCAACATCAGCTACCGGAAGAAAACCATGGCCCTTGTCCGGCCATTCAATCAACAAAATATCCTTTTCAAGCAAAAAATCCCGGAATCCCATGTATTCAAGTTCTTCGGGATCGGCCAGCCTGTAAAGATCAAAGTGAAAACAGGCTTTATCCTCCAGGCGATACTCTTCCACCAATGTATAGGTTGGGCTTTTTACCTTACCCGGGTAACCTAGCCCCCGCAGAAATCCACGTGCCAACGTGGTTTTACCCGCCCCCAGCTCCCCAAGCAAAAAAATCACCAGGCCTTCCCTGCAATTTTTTGCCATCTGCATCCCCAGTGCTTCCTGCGCATCCTCTCCAACAAGGCTCTGAGTAATTTCAAGCATTTAAGAATTCCCTGACTGGAGCAAACAGATCACTTGCCAACATACCGATCTCTCCCTGCCGGGAAGCCTTGTCAGCTGCCGCCGCATGCAGGGCAACTCCCGCGCAAGCAGCTTCATCTGCATCCAGGCCCTGTGCCAATAAAGCGGCAATCATACCGGACAGCACATCGCCCATGCCACCAGAAGCCATACCTGGATTACCATCCGAGCACACGGCAACCGGCCTGCCATCTCCACTCGAAATCAACGTACCTGAGCCTTTAAGCACAAGGGTTCCACCAAAACGATGTTGTAATTTTTGTATTGCTGCAAAACGATCATTTTCAATCTCGGCGGCCGATGTTTGCAACAACCGCGCCGCCTCACCCGGATGAGGTGTCATCACTGTCACTGCCATGGCATCCCTGCTGACATCAGCCTGCTTTGCCAGCAGGTTCAAACCATCAGCATCCAGCACCAGCGGGAGTTCGCTACGAAGTACCTTATGCAGCAACGCCTCGCTCCATGAGCTTTGCCCTGCTCCGGGTCCGAAAACAATCACACTGGCCCGTTCAAGTAATCCATCCAGGTCTGCCGCCGTAGTTACCGGGTGCACCATTAACTCGGGACAGCCACAATTCAGTACAGGCGCATGCGCCGGATGTGTAGCAACTGATACGAGCCCCGCTCCACAGCGTGCTGCCGCTTCAGCAGCTAACCTTGCCGCACCAGAAAAACCAACATCGCCCCCAATCACCAGCACATGACCAAAATCACCTTTATGGGCTGTTCTGCTTCTGGGCGACAGCAGCGACTTCACCTTTGTCCAGTCAAGACGCCGACTGCTTAGAATCTCACTGGCATAGATCTTGGCCGGGATATCAAGCGCATGAAACTGAATTTCGCCCGTATAATCTTTTGCATCCCCGGTAAACATGCCTTGCTTGAGACCAATAAAGCTGACTGTCAGATCAGCCTTGACTGCTATGCCTAATACCCTGCCAGTATCGGCGTGTAACCCGGATGGAATATCAAGCGACAGTACAGGAGCCGGGTGACGATGAATTGCCTCGATAGCCTCGAACCAATGTCCCTTGACCGGCGAACTTAAACCAGTACCCAGTATCGCATCCACTATGACGTCCGTCGTCTTTGGCAACGCTTCAAAATCAACCCAGTCACTGGATGTTTTATCAAAAAGGCCCGCATGATACTTGGCATCTTCAGAAAATTTTCCCCTGTCGCCCAGTTGCAGCACTTCAACGGTCATACCGGCTTCATGAGCAAGTCTAGCGACAACAAAACCATCTCCGGCATTATTTCCACTGCCAGTAACTACGGTTATGTGTTTTGCTGCGGGCCACTTTTTCTTTAAAGCATCAAATGCGACTTGTCCGGCGCGCTGCATTAACTCAATACCGGCGATACCATATTGCTCGATCGACAGCCGGTCAAAGCGCCTGACCTGTTGTGCGGTATACAGCGCGTAAGGTAACTGCCCGGTGGTCGGCATTTTTCGATGTATATTCTTGTCCATGAAAGTATTATCGTGCATGTCTGCAATTTACGACACCACAAATACACGACGGAATGCAACAGGATACTGAAAACGACACTGCTTTAAACCAAGCTGACCTGGTTGAGCTTGCCGCCCAAATCAAGCAATGGGCACTTGAGCTGGGTTTTCAGCAAACCGGTATTGCAGATATTGACCTCGGCCAGGCAGAGAAACATTTGCATGACTGGCTGGATAAAGGTTACCACGGCGACATGGAATACATGGCCCGGCATGGCAGTAAACGTAGTCATCCCGAGTTACTGGTAGAGCAGACCCGGCGAGTCATTTCCTGTCGCATGGATTATCTGCCGGATGAAGACAGTAATCCCGCAGAAATTCTTGAACAGCCAGCCAGGGCCTTTGTTTCACGTTATGCACTTGGCCGCGACTACCACAAGTTACTGCGGAAACGTTTGCAAAAGCTGGCAAATCGTATTCAACAGGCTCTAACAGGAAAGACGAAAGATGCACTAATGTACCGGGTGTTTGTCGATTCAGCGCCTGTGCTCGAAAAACCACTGGCGGCCAAGGCCGGTCTTGGCTGGATAGGCAAGCATACCAACCTGCTGGACAGGGATGCTGGCTCCTGGTTTTTTCTAGGGGAAATTTTTACCAACCTGCCATTACCGGTTGACCAGCCGGTTGAAGCCCACTGTGGAAGTTGCACGGCTTGTATCGATATCTGTCCCACCCAGGCAATCGTGGCACCCTATCAACTCGATGCCAGGCGTTGCATTTCCTACCTGACAATCGAATTAAAAAATGCCATACCCGTTGAGCTGCGACCACTCATCGGCAACCGGATTTATGGATGTGATGATTGTCAGCAGATTTGCCCATGGAACCGCTTCGCCAAAACAACAGCAGAAGTTGATTTCCAGCCCAGACAAAACCTGGATACGGCAACTTTACTGGAGATGTTTAACTGGGATGAAACCGCTTTTTTGAAAAATACTGAAGGTTCAGCCATTCGGCGCATTGGCTATGAGCGTTGGATCAGAAATATCGCCGTGGCTTTGGGTAATGATCCAGGCAATGACCAGGTAATCCGGGCATTGTTAGCAAAGAAAAATTTAACCCAATCGGAATTGCTCCTGGAACATATTGACTGGGCACTCGAACAGCACAATCAGGATTCAACTTGCTAACAGGCTACCTTACTATAAACTTAACAATAAATATTCACCCAAAGGAAGAACTCATATGGCAACATCACTGACCGTTATTTCGGGCATTGGCCCTTCAACTGCTGAAACTTTACAATCGCATGGCTTTGATTCTGTTGAAACCCTGGCGGCATCAACCGTAGAAAAAGTTTCCGAAGTACCAGGGTTTGGCGCACTGAGAGCAGCAGCCATCATCCAGGCTGCCAATGAATTAACAGCTACAACAACCAGTGCCAAGCCAGCGACCCAAGAAAAAGCTGAAGATAAAAAACAGGCTACGAAAAAGGACAAAAAGCCTAAAAAAGACAAGCGCAAAAAAGATAAAGACAAGAAAGATAAAAACAAGTCTAAAGACAAGAAGCAAAAGAAAGACAAAAACAAAAAAGGTAAAAAATCCAAAAATAAAAAATAAAACCGGCAAGGCAGTTAGAGCAAGAAACGCTCTAACTGCCTTGGGCTGATAAAAAAACTATGCTTTTAGCATGTGTTCCCGGTAAAAAAGCAGTTCATTGATCGAATCTTTAATGTCGTCCATCGCCAGATGTGACGAATCCTTTTGAAAGCCTTTATAAACTTCCGGCTGCCAGCGACGTGCCAGTTCTTTCAGCGTACTGACATCCAGGTTACGGTACATAAAGTATTCTTCAAGCTCAGGCATCAAGCGCGCCATAAAGCGTCGGTCCTGGCAAATACTGTTACCACACATCGGTGAAATACCCTGGGGGACCCACTCCTTGAGAAATCCCAGCGTCTCGAGTTCTGCCTGTCGCATATCATACTGACTGTCCTTAACCCGCTGGGTTAAACCCGACTTGCCATGCTGATTGGTATTCCATTCATCCATCGCATCAAGGATTGCATCGGGCTGATGTATCGCAATCACCGGACCTTCCGCAAGGTGATTGAGATCCTGGTCGGTTACCAGTGTCGCTATCTCAATAATGACATCTGACTGTGGCTCCAGGCCTGTCATTTCGAGGTCAATCCAGATCAGGTTGGTTTCAGACTGTGGCATTGCTTATTCCTTATAGAGATAAATCTTTTTATCAACTTCAACTGTAGTAAAATTTCCCGATTGAGTTTACCAGAATGAGCAAAGATCGGAATGAATGAGTTTAGTTGGATTTTCCTGGGCTTCCTGATAATGGCCATGATAGTCGAGTACTGGCTGAGCGCCCGCCAGCAGAAACATGTCAGGCAGCATGCCGACGCGGTACCTGCGGCATTTAGCAGCAATATTTCTTTACAGGATCATCAAAAGGCAGCTTCCTATACTTTCGCAAAACTCAACTTCGGCAAACTGACTTTACTCTATGGCAATATATTGTTGATCGCCTGGACACTGGGTGGCGGCGTCCAGTTTGTATTTGAATATATCAGTGCTTTTAACCTGGAGACAGTCATGCAGGGCACAACCCTGTTATTGGCAATCTTGATCCTGATGACTTTACTGGAGCTGCCCTTTTCTGTCTGGAACACTTTTGTGCTGGAGGAAAAATTCGGTTTTAACCGCGAGACACCCGCCCGCTTTATTAAAGACCAGTTACTGAATTTCGTGCTGGTCATTGTTTTGGGTGGGCCCATTATCTGGGCGATATTATGGCTGATGGAAAAAAGTGGCACTTTCTGGTGGCTTTATGCATGGGCAGCCTGGATGGGCTTTACCCTGTTGATGACCTGGGCATTTCCGACTTATATCGCTCCACTGTTTAACAAATTTGAACCCTTGCAAGACGGCGAACTGCGACAGCGTCTGTCTGCATTACTGCAACGTTGCGGGTTTGAAGATAAAGGCATGTTCGTTATGGATGGCTCCCGGCGCTCCAGTCACGGCAATGCCTATTTTACCGGTTTTGGCAAAAACAAGCGCATCGTATTTTTCGACACCCTGTTAACCCAGCTAAGCCCGCCGGAAACCGAAGCTGTTTTGGCTCATGAACTCGGTCATTTCAAGCGTAAACATATACTCAAGCGCCTGCTGAGCATGGCCATTATGACCTTGCTGGGCTTTGCTTTACTCGGTTGGCTGAAACAACAGGACTGGTTCTACCTTGGCCTGGGCGTTCATCAAGCGGATAACGCCCTGGCATTATTGCTTTTTGTTCTGGTTATACCGGTTTTTACTTTTCTGTTTCAGCCAGTGGCATCCTGGTTTTCACGTAAACATGAATTTGAAGCTGATGACTATGCATCCCAGCAGGCTAACGGTGAAGACCTGATAACAGCCCTGGTCAAACTTTATCGTGATAACGCCAACACGTTAACGCCAGACCCGGTTTATTCGGCATTTCACCACAGCCATCCACCGGCACCCGTGCGTATTGCCAATATTTCTTCTAAACTCAAGAGTAAATAAATGCACTGCAAGGAATCGCTTATGAAACTGCAATACCTAATTTTTATTATTCCTGTTGTATTGTCACAGAATGTTTCTGCTAAAGCAGACGTTGAAACTTTACTGGTGGAACAGTGTAGTTCCTGCCATGGCAACGAGGTATACACCCGCCCCAACCGCAGGGTTAATAACCTGATGGATCTGGAAAAACAGTTACACCGCTGTAATCATGTCATTGCAGAAAAAATGGATATCAATACAGTTACCGAGGTAATGGACTACCTTAACAAGCGTTATTACAAGTTCAAGTAACTGTCTTTTCCAGCGGAGCATTAACCTGGCAAAACGCAAACTCACGGTCCAGCAACGCAAGCGCGTTGCGGCTAATCAGGAACAGCGCAAGCAACGTCTACTGGCACGCCAGGAGGACAACCTTGAGTCCCTTGAGGGCGCGGAACCTCTACATGGACTTGTCATCAGCCGCCATGGACGCAACCTGGATATTCAGGATGAAAATAACAAAATTTTCCACTGCCAGTTTCGTCAGAATCTTGGCGATATTGCCTGTGGTGACCGCGTAGTCTGGGAAAAAACCAGCAATGATCCAAATATTCATGAAGGCGTTGTCACTGCCCTGATCGACAGGACATCGGTTCTGACAAGATCAACATTTTCAGGCGAAGACAAGCCGCTTGCCGCCAATATCACCCAATTGATCATCGTACTGGCTCCTCATCCGGAACCCAGTGAATACCTGTTGGACCAATACCTGATTGCCGCAGAACGAATGGGGGTCAATGCCATAATCGCTTTTAATAAGTCTGACCTTCTCAGCAAGGAAGAGCGCCAGGTACTTCAAAAACGTTTTGCTCACTACAGCAACATTGGTTACGAACTTGTCTTTATCAGCTCACGCAATGCTGATGGTTTAATGCCACTCATGGATAAGCTGAGCAAGCAAAGCAGCATCCTGGTGGGTCAATCCGGTGTAGGCAAATCTTCCCTGACCAATGCACTTATCCCTGAGCTTAAACTGGAAACCAACCAGTTATCAGAGAAAAGCCAGCTTGGTCAGCATACAACTTCTGCCAGTACACTTTATTTTCTTGAAAACGGTGGCTTGTTAATCGATTCACCCGGCGTCAGAAGTTTCAGGTTGGGGGATATAGATCGCTCAACACTGGAAAATGGTTTTGTTGATTTAAAACCTTACCTTGGACATTGTCGTTTCTCGGATTGTTCACACACAGTTGAACCTGGCTGCGCCCTTCAACTGGCTCTAGCAGAAGGAAAAATCAGTTCACTTCGACTGGAAAATTTCCTGCACATGGCTGACAAACTTAAATAGTTTGCCCGAGTCACAATTAAGTTTTGCTTACTTTATATAGCTACAGCAATAATCGACAATAGCTCTGACTTTTAACTGAAATTTTGCATTGGCTGGCACTTCAAAAACCTCACCACCTTTGACACTTATCCATTCGGCATTTGGCAAAAGCACATCCAAGTGACCCGATAGAATTTCCATTATCTCCTTGTCTTCAGTCCCAAACTCATACTCACCCGGCATCATGATCCCAAGTGTTTTATGTGAACCATCCTGAAAAATTACGCTCCTGCTCGTAACTTGACCGTCGAAATAGATATTTGCCTCTTTGACAACCGAGACATTTTCAAACATGGACATAAAATTTACCTTTTATGAATGAGATACCATTACCCGGGAATAACCAGGGCGTTGAATAAAATAATTACCTGTAAGTATTCGATCGGGTTAGAAACCCGCAGCCCAGACTTTAAATAAATAATTAAATAAGTTCCCTGACAACATCAGCAATCTTGTTGGCTATGCGCGAAACCTGGCTTGCATCCTGTCCCTCGACCATGACCCTTATCAGTGGCTCTGTACCTGACGGTCTGAGCAATACCCTGCCCGTTTCAGCAAGCTCACTTTCCGCCTGGCTGACTGCCTCAGACATTTTATTCATCTCCATCACCTCAGCGGCAACTGCATTGCCGAGGTCAATATTGATGAGGTCCTGTGGATACTTGCTCAAGCCTTCACGCAACTCTCGTAAAGACTTGCCGGTTTTACAGATTTCAGCGACTACCTGCAAAGCTGAAACAGTACCATCACCGGTTGTGGTTCGATCGCGACAGATAATATGACCGGACGGCTCACCTCCCAGCGACCAGGACATCTGTTCCAGGCGTTCCAGGATGAAACGATCACCCACGCTGGTTCTTTCAAAACCGATACCCTCGCTTGCGAGCGCATGCTCAAGCCCAAGATTGGACATCACCGTTCCGACAACCGATCCCTTCAAACAGCCAGTTTGTTTACGGGAACGTGCGATGATGTAGAGAATGTCATCACCATCTACCTCATTACCCTGGTCATCCACCATAATAAGTCGATCACCATCACCATCCATTGCGATACCCAGGTCCGCCTTTTCTTCAAGTACTTTCTGTTTTAACGGGTTGGTATGAGTAGAGCCAACTCCATCATTAATATTCAGTCCATTCGGTTTATCTCCGATGGTTATTACTTGTGCACCCAGTTCCGAAAATACCAAAGGAGTCGTGTTATAAGTTGCCCCATGCGCACAGTCGATAACAATTTTCAAACCATTCAGACTGGTCGATAAAGGCACAGTGCTTTTACAGAACTCGACGTAACGACCAGCAGCATCCTCAACACGATAAGCCTTACCCAGAATCTCAGGGGCAACCGTGGTCATGGGTTTATCCAGCTCGGCTTCAATCGCCAGCTCAACCTCATCAGGCAGCTTCATACCTTCCGATGAGAAAAACTTAATGCCGTTGTCGTAATGTGGATTATGCGAGGCACTAATAACGATACCCGCCTGCGCATGGAATGTGCGGGTAAGATAGGCAATGGCAGGAGTCGGCATCGGACCTAGCAAATGAATATCCATACCGGCAGCAACAAGGCCGGCTTCAAGCGAAGATTCAAACATATAGCCGGATTTCCTGGTGTCCTTACCAATAATAATTTTACTACCAGGTCCTTTACCCAATACCCGTCCAGCAGCCCAACCCAGCTTTAAAACGAACTCCGGCGTAATCCAGCCCTGGCCAACGCGACCTCTGATGCCGTCAGTTCCAAAATATTTCTGTCCCATATTTACCTTCCAATAAGCTCCTGTCTTTAATTTTTCAAACCAGGAGAATTCTTTTTTACTGCATCCGCTATCGCTAATGCATCAACGGTTTCTTTTACATCGTGCACACGTAATATCTTTGCACCACGCTCATATGCCAAAACTGCAGCGGCAACACTACCAATCAGGCGTTGATCAGCTGCTACATCACCCAGCAAAGTCCCGATCATCGACTTGCGCGAAATCCCTACCAGCAAAGGCAAATTGATTTTAGTGAACCGGGAAAGATTCGCCAGTAATGTCAGGTTATGCTGCAGGGTTTTACCAAAACCAAAGCCAGGATCCACAAGCAATTGACTTTCAGCTATACCCGCATCTTTACATGTCTTAATGCGTTCTAAAAGAAACTGGATCACATCGTCAACAACATCTGTATAACTTGGATTCGCCTGCATCGTACGCGGTTGACCCTGCATATGCATCAGGCAAACAGCGATAGACGCATCCAGTCCGGCAACAGTCTCAACAGCATTGCCCAGCTGCAACGACATGACATCGTTAATCATGCTGGCGCCTGCGGCAACGGCCTCACGCATGACTTCCGGCTTACTGGTATCAACTGAAACGGGAATATCAAGACTTTTGCTCAGCCTTTCGATAATCGGGATAACGCGATCAAGTTCTTCCTGCAAAGATACAGCCTGTGAACCAGGACGGGTGGACTCTCCACCCACATCAATAATAGCAGCTCCCTGTTGATGCATTTCGAGTGCATGCTGCTCTGCCTGCTGCAGACCGAAAAACTCTCCGCCATCTGAAAAAGAATCTGGCGTGACATTAAGAATACCCATCACGACAGGTCGTGACAGGTCAACGGTAAAGCGCCCACAAACCAGCGAATTCTGCATAAATCCAACAATACCAGGCAAATAAAAACGGGCGGTTAAACCGCCCGATCTGTAAAATGAAGACTAATTTGAATCAGTGCTGTCCGGCAGGACCCCCAATCTCTCCCTCGGGTTTATCATCCGGTGTTGAATCTGACACTTCGACACCACTACCGGAACCTGAGTCTGAATCATCGTTCCAGTCTTTTGGATCACCAGGCTCTTTATTATTCATGATGTTATTGATCTGATCACTATCAATGGTTTCATACTTGATAAGGGCCTTTGCCATGGTATGCAGCTTATCCATGTTTTCAGTCAGCAATTTATTCGCCCTGTCATAGTTGCGGTCAATCACAGAACGGATTTCCTCGTCAATGGCATGTGCCGTGTCATCTGAAACATTTTTGTGCTTAGTGACAGAACGCCCGAGGAAAACCTCGCCTTCTTCCTCAGCATAAGTCAGTGGACCGAGACGATCTGACAAACCCCATCGGGTCACCATGTTTCTGGCAATACTGGTAGCACGCTCAATATCATTGGAAGCACCGGTAGTAACATACTCAGAACCAAAAATCAGTTCCTCCGCAATACGGCCACCAAACAGGCTCGAAACCTGGCTTTCCAATTGTTCCTTGCTGTTACTGTAGCGATCCTCTTCCGGCAGGAACATCGTGACACCCAGGGCTCTGCCTCGTGGAATAATACTGACCTTGTAAACCGGATCATGTGAAGGTACCAGGCGGCCAACAATGGCATGTCCCGCTTCATGATATGCGGTCAGCTTTTTCTCCTTGTCACTCATGACCATGGATTTGCGCTCCGCACCCATCATGATCTTGTCCTTGGCCCTTTCCATATCTTCCATGTCAACAAAACGCTTGTTACTTCGTGCGGCAAACAAAGCAGCCTCGTTGACCAGGTTAGCCAGGTCAGCACCGGAAAAACCAGGTGTACCACGTGCTATCAGAGAAGGTTTCACATCATCACCGATTGATACCTTGCGCATATGTACTTTGAGAATCTGCTCACGACCACGAATATCCGGAAGACCTACTGTGACCTGGCGGTCAAAACGACCTGGCCTTAACAGGGCCGGGTCCAGCACATCCGGACGGTTGGTTGCAGCAATAACGATGACGCCTTCATTGCCTTCAAAACCGTCCATCTCAACCAGCAACTGGTTTAATGTCTGTTCACGTTCGTCATGGCCTCCACCAAGACCGGCACCACGATGACGACCCACCGCGTCAATCTCGTCGATGAATATGATGCAGGGCGCATGTTTCTTGGCCTGCTCGAACATGTCACGAACACGTGAAGCACCGACACCCACAAACATCTCGACGAAGTCAGAACCTGAAATCGTAAAGAAAGGGACTTTGGCCTCACCGGCAATTGCTCTGGCCAGCAGGGTTTTACCGGTACCAGGAGGTCCAACCATCAGGGCACCGCGTGGAATCTTGCCACCCAGTTTCTGGAACTTGGAAGGATCACGCAGAAAATCAACCATCTCACGTACTTCTTCCTTGGCTTCCTCGGCACCGGCTACGTCGTTAAAGGTAACCTTGATCTGGTCTTCACTGAGCATTCTCGCCTTGCTTTTACCAAATGACATGGCACCACGACCACCGCCTCCGCCCTGCATCTGGCGCATGAAAAAGATCCACAGGCCTATCAGGATAAATAGTGGGAACCAGTTAATAAGAATCTGCATCAGAACAGAAGGTTTTTCTGGCGGCGTCGCCTTGAATTCAACGTTGTTTTTTACGAGATCACTGATCAGGCCATCATCACCCGGACTGAAAGTTGAGAAACGTGAACCGGAACTGAGATTGCCCTCAATCTCACGGCCACTGATGACAACACTGGAAACATTGCCTTCACGAACCAGCGTGAGAAACTCTGAATAAGGCACAGAATGCGCCGACGTTTTCTGACCTGAAAAATTATTAAATACCGACATCAGAACCACCGCGATGATGATCCAGAGTATGATATTTTTTGCCATATCACTCATGACACATTGCCTCTGTTTATAACTGTTTTGGCAACCCGGACAATTAATATCGCGGTTTACCTCGAAATTCGGTGCGCATCAGCTCGTAAAAAATGAGCGCTAGCCTAACGTATTTGTAAACTTACTACAGTTTAAAGTTCCCTGCTACCAGATACATTTCGCGGCTTTTCGGCCGGGAAGCCTTGGGCTTTTTCATCGACACCCTGGAAAAATGCTGTCTGACCTCTTTCAGGAAGTCTTCAAACCCCTCACCCTGAAACACTTTTGTAACAAACCAGCCACCAGGCTTGAGGTGTTCCAATGCGAAATGCAATGCCAAATCACACAGGTACATTGCCCTGGGCTGATCAACCGCGGACATTCCACTCATATTGGGGGCCATATCCGATAAAACAAGGTCAATCTTCTCGCCATGAAGTAAATTCTGTAATTTCTGCAGTACTTCATCCTCACGAAAGTCGCCCTGGATAAATTCCACATCAACCAGCGGGTCAATTTCCAGCAAATCAAGGCCGATGACTTTCCCGTTTTCACCAACAATCCTGCTGGCAACCTGCAGCCATCCCCCCGGTGCCGCGCCAAGATCAACGATCGTCTGTCCGGGCTTGATAAACTGGGCCTTATCATTAAGTTCAATCAACTTGTAAACCGCACGGGAACGGTAACCGTCCTTGATTGAACGTTTTACGTAATCATCATTCACATGGCGATCAAGCCATTGCTTACTTGTTTTTGATCTGGCCATCAGTTTTTGCTTGATTCCAAATTACTTAAGATACCTGCTTACCAGTGTGACCCTGTTCAGTTAGAATCACGAAACTTATAAACCATAAAACTATAGCACTATGTCCTTGTCAGCCAGCCAGATCAGAAACCTTCGCAGCCAGGCCCATCACCTCAAACCCGTCGTCATGATCGGCCAGCATGGCCTGAAAGACAGCATCCTTGAAGAAGTAGAAATCGCCCTGGATTTCCACGAGTTAATCAAGATAAAAATCGTTGCCGACAAGGAGGAACGCATAGCAATTGCCAATCGCATCCTGGAGTCCAGCCAGGCTGAACTGGTTCAGCATATTGGCCAGATGGCGATTTTATTCAGACGCAACCCAGAGAAACCAAAAATCATCCTGCCTTCAAAATAACCTGGCATCCCGGTTTACGAGTAGAGGTTTTTCTTCAAGACAAGGCATCAAATGAACGGAATGAGCATAGTTTGCGATTGGCAAATGAGCGAATGAGTACATTTGATAACACAGAATTGGAGAAAAAGATCACTCGTAACGGACTTCGAGGATTTCCAGTTCCCGCTGCCCTCCCGGCGCATCAATAACTGCAACATCACCTTCTTCCTTACCAATCATTGCGCGTGCAATTGGCGAAGTCACTGAAATCAGGCCATGTTTTACATCCGCTTCGTCTACACCAACAATCTGGTAGGTCAATTCTTCATCACGATCTACATCGAGAACATCAACGGTTGCGCCAAAGACAACCTTGCCATTGGCATTGAGAGTTTTGACATCAATGATCTGGGCATTCGACAGTTTCGCTTCAATATCCTTGATACGCCCTTCGATAAAACTCTGTTGTTCACGGGCAGCATGATATTCAGCATTTTCTTTTAAATCACCGTGCTCACGAGCTTCTGCAATTGCAGTAATAACACGTGGACGCGCAATGGTTTTCAATTCATTTAATTCTTCGCGCAGTCTTTCCGCGCCACGAACAGTCAGTGGAACCTTACTCATGAACCATGCCTCTTAATTTTGTTTTAAACTGCTTGGTGCAGATCAGCTAACGAATTGACACTAAAATCATCCATTTGTTTCAGTGCCAGGCAGGTAGCTTCAGCACCTGAGATTGTTGTGGTATAGGCAACCTTGTGTTGCAGGGCAGCACGTCGAATAGAAGCTGAATCTTTTAAGGCCTGTTTGCCTTCAGTCGTGTTGACAATAAAGCTGACTTCCCCATTCTTGATCATATCCACCAGATGAGGTCTGCCTTCGTCAACCTTGTTAACGCGCTGGCATTCGATGCCCGCCGCCTGGATCGCCTTGGCCGTTCCGCCCGTAGCGTAGAGTTCAAAACCCAACTCCAGCAAATCCTTGGCAACCTCAATCGCCCTGGCTTTATCAGCATCGCGGATCGATAACAGGGCATTGCCCCCCGTTGGCAGGCTACTGCCACCACCTTCGACAGCCTTGGCAAAAGCTTCACCAAAGGTTTTACCCACTCCCATCACTTCACCGGTTGATTTCATTTCCGGTCCCAACACGGTATCAACACCCGGGAACTTCACAAACGGAAAGATCGCTTCTTTAACAAAATAGTTTTTCGGGATGGTTTCTTCCGTAATGCCCTGTTCAACCAGTGACTTTCCAGCCATGCAGCGCGCCGCCACCTTGGCCAGTGGCACGTTGGTTGCCTTGGAAACAAAAGGTACGGTACGTGATGCTCGTGGATTGACTTCCAGCAGGTAGATCTCATCATCCTTGATCGCGAACTGCGTATTCATCAAGCCGACAACACCCAGTTCAAGTGCCATCTGACGGATTTGCTCGCGCATACGATCCTGTACATCTTTCGACAGCGTATAAGGCGGCAACGAACAGGCAGAGTCTCCGGAATGAACACCTGCCTGTTCAATATGTTCCATGATGCCGCCAATCAGGACATCTTTACCATCACAGATGGCATCCACATCCACTTCAATCGCATCATCCAGGAAGCGATCGAGCAAAACCGGTGAGTCATTGGAAACACTGACCGCATCACGCATATAAATTCGCAGGTCATCTTCGTTAAAGACAATTTCCATCGCGCGACCACCCAGAACATAGGATGGCCGCACAACCAGTGGATAACCAATCTCTTCGGCCAGCTTAACGGCCTGTTCAGGATCAGTTGCCGTCCTGTTAGGTGGTTGCAGCAGGTTCAGTTTTTCAACCATATGCTGGAAACGCTCACGGTCTTCCGCCGCGTCAATGGAATCCGGACTGGTACCGATAATCGGTGCACCGGCCTTTTCCAGTTTACTGGCCAGGTTTAATGGAGTTTGACCACCATATTGCACAATCACACCAACAGGATTCTCGATTTTGATGATCTCCAGCACATCTTCCAGTGTCAGTGGCTCAAAATACAGCCTGTCTGAAGTATCATAATCGGTGGAAACGGTTTCCGGGTTACAGTTGACCATAATGGTTTCATAACCATCATCACGCATCGCAAAAGCAGCATGCACACAACAGTAATCAAATTCAATGCCCTGGCCAATACGGTTGGGACCACCACCCAGCACCATGATTTTTTTCCTGTCAGTAGGCAGTGACTCACACTCTTCCTCATAAGTCGAATACATGTAGGCAGTACTGGAAGCAAATTCTGCCGCACAGGAATCAACTCTTTTGTAAACCGGGCGCACATCCAGCGCATATCGCTTCTGCCGGATAGTCTCTTCCGGTTCACCCAGAAGATCTCCCAGCCGACGGTCAGAGAAACCTTTTCTTTTCAGACCGAGCAAACGCTCACGGGTCAGCCCGGCCAGTCCATCAGCCTTGACCAATTCTTCTTCTTTGACCAGGTCTTCAATCTGTATCAGGAACCAGGGATCTATCTTGGTAATTTCGTGTATTTCCCCATGGGTCAACCCCATGCGGTAGGCATCTGCCAGGTACCACAGGCGGTCCGCCCCGGGCTGGCGTAATTCATTGGTGATTTTTTCAGCAGCACCCTCGATATCCAGGTCAATATGGTTGCACAAACCATACTTGCCGGTTTCCAGGCCACGCAGGGCTTTCTGGAATGACTCCTGGAAAGTACGCCCGATAGCCATCACCTCCCCGACAGACTTCATTTGCGTGGTCAGGCGTGCATCTGCCTTGGGGAATTTCTCAAAGGCAAAACGTGGAATCTTGGTGACAACATAATCGATACTGGGCTCGAAAGATGCCGGCGTAACTCCACCGGTAATTTCGTTACTTAATTCATCCAGCGTAAAGCCAACTGCCAGCTTGGCAGCCACCTTGGCAATCGGGAAACCCGTCGCTTTTGAAGCCAGTGCTGAAGAACGCGACACCCTGGGGTTCATTTCAATAATGATCATGCGACCATTTTCGGGGTTAGTCGCAAACTGTACATTCGAACCACCGGTTTCAACCCCGATTTCACGCAATACCGCCAATGAGGCATTACGCATAATCTGGTATTCCTTGTCCGTTAATGTCTGGGCCGGGGCAATCGTGACAGAGTCACCGGTGTGCACGCCCATAGGATCCAGGTTTTCAATGGCACAGATAATGATGCAGTTATCGTTTTTGTCACGCACCACCTCCATTTCATATTCTTTCCAGCCTAGGATGGATTCTTCAATCAGCAGTTCCGAGGTAGGTGACAGATCAAGTCCGCGTTCACAGATTTCATCGAACTCTTCCCGGTTGTAGGCAATACCACCACCGGAGCCACCCATGGTAAACGACGGCCTGATAATGGCTGGAAAACCAATTTGCGGTAAAACCTGGTGAGCCTCTTCCATGGAGTGCGCAACTGCTGAAGTTGGCATATCCAGGCCAATCTTGTGCATCGCCTGGCGAAACAGGTCACGATCCTCTGCCTTGTCGATCGCTTCACGCGATGCGCCGATCATTTCGACATTGTATTTTTCGAGGACACCTTCACGCACCAGGTCCAGCGCACAGTTCAATGCGGTCTGGCCACCCATTGTCGGCAACAGGGCCTCCGGTTTTTCCCTGGCGATAATTTTTTCTACGGTTTTCCAGTTGATGGGTTCAATATAAATCGCATCAGCCATCTCCGGATCCGTCATGATGGTGGCCGGATTGGAATTAACCAGCACGACCCGGAAACCTTCTTCCCTAAGCGCCTTACAGGCCTGGGCACCCGAATAGTCAAATTCACAGGCCTGGCCAATAACAATTGGCCCGGCTCCAATGATAAGAATTGTTTTTAGATCATTACGTTTTGGCATTGACTGGAACTTCTTCAGTTAGGGTTTTCAATCAGTTCGATAAAGTGATCAAATACGGGGGCAACATCATGCGGGCCCGGGCTGGCCTCAGGGTGACCCTGAAACCCGAAAGCTGGTTTGTCAACCCGGTGCATACCCTGCAATGTATTATCAAACAATGACTTATGAGTTATTCTTAAAGTATCAGGCAAGCTACCTTCATCGACCGCGAAACCGTGATTCTGGCTACTGATCATGACATTACCTTTATCAAGATCCTGTACCGGGTGATTGGCACCATGGTGACCAAATTTCATCTTGACAGTTTTAGCCCCACTGGCAAGACCGAGCAGCTGATGCCCCAGGCAGATTCCAAAAACCGGAATGCCAGTCTCGACAATCTTCGAAATAGCCTTAATGGCGTAATCGCAAGGCTCAGGATCGCCCGGGCCATTAGATAGAAAAATACCATCGGGCTCCATCTTCAAAACATCTTCTGCGGGTGTCTGCGCTGGCACAACGGTCACCTTGCAACCACGATCGACCAGCATACGAAGAATATTACGTTTGACACCATAATCGTAGGCCACAACATGTCTGGGCAGATTATCTGAAGACTCGGGTAACCCACCTTCCAGTGACCAGCTTCCCTGGCTCCATTCATAACTTTCTGCAGTCGTTACTTCTTTGGCCAGATCCATGCCTTTCAGTCCGGCAAACGACTGCGCCAGCTCAAGTGCCTTGGCCTCGTCAATTTCACCAGCCATCAGGCAACCGTTTTGCGCACCCTTTTCCCGTAATATACGGGTTAACTTGCGGGTATCGATATTGGCAATAGCAACAACTTTATTCTGATTCAGGTAATCCGGCAGGCTTTGCTGGTTTCGCCAGTTACTGGCGAGCATCGGAAGATCCCTGATCACCAGGCCGGCAGCATGAATATTCAGCGATTCCTCATCTTCTGAATTGGTACCGGTATTGCCGATATGCGGATAGGTAAGAGTAACGATCTGTTTACAATAAGAAGGATCAGTCAGAATTTCCTGATACCCTGTCATGGAAGTATTGAAGACAACTTCACCGACAGAAGACCCGGTTGCCCCAATAGACTCACCTCTAAAGACAGTACCATCCTGAAGCACTAGAATTGCTGGATTGCTCACAAAATCTCCCCAAAAGGCGCGCAAAAAAACACCGACTGCAAAAATTAATGCTGCCAGTGCATTTCAAAAATGAAGTCAAGCTCTCGCTTTCTGGAATCGAAATTCTACGGCATCAGCCGACTTGATGTCTATCCTTGATATCTATTGTGAGCAATTTTTTTACAAAAAAACGCCGGATTTTAAGAAAGCTGTTGTCGCGTCCAGTTGATAATACCTGCCGCGTTGGTTGCGCCGGCCATCCTGGCCACCTCCCGGCCGCGGTTAAACAGCACCAGGCTGGGAATACTGCGAATGCTGAATCTTGCCGATAACTGCTGCGCCTGCTCTGTATTCACTTTGGCAAGACGGACATGTGGAGCCAGCTGCATGGCCGCCTCCTCGAAGGCTGGCGCCATCATTTTGCAGGGGCCACACCATTCAGCCCAAAAATCGACCAACACCGGAATATCCGATTTTTCAACATGGCGGGTAAACGAGGCCTCGGAAAGATTTACCGGTTTACCGGTAATTAATAGCTGTTTGCATTTCCCACAACTACCACCATCAGCCAGGCGGCTCTGTGGAACACGATTAATGGTATTGCAATGGGGACAAACAATCTGCAAAGCTTCTGACATGGGATAATTCTCATTCACTGGTCAACATCTTCCTGGCATATGGGTATCAATATCCAGTTTTCAACCTCATTCTGTATCATTTAGAATCCTCACCATACTAATCACAGTGTTCCACACCAACTGAAGGATATTGATAATGACATCGCCCTACTCCCTTGACGTAGCAGAAGCCGACTTTATGCAGATGGTGGTCGAGGCATCCATGCAACAGCCCGTGCTGGTGGACTTCTGGGCAACATGGTGCCAGCCCTGCCAGGTATTAAAACCGGTTTTGGAAAAACTCGCTGATGATTACCAGGGCAAATTCCTGTTGGCCAAGGTCAATACCGAAGAGGCCCAACAGCTGGCCATGCAGTTTGGAATTCGCAGCATACCGACGGTGAAACTATTCAAAAACGGGGAACCGGTGGATGAATTCATGGGTGCCCTGCCTGAACCCGAAATTCGTGCTTTTCTGGATAAATACATTCCCAGGGAATCAGACGCCCTGATCGACCAGGCTGAGAGCCTGTTAGCCGAAAGTAATGCTGAAGGCGCCATGGAATTGATCAAACAGGCCAACCAGATAGATCCTCAAAATTCACGGGCACTGATTGCCTACGCGCGCATCTGTGCGGTTATGGGTAACCTCGATGAAGCAAGGACAGTGATCGAAGCCCTGCCCGAAGCAGTTAAAGAGAGCCCGGAGATTTCTGCCTTATTGGCACAAATGGAATTTGACAAAATTGCCAGGGAAGGCGATTCAACAGATGAATTACAGACAAAACTGGAAACCGATCCGAACAACAGCGAAGCCCGCTATCAACTTGCTGCACAACAAATGATGCAGGGGGAAACTGAAGCAGCACTGGAAAACCTGCTCACCATAATGAAACTGGACCGTGACTATAATGATGACGCAGCACGAAAAATGATGTTCAAGATTTTTGACACATTGGGAGACCACCCTTTGGTTGCAACTTATCGTCGCAAGATCATGAGCCTGATCTATTAATGAGCCTGCTGGATGACATTCAGAAAAAGGCTGAGCACAAACGCCAGCAACAGCATGGCGAAGCAACTTTTGCCTCACAGCTTGAACAAACCTATAGCCAGCATATTAATCCACGCCTTAAACGTGTCTATGCTTTTTTCAACAGCCTGATCGCAGAGCTCAATTACCTGGATGAACCCGTCACCTGCGCTTATAAAATTCCAGGAGCAGGTACTGTAAAAAATTTCCAGCATAGTCATTACCGTATCGCCGCCAATAGCAGCGACCGATTGACCGATATAAGGATTAATTTTTTATGCCAACGCGATACACCAATTGCTTTTCTGGTCGAAACAGAAGCCCGGGCCGAACAGATACGCGATGAGCTGCACCGACTCCAGGTTGGTTTTGAACATCGTCCTGACTATGCAAAGGGCCTGGAGAATGCCGCCACTTTTTTCACCCTGACGGGCCAGATTCCAGTTCAGATCCGTCTGCATGTCGAACCCAACTCAACCAACATCGTGCTGGAAACCATAAACCTCCCTGAACTTGGGATTTTCAAAAAAACTCTCAAACCACATGAAATCAATGATGAGTTCATGGACAGCCTGGGTCGATTCATGATGCGTCAGCATAGCAATATCGACATGCACGCCGATTCACCACACCAGGCAGCTGGCGAATCGGCAGAAGAACAAGCTGAAAAGATTAGAAAGCAACTTCGCGCAAAAAGTCATGATCCCGCTTTTGCCCAGGAAAACAAGGCGCCTAAACCCGGTTTTTTCAAGCGGCTGTTTTCAAACAAACATTAACCGGTTAAAAGCACATTTTCTGCATGTTCAATATGCTCTGCCAGACCGCGCAATACCAGAGCGTCACCCGGCTCTAATGGCACAGAAGCATCAGGCAATTCACCCCTGACACCATGTCGTGTCAATGCATCAACAACCACATTGCTTTGTTTCAGATTCAGTTGCGCAAGCGTATGTCCAATTGCATAATCATTTTCTGACAAGACCACCGTGTGCAGACGCTCTTCATGATATTCATCCAGACCTTCAATATCATCACCATGAAAAACGCCTCTTAAACGCCGGTAGTGACTGTCTCTCGCCTTGCTGATCAGGCGTAGAATTTCATCCTGGTCAACCTGCAACTGCTCCAGCGTTCTGGTTGCAACATTCAGGCTCGACTCCAGTGACTCGGGCACCACCATGTCCGCACCAGCAGCTTCGAGTTCTTCCAGGTGATGATCATGAAGCGTACGAACAATGATAGGAATATCAGGATTCAGACGGCGGGCTTCGCGTGTAATACGCTTGGCCAGACTGGCTTCATGAAATGTAATCACCAAGGCCGACGCACGTCCCAGGCCGGCCAGTTCCAGAATCTCAGGATGCGAGGAATCTCCATACCAGACGGGTTCCCCGGACTCGAAAGCTTCACCAATCAGACTGACATCAATATCCAGCGCCAGGTAATCAAAACCCTCTTCCCTGAGAAAACCCGCCAGGTTCTGACCAACACGTCCAAACCCGGCAATGATCACATGCTTATTGTGATGAACCGCCTCTTCACCCAGGGTCATTTCCTGGCTGGTACGCTGGCTACGGTAACTGCTGCAAAAATGCTTACCAAGGGCACCGTTGTAGCGAACAATCATAGGCGCAACCGCCATACTCAATACAATCGCCGCCAGTATCGGCTGAACCTGCTCCGTACTGACGACACCTTCGACAACCGCCAGCGTTAATATCGCAAAACCAAATTCGCCGCCCTGGCCAAGCACTGCACCGGTACGCACAGCCACACCATTATCCTGACCAGCAAGCTTGACCAGCAAGGCGATCAGGCCGCCCTTACCGATGATTACCCCGGCCGTCAGCAGCAACGTCCAGTGCCACTGTTCAAGAAACGCCGCCGGATTCAGCTGGGTTCCAACAACAACAAAGAAAAGCCCCAGCAAAACATCCCGAAACGGCCTGACTTCGGTTTCGACCTGGTGACGAAACTCGGTTTCAGCCAGCATCACACCCGCCAGAAAAGCTCCCAGAGCCAGTGATAACCCCATCGACTGGGTGACCCAGGCGGCAGTCAAAGACACTAATAATATTGTCAGGGTAAACAGTTCAATTGAGTAAGCAGCAGCCACCCATCGCAGTAAAGGACGTAACAACCAATGGCCTGCAGCAAACATGATAATGAATGCCAGCACTGCTTTTAGAAAAGCAAATAAAAAGGCATTACCCATATTTTCAGCCCCGGCTGCCATGATGGGAATAGCAACCAGGAAAGGCACAACGGCCAGGTCCTGAAACAGCAGAATACCCAGTGCGTTACGCCCATGACGCGACTGAATTTCCAGCTGCTCCTGCAACTGCTTGATCACAATGGCCGTTGAAGACAAAGCCAGGGCACCACCAACAGCAAAGGAGGCTTCGAGGCTTAAGCCAAACCAGCGCGCAACCAGGATAGTCGACAAGGTGGATAAAACGACCTGCAAGCCACCCAGCCCCAGCAAAATTTTACGCATCGCCAGCAAATGCGGAATGGAGACTTCCAGTCCAATCATGAACAATAGAAAAACCACGCCCAGTTCCGCAAGAAAATCAATGGTATGGCCACTGGGAATCCAGCCAAGCGTGTGTTCACCGGCTAATACACCAACCAGTAAATAGCCCAGAATTGAAGGCAGGTTAAAGCGGCGCATAAAAGCCAGCGCCGCAACCGAGAGGGTTAACAGAATCAATATGCCGTTAAGTGCTTGATGTTCCATTGAAAGCCAAATTCAAAGAAGGTAAGTGAGTGATCTGGTAGACTGCGCAGCATTTTCGTCCCTGAGAAACTACCTTGAGTAATATAAAACATGTTTGATTTTACCTATATCCTGAAAGGATTCGGCATGATATTCAAGCCTGGTCTGAAACGTTATGTCCTGCTGCCATTAATGATCTCCACTTTACTGTTGTCTTTTTTCGGTTGGATTGCCTACGAGCAGTTTGATGTTTTTATGAACAGATTGTTACCCGAGGATAGCTGGCTCCAATGGTTAAGCTGGCTGTTATGGCCTGTTTTTGCACTGACTTTTCTGGTCATCGTTTTCTATGGCTTTACTATTTTCGCCAACCTGATTGGTGCTCCATTTAACAGCAAGCTGGCAGAAGCAGTTGCTGCCAAGCTTGATGACAACATCCAACTTCCCGAGTCTGACCCGTTTTTCAAGGATGCCGCCAAGAGCATAGGCTCGGAAATACGTAAGCTGTTTTATTATCTTTTGCGCGCCATTCCCTTACTGCTGCTTATGCTGTTTCCACTGACCAGCCCGGTTGCATCAATTGTCTGGCTGCTATTCAGCATCTGGTTCATGGCCCTGGAATATGTCGCCTACCCGTTGGAAAACCAGAAAATGCTGTTCACTGAGCAGCGCAAAACTTTAAGACGCAAACCGCTCTCAGCACTTGCTTTCGGTGGCGGGGTTACCTTGCTGCTGTTGATACCGGTTATCAATCTGGCAGCCATGCCTGCCGCAGTGGCTGGTGCTACCATATACTGGCATGAAAAACTAAGAACGGACAAAGTCTGAAATCCTGCCAACACCTTCCTGCAGGTTTGCGATGGAAGTGGTAAAGGCAAAACGCACGTATTTTTCCGCCTGGTGACGGCCAAAGTCCAGTCCCGGTGTAATGGCGACGCCGGCCTGCTCCAGCAAATCCTGAGAAAACTGAAAGCTGTCACCAGTCAATGCTGAACAGTCCATGTAAAGATAGAATGCCCCATTCGGCTTATGCTTGAGCCTAAAACCTACCTGCTCCAGGGCTGGAATGAGGTAATCACGGCGCTTCTGAAACTCATCGCGACGCTGGCGTAAAGTTAACAGCGTTTCAGGCTTTAACGCCTCGAGGGCAGCAAATTGCGCCATGGTCTGGGCTGCCAGGTAAACATTTTGCGCCAGGCGATCCGCCGGTTCGGCAAATTCCGGCGGCACAATCATCCAGCCCAGACGCCAGCCAGTCATACCGAAAAATTTTGAAAAACTATTGACGACAAACAGGTTCTCAGCGCCGGTCTGCAAGGCCGTGATTGTCGGCTCGTCAAAATTCAAACCCTGGTAGATTTCGTCCATGATCAGAAATGACTTCCTGGCAGCCAGGAACTCTGCCAGCTCCTTGACTTCATCCAGCGAAATGGTACTGCCAGTTGGATTGGATGGGGATGCCAATAATACCGCACGGACATTATCCCGCCAGTGCTGTTGAGCTACTGCTGTCGTGATCTGGTATGCCGTTGTATGGTCTACGGGTATTGTGAGCGGCTCGCCTTCAACCAGCCGCACAAAATGCCGGTTGCAGGGATAACCTGGATCTGTCAGCAATACCGCATCACCCGGATTAACCAGCAGGCTCATCAATAACTGCAATGCACCGGAAGAGCCTGGCGTCACGATGACTCGTGCGGGATCCAGCTCAACGCCGTAACTGGAATGGTAATAATCCGCTATGGCCTGTTTCAATTGAGGCAGACCCGTGGCAGGCGTGTAATGTGTTTCACCCTGTTCCAAGGCACGAATACCGGCCTGAGTGACATTTTCAGGGGTTGGAAAATCCGGTTCACCCACTTCCATATGTATGATTTTTCGCCCTTCGGATTCAAGCTGACGAGCACGCGCCAGCAACTTCATTACATGAAAAGGCGCAATATCAGACATACGATCTGACAAATAATGTTCTTTTTTATCAGTCATTTAAACTTATTAGTTAAAGTATTTTATTATTATAAGTGCAGTACGCATTTATAGATGGACTCAAGCATAACGGAGCCCGCCGGCAAAGTGAACGTTTATCCTTGCCGGTGTCGAATATCTGCCCGGGTGCTTGAGCAGCCTGGTCCGGGCCGATTGGAAGATAGCTTTAGAGACTTTTGATGAAGTCCAGCGTCACCATGGATTCATTGAGTGCCTTGCCGGCAAGCACTTGCGCAGGGTGAGACACATCCCCCAGTTGATCAAGGACCACGGTTGCACCGGAAAAGTCATGATCCCTTGTATAATCGTTTATCGTAATCACAACTTTCCTGATATTGGCATCCCTCACTGATATCAGGCCATTCTCTGAATCTTCAAAAGCAATCACCTCTTCCGGTGACAGCTTCATTTTTTCCAGTGCCCAAATATATATGTCTGGTGCCGGCTTTTTGGCAGGTACAATATCGCCGGCAGCAATGACCTCAAACCAGTCAATCGATTCTCTGCCAAGTGTATTTTCCAGCAGTGCTGTTACATTTTCCGGCGTTGTTGTCGTAGCAATTGCCAGGCGAAGACCTTGTGTTCGGGCTTCCTGTAACAAACTTTCAACGCCGGGACGCAATGGTATATCACCCTTGCCGAGTAAAGCCGTGTAATGAGCTGTCTTGGCCTTGTGTAAATCTGCTATATAGCCCGCAAGGTCATCTACGTCAGGCAACGGTGCCTGGTATTTATCCAGAAAATATCGAATGCGTTCTTTCCCACCCGTCACCGTCAGCAGATCAGCATAAATATCTACCGTCCAGTTCCAGTCTAAACCGGCATCCGCAAAAGCCAGGTTAAATGCCACCCGGTGACCGTCTCTCTCCGTGTCGGCCAACGTACCATCAACATCAAAAATCAGTGCTTTTAAATCAGCCATCTGTACCTCCATAATTTTGTAGTGAACCCTAACCGACATTCAAAATAGTGTCACCAAACCAATGCCGGGAAATTAGCAATCACCAATATTTGTTGCCTGATTAGACACATTTTGGTATAGATAGCGCCCTTAAAATTTCAGTCACTGGAGAGTTTGTCGCATGGCGGCCAGAAAAAAAGTTGAAAATACAGTGAATTCTCTCGGCTTCACGCCTTACAAAGCAAAGAAAGGCGAGAAATACATGAACGAGAAAATGGAAGCCCACTTCAAGGAGATACTCGAAGCCTGGAAAAATTCATTAATTCAGAGTGTTGGTGAAACCGTGCATCACATGCAGGACGAGGCGGCAAACTTTCCTGATCCAAATGACAGGGCTTCCCAGGAAACTGATTTCAGTATCGAACTGCGTACCCGTGACCGCGAACGCAAATTGATCAAGAAAATTGACCAGACACTGGACATGCTCGCTGACCATGAATATGGCTACTGTGAAACCTGTGGTGTTGAAATTGGCATAGCCCGCCTTGAAGCGCGACCGACTGCTGATCAATGTATTGACTGTAAAACCCTTGAAGAAATCAAGGAAAAGCAACGCATCTAAGTCAATCAACACAAACCGGCCTCACAGCCGGTTTTTTTATTGATGCCAGATTCTGAACTTCAATCCAGTATTTTAGACTCGACCTATACAGGACGTTTCGCGCCTTCTCCAACGGGACCCTTACACATCGGCTCGCTGGTTGCCGCCATGGCCAGTTACCTGGATGCCAGGTCCAGTCAGGGACAATGGTTGCTACGTATTGAAGACCTAGATCCACCACGTGAAATACCCGGGGCTGCTGACAACATCATTTTCAGCCTCGACAAACTGGGTTTCGAATGGGATGGCCCCGTTTGCTATCAATCACACCGCCATGCCTGTTACGAAGAGGCTTTAGAGGCCCTGATTAGTGATAAAACCGCTTATGCCTGCAAATGCAGCCGTAAGGATATTGCAGAGCAACAATCCCCGCAAAAATCAGGGCACACGCCATTGTTGCGCTACCCGGGAAACTGCAGGAATACGGCCTTGTCACCGGCTAAAAACCTCGCCATTCGCGCACTCACCGAAGACGCAAGCATAAGCTTTTCAGACAGGGTTGCTGGAGATTACAGTCAGAACATTGAAGCTGAAACCGGTGACTTCGTTATCCGCAGGAAAGACGGTTTTTATGCCTATCAACTTGCCGTTGTAATCGATGATGCTGAACAAAAAATTACCCATGTCGTTCGTGGTGAAGACCTGCTGGACTCCACTCCCAGGCAAATTCATTTACAGCGGCTGCTTGCTTTGCAAACACCAGTTTATGCACATACGCCGCTGGTTATGGATAAAAATGGTAACAAGTTCAGCAAAAGCAGTAACCGGGGCCAGCCATTGGAAATGAACCTGGTTTCACTCATTAAAGCCTGGCATTTTTTACAGCAAACCCCAACAAGCGCAAAAGAATTCGATACAATGGCTGACTTCTGGCAATGGGCATTTCAGCAATGGAACATCCACAAACTGGTTTAGTGACATGACAAGTGATTCAACATTGGCAACAGCCTATGAAATTATCGGCGGGGAAAGCGGTGTTCGCGAACTGGTAGATCGTTTCTACGATTACATGGACGAGCTGGAAGCTGCTGCCCCAATACGTCAATTGCATGCCAAAAGTCTGAAAGCATCCCGTGAAAAGCTGTTTCTTTTTCTGTCAGGCTGGCTGGGTGGCCCTGACCTTTATATACAAAAGTATGGACACCCGATGCTCAGGCGCCGTCACCTGTCTTTTGCCATTGGCGCAAGTGAAAGAGACCAATGGATGCTTTGCATGAAAAAAGCCCTGTCAGATATGCAACTCGACCCCAAGGTAGAAAAACAACTGCTGCGCGCATTTATGCAGACAGCCGACCACATGCGCAACAAACCGGAGTATGATGGAGCAGATAGCGGCCTGAAAATCATCAATGAAAACCCGAAAAATCCTAAAGAATCAGGATCTTAATCCGACATAAAGAGTAGAGACAACAACAAGGGCAATCCCTTTACAAGTTTTTTATCCAATGGATATCTTTACAACAGCACTGGGTCTAAGCAAGCAGGATAACGGTTTTGAATTAACTGGTTTCCTGGTTGACAAGCTTGAAGAGGAATTTGAGCCCAGGGATACGGCTGTTTACGAGGTTTTTGGCATACCTGGACATTACTCAAAAGAACATACGGTTGACTTAAAAAGCATTACCATCCGCCGTTTCAATTATGCCGATCACCTGGAACGCCAGAACACTGACGTTTCACAATTTATCAATGCCATCAAGACAGGCAACCCGATAGTTGCATATTCTGAAGATGATGACCTGGAACACATTGCCATTCCCGTGCCAAGCCGCAATGGCCCTTTGAGGCTGATCGTTATCAGCGGCGTCAACGAGTCTCCCGAGCAACGCATGAAACTGTTCCAGATGTCAGAACTGTACGCCAACATGGTTGGCCTGCATGATGGCCACGAGCGCGACCAGCTCACCGGCCTGCTGAATCGCCAGACTTTCAACCATTATTACGCAAGAACAGCGCAGGCAGCTGAAACCCAGGATTCACAGATGTTCCTGGCAATTTGCGACATTGACCATTTCAAAAAGGTTAATGACACTTACGGCCACTTGTTCGGCGATGAAGTTCTGCTGCAGTTTGCGCATATCATGGAACGCAATTTCCGCTATAACGATGCCCTGTTCCGCTTTGGTGGCGAAGAATTTATCGCTTTGATCAAATGTATCAACCCTGAATGTGCAGAAGCCGCTTTTAACCGTTTCCGCCACGCGGTTGAAACCTATAAATTCCCACAGGTTGGAAACATCACGATCAGTATCGGTTTTGCACAATGTAGCGCAGAGCAATTCCCCAATAGCATCATCGGCATGGCAGATACTGCGCTTTATTATGCCAAGGAGCATGGACGCAACCAGGTCATTAACCACTCAGATATCAAGCAGGAGTCACCAGTGAATGAAGGTGAAATCGATTTATTCTAACCCCGGTCAATCCTGCATAGCTGAACAGTCACTGATTTTTAATACGATCGCCGTATAATAGCTGGATCATAGTTATCCATTTTTTCGAGAAGTACCCATGATAAACACTATTGCGACAACACCATTCAACGATCAAAAGCCAGGCACTTCCGGCTTAAGAAAAAAGGTCAAGGTTTTCGAACAGGCGCACTACCTGGAAAACTTTGTGCAATCGATATTTGACGCAATTGACGGGGTATCCGGCAAAACTTTGGTGCTCGGTGGTGACGGTCGTTATTACAACAAGACAGCCATACAGACCATTGCCAAAATGGCTGCTGCCAATGGCTGTAACAAACTCATCATTGGTCAAAATGGATTGTTGTCCACCCCTGCGGCATCAGCTGTGATTCGTAAATACCAGACAGATGGCGGCATCATTTTATCTGCCAGTCATAACCCGGCCGGTCCCGACGAAGATTTTGGTATCAAGTACAACATCAGTAACGGCGGCCCTGCACCAGAAAAAATCACTGACCGTATTTTTGCAATCAGCCAGTCTATCAGTGAATACCGGATTTATGATGCCCCCGACCTGGACCTGGCAGCTGTTGGTTCCAGCCAGATCGATGAAATGCGGATTGAAATCATAGACCCGGTGGCTGACTATGCAGAATTGATGCAGTCAATTTTTGATTTTGATGCCATCCAGGCACTCTTTGCCAGTGGTTTCAGAATGAAGTTCGATGCCATGCATGCGGTTACCGGTCCCTATGCAAAATATATCCTTGTAGAACAGCTCAAGGCACCCGCTGACTCGATCATTAATGCCATTCCTCTGGAAGACTTTGGCCAGGGTCATCCTGACCCCAACCTGGTCTATGCGAAAGAACTGGTTGATATTATGTGGCAGGAAGACGCACCAGACTTTGGTGCAGCCTCTGATGGTGATGGTGACCGCAACATGGTTCTTGGCTCATCGTTCTTTGTCACGCCGTCAGATTCACTGGCCATTATGGCAGCCAATGCCACCGACATCCCCGGTTACAAAGCAGGCATCAGCGGCGTTGCACGCTCCATGCCTACCAGCCAGGCCGCCGATAAGGTTGCTGAGAAAATGGGCATTAGCGCCTACGAGACACCTACGGGCTGGAAGTTCTTTGGCAACCTGCTGGATGCCAACAAGGTGACTTTATGCGGTGAAGAAAGCTTTGGCACCGGTTCAAATCATGTGCGTGAAAAAGATGGCCTGTGGGCTGTCTTATTCTGGCTGAACCTGCTGGCCGTTAAAAAGCAGTCTGTTAAAGCCATTGTTGAATCGCACTGGCAAACCTACGGTCGCAACTATTATTCACGGCACGACTACGAAAACCTGGACAGCCAGCTGGCCAATACCTTCATGAGCGAACTGGAAGGCATGCAGCAGGATCTCATCGGCAAGCAGCTCGCTGGCATGACTGTCAGCTATGCAGACAATTTCAGTTACCACGATGAGGTCGACGGCAGCATTTCAACCCGCCAGGGACTGCGTTTTGGCTTTCAAAATGGTTCCCGCATAGTGTTTCGCCTGTCAGGTACTGGCACGGTCGGGGCCACGCTGAGAATATATTTCGAACGCTATGAAAATGATGCTGCTAAACTCAACCAGGAAACCCAGTCTGTCCTGGCTGACCTGATTGAACTGGTTGAGCAAATGATAGATCTGAAAAACAGAAGCGGACGTGATGCACCAACTGTAATCACCTGACCATTTCAACATACAAAGGGAATATCTATGGCAAACAATATCATCCCGGTGATTCTCTCGGGAGGTTCCGGCACACGCATGTGGCCATTGTCACGCAGTCATTATCCGAAGCAGTTTTTACCCCTGGTGACTGAACAGTCACTGTTACAGGATACCGTTACCCGCCTCCCGGATACTGATGATATGGCAGCTCCCATGGTGATCTGTAACCAGGATCACCGCTTCATGGTGGCAGAACAGATTCAACAACTGGGAAAAACCCCGACTGCCATTCTGCTCGAGCCCTTCGGCCGAAATACCGCCCCGGCCGTGGCGCTGGCAGCATTATCTGTAACCGAGCCGGATGATATTTTACTGATACTGCCTGCCGACCACGTCATTGCTGACCATGGAGCACTGGGCAAGGCGATTGAACAGGCTGCGCAACTGGCCAGCGAAGGCTCCCTGGTTACTTTTGGCATTGTCGCTACCGGACCGGAAACCGGTTACGGTTATATTCAACGCGGTGACAACCTCGCCGACAGCGAAGCTTATAAAGTGCAGAACTTTGTAGAAAAGCCGGACCAGGAAACCGCGGAGAAATACCTGGCCTCGGGGGATTATTACTGGAACAGCGGCATGTTTGCCCTGCGCGCCGATGTATTTCTCACTGAACTGGAAAAATTCCAACCCGATATACTCACTGCCTGTCGCCAGGCCCATCAGAAAGCTGTCCAGGATCTTGATTTTATTCGTATTGATCCTGAATCATTCGGGCAATGTCCGTCTGACTCCATTGACTATGCCGTCATGGAAAAAACCGATCACGCGGTCGTGATTCCACTGGATGCCGGCTGGAATGATGTCGGTTCGTGGTCTTCCCTGTGGGAAGTCAGTGACAAGGATGAATCAGGTAACCGTATCCATGGTGACGTATTAACCCATGATACCCACAACAGCCTGCTGCATGCAGAAAGCCGCCTGCTGGCGACCATCGGCATTGATGATATTGTTGTTGTTGAAACAGATGATGCCGTCATGGTTGCCTCCAAGGATCGCGTTCAGGACGTCAAGGCGATTGCCGAGAGACTGAGAGCTGAAAAACGCTCCGAAGCTGAAGCCCACCGCAAAGTCTATCGCCCGTGGGGCTGGTACGATTCCATCGACATGGGCCCTCGTCACCAGGCCAAACGGATTTCGGTCAATCCCGGATCAAAGCTTTCATTACAGAAACATTTTCATCGCGCAGAGCATTGGGTTGTTATCAAGGGCACGGCAAAGATCACCCTGGATGATGAGGAATTCATTCTCAGCGAAGACCAGTCCACCTATATTTCAATCGGCACGAAACACCGCCTGGAAAATGTTGGTAAAATCCCACTGGAAATCATCGAGGTTCAAACTGGCAGCTATCTTGGCGAAGATGATATCGTGCGATATTCCGACGACTATGGCCGCAACGAAGACTGAGTCCAGATCACATGAGTAAGTTGTTAATTGCCGACCTGATGCAGGACTCCGGTGTCGGGTTTGGCACCAGCGGGGCGCGAGGACTGGTCGCAGACATGACCGACAGAGTCTGTTATGCCTATACAAAAGGCTTTCTGCAATACCTGCAGTTCAAACAGGTTCAAGGCAACAATACCCGGGTTGGTATTGCCGGCGACCTGCGTCCCAGCACAAAACGTATCCTCTCTGCCGTTATGCTTGCCGCAAAAGACCTGTCTGTAGAACCTGTTTATTGCGGCCTGATTCCATCACCTGCCGTTGCTTTTTTTGGCATTGAGCATTCTATGCCAACCATCATGGTCACTGGCAGTCATATTCCCGATGACAGGAATGGCATCAAGTTCAATACGGCCCTCGGAGAAATCAGCAAAGCTGATGAAAATGGTATTCGTGAACAGCTGGTCGATATCGACGATGAACTGTTTGACGACAAGGGCAGCTTTAAACAGATGACAGCATTGCCAGAAATCCAACAGGCTGCCATTGACCAATATATTAATCGCTATGTTGATTGTTTTGAGTCGAATGCCTTAACAGATATGAAAATTGGTGTTTACCAGCATTCCGGCGTGGCACGCGACCTGCTCGTTACCCTGCTTGAAAAACTCGGAGCCAATGTCATATCACTGGGACGCTCAGAGATATTTATTCCGGTCGATACAGAGGCCATCCGGGAAGAAGACATCAGCCTGGCCAAACAATGGAGTACGGAGCATCAACTTGATGCAATCGTTTCAACTGATGGCGATGCTGACAGACCATTGATCAGCGACGAAAAAGGTAACTGGTTACGCGGCGATTCCGCCGGTGTCTTGTGCGCCCGTTTTCTTGGTGCAAATCACGTGGTGACCCCCGTCAGCAGCAACACCTCGGTTGACCGGAGCAGCTGGTTTGAAACCGTTATACGCACCCGTATCGGCTCTCCCTACGTGATTGAAGGCATGCAGACATTACATGCAAAAGGCAAGCAACATATCGTCGGTTACGAAGCCAACGGCGGTCTTCTCATTGAAGACAGGCTAACCGTTGCAAACAAAACCTTGTCCGCCCTGCCTACCCGGGATGCGGTCATTGTTATTCTCAGCCTGCTGGTTGACAGTAAACAGCAGAAAATCCCCCTGTCTGAACTGGCCGCACAATTGCCACAACGCTACACCTACAGTGACAGGATAAAGCAGATTCCAACCGACAAGAGCCGGGCCTTGCTTAACGGTTTTGACAGCGGCAATACAGAAGCGGATAAAGCATTGATCAGCAATTTTTTTGATCCGCAATTGGGCCGAGTCTCCACCCTGAACCGGACTGATGGCCTACGCATCACTTTCATCAATGGCGAGATCATTCATTTGAGGCCTTCCGGTAATGCTCCCGAATTACGCTGTTATTCCGAGGCTGATAGTCTTGAACGTGCTACGCTGATTAACCAACAGGCAATGCACGCAGTTCGCCTGGCCGTATCTTAAAATAAACAGACTTTTTGAATTATTTTATAAAATCCTGGTCTAATATTTAACGAAACACCTGGGCTCGTTAGTCCGAGCCTTGACGGGTTTCACCCCACCGCTTTTTGACAGGTTTTTTTATAATGTTCAATGGATTTCTCGATTTTTCCCTGTGGGAATATATCGCTGTTACGCTGCTACTCACCCATATCACTATCATTGCGGTAACCGTATTTCTGCACCGCCACCAGGCACATCGCGCCCTTGAAATGCATCCCGGGCTCAGTCATTTTTTCCGTTTCTGGCTCTGGTTGACGACCGGTATGATTACCCGCGAATGGGTTGCCATACACCGCAAGCATCATGCTAAATGCGAAACTGAAGATGATCCCCACAGTCCCCAGACCCGGGGACTGAATACGGTTCTCTGGCAGGGAGCAGAACTCTATCGCCAGGAAGCATCAGACCAGGAAACGATTAATCAATATGGAAAAGGCACGCCAGATGACTGGTTGGAAAAGCACCTGTATCAGCGCTACAACTTTCTCGGAGTTTCCTTGCTGTTGATTCTCCAGTTTATGCTTTTTGGTGCTGCCGGTGTTGCCATCTGGGCTGTACAGATGTTGTGGATACCCTTTTGGGCAGCTGGTGTCATCAACGGTATTGGTCACTACTGGGGCTATCGTAATTTTGAGATTCCCAACATGGCCACCAATATTGTTCCATGGGGCATCCTGATTGGCGGTGAAGAGCTGCACAACAACCACCATGCTTTCGGCAGTTCAGCCAAGCTTTCCAGCCGCTGGTGGGAATTTGATATTGGCTGGTTCTATATCCAGCTGTTCTCCCTGTTGGGATTAGCCCGGGTACTAAAAACTGCCCCCAGGCGTACGCTGGCAGAAGAAACACCACAACTGGATATCGATGCAATCAAGGCGCTTACGGTTAACCGCCTGCAACTGCTGAGTGATTATCGCCGCAAAGTACTCAAGCCAGTCTTTCGCTATGAAATCCGTCATGCAGCAAAACCCTGGCGTCGTCTGTATCGTCAAGCCAAACGCATGGCCTGGCGGAACAGCGATTTATTAAGTTCGGGTGAACGTAAGCAGTTAAACGAGGTGTTGGGTAAGAATACTGCCCTGCAGGCTGTCTATCAATTTGAACTGCGTTTACAGGAAATCTGGCAACAGCAGGCATCAAATCATGAAATCAGACTCGAAGCATTACGCCTTTGGTGTGCTGAAGCCGAAGCCAGTGGTATCTCCGCCTTACGGGAATTCGTCCACATAGTCAGAAGCTACAGAATGGCTCCAACACATTAGCCCTGAGCACTCCAGTCTGCCAGGGACGGCAATACGCTTTAGGATGCCTGCCTGGAACGCACAATAAAAAACGGGTTCAGCAATGATTCCTTGGTGTTGTATTGCAGGGTTTGATTGGTATCCGCCACGACCACCTCACCGCCTGCGGCATTGACGACCGCATGCGAAGCTGCCGTATCCCATTCAGAGGTCAGGCCCAGCCGGGGATAGATATGTGCAACACCTTCCGCTACCAGGCAAAGTTTCAGTGAACTGCCCATTGATACCATTTCGTGATCCCCCAGTTCATCCAGAAAAGCCACCAGCGAATCACCTGCGTGTGAACGGCTACCAACCACTTTCCAGACTTCCCCTGCCTGATGTGGCTTGACCGAAATTGACTTAGCCGCACCAGCTTCCGAGGCCGATATTTTATAGGCACCCTGGCTGTCACCGTAATACGTCACATCCAGCACCGGCGCATAAACAACACCCATGACAGGCTGGTTGTTTTCGATCAAGGCAATGTTGACGGTAAATTCGCCATTACGCTTGATAAATTCCTTGGTGCCGTCCAGCGGATCGACCAGCCAGTAGCGATCCCAGTTCTGCCGTTCTTCCCATGGAATATTGGCAGATTCTTCAGACAATACCGGGATCGAGTCATCCAACGCTTTAAGACCATCAACAATGACATGATGCGCAGCAAGATCGGCTTCAGTTAAAGGGCTGTCATCTGACTTCAAGCGTGTTCCAAAATCATCACGTGCATAGATTTCAAGAATTTTCAGACCTGCATCCCGTGCTATTTTAATGATTGACTGTGTATCCATAATCTCAAACTTCCTCTATATCGGCGCCAAGATAGCCTTCACGAATCAGGTACAGCATGATCTGCTGAGCCTGCTCCATGGGCGTACCTTCACTGGTATCAATCACCAGTTCTGCGTTTTGGGGTTCTTCGTAAGGGTCACTGATACCGGTAAATTCAGGAATAATGCCTTTACGTGCCTTGGCATATAAGCCTTTGCGGTCACGTGCCTCACAGACTTCCAGGGGCGTGGAAATATGAATCTCAATAAAAGCCCCGTGCTGTTCTATCAGTTCACGTACATTTCGGCGCATTTGTGTGTAAGGTGCAATGGGTGCACAAATGGCGACCCCACCGTTCTTGGTAATCTCGTTCGCGACAAAGCCGATACGCTGGATATTCAGGTTACGGTGCTCTTTGGAGAAGCCCAGTTCACTCGACAGGTTTAGCCTGACAACATCACCGTCAAGCAAGGTCACTGGCCTGCCACCCTCTTCTATCAGCCTGGAGTGAATCATCCGCGCAATCGTTGACTTGCCTGAGCCTGACAAACCGGTAAAAAACAGCGTAAAGCCTATCCTGTCACGTGACGGGTAAACCGAAGCCAGTTCTTTTGCCACATCCGGATAGGTAAACCATTCCGGCAACCCTTCTCCGCGTAACAGTTTATGCCGCATTTCACTGCGCGACAGTGACAGGCATTCTTCACCACTGCGTTCAATTTCTGCGCGGGAAACAAATTTTTTCCTGGATGACGAATAGACCTGCTCTTCAGTGGCTACGATCTCAATTGCCAATTCATTTTCGAAAGCGGCTACGAGTTTTTGGGCCGCATAAGGTTCATAGAAACTTTTCTCAATACCCTTGGGTGAAGCATGCTGCGGACCAATAATCATGTGTGAACAACCGTAGTTCTGATTAATAATCGCATGCCACAAGGCTTCCCTGGGACCTGCTGAACGCCGCGAAAGCGGTAACAATGACAACATGCCTAACTGATGAGGATACTTGCGTACAATTTCCCGGTAGCCGCGCACCCTGGCAAAACGGTTCATGTCACCTGGCTGGTCCTCGCCCAGCAAAGGGTGAACCAGGATATTGGCCTGCACCTGGCGAGCCACGTCAAGGGTGATCTGGCGCTGCAGGCGATGCATGGGTTCGCTGGTCGTAAAGGCGACCACGTTCCTCCAGCCCAAACGGTGAAAATGTTCCCGCAATTCCTGTGGCGTATTACGTACAATTTCAAAGTCAAAGTGCATTGGCAACTCAACACCCCGCACCATCCCTGATACGTAAACTGAATGGCGGTTTTCCAGTAACTGGCGCACGCCAGGATGATCCAGCGACGTCGATCCATAAATAGCCTGCGCTTCGGCTTCAAGGTCAACCTGCCAGATCTCATCAACTTCCAGGGTGGCCGGCATAAAACCTTCAGGATCACGCAAGGCCAGTTTATCGCCAGCCTGGATCTTTTCTGCCAGGTCAGGTGATATATCCAGGCAGACAGGCATGGGAAACAACGTACCATCAGCCAGGCGCATGTCAGATAAAACAGAACGGTAATCGGCTTCGCTCATGTAACCCTGCAACGGAGAAAAACCACCGTTTAACAGCAGTTCCAGTTCATTGACCTGCCTTTCAGACAGAGTCACTGATTGCCAGCCCATTGCCAGGGTTTTCAGCTCTTCAGCGCTTGCTTCCGAAACCAGTAAATTCCGCAGTGTGCCACCATGAGCGGGAATATGTTGTGAAGTCATGTTGATTAAAATTCCTTATTGCCGATTGGCCTTTTGTTTTTGTGTCAGTCTGCAGCGTGATAATTTTCGCGCTAATTGTAGATCATCCAGAAAAGGAATACTCCCAGTACCAGTCGATACAGCACAAACGGCAGCATGCCAATTTTTTCAATGAATTTCAGGAACAGGTGGATGCACAGATAGGCAGCAACAAATGACAAGATCACACCGGCCAGCAAGTCCCCCCAATTTACCGATGCATTGGTAATGATGAGTTCCAGGGTAACCAGTCCGCCGGATAGCAGGATGGTTGGAATTGACAGCAAGAATGAAAACCGTGTTGCTGCCTCGCGCGTTAAACCCAACAGCAAACCGGCCGTCATGGTAACGCCGGAACGTGAGGTTCCGGGAATAATTGCAAACGACTGAAACAGACCGATAATCAACGCATCAACCCAGTTCAGGGAATATTCATCGCGGCTACGGCTTGCATTCATATCCACGGCCAGCAACAGCAAACCAAAACCCACGGTAGTAATCGCAATAACAAAAGGTGAACGTAAATCGTGGGCAACATGCTGTTCAAACAGCAGGCCCACAAAGATAATAGGAACCGTGGCAATAAAAACATGCCAGCCAAGATGACGGTCCGCGGACAGCTGTTGATTATTCGGGCTAAACAGGCCTTTTAAAATCACCATGACCTCACGACGAAAATACAGCATCACTGCACCCAATGAACCCAGGTGTACAGCAATATCAAAAGCCAGGCCCTGGTCACTGTAACCAAACACGTAAGGTGCCAGAATCAGGTGTGCCGAACTGGAGATGGGTAAAAACTCGGTCACTCCCTGCACCAGAGACAAGATGATTATCTGTAACAACTCCATGAAATTTTCTGCCGTGTGGCTAATTCAAAAAAATTGACCGCAACCTTAGACTTTCAAACAATCCATGACCAGTAATATTTATTTAATCAAATTATTGACAGAACAAAGTGAATCAGTAGAATACAGCGCTTCTTGCGGGAATAGCTCAGCTGGTAGAGCACAACCTTGCCAAGGTTGGGGTCGCGAGTTCGAATCTCGTTTCCCGCTCCAAATTTAAAAAGCCGTCCGATCCATGATCGACGGCTTTTTTTTCGCCCCGCTCATTCCCCGCCTAACTTGTGATTTAGGTTCATATTTTCCTGCTGAATCTCGACTAAAATTGATTAGAACTGATATGAAGTATGGATGGGCATTGAAGTCATGGCGATTTCAATCAACAACAATGCACAACTGTTTGGCATCAACCGACTGAATAATGCCCAGAACGGCTTGCAAACAGCGAGCGAAAGGCTTTCTTCCGGTAAACGTATTAACCGTGCCAGTGATGATGCTGCCGGCCTTGCCATTGCCGCACAACTTGCCAACCAGTTACTTGGTTCCCAGGCAGCCTACCGCAATACCAATGATGGCATATCCCTGGTCCAGACCGCAGAAGGCGCCCTATCCGAAGTCAGCAGTATTACTCAGCGCATCCGTGAACTGGCTATCCAGTCCTCCACTGGAACACTAAACGACACAGACCGCGCCAACCTGCAACTGGAAGTTGACCAGTTACAGGAACAGACCGCGCAGATTTTCACCAGCACTGAATTTAACGGCCGGGCTATCCTGAATGAAAATGGTTCACTGGATTTCCAGGTTGGCCCGGATGCCGGCGATCAACTTTCCATAACAACCACAGACCTGAATGCACAATTTACTGCGATCGGATTTTTTTCAGTTGATATTTCCACCGCCAATGGCGCTGAAACCGCATTAAGCGCGCTGGATGCATCATTAGATACACTCAACCAGAGCCGTGCCGATTTCGGTGCCGCAGCCAACCGCATGGAATCTGTTGGTCGTGGTCTGGAAATCAGTGCAGAAAATACCGCTGCCACAAGAAGCCGGATTGAAGATGCAGATTACGCTGCGGAAATGGCTGCACGCACCAGTTCCCTGATTTTACAGAATGCCGGCCTTGCCAACCTTTCACAGGCAAACCTTAGCGGCGGCCTTGTTTCCCAGTTACTGAAATAACATCCAGCGAAAATTACATTTTTTTCACGAAACGACTATCCGTAATCGTCGTTATCCTGTAATATCGCCCTCGCAAAATCACTGGAGCAATGCCTTGTCACTGCTTCAACATCAAGACTCAAAAATAGTTACCGGCTGAGTGGCAGAGTGGTTATGCAGCGGCCTGCAAAGCCGTGGACAGCGGTTCGATTCCGCTCTCAGCCTCCAATTATCTTTGAAGATTGTTTTTCCTGGTACGTTCTGATGTCCCATAACAATCTGCAAAAATCAGTTCACATATAAGCCAACTTCCCATAAAATCAACCCCGTTACTTAATCGCTGTTCTTAGAGCAATAAATTTTGAATACATATTTAGGTAATTCAGCCATTGTTATGCCCAGATGGCGAAATTGGTAGACGCAAGGGACTTAGAATATTTGAGCACCCGGTTTGGAAACATCCGGTGTGAATGGAGTCAAATTCGGGGAAACCTCAGCAAATGAGTTGGTGGCAATCCCGAGCTAAGCCTTGGAACGGTTTTTTACTCCTAGTAGTTTCATATCCATTCCATTGAAAGTGTAGAGACTTGACGGCTCCTGCCTAAACTACATGGTTTGTAGTACGGCAAAGAGAAAGTCCAGACCACAAACAGCACAAGCTGGCAGTGAAAACTGTAGTTGGTAAGAAAATCCCTCGGTGGAAACACCGTGCCGGTTCGATTCCGGCTCTGGGCACCATTTACTCGTTGCTTAAGCAAGATCAAGGCAGCGTACTTTCGGCAGGTCCGACCAGGCAGATGTGTAGGCTGGTGACAAGCGGTTCTGCTGCATTGTCCATCGCCCTGTCAGCCCTTCTGCCCCAAATGTCACGGTATCACGGCCATAGCGCCGGTTTATCCGGTCAAGCGTTTTCATTAAATCATCAGAACGGACCGCCTGTTCCGGCAGAAATAAATCTGACTGGTAAAAAGTTCGGTCTCTCAGGTCCAGCAGGCCAATGCCACACTTATTGAACAGATAACCTTTCTTATACAACGCATTCATGCCCAGCCTGGCAAAGCGGATGATGACTGAGGAATCTGACGTCGGATATGGCAACCTTATTTCAGCACTGTTCGCATAGTAGTCACCTTTAAAACGTGAAGTATTTACAAACAGGTAAAGACTCTGACAATAGCTGCCCTGCTTTCTGAGCTTTTCTGCCGCTGCCGCTGCATAACGACTGATATGCCTCAACAAGGCTTCACGCTGCTCAATCTTGTGGGCAAACGTGCGTGTCACGAAAATTTCTTTTTTTGGCACCGGCGCTTCTTCCAGTTCAATACACTGCCTGCCATTAAGTTCTTCAATGGTTTTTTCCACATTAATACTGCTGAAGCGCCGCACCCACTTCGGATCTGCCTGGGCAAGATCATAGGCACTGCGTATACCGATGCTGCCCAGCCGTGCCGTCAGGCGGGAACCAATTCCCCACACCTTGTTAACCGGCAGACGCTTTTCCAGCCACTGCCATTTTTCCGGGGTATCCAGAACAGCAACACCGTTTCCCTTGATATGTTTTGCTGCATGGTTAGCCAGCTTGGACAGGGTCTTGGATGGTGCAATACCAACGCCTACCGGCATCCTGACATGTCGCCATAACTGTGCCTTGATGCGCGCACCATAAGCGTTCAGGTCTGTCGTAATACGCTCAACATCGAGAAACATTTCGTCAATCGAATATTGCTCAACCCGTGGCGAAAACGCCCTAAGATTGGCCATCACCTGGTTGGAGATATCGCCATACAGCCGGAAGTTGGCAGAAAATACTTCTACCCGGTGTTTCTGCAACAACGCCTTTTGTTTGAAATAAGGGTCAAGATCCGGAATACCCAGCGCTTTCGCCTCCCTGGTTCGCGCAATAATACAGCCATCGTTATTCGACAATACGACAACCGGCTTGCCACGCAGGTCCGGACGAAAGATCTGTTCACAGGATGCATAGCATGAATTACAGTCAACCAGGGCAATCATGGCCTGCCATGTTTCCTGACGCTATAGACAACGACGCCCTCTATCAGCAGATCCTCATCCTGTGAAATATCGATAGCCGGATAATCCGGGTTAGCTGGCATCAGGCGCCTGTGTCGCAGGTCGAGTATCTTGCAGGTCAGCTCACCGTCAATGGCAGCAACCACAATTGCTCCCTGGCAACGCTCTGCCGAGCGGTCAACGATCAGCAAATCCCCGTCAAAAATACCAATATTGCGCAACGAATCGCCCTGCGCCCAGGCAAAAAAAGTTGACGCAGGATGCTTGACCAGGAATTCGTTCAGATCCAGCGAACGTTCAATAAAATCATCCGCCGGTGATGGAAAGCCGGCACTGACGCGGGAACTGAATAGAGGCAGCTGTAAACCACTGAGTTCTTCTGCGGGTTTTGAAACGGTGACCAGGGACATTATTCTTCATGTTCTATATATGTTCTACAACAGTGTATGAAGAACTGCCCAAAATGGCAATAAAAAACCAGCCACTCTACCCGCTAAAGTGGCTGGCAAAATATTTTCCTGGATTAAGTATCCGGACGCTGACCTCTCATCAGAAATCATCACTCAGTCTTAAAACCAGAGCCCAGCCATCGTTAGCATAGTATCTGCCACCATGGCCATGGTAAGCATGTTTTGACCGATGAGCATGCTTGCCATAACGATATCCATAAGCTGGTTTGTGCTTACCATGATGATTCCCATGAACCAGCTTATGTTTACCATGCCGGCCATGCTGGGCATGACGATTACGGTCATTATGTTTCAGCCTGTAAATCCGGTGACTGGCTTTATCAAGCTTGCGCTCCAGCTTCTGTCTTTCATTGCGGTCAAGATGTCCGTCACGACTGAACTTTCGGGCCTGTTTGGCAATTTTCTTTTGCTGATGCCTCAGTTCGCTCGCTTCCTTGCGGGTCAGTTCACCACTTTGCACACCTTGCCTGACCCGACTTTTCTGCCTTTCCATACGCTTATCAAAATGCGCATGGCCGTCATAATTGCCATGATTTGCATACACTGGCATGGCCAATAAAGCGGCCATGGGTATAACCAACACTGTTTTCAAAATGTTCATGTCTTTCTCCTGTCAATCAGTTTTCAGTTTGTTGTCTCCCTTCACTGGTAACTGTATGACCCAAAGGCTGAACGAAAGCTGAACAGAAAGTTAAGCGAAGCTGAGAAAACAAAAAAGGCGCTAGAAGCGCCTTTTTTGCTGGATCAGGAGTTTGATAATTTATCGTGTCAGCTTGGCCCCTGCCGGATGATTGCTACCGTGTACCATACTATGACAGTTACTGCAGGATTCACCCACAACCAGGCGGGAAATTCCCCTATTCTCATCATTTGGAAGAGGAGCCAGCTGATTCGTAATGCCATAACTTAAGCCCAGGCGGGCGTGGCGCTGGTGGGTTCCCGGACCAAATAAAACAGGTTCATGACAGGACTGGCACAGATGCGGCTGACGCCGGGTCAGCATCCCCTTATTGATAGAACCGTGCGGGCTGTGGCAAAGCGCACAGTTCTCACTGACAGGAATATGTTCCCACAGGAATGGGCCACGTTTTTCAGCATGGCAGGTGTAACAGGTTTCGTTAATACTGAAAGTCTTCATATCCGCATCACCGGGTCCGCCATGAACCCCATGACAGTCACTGCAGACCATTTTCTTCTCAGTAACCGGATGGCCATAAGGCTTGTGTTCCTGCACACGCATATCCGTATGGCAGCTATAGCAAACCTGAGTTTCAGTTAAACGCGACTTGACCTTGTCTTCCTGGTGAAGCTTATGGCAGGCCACGCAACCGGTATCCGCATTGTCATGACCATTACCCGCCCAGTGCAGGAAAGTTGATTGTTTATGGCAAGTCAGGCAGACCGCATTCTGTTCCTCGGGAAGCAGGTTAGTGGTTTTTGTATACGTCTTCATGCCTGAACGCTGGGCCTCACCGGCACTCAGCACATGTTCCTGCAGGTTGCCATGGCAGGTTGCACATTCCTGCACCTCTGCAGGACTGCGGTCATCACCTGTCATCCAGTGAGAAGAGGACTTGATCATGCTGTATTCTGATTCATGGCATAAAATACAGGTCTCAACACGCATCTGTATTTCACCTTCGGGCAATACGGGATCGGGGCCATCCGCGGCCATCACCCATTGATTGAAACCCAGGAAAACCAGAACCAGTTTCATTATTGTGCTTTTCAAAACAACTACTCCAAAAATGCGTCTATAAACGTTTTGTATTTATCTTCTTTGTCAAACTCAAGCTTGTGACTTTATTTCATTTTTTAACCGGGAAACGGGCCTGACCCTCTTCATAAAACGGATCCGCCTCATAACCCAGTTTCTGCCAGTCCATACGTTTCTGGTCTTTACCGTGGCAATCCCGGCAAACAAGTGCCTGTTTCGCGGGCGCCACCATGTGATTAATGCGCAAATACATCAGGTTATCGATAAAGTCGTATTCACCACTAAACTCCAGGCCTCGAGCTTTCATGCCTATTTCAGCTGATCTTTCCCAGCTTTTGAAATCATCCACCAGACCCTCAACGCCAAACAGGTGCGGATTGATCAGGTAGTTGAGTTTGCTGTCATACATCTGCCGGCCACGATGAACTTTGAAAGGATAAATTTTGGATGTTCCATCATCCTTTTGCCCAACCGGCCAGTTCATTTTTACCGGCTCATCCGGGTTGATTTTTTCACCCCAGACATGGATACCGGCCAGGCCATTAAACCAGGCGTATTCAGGCAGGAGGTCTTTTTCCCAGGTATATACCCCCTTGGTCGGAGAATACAGTACAAGCCCCTGCTCATCGCGTTCGTACTCAGTTTTCTCACCGGCTTTTGACCAGTCCCAGGACATATTAGTGGCCTGGGCCTTGGCATAATAGGGAATATGACAGGCCTGGCAGGAAACATTTTTAATATGAAAATTCAGAGCGCCCTTTTCATGCGGTTCCGGTTTGTGACAATCCCGGCAGGTCGCGGCCAAATCACCGGATGGTGTAAGCGACATGCTAGTCCCCATGAGTTGATGGTTTTTGGCAAAATGACAATTGCTGCATTGATAGTTCAGCCCATCAGCCGCCATATGTACATCAATGTCCCTGGTCGTGTTGAGAAGCTCCTTGTCCAGGTCGCCATGCTTGACACCATGACCAGCACCACCATAAAAATGGCATTGGCCACAGTTATAACGACTGGGTTTACCGACATTGCGCGCAACCCGTTCGAAATCAGTTGCCGGATCGGCCAGGCCTCCGTCTCCCCCGCCAATGCGACGATAGGTTCCGGTGGTATCGTGGCAAACCAGGCAATCAATATTGGTGGGATCATCAAAATCAAAACTGTCATCCACCCAGCCATAACCGGCATGACATTCTGAGCAACGCGTCATGTTGGAAGCCACGCCGTAACAAAAATTGTTCATACCATGTTTTTTTCCGGTATCAATCCAGCCTTTTTCATAGACATACTGCTTGGAAGACCAGGTCCAGTGCCTGGTTTTCATAAAATCACGCGCGGATTCCTCATGGCACTCCAGGCAGGCTTCGGTAACTTCCGACCCTTCAAAAAAAGGCCCGCTGATTTCCTGGTGTTCCGGAATGACAGGCTGAGACTGAAGTGGCATGGCAGGCGGAGGCTGATGCATCTGCTCCTCATGATCAGCTGCTGCAAACAGCGATATGGAAGACACCACAATGACAGCCAGCAGCAATAGCCTGACTTTAAATACAGCAATCATTATTGAAAAATATCCTTTGTAAACATTCCCTGCTCTACCCGATTGTTGTTCTCTACAGATTAAAACATCCCCTGCTTAAAACCTTTAACACTGGATAATTATAACTGGTAAAAGTATGGTTATTGAAGCTATAATTTTTTCTGTATATCTGGTGGCAAAATCATCTGAACGGATAAAAAACGCTGACTTCAAATATTCGGCGTTTTCCAGGAAGAGCCTTATAAAAATATTTGCCTGTAGTCACAGATCTCAGGGAGTGAAAAAATGAAATTTCAGAGCTTGCGTCTGAATAGCAGTTTACTGGCCATTGCAACGCTTTCATCAACCGTTGCTCTGGCTGAAAATAATGAACCAGTTACATTATTTTCAGATACCGAAATTGAAGTTGGCTTGCTGAACGTATCGGATGAGTCTTTCCGGTTTGGCCGCTACACCGGCCTGACCGACAATGATACCTACCTGAACCTGAATTTTTCGATGTCCATCAGCGATGGCATTAGCCAACATGCTACTTTTACCGGCAGGGATCTCGGTCTTGATTCGAGGTCATTATACCTGGACTGGGGCAAGCAGGGACAATATGACGCCTACATTCATTATGACCAGATTCCCTTCAATAACTTTATCGGCCAAACTATCTTCGAAGGTGTCGGTTCCAACAACCTGACTTTGCCGGCAGGCTGGGTCAACTCCGGCGACACGCATGGTTTTAGCCAGTTGGATAAAAACCTGAAGGATGTCGAGATAGGCACGCTGCGCAAAAAGCTGGCCCTTGGCACCAGAGTCCTGAACCTCCGAAAAAACCTGACTTTAACCCTGGACTTCAGCACTGAAAACAAGGAAGGCTATCAAACCCTGGGCAGCCTGGTCGGCGGACCCGGCAGCGGCGGTGCTTCTCTGCTACCAGCACCCATTGATTACACCACCAACACCCTCAGTGCGGCATTAGGCTACGTCAATGACAAGGGGCACTTTAATCTTAGCTACCTGGGCTCAATGTTTTTTAATGACAATAATCGCTTGAGCTGGGAAAGCCCATTCTCAGCTGAACCTCAAAGAGGCTCTGAAGGGCAGATGTCGGTGGCGCCGGATAACCAGATGCATCAATTGTCTTTTTCAGGTGGCTACCGGCTGACAGACACAACCCATTTCACTGGTCTGGCTTCTGTCGCGATGATGCTGCAGGATGATGCTTTTCTTCCCGACACCGTTTCTCCTAACGTACCGAATATCACCCCTCATAGCCAGCCACGAAATTCGCTGGATGGCGAGGTTTACCAGTACAACGCCCTGCTCTCCCTTTCATCCCGACCACTTCGCGGCCTGAACCTGAAAGGTTCCTATCGCCTGTTAAAACGGGATAATCAAACGCCCCGGGACGAATATACCTGGTATCTGAATGACAGTTTCAATCCGCCAAGCATTAACATTGAAACCAAAACAAATGACCCTTACAGCTACACTAAACAGACCTACAAACTGGATGCTGGTTATCGTATTAACAGCACGGCACGCCTGAGCGGTTATATTGGTCATGAAACCTACGAAAGTGACCAGTCCGAGGTTGAAGAAACCACTGAAGACAAGGGCGAGCTAAAACTGGGATTACGCGCTACAGACAACCTGCAGTTATCTCTTGGAGGTAAACTCAGCTCCCGTGATGGTAGCTCCTATGATAGCGCAACCGATGAAAACCCGGTTTTGCGTAAATACAATATCGCAGATCGTGACCGTGTAGGTGGCATCGTAAATGTTGCCTACCAGCCAACTGACAAATTTGCCTTGAGTGCCAATCTCGATTACAACGATGATGACTACGACGACACTGTTATTGGCCTGACCGACGCTAAACAAACCGGGATAACCATTGATGCTTCCTACCAGTTTAACAAGGACCTGTCAGGCTATGCTTACGCGGGTAGAGAAGTTTATAAATCCAAGCAGGCTGGCAGCCAGACTACAGTCGATGCCGCCAATAATTATAATTATGCAATTGCTGTAACACCAGACTGGTGGGTAGATAACGAAGATACTGTCGACAGTTTTGGCGTGGGTTTCAGTTGGCTGAAAAGCAGCAAACTGGAACTGGGCGCTGATTATGTCGTTAGCCTGTCGGAAGGTGACACGGACTTTAAAAGCACCAATGCTGCGCCCATTATTGAAGCGTTTCCAGATACCGAAGCTCATTTGCACAGCATCAACCTGTATGCCGAGTATGAATGGCGCAAAGACACACATGTCAAGATCAGTTACCTGTACGAAAAATACGATGAAGATGACTGGTCAATTGATGGTGTAACCTATGACACCATACCCGAGGCATTGTTACTGGGTGAACCCAACCCAAGCTACGAGGAACATGTCGTCGGCGTTTCCTTAAAGACAATTTTCTAAAAACCATAAAATCCGCGACTGACAACCAAAAAAGCCCGGCTTGCACCGGGCTTTTTCAATCAAATCACTTTAAGTAACGGGAGTTCAAAGTTATTCGATTAACGGCCGCGTCCAGAGCTAATATCAGCTATCTCTGTCTTTCCAACATCCACTGCCGTCATATAAAGTATGGCCCTGATGAGCCGTGTTTCCATTGACAAGTATCAATATTTCACTTGATTATTGCTACAATGTAATTGTCCTCCTAATAAACACAAATAATAATAATGACAGCCGAATCAAAAAGTAAGTGTACCGATGTGGAATGGCTTGGACGTGCTGATTGCAGCAAATGCGCCATTAAACAGAAAGTTCTGTTCTCAGCTATACCTGACGAGGCTTTTAGTGATTTGCTGGCCCCTATTGATCACTATATTTATCAAAAAAAGGTGCCTTTATATGAATTTGGACAACAAGGGGAATACCTTTATACCGTGCGCCGGGGCCTGATAAAACTCTACCAGTTTCTGCCCAGCGGGGACCTGCGCGTGGTGCGTTTACTGAAACCTGGCGATATCGCAGGACTGGAATTACTCGTCAATCACAGTTACCACCATTCAGCCATGACCACGCATGAAACCGACCTTTGCCGCATTCCGGTAAAAATCATTCGACAGCTTGAACATAAATACCCGGCCCTTTTTGAAAAACTCATCAACATGTGGCAACACACCCTGGATGGTGCAGACCTGTTTATCACCAAGTTTTCTACGGGCACTTCCCAGGTTCGGATGGCAAGATTACTGTTTGAAATGAGCAGAGAGGAACACAGTGCCTGGGGGCCCAATTTAAGTCGTGAAGACATGGGGGATATTCTCGGCATGAGCACCGAAACCGCCTCACGTATTATCGCTGATTTTAAACGCCGTGGACTGATCAGTGAAAAAAACAATGAACTTATCTTTAATGACCTGGAAGGACTGGAAGCCATAACAAAACAAAAATGAAGCACTTTTTAACTGGACCACCTTTAAATCAGGACATTAACTGATTCCCATGTCAGAAAAAAAACTCAACCTATCCCGGCTTTTACAAAAAAACAGTACCCAGTTACTTGAACAGGTTGGTAATCCACAACAACAGGTGCAGGCTTTGCTTGAAGCCACCCGTTTCGAAAAAGCGCTGATTGAGACCACGCTCGAAGCCATATCGGATGGCCTTGTCATCACCGATTCCTCCGGCAAGATTATCATCACCAACCCTGCGGCTGAAATACTCACCGGCTATATGGCAGTCGATATGATCGACCAATCGATTGATCGGCTGATTTATATCAGCAACTGGGATGGAAGAAATTCAACGCATCCTTTACATCAGGCACTGAAACAAGACACAGCAGTCACCATCCAGTCAGGCACTTTAACGACCAAGAGACAACCAGACCGGAGAATTGAAGGCTCTGTCTCGCTCATGCATGACGAAGAAAACCAGGTAATCGGTGCCCTATTACTTTTCCGCGACCTATCAGAAAACCAGCAAATGGCCGAACAGGTGCATCACTACGCCACTTTCGATCAGTTAACCGGCCTGGTAAACCGGCGTGAATTTGAAAACCGTTTACAGCATGCACTTGATAGCGCAGGCAGTGACAGAAAAAAACACGTTTTATGCTATCTGGATCTGGATCAGTTCAAAATTGTCAACGATACTTGCGGACATGCAGCTGGTGATGAGTTACTCCGCCAGCTTGGCATCCTGCTAACCAAGCACATCAGGGACCGGGATACGCTAGGGCGTATTGGCGGCGATGAATTTGGTTTATTACTGGAAAACTGTCCATTGGAAAATGCCATCAAGGTGGCAGAATCTTTACGTGAAAACATCGAGGATTTCCAGTTCTCTGCCGGCACCAAGACCTTTCGCATTGGCGCCAGTATCGGAGTCGTTGTCATTGACCATACGGCAAAATCCATTCATACCTTGCTGGCAGCAGCCGACCAGGCCTGTTATGCCGCCAAGGAACTCGGCAGGAATCGTATCAAGGTTTATACTGAATCTGACGAACAACTACTGCTTCGCTCCAACGAAATGCACTGGGTAGCCCGCCTGCATGATGCACTCAGCATGGATCATTTTGAGCTTTACTGCCAACCGATTGTCAGCACACATTATGATGATCCCAGGGGAAAACATACCTATTACGAACTCCTGCTGAGATTGCGTGACACGGATAACGCAATATTACCTCCAGGTGCTTTTCTGCCTGCGGCAGAACGTTATGGACTGATGATCTCCATTGACCGTTGGGTTATTGGAAATTATTTCAAATGGCTGAATGCCAACCCGGAACATGCCCGGCTGCTGGAAAGATGTTCAATTAATTTATCCGGACTCAGCCTGAGCGATGAAAACCTGCTGTTTTTTATCCAGGAACAACTGCAAAGTTACTCGATACCTGCTGAAAAAATCTGCTTTGAAATTACCGAGACTGCCGCTATCGCCAAGCTCCCCGATGCTTTGCATTTCATTACGGAAATGCGTGCACTGGGAGTGACTTTTGCATTGGATGATTTTGGCACGGGCATGAGTTCTTTCAGTTATCTCAAACAGCTGCCCATCGAAATGCTGAAAATTGATGGCTCATTTATCAAGGATGTCCTGACTGACAAAGTGGATGCTTCACTGGTCAAAACCATTGTCGAAATTGGCAAGACGATGGAGAAAAAAGTCATTGCCGAGTATGTTGAATCAATGCAGGTTTATGAGTTTCTCAAAGCGCTTGGCGTCAACTATGCGCAGGGCTATGGTGTCAGCAAACCATTCCCTATCAATCAGCTGTTGAACAAATGATTTGATCAAGCTGTGCTGCAATGGATCGTCGCCCCTGCAGACCACCGGTATGCACAACCAGTGGCCTGTCACCTGAACAGGCTTGTGACTGATACAGTTCATGCAGTCGCCTGACAAGCTTAGCAGTATAAACAGGCTCAAAAGGAATGCCTGAAACCTGTTCCAGCCGGGCCAGGAATTCAACATGTTGACGGTTATAACGTCCAAAACCGCCATAATCAGCCTGCTCTACCCAGTTGATTCGCCCTGCTTGCTGTGGCGTCAAATAGCTGTTAACTCTTTGCCTGACATCTTCCCAATGTTTTAAAACCGGAACAGCATATAACGACACGTCAGGGTGCAGACTGCGGGCAATCCCAGCCAGGGTACCACCACTGCCAACAGCCAACCAGACAGAATCAAAGTGGTAGTCCTGCAGATAATGATTAAGCTCCACGCCTATCGCTTCACAGGCCTTGACTGCTGATTCATCCGTTCCACCTTCTGGTACCCACAAGGTTGCCAGCCCTGTCCTGCGCAGATATTTATCTGCAAAGCCTGCTTCGTAACGCTTCTGGTAATCAGCCCGTGACACAGGAAACAACTGCATTCCCATCTGCTGACAGTCTTGCAAAGTGGTCGTCAGATGATTTTCTTGCAGGCCTCTAACCAGCCCATAAGTGGAAATACCCTGTTGCTGCCCGGCCGCAGCCAATGCATGCAAATGATTTGAATATGCTCCACCACAAGACATCAGTCCAGCATTCAGAGGGCGTGCTTTTTCCAGCCAGGGCTTTAACTTGTAATACTTGTTCCCGGAGATTAATGCATGGTTGGCATCCAGCCTTAAGACGTGAATCTGCAAAGACGGGATTTCAGGAAAGATAAATGTCTGGATCATTTAACCACTAAAGTGGAATCTTCAATCAGCAACCACACAGTTTTTGCCTGCAACTTAGCTGTAAATCAGATCGTAATTGACCGGGTCGGCAGAAATATTCTGACGGCTAAGAAGATTGAGAGTCAAACGCAGATATTCTGCGGCCCGCTCCGCTTCATCCTCATCAATAGAGTACGCTATCGAGTATTTGACTCACAAATCCAATTGTATCAGTAGCTTAAGAAATTATAAGGAATCTTAGCTGAAAATTAGCAATACTGTTGCAGAAAAATTTTGCACGGGGACTTCAGATATCTGTTTAGTATCCGATATAGTGTAAAAGATATAAAAAACCTTAAAAAACGATCAAAATCAGGAGACAGGCAGCCTCATGTTGTGGTTCCAAAAAACCAAAGTTACTGAACTGGAAAAGCGCATTGCCGAACTGGAAGCACAGGAATCAAGCCAGGAGCAAAGGATTGAACAGTTAACAGAAGAAAAGAAGGGTCTCTCCGAGATGCTAAACTCACTCTTTCAGCAGGTCGCTCACCGTACATCCGAAACGATTCATTTTGCTGACATGCACGAGTCCCTTGAAATGATTCGTAACCAGTCTGTCTCTTCTTCTACAACGTTATCTGCAGAGCAGTCCAAACTACGCGAAACATCCAGCCTGTTTCAGCAAAGCACCATGGTACTGGCACAGATTACCACTGGCATCCAGCAACTGGGCGAAACTACCGACCGCAGTGTGAATTCTGTGCGTGCGCTGGAGGAAGCAACCCTGCGTATCAATCAGTTCACCGACATGATTACCGAGATTTCCAACCAGACTAACCTGTTGGCTTTAAATGCCGCGATTGAGGCTGCCCGGGCTGGTGAACAGGGCCGCGGGTTTGCCGTGGTGGCTGACGAAGTACGCACACTGGCTGCAAAAACCGCTGACGCCACTAACGAGATCAAAGAATTCGTCACGAAAATTACGGAACATTCTGCTGAAACACGTACCAATTTTGATCAAATATCGGGTTCAATGGAGACAATGAATTCATCAGTGGAAACCGTTGGCAATGTTATCGACGAGGTTGTCCAACTGGCAAACAACATGAGCAGTGTGATTGCGTTATCGACCTCCAATTCCTTCATTGAGACCGTCAAACTGGATCATGTTTTATTCAAGATGGAGGTGTATCGGACTATCTTTGGGCTCAACTCCAAAACAGTCGATGACTACGCCGACCATCACAACTGCAGACTGGGTAAGTGGTATTTTGAAGGTGATGGCCAGCGGATGGCCCACCTCAACAAGTTCAAGGAACTGGACAGGCCTCATGCCAAAGTTCATGAAATGGGTAAACTGGCGGTAGCTGCCTATATTGAAGGTGATCATGATGCAGGCATTGCCGCCTTATCTGACATGGAAAAGGCCAGCACCGAGGTTTTAGCCCTGCTACAGGACCTGGTTCCTGAATACCAGGACATCATGCTGGACCATTCACAGGTGGTCACAACAAACATTGGCGAGACCGGCGATATCGACCTTTTCTGATTGACTGCATGCCTGAAATTGTCAATTTAAGAGACCGGCCGGAATATCTGGAACAATTGGCTCAATGGCATCAGCAGGAATGGAGCCATCTCAATCCGGGTGAGTCGTTAGCGCAGCGTATCCTGCGCATGCAGCATTACCTGTCTGATCATCTCATCCCATCGATGTATATCGCGCTCAATGGAGATAAATTGCTGGGCTCAGCAGCCATAGTTGAGCATGACATGGACAATCACACCGAACTCTCACCCTGGCTGGCCAGTGTCTTTGTTAACCCCCATCATCGTCGCCAGGGAATTGGCACAGCGCTCGTAAAATATGTTACCCAGCTTGCTGGCAACAAATTTGACCTGCTTTTTTTGTTTACGCCTGACCAGTCCCATTTTTACCGACGGCTAGGCTGGACGGAATTTTCCCGGGAACAATATCACGATGAACAGGTAACCCTGATGAAAATAAATACCTGAAAAACTGCAGGTTTTATTTATTAAAGAATTCAGTGATACATCCGATTAATGACTAATATAAGGGAACAGGATGGGGAATAATGAACAAGTCATTGATTACCACGGTTATCGTGGCATTTTTGCTGATTGGCATCACAACTTCTTGGTTGCTTGCTCCCCAGGACGAATTACAACCAGAACGAAATTCCCTGATTCCTGACAGCTTCATGCCCCTGGATGAGAGTCGGTACCTGAAAATTGGCCATGAAGATGATGCCCTAAAAGGGGCTGCCTTTACTTCACCAGTTGAAAACACCTCCTTAAATGCTGAACACTGGGCATCATTGCCGGTACGCTATGCCAGTGTGACCAAGGATGCAGACCTGGTTGTTACCCTTGACCAACAGTTGTATGAACAACTGGCCACTGTCGTGCAGCAATATGCCAGGAAAAACAACCTGAATATATCTGTCAACAAGGGCACCTGTGGTGTCTCGGCTTCATCATTAAACAAGAAGGCAGTCGATATAGCCGGATTTTGCTGTGCGCCAGGAACCGGAGATCGTCTACCGGGACTCAAATATCATACTCTGGGTATTGCCTCGATTGCCCTGCTCGTCAATCCGGCCAACCAGGTCGGTAACGTCTCAACTGACCAGGCAAGGCAGATATTCAGCGGCAATATCAAAAAATGGAAAAAAATCTCGGCTGCACCAGAATTGGAAAAACACAGTATCGATGTTGTCACACGCCTGCACTGTAAAACCCGACCCGGCCACTGGACCCTGATACTTTCCGGACAGGACCACTTTTCACCTACCGCCCGTGAAACAGGTGATATCCCTTACATGATTGCAGAAGTAAATCGCAACTTTTATTCAGTCGGTTATGAAACCCTGTTCATGGTGCAAAGAGAAAACAAGCCAGTCAAAATTCTGGAAATCAATAACATACACCCGGCCAACCTCGAAGCATTGGCAAAAGGCTATTATCCTTTTTACAGGGTTTACAACCTTACCACCTGGCAACAACCTGAAAATAACCTGATTGCTGAGCAACTGGTTGATTATTTGCGCGAATATGTAAACCAGAATTACAGGCAACTGAACATGGCCTCGCTGAGCCAGCTTGAAAAAAACGGATGGAAAATCAAACAGGGAGAATTGATCGGTGAGCCTCTCGGCTCTGCTTTAGCCAAACTGGAAGACTAGTCTTGTTCAAAGCGCTTAGCCAAATCTCTTTGACAGTTAAGGCCTTGTTGATAAGCCTGGTTGTCGGGATCGCCATGTGGTTGGCCCTGGAGTGGTTTCAGGCCCGCCAGCTAGATGAAGTGTTCAGCGAAGAGCTTCAGATCAGGCTGGAGAACCAGAACGCGACTATTCATTCCATTTTTTACCATGCAGTGGAAAAACATACCCAATTGGCACGGCTTTTTGCCCAGCATAAGCCTATTGCGCAATTTCTGCTGCAGGGTAAACACAAACACCAGACCATACAGCAAAAGCCGGATTGGGCACCATCCATCGGCGTCTGGCGCGGCCTGATCCAACCGACTGCGTTTATATTATTTGATGTTAATGAAATTCCTGTCAGTACCTACCTGGTCAGTAAAGATAACCAGGTGCCCACCGTACTTTATCGAAACCCGGGCACCTGGTTAAAACGCACCCATAAAAACACCGTGATGACTGAACTTGATGACACGCCCTCATTACTGTCCAGTTCGCCCATCACATATGAAGACCAGACCATTGGTTACATTATGATTTATGTCACCGTCGATGATAATTTCATTTACAACACGGTGGCACGCAACCTGCCTTCCAATACTTCGGTCGCTTTATTAACCGGCGGTTTTGGACACCAGCAAATATGGGCGTCCAGTGATCCTGATATTTTCCCCCGCGGTATGTCTGCAGATGAAATCAGGCGCACGCACCTGTTTGGTGGCAACGGCTTTTTTGACCAGGGTGACTGGGATATCCAGGCCTCTCTGGCTCTCCTGTTACCCAGGGAAGTCACCGATCATCTTGATGGCGCCATCATGCAACTGGAAAGGAGACAACGCATTATTGCCGCTGCGGTATTTATCGGCTTCTTCTCGGTGCTGCTGTTTTTCCTGACTCGCAGAATTCAGCAGGTAGTAAAAGACATGAACCAGTTTTCTCGCAAGGAACTGAATATTCCTTTGGTTGAGGAAAAAGGCGATGCTATAACGCAACTTGAAAAAGCTGCCAAGAAATTAACCCATGAAATTGCCCATGCCAGGCATATCATGAAACGTGAACATGAGTTGCAGCGCAAAAGTAGCCAGCTGGAAATTCTACAGTCTATAACCGATGACCTGAAAGTTGGCGTTCTCGGTTTGACAGGCAATAACTGGGAATCCATGAACCGTCCCATGGATCGGTTTCTTGATGAAATTGGCAATATTGAAACCTTTCTCACTGATAACAGCGAACTGGATGCTCTTGATGTTGCGGGCCACCGTCGCATCTTTACCATTTCACACTTACAGGCAACTGATGGCAGTATTATCCTGGTTAACGAAGTTACCGAACTTGCGATTAAAACCGAACAGCTCACCCAGCTGGCTTTATACGATTCGCTTACCGGTCTACCCAACCGCACGTTATTCAATGACCGAATTGAACAGCAGATCCAGTATGCAAAACGCGAGAAGCGTCACTTTGGCCTGTTACTGATTGACCTGGACCGCTTCAAGGAAGTCAACGACACACTCGGGCATTCAGCAGGTGATCGCCTGTTAGCTGAAGTGGCAACCCGCTTTTCAAAATACCTGCGCAGTAGCGACACCCTTGCAAGGCTGGGTGGCGATGAATTTGCTTTGCTGTTACCGGACCTGGATGAACGGGAAAGCCAGTTTGTTGCCTCCAAGCTGATTTCGGCACAAATCGAGCCTTACCAGATCAATTCCCAGCAAATGGATATTGGCGCCAGTATCGGTGTTGTCACCTACCCCCAGAATGGTGAATCCAAGGAAGTGTTATTGTCCCGGGCAGATATGGCCATGTATCACGCAAAACGCAATAACCTTGGCCAATCGCTATTCACGCCGGAGCTTGACCATAGCGGCCAGAATAAGCTGACTATGATTGCTGAAATCCGTACCGCACTTTATCGCAACGAATTCAGCCTGCACTACCAGCCGCAGTTAAACCTGGATACCCATGAAATCCATGCATGGGAAGCCCTGATTCGCTGGAACCATCCCGAAAAAGGCTGGATACCACCTAATGACTTTATTCCACTCGCGGAAGAGACCGGCCTGATCCGTGATATCAGTAGCTTTGTCCTGGAACGTGCCATGGATGACTGTATCAGGTGGCAGCAAGCCGGCCAGCAAGGTGGCGTTGCAATAAACCTGTCTACACAGGATATCAATGGCGGACACCTGCCAGACCGCATTAACAGCCTGCTCAGCAAACGCAAAATCAGGCCAGAACAGATAACCCTTGAAGTCACTGAAAGCGCCCTGCTGCATGATCCAGCAGAAGCCAGGCAACAGCTGGAGCAACTCGACAAACTGGGTCTCTATCTTTCGATCGATGACTTTGGTACTGGCTACACCTCTTTAAGTTACCTTAAGCAGTTACCTTTTGATGAAATCAAGATAGACCAGGTTTTTGTCAAAAACATGGAAACCGATACCAATGACAAGGCTATTGTGGATGCCGTCATCAACCTCGCTCATAGCCTGGGTATGCAGGTTGTTGCTGAAGGTGTGGAAAACCAGAAAATTGTTGCTTTGTTAGCAGAACTCAACTGCAACATGCTGCAGGGTTACCATTTCGCCAGGCCTATGACGCTCGAAAACGTAATAGCTTTTGACAGAAAAAATATCACCGCAAATATGGACCAGGCCAACCCGGTTGTCAGGCAACTTGGCAAATAATTTTAAGCTGTCAGGTTCTGAATCTCTCTACCGTGTCTTCAAGATCGGCAGCCAGCCTGTTTAAAGCAGCACTCTCCTGGGCGGTTTTTTCCACAGGTACATCCGGATGCCGGATAATATTGTGCAAAGTAGCGATCAGCTATTAACGCAACAGTTAAACCGCATTACGTCACGGCTTATATTAGAAATATCGAAGAGCGCTACTGACTGTCTGGTTTTTTTAGTGCTTTTACTAGGCATGTCAGTTTTTCTCAATGTATGCTTTCATTATTAAAAATCATATGGAATCAGGCATGTCCCAAACTACTGTTTTAATCGGCGGCTCAGCTAACAGCCAAATTCATTTGCAGGCTTCAATGGCTAACCGTCATGGCCTGATTTCCGGTGCCACCGGAACCGGTAAAACAGTAAGCCTGCAGATTCTCGCCGAGGCATTTTCCAGGATTGGCGTACCCGTATTTGTAACCGATATCAAAGGTGATCTTTCCGGGCTTTCCCAGCCGGGCAAACCTCACAGGAAAATCGATGAACGTGTCAGCCGGATAGGCATCGAGGATTACCAGCAACGTCCCAACCCAACCGTTCTCTGGGATGTCTTTGAAGAACAGGGCCTGCCGCTGCGCATCAGTATTTCCGACATGGGGCCGCTGGTATTATCCAACCTGCTGGAACTCAATGATACCCAGACCGGTATTTTGTATGCCTGCTTTGACCTGGCGGATGACGAGGGACTGTTACTGCTTGATCTCAAGGACCTCAGTGCCATGCTGCGCTGGATGGCCGAGAATGCCAAAGAACTGAAATCCGAATACGGTAATATCTCGCCAAACAGTGTTGCCGCCATAAAACGCAAACTGCTGGTGCTTGAAGAACAGGGTGCCGACCAGTTATTTGGCGAGCCCGCTTTAAGCCTCAACGACATCATGATCACTGACTTTTCCGGTCTGGGGCTGATTAATATTCTTGATGCGACCCGGCTGCATGCGCAGTCACCACGCGTCTACAGCGCCGTTCTGTTATGGCTGCTTTCAGAATTATACGAAAACCTGCCGGAAACCGGCGATGCTGACAAACCACGTTTTGTCTGTTTTTTCGACGAAGCTCATTTACTGTTTGATCACAGCAGCAAAGCCCTGGTTAATAAAATAGAACAGGTGGCACGCCTGATCCGCTCCAAGGGAGTTGGCATATACTTTATTACCCAGAGCCCGCTGGATATTCCAGAGGATGTCCTTGGCCAGCTGGGCATGCGCATTCAGCATGCATTACGTGCTTTTACACCGAAAGATAAAAAAGCCATCAATACCGTAGCCGACACTTTCCGCCAGAATCCGGATATCGATATCCGCAATGAAATCGGTCTGCTTGGAATAGGTGAAGCCCTGGTATCCACCTTGCAGGAAGATGGTTCACCCAGCATAGTTGAGAAAACCCTGATCCGGCCTCCCGAATCGCAGATTGGCCCGGTGAATAAAAAAACACGCCAGGACCTGATCAAGCGCTCACCGTTATACAGTCGTTATGCTGAAGACCTGGACCGTGAGTCGGCATTTGAACTGCTTAAACAGCGCGCCCTTGAAAAAGAAAAACAGGCCCAGGAACTGGCAAAAAAAGAGCAGCAGGAAAAGCAGCGCCAGGCAGAAGAAAAAGCCACTCAGAAAAAACGTTCTTCTGGTCGATCGCGCCAGTCTTTTGCAGAAGCCATGATAAAAAGCACGCTCCGGTCAGTTGGCAGTTCTCTGGGCAGACGGATTTCACGTGGCATACTCGGCTCGTTGTTTGGCAAGTAAGCTGGCAGAAAATTACAGAGCGAAGTTCAGTGCATGGAAATATGACAAAACAGATAGCTTAAATGATTTTCCTGAACGTCAGATTAATCCGCGGCTGACTAACATTTCGCCGCTTCGGCAATTGATGCATCCAGTCACGCTGTGAAGGCCCGGACATTAGCAGCAGGCTGCCATGCGGCAGACTGATAACCCGTTTATCCGATGGATTGCTTTTTTTACGCAACTGAAAATCCCTTTCCGCCCCCAGGCTGAGCGAAGCAATCACAGGATCTTTTCCCAGCTCCGGCTCATCATCGCTGTGCCAGGCAACACTGTCATTCCCATCACGATAAAGATTCAGCAAAACACTATTAAAGTCAGCATTCAGCAGTCGCTCAACTTTTTCTTTAAGCTCGCGTAAAGCCGGTGTCCAGGGTTCGGGCGAATGCTTGATGTTTGAATAACGATAATCACTCCCGGCATCACCATACCAGGCAACAAGACGCGGTACTTCGATAGCATTTCCATACATCGTAATCGTCTCTTTCTGCCAGCGAATTTCACCAAGCAAGGTATGCAGGAAAGTATCCGCCTGGGTTATTTGCAGAAAACCGGGGTAAAGCACCACATCATTTCCGATTACCGGAAACGGTTTCAACTCATCGGCCTTGTATAACCAGTCTATTGTCATGACGAAAACATTACATTCAGTTGATCCTGATACTGCATTTTAGTTAAAGAAACACTAGAATGAATAGGTTACTGACCTGGTTTTCAGCCTCGTTTGTCACTTAAGTCGGATATTTACCCGGGGAGTACTAATGGACGATTCGCTCTACGATCTGTTGAATATAGAAAAACAGGCCGAACAAATTGTGCTGGAAGGTGAAAAAGAGCGGGAAAATATTCGTCAGAAAGCGCTCGATGATGCCAATGCCACCATTGAAAAGTTCAATGCCCGCCTGCCTGAATTACACCAGTCCTTTCTTGACAAGGCCAATGAACGTGCCGAACAGAGTATTGCCGAACTGCGCTTACGCTATAACGAAAGAAACCAGGAATTACGTCAGCTGGCCGGAGATCACGAGCAGGAAGCATTAACTATAGCCATCGACACCCTGTTCAACGAGGAAACCTGAGCCGTGACGCATGTTGTCAGCAGTTACCTGGCCACCCGTCTCAATATACTTGCCAGTCAATTGATTGGCCTGGAAAACTGGCAATCAATTATTGATTCTGACCTGGAGGAATTGCTGAAACGCTTCAGTTGTCTTGGTGATAACCCGGCTGACCTGCAGTCAATAGAAAAACAACTGATCAGCAATGCCTTGCAGGATTTCCAGCTGCTGTTCCGTCCTTTTTTCAGTGTTGAACGCGATTTACTCAATTACGCTGTTCACTGGTATGAACTAACCAACCTGAAGACATTGATTCGCGGAAAGTTCACCGGCAAAAACGATGCCTCAATCGAAAAGGAACTGGTCGATTTAGGTCAGTTTGCCGTATTGCCACTGGCCCGCCTATTACAGGCAGATGATCCGCAGGAAATGCTGCGACTGCTTGAGAACACACCTTACTCCAGTATTGTCAGGCAGGCTCGTAGTATCTATGAAGAAGAAGGACAAAACCTGTTCTCACTGGATGCCGCTATAGACCGTCACTTCTTCACTGGCCTGCTTCAGCGTATCCGTTTTCTTGAACAAAATGATCAACAGGAAATGACCAAGGTATTTGGCGCCGTGATGGATCGCTTGAATTTACTCTGGCTTATCCGCTATCGTTTTTCTTATAACCTGTCTCCTGCCAAGTCTTTTTACCTGTTGGCAACCACAGGGAAAAAACTGCATGCAGAAAATCTCATGCAACTGGCCAAACTCGACAGTGTCAGCGAGGTCATCGAACAGTTACCCGCACCAATGAATGAAATGCTCAAGCAAACGCAGAGCATGACAGAAATCGAAAACCTGATGGAACATTACACCCTGATGGCTGCCATGAAGAGTCTTAAGCGCTCAACATCGCTGATTGCCCGGGTTTTTTCCTACGTGTTGTTACGCGAGTCTGAAATTCACTTGTTACAGGCCGTTATCAAGGGCAAGACACTCGGCTTCAAAACCGAATTGATCCAGAAAGCCGTGGGGGGAGTTGCCAGCAATGTTTGATACTCCGGTTGAAATGCAGCACATCTCGCTGACCATGATGAAAGACGATGCCCCGGTTGCCTCTATTGCCCTCGCACAAATGCAGGTTATGCACCTGATCGAGAGAAAAACGGCAGACAACCCGTTATCTGATTCACCGGCATTGGACTATCAGCAGGTTTTCCAGCATCTGAATAACCGTTTCAAAAAGATTGCGCACTACCTGCAGGATTTAGATCAGAAACAGGTCGCAAAACCCAGGGCCGTTTCGTTTGCCGACCTGCAACAGGCCAATAAAACAGTCCGATCACTTTGGCAGGAAATTTCCGCACACGAAGAAAATATGCGCATTGCCAAGGAAAAAATGCATACCGCCAATCAATTGGCCAGCAGTCTCAGCCGGTTTGAAAATCTCAATACGGACCTGGGTAAACTTTCTGACACCAGCCTGTTTCTGAAAATTTTTATTGGTACCGTGCCCCACAGCGAACTGAAACAGTTGCAACGCGCCCTATCCCTTGCCAACACGGTTATCGATGTTTTCCATCATGCGGACATTCATGACTACGTAACCGTCGTTACGGAAATTGGCCATCAGCAGGACATCCTTGAGATTCTCAAGTCAGCCGGTTTTCATGAACTGACCATACCACCTGAATTACGCAGTCATCCGGATAAAATCAAACTGGAAATCCAGCAGCAACAGCAGGAGAACCAGCTGGTGGTTCAGCAGGAACTAAAAGCCATTACTGACTTTCTCACCCGGCATCAGCACGAGTTGCTGCAGATAAAAGACCTACTGGCCCTGGCAACACCTTACGCAGCGCTGGCCAACAGCCTCTCAGGTAAAGGTGAACTGGTATACCTCGAAGGCTGGGTTCCTGTCGGAAATGAAGCAGCCATTAATGAGCGGCTGCAGGCAACGATGACTTACCCTTTTATTACAGATTTCAGGTCGCCAACTGATGACGAATTACCTGATGTACCTTCGCTGCAAAAGACCAACCGTTTACTCAAACCCTTCGCAGCACTGGTCAGTCAATTCGGCATCCCCGAGTACAGAGAAATTGATCCAACCCAGTTGTTTGCTTTTTCCTATACCCTGATGTTTGGCATGATGTTTGGTGATGTCGGTCATGGTGCCGTGATTATAGTAATGGGCTTCCTTTTACGAAAAAAGATCGATGGACTCATGACATTCATGACCTTAGCCGGCCTGTCCTCGATTGTTTTCGGCTTTTTCTACGGCAGCCTGTTTGGTTATGAACACATTATTCACCCGATATGGATGTCACCGATGGAAGACCCCAACAGGATATTGCTGATCGCTTTAGCCTGGGGTATTGGTTTTCTTATCGTCGCCAACCTGCTTTCCATTTATAACCTGTTAGCCCTCAAGCAACAGGAGCAGGCAATTTACAGCAGCCGGGGCATTGTTGGCCTGGCTTTCTTCCTGGGCAGTATTTTTGCCGGCTATCAGTTCATGGTTAACCAGCAGCTTGCCGGCCTGGAAATACTGGCCATGTTTCTGCCCTTGTCGATTATTCTCTACAAACAATGGAAACACCTTGAAGGTAACCTGTTTGAACGCCTGCTCGTGATTGCCATCGAAGGACTGGACAATGTCATCAATACGCTTTCAAGCACCCTGTCCTTTTTACGTATCGCTGCATTCAGCCTGAACCACGTTGCTCTCGCAGCAGCAGTTTTTACGCTGGCGAACATGATGGACAGCTTTGGCCACGGGGTCGCCATTTTACTTGGCAACATTTTTATTATCGTGCTGGAAGGTGGCATCGTCGCCATCCAGTGTTTACGTCTGGAATATTACGAAGGCTTCTCACGTTTTTTCAGTGGCAAAGGCAAGCGTTTTAACCCCCTTAAAATAGAATCCAATTAAATTGAACCAAGTTATAAAGACAGAAATGGAGAACCAAACATGCAACTAATACTTATGCTACTTTCTGCCAGTGTCGTCCTGCTCATTTCGGCAGGACTCTTCCTGGAATTCCATCCTGAAAAAATCAGGCGGGAAATGACAGTAAGAGTAAAAAAAGGCATTGGCCTTAACCTGCTGATGTTTACCGTGGGCATGTTTGCCCTGCTGTTTATTGGCTCCCAGGATGTCATGGCGGCCAATGAAGCCATCGGACAGGCAAAAGAAATCAGCGTCGGCCTCGGGCTGGCACTTATTGGTATTGGCCTGCCAACCGGTCTTGCCACGATTGGCGCAGGTATCGCAGTGAGTTCAGTTGGTGCTGCTTCGCTGGCGGTGATCACCGAAAAGCCGGAAATTTTTGGCCGCACGCTGGTTTATCTCGGTCTTGCTGAAGGTATTGCCATCTACGGCCTTGTCGTCACGATTTTGTTACTGGGAAAAATTTAATGCGTATTCTGGCGATTGGCAGTCAGGCACTCATGGATGGATTCGCCCTGCTGGGTATTGAAACCCATACTGATCTCAGTATCGATGCGCTGGAGCATTTACTGAACAATATTGTGCACCAACAGGAAAGAACCCTGATCTATCTGCAACAGGACCTGGCTACTGCGGATCTCCCTATTTTGCAGCAACTGCGCCAGGAAGGTGGCCAGATATTGATCAGTATCATTCCATCACTGCATGAGCCGGATAATCGTCAGACACCTATTGATGCATTAATTGCAAAAGTTATTGGTCCTTCTGCACTGGAAAACAGACATGAACAATCAGACTGATCAGGTTACTGCTTTAAAAGAAGCCATGCTGGATCGCGCCCACAGGCTGGCTGATGAGCATATTGCCCAGGGTAATATGTCACGCCAGAAAGTCATGCAGGATGCACGCGAAAAAATCCAGCTCATGGAACAGAAAGAACTACTGTTTGCCAAGTCACAATCAGAACGTGAATACCTGCGTAAAGTGCAGGCCAGCGAAATTCAGTTGCAGGCTGAACTGGACAGAAACCGCTGGGGCATGGTGCAAGTCGTGCTCGAAAAACTGCAGGAACATCTTGAAAACCTGCACCAGGATAACGAGGAATACCGCAATGTTTTTGTTGCACTGCTGGCGCAGGCTGCCAACCTGATTAATCAGGATGATATGGTGGCCTACATCAATCACGAAGATCATCAGCGTTACGCAGCACAATGGAACACTGTGGTTTCAAAAACCATCACCCAGACAATCCGGCTTGCCGATGAAGCCATTAACTGCAGTGGTGGAGTCAGGCTGGTTTCGGCTGATGGCAACATCAGAGTGGATAACACTTTCGAAGGCCTGCTGTCACGTAAACAGACAGAATTGCAACAAGTGATATTTGAGCGCCTGTTTGCCTCGGTAGCCGGCACTGGAGTACTGTCACATGGGTAAAGTTATTGAAGTCAACGGCCCACTGGTCACGATTCAGCAGAATAATATCCGTAACGGCGAGCAGGTACGCATTGGTAAAATGGGCCTGATTGGTGAAGTCATCAGTCTGCGTGAACACGATGCCCTTGTTCAGGTTTACGAATCAACTGAATCGCTCAGGCCGGGTGAAACCGTGGAAGGCCTTAAAAAGCCACTTTCGGTTGAACTTGGTCCCGGTTTGCTGGGACAGATCTTTGATGGTGTTCAGCGTCCCCTGCATAAAATCCTCGAAATGAGTGGTGAACAGATTGCCCGTGGCCTGACGGTACCTTCTCTTGACCGGGAAAAACGCTGGCATTTTGTGCCCGCAGAAACACTTAAAGTTGGTGCTCTGATTAAAGGTGGTGAGATTCTTGGCACAGTGCAGGAAACGCAGAGCATTACACACCGGATACTGGTACCACCCGACTGCGGTGGTGAAATCATCGAGCATGCTGGTGAAGGTGAATACTGTGTTGCAGACATCATTGCGCGAGTCCGCGGCAAATTTGACAAGGTCTGCGAACTCAAGATGTATCACGATTGGCCGGTTAGAACACCAAGGCCTTACCAGTCACGCACTGAATCAGCTATTCCCCTGCTGACCGGGCAACGCATCCTGGACACCTTTTTCCCCTTGCTTAAAGGTGGCAAGGCAGCCGTACCGGGACCCTTTGGCGCCGGTAAAACCATGGTGCAGCAACAGATTGCCCGCTGGGCCAATGCCGACATCGTGTTATACGTGGGTTGTGGTGAACGTGGTAATGAACTGGTGGATATCCTGGAATCCTTTCCTGAATTAACGGATCCGCACAGTGGTCGCTCCCTGATGGAACGAACCTTCCTGGTAGCCAATACCTCCAACATGCCGGTAGTGGCACGTGAAGCCAGTATCTATGTTGGTGTGACCATGGCTGAATATTACCGTGACCAGGGTTATGACGTGGTCATGGTGGCCGACTCAACCAGTCGCTGGGCTGAAGCTTTACGTGAAGTTGCCGGTCGATTGGGACAAATGCCGGTTGAGGAAGGTTATCCTGCTTACCTGGCATCACGGCTGGCTGCGTTTTATGAACGCGCCGGCTATGTTAATACATTATGCGGGGATACCGGTTCTGTCACCTTGATTGGCGCAGTCTCGCCACCAGGAGGCGACTTCTCTGAACCGGTAACCAGTCACACCAAGGAAATCATTCGTACCTTCTGGGCCCTGTCAAAGCCGCTCGCCGATGCACGTCACTACCCGGCTGTCTCATGGACTGAAAGTTTTTCCGATTACGAATCACGCGCCAGGCTCTGGTGGGCCGACAATGTCGATTCACGCTGGAGCCAGTTACGCCAACAGGCTTTAACGCTGTTAACCCAGGCCGATGAACTGGAGCGTATTGTTAACCTGGTTGGCCCGGAAGCCTTGTCATCCGCCCAACGCTGGATACTGGAAAGTGTCAGTATTATCAAGGAAGGTTTACTTCAGCAAAGTGCACTTGATCCTGTAGACAGCTACTGTTCACCTGAAAAACAGTTTCAAATGATGGCGCTTATTCTGCGCTTTTATGAGACTGGCCAGGAATTGATCGAACTGGGCACTCCTGTAGAGCAGCTTGCACAGTTGCCTGAAAATGGAAAAATCAGACGTTTGAAGTCAGCCTTTGGCAATGATCAGCTTGAGCAGATGAAAAATTTTGCTGAAGAGCTTTTTGAACACCTTGATTGCATGCGTGCCGAATATGCCGGCACCAGTAAAACCACTCATGGGGAAACCCGCGCATGAAGCAGCTTGAATACCGAAATGTGACTGCCGCACGCGGCTCGTTATTATTTTTAAAAGGCGGTAATGATGCAGCCCTGGGTGAACGGGTTGCTATTCATGATATTGACGGCAATGTCAGAAATGGCCAGGTCATCCGTACCTCTGAAAGTATGACACTGGTGCAGGTTTTTGAATCAACCGATAACCTGGACCTGGAAAATACCTGGGTACGTTACCTTGATGAACCATTTGAACTAGCCCTGTCTCCCGACATGTTAGGCCGGAATTTCAATGGTATTGGTGCACCCCGGGATAACCGCCCTCCTATTGTTTCCAGCCTGGTACGTAATGTAAATGGTGCACCGGTCAACCCTGCTGCACGGGCATACCCCAGAGAATTCATCCAGACCGGCCTTTCCAGTATTGATGGACTCAACTCGCTGGTACGCGGCCAGAAACTACCGGTTTTCTCTGGCTCCGGTTTGCCGCATAACCGCCTTGCTGCCCAGATTGTCAGACAGGCCAAACTGCCTGATGATGCATCCAATTTCGTGATCGTATTTGCCGCCATGGGCGTTTCCCATTCAGATGCACGTTTTTTTGAATCCGAGTTCGAGTCCAGCGGTGTATTGCGTAACGTTGTCATGTTTACCAACCTGGCCAACGATCCGCCGATGGAACGTCTGATCCTGCCAAGGACAGCCTTGACTGCAGCAGAGTACCTGGCCTATGACCTCGACCATCACGTACTGGTCGTGATTACCGACATGACCAACTACGCCGAAGCTTTGCGTGAAGTCGCCACGGAAAAAGGTGATGTACCTTCCCGTAAGGGTTACCCGGGATACCTCTATTCCGACCTCGCTGAAATCTATGAAAGAGCCGGTCGTGTGCATAATCGTCACGGGTCCATTACCATGATCCCGATTCTTTCAATGCCCAGTGATGATATTACACACCCGATTCCCGACCTGACCGGCTACATCACTGAAGGACAGATCGTGTTGAGCCGGGAACTTCACAGCAAGTCGGTTTACCCGCCTGTTAACGTGCCACCGTCCCTGTCCCGCCTGATGAAAGATGGTATTGGCAAGGAATTCACCCGCGATGACCATCCGCGTCTGGCCAGCCAGCTCTATGCCTCCTATACGCGCGCACTTGAGGCCAGAAACCTGGCTTCCATTATTGGTGCCGAAGAACTCTCGCAACGCGACAGGCGCTTCCTGGCATTTGCGGATGCATTTGAAAACCAGTTTGTCATGCAGGGTGAAGAAGAAGAGCGCAGTATTATTGAAACGCTCGACCTGGCCTGGGAGCTGCTTTCATTACTGCCACCTGAAGCATTAAGTCGTGTTACCGAGGCTGATATTCAGAAATACCATAACTGGGATGACAGTCTCTGATGGAAGAGCGGCTAAACATACCGCCGACCAAGTCCGCCCTGCTGGAGTTACAGCGACGGGTGAATTTCCTGCATGAAGGCTACCGCTTGCTGGAACGCAAACGTGAACTGTTAACACGTCTTGTCTATGAAAAACTCGACGAATATCGCCGCCTGAAACAGGACTCACTGACCTCGCTTAAAACTGCCTATGACTGTCTCAGCATTACACAGATGCGCATGGGCAGTTCCCGCATCCGGCAATTGGCACTGGGTATGCCTGAAGGTATCGAGGCATCCATCCTGCCAAGGCGAAACATGGGTGTGCAATATCCGGCGATCACGATCAAGAAATTACCATTACAGGCTGTCGGCATACTGGGTACAGATGCCAGCCTGGATGAAACCCGCCTCAGCCTGGCGGAAATGGCCGAGAAGATGGCCAACCTGGCTGAAGTAGAGACCGCCCTGTGGCGCCTGCTCGAAGAGCAGCGCAAAACCCAGAAACGGGTAAACGCACTTAAATACAACGTTATCCCCCGCTTTGAACGCACCATAAAGTTTGTCAGGGACAGTCTCGAGGAAGAAGAGCGCAATACCTTGTTCCAGATCAAGGTCCTGCTTGAACAGACCACTTGAAAACCACACAGAAACTGGACAATATCTGTGATGCAGTGAGTTTCATCAGGCATTTACTTATGGAGAAGAGAAATGAGCGCTTCCGAAATCATGCAACCCAACCCCACTACACTGAAACCTGATGATTTAATCGGCACTGCTGCAGACTGTATTTTGACAAAAAGGTACAGAAATGTACCCGTCGTCGATAATGAAGGACGCTTTGTTGGTATTTTCGGGGTGAACTGCCTGCTGAAACTGACACTGCCGCAAGCTGCAATCATGCATAAAGGCCTCGATAATCTGACATTTATCCACGAGACACTGGTGGACCTGCTGGAGCGTTTTAACGAGGTAAAGAGCCAACCGGTTTCAACCTGTATCGACAGGGATATTATTACTGTACCGCCAGATAATCCGCTACTGGAAACCCTGCTGATCCTGTATCGCAATAAAAGCAGTATCCCCGTTGTAGACCCTGAAACCCAAGAATTACTTGGCATGATCTCGTACTGGGATGTCGGCAGGCATATTCTTTCTGCCGGGGAAAACCACGATGCATGAATCACAAATTGCCGAAGTCGTGTTTGGTATCAACCCCGGCTGGTACGCTGGCTCGCTATTTGTTTTGACCTACCTGCTGATTCTTACTGACCGGCTGAACCGGGCCATTGTTTCCATCAGCGCTGCCTGTCTGATGATACTCGGTGGTGTATTGACACAGCGGGCTGCATTCGAAGGAGTTGATTTTAATACCCTGGGACTGCTTACCGGTATGATGGTGATCGTAGCCATGACTAAAAAATCAGGCATTTTTCAGTTCCTCGCAATCTGGTCTGCAAAACTCGTTAAAGCCAGCCCATGGGGAATCCTGGTCATGCTGATGGTCGTTACCGCGGTACTTTCAGCCTTGCTCGACAATGTCACAACCGTTCTCCTTATCGCACCCGTAACACTGCTGATTACAGACTCGTTGAAAATCAATGCCTACCCTTTCCTGTTTGCTGAAATTTTTGCCGCCAATATTGGCGGAACCGCAACGCTGATTGGCGATCCTCCCAACATCATGATCGGCTCGGCTGTTGGCCTGACCTTTAACGACTTCATCATCAACCTGGCACCCATAGTACTGGTGATACTACCGCTTACAATGATCCCCATTTACCTGATCTGGGGGAAACAGTTGCATGCCGAAGATAAGTACAAGATCCGTGTCATGAATTACCGGGAACTGGACGCCATCACGGATACGCGGCTTCTAAAACAGTCAATGTTTGTTCTTTTCCTGGTCATGCTTGGCTTCACACTGGGTCATCAATATCACATCCAGCCGGCTACAGTCGCCATGTCAGGCGCAGCGCTGTTACTGATTCTTGATAACATCCGAAAAAATGAGGCCGAGCAATCCCAGTCTATTCAAAAGGTTTTCTGCGAAGTGGAATGGGCAACTTTATTTTTCTTTATTGGTCTTTTCATCGTCGTCTATGGCATTGAAAGCACCGGACTACTGGAGGTAGTAGCGCATAAAGTATTGGCACTGACTGATCAAAACCTGGCCGTAACAGCTATTGCAATCATGTGGGTTTCAGCAGTTGCTTCAGCCATTGTGGATAATATTCCCTTCGTTGCGACCATGATCCCATTGATTAAAAACATGGCGGTGACTTTTGGTGGTGCAGATCAATTGACCCCACTATGGTGGTCATTGGCCCTGGGCTCATGCCTGGGCGGCAATGGCAGTCTTGTCGGCGCCAGCGCCAATCTCATTGTTGCAGGTTTCGCAGAAAGGTCCGGACAACCCATCCACTTTCTCCCTTTTATGCTGGCTGCTTTTCCGTTAATGCTATTTACCATTGTGATTAGCAGTATTTACCTTTACCTGCGTTATCTTTAAGAATGAAGTCAGCACCATTTTAAACAGGCTTATGCAATAGCTTTATGAATCAGGGGAATCAGTGGCTCTGGTAAAGTAATGTTGCCCGATACGGCAAACTGCTGAGCCTGCTTTGACATTTTCTTCCAGGTCTTGCGAATAATCTCAAGCCATTTTTCCTCGCTGTATTCCGGGTGCTTGCTCGCAAAAGCCAGCATGTAATATTCGATGAAGACCAGGTCGGCAGTATCTTCCAGAAGCTGGCTATCAGGATTTACCTTAAGCGCCCTTTTACCTACAGCTTTTTTTACTCGTTCAATAAATTCATCATCGTAACCGGCTTGAGCCAAAAGCCTGCCTGCTGTATCGGCATGGAACTTGTAAAGCCCTGTGCGCCATTGAAAATAGCCCTGGCGTCCTTCAGGATAATCACTGCGGGCGGATTTCCAGCGCTCCACGTGCTGTGCGTGAACCGCAAGTTTTACTGCATCATCCGCATCTGGCGCGTATCGTTTCAGCATATCCGACATACGGTGAGAATACAGGAGTTCTTTGGGCCAGGCCTTGCCATCAGCGACATCTTCGTTGGGGTCTGCTCTATTTGCTGCGTCAATTAAATCGATGGCTTTTTCAAATAGCTGTTGTGATTGCGACATGATTTTTCTCCGTATCCAAAAATTCTATTGAATAATATTAATAACCCGCCTGCAGGAAGAAAATGATATTACTCAGATTAACGTAAAACTCCCCCTGGAAAAGCTGGGAAAATTAACACCATGGATAACCAACAGTCGTTTAATTATTTATCTGTTGCTTTATCTTAATGAGCAGATTTATCACTGTATCCGACGTCTCCTGAAATTTACCCAGATGCTTTTCAGCTTCCTCGGTATCATCTGCCTACAATCCGGGCTAAACAACTGAAATTTTTTGACCCAGATCAATACGACTTGCTCCGGGAAGACTATTCTTATCCATAAGGGAAAGATTCAGCAATTATGAGTCTGTATGGCGCCAAGCTAACGTGGCTGGCGCCCCTTCCCTTGCAGCCACTATTTCATTAGTGGCTTTTCTTTTGCCTTTATCAATTTGACTTTACAACTGCCAAAACAGGCCCGGCTTTCTTCAGGTTTGGCGAATATTACATTGTTTTTACTAAAGTTTATTCAGGCTTTGACTAATAATTAAATACCCCTTAATATGTTTGGCGTTTGAAGTGCGACTTAATATTTATGCACAAATTTACGAAGTTCCACCTTGTTGTAGCTCGTCCTGATTTTCATAAGTAAAAAGCAACACATTTCATCACCACAGCCTTCACCGGCTTTATTTACTTTTGAAATTTTTAAAGGAAACGATTATGTCTAAATCACAAGGTACAGTTAAATGGTTCAATGAATCAAAAGGTTTTGGTTTTATTGAACAGGAATCCGGTCCAGATGTTTTTGCTCATTTCAGAGCAATCAATGGCGACGGTTTCAAAACCCTGAAAGAAGGCCAGAAAGTTGAGTTCACCGTGACTCAAGGCGCTAAAGGTCCTCAAGCTGAAGATATCACTGTCATCTAAGACAGCCCCTGAATGCACAGTTTATAAAACTGTGCATTCATTCTACCCCCCCATTAGCAGCATACCGCTGCTCTCTCTTAGTACCTGACCAAAGGTCAAAATCATTGATTGCACTCTCTATTCGTGGCTTGCCAAAGTCCACCACTGAAGCAAGTCTTACTACCGTTTTTTCAGATTACGGTGTTGTACGTTCACTCAAACTCGTCAAGGATCTTTATACAGGCGACTGTAAAGGTTTTGCCACAATCGAAATGGAAGGCCATGAAGCACGTGCTGCGATAGCTGGGCTAAATGGCAGCTTTCTTGATGGCAGCATGATACGTGTCATGCAGGATGATGGTACCCGAAAACGCGGTGGCGGAAGAAGAAGACACTGATCAACTCAAATTGATCAATGCAGTCCCATCAGTGTGCGAATATGTTTCTCAACACACCGGGCCAGGCTGTGCAGTTCATAACCGCCTTCCAAAGACGAAATAACCCTGCCAGATGCAGTGCTATCGGCTATCTCAATGATTTTTTCTGTTACCCATTGATAATCGTTATCGGTCAGGCTGACACCTGACATATCATCATCCTGGTGAGCATCAAAACCTGCGGAAACAAAGATCATTTCGGGTTTAAATTTCGCCAGCGCAGGAAGCCAGAATTCATTGACTGCATTGCGGAAGGCATCACTTTTTGCCGTTGCCTCAAGCGGCACTGAAACCATACGGTCAGTCAATTCCAGTAAAGGCGTATCGGGATAAAAAGGATGCTGAAATGTGGAACAGAAAACCACCCTTTCATCATCCTTGAAGATCTGCTCTGTACCATTACCCTGGTGTACATCAAAATCAATAATGGCAATCTTCTGTAAACCGTATGTATCCATTGCATGGGCAGCTCCAACAGCAACATTGTTATAGACACAAAATCCCATGGCCCGATCTGTTTCAGCATGATGCCCTGGAGGGCGAACTGAACAGAAGGCATTTTGGATTTCACCACTCATTACCAGGTCTACCGCTTTAACCAATGCTCCGGCAGCCCGCTTAGCAGCCTTTGAGCTTGCCGGGCTGACAACAGTATCCGGATCAAGATAAGCAAAACCGTTTTCGGGCATCAGCGCGTTGACATGGGCAAGATAATCAGCCGTATGCACTCGCAGGAGTTGCGCTTCTGTGACTTCTGGAGCATCAACATGCCTGAGGAAATCAAATAAATGAGAAGTTACCAGCCTGTCTTCTATTGCAGCAAGACGCCCGCTACTTTCAGGGTGACCAATACCGGTATCATGCAGGCGGCAATCAGGGTGACTGATGTAGGCAGTACGCAAAATTCAATCTCCTTGGTCAATTGATTCTCAATTGATTCATTGTATTGTAAGACTCCTTGGTTAGACTAGGACAATGAACTATATTGGCCAAGCCTTCCAATAAAATTTACCGGCATCATTAACCATTATGAATACGCATTACCTTTCATCCCTATTCACACCCAAATCACTGGTATTGTTTGGTGCCAGTGACCGGAAAAATTCAGTTGGCCAGGTTGTTTTTCAGAATATTCTCAGCTCCGGATTCCAGGGCCAGGTGTATGCAGTTAACCCCAAACACAAGCAGGTCCAGGGACAAAAGGCCTTTGCCTCTTTAATGGATATTGATAAAAACATCGAGCTTGCGATTGTAGCAACACCGGCCAAGACAGTGCCCGATATCGTCAAGGCCTGCGGTGAGCATGGCATCAAGATGATGCTGATCATGTCTGCAGGATTTCGCGAAACCGGCCAGGCAGGTCGAAAACTTGAAGACCAGGTTACCCAGATTGCGAGGAATTATGGCATTCGTCTGATGGGACCCAACTGCCTCGGTATTATCCGACCCGAACAAAAGCTGAATGCCACCTTTGGCTACAATAATGCCAGGCCGGGTAACATCGCCTTTGTTTCCCAGTCAGGTGCCATCTGCACAGCGATTCTTGACTGGGCTGAAATGAATGGCATCGGATTTTCCGCCGTGGTTTCTACCGGTATCTCCGCTGATCTTGATTTTGGCGACTATCTCGATTACCTGGTTTCAGACCCTTTAACCAAAAGCATTTTGCTCTATATCGAGGGTATCAAGGATTCACGCCGTTTCATGAGCAGCCTGCGTGCAGCAGCCCGTATTAAGCCCGTCATCGTGTTAAAAGTTGGTCGCCATGCTGCCGGTGCCGAGGCTTCCATGTCACACACAGGAGCACTTGTTGGCAGTGATGAAACTTTCTCCGCCGCGCTGTCCCGTTCAGGCGTATTACGGGTTGATTCAATCACCCAGCTTTTTTCAGCCGCCAAGGCCCTTTCCTCGCCCCGTTTTCGTGGCAAGGCTGAGCAGCTGGTCATCATCACCAATGGCGGCGGTCCCGGTGTCATGGCTGCTGACAGGGCAGCTGACCTGGGCATTGAACTGAGCACTTTGAGCCCGGAAACAATAACAGCACTGAATAAAGTTTTGCCCGCTGTCTGGTCACAAGGTAATCCTGTCGACATTATTGGTGATGCACCACCAGACCGTTATAAACAGGCTTTGGAAATTTGTTTAAATGATAAAGCGATCGATGGTGCCATTGTGATACTCACTCCACAGGCAATGACGCAACCAACCGAAGTTGCCCGGGCTATCATCGAGACAGTAAATAAAACCAGAAAGCTTGTATTAACCAGCTGGATGGGAGGCAACCAGGTCGAACCCGCACGCCAGCTTTTTAATGACGCGCAAATTCCCAGTTTCCGCACCCTGGAAAATGCCGTCGATGCGTTTTCTTTCCTGGCAAGATATAACAAAAACCAGCGTCTTTTAATGCAAACCCCATCAAAACGGCGTAGTGGACACGCCTCACCTGACAGGGAAGGAGTACGCCTCATTATTGAAAGCGCCTTAAGCGAACAACGCCATGTACTCACTGAATTGGAATCAAATGCAGTTTTGAAGGCCTTCAACATCCCTGTAACTCAAATCGCGGTAGCCAGCTCCGCCAATGAGGCCCTGATTATTGCAGAAACCATCGGCTTTCCGATTGCCATGAAAATTCTGTCAGGCGATATCAGCCACAAGTCCGACGTGGGTGGCGTACGCCTCAATATTGATAATGCACATGAGGTCAGAAGCGCCTACCGTGAAATCATGGACCAGGTCGTGGGAAAATACCCCGACGCGAAAATTTCCGGCGTTACCATCGAAAAAATGTACCGCAGTCCTAATGGCCGGGAATTGATGATAGGAATCCTGCACGATCCGGTTTTTGGTCCGGTTATCAGTTTTGGCAGTGGTGGTACAGCTGTGGAAATCATGCAAGACTCTGCAATCGCCCTACCTCCACTGAACCAGCAACTGGCAATTGATCTTATCGGAAGAACCAGGGTTTCCAGATTATTAAAAGAATTTCGTAACAAGCCTGCTGCCAACATGGACATGTTAATTGATGTGCTGTTACGAGTTTCCACTTTAGCCTGTGAGCTTCCCTGGATACAGGAAATGGATATCAACCCATTAATTATTGATGAAAAAGAGATTGTCGCTGTTGATGCCCGTATCCGTGTGGATTACCCAAAACGTTCAACTGATCCTTATGATCACCTGGCTATTCATCCCTACCCGGCGCACCTTGCCAGTGATATTCAGCTTCATGATGGTACCAACATCATCATCCGCCCGATACGCCCGGAAGATGCTGAAATAGAACAACAATTTATTCGTGATCTCTCGGAAGAAGCAAGGTATTTCCGTTTCATGAGTTCCCTGCATGAGTTAAGCCAGGAAATGCTGGCACGCTTTACGCAAATTGATTATCACAATGAAATGGCCCTCATCGCAGTAAATCAGGATGAAGAAAACGAACAGGAAATCGGGGTTGCTCGCTATATCACCAACCCGGATAAAAAGAGTTGTGAATTTGCACTGGTAATCTCAGATCAATGGCAACGCAAGGGCCTGGCGCATCACCTGATGAAAAAACTGATGGAAATTGCCAGAGACCGGGACCTGGAAATAATGCAAGGTGAAATACTGGCTAATAATTTCAAAATGCTGGACCTGATGAAATCACTTGGCTTTCAGATTAGCAATGACCCGCACGATAATCACATTAAAATAGCCATTTCTCGTCTGTAATCAAAGATTGAACATAGGATTCAATAGAAAACCATTTTTTTAATATTCAGGTGATACCTTTTGAAAAAAATACAGATTGAATCAGCCTGGAAAGGTGCTGAAAGATGTAAAAACTGTGCGATCCGACACCTTGTCCTGTTCGCTGATATCGAGCAGGAACAGTTTGACCGCTTACACCTGCCCATTGATGATATTGAGTACGAGCCCGGACATCGCCTTTATCTTCAGGGAGATGAATTACCCTTTGTTTACACCATACGCTCCGGCATGGTGAAGCTGGTGCAACGCCTGCCAAATGGCGATCGCAGAATCGTACGCCTGTTAGGCCAGGGTGACCTGGCCGGACTGGAAAGCCTGGAAGGCCAGGTGATGGACCATGATGCCATCACCATGGATCATGTCAGGGTCTGCCGCATTCCCCGGTCAGTAATAGAAACCATGCGCAGGGATTCGCCTAATCTGCATAATGCCCTGCTAAAACGCTGGCAGAAAGCTTTAAGCAGTGCCAATACCTGGATTACCCGATTATCAACCGGAAATTCCAAGGAACGCGTCGCCCGCTTGCTGTTATTGCTGGATGAAACGTCTATGGATGACAGTTTTTTCCTGCCAACCCGGGATGATATGGGTGCGATGCTGGGCATAACCACCGAGAGCGCCAGTAAAGCGACCGCTGAATTCAAAAGAAAAGGCTGGCTCAAATCATTACAACACAGCCGTGCCTGGATTGACCGGGAAGGATTGACTGCTGAATATGATTGATACTTTATCCAGATGACTACTGATCAACTCATCCTGTTTTCCCTGTTAGTTGTTGTTTTCGGCATGTTGATCTGGGGCAAGGTTCGTTATGACCTGGTTGCGTTCAGCGCCCTTGTCATAGCTATCATTGCTGGTGTAGTACCTGAAAGCCAGGCGTTTGCAGGCTTTGGTCATCATGCAACCATTATCATCGCGCTGGTACTGGTTCTCAGCAAGTCACTTTCAAAGTCCGGAGCTATTGAACTCGTTGCCCGACATATCATCAACTCAGGACGTAAGCTTTCCATACATATCGCCATTATGTCGGGGGTCTCTGCAACCCTTTCAGCAATAATGAATAATGTAGCTGCACTGGCATTACTCATGCCAATCGATATACAGGCCGCCAAGAAAGCAAAGCGCAGTCCAGCCCTGACACTTATGCCACTATCTTTCGCCTCTATACTGGGAGGAATGATCACCCTGATTGGGACACCTCCCAATATCATTATCGCCAGCTATCGTGAAGAAGCCCTGGGAAGCCCGTTCGGCATGTTTGATTTCACGCCTGTAGGCCTGATCGTTACCCTTGCGGGTGTGCTCTTCATAACATTAATCGGCTGGCGACTGATTCCAGTTGATCGTGGCAAACACGATACGTCGAAAGAGCTGTTTGATATCGCAAATTACATTGCTGAAGTACGCGTACCAGAGACATCAGGGATTATCGACAAAAAGATTTCCGAACTGGATGATACTGCTAACGAGGCTGATGTAGTGATCCTTGGACTGGTGCGCAAAGGCAGGCATCTGCCTGGCCAGGCTCGGCGGGAGATTATTAAAAAAGGCGATATTCTGGTGATAGAGGCAGACGCGGCAGCGATTGACGAGTTTGTTGGTAGCTTGGGACTGGAATATGTTGGAACAGACAAGTACCAGGGAATTACTGATAAAGGTTTGTCCCTGGTAGAGTTCGTCATTCCCGAGGGATCTCGTGCTGATGGCCGCACAGAACAGTCATTGCGTCTGCATTACCGGCACGGAGTTACCCTGCTGGGTATTTCAAGACAGGGAAAAAAACTGCGTGAACGTGTCCGCAATCTGGAAATTCATGCCGGTGACATTTTGCTGCTGCTCGGACCTGAAGAGCAATTGGGCGAAGCGGGACTTTGGCTGGGCGCATTACCCTTGCAAAAAAGAGACTTGCAGGTCATTCAGCGTAACAAGGCATGGCTCGCTGTCGGAATATTTGCCAGCGCCATTACTGTCGCCAGCTTTGGACTGCTCCATTTACCGGCCGCGCTGGCTGCCGCCTGTGTTCTCATGGTGGCTTTCAATATCATGCCACTTCGCGAACTCTACGAATCCATTGAGTGGCCAGTGATTATATTGCTAGGTTCAATGATTCCCATAGGCACTGCGCTGGAATCCTCCGGTGGCACAGCATTGATCGCCGATAATATAGTCTTGTTTGCGCAAGGTTACGGCCCGGTGATCGTGCTCGCCATTCTGATGATTGTCACTATGACTTTATCCGATGTAATGAATAATACTGCTACTGCAGTCATAGCTGCCCCTATCGCGATTGATATCGCGAATCGACTTGGGGTAAGTCCTGATCCATTTCTGATGGGAGTTGCAGTTGCTGCTTCCTGTGCTTTTTTAACCCCAATCGGACACAAAAACAACACGCTGATACTTGGTCCGGGTGGTTATCGCTTCGGTGATTACTGGCGAATGGGGCTACCGCTGGAGATTATTGTTATCACTGTTGCTCTGCCCATCATCTTACTGGTTTGGCCTATGTAACCAGCCTCCCCGCTACTTAAAATGATAGAAGTTTAATCTGTCTGTTACCTCTTTGTTATCATGTTGTTCAAACCCAGTGAGGATACAGACTTGACGTTACCCATACTCTATTCTTTCAGACGCTGTCCCTATGCAATCCGTTCACGTATGGCTATTGCAGTCAGCCAGCAACAGGTAGAGCTTCGCGAAGTTGACCTGAAGCACAAACCGACTGAACTATTAACCTGCTCACCGAAGGCAACCGTCCCCGTTTTACAGCTCGACGAGCATAATATTTTGGAAGAAAGCCTGGATATCATGCGCTGGGCACTAGAAATTAACGACCCACAAAACTGGCTGGTATTTACCAATGAAGCCCTGACAGCAAAACTCGTTGATGAAAATGACAATAAATTCAAGCAACACCTTGACCACTACAAATATGCTGATCGCTTCCCGGAAAATTCATTAGCATACTACCAGCAACAAGCCAGCATATTCCCTAACAAGCTTGAAAAACTGCTGCAACAAAACCGCTACCTGGTAGCAAATAAACCAACACTGGCCGATATTGCAATTTTCCCTTTTATTCGCCAGTTTGCCTTTGTCGATAAAAAATGGTTCGACCATATGCCCTGGAAGTCTTTACAGATTTGGCTCGATTTTTTCCTGAATGATCCACTTTTTGAGCTGGTAATGAAAAAGAACCCACCATGGAAAGCTACCGGTAAACTGGCAGTTTTCCCGGAAACATGATCAACGTGAAGTAAAAGCTGGATAAATGGATTCGATTCGCCGGTTAATCAGCCTTAGCAATCAAGTATAGAAAGTTTGTGCTAATCCGATAATCCTTGTAAATTTTATGCCTAGACAACAAATATAATAAAAGGACCTTATAGAGGTCTGAACCACTTAGAGGGAATACCATGACAGAAGAGCAGGCCAGGCCTGAAAAGGAAACCCGTTTTTTTCCTGATATCCAGGAAGTACCAACAGATGCGCCCTTGAAATGGCTTAAAAAGGGATGGGACGACATGAAAGCCTGCCCAAGAGCCAGTCTATTTTACGGTCTTTGCTTTGTAATTGGTGGCTACGTGATGGTTTTTTCACTGCGCGATGCCCCTGAATATATCGCGGCAAGCATAACCGGCTTCGTCATTTTAGGACCATTTCTTGCGCTGGGCCTTTACGAGCTGAGCGCTCAACGGGAAAGAGGAGAACAATGCAGGCTGCGGCCGTCATTAATGGCCTGCCGCAAAAATGTTGGAAACATGGCTGTGTTTGCAATCATACTGCTTGTCGTTTACCTGGCATGGGCCCGTGCTTCGGTAGTCCTCTTCGCTGTTTTTTATTCTGGCGAAATACCCACCATGAATGAGCTTTTCATGCACCTGATCATGACCGAACAGCTTAGCTTTCTCCTTGTATACTTCGGTGTCGGAGCAATCTTCGCCCTTATTATTTTCGGTATCAGCCTGATCTCGATACCATTAATCAAAGACAAGCAAATGGATGCTTTTACGGCAGCGATCGCCAGCGTTCGGGCCCTGCTATTAAACCCTACTCCAATGATCGTCTGGTCAGGACTGATCACTCTGCTTTCATTATTTGGGATTACCACCTTGTTAGTGGGTACCATGATAGCAGGTCCCCTATTAGGTCATGCAACATGGCACGCCTATCGTGACCTGACTGGAACATCTCCTAAAGCTTAATCATGAATAGGATCGGTTTCATAAATAAATTTGCTTAGTTGCTAAATATTCTTTATAGTTGCTCGTGTTTGAAAGTGCACACCTCTATTTATGCTCGCCATCACGAAGTTCTTCCTTGAACTGCCTCGTCCTGATTTTCATAAGTTAAAGCAACACATTTAAGCTACATGGCCTTTATAAAGGCTTTTATTTTTATTAAAAATTAGGATACGACTATGTCTAAAACTACTGGTACTGTTAAATGGTTCAACGAAGCAAAAGGCTTTGGTTTTATTGAACAAGAATCGGGCCCCGATGTATTTGCTCACTTTAAAGCTATTACCGGTGATGGTTTCAAAACGCTCAACGAAGGACAGAGAGTTGAGTTTACAGTCACGCAGGGAGCAAAAGGCCTCCAGGCTGAGAACATCATCTCAATCTAAGCTTGAATAATGTTACGCACAGCTTTTGCTGTGCGTTCATCCCTCTTGTCAACAACTACCTTCCACTCGCTATCCCTGGTATTAACTAGAACAAAAACTATAAATAAACCGTTAGCAGCTGGTTATTTTCGTCACACTTTTATCTACAGCATATTCCTGACTTTCTGGAATCAGGCGTTTATCTGTTTATTTTATCTAACTCAATATTGAGTTTGGGAACTCCAATGCATATAGAAATAATCACTACACCTAACGAAATGTTAAAAGAGAGTGGATTTGGCACACTAAAGGCCTGCAACAGTGTTTTAGCCGCCCTTCAAAAGAAAGGTCGGGGGCACAGCGTACGGTTGAGTATATGTAGCACGGAAGATGATTTAGATAAGATTGTCAAAAGAAATCCTGAACTCGTTATCCTGGCTGTAAAGTATATTCCCATTAAGCTTGAAGAAGATATTTGGTTATCTGATTATTTCTCCCAGCACAATATGAATTTCACAGGTTCATCAAGAGATGTACTTGAATTTGATTCAAATAAAGTACTGGCTAAAACACATTTAACAAACAAGGGTATTAAAACAGCAAAATTCTTTATAGCATTACCAGGGCAGTATCAAAATGAAAGTGAATTACCGATCTCGTTCCCGCTATTTCTAAAACCATTGGACGCGGCAAATGGAAACGGTATTGATGATTTATCATTTGTAACTAATTTTGCAGATTTCGAAAGTAAAGTGCTGTCATTATACGAGTCATTTGATCAGCCAATTCTGATTGAGGAATACCTGGATGGGCGTGAGTATACGGTGGCCGTCATCAAAACATACGATGAAAGATTAATCGTCTCTGCTGTAGAAGTAATACCGCCAGCATCAACTCGTGGGCTTAGAATTTTAGGTTCACAAACAAAAAAGGATGATTCAGAAAAACTCATAATAATTGAGGATAATGAAATAGCAAAAAGAGTAATGAATCTGGCTATTGATGTGTTCAACAACCTGGGTGTCAGGGACTTTGGGCGCATCGATATTAAAACTGATAATAGCGGTGAATGCTTCTTTATGGAGGCAAACCTGGTACCGGGTATGACTTATGGTTCAAGTTATTTTCCCGAGGCCTGTAACATAGCCCATGACTACACATATGAAAAAGTGATAGGTCTGATGTTAGATGGAGTGCTCACTAGAGCATCGTTAAACCAGCTTCCGAATCTACCTTCACCTTCAGGTCAAAACTTCACCGCAAGTTTATCTCCTGCAAATTAACCACCTGGTATTTTTGGAGTGCATTGTATATAAGGATTCCATTCACATGTCTTACGAGCTTTTAGTAGAGGTTACACGCAAGGATGTTGTCGAAAGCCGGCATTTCGGTGCTGCTGTGGTGTGTGATTTCAAGGGCAATATTTTGGGAAGCTGGGGAGATATTGAACAACTGGTATTTCCGCGTTCTGCTTTAAAACCTTTTCTTGCCATTCAACTTGTTGAGAGTGGCGCTTGTAAACAGTATGAGCTGAGTGATGCTGAACTATCACTGGCCTGCTCATCCCATCAGGGCGAACAAATACATCAAAACCTGGTGAAATCATGGCTAAGCCGCCTGGATTTGACTGAGGAACATTTGGCTTGCGGTGCTGTGCTGCCAGAGCATACTGAGAGTGCCCACCAATTACTGGCATCAGGGCAGCAAGGCTGTCGGATTCATCATAATTGCTCGGGCAAGCACACTGGTTATTTAACCACGGCCCTGCACCTGAAAACATCTTTGGATGACTACCACCTGTTCGATCATCCATTGCAACAATTATCACTGGAAATACTTTCTGACTTGGCTGACATTGATCTTAAACAGTATCCAATAGGGATAGATGGCTGCGGGTTACCAGCACCGACCATGCCATTAAAACAGCTAGCGCATGCAATGGCTCGATTTGCCAATCCGGAAAAGCTGTCAGATATTCGTGCTCAGGCAATTTACCGGCTTCATGAAGCGATGACAAACGAGCCGCTCTATATAGCTGGGCGTGGAACCATGGTAAGCGAGTTAAATGAAGTCACGAAAGGTGCTGTGCTGGCTAAAACTGGAGCCGAGGGCATTGTCACTGCGGCCATACCAGAGCATGGCCTTGGGATTGCAGTGAAAATAGCAGATGGCAGTGCACGTGCGCGGTCAGTGGCATTAATGACAATCCTTGAATATCTAGGCGCTCTTTCTGAGGATGAAAAACAGAAGCTCAAAACTCATATCACTCCGGTATTACTTAACTCAAGAGGTCTTGCTGTTGGAGAAATCAGAGCCGCTGCATCCTGGCTTTCAAAACTTAACAGATAGATGACTATTAATGACTGCCTTTTACAGGCAGGCAGAAAGAGTCATCTATCGGTAAAAGTCGACATCATCCGTTGATTGTCATTTTATATATGTAGTGCTTCGATAGCCCACCCGACACCACCATGGTCTGCCTCAGGATGATTACGATCAACTACCCGATTAACCTCTCTGATACGCCAAAGAGGAACATCAACCATCAGCAGGATTTCACCATGACTAAGAGCACCTTTAAATTCACCAAGATGCACATGTGGAATCTTGCGAGCAAAGTAATTTCCGATAAAAAAAGTGGTTGCTGCAATAACGACGCCGAGCAGCATAATTAACCATGAATCAAACAGGAACCCAAGAAAAGCGATCACGGTAGCTGAGAAGAAAACAAGTAAGTTGCTACTCCACACCCAGTTTTCCAGTCTGGCTCCAAAGTCACTGGATTGACGCGCAGATGCCGGAGGCAGGCCTGAAATATCTATGCCTTCTTTGGCCAAAGTATGCATGCGTGCCTTAACAACACCATGCATTGTCAATTGCTCAACAACTTCTTGAACCTGGAATTTCTCGGGAAAAAGGTAATACAATCTACGTAACATGTTGTTCTCCACAAAAGAGTTGAGTGAAATCAACCCTGAGCTACGTAATCTTCTGAATCAGAACCCTGAATCACTTTGTGGTCAGGCAGCTCCATATCCATGTATGCCTGCTTGTTCTCTTCTGTTTCAAAATAAATTTCCAGGCCATTAACCTCATCCCCTTCATCAAGACGCGGGTGGCTTCCTGGGTCCGGTACATCATTCAACGAAATTGGATCTGTAGTAGTTCTGATATGCATTTTCTTATCCTTGTAGTTGAAAAATCAATTAAGCAAAAACCTGTCTACATCAAGTAATATCTAAAGAAGATGCTTGAGATTTATGTTTTATGGCTTATTGCACACTTCCAAATGACTTATCCTCTGTACCAGCCGGCACTCGTAGACCTGCTATTCGTCCACCTTGAGCTACTGGACCACCCGGAAACAGTTTATACAGATATTTCATTCCACCCTGGGGATTGAATTTTTCCTCCAAAGCATCATGTAGCTCTCTCATATTCAATTCAGGCTTATCATGTTTTACAAAATATTCCTGTAAAGCATCCAGCAATATCCAATGATCAAGAGCAAGAGAGAGACCCTCATGCTGTGCCATTTGTCTGGCATCACTCTGACACCATTCCTCAGGGGCAAAAGGAAATCCAGGTTGATGAGATTTGGTCTGACTGAGACTGACATTTACATACATATATAACTCTCCTTGAAGAAAAGGGTTCCGTGGGTTTCCCTATATCTTATGAGTATAATAACCTAGTAAAATACTTTGTTATTACATTGAGTATAGCTTCTGCAGTAATTAAAACTCAGTTAATTTTATTATTATGATGAAAGTGAGCTGGCAGGATGAACAATATATGAATCCAAGGCTTGTTAATTTGCTTTAAAGATATAAGTTTGCTTTAAAGCAATAATAAGACCATGATGTAAGTTAATCTCCTTGGCTATAGCTAAGCAAGATGATATTCCACACATCGATAATCTATAAATCATTTTTCTCGCTATAGTTTTTCCAGATTCATTCCGACCTGCTACCACCCTGTCGCTTGCACTTACTACATGCAGACAACACGCAGAGCCTCTTATGAAACATTATTGTTAATGTAAGTCCAATAACATGGCCAGGTTTTTATATCGTGGTAATACTAAGGAAAAAAATACTCTTTCAATTGACTGCGGTAACAAAAAATGACATTAAGTTTTCCAAACCCAAATCGAAGCTTTGATAATGAGACCAGTCGTATCCTGTTTTGGGGATACGATAATATTATGGAAGTTTCATTTTATTTAGAATCAGATGCGCTTGAAAAGTTTAATTCTGAGAAAACCAAAACAGAATCCGGCCTTCTTAAGATATTTGATGCTATTCGAAACCAGATTTATGAAACTGCTGATAAAGTCTATGCTCGCGCCAGTAAAGGCAGCCACGCTTGTATATTATCGGCCAAAGACTTTTGAAAATTATGTAGCTCATAACTTATACCCTACCCACCAGACTGAGAGCTATATCAATCGGGTCTTTCAATCTCCATTGACAATAAAGTAATGACTGCATCCAAAAAGACCTGATCATAAATCTTATGAATTTAAATGATTAGCTATTTCTCCAGGAAAGACTATATTAGACGGTCCACCATCACCGCATCTTCTGCCAATATCCGGTAATCCTTATTAGATGAAGTTTCCGCAGGGTGCTATGTATATTACATAGACTTACAAGCGGCCGGTGATGTGTTACTGGAGTTTTCCGCATGTCCACACCAACACTCTTAAAACCCACAAAAGACACCAAGCCTGGCAAGCCAAAAGAATTACTTAAAGATATATTTTTACGTAATCAAATAAAGAGAGACCTTTTACATAAGTCAACGATTCACATTCACGACGCAGATCCAATGACAGGTAAAGACATCAAAGATTAAGAGACCCATCCTAATTTACGTTTACCGTTCGAAGCGTCGAATGAAGATGATCAAGGGGGTTGGGTTATTCAAATGATGCTGTGATATCCCAATCATTGATACCGGAAATACCAAGATGTTTACAAGAACTGCGAACGATTGATACAACAGTATTAAACTGTTCACTGATATGTATTAGTAGCTGACAGGTATAAGATTGTCATCTTTAATATCAAACTTCTTTCAAAAGGAGAAAGTCATGTTAGTCACCTTTTCTTGCCCTGCTTATGCGGACATAACCATGTTCGGTGATATTGCCATCCAGTTATTGAAGTTGATGGGACATAGCGGAAATATCCCCAGCGCACTTCTCGCCGAGGACGTCCCGGCTGCCCTGGAACGACTGGAAGCAGCAATTAAGAACGATATCCAATTGCATCCCCCTCGAGCTTCCTCTGAAAATGAGGATGACGAACCGGAAGTCACTCTCCCCCACCGTGCTCTGCCGTTGATTGAATTACTCAAGGCGTCAGCAAAAGAGAAATGCAATGTGATGTGGGACAGCAACAAATAATTTAACAGCCGCCTTTGTTAAAATGATAAAGCCCATAATCAGCAGTACCCATAAATACCTGATTCAGGGTTAACTCTCTTCAGTAGATACATCACATAGTCAAACCGTGTTAAACATAGAACAGAATCCATTAAAACGATATGTAGAGACCTACAAATACAGTCATTTAAAAAGAGTTACCTGAATGCCTCGCATGGCGATTGTCATTATCTTCTCAGAAGAGCATGATATTGACCGTGGATGGTCAGCATAAGCGCTTAAAAGGCCTGCCGCCAACGCTTACCGGAGCTTTATTGATGAGCAAAAAAGAATATTACTTCCGTCTACAGCAAGATAATCTTCCTGATATGCCAGATCACCAGAAGTCTTTCGCCCCGATGACGTTTGATCAGATAGGTGAAGAGCTGGCTGTCTCACATCAACGTACCTGCCGGATTTGCCAATCTACACTTAAAAAACTGCGCAAACATGCAGACGAGCTAGGCATAGACCCTGCTGACTTACTCTAGTGGCTACGGCAATGAATCTTAAGTTACTCTGCTTTTACCGGTTAAGCCAATACTGGCGAGACGCAACTCAATTAACGCCAAAGACAAAGATGAACTAATACAGCTTCTACCCTATTAACGATTTGAGGGTTAGTTGTTTCCTGACTATAGAATGATCCCATAGAGCTTACTGTCATATTTTTTTACATTCTTGGCATAACTTGAGAAGTATTAGGTGCCAGATAAAACATAAGGCATTGAAAAAGAACAAATAAAAAAAGATGGCTTGTAATATGCATAGTTTACATAGCCACTGTAAGTATCTGAAAAATGATTCATTCTGACTTTTTTCAAGTACCAGTTAGGAGGTGTGCTATGCAAGGAACAAGAGTCTGCGTACCGATTAATAGCCCAGTATGGGAATATTATATTAATGAAGGCTGGATTGAGCTGTGGGTTGAAGGCACCTGGGTAACGATGCGTCACCCATGATTGATGTCAAAAACATATTTTACAACATGCTATAAAAGCTTTTGCTTTGGCAATTAATCAAACGACAGGGGCTTTACCAGCAGTAGCAATTCTTGCAAAGACAGTTATATAAATAAGGCTATCCGTTTTAAGTGGTTATTACCAACTAGTAAAAACGATTTTGGATTTACTTGCATTTGTCGGCTATGCGACCACTGCCGCCAGATGGAGAAGAGACAACCTGAAATCAAAACCGAAGAAACCGGTCAATCAGCAGCCGACTTGGGAAGCTCTACCAAGCGGACTGATTTTTAACGGGATTCACAGTCTCCCATCGGGCTAAAACGTGTAACAGCTGAAGTTCAGGATATTACCGCTGACTGACCACTTTGTACCATCAAGTCGTGAATAATTTTTGAATATGTCAAATTATGTATGAATCAGTGCATGTTATTGCTTAGATAACGTCTTGAATTTTGTTGATCCAGTCATTAATCCTTTCAAGTACAGACTCTTTTTGTTTTTCATTCATTGTTATGCTCATCATCATAACTAACTCTATGGTTTGCTGACGATTGGATTGTCTTAATGTTTTGTAATCTTCCAGCCACCAGATCGATGGGTCCAACAACCATGTTTCTAATTTGGCTTGATCACGACTCAGTGATGCCTCAAGCGCATGGTTAACCCAATGGTTTGTGTTGTCTATTCTGATTTGTTGCTCATTCGGCAGCAGATAGACAATGGCTTTAGCTTTTGTTTTTTGATCCGGGGTTAATTCACCAAACCATTTTTCGAGTTGTTCAATACGCGCGTCATCTTTACTTTCCGCGCTGTTGGCATATTTAAACCATTCGTTTGAATTTTCACGGATATATTCCCGGTAGTATTCTGCATTGTCTTCATCCAGGGTGAGCAGGAACGTGGTCATTTTAGGTGATACAGCTTGCAGGAATTCAGCGATTAAATCTTCAGTGTTTTTCTCGGCGTATTCGAAAGCGTCATTGTATCGGTCATTCTGCCAAAGGTTTTTGGCATTTTCCAAATGCTTCAGTGATTTGTGTGCAGCCTCGTTTTTAAGCCAGTTTTTTAAGTCGTTGGTACTTTGTTTGACGATTGCTTCCTGGTTGCTTGATAGATCAAACATTGAATCTAGCCGCATGGTTGTGAAGAACGACAGGTTGTTAAAGAAAAAACTGGTGGAACTGCAGGCGCTCAGCTGCAAAAGCAGGAGGATTAAAAAAAAAGCTCTCACTGTCATTTTAGAAAAGATCGGTAAAATTCTATGTAATTAGATTCTCTATTATTTACACGGTTAGAGCCTAGGTATACTTAAATTTTCTAGGTGATTAAACATAATCCAATACATTTTCTGGCATTGAAAAACAACGTAGTTACGTCATAACGTGATTAATATTATTTAATTTCATGAGCTTCTATAAAGTAGGTCTACTCAAGCGCGTTTTTAATGATAAGCCCCAATAATAATATGTCCCTGGATACTGAAACAGGCTTTCCGGTTTTTATATCAATAAACATCTCTACGTTAGCCATCATAGTTCAGCATCAGAATAGACAAGACTTGCCGACGTAAGTCAAACAGAACAGTTTAAAATCCAGCAGAGGCGCTCGGGGTGGTGGCAGCTAGAGCTCAGTTTCAATTCTCGCCAATGGCCGCTGTGTAGAAATCCCGTCAATATGGCGACAGGCTCCTTCTTGCCGTAAGCGGTAGTTCGCTTGTTATGTTAATAACAACCACTTAAAACGGATATCCATAAATAATAACAGCGGTACAGAATGCCTCATATCAATCAGGGCAAAACCAAACAGAACATAACCCGTTAATAAGTTATTAGTTTTCCCCTAAGAGCAAGCAACGACCATTCAGACTTTAAATTGCTGCATCAAGGACTGTAAATGATTCGCAAGCTTTGAAATCGTTTCACTTGAGTCTGCCGTTTTACTGGCGCCGTGTTCAGTTAACTCTGCCACTTGGGCAATATTCACCACGTTTTGATTAATGTCCTCGGCAACTTTTCCTTGCTGATCAGCTGCCGTGGCTATCTGGGTATTCATCGCAGTCGCATGGCTGACTGATTCTGAAATAACACTCAACGCATTACCGGCTTCAGCAATCTCATCAACACTTTTTTCTGCCTGGCCACGGCTTTCATGCATGATAGTGACAGCGTTTTGGGTACTGCTTTGCAGGCTTTCTATCATCTTGTGAATTTCACTGGTTGACTCCTGGGTACGACTGGCGAGTGTCCGTACTTCATCCGCAACCACGGCAAACCCACGCCCCTGCTCACCTGCTCGCGCCGCTTCAATCGCCGCGTTTAAAGCCAGCAAATTGGTTTGTTCCGCAATAGATTTGATGACTTCAAGAATCTGGTTAATGGCTTCAGAGTCATTACGGACTGAATCTATTGCCTGTGAACCGGACTCGATACCAGCTGCCAGTTGATGAATGGTTTCAATACTGCGATTAACTACGATCTGGCCATTATTTGTAGACTCAAGTGCCTGTTGTGTTGCCGCTGCAGCATTCGAAGCATTTTCGGCAACTTCATGCGCTGTGTTTGACATTTCAGTCATAGCTGTCGCGACACTTTCGGTATCCTGTCGTTGTTTTACAGCGCCTTCATTGGTCTCATGTGACATTCTCAGGGCTTCACCGGCAGATTCATTCAACTGCCCGGTAGCGTCAAAGACCTTTGAGATCGTGTCTCTCAGGTTTGCCTGCATCTGGGCCATACCACCAAGCATGTCGGCAATTTCATTGTTAACATCACATGATATTTCCTGGGTAAGGTCACCTGAAGAAATAAACTTCATCGCATCAACAGCTTTATGGATCGGCACAAATGCCCTGGTAATTTGCCAGTACATCATACCCAGTGCAAGCAACAGCACACCCACACCCATGGCAATTGAAATGAGTTCAACTGTTCTCTGGGCATTGTAGGATTCTGTATCCTCACGCAGGGTAACCAGGCTGCCCAACTGTTCAGACTGCATATTCATCACTGGTAAAACCGTGACAGAATAGTGAAGATCATTCAGGCCGATAGACTTCCATTCAGGGCCACCCTTTATATCAAGTTTATCCTTAATCTTAGCGCTGAGATCCTGGTTGGTACTACTAGCCACATTGCCAGATTCATCAAGCGTAATGACGACTGTATTCGAGTTTTCGGCAATTTCACTTGCCAGTTTTTCACGATATTGAACATACCCGCCAACACCGGACAGTTTGCCACGGCGATAAAGAGGAAACGCGTACATGATGCCTGCATTACCATCACTAAAGCGCACAAAATCAGAAAATGTTTTCTTTTCAGCAAGCACCTGTTTAATCAGGCTGTCGTTAACAAGCCCACCTGCATTGTCTGGCGCATTGAACATAACCTGACCTGATTTATCCGTGATAATCATCTGGTCCAGCAATTCAGATGCTTTTAAGCGATTAAACGTAGGAATTGCTGCCTCTCGTATCGCAGCAGCCTCCGGTTCCTTGAGTAACTTTAGCAAATCACTATTTCTGGTCAGACCCGTAGACTCATTGGCCAATTGTCTGACGCGACCACTGGCTACTGATTTAAGCAAAGCTGTTGTGTTCTCGACATTGGACTTGGTAATTTGCTGCTTTTGATAATTATTCTCAAAAAAACCACCCAGCCAGACAACACCGGCAACGATGATGGTAGTCGCTCCAGTCAAAATGAGAAATCTTTGTTTTAAGGTCATTGCTAAATGCACTCCAAGGCATTTTATTGGCCTGCTGCGAGATTTGCAGCAAGCCCTGGGTTGACTTACTCGACAGGATTTGAGGCCGCTTTCCAGGCTGGGAAACCATCACGATAGTAATAAATATTGGTAAAGCCCCACTCAACAGCTTTTACAGAAGCAGCTGAACTTCTCAAACAGGATTCACCATTACAGTACAGAACAATGGCTTCATCTTTTTTAGCTTCAGCACCCAGTGATTCTGCGGTAAACACTTTTTTCAATTCCAGATGGACAGCACCAGGAATACGGCCTGCGTCCCAGTCACTGTTTTTTCTGACGTCAACAAACAGAACTTCCTTATCAAACAACTCACGAGCCTTTGCAGTGTCAATCGTGGTAGCACCAGCTACATTTTCAGGCGAAACACCTCCTGCCATCACTAAAGATGAAATTGCCATCAAGCCAAGGGCCGCAAGAAATTGTAATTTTTTCAACATATTTTTTATCTCCAAAAAATAAAACTTCATTGTTTTACTTTCCAAGATAACGACTGAATAAATCAAATCTTTAGTGATTAATTTTTCAGCTTAACCATAATGAAATAAGGGTCTTGATAATTTCAAAAGAGATTAAAAAATAATTGGGCTATTACAATAAATTAAACTCTAACTGTTGATACTCATGTCTTTTTTGGCTTCAAGCAGTAAATTCACACTGCGTACAATCCTCAGAACATTACAGTTTTCCTGCATAATTTCAGTCATTTACCCTTTAATTTTAAAATTTATATAAGAAATCACTTGACTTGTATTAGAATTTGCTTATATACTACAAAACAATACAGCACTTGCCCTGACATTCCAGGTCAGCAGGTTAAATTTAACTTTCTCTTAGAGGGGAAATTTACAACAAGGAATTTATGATGAAATCTTTACTTTTAACTTTATTACTGAGCACTTCGGCTTTTGCACAACCGGTATTTTTAAACATGCCAGCCGAACACAATGGTTCGCCAGCAATGACAATTCCAACCGCTTCCCAGGAAACCTGTGAACAGTTAATGGTCAAGCTGGCAAAAGAAGAAAACACAAACTTCTACATGAGTTGCTCAATTGTTCCACTGGAAAACTGATTGAATTAAAAGGTCCATTCTAATGAGATCATTACCATACAGGCCGACTCAATTGAGTCGGCCTTTTCATTTGCACTCTATAATGATCTTAATTATAGGAAATTAACCTGTTATTCAGATGCATGACTTAAAAACGATTGAGCTATATATCGCCCCGGGCTGCCCGCATTGCCCCAACATGATTAAACTGGCCAGTGAACTGGTCAAAAATGGTGATATTGGCAAATTGGATATTATCAATATTGCTGTCGTCCCGGACCTGGCCCAACAGGCAAATATCCGCTCAGTACCGGCTTTCAGAATCGGTGAAGTCACTTTAACCGGCGTGCATACAGCAAAAGAGCTGATTGAATGGGTTAACAAGTCGACTTCTGCAGAAGGACTGACCGATTTTTTTAACCAGGCATTTGAACAGGGCCAGTTGAATGAAGTTACTAAAAAGGTCGAAATCAAACCAGCTCTACTTGATCATTTGCTAAACATGTTGGCAGACATGGAAACCCCCTTCGCCTCACGTATTGCCATCAGTGCGGTGTTTGAACACTTTCAGAATTCTGCTGAACTTGCCGAACTGGTTCCCAGGCTGTGCGACCTGGCCCAAGACGAGCATGGCAGCATTCGTACCGATATCGCCTACATTCTCGGATTAACGGGCAACTTATCGGCCATCCCCTGTCTTGAAAAACTGGTCAAAGATGATTTTGATGATGCCCGGGAAACCGCGCTGGAATCGATTCAAGCCATTAAAGCATCAACACAGGCGCAATCTCTGCCTTCAAATTAAATGGAATAAATAAGTGAAGATTCGCAATTTCCGGAATATTGAGCTTTAGCCCGCCAGAATTATTGTTATACAATCATCAATACCAATAACGCCGTAATTAGCTGGAAACCCGATAAGTGATTATTTCAAACGTTGCAAAAGTCATTAAAGATCAGCCACTGTCAAAAACCTCACCCGATGATACGGTAGCCAATGCCTGTAAAGTCATGTGTCAGCATGATGTTCGTGCAGTGGTTGTACTGGAAAATGACAAGCTGGTTGGCGTACTCAGCGAACGTGATGTGATTCGTAAATGCATTTGCAGCGAACGTCATACAGCTGAAACCCGGGTTTCCGAAATCATGACCACCAGCCCGAAAACAGTAAACGCTGATGACAGCCTGGCAAAAGCCCTGGAGATCATGGGCCAGGGTGGCTTTCATCACGTGCCGGTACTGCACGATGAAAAAACGGTCGGCCTGCTCTCCAGCGATGAAATTCCCGAGGAATATCGCATGATGCTGGAACGCTTTAAGGAAATTCGCGGGTCCTGATTAATCAACCTGCCCACGGCCATGAAATGCTCGCGAGACAATCTCACTGCCAATCATTTCAGTTTCATCCACTTCATCGTAAATAATCCTAAAGCGGTAACTCCAGGGTAATTTACCCAGTGGTGTCGGCTTGTCTTTAAAATCGACATTCCATTGTACATCATTGAAATCGAACAACAGGTTGAGTGACTCGCCGGGTGGCAAAACCTGCATGACAACTTGCTGCGAATCACAGGACCGGGCTTTCCGTGTGATTCGTTTTGGCACAGAAACAATGCTGACAATACTGAAAGAACAAGTACCGGGCTTTAAGGGCAGCTCCAGGTTTTCATCACCCAGGTTTTTTAAAACCAGTTGAAAGGTTGCACTGGCTACTTCTGGCAAGGCATCAGCTTCAGGTTGCTGTTTCACTGACAAGCCTATACCCAGTTTACTCCATTCATGACCTTTCAAAATCGCCGTACCATCATCCGACAGGGCTACCTGCATAATCATTGGCAGCTGGACATCATTGCGGCGACCACGCCTGTTTTCTATTTCGAGACCTTTGCCCTGCTCAACAAAATATTGTTCGATACCGAATTTAAGCTGTAATGCCTGGTTGGAGGTTGGATGCCAGTCATTCGATATGCGTCCCTTGATAAACTGGCTGCCATCAGCAGGAGGATTAGCATGAATGGAGGTCACTGTTACCAGGCCAGTGGCTGAGGTTTCAAGGGCAGCATACAACACCCCACCTTTTTTCAGCACACGCCCCTGTAACTCGCGGGCAAGCAATGTTCCTGACACCTGTGACATGGCGTAACGCAGGCGCACAAAATCTCCTCGAAACAGGTCACGGGGATCAATTGGGGCAGTCTGCAGTTTAACCAGTGATCCTGTTTGCAAAACGTATTCACGTGATAATGCCATCCAGGCCAGCGCAGCCAACTGGAAAATAATTGCAAGAATAACAGCCAGCTTTTTCATGATTTTTCCTGCCTGTTTTTATTATAAATATTACCGGCAACAAACAATCCAGCGCCGACGACAAGGAAGACAATGGCCCTGGAAATCAGGCTGTCAAACAGGTCCGTATAGCGGGCAAACATCAGCGCTGCAAGAATCACACTGCCCCACATCATTTTCCTGGCATCCGCCTTGCGCGAACCTTCGACGATCATACCGATACTGAGAATCAGCAGTAACACATTGAAAATCATGGCCTCGGCATGAACCACGTAAAAGATGGATAACAACGAAGGATAGAGTTCCAGCAATACCGTCAGCTCCACCGCAAACACGACCGGGTTAAAAATCCGGCGGAACAGAAGATAGGCAAAAAGCAGCTGGCTGAAACCCAGGGAAAAGTAGAAATAAATATATTCTGTCGCCCCCCGGAAGCGGACACGTAATAAATCGTCGCTCATTTCGCTGAAGGACAACAGGAACAATATAATGATAAATACCAGGTAAGCCGGCTTGGCCAGTTCATCACCAATATGTTTCAGGAGTGGATTTGCCTGCCTTGCCGTTGCCTGGGAAAGAAAAATCACACCACTGGCAACCAACACCAGTACACTGGTGAGTAAATGTTCATCCACGGTAACCGTGGTCAGGCCCACTGAAATAAAAAAAGCTGCAGATGCCAGCCTCGCCAGTAATGGCGACTTCAGGATCCAGATGAGAGGGAAGATACCCAGCAGCAGGATAATCAGCGCATGGTGAGAGGCAAATTCAAAGTCAAAAACCTCGACCATATGCCAGACCATGACCAGCATCACAGCCATGATAGCCTGGGGCAGCGATGGCAGGGCCCAGGCCAGGGCCATGGCCCCCAAACCCCATAACAAAAAGGCATTCGGGTAATGTTCATCCAGATGATAGACCTGCGCGACCAGCCAGATACCAGCACCGAATAACATCGTCCCAAGTACAAAAAGGCTTTCTGACAAAGCCTGCCTGTTTTTGAGCCTGGCCTGAAAAGCTGCAAAATGAGTCGCTGCCAGCACACCGAGAACGAGGGCCATCTTGGTGAAGCGTGACATTTCGTCCCAGTTATAGGCAAACAACAAAATAACACCCAGGCCAATCATGACAGCACCAAAACCACTGATCAGCATTTTTCCCCAGCGCGAGGCCTGATGCTCAGGATAAATAGACAAAATTTGTTCAGCCTGTTGTTGGCTGACAATCTGCCTGTCGACCCAGTGACGTGATTCTTTGACCAGCCAGGAATGTGGATTTTTCATTCAGTTATCCGTAAATTATTAGCATCTGTCATTGTTAACACTAACAACATTCAAGGTTGAATACTTGCAACAATCAAATGCAAAACCACTGTTGGGAGTGAGTGCCTGCCTGTTGGGACAGGCTGTGCGTTACGATGGCAAAGACAAGAAAAATAGTTTCATTGTCGATGTATTGAGTCAAGACTGTGACTTCATTGCCATCTGCCCTGAAGCAGGCGCAGGTCTCGGCATACCCCGTCCACCCGTGCACCTGGTGGGTAATTTACAGCAGGCCCGTGCCATCGGCAGAGATGACCCTAGCCTGGATGTCACACGGCAGCTTGAACTGTTTGCTGTTGAACAGAGCCAAAGTCTTGCGCATATTGCCGGTTTTATCTTCAAAAGCCGTTCGCCCAGCTGTGGTTTGCTGGACACACCGGTTCATAACCCGGACAACCTGGCTGAGGTTCAAACAGGTTCCGGTATTTTTGCCCGCATCCTGACCCAGTCCCGCCCATCATTACCGGTTTGTGACGAAACCATGCTGAACGATCCTGCGTTTGTTCACGAGTTTCTCAAACGCGTGCAGCAGACTCATGCCCTGATGGTAGCAAAATAACAATTGAGGAATTTTATTCTTATTAAATGACTGGTGAATTCCGCAGCTTTGACTAGGCTTAACAAACGGTCTGAAAAAGGCATCCTGGCTAGGCGGAGAAAAGCACATGTTCACTCTGGTTGTGACAAACAGAAAAGGTGGTACAGCAAAAACCACAACAGCGGTTAACCTGGCGGCAGAATTTGCCAGGCAGGGTAAACGCTGCCTGTTGATTGATCTTGACCCACAGGGTCACAGCGGCATGGGACTGGGTTTCAAAGCCCTGCCAGGCACCGCCTCGAACCTGAGCATACTGGCCAACGGCAGGCATTCTCTTAACAGCCTGCTGCACGAAACCAATATTGAAAACCTGTTCTTTATTCCACCTGGCCAACATGAAGCTTCCAGGGTACCCAAAACCGAACGGTTGATGCGCTTCCTGTCACGTAAACAGGTCACCTCCAAATTTGATATTACGGTGATTGATACCCCACCCAATGCCGGTATTGAACAAACTGCCGCACTGATGGCTGCTGATGGTGTGTTAATCCCGTTCATGCCAACACCGCTGGGTAAAGCCGGCGTACACCAGTTAATTGAAGACATGAAGACCATCCCCTCCAAAAACGGTTTTCCCAAAATTCATTATGGCTTAATCCCGATCATGCTCGATCCACGGGTCAAACTGGACAACCAGGTTCTCAGCGAAATGATCAGTATTCATGGTAATGAAAAGATTCTGCGCGGTGTACGACGCAATGTCAGGCTTGCTGAAGCTTTTGACGCCGGCCAACCGGTAAACATCTTTGATGCACGTTGCCGTGGCGCGTTTGATTACCATATGCTGGCAGAAGACATAACCAGTTTATGGCCAAAAATCCAGCCCAGGCAAACAACACTTTCATTCAGGCAGCAGGCAGAGATCAGAGTTTTACCTACCAGGAAGAAGCCGGCGTCTACACCCTCTTCTGGCAGTTCGCATCGTGGTATTCGCCTTAAAGACCGCTGCGTTCAGTGGAATGGATAAAAACTAGTTTACCAGTCCAAAATTATGTTTTGAAAAAACCCGCCCATTGATTATTAATTCCAGTGAATGTTCACCGGGATAGTAACGGCGGGTAGTTATGGTGCGAAATGAGTGCTGTCTGACAAATGACTTTGACCGGCAGTTATATTCAGCCTCACCTAGTTTAAACACCTTGCGACCGGGCATTCTACCGGGACGATAAAAACCAATTGCGTATTCAATACGCAGACGACCGAGATTCTGCTCATTCCTGCTTTCGAGTTGGAAACTGAAGACCAGTTCCTCTCCTGTTTTTACTCGTCGGGAGACCCGCATATCATGCATCCTCACATGTTCAGCATACACATAGCCGAACAATTCCAGCACATCCGCATCGCCTGCTTTTAACAGGGTTCTGCAGGCATGTTTTAGCAGACGATCCGTATCAACATTCTTTCCCAGCCACTGCCTGGCTACCTGTTTCACCAGTTCGGGATGGTCCCTGGAAATATCATTGAGGTTATTGGCAACACTGCGCCTCACGTAGTCACTTTCATCCTGTTTCAAATTTTCCAGGATAGGCAGGATTGCTGACGGGTCTTTTTTAAACTCAGGCAAGGCAGTCGCCCATGGCAAACGTGGACGGCAACCTTCACTGGCGAGGCGGCGTAAATGAAGATCATCCGAATGGCTCCATTCAAGCATTTGCTGCAGCATTTTGTTGCCGTATTTTTCGATAAAAGGCCTGACTGCAAATTCACTGGTTGAATAGACGGTAAAAACAGCCAGGGCATCCATTGAAAGGTCAAATTCCTCCAGGCCGAAAGTCGCCACGTAGTCAGGAAAAACCATGTATTCAAAGCCCTTGAACTGCGAGGAAACCGGTTTCAGGATTTCAAGCGTGGTTGCATAGTCCTCGGGCAGGGTTTCGCAAAGCACTTGCGTCAGGAACCTGACCCGTTGCTTTAATTCCAGCATTTCCCATTCTGCCGGTTTGAATTTTTCACAAAACCCGTCTGTGTCAAATGCCGGGTATTGCTGGCTTAAAGCCCTGGCCAATGCTTCCAGAAAGCGTTTGTCATAAAGATTTTTTAGTGCATCAGCCATTTTATAAAGATCCAAAAGCTGTTCATGTTATAGCCTATTCGGTGAAGACGCCGTAAACCCATCCCTGGGGGCTTGCTGACAGCATCCTTACTGTCAACACTTCACCAAATAGGCTACAACACAACCAGCGAGCAAAAAATCAATTACAATACAATCGTTTAATGATTTGAACATCAAGTCCGAATCACTATAATTTTGCAGTTAGGGCAACTGAAACCTTTTTAGCCAGGTGTAACATCGAAACTCAAACACTCAAGAATTCAGCCAGGGTCATCACGATAACCAGTGGTAAAGGCGGTGTCGGCAAGACAACCACCTCTGTCAACCTGGCTATTGCGCTGGCAACACGTGGCAACAAGGTGTGCCTGTTTGATGCCGATACCGGCCTGGCCAATGTCAATATCCTGCTGGGTCTGGAACCACAATACACGCTGCACCACCTGTTATCCGGTGAAAAAAACATCAAGGATATTTTAACGGCGGGTCCCCGTGGCTTGCAGATTATACCTGCCGCTTCAGGCATCGCCGAATTTGCCGAGTTAAATGACCGGCAACGGCGCGTGTTAACGGCGAACCTGAAAGCCCTGGAAAAGCATTTTGATTACCTGATTATTGATACCGCTGCAGGGATAGATCATACCGTGCAGGAATTCGTCCACGCGGCACACTGTTCAGTGGTGGTTATCTCACAGGAGCCCACCTCGCTTACCGATGCTTTTGCCCTGTTGCGTGTATTAAAAAGCAAGCAGGATCCCGGACCGGTCTATGTCATGGTAAACCGGGTTGAAAGCTATGAAGAAAGCGCGGAGATATACAAGCGCTTTGCCATGGCAGTCAGAAAATATCTCAAGATCACGCCTAAATATATTGGTTATGTCGCTGAAGACCCTGAAGTCAGAAAGTCGATTATCAGCCAGCAGCCAATTGTAATCGCCAAGCCCCACTCTGCCGCCAGCCGTTGCCTGTATACGCTGGCCAATGGCATTGAAAAACATTTCAAGAACTCGCCGGTCTCAAACAGTTTTGCTGATTACTGGCAAGCCGAAGAAACATCTTCACAACAAAAGACCGAACAGGTAACAACGCCCCGTCGTAAACAAAACCAGCAACAGTTTCTCGCCGCCCAGGATGCCAAAAAGGGACCCGACCTGGGAGATATGATGGATATTCTCAATCGGCAGATAAAGACGACCGATTTAAGCCAGCACCAGGTGGCTCATTCCATTACCAGTCTTATAGAAGGCTTCATTGAGAAATTTGATGACTTCCCTTTCGACCCGGAAAAGACGCTCCTGTCTGCATTGGAAAAGGATGACTATCCCAAGAGTACTTTAAGGGGCCTTGTACAGAACCTCGAAACACTTTATGAAAAACGCTATCACCAGACGATGCGTAACAGCACTGACGAAATGATTCATTTTCTATCCAACAGCGCTGAAGCAGAAGAGCAGTACCTGCAACTGGCGCAGTTATTAAATCGCGGATACCACCGGCGTTTCAATAAAAACCTGTTTGAAGAAATCAACCTGGTACACAAATCACGCCCCAGGCTCTACCCTGTTAAGAAGCGACGTTAAAGCTTCAGCCTGCATGGGCTTTCCAGGCAAATAACCCTGGGCCATATCACACCCAGGTTCCTTCAGACAGGCAAGTTGCTCACTGGCGTCTACTCCTTTGACTACAAGCATGAGAATTTAGGCTTCCGCCACGCCTTCCGGGTATCTCTTCAATCGGTCATCAAATAATGCTACATTTTCCAGTCAGTTTTCCAGAGTTAAGACATTCGGTGCCAAAAAATGAAAATCCAATATTTGCCAGTGTGTGCTCTCTTCCTGTTTCCACTGACTTCCGTCGCCATGGATACGTCGCCATTCGAGGTGGGGCAGATGCTGACGCCCGCGGAAGCTCATCAGCTGATCGAAAAACAGAAGGCCAGGCCCGTACAACCCTGGGTCGAGCCGGGCTCGATCGATAACGCAGAAGATCCGGAGCTGGTCAAGTATGGGATCAACCTACTCAGTGATACGGTCAAGACGATTGGTCCCAAGGTATCTAACCCTGCGATGCGCTATTCTGGCAACTCGCTGAACTGTTCGAGCTGCCACCTGAAAGGGTCTTCCGGGTTACCGGGGACCGCGCCTCATGGTCTGCCGTTCGTGAATATGATTAATGATTACCCTAACTTCCGTGCGCGCGAAATGACTGTTGGGTCGGCCGAAGACCGAGTGAACGGGTGCATGACGCGTAGCCAGGGCGACGGCAAACCAATGCCGAAAGGTTCCAAGGAAATGCGCGCGATACAAGCGTATTTCGCATTTCTTGCGCGGGGCACGAAACCGGGGCTGGCGATGGAAGGCACCGGGCTTCCGGTTATCGACTTTCCACAACGCAAGGCCGATCCAAAAGCCGGTGAGGTACTGTACGCGCAATTCTGCCTGTCCTGCCACCAGCCGCAAGGACTTGGCCTGAAATCACCGACCTACGCGCAGGACGCGAGTTACGCCTTTCCGCCATTGGCCGGTCCGGACAGCTTCAATGACGGTGCAGGCATGAGTCGCCTCAAGAAAGCCACCCGCTTCATTTATGCCAATATGCCGCTAGGCGCAACGGCAAAGACGCCGGCTTTGACTGTGGAACAGGCCTACGACATTGCTGCGTACGTGGAGTCTCTACCACGCACCAACAAGCCGGGGCGCGAGAAAGACTTCCCTGTGGCGGAATTTCGTCCCGCCGATTACCCGGTGCCGGAATACTTTGATGGAGATGCCGCGGCCCTGGAGAAAGCCAAATATGGTCCGTACGATTGATGCCGGACCTGGATATATCCAATAACTTTGGGCGGTGATCGCCCATCAAACCGGCAACCATCTCTGGAAAATCATTTCTGATGTGCCCCATTCAGTTCTGCTTGAGCGACTTCGTGAAAACCTGGTTTATAATCAGTGGTCCTGTTTGGGCGTTACTGATCCTGGTTATCGTAATCGGTAGCTGGCGCATGGATAGCGCTCTGCAGCAAGCATTATTTTGTTTAAACTATTAACCTATTCACAAAATCCTGCTATTCGATAGCAGTAGAGCTTGCTAAGCTATGCTTAGATTCCAGGAATAATAATATAGAGGGCTCAATTCATGAGTGAAAATACGGAACAATCACTTGATGATATCACTCAACACCTGATCATGATGGTCAAACAAAAGGGGTCCGACATGTTTCTGCATGTTGGCGCTCCGATTACCATCAAGGCCAACAAAAAATTCATTCGGCTCAAACCCGTTCTAAAAAACGGAGACGTGGAGCGTATTGGTTATAACTTCATGTCGGATGAAAAACGCAAGCTGTTCGAAAAACACCGACAGGCAGACTTTGCTATTTCCATTGCCAAGCTCGGTCGCTTCCGAGCCAATATTTTCCGCCAGCGCGGCGAAGCCTCGATGGTTATCCGTTATATTGATACCAATGTTCCTACCATGGAGCAATTGAAGTTGCCTGATGTACTGGGCGATTTTGCCATGGAAAAAAATGGCCTGATCATCATCATTGGTGCTACCGGCTCGGGTAAATCCACCACGCTTGCAGCCATGATCGACAAGCGCAACACTGACTCGGAATCCCACATCATCACGCTCGAAGACCCGATCGAATTTGTCCATGAACATAAAAGATCACTGGTAGCACAACGAGAAATTGGTACCGATGTCGATGATTTTAACGATGGTATTATCGCGGCCATGCGTGAAGCACCGGATGTCATCCTCCTCGGTGAAATTCGTAACCAGGAAACCATGGATTACGGTATGAAATTCGCCAACACCGGTCACCTGGCCTTATCCACCTTGCATGCCAACGATGCAGTTTCCGCGATGGACCGTATTATCGGTTTCTATCCCAAGGAAGTGCAGGATTCAGAATGTGTACGTATTTCTGAAAATTTACGAGGCGTGGTAGCCCAGCGACTGGTGCCGACTGTTGATGGTAAAATGGCTGCGGCCCTGGAGATTATGGTTAACACCCCCAGGATCAGTGAGTTGATCAAAAAACGTGAAATGGGTGAACTCAAGGGGGCAATCAAGGAAGGCGCACAATACAACATGCAGACCTTTGACCAATCCTTGCTGGCGCTTTACAACCAAAAGCGCATCTCCATGGAAACAGCCCTGCGCTTCGCGGATTCCAAGACTGACCTTAAACTCGCAATCAAGCTGGCTGAATCTTCACCGGAGGCCGATGATGGTGACCTGGGCGGTTTATCACTGATCGATAAAGACGAAAAGTGACCCTCTCAACCGATAGAAAAACCCGTATAGACCTGGTCTGGCATAGAGTCGCATGTTACCGAAGACACGCTCGCCAGATCAGGGCCTTGCCATAACCAGTCCTGTAAAATTTGCAGCATCGCGGCTTCACCGCAGGCAACAACTTCCACAGAGCCATTAGCCAGGTTGATCGCATGGCCAGTAAGATCCAGTTCCCTGGCTTTATAACGGGTTGAATCCCTGAACCAGACACCCTGCACCCGTCCTGAAACTATGCAACGCATACAAGCCATGTTGTCTCCTTTATTGATTTGTCAGGTAAGCTATAGCACAAGATTAACGTAACTTTCGATCATGCAGAATGGCATCGGCAAATGAAATTTGAAAAACACATCGATGTAGACAGCCCTGGATAAAACCGCTGTTGATATTCTCAGTGAACAGACATCGCTTTCCCGACAGGCCATCAAGCAGGCCATGCACAAGGGTGCAACATGGTTGACCCGACAAAAGCATACCCAGCGAATCAGGCGTGCGGATAAAATACTGCAAACCGGTGACCAGCTCCACTTTTACTATGATGAAATAGGTACTTGAACAGCAACCTGGAAAAGCTATTCTGATCGATGATGCCGGCTGTTACAGCATCTGGTACAAACCATCAGGCATGCTGAGCCAGGGTTCCAAATGGGGAGATCACTGTACGATAAACCGCTGGGCTGAGAAGCATCTCCAGCCCCAGCGGCCTGCTTTCATTGTACACAGGCTTGATCGTGCAACATCTGGCCTGATCATTATTGCCCATCAAAAAAAAACCGCGGCAGAATTTGCCAGGATGTTTCAGCAACGACAGGTTGAAAAACATTACCAGGCAATTGTGCATGGGCAGTTCCCCAATGCTAATAACACTCGATTCAGATCTCGATGGTAAAACGGCTGTTAGCCATGTAAGTACTTTGCAGGTTGATCCGGGAAGCGATCTTTCCCTGGTAGAGGTGGTTATTGATACCGGCCGTAAACACCAGATCAGAAAACACCTGGCGACTGCCGGTTTTCCTGTTGTCGGTGACCGGCTGTATGGCATTGCAGACAGGGATGCTGATAACGACCTGATGCTGACATCCAGTTATCTGGCTTTTAAATCACCGGAAGATGGTACTGACAAAAGCTATTCTCTAACGGCCGCACTACTGCCCTGCATGCCAACTGACGAGTAACATGAATTAAATTGTAAGCCGGTTTCGGCAACAATGATGGAACTGGCAATTTACACCGACAACGTGCTGACCAACTGTAAATCAGCCTGGATATCCTTAATATTTTCCAGTCCGACGGCGATACGAATCAAACCCTCGGTAATACCGGTTTCGGCTTTCTGTTCATCAGTCAAACGGCCGTGAGTGGTAGTCGAAGGATGGGTAATCGTGGTTTTGGTATCGCCGAGGTTGGCCGTAATCGATAACATCCGGGTACTGTCAATCAGGCGCCAGGCAGCTTCTCTTCCACCTTTGACTTCAAATGACAGGATACCGCCGAAGTCAGACTGCTGCTGCTTTGCTAACTCATGCTGCGGGTGAGATGTCAGGCCGGGAAAATAGATCTTCTCAACTGCTGCCTGCTGTTCCAGCCAGTGTGCCAGGGCCAGGGCATTGGCCGAATGTGCTTTCATTCTCAGCTCCAGCGTTTCCAGCCCTTTCAGGAAAATCCAGGCATTAAACGGACTCAGGGTTGGACCGGCGGTACGCAATACGCCAAAGACTTCCTCACCGACAAGTTTGCTGTCGCCAACGACAGCACCGCCCATCGCACGCCCCTGCCCGTCCAGGTACTTGGTCGCCGAATGGACAACGATATCTGCACCCAGTTTGAGCGGTTGTTGCAGTGCTGGTGTACAAAAACAGTTATCAATCACCAGTAACGCGTCATTGGCTTTGGCGAGGTCAGACAGCTCCTTAATATCCGCAATCTGGGTTAACGGGTTGGAAGGAGTTTCCAGGAACAACAAGCGGGTTTCAGGACGGATTGCCTGTTGCCACTCATCAATATCGACCAGTGAGACAAAGGTAGTTTCCACGCCAAACCTGGCCATGAACTTGGTAAACAGAATGGTGGTTGTACCAAACACACTGCGCGAACAGACAATATGATCACCTGATTTCAGCAAACCGATACAGGTCGCAAGAATAGCAGCCATACCCGAGCCAAATGCAACGCAGGACTCGCCGTCTTCCAATGCCGCCAGGCGTTCTTCAAATATACGTACCGTTGGATTGGTGAAACGCGAATAAATGTTGCCCGGTTGTTCGCCACTAAAGCGGGCCGCAGCTTCTGCCGCGCTGGCAAACACATAGCTGGATGTAGGAAAAATAGGCTCTGAATGTTCGCCTTCAGGCGTGCGATGATGACCGACACGTATCGCTCGCGTGGCAAGTTCCCATTCTTCCTGGTTTGTTAAGTCTTCATAATCAGAGGACATGATGATGTTACCTGTTCATATCTGTATATTGCATTGATAACTCCGGGTCTATGCTGCGAAAGCAGGCCAGGGGTTATTAATGATTTATAGTAATTTGTATCTTATCTTGCCGCTTCAAACGCATTAAACCGATATTAGGTTTAAAAATTTATAGCGACTTTTTCCAAGCCACCTTGTTTCTTAAATAAACCGGCAAGGCATTTTCTGCATTAACAGCCATTCCCTGTTCATAATCGTAAGCTGCAAGCTGTGCGATTTCTTCCGCCCTGGTAATCAGTTGCGGGTAGGTATTTTGCAACTTACAGTCAATAGCCTGGCTGAGCTGCTCATGGTAACTCTGCCAACCACTGCCTGCCCCAACCCATTCGATATTTTCAGTCGTTGCCGATGTCATACAGCTGACATCGGCCGGACCAATCACCTGTTCTTCTCCCAGCAGTTGCATCAACCCATTATCAGCCAGTTGATAGCTTGCCCAGTAAACTTCATCCATGCGCGCATCAAAAGCTGTCAGGACATTGGCTTGTTGATACTCCTGGTAAGTACGTTGCGCCAGTGCCCGTAAAGTTGAAACCGGGATCACCGGCAGATCAGCACCAAAGGCAATTCCCTGGATTACCCCGGTGGCAATACGCACTCCGGTGAAAGCTCCCGGCCCCCGTCCAAAAGCCAGGGCATCGAGCTGCGAAATGGCCAGGCCGGCTTCAGACAGCAGTTCATCCAGCATCGGCAATATCAGTTCCGCATGTTTCCTCGGCTGGATCTCCATGCGGGTTATCAACTGTTGGCCATTCAACAAGGCAGCAGAACAACCTTCTGTTGCAGTATCAATCGCAAGTAATTTCATTGCTCAAAAAACCTGTTTATATCATCCAGCTCACGCGTACGCGCAAAGTCAGGCATGCTGTTTAAAAAAATCTTGCCATAAGGCTTGGAACGCGACAGCAGGCGCGGATCACAAACCACCAGTACACCGCGGTCTTCTTCATCCCTGATCAACCTGCCCGCTCCCTGCTTTAATGCGATGGCTGCCTGTGGCACCTGGAACTCCATGAATGGGTTACCCCCTTTCTTGCGTAATGCATCAATGCGGGCCTGCAGCACGGGATCACCGGGTGAAGCAAAAGGCAGCTTGTCGATTATGACACAGGACAGCGCTTCACCACGCACATCGACGCCCTCCCAGAAACTGGCTGTTCCCAGTAACACCGCGTTACCCAGTTTACGAAACTGTTCGAGCAGTTCATTTTTTGACATGGTTCCCTGGATCAATATCGGGAAATCCAGTTCATCTTTAAGAATGTCGGCTGCCTCGTACATGGCCCGGTAACTGGTATACAACAGAAAAGCCCTGCCCTGGCTGTGTTCCAGGATATCGATACTCAGCCTGGCGACTTCCTTGTTGTAGTCACGATGGTTAGGTTCTGGCAGTCCGCGTGGTACATACCATAAAGCCTGGTGCTGGTAATCAAACGGACTGTCCCATTGCCGGGTGGCCGCGTCATAGACACCCAGTTGCTGCTGAAAATGACTGAAATTGCCATTGACTGACAGAGTAGCGGATGTAAAAACCCAGCATGCCGGGTGACGTTGCATTTGCGCAGCAAACACATCAGAAATTTCCAACGGTGTCAGGTTAAAGCGAAAACTCTGCCGATGCGTTTCAAACCAGCGAATATCATTATCGCCTTCTTCAGGCTGACTGATCTTGTTGAGCTGGGACAGTAAAACCTCGGCACGTTCAATACAGCTGTCCATTCCCTTGGAACGGCCCTGCAAGGTTTTCAGCAAAATGCCAAGCTCCTGCAGCTGCTTTTTAACATCATCGATTGCATTGACCAGGCGATCATCGCTCCTGACTTCCTGCCAGCCTCCTCTACGGGGGTCAAGACCAAATAGCAAGCGCAGGTCCTTGACTGATTTTGACAGGTTGGCTGTATCGGTCAGTAGCTTGGGCAGGTCTCCTATCTCGCGATGGTATTCTGCATCGATATCACGCGTCAGCTCAATGAGCTGGCGTCCGCTGACAGTGAGGCCAAAAAAGTTACTTGCCACCTCGGGCAACTGGTGAGCTTCATCAATAACAAAACAATCTGTAGCCGGCAGCAGTTCGCCAAAACCATCATCTTTCAATGAGAAATCTGCACATAACAGGTGATGGTTGATGACCACAACATCAGCTTCCTGTGCCTCCCGGCGGGCCTCAACCAGGTGGCAATGCTTGAATGAAGGACATTCCTGGCCGAGGCAGTTTTCTGCGGTAGAGGTCACCAGTGGCCAGATCATGGAGTCTTCAGGAATATCACTCACCTCGGCAATATCGCCCCGGCGCGTAACAGTTGACCACTCGCGAATTCTTGCCAGTTGCTCGGCATTGTCCTTGCGGTGACCTCGTATATCAGTCAGGGCATGGTCCATGCGATTCAGACACAGATAGTTTGATCGTCCCTTGAGCAGGGCCGCTTTTACCGGTACCGACAAAAGCTCACGGATTCTGGGCAGGTCACGGTGAAACAACTGGTCCTGCAGATTTTTTGTCCCGGTGGAAATGATCGCTTTTTTTCCAGAGACTAGAACCGGCACGAGATAGGCAAAGGTTTTACCCGTACCGGTACCGGCTTCGCAAATCAGCGTTTCACCTGATTCGATGATTTCAGCTACCGCTGTAGCCATTTCAAATTGCTGTTCCCGATAGGAAAAACCGTCAATCTGTTGTGCAAGCAGTCCGTCGGGACCAAGGATTTCGGTTAATTCCATGCAGATTACTACTGGGCCAGCCCTTATTCAGGAATGATGCCCTTGTCGCTGGTCCAGGCCAGCCGGGCGATTTTCTTGAATTTAGCCAGCGACAAAGCACCACGCTTTGCCCGGCTACTGGAAGACTCATACATGTGTTCCTCAAGATCATCACGATAGGCTTCGTAAATTTCTGTTGGCATGTATTGATGATCGAGGATCACCAGCAACACGCAATCCCATTCCTGGTTTACGTTGAGCTGCCCAAGACGTTGATTGCTCTTTGTCTCATCGAACACGGCACGGGATTTAATCTGGATGCGTAGATTATTTCGCGCCGGGTCAATGGCATCATAACCGACCGCACCCTCCGGCTTTGCCTCCAGGTTCAGCAGGCGCATAGCATCATGCTCAGCAATTTCACTACTGATGCCTGGTAAAGGCTTACCCATGGTTTCCCGGTATTCAGCTGCCAGAATACGTGCCTGGGCAATCAGTTTATCCGCCGCATACAAAGCCAAAGCTATATTCCCATCGTGAAATAAAAATGATCAGACCTTTATAATTATAATCCAGTTTCGAGTAAATTGCTCTATCTATATGAATTTTATATTAATTCAATGCCATCGCCTGTTGCCTTACACGGGCTGCACCCGCCGTATCACCCATCAGGTTTTTCATTTTCGCAATCAAAAGCAAATTATCTTTTTTCAATACCAGTTGGTCTGGAGTGATCATGGTATTGGACTTGGCGGCAATTTCGGCTGCCATGGCATACATCTGCTGGCGTGCCCGCAAGTGCGCCAGTAAATTCCAGGAGCCGGCATTATCCGGCTGAATGGAAATAGCACGCTCCAGCGTCTTGGCGGCTGCGATTAAATCTCCAGCATCAATCTGCAGCTGTGCGCGTTCGTGCAGCAGTTCGACAGCTCGGTTGGTAGCAGGCTTGACCGAAGTAGAAGCAGTCGTCGTTGTCGTTCCGGCTGCAGGTACGGGCGCAGGTGCCTGCAACGGGGTAATCACGACACTGCCTTCCTGCCTGGGCGCCTGCGTCGGACTGACAGCACCATCCCGGCTGATAACAGGTGCCGGCTCACCCTGCCTGGGTTTGGTTGTACAACCACTCACGGCAATGAAAAAAGTAATTAAAACGATAAAAAAACGCATAAATGGACAAGCTCTGATTTCAATAACAGGCCTATTCTATGTTGCTTCAGTCAAAAAAACGATCGAAAAAACTTTTATTCTTTTCCATACACCCGGATTCGATACGCGGACCATAACCCTGTTGAAACGGTATCTGCGCAGCATGTTCACATTTTTCTGAAGCCAGCAGGCCATTATTCAGATCGATCCAGACTAACTCGGTATCCGCGGTCGGATACAGGGCAAGCGGAACTGTTTCAATAGCTTTAACGATACTACCCCAAACCTGCATGGCTCCTTGCGACCCCGTCAAACCGGCCACCTTGTTATCATCACGTCCCAGCCAGACGGTTGCCACCAGGTTAGTGGAAAAGCCGGCAAACCAGCTGTCACGCAAATCATTGGTTGTGCCGGTTTTGCCTGCCAGGCGGTAATTGGATGGAACAACGGCATTCAGTCCCCGTGCCGTACCAGATGAAACCACTGTCTGCAAAGCCGTATTAAGCAGGTAAACCGAGGTTGCCGGTAATGTCTGCTTAACCGTCAATGGATAGCGCTGCAATGGCTGGTTCTCATGATCCAGCACTTCCCGGATAGTGCGCAGTGAAGAATAAAAGCCGCCGGCAGACAGGGTCTGGTAGATCTGCGTGACTTCCAGCGGTGACAAAGACAATGCACCCAGCAGCAGTGAGGGATAAGGCTTCACCGGACGACTGACACCCGCTTTACGAATGGTGTCAGCAACAGCCGACAAGCCGATAGCCATACCGAGGTTAACGGTAGCCAGGTTATAGGAATTTGCCAGGGCACTGATCAGGGGAACATCACCATGCGAGCGCTTATCGTAGTTTTTGGGCGTCCAGGTGTCACCATTTGGCAACTTCATACTGACCGGCTCATCACTGATCTTTGTGACCAGTGAATATTTATCCGGCTGCATCAAGGCAGTGAGATACACCAGCGGCTTAATTAGCGAGCCGATTGGGCGAACAGCATCCAGCGCGCGGTTGAAACCGGAGTATGTGCTCTCACGACCACCCACCACTGCCAGGACCTCGCCACTGGATGGGGTGGCAATAACCGCGGCAACCTGCAATTTACCTGCAGGCAGCTTGTGCTTTTTCTCAAGCCGGTCGAGGGCAACACGGGCCTGTTTCTCTGCCTTGTCCTGCACCCATGGGTCCAGCGTGGTAAAAATCCTCAGGCCTTCCGAGGTCAGGTCTTCTTCCTGGTAATCACGATGCAATTGTTTGCGTACCAGCTTGATAAATGCCGGGTAACCGCGATGCCCGCCCTGCTTGCCCCGAACAATGCCAAGGCCGGCGTTTTTGGCTTTGTCCGCTTCCACCGCAGAAACAATGCCCAGGTCATGCATGATGTCGATCACCAGGTCACGTCTTTTCTTCGCACGCTCAGGGTGGCGCCATGGATCGTAAAAGGAAGGTCCCTTGATCAATCCGACCATCAGGGCGATCTTTGAAAGGTCGAGTTCTTTTAAAGGTCGATTGAAATAAAAGTGGCTGCCCAGTCCAAAACCATGGATAGCCCGCTGACCATCCTGTCCGAGGTAGATCTCATTGGCATAGGCTTCCAGGATTTCGTCCTTGGCATAACGCGCATCAACAATCAGGGCCATCAAGGCTTCATTGAGTTTCCTGGCCAGCGTTCTCTCACTGCTGAGGAAAAAGTTTTTTACCAGCTGCTGTGTCAGGGTGCTGCCCCCCTGCACCACCTGGCCGGCCTTCAGGTTCGCCAGCAAGGCACGGAAAATGGACTTGGGATTGACGCCATGGTGCTGATAGAAATCCCGGTCTTCCACTGCGATCAAGGCCTGTATCAACATTTCCGGAATATCCGAATACTTGACCAGAATACGGTCTTCGTTATGGCTCGGGTAGATACTCTCGATCATCGGCGCTTCAAGCCTGATAATGGCTTCTTCACGACCACTGTTTCGATCAACAATTTTATTGATCATCTTCCCGCTGAACTGAATTTTTAACGACTGCGCAGCCACTGCCTCATCCCAGAACTGGAATGCCCGAGTATTTACCAGGTGATGATCTTTCCTGGCACCCCAGGTTCCGGCTGCCTGGGGCTGTTTCTGCTTGCTATAGCCCAGGCGCTGGAGCTCTGCCTCAAGCTGTTGCGGGGTAACCTGCGCACCAGCATACAGTTCCAGTGGCCGGCCATACACACGGGCCGGCACAGCCCAGCGCTTACCTTCAAACTTAACGACAACCTGTTGACTCAGATAAAGCGAATAAAGAAACACGACGACCAGCGAAAATAATACAAACATGAAAAACAAACGCTTGAAATTCATTCCCTTGGATTGCCTTGCGCGAGCGGATTTCGTACGGGTGTTTTTTCTGGCGTTCGTTTTTTTGGTAACGGCTTTTTTACGTGTTGTTTTTTTTCTGGTGGTTTTTTTTGCGGTCATAGATTACTTGGCAGGCAATGCTTAACTTTTTATGCCGACCCCTCTTTTAAGCAACAGCAGGCTGACAAATGCCAGCAGCACAATAAAGGCCAGTATAATGAAAAAAGCTATCGCAACAGGAATATCGCTGGTACCGAGCAATCCATACCTGAACGCATTAATCATGTAGAACACCGGGTTGATCATGGACATACCCTGCCAGAATTCAGGCAACATGCTGATCGAATAAAACACGCCTCCCAGATAGGTCAAAGGTGTTAACACAAAGGTTGGAATAATGGAAATATCGTCGAAACTGTTGGCGTAAATAGCATTGATAAAACCTGCCATGGCAAACAGAATCGAGGTTAACAGGAACACCAGCAAAGTAATGCTGTAACTGTGGATCTGCCAGTCCGAAAAAAACATCGAAACCAAAGTGACGACAACACCGACGATAACACCCCGGACAACACCACCACCCACATATCCGGCAAGAATCACCGAATTGGGCACCGGTGCTATCAACAGCTCTTCAACATGGCGCTGAAATTTGCTGCTGTAAAAACTGGAGACCACGTTGGCATAGGAATTGGAGATGACCGACATCAAAATCAGACCTGGCACGATAAAATCGATATAACGGAAAGCCATCCATTTCACCAATCTGCTCACCAATCAGTTTGCCAAAGATGATGAAATACAGGGCCGTGGTAATTGCCGAAGGCAGAACCGTCTGAATCCAGATACGCAGTAAAGCGCAGGACTTCCTTGGTCAGGATGGTTTTGAAGGCGAGTGAAGTATCTATCCGGATACATCCAGTCCATCCCATTCACCGACCCGCTAGCACGGCTTGTCTCCAGTACCCACCATTTCAAGAAACAGTTGTTCCAGGCGGTTCTGCTTGTTGCGCAAGCTCGAAATGCGAATATTTGCCGCCGCAAATCGGCAAACATCTGGGTCAGATCCGTATCCTGATGCAGGTTCAACTCAAGGTTGTTTCATCAAGCTGGACCGGGTTATAAGCCTCAAGGCCGCGCAATGAATCAACCGGCTGCAGGCTGCTCAGATACGAAGTCCTCGCGTATGCATGCGACGAAGCAAGGCCGACATGCCGGATTTTTCGATAATTTGATCCACAATTGATGATCGCGATATTCCGGCACAGGCTTTCGGCCTCTTCCAGATAATGGGTGGTAAGAATAATGGTGGTACCCTGCTGGTTGATTTCTCGCAGGAAGTCCCACATGGAACGGCGAATCTCGATATCCACGCCTGCCGTGGGCTCATCGAGAATCAGCAGCCGGGGCCGTGCACCAGCGCCCGGGCAATCATCAGCCGCCGTTTCATCCCACCGGAGAGCGACCGCGACCCTGTGTCACGCTTGTCCCACAGATCGAGCTTGGTCAGGTATTTTTCGGCACGCTCGATAGGCTTCCCGCCGGGGCAGATGCCATAAAACCCCGCCTGGTTAATAACAATTTCCCCACAGGTTCAAACTGGTTAAAGTTAAATTCCTGCGGCACCAGGCCGAATCTGTTGCTTCACCTTGACAGGCTCTTTATCCAGATCGTAGCCCATAACCTCGACCGTACCGGAAGACTTGTTAACCAGCGAACTGATAATGCCGATAGCAGTCGATTTACCCGCTCCATTTGGTCCCAGCAATGCAAAAAAATCACCCAGTTCAACCTCAAGATTGATGCCACTGAGTGCCTGCAAACCACCAGGATAAGTCTTGCAGAGATTGTTAATAGACAGCGCTTGTGTAGACATGATGCTTCAGAAAATGACAGAAGCAGAAATTATCGCAGATAAGCGGCAAGGCTTACAGGTATTCAGGTCGCAAAAAGTGATTTTTGCCCTGTCGTGTCTTTTCCAGCGAAAGTCATACCGGTTTCGCCACCATTAACATCATAAAAAGCAATTTTTAAAGAATGTTGGTATTTTTCAGCAACCCGATAGACATTGTCCTTCACCATCAAATTCCATGGTCAAGCCGCTTAAGGGTATGTGTACTGGAATATTTTGAATCAGTGTTTTGAAATGCGCAGTTTTTGACCCTGCCCGGATTTTTCCATTTTCCGTTGCAGCCTCATTCATATGATGTGGAATAACCGCCCTGGGTCGGATTAATGCATTAATTGAATAAGCGGCTTCCCTGGGACCAGAAGTGTAAATACCACCTGCGTTGATAATAGCCAATTCTGCACCATAAAAACCGCGGACGGTTACATCCTGTTCCGCACTAATTCCACTATCGCCTGAAAGATAAACCACTAAACCATTGGAAAATTGCAGAATATAGCCGTTATCCGGCCCTACATAAGCCGTCAGCCCGTCTTTTTCGAGCTCTTTGGCAAGCTCTGAGTTGAGAAAATCACTGCCCAGGCCATTACTGTGCGTAACCGGCACTAATGCCACCTTCACTCCACCGGCCTGTCGCTCGCCACCAAAACGCAAAATTTCCACCTGTTGCGGTGAACCACCGGCGAGAGCTACTTTCTTTTCAAGCAGTTTGTGCATTTCACCACCAACAAAGGCCCGCGCGTCTTTTGCGGCAATTATCTCTGCCGTATTGGTATTTGGCGTTACGCTTACCTCGGTCATCGGCTTTGCACAGGTGCCATTGCCCGTAGTTGAGATCCTTTTATCACCGATATGATCGCCATGCACACCACTTAGCAATACAACATCAATTTTACCCAGACGTGGGTCATCCGGACCGGCTACAGTTCGACCCACATCGAACAGCAGGCGTGTTCCGTCGGGATCTTCAAACAGCATCGCCCTGTCCCTGCCACAGAACTCACCATCATGACTTCCCAAAGGGGTAATTTTCACCGTCTGGGAAAAGCCAGGCGAAGAAAACAGAAAAAATAAAACATTAACCAGCAACACAATTTTTATGAATGATTTTTTCATTATCCTGATTTGCCTCATTGCAACTTCGTGATTCTCAATCTTCCTAGTGTAGAAAAAAAATCGTTCCTATAACCTTAAAGCATGCGTGTAAATTGCATTTGCTGATTTCAGTAGACCTGGAGCTGTCAATGAACTAACTTTTACTCTGACCCGTCATTTGGAAGTGGTCAAACAGAATTCTTCAAGGGTATTGCATATGTCCAAAATCAATATTAACGGAAAACTCATCGATATCGATGTAGATAACAAGACGCCATTGCTGTGGGTGATACGTGAGCAGCTGGGTTTAACGGGAACAAAATACAGCTGTGGCATTGGAGTCTGTGGGGCCTGTACAGTGCATATCGATGGTAATGCCGTTCGCTCGTGCATGGTCCCTGCAATATCTGTCAGGCCAACCCAGAAAATCGTCACTATTGAAGGACTTTCGCCTAATGGCGATCACCCATTGCAAAAAGCCTGGGCTGAACTGGATGTACCACAATGTGGATACTGCCAGCCTGGCATGATCATGAGCGCAGCTGCGCTGCTCAATAGTAAACCAAACCCAACTGATGCTGATATCAACTCAAGCATCACCAATATCTGTCGTTGTGGCACATTTAACCGTGTAAGGCGTGGCATTCACCTTGCTGCAGAACTGACTAAGCGCGGGAGGTCATGATGTCTAAACAACGTGTCAATATTTCCCGCCGCGAGTTTCTTATCAAAACCGCAGCTGCAGGGGCTGGTCTTTCACTCGGAATGTACCTGCGCCCTGGCATGACCGACGAATCAACGCCTGATCTAACCGAAGAAGTCAATGCCTGGGTTGTCATTGAGCCTGATGACACCGTCATCATTCGTATAGCTCGTTCAGAAATGGGACAAGGTACGCTTACCGGTCTTGCGCAACTGGTCGCCGAGGAACTCGAGTGCGACTGGTCTAAAGTAAAAACCGAATATCCCACACCCGGACAGAACCTGGCCCGCGACCGGGTCTGGGGAAGCTTTTCCACGGGTGGCAGCCAGGGTATTCGCGGCAGTCACCAATACGTTCGCAAAGGGGGGGCTGTAGCCCGGATGATGCTGATTGAAGCTGCCGCAGAAAAATGGGGTGTGCCTGTTTCAGAATGCAGCGTTTCAGCAAGTGTGATCAAACATGAACCTACTGGCCGTACCACAACCTACGGCAAGGTGGCAGCGGCTGCAGCCCAACTGATACCCCCCATTGAAGTTGAGCTGAAAGATCCCAAAGACTGGAAGATTATCGGCAAGCCACTCAAGCGCCTGGATACATTGGACAAATTGACTGGCAAGCAGGTCTTTGGCGCTGATCTTCAGTTACCCGGGATGCTGAATGCTGCAATAAAGGCCTGTCCGGTATTTGGTGGAAAGCTTGCCTCCTATGATGCTGCTGCCATCAAAAACATGCCTGGTATAAAGGCTGTTGTAGCCGTTGAAGAGAATGCTGTTGCCGTGGTTGCGGATACCTGGTGGCATGCGAAGTCTGCCCTGGACGTCCTGCCGGTAACCTGGGACGAAGGTCCGAATGCCGAAGTAAGCAGCGAATCAATCGACAGGATGCTGGATGAAGGACTGAGCGCTAAAGAAGTCTTCATTGGCAACCAGGCGGGTAACGCCAAAACAGCCATCAAGGGCGCCGTCAAAACAATCGAAGCCGTCTACAGCTATCCTTACCAGAATCATGCCACCATGGAACCCATGAACGCTACGGCTCGCTGGACCAGTGACCGCTGTGAGGTTTGGTGTCCCACACAAAATGGCGAGGCTGCCCTGGAAGCTACTGCTGAAGCCTCCGGTTTGCCAGCGCAACAATGCGAGGTTTACAAGATTCACCTGGGGGGTGGTTTTGGTCGTCGGGGTGCTTTCCATGATTTCGTTAAACAGGCTGTTGCAATAGCAAAACAACTGCCGGGAACCCCGGTCAAACTGTTGTGGACACGTGAAGAAGATATGCAACATGGTGCCTACCACCCGATAACCAAAGCAAAGCTTACGGGCGGTCTCGACCAGGCCGGCAACCTGACCGGCTTGCATATCCGCATTTCCGGTCAATCTATTCTTGCATCGGTCAGGCCACAATGGATGAAAGACGGCATGGACATATTCACCTTTCAGGGACTGCTCCCCGAAGGCGATCATGCGATTTCCTACAGTGTGCCAAACCTGCTGGTTGAACACGCCATGCGTAATCCACCTGTACCACCGGGCTTCTGGCGCGGTGTGAATGTCAACCAGAATGCCATTTACATGGAATGTTTTATGGATGAACTGGCCTATGCTGCTGGCAAAGACCCTTTGGAATTCCGCCGTAAATTAATGACTGATCAACCAAAAAGTCTTGCTGTGCTTAACGCTGTTGCTGAACAGGCCGGTTGGGAAAAACCTGCTCCGGAAGGCATACACAGAGGCCTGGCAGTCTGCAAAGCCTTTGCCAGTTATGTTGCTGCCTGTGCTGAAGTTTCAGTAGATAAGAACGGTCAGCTTAAAATTGAGCGTATTGTTGCAGCGACTGATCCAGGTTATGCAGTAAACCCTCAACAAATAGAGGCGCAGGTTGAAGGCTCGTTTGTGTTTGGCCTTTCAGCATTATTGTATGGCGAGTGCACGATAAATGCTGGACGGGTTGAGCAAGACAATTTCCATAATTACCCTTCGATGCTGATCTCGGAAATGCCCAAGGTAGAAGTCATCGTCATGCCCTCTGGTGGTTTCTGGGGTGGTATTGGCGAACCGACTATTGCAGTTGCCGCACCGGCTGTATTAAATGCGATTTATGCCGCTACCGGTAAGCGCATTCGTCGTATTCCCCTGAAACACAGCGAGCTGCGAACTGCTTAACCAACGCTGGCTATGACTAAACCCGGTGATGATATTGAAGTCCTGAACCAGGCTATGCAGTGGCAGCATTCAGGCAGGCAGGTTGCACTTGCAACAGTACTCAGAACCTGGGGTTCCTCACCACGGTCACCGGGCTCTCTAATGGCTATGAATGATAGCGGGCAATATGTCGGCTCAGTTTCCGGTGGCTGTGTAGAAGAGAATCTTTTAACCCGTTTCAAAGATAAGCAGTTTTCAGGCTCTGCACCAACACTATTGGATTTTGGAGTGGATCAACAGCAAGCTGCGCGCATGGGCCTGCCTTGTGGTGGTCGCCTTGAAGTGCTGGTAGAGCCTTTAAATGATCCTGAAGCAATCGATCTATTGCTATCAAAATTGGATGCAGGCGAACTGGTTGCGCGTCGCGTCAATTTACAAAGCGGCGAAACCCATCTTATGCCTGGGAATTCCTGTGTTGATTTTGAAATATCCGCAAACGAGGTTGTTAAGACTTTCGGACCTTCCTGGCAGTTGCTCATTATCGGTGATGGTCAACTGGCACGACACCTGGCAAGTATGGCCTTACAACTCGATTACCAGGTGACCATCTGTGATCCACGCGACTTGTATACTCACCAATCTCCCCTGGCAGGCGTTCAGTACAGCCGAAAAATGCCGGATGATGAAGTAATAAATATCAACAACCCGGTACGCACCGCCATCGTCACTGTCGCACATGATCCGCGTCAGGATGACCTGGCTTTAAGCGCCGCTGTTGAGTCAGAAGCTTTTTATATTGGAGCGCTCGGATCCAGGAGATCGGCACAGGCACGCCTGAAACGTTTACAGTCGCTGGGCTATTCACACTCACAACTTGAACGCATCCATGGACCGGCCGGGCTATATATCGGCAGTAAACGTCCTGCAGAGATCGCCGTTTCGATAATCGCACAAATGACAGCCATCCGTAATGGCGCTTAAAAACATTCAATATGGAGTTGACGCAAATGCCTGAGGTTACAGGCATCTTACTTGCCGCAGGTTATTCAAAACGTTTTGGGGATGCAAAATTACTCCAACGCTTACCTGGCGGTATTCCTGTTTGTATTGCTGCAGCCCAGGCAATGCAAGAACATCTCCCCAATACGCTTGCCGTTATACGCAAAGATGATGACTTACTGAAAACAGCTTTTGAAGAAATTGGCTTAAAGGCTATTGAGAATCCATATGCTGACGAAGGCATGGGTACAAGTCTGGCCTCAGGTATCAATGCCACTACCGAGTCTACCGCCTGGTTGATTGCTTTAGCTGATATGCCATGGATAAATCCAGCTACTATTGGACTGCTTGCAGATCATTTGCGACATGGCGCATCAATTGTCGCTCCCACCTACCAGGGACAGCGGGGGCACCCGGTTGGTTTTGCTTCCCATTGGAGGAACAGCTTAGGCACATTAAGCGGTGACAAAGGCGCTAAAAGATTGATCAAGGATCATGCCCGGGATCTTATCCTGGTCGACACCCAGGACCCTGGAATTTTAAAGGATATTGATTTCCCAAAAGATTTGGAAGGTTTCAGTTCGCAGACTTGAGCTCCTCATCCCACCACTAAACTCATGGGCATAGATTGTTATGCCGATGTAAAAGCGTACAACCCATGACCGGCTCTTCCTGGTAACACCACCAATAGAGTCAAGTTGGATCTTAAAAGTCCTGCGAATCGGGCTGAGCTTTTGGGGTATTTTCAGTTTGTTCAGCAGGCGTTGTTAAATCTATCTCACCCTTTTCAGAAAATGACACCCCCAGGAAATCATAGTCTGTATAGACTTTGCCATATAATTCATAGCTGAATGGTTTGTTTTGAATTTCCTGCATGGAGTGGACCTGGCGGATCAGGCTAAACAATGTACTGGTAAGATTAACCGAAATGACACCCTCTGACAGCGGCGCTATGCTCATGTGTGAATTACTGACGCCTGAGGCGAAATCCTTACCATTCAGGGATAAATCAAAACTCAGGCCTTTTACATCAAGTTGAGACTGACTTCTGTTTTGTACACGGATACTGGCTTCAAAGCGTTGTTCAAACAGGGTTGATTCGAGCATTCTGAGATTTGATAAATTTACCCTGACGGAATCCTCTCTTGGACTGAGACTCGCACAGCCATTGAGCAGCATCATAAATATCAACAGCAATGTTGTGAAAAAAATATTGCCACTTCTGTTTTTACTTAACATATCAAAGCCACCCAAATCCTGCTGAAGAATAGATTCAGACTATCAGGGATCGTATATTTTTGAAACAGGACCGGCTTGCACATAAGGAAGCCCGCTACAGCCAGTAAAAGAGTTACCTAATATTCAAAAAGGTGTTGATTGGAGATAGAAATGGACCCGCACATCATCTTCGTTATCATCTCGCTTAAAAAGTGGTTGGGCAATTAACAGTCGCCCCTGCAATTTTTCACCCAGGTTGAGCTGCACACCAAAGCCGACACTGGTCAGGAAGTCATCACGATCAGTTCCTTCATTATTCCCCTTGTATGGAAATGCACCACCATGATCGAAAAAGAGCAATGCCCGCATACGCTCGGTAAAAGGATTGTCCGGGCTTTGATAGCCTGGCCAGGGTACACTCGCTTCAGCGCTTAACAAGTAGCCATCATCACCAATCAACAATCCTTCCGGATAACCGCGGACAGTAGACATACCACCGACCTGGAATTGTTCGGATGATGGCAAAAGCTTCTGATCAGCAAGCTGCGCCTTGCCACGCAGCGTCAGTACCCACTGGTTTTCCAGGATTCGCATCCAGCTACCCTCACCATTGTACTTAAGGAAACGGGTGTCATTAGCCATGCCGTTTGGTCCATAAGTGAGGTATTGACGAGTATACCAGGAACCGGCCGAAGTATAGGCCTCGGCATCGAAACCGCCAGAAAAGGTACGGACGTTGGTTTTAAAAAGTGTGACATCATCAAAGTCAGTGCTGGATGATTTGGCATTGAAACCGGCGAATCCGTTCAGTACATAATCCCGTCCCACATGCAGTGGATGGGTAACAAACAATCCCACATTCCAGGAATCACCGGTTACATTCAGCGGATCCAACGCACCGCCAATGATCTCGATATCAGAATAATCCGCACTCAAACCCAGTCTTGTACCTTCGACACCAACCGGAACATTATAGGAGGCATAAAGGCCGTATGAACCTTCAGTCAGGTTTGCCCCAAGTCCCAAAACATCGCGTCGGCCTGTCAGGCTGTTATCGACATAGTTAAAGCCGATTCGTGTTTCACCAACATCACTGGTGCTGGCATTGTCAGTAAATATATTGTAACTGCGACGTGGTGGTTCCTGTGCCCTTAACTCATAATCAGTGCTTCCAAATTCCTCGCCCGGCTTCAGCACGGCCCGGATGTCGATGTCATTGAGCGTATTGAAACGGAACAGCTGGTCTTCAAGATTATTCATATAAACCAGTTGTCCGGGCTCAAGAACCAGGCGATCAATAATAAAATCAGACCGGGTATCTTTCAAGTCAGCGACTCTGACATCTCCGACACGGCCCTCGATAAGAGTCACAGCGACGACACCATCCTTGATCTTCTGAGGTGGCAGCACTGCTTTGGCCCCGATAACCTGCGTAGCTTGATAGGCCTTGTTAAACTCAGCAACCATGTCAAAAAGGTCCGCGATTTTTACCGTTCGTCCAACATAGTTCAAAGTGATAGCCTGTATTTCACTGTCACTCAACACGGCCGAAGGGCCGGTTTCAACGCGTTTGAGCAGAAAAGCTGGCCCACTGGCCGGAGGCTTGCCTGCATCATCTGGCTCAAGCTGTTTCTCGACAGCATCCTCAGGCACTTGCTTTGGATTTTCCAGTTGCTCCTGGCGACGCAGGAATTCCCGCTGCTCGCGCTGTTGCTCCAGGATTGCTCCCGGTCGTGGCAAGGGCGCACCCCAGGCCGGCAGCATCAGCGTAAACAGGCTACCCGCTAAGACGTAGTTCCGAGTTTCAAATGTCTTTTCTCACTGTTTTTGATTTCATTACAGAATGATCTGGATGTCTGATTCAGACTTGGCTTCATTGACCCCATCAAACAACTCATCTTCATCCTCAATGCTTACAGTCCGACCATTTGCCGAGTAAGATATCAAGACATCATATCGTTCATCACCATGGTTTCGAGCAATGTAATATCCTGAATCAGGCGTGCAGAAGTTTTCTCTGGCAATGTGCCACGTTTAGGTTCGAGTCGTGTCAGGCTGTTATCAGTGCTGAACTGATTGACAATGTAGTTCGGGCTGTAATTAACTGGCAATGCCGTAGTGTCAATGCGATTTTCAGCATACAGTAACAGATCAAACGGTTTGTTCAGACTGTTGAGCTGGGCTGTGGCACCTTCATACAAGCTGCGATTGACATTATCGATTGCAATGCGATGGTTGGGCGTTGTGATGAAACCAATCTCTCCAACCTCTATACCATAAAAAGCAACCAGGTCATTATTAAAGCTGAGTTCAAAATTTGAGACCTTAAAAACGTCGAAAACAACTTTGCCGCCACCGCTGGTTTGCACCTTTGAGGTATCCGCCAGACCACCATCATTACCGGTCAGTGAAATATGCAAATCACCATTACCAGGGTTGAAGACTTCCGGCAGCACGATGTTGTCCGCTTGTGCAAGTAATGTCTCAGAAACTGACATACGACAACATTGAGTGTTCCCGCCTGGTGAACGATCAGGATGATCAAAGATGATGTCAGCATCAATATCCAGCTGGTTACCGAACACCTCAACCCGCACAGTATCAGGCGCAGTGAGCTTGCCAAAACCACCATTACCAGCGACTAGCAGGTTCATCGAACCATTTACCGTGGTAATGCTGTCAGACAACAGGGCACCTGCCGTTCTTCATAGTAAACACCATCGTTGGCCGCAATATTCACCTTGCCGTTACTGTCACCCACCAGAGTCTGCACTGGACTACCAACTGAGCCGGCACTGCTCGTTAGTGTCAGGTTCCCGCCAATCAAATGAAGATCATTACCACTGCCAAGAATATCGCCAACACTGTCGAAGACAATGTCATTAGCAGCCTGGAAGAGACCATTCAGTGTAATGCCGCCACTGCCAGCATTGACATTGGCCGAACCTCCACTGGTGACATGGGTAAGTGTTATGCCTGCAGAATCCAATTGCATCGCACCACCCGCGATGATACTCGCTCCACCAGCATAAAGATCAAAGGCAGTGTTAATGCTGACTTCACCTATGACTGCTTGAATCGATGCGCCTGCATCCATTTTCAGACCGTATTGAGTCGGATCTGCCGGAACCAGAGGATCAAAAGAGGTTACCTGTCGATAGCCGCTGGACATGATATCGACATTTCCATTTACACTCTCTATTCGACTATTGGAATCGACTAAAATTGCCTCAGCAGCTTGCAGACGCACATTACCGGAAGCGCTTAGCGTACCAACAACACCAATGCTATTAGCAAAAGAGGTCATGCTGAAGTCACCATTGCTGACACTGATATCGCGCAAATTAACCTGCGTTGAAGGGCTGTACACATTGATACCATCAGGCGCACTCAAATCGACCCAGCCAAGTGGGCCGCTACCGATATCAAGAGCATTCAGCCCGGTGACATCACTTTCACCAATAGTCGTGGCAGCGGTGAGCCATATCTGATCAGCCCGGATATCGGTAACCAGATTATGGTTAAGCGGATCTTCCAGAATACCAGCCACTGACGTTAGCTTTGCCAGGTACCGGCATAAACCTGCTCAATACGAAGGTCGCCCGCTGTATTATTGATGAACAGATCGCCACTGGCACGTGCCGTCAGGTTACCAGCAACATTGACGAGGAAAGGTGTTGCGCCTGCCCCAAGATCGGCACCGCCTGCCTCCAATGTCACATCTCGACCACTCACCGCAGCCGTTCCTGTAGTAGCAACATTAATCAAAGCGCGACTGGTCTTGATTCTGACCTCATTGCTGGCAGGTGCATTAACCTGTTTGATACGCATATCGTGTTCGGAACCGATATAGATATCAGAATCAGCTGACGCGGTTAGCTCGCCTTTATTCAACAGTGTGACATCGACATCATCTTTCTGGCGAACAGTAATCGACCTGTTGTCGTAATCGATAGTCACATCTTTACGGTCAGCCGCAGCAAGTGCCAGTCGCTCATCTTCTGTCCAAGCATCAGGATCAACAAAGCTGATGGTACGCGACGATTTTTCAATACCAATGCCACCACTGGCGGCTGTCAGAGCAATATTGCGACCGGTAACGTTAGCCTCTTCAATCAACACTTCAGTATCAGCAGTATCCTTGAAGATACCTGCCGCCACGCGGTTGGTGATCTGCGAATCGCTCCAGCTACTGCCGGCAATCAGTTGCAGGTAGGTAGCATTATCCTGACTCATAACGTCATAGCTGAACTGATCATTATAAGCCTGACTGCCGAATTCCTGATGTGCCCCATGATAGAGTGCCGTCTGGCGGGACTCGAACTGATCAACCTGCAGGTCTGTCCAGCCTCGATCGGCCTTTAATGAAGCAATATCCGAGTTGCTTAACTGGTACTGGTAACTGGCACTGTAAGCATCAGCGACATAACCACCATTGCCATCTTCCTGTACATTACGCATCTGCCAGTAACGTAGATAGTCCTGTTGTTTGGCCTGGTTATACCCCTTTACGGTATTTTCTTCACTGTCTACTGCCGCCTGTCCACGCAAACCCGCACGATCAGCCACGGCCAGTAATGAAGCTTTGGTTTCTATATCGACCTTCGACGCACTGTTGTCATCAATGATGTTGCCATTGCTGGCAACCAGGGACACATCCGCTGCACCCGATAATGACGCAACGCTATGCAGGCGAAGATCGCCATCATCCTCAATCAGTGAGATCGACCTGGCTGCCTGTGCTCCAATATTACCGTTCACCGAAGTCGTATCTACCAACATTGCAGATCCAGCTCCGATGGATCCATTTACCGATTGCAAACGAATACTGCTACCCGACACAGCCGGCCCTGCCGACTGATCAATCAAGTCGCCATCAGCCTTGAGATTGACAATCTCGCCTGCAACCGCTTGCTTGATAACCAGATCACCATCCTGTTCCCAAATTGCAATACCACCAGTGGCTGTCGCATCCAGCATGCCACCGTTGCGCAAGTTGGTTTTCAGGTAAGCCGAGGTGTCAAAATCAAGAGAAGGCGTACCAATGCTGCCAGCGTTCGCTACCAAGTTGAGATTCAGTGCATTCACAACCACTGCACTATCGGCACTGATGTTATTTGCGGTGAAATTGGTATCTCCAGTCAGGTTACGCACTGCGCCATTGAGTGAGAGATTGTGAACACCGGCATTGACATTCAACAAACCCGTATCATGACCGGTGAACTCGATCTGAATGGGAACCGAGGCATAGAGGCTATGATCGTAGTAATTGTACTCCGTCCAGGCCCAGTCTCTTCGTGAGCGAAGGTTTTCATTCGCACCGGCAACACCAGAGCGGTAATCACTGCCAGGTGTACGATAAACACCGGAATCTATTGTGCTCGAACGGTACCGGTCAAAGTCAAGAATGTAAGAATCTGTTCTTGAAGAAGGATCGTCAGCCAGCCATTCACCATATGGCCGTGGGTTAGCTGTAAAAGTAACATCACCGCCCGTTACATCTCCAGGATTCGATGATAACCAGTCTGCAACTGGACCAAGATCACAATCTAAAAGACAAGACTTGGTATAGATTTCATATTCAGTGAAACGGAATGTTTCAGCATTAAACCAGTGCAATCGGCGACCTGCACGAGGATTGTATTCTGCGGTCCTGGTAAGTTCGTCTGTTACCAATGGATGACGGCCATCAGCCCAGTTCATATTCTCATAGGTGGCTGACACGCTACCACCATCACGCGTAATCGTCGTTATCAGCGGTTTACCATTAAACTTGGTACTGGTGTCGGTTATCTTGATCTTTCCTGCAACACCGGGACCGGTGTCAAGTCGGTTCACTGCAAGATTATAGTTTGAGCTGTTGGTGACGTTGATACGTCCATAACCATCCAATACCTTTAACTTGCCATGTCCGGTGCTAAAAATATCGCCGTAAAGCTGCATGTAGCCACCGCCTACTGCCAGGCTCTGCAATTCAATCTGGTTGTTCTGCCAACGAATTTTCGGCTGGAACAATGGATCGACCAACTGACCATTTTCCCGCATATCCAGTTGCACCCAGCCACCATTGGCTGAAACTGCAGCATTAGCCTTGGCTTGAGAAATCGTCAGGTTAAAGTCCGGCAAGCCACTTTGAATAAGACTGTTAATATTCAAACGCTCGCCGCTAATAAAGACATTATTACCAGCGATGGTAGATGAGGCCGCATTGAGGCTGGCAGTGTCACTATAAGAGTCTCTCGTCCAACCCCCACTTGCGGATCGTGATGTGTTCGGGTGCTCATCCTTGGCTTCATCCTCATAATAGAGGTCCATAGTGTAAGGAACGAGCGCATTATTCTCCAGCGCGCCAGTAAACCTGTTACGTATTGTGCGATAAACCTCGGCTGGCTCTCCCGCCTTTCCATGAGGAATGTTATAGGTCGGATCACCGCCAGTATGGGTAAAGCCAACGGTAAACTGCTGTATAAAGTCTCCCTTGGTCTTGATATCGATAGTCTTGGCATAAACCTTGGAAGCAATTTGAATCGAACCCGTACTGTCGATTTTGACCAGCCCTCGCAGGTTACTGATATCGCCATCTATGTGAATCTCAGGATTCAGGGCATTGAGATTAACCGGATCTTCGTAGGTATTTCTAACCAGAATGACAGGGTCATCAGAAGTCTGCCTATCACGAATTTTACCTGCAGTGAAGCCAGATGCCACATCGTGCTGATTGATCGCGTCGATCTCTTCCTTGGTGCTGACACGCACACCATTTAAAGTAACAGTTCCATTCAAGTCATCTGGAACATAGAGTGTTGGCAATAAATCAGGAAAGTAACCAATATTTACAAACTTTGTTGAGTCATTGAGAATCTCAATTCGAGCGTCACCGGGGGCAATCAGTTCACCACTTCCAGAAAGGGAGTCCCCCGTGGTAAAGATATTTCCGGTGTAGGCAGCTGCAGGCTGAATGTCGATAAAATCAGCCGTAGCACCAACACCCAACTGAGACTTTTTGGCATTCAGGATATCAATATCAGCCTTGAATCCATTGGCAATGTCAGGGTTATCGTCTTTGTACTCATCATAAAGCGCTTGCAGTGCATTGATTTTTTCCTGAATATTTCGAGCTAAATCGACGCCATAACGATAGCTGGGATCAGCCATGCCTTCGGACTGCAAGGTGATAGCACCAGTGCTATCGATATGTAGCAGTTGCTTATAATGCGTGCCAGCGAACAACGTGCCATCGACTGTCACGCCCGATTTGGAAATGTCGGTTGTTGAACCGCCAGTAATATCCAGACTGATATTGGCACCGAAGAGTTCGGCCGCATTCGAGATCAATTCACGGTACAGATCAGTGCCTCGACCATAGCCACGGGTAGTATGCGTACCATCACCCGACTGGAGATAGATATCCTTTATCGTTGCAATGGCTGCACGGTTTATCTGGTCATCCGAAGACGAACCCGTTGGTGCTGTACCTACAGCAGGAACGTAAGCTGCGATTGTAATTCGATTATCCTGGGTGATGCTGGCATCAGCATCCGGATCAGTCTCTACCGGCAGTGCCGTTCTATTATATAAACGGGTTTCGGCATCAGCATCCAGCACATTATTATAACCAGCGCGAATCACCACATCTTCATCACTCTCGATACGTGCGCCATTGAGAGCGACGTTATTACTGGTGTCTATACGACTGATCGAGTGACCCTGTGCAGCACCCGATAGACCATAGGTTTTCGAGATCACCT
>CAWDGV010000010.1:0-15736 GCA_963801985.1 uncultured Gammaproteobacteria bacterium
CAATCCGGTCGTTGCTCTTTTCCACCGACTACGAGCATTTTTAGGAAAGCGGTCAGTCACCGGCAGGTTTCAGGTTATTAGCAGTCAGATTATTGCTGGCAACTACAGAAACCCATCAGGCTGCTCTGTGGTGTGGTCTCAATCGGTCGATGCAACACCTAATCTCTAGTTATAGAGAGGAGGATGTTGAGCATGAAAAGCGACCAAGGATTTATTATACCGAAGAACAAAAATCCAAGATGTGGGATCGCTGGCAGAAAGGCGAAACACTGGGTCTATTGCCAGGCTATTTGACCGATAGCATTCATCTATTGAGCGCATTATCGCTGAGACCGGCGGCATTCGGCCCGCTCCACGTCATCGATCCTCTCGCTGTCTTTCTTTATCAGAACGAGAAGAAATATCTCGCGGCATAGCTCCAGGCCAATCGCTGCGGGCAATTGCAACCTCATTAAGCCGCGCGCCTTCATCGATAAGTCGTGAAATTACCCGCAATGGCGGATTGACAAAAATATCGAGCCAGTCAGGCTGATAAATCTGCATGGGATCGTGCACATCGTCCCAAAATCTGTAAACTGGTTGTGCATCGACCACTGGCACATATTGTGGCTCAAAAACTTCAGTCGGAGTGGTCGCCAGAGCAGATTGCCGGGCTGGCTGAAGCAGACCTATCTCGAGGATGAGAGCTATCAGGTGTCACACGAAACGATCTATCGCAGTCTTTATATACAAGCCCGTGGCGCCTTAAAAAAGGAATTGTTGCAGCATTTAAGGCGAACACGCGCCATGCGACGTTCACGACACCATACTCAAAAAACGTCTGATCATGGTCAAATTACAGAGGCTGTTTCGATCAGTGAACGTCCTGCATCAGTTGAAGATCGGGCCGTTCCTGGTCATTGGGAAGGCGATCTGATTATGGGGAGTAACAATACTCAAATCGCCACACTCGTTGAACGTCATACGCGCTATGTCATGCTGGTTAAGGTTGATAACAAAGAAACTGAAACTGTTATCAATGCACTGATCAAACATGCGCATAAGTTACCCCAGGAACTCTATAAATCATTAACCTGGGATAGAGGTAAAGAAATGGCAGCTCATAAACGCTTTACCCTGGCGACAGATATCAAAGTGTATTTTTGCGATCCTCAAAACCCCTGGCAGCGTGGTTCCAATGAAAATACCAATGGCCTGTTAAGACAGTACTTTCCCAAAGGAACAGACTTGTCGGTTCACTCACAAGCAAAGTTAAATGCCGTAGCACGAAGACTAAACGAACGACCCAGAAAGACGCTAGACTTTGAAACACCAGCAGAACGATTTAACCAATGTGTTGCATCGACCGGTTGAAACCGCAAGCAGTTGGAGTCAGTCATCACTGGCTTACGAACGACTGCTTCCTGGAAGCGGTCATTCAGCTAAAGACCGCAACTAGCTGAGTTGTGATAAAAGCGGAAGTCAGTAGGTTCATTTTTTGAGCGTTCATACGGAAGGACGTCGACTATAGCAGACAATAGTATAATTTGAATTACTCGATTTCATAGGCTCAGCTGTTTGTTAATAAAATTCAGAGTAACGTATCTGTAATTTATATCATCTATAGTTTCGATGCTATTAAATAAATGGTATTTGCAACTACTGAGTTTGATGGTCATGAGAAAGGGTATCAGAAAATTGTGGAAGAAAATGTCTCCTGTCGACCGATCATTTCTTGTTACCTCTTACGAACATTATAAAAACCTATATACCAACCCCGATCAATCAAATACCCCTGATAGTTTTTCTGAATGGTTATTTAAGCGCGGTGTTATGAAAGAAATCAAAGAATAGAAGTTTCGACAGTTGTCTGTATGAGTGTAAAGAAAAACTGTGTATACAAAAAGATAAGCCCAGATACGGTTGAAATTGTTGCAGGGCATATCATTGATGATGAATTTGAAAAAACTTTTTTGAAATTCCCTTTTGGAGAAAACTATTTTGAAATAGATTTTTCTAATGTATATGGCCTCGATATTGATTCCCTAGGTATCCTCAAGCAATTAATACTTCATAATAAAACTGGCTTCCCGGTTATTATTAAATCACCTTCCGATCAAGTTTTAGATATTCTAAAAATGGTCAAGTTCGATCAATTTGTTCAAATTCATTAATCTTGGCCTAAACAGTACTTCCTCAACATAATCATCAAATCTTAATCACCCCGCTTTGCGTTGATCATCTTCCTGAGTAGCTTCGACCCGTTTAAAATGCTCTGGATGTGCGGAGTACTCGATGATATTTTCAAGATGCTCAAAGTGCATTTGGTGCATGAACCCATGGACACTTGCTGGACGAAGAGCCTCATCATAGTCAGGTTTTCTGACCAGCATTATAAAAATTGCGCCAACCAAACAGGCGACTCCACAGATTGAAAAAGCAAGTGGGAAGTTACCCATATCACCCAGGATGCCACCCAGTAAAGGCCCGGCAATACCCCCAACACCGTATGATAGAAAAATCAAGGGGTAGTTTTGTCCTATTCGGTCGTTACCAAAGACATCAGCAGTCAGTGTTGGAAACAAAGCAAAGTTGCCACCGAAATTAAAACCTATGAGCATGGCGCCAATGTACAGCAGATATTCATTCCCCGCCATGCTGGTAAATGAAAAGAGAACAAAGGCCTGGGTTATGGTCATGACTGCAACTGATTTACGTCGGCCTATCACATCACTTAGCATGCCCCATACAATACGACCAACTCCGTTGGCAAGGCTGAAAAACACGGCCATGGCAGTGCCTGCGATTGCACTTGCTTCCAGCGGGCTATAACCATTCGACTGTAGAGCTTCCATTGGGTAGAGCTTCATCAGACCAATCGACATCAACCCCGCTCCAGCACTGACTGCAAAAGTCAAGAATATCAAATAGAACTGAGGGGTACGCAACATTTCCTGAACTGTGAAATTCTGTATTCCTTTTACTGCTGCCGCAGTGTTATCTACAAAGCCTTCCGGCTTCCAGCCTTTTGGAGGCATAACCATCCAGATACTGCCGATCAATATCAGGGTAGCAAATGCGCAGCCATAGATGATAAATGTGACCGACAACCCATACAGTTCAATAAGATTTCCCCAGGTGCCAGCCATTTTAACCCAGCCCATGGCGCCAAAACCAAAACCAGCCACAGCAAGGCCCGTAATCAGGCCTTTTTTGTCTGGAAACCAGCGCATTCCCACAGCAATTGGCACCACATACCCCAGGCCAATGCCTGCTCCACCAATCAGGCCGATTCCTATACTGACAGACCAGAAGTTCGTGCCTCCAAAAAGGCCTGCCAATATGTAGCCTACCCCCAATGTCACGCCTCCAGCAGCGGCAAGTTTGCGCGGTCCAAGCCGTGACATGCTACGGCCTGCAAAAACCATAATGACTGCAAATGTGACTAGGCCAACAGCAAAAACAATCTGAGTATCTACTTTGCTCCAGCCTGCATTGCGAAGGTCTGGAGTAAAAACAGACCATGCATAAATTGCCCCCAGGCTGAGCTGGATTAGCAATGATCCAAGCACAACAAGCCAACGGTTAGTGATGTGGTGACTCGGCTTCAATTTTTACTCCAGATTATGTTTGTCACTTTTACGAAATATAAACATCATTTCTTCATTGATTCAATTTGAACCAGTCAAACAGAGCCGTTATGTTTTTCGGTGAAACGATAATAAATACCATTCAGTTATTCTTTCGGCGAAAAAAAACCTCAAAGCAAACTATTGAGGTTAATAAGGGCTCGGAATATCGAGCGATATCCTTATACTAGTCTGGTTGGTGCGACCATCCTTGGAAGCAGGGTTATATTCTCAAAAACTATTTACAGTTTTATTACTTAACCTGATAAGACTAAAGGTCTTATGTTCGAAATTAAGCAAATTCCAGCGTTGCAGTCTAATTTCGGAGTGTATTTCCTTTTGTCTGCTTTGTAACGACTGTCATTGATATTTACCTTCGTAAAATCGGTATAACGAAGAAAGTTGCAAGTCGCTACTTTATGTAACAAGAAAATGCGAGTCTCAATGAGCAAGAACCTTAGTCTCCTAGGTTAACTGTGTAATCTATGCAGGTATCCATAAAACCATCCAGGGTTTTCATTGTATGTATGCAAAGCGTTTTCCATATGCAATTTACTACTTCATCAAAGACGATGAGGCCTTTGTAGTTGCAGTCCTCCCTGTAAAAAAAGATCCACTATGGATTGAAGAAGTCTTTTGAATCGCACTTAAATGGCAAATTAAACTACATTACAGGAAGATGTAATGAGTACTTTAGCCGTTAAATTACAACCTCAAGCTTAAAACGTAACCTTCCCAAAAGATTCTCTAACTTACCTGGGCTTTATCCATATTATCTTTCTTGTCAGAATGCAGCGGCACCAAAGCTCTTAAAAACTGCTCTACAATGTGAGGCCATGACCGCTTTAATGCATGTTCGCGGCAATCCTGCCGCTTTAACTTCAGTGCCTCACTTATAGCCTCTGACAGGTCTTCGCGCATACAGCCAGTTACACCCTCCTGCAGCACATCAACCGGGCCGGTGACAGGAAACGCGGCAACAGGGGTACCACAGGCATTTGCTTCGAGCATCACCAGCCCAAATGTATCTGTCAGGGAAGGAAACACAAAAACATCTGCAGAGGCAAAATATTGCGCCAAAGATTCACCGCGTTTAACACCGGCAAAAACTACATCAGGGTAAAGTTCCCGCAATTCATTAAGTGCAGGACCATCACCGACGACTACCTTGGTACCTTCGACCTCAAGATCCAGAAAAACCTTGAGGTTTTTTTCTGGAGCAACACGACCAACACTCAAAAGTATCGGGCCGGGATACCCCAGATCAATTTTTCTTTCCGGTGTAAAAAGATCAGTATCGACCCCCCTGCCCCAGACTTCCATATGCTGAAAGCCTCTCTGCCTTAACTCTTCAACCAGCGCCCCGGTTGGCGCAAGCGTTCTGAATGCCGGGCGATGAAAGCTGCGTACAAACGGATAGGTCCATTCAAGGGGAACCGGCAAACGCTCGCGAATATATTCAGGGAAACGCGTATGAAATGAAGTTGTAAAAGCATAACCCTGTTTCAGGCAATGCTTGCGCACCAGTTGACCGATAGGTCCCTCGGTAGCGATATGTATCGCATCAGGTGCAAATTTCTCAATACGTTTTTTCAGTCCTTTCATCCAGATGGAAATCTTGATCTCAGGGTATGTAGGCATGGGTATCGCGGGATAATCACCTGTCGCTATAACTTCGACTTCATGGCCCATACTTTTTATACCCTCGACCATCTGGGTCAGTGTTGTCACCACGCCATTGACCTGAGGCCCCCATGCATCTGTAGCCAATATTAACTTCATGCCGCCTGTGCCACCTTGCCTGCTTTGCCGGGCTGTTTTTCGACAGCGACGGGATTACTGCTTTCTGTCCAGCGCACGATATTCAGGCTGCCATCGAAACTCTCGACCAGTGCACTGCAAGACTCTACCCAGTCGCCACTATTGCCATACTGCACATCTCCAATTTTGGTGACTTCCGGATGGTGGATATGCCCACAGATAACACCCTGCATACCTCGCTTTTCACATTCATCCGCCAGAGTATTTTCAAAATCACTGATAAAATTGACTGCCTTTTTAACCTTATATTTTAGGTAGGCTGACAGCGACCAGTAATCCATTCCCAGGGCATGACGCGCTCGATTGAAGAGCACATTCAATTTCAAGACAGTTTCGTAGGCCCAGTCACCTACCATGGCCAGCCATTTCTGGTTACAGACAACACCGTCAAAAGCATCGCCATGAATAACCCAGTATTTCTTACCATCGGGCGTTTCATGCACATATTCGTCAACCAGATAAATATTACCAAAGGTCATACCGGAATATCGCCTGAGAAAATCATCATGATTTCCTGTCACATACACCACTTTTGTGCCGCGTTTTGAACGCGTCAGAATCCTTCGTATGACATTGATATGCGCCTGGGGCCAGTAAGCCTTGCGCTTCATTCGCCAGCCATCAATGATGTCGCCCACCAGGTAGAGTGTTTCACAGTCATTGTGCTTTAAAAAGTCACTGAGGTATTCAGCTTTTGCCCCTTTTGTTCCGAGGTGCACATCTGAAATCCAGATACTACGATGTTTCTGACACTTGGTATTTTCCGGATGAGGACTGTCATCGAGAGTCTGTTGCATCCATTCCGGATGGAGAACCGCATCCATTGATTCTTTTAGCTCATCACTATTCACTCAGGCAATACCTCATCAGTTGCGGGTAAAGGTTTATGGTGAAAACCTGAAATCGTTGCATGATAAAAACCCAGCAAGTCCTTGGCCTTGTCTTCGGTTGACCATTGACTGACATATGTTCTTCCTGCTTCTGCAAGTTGTGTCGCGTATGACGGATCTGTAAGCAGACTTAATACCTTTTGTGAAAAGTCTTCGGTATCCAGCTTCGAGATAAGGCAGCCTTCGCCTTCAATCAAAACGTCCTTGCTTCCCATGCTGGCAACGGAGACCACCGGAAGGTTGCATGCCATCGCTTCCAGCAATACCAGGCCCTGGGTTTCTGTTTCGGAAGAAAACACAAAAATGTCTGCACTCTGGTAGCAGTCTACAAGTTCTGTTTCCCGGTCGAGATAACCGACGAAAATAACCTGCTCTTCAAGCTCGAGAACTTCAACGCGGTTTTGCAATGTTTTCATCGCCGGCCCTTCACCGGCGATGACAAACTTCACATCATTTTTGGCTTCAACAATTTCCGCGAAGACATCAATCAGAAAAGGAATATTTTTTTCGTGTGCAACCCTGCCAACATAAAGCAGGACCTGGTCGTCTTCATCAATATTGTAGTTACTGCGAAAGCTTGACTCGCCTTCATACTGATATTGCTCAAGCTTAAGTCCGGTTGGAATAACAGCTGCTTCAGATTCAGCGCCATAATCACGAAGCTTGCCCAGCATCTGGCTTGATGGTGAGATAATACCATTGACCTGGTTGCACTGTGAGGCTGAAAATTTTCTGGCAACCTTTCGTAATAAACCGGAAGGCAGCCAGGGCAGGTACTTCTCGAAATAGGCTTCAAAGTATGTGTGATATGAAACCACGCAGGGAATACCGAGTTTTTTTGCCAGGTAGATACCGGCGTAATGCGCTACAAACGGCGTCTGTATATGCAGGATATCAAATTGCTGGGTTTCCAGTTGCACCAGCAGCTTGCTGATTTTTCGCTTACTCATCAGACGATCTTCGGGATCGAATGGCAGCTTTCTGGAAGGTATTCTGATGATCGGAAAGTCGGCCAGATGTTGTTGCGGATATTCAGGTGCAATAAGCGTTACCTCGTGACCTTCTGCCAGCAGGCTTTCTGTAAAGGTCTGTATTGAAGTTGACACACCATTAACCCGGGGGAAAACACATCGGATATCATCAAGATATTCAGCATCTTCTCTGACATGATCAGGCTGCGCTCTTGTCTTTATTGTTGTTATGGCTATTGATGTAACGATCACGTTTTTTCATTTTGACCTTTTCAAGATCAACCAGAATCAGGGCATCGATACAGTCTGAGAAATTGGCATCCTTGTTGAAACCCAGAAACTGACAGCCGCCAGGATGGCAAAGTTCAACATACTGCTTGTAAAGTGTTGGCACACGCACACCCAGCTTATCCAGATCACTTTTCAGTTCAGAAAACGCGGGTTTGTAATCATGCTCATTGTCGAGTGGTGCGTATTGATCCAATTTTTTATTATGCTCTACCCTGTAAGGATTACGGGCACTAGCGAGCTTGCTTTTATTACCGAACAACTGGCCGTAAAAACTACCGATCAATTGCTTGGCCTTTTCAGGATAGGAAGCACTCAGGGAAACCGGCCCGAACATGTAGCGGATTTCGGGATGTTTCAACAGATAGGCCCCAATGCCATACCAGAGATAATCGAGACTGCGTTTTCCCCAATATCTGGGCTGGATAAAGCTTCGGCCCAGTTCTATCGAGTTTTCCAGGTATGACAGCAGGCTTTTGTCATAGTCAAACAGGGTGTTGCTATATAAACCTTGCTGACCTTTTTCATTGAGAATTTTCTTGGCTTTACCGATTCGGTAGGAACCAACGATTTCCAGTTCCTTGTCATCCCATAAAATCAGGTGACGGTAATAACGATCATATTCATCCAGATCGATTGAAGTGCCTGTCCCTTCCCGTACCATGCGAAAAGAAATTTCACGAAGACGGCCTACTTCGCGCATGACACTGGAATTTGACTGATAGTCGAACAGGTATATCTGTTTGCCATCGCTGGTTTCACCAATCAATTCAGAAGCCATCAACTCTTTGCGTATCAAACGACTCTTGGCAGGGTGAACAACATTTTCAACGGTATCAAACAGTTCACGTTTTCTCTTTTTAGCCAGCATATAGACCTGTTTGCGCATTTTCTTTGCGATTGCCTTTTTGGACAGGTCAAGTTTTTCTATCGATTCCCAGGGCACTGGGTTACCGATTCTAAATGCGATTTCCTTGTCATGCTTGTTGAACATTTCATTAACCAGCATGACGGTACCCAAGGGCTTGTACAAACTGGAGAGGCTGTAAAACAGGGCTGAATTCTTGGCATTTACATAAACAGGCAAAACAGGCGACCCGGTTTTCTTTGCCAGGTAAAGAAAACCTGTTTTCCATTTTCCATCACGAACGCCACTGGGCCTTGCCCGAGACACCTCGCCGGTAGGAAACATGATGACTGCTTTCTCATTTTCCAGGTCTTTTCTGATTTCCTTAAGGGCATCCTTATGCACCGATTTACTGGAAAGGATATCAACCGAGTAAAACAGCTCTTTTAAAGGGTGAATCTGGCTTAACAGGCTATTGGCTACAATTTTTACGTCTGAACGTATTTCAGAGACCAATTTGAGCAAGGCCAGGCCATCGAGTGAACCAATGGGATGATTGGCAACAATTAACAGCCGACCCTGATCAGGGATTCGCGCACGGTCTCGATTGGAAACCGAAAAACTGAAATCAAAATGATCCAGTACTGCATCATTGAATTCAAAGCCTTCAAGATGACGGTTGGTTTTAATAAAGCTGTTTATTTCTTCCTGATGCAGAATTTTTTTCAGCAGCTTGGCCGTGGCCTTGAAAATCGTCCTGTTTTTCTTGCCTTCATCGGGTATGTATTTTTTTAATAATGCATCAACGTCTATCACTGTCAGGCCATCTTCGCTATCTTGCTTACACGAAAAAGATAGCCAGTATTCGTGACACAAATATTACTCAACAGGGTGCACCATCATACCGATGAAATACTCTGGAAATATGAAGTTAATATTTTGTTAATAATTCTTAAGCCGTACTTTCACATAAAACCTGCTCAATGGCATTTTCGATTTCTTCAATGCCAGCAGATTTATAGACAGTCCATAATAGAGAAGGCTCTGGCAGCTTTGACCAATTTTGCCTGAGCTCTTCCAGGCATCCCCTGACATCAGTATGGACTTCGGCTTTCTTGAGGCAGCGCAGCATATCATTGACTGCCTGCAATTTGCCCTCATATACCTTGACTGTTTTGCCAGCCTGTCCTTCCTTGTTAATCTGGCACTGGCTTTTTCCCTGTGTTTCATTGAGAAAGCCTGTACTGAGATAATTCTGTTTTTGCTGCAAGCGCTCTTTAAGCCACATGTTAAGTTCCTTTCATCGATAGGGCATGAAATAATCGTGCTGATAAAGATTCTGGTGTTTGTGAAATAACTTCCTGCGGTATCTCATATTTATCTGTCAACCGCTCAAAACTCTCGAATCCATAAGAGGCCATAAATGGATTCATTCCAGTTGAAATAGCAGACAGATAATCCTTGTATTCATCTCCACAAACAAAACACAAAGCCGGGTTGACCAGGTACTCCTCCCTTAATTTACGGAAGGTATCAGTCTTTTTTTCACGTAATGGAATGTGCACAAGAAAATCCAGCTCCGTGACATTAATGCTTTCTCTTTCAAACAAACATCTCAATGTTTCAACGGGATCAGAAGTAATATTTCGGGTAACCACACCAACAATCACTTCTTCTGATTTTATCAAGGCCTGCATCATATCCTTCATACCTGGATATAAAACCGCAGCTTCCCTGTAAACACTGGTTAGCGTTTCAATAAGCTTGTTACGTTCCACACGCCTGAGTTGCTTGCGCAGGTTCTTGGGGGATTCCTTTATTCCTCCAATATATTTGAACAGATTATGTCTTTTCTGGAAGCGACTTAAATCACCCAGTTTCATATCATGCCTGGCAAAGGTTTGATCAATTGCCTGAAACGCATCTATGGTCGTGCCATCAGCATCCAGAATAACAAGCTTTCTGTTGCTGTACATATTATCAGTCCCGGTGTTTATGAATTTTGAAATATTGAAGCGGATTATAAATAAACTGATGCGTTGGAAAATAAATTAACCGGATTACAGTCACCTGACTGTCACATATTACTGTGAACATTGCGCTGTCATGAAATCCCTGATCCGCATTATCCTCTCAATAATCTGTATTCTGCTGGGTATCGTTATCACTCCTTTACCTATACCGCTTGGTTTGCTACTGATAAGTTTAGGCCTGATTATTCTGGCTTATGACAACAAGCGTGTTACCCGACATATACGTATTATCAGAAAAAAGTATCCAAGCCTTTCTAAAAGACTGGTACCGGTTGAGTCAAAGAATATCTTTTTGGTTTCGGAAGTATTGCAACGTACCAACCCAACTAACAAAATGTACAAATAAAATTATTGACCAATATCTTGCACGGGTAGAGTTTATTTCATGTTCTAATGCAAACCTAGAAGATGATCTGCCCCTTAGTCCCCGAGCGAAACACCAACACGCCTGGCACTTTCTATCCAGGGATGATCCAGAGGTACCAGCTTTTTGTTTCCGGACACTTTCTCAAGAGGAACAGCTTCAGTACCTTCCCCTCTGGCTGCCACCATCACACCACTGACTTCATCGTTAATTAAATCTGCACATGCCGTACCCAGACGTGTTGCCAACAACCTGTCAGCTGCCGAAGGAGTGCCGCCACGCTGAAGATGACCGAGGATGGTAGGCCGTGATTCCAGCCCAGTCATTTCTTCCAGTTGTCTTGCCAATTGAAGTGTGTGATCTGCATGCTGAGCTTCCAGTTTTCGCAGTTCAGATTTAGCCAGTTTTCTTGCCTTGCGATCATTGGCTGCTTCAGCATCGGCAATTCGCTTTTTCAGGCCATTGACCACAACAGCATCTTCGACCGACATCGCACCCTCTGCGACAGCCACTATGCTGAAGTTTTTACCGTGTTTGACTCGCTGAGTAATCGAACCTGCCACTTTATCAAGCTGGTAAGGGATTTCCGGTAACAGAATCACATCCGCGCCACCAGCAATACCAGAACCCAGAGCCAGCCAACCTGCACGGTGCCCCATAATCTCGACTACAATAATCCGGTGGTGGCTGTGTGCGGTACTGTGTAATCGATCGATGGCATCTGTGGCAATACCAAGCGCTGTATCAAAACCGAAAGTAACATCAGTCAGTCCAACATCATTATCAATGGTTTTCGGCATGGTGATGACATTAAGCCCCTTGTTTTTCAGCTGCAGGGCATTTTTCTGGGTACCACCCCCTCCAATACAAACCAAGGTATCAAGATGATTGGCCTGATAATTTTCAACAATGACATCGGTCATATCCTGGTTCTTCCCGGCGATCTTCATTTTGTGAGGCTTGTCACGACTCGTGCCGAGAATAGTGCCTCCAACAGTGAGAATACCGGATAGAACATCCCCTTCAAGGCTGACGGTGCGATTTTCAACCAGTCCACGAAAACCATCCCGGATACCGATGACACGCATGTCATAGTTGGACTGAGCAGCCTTGCCTACCCCCCTGATGGCCGCATTAAGACCGGGACTGTCACCACCTGCTGTAAGAATGCCGATATGTTTTGTCATGATAGAAACCTATATAAGTGAAACTGATTTAATTGGTGTTAGGACAGTTAAAGCAGCAAAGATGCCAAGCCAAGAAAAATAAAGAAACCCATGCTATCAGTTAATGCAATAACCAGTACACTGGCACCTAACGCCGGGTCCCGGTTCATAGACTGTAATGTCAGAGGCACCGCCAGACCCAGCAAGGCCGCCAACAACAGCGTCAAAATCATTGAAACCATAAGAACCAACGAGATCAATTCGTTGGCATAAAAAACATAGGCAAATATTCCTACAAGAGTCCCCCATACAATACCGTTTAGCAGGCTAAGGCCTAGCTCTTTTCGAATCAAATACAGCCTGTTGTCTTCATCTATCTGCGAAAGAGCCAATCCTCTAACTACCAGCGTCGTTGTCTGGCTTCCCGTATTGCCTCCTATCGCAACAACAATAGGCATCAATGCGGCCAAAGCGACAAATTGACTGATAGTCTGTTCGAAAAGACCTATTACGCGGGATGCGATAAAAGCTGTCACCAGACTCATCGACAGCCAAACCCATCGGTTCCTGGCGCTGTGCCAAATGGGTGCAAACAGATCTTCTTCCTGCTTTATACCCATTGCATTGAGTGCGTCCTCAGATATATCGTCACGTACAAAATCCATCACGTCATCCACAGTGAGCCTGCCGATAGGGCGTCCCTGTTGATTCAACACAGGTGCTGAAATCAGGTTGTAACGCTCAAATGCCCGTGCGGCCTGTGTTGCCGGATCATTAGCCTGAAAACTGACCACATAATCTGACATGATTTCTGAAACAAGTTGCCTGGGTGCATTGAGCACGAGTGAATCCCACGGCAATACACCAACAAGCCGACCCTTGGTATCAACTACAAAGAGCTTATCATTCTGATGGGGAAGAACCTTACGTTTTCTTAGTGTTTTCAATACCTCTTTCAGTGAATCGTGTTCACTGACGATTATCATTTCCTGCCCCATCAGCATCCCGACGCTATCTTCCGGGTATTCAAGAGTCTGCTTGAGCCATAGACGATCACTGGTCGGCAGTGCAGTTAATCGTGCTGTCATCAACTCAGACGGAACAATGTCACCGAGATAGCTTAAATCCTCGGCACTCAACTGGTACAAAACATCTTCAATGAGATCAATAGGCGATGAGTCAACAATTTGTTTGGCTATTCCGTCAGGCAGCTCTAGCAATATTGCACCACCACGTGATGGAGCCTGAAGTGGCCATACCAGATGTCTGTCATCACCGGACAGATTTTCGATTATCCAGGCTACATCAGCCACATGTAGCTTTTCCAGCGTTTTATTAAGGTGTACCCGTTGCTGTCGATGAACCAGATTTTCTATAACTTCCTGGCTTGGGCCGGTATGCTGACGGGACATCTGTTCAATAAGATGAACCTTGCTAATCTGTTCACGTACGTGATCGAGCGTGTTTTCAGGATGTTTCTGGTGAAACACAATACAAATATCCTACAACCTCCCAACTTGCTGACCATCATGCTCTAACCAGAACCTGGAGGTCCAGTAACTAGTAGCTGTTTTAAACTTATGTGAACAGGAAAGGATATACCTTTAATTTTCTGAATATCGCTATATAAGCGAAGCGTGAAAGGATCATCTTGCCGCAAATCAAGTCACCGTCAATATCAATGTCAGTTTGACGTTAATTGGTAGACGCTACATCACAAACATTAAAATCTTATGACAATCCAATACTATGTGGTCAGCCGTTATCAAAAAAGAGCCTGTGACCTTTCTGAGAATTCAGTGATTCATTCTGGCAGGTTTACTCAGTAGCAGGTTGCTGTTTTGTGTTGATTCAGCAGGTGTAAACGACAAGCAATACCACATCTCTAATACCTAGAATCGCACCGTGAGCGGCTGCTTTCGGGAAAAGTGACTTTTATATCTGACGAACAATTATTTTCAGTTTAATGACAAAAGTTACAGTCTAATTACTGCTAATTATATGAATTGATTTTTCACATACTCTATAAGGACACGAGATTATTATAATAAGAAAGTATTAGATAAATTATTTGATGTGGAAAAATCACATGACGATTAAACAGCAGATAAACAGTTTCTTTGACAGTGTTTTCCCGGTCAAGTCATACGACAAACAATTAGATGAATTGATTAGAAAGCTCCAGAATAAGCAGGAACGCTATTCAAAAAAGCTGGAGAGCACATCCAGTGTGGCAAAAAGGAAGTCATATAAACTGGAAATAAGGATACTCGCAAAACAAATTGAAAAAGCAAGGCACCTTAAAGAGGAAAAACACACCCGAACAAAACGGGAATGTGATTTTGTAAGATAAAGATATGAGTAAAGGCAGAAAATGGAAAAAATCAGAAATTGTTATTATTGAAAACTATTTAACTATCTATGGTGATTTAGTTGTTAAGTCCGGTCAAAAAAAACTCAAAAAAGCAATTAAACATTTACCGAAAAATGTCAGCAATATGGAAGATTGGTGCGATAAATGGCTTACAGAAAAAGGCTGTAAGAAATTATTTAAAGCATTGAAAAAAGACCAGAATTGATCGTGCTTTGATAGAAAACATTTCGTCTCTCAAAATCACTGGAAATGCCAAAACTCACCTCCCAGAATCGCTTCATGAGAGGCCGCTTATGCCTTCGATTTCAACCGGTCGCCTTTACCAGTTTTTTCGAATTGAACGACTGCTTTATTGAACCATGCTATTTAAGCCCTTGAGCGACTGCTTTGGAGCAGCTAGCCATAAGGCTTGAGAATATCGACTGACTCCTGATTGCCGTAACCGGTAAAATGGCTAATTTTTGTACAATGACTGCTGTCCGAGCTATCCAGCCAGTGAAAACTTGTGTAAAAAAATCTGACAGTGACCGGTGTTCTACAACAGTTGCCGGCCACCACATAAGAATAAAATTTCTATAACTGTCTGCTATCCCAAGTTTTGATGAACTTTTGGATTTCCAGACAATCTCGGTCAAAATGAATGTTAGCAGACAGAGCAATAACCGACCCTGTAGGTCGGGAACTGTAGAGTAGCGGACTATCGCATTTTGTTGAAACAACATTAAAAATGTAACAGACTCGGTTCGTCTGGAGTAATAGGCATAAAAATAACCTTATTTTCAAGGAGTATGGAAACATGAAAAAAACATTTTCGATGGTTGCGATTTCTTTCTTAGCTGCTTCTTCATTAGCATTTGCTGGGTATGATGGCGCTTTACCAAAAGATGAAGTTGAAACTCTTTTAAGTGGAAACACTTATCAAGGAAAACATTCTGTCAAAGGATTTGATGTTGATTTATATATAGATCCAGCAGGTACCGTCATCGAAAAACGTGGTAGTAAAATCTATTCTGGTAAATGGCATACAGATAATGAAGGTCGCTTTTGTTGGGCACTTGAAGCACAAGGCCAAAAATGGGATGGGCAACTCTGGTGCCGTTGGGTGGTCAAAACTGGAGATAATGAATACATTAAAGTAAAAGATGATGGCAAAGAAGTCCGGCGTTTTAAAGTAACAAGCGGAAAAGCCTTCTAGTTTCCAAGCCCTCCATGTGAGGGCTTTTTAATGGCCGCAAAATACACGTTTGCGTCAGTCCTAACCTTCTAACCAGTTCTACTGAATGACAGCTTTGTAGTAATCCGTTATTAAGACCGCTGAACGTCCGCTAACGGGAAATCTCTCGGAGTATTAGCAAAAGCCCAATGACTCCTGTT
>CAWDGV010000011.1:0-233681 GCA_963801985.1 uncultured Gammaproteobacteria bacterium
GGATTTGAACCTACGACCTTCGGGTTATGAGCCCGACGAGCTGCCAGACTGCTCCACCCCGCATCAGAGGCGCGTACTATAACTGCGATAGACTTTTACTTCAAGGAGTAATCGAAAAAAACTTCCGTTTAATTTACCCGATTGCAGCAGCACAGATTGAGAACAGCGATGCCGGGAACAAGCCCAGTACCAGTACCGACAGGCCATTGACTGAAAACACCAGCTTGGTATCCGTGCCGGCAACAAATGGTGTCTCATCTTCAGGTTTATCGAAGTACATCAGTTTGACGATACGGATGTAGTAGAACGCACCAATAACCGAGAATGCAACAGCGACCAGAGCCAGCCATACCATGTCGATACTGACGACAGCGTCGAGTACAAACAGCTTGGCGAAGAAACCAACGGTCGGTGGCACACCGGCCATGGAAAACATCAGAAGCATCATCATGCCGGCAAACCAGGGGTTGCGCTGGTTGAGACCCTTGAGGTCATCCAGTTGGTCTGCTTCAAATCCCTTGCTGCTCATCATAACAATCATGCCAAACGCACCCAGGGCCATGACTGCATAAACAATCGCATAGAACATGGAGGCTGTGTAGCCTTCGTTAGTACCTGCAATAATGCCCAGGAAGATAAAACCGACATGGGAAATGGTTGAATAGGCCAGCATACGCTTGATGTTGGTTTGTGCGATCGCAACGACATTACCGATTGCCATGGAAAGCACTGCAAGAATAGTCAGCATGCCCGACCAGTCTGCCTGCAGGCCACCGAGGCCATCAACAAGAATACGCATCGCCAGCGCAAAAGCAGCAATCTTGGGAACACTGCCCACGAACATGGTTACGGCTGTCGGTGCACCATGGTAAACATCCGGTACCCACATATGAAAAGGCACAGCACCAAATTTGAAGGCAATACCGATCACCAGGAAGACCAGCCCGAATACCAGTACGATTTTGTCGGGGTTGCCCGAGGTAACTGCCTGGTTAACCGCGGCAAAGTCCAGTGCACCTGTTGCACCGTAGATCATCGAGATACCGTAGAGCAAAATGCCAGATGCCAATGCACCCAAAACAAAGTATTTCATCGCCGCTTCAGGACCTTCATTGGATTCCTGATCGAAAGCTACCAGTGCATACATACACAGAGCCAGCAATTCAAGGCCAAGATAGAGACTCAGGAAGCTGTTGGATGAAATCATGATCATCATGCCAAGAATGGCAAACATGCTCAGTGTTATGAACTCGCCCTTGAAAAGATCACGGCGTCTTAAAAATTCCTTGGCGTAAACAAACATACCGATAGAAATAATCAGCAGTGAAACTTTCAGCACATCTGACATCGGGTCACGGATATAGCTGTTATCAAAAACGATGTCGGTCTGTGGACCACCGACCATGATGACACTGACCAAAGTTGCCAGCAGGCCCAGCTGGGCGAAACTGTAACTGACAATTCTCTGTGAATCTTTCAGAAAAAGATCAACAACCAGGACAATCGATGCTGCGGTCAGCAACACGATTTCAGGCATTACAGGATAAAGGGTGTTGTAATCAAAGCTCATAATAATTTCCGTTAAATCCTTCAGTTACCCTTTACAGTTTGGAAACCGCAATATGCTGCAGCAGCTTATCAATCGAAACATTCATCACGTCTATCAGCGGTGCTGGCCAAAGACCCAGAATCAGTACAGCTGCAGCAAGCGAACCCAGTACCAGGAACTCACGCTTGTTAATATCGGTTAACGCAGCCACGTTATCATTACTGACTTCACCAAAGATGACGCGCTTGACCATCCACAAGGTATAAGCCGCACCAATAATCAGCGTGGTTGCTGCCAGGAAGGCGTACCAGAAATCAGCACGGAAGCTGGCGAGAATGACCATGAACTCACCGACAAAGCCGGATGTGCCAGGCAGGCCTGCGTTCGCCATGGCAAAGAAAACCATGAATGCGGCAAACCACGGCATCTGGTTGACCACACCCCCATAATCATTGATCTGGCGGGAATGCATTCTGTCGTACAACACACCGATACAGAGGAACATCGCAGCCGAGATAAAGCCATGCGATACCATCTGCACCATGCCACCCTGCACGCCCATCGCAGCGCCTGCACCGGTGCTTGACTGCTGTGTAATGGCAAAAACGATGAAAAAGCCGAGGGTTACGAAGCCCATGTGTGCAATCGATGAATAGGCAACCAGTTTTTTCATGTCCTGCTGTACCAGCGCGACGAAACCGATATAAACCACTGCAATCAGGGACATCGTGATAATCAGCCAGTCGAGCTCGCTACTGGCGTCCGGTGTAATCGGCAGACTGAAACGCAGGAAACCGTAACCACCAATCTTCAACATGATCGCAGCCAGGATGACCGAACCACCGGTTGGTGCCTCCACGTGCGCATCAGGCAGCCAGGTATGTACCGGCCACATGGGCACCTTGACCGCGAAGGCCAGCAGGAAGGCGATAAAGATCAGAATCTGTTCGAACAGATTTAACTGAAGCGCATGGAAAGCCAGGATGTCCATACTGCCGGACTTGAAGTACATGTAGATCAAGGCAACCAGCATGAATACCGAACCAAGGAAGGTATACAGGAAGAACTTGATCGTGGCGTAAACCCTGTTGGGCCCGCCCCAGACACCAATGATGAGGAACATCGGGATCAGCATCGCTTCCCAGAACACGTAAAACAGCATTGCATCAAGCGCAGAGAAAACACCAACCATGACACCTTCCATCACCAGGAACGCCGCCATGTATTGTGAAGGCCGGTACTGAATCACTTCCCAGCCGGCAATAATCACCAGGATGGTGATGAAGGTCGTCAGCAGGATCAATGGCATCGAGATACCATCAACACCCAGGTAGTAGTTCACATCAAAGGTAGGTATCCAGGCCACTTTCTCAACGAACTGCATTTGTGCAGTTGACGCATCAAAACCGGAATACAACGGCAGGCTCACCAGGAAAGTTGCCACGGCCACAAATAACGCCAGCCAGCGCGATACGTTTGGTGCCTTGTCTCCACTGCCCAGAACCAGAAGCCCGCCAACGATGGGCAGCCAGATGGTCATACTTAGAATTGGCAAATCTGCACTCATGTCAAAGTTCTACCTGTTTCAAAAACTATTTAGATTCCGGCTACAAGCATGCCGGAATGACGCTTTATTTCTCTCACTCCGGTGATATACATCCGGAATAACGCTTTATTTCTCTCACTCCGGTGATTATACATCCGGAATAACGCTTTATTTCTCTCACTCCGGTGATATACAGTCAGATTTTCTCCGGAATAACATTTTATTTCTCTCACTCCGGTAATTCAGTCAGCCGGAATGCATACTATCGTCACTCCGGCAATCTTCCAGCCGGAGTCTTGTTCCACAATTATCTTTACGCCGTTACAAACCAGGCCAGTAATCCCAACATGCCGACAATAATGGCGAAGGCATAGTGGTACAGGTATCCCGTCTGTACGTGACGGACGATGCCCGAGATCCAGCCAACCGTCTTGGCGGAACCATTTACAACCAGGCCATCAATCAGGAATCGGTCACCGGCTTTAAACAATACGTGGCCGATGCCACGGCTGCCGGCAGCAAAGAAAATCTGGTTGAAATTATCGAAGAAATATTTCTTGTCGAGAATGTTGTAAACCACGGACAGGCGCTTTTTCACCATGTCAGCCAGTTCCGGTTTCTTCATGTAGACAAACCAGGCAACAAACAGTCCGCCCATCGCCAGGAAGAATGGCGGCGCCATCATGCCATGCAGAATAAAGCCGAGTTCACCATGATAATTTGCGCCGACAGCCGCTAACACATCATGTTCCGGAGCGACGTAAATCACGCCTTTGAAGAAATCACCGAACAACATGTCGCCCACGGTCAGGTAACCAATCACTACAGAAGGAATCGCCAGCATGACCAGTGGTACCCAGACGACCCAGGGGGATTCGTGTGGCGTCGGTTCGTCAGATACATGGTGATCCTCCTGGGCTTCTGCATCGCCATGTTCGTCATGGACATCATGATGGGGATGGAAGTTTCTAGGCCCTTCTCCATGGAAAACCAGGAAGAACATACGGAAGCTGTAAAGTGCGGTCACAAATACACCGGCAACGACCATGACGTAGGCATAACTCGAACCGGCAATCGTTGAGTGATGTACCGCTTCGATAATGGCGTCCTTGGAGAAGAAACCGGCAAAACCGGGGAAGCCAATCAGGGCGAGCGAACCAAGCAACGATGTCCAGTAAGTAATGGGCATGTACTTGCGAATACCACCCATGTTGCGGATATCCTGGTCATGGTGCATGCCAATAATGACTGAACCGGCTGCCAGGAACAGCAGGGCTTTAAAGAAAGCATGCGTCATCAGGTGGAAAATGCCGGCGGCATAGGCTGACACACCCAGCGCAACAACCATGTAGCCCAGCTGGGATAAGTGTTGAGTAGGCCACCACGCGCTTGATATCGTTCTGCACGATGCCGATCAGGCCGGTGAAAAATGCAGTGGTTGCACCGATAACCAAAACAAAGGTCAAGGCAGTCTCGGACAGTTCGTACAAAGGCGACATTCTTGCCACCATGAAGACACCCGCGGTGACCATGGTTGCCGCATGGATCAGGGCCGAGATCGGCGTAGGACCTTCCATTGAGTCCGGCAGCCACACATGTAATGGAACCTGTGCTGATTTACCCATTGCACCGATAAACAAAAGCACACAGATGACTGTCATCAGCGACCAGCTTTCATCACCCCAGATTTGAATCTGCGTATCAGCCAGTGACGGTGCCATCGCAAACACTTCGTGGTAATCCATTGAATTGAAATACATGGCAACGGCAGCGATGCCCAGCAGGAAGCCGAAGTCACCTACCCTGTTGACCAGGAAGGCTTTCATGTTGGCAAAGATGGCGGACTCTTTCTTGAAGTAGAAACCGATCAGCAGGTATGAAACCAGGCCCACGGCTTCCCAGCCAAAGAACAGCTGCAAGAAGTTATTGGACATTACCAGCATCAGCATGGAGAAGGTGAACAGAGAAATATAGCTGAAGAACCGCTGATAGCCGTCTTCATCATGCATGTAACCAACCGTATAGATATGCACCATAAATGATACGAAGGTCACCACAGCCATCATCATGGCAGTCAAATTATCGACCAGGAAACCCACTTCAAAGCGAATGCCATCGCTGATCATCCAGGTATAAAGCGCTTCGTTGTAAACCGGCAGGCCATCAAAGACATGCGCTTTCAACACGTACAGTGACAGGACAGATGAAATGCCCACACCAATAATGGTGACCCAGTGTGCCCCGGAACGCCCGACCTGGTTACGCCATAAACCGGCGATAACTGCACCGATCAACGGTGCCAGTACAATTGTGAGATAAATGTTTTCCATTAATCCTGTCTCTTTGTCTTTTAACCTTTCAGAACATCCAGGCCATCAACATCAATATTGCGTCTTTTTCTGAACAGTACGACCAGAATAGCCAGGCCAATCGCCGCTTCGGCTGCAGCAACGGTCAGAATGAAGAACACAAATACCTGCCCTGCCGTGTCACCAAGAAAGTGAGAGAAGGCAATAAAGTTCATGTTCACTGCAAGTAACATTAATTCAATACACATCAACAGGATGATGACGTTTTTCCTGTTAATGAAAATTCCCGCGATGCTCAGTGAAAACAGGATGGCACCCAGAATCAGATAATCGGATAAAGCAATCATTTGAGCTCCATTTTTTCTTCTGTGTCCATTTTCACCACGCGCAAACGGTCTTTCTTGGTCACCGTCACCTGTTGTGATGGATTCTGATATTTCGTATTTGGACGACTACGCAAGGTCAGGCTGATCGCCGCAATAATGGCTACCAGCAGGATGACGGCTGCGATTTCAAAAGGATACATGTAGACGGTATACAGCAGGCTACCAAGCTCTTCCGTATTGTTGTAGTCAGCAGCATGCCTTGCCGGTGCAGCAAACTTGTCCAGGCCAAAATGCTCAGGACCGACCACCATTACCAGCTGAATCAACATGACAGCCGCTACAATCAGACCGATAGGCAGATAACGAATCATACTGGCCCGGATGGTGGCAACATCAATATCGAGCATCATCACCACGAACAGGAACAACACCATGACCGCCCCCACATAGACAAGCACCAGGACGATGGCGAGGAATTCAGCCTCGGCCAGCAGCCACAGACCTGAACTGGTAAAAAAGGCCAGCACCAGGAAAAGCGCGGAGTGTACCGGGTTCTTACGTGTCACCACCATGGTTGCAGCAAAAATCAGGATTGCGGCAAACACGTAAAAGAGTATTTTTTCAAACGACATGTTTAGTACCTATAAGCTCGCTTTTATCTATAGGGCGATTGGGCCTGACGGTCCGCAGCCAGCTGGTTCTCAAAGCGATCACCAATTTTCAGCAACTGCTCTTTAGTCATAATATTTTCACCGCGATTTTCAAAGTGGTACTCGTAGTGACGGGTTTCCACGATGGAATCAACCGGACAGGATTCTTCGCAAAAGCCACAAAAGATACATTTGAACAAATCGATGTCGTAACGCGTGGTTCTTCTGGAACCATCATCACGCGGTTCGGCTTCAATGGTAATCGCCAGTGCCGGGCAAACCGCTTCACACAGCTTGCAGGCAATACAACGCTCTTCACCATTCGGGTAACGACGCAAGGCATGCAGCCCCCTGAAACGCGGTGACTGTGGTGCTTTTTCTTCCGGGTACTGCACGGTAAATTTACGTGCAAACAGGTAACGACCTGTCACACTCATGCCACGCAGCAGCTCCAGCAGGAATAAACTTTTAAAATAGTTTTTAAATGTCGTAATCATCAGTCGAACCACCATGGTAACTCGTATACCACCGCCAGACCGACAACCATAATCCAGACAATGGTTATTGGTATGAACACCTTCCAGCCCAGACGCATGATCTGGTCATAACGGTAACGGGGGAACGTTGCTCTGAACCAGAGGAACAGGTAGCCAAAGAAGGCCGTTTTAATAAACAGCCAGATAATACCGGGGACCCACGCAAACCAGGACTCCATGAAGGTTCCCTGGAATGGTGATAACCAGCCGCCCATAAACAAAAGTGCGGTCAGGGCAGCCACCAGAATCATGTTGGCATATTCAGCCAGGAAGAACACTGCAAACGCCATACCGGAGTAATCCACGTGGAAACCGGCGACGATCTCGGATTCACCTTCTGCCACGTCAAACGGTGCACGGTTGGTCTCGGCGACGGCAGAGATCCAGTAAATCAGGAAAAGTGGAAATAATGGCAACCAGTACCAGTGCAGGATACTGCCGCTCTGTCCCCTGACAATTTCACCCAGGTTCAGGCTGCCGGATGCTACCAGCACACCGACCAGCGCAAAGCCCATGGCAATTTCGTAAGCTACAATCTGCGCAGCAGAACGCATGGCACCGAGAAATGCATACTTGGAGTTGGATGCCCAACCAGCAATGATCACGCCGTAAACGCCCACCGAAGTTAACGCCAGCACGTAAAGCAGGCCCGCATTGATATCGGCCAGCACCATCCCTTCAGAAAACGGGAACACCGCCCAGGCTGCCAAAGCAGGACCTAAAGCCAGTAACGGAGCAAGCAGGAACAGGAACTTATTGGCCCCGGTTGGGATAATAATTTCCTTGAACATCAGCTTGACTGCATCAGCAATCGGTTGCAACCAGCCTTTTGGGCCAACCCTGTTGGGTCCCAGGCGCACCTGCATGTAGCCGATAAACTTACGTTCGGCATAGGTGAAGTAGGCAACCATCAACATGATGGGCGCAACAATGGCAACGATTTTCATCATGATTGCCAACACCGGCAATTCCTGATTGATTGTATTCCAGAGGTCGAGGATAAAATCCATCGTCATTAACCCTTAGTAAGCGTAACTTCGCCAAACAGGCGACTTAGTTTTTCAGAACCCGGTACGGCAGCTGGATACCAGACAGTGCCATCGGTAACACGATCATCAATAATCACTTGAGCCTGCATAGCTTCGCCACCATCACAACTCAAGGCACCCTGGTCACCATCAGCGAGTCCGGCTGAACTGGCAGTTACCGCATTGATCCTGATAGCCACTTTCCAGGCATCGGTTGTATGCTGCAATGCCCTGGAGCGACGTACAATTGCATCGGATGCATAAATCGGCACATCCGCCACGCGCTCCAGCGAAGCTGGTTTCAAGGCCAGCTCAGCGGCAGTTTCTGCATTCAGTTTGTTATCCGGTTTGCTTTCATACTGGCCGCTAATCTCGTCCAGTACATCCTGGGATGACTGGTAATCAAAACCATCCTGGTTTGTCATGTTGCCCAGTACCCGGAGGACTTTCCAGGCAGGCCTGGCTTCACCTAACGGCGGTATTGCTCCACTAAAACTCTGCAAATCAGCCTGAGCATTGATATAGCTGCCGGAAGTCTCCGCAAAACTGCCAATCGGCAATAAAATATCGGCACTCAGCAAGAGCGAATCACTCTTGTAGCTGGTCAGGGCAATTGTTTTAGCCGTTGAGAGCCTGTCCATCGCCTTGACGGGATCGGCAAAGTCCATAGACGGCTCGACTTCGAGCAACAGGTACACAGACTGTTGCTGCTCCAGCATGGCCGCTGTATTCAGACCAACATTATCTGTGGTTGCACCAGCAGGTAAACGGTGTGGCACTGCTCCGGCAACCCATGCGCCCGTGCTGTTGCCTGCCTGCGGGATGACACCAAAGGCTACACCGGTCTTTTCAGCGATGGCAGCTGCCAGGGCACGTAAAACGGTAAAGTCCGGATGACTGCCTGCATAGTTGCCCAGCAATACAATACCCTGCTCTGCCGACTGCAGGGACTCGGCCATTGCCTTGTGACTTTCTTCAGTACTGGCTGCATCAATCAGGCTTTGCAGGCTGTCGGACTGGCAACCGGCCGCTTTGGCAACAGCGGCCAGTTCGCTAACCATCAGTGAAGGTGCAACCACGCTGCTTGCTGCCAGCTCAAAATTAAAATCATAGTCAATTGGATTGATCGCCATCACGGCAGTGCCATTCATGGCGGCTTTACGCAAACGCAAACCCAGCAGTGGCTGGTCTTTGCGGATATTAGAACCGATCAGCAGAACTGCATTGTTATTTTCCAGTTCGGCAATATTCTGTCCCAGCCATGGCTGCAGCGGATCAGCATCGGCATTGCGAAAATCAGTCTGGCGCAGACGATGATCGATGTTGTTACTACCGAGGCCGCGGGCCAGTTTTTGCGCCAGGTACATTTCTTCCAGTGTCGCCATTGGCGATACCAGGGTGCCCAGGTTTCTGCCGGCGGCTTTTAAAGCGTCGGCAGTTGCTTCCAGGGCTTCTTCCCAGCTGACCTGTTTCCACTTGCCGCCTTCCCTGATCATGGGCGTTTGCAGACGGTCTTCTGCAAACAGGCCTTCATAACTGAAGCGGTCGCGGTCAGAAATCCAGCATTCATTAACGGCTTCGTTATCCTTTGGCACAACACGCATGACCTGGTCACGACGTACATGCAAATGAATGTTTGAACCGACAGAATCATGCGGAGCAATACCATCACGCTGAACCAGTTCCCAGGCACGCGCCTGGTAGCGCGCAGGCTTGGAAGTCAAAGCACCCACCGGGCATAAATCAATGACGTTGCCTGACAGTTCTGAATCAACCGTTTTCTGCACATAAGTACCGATCTTCATGTGCTCACCACGACCGGTTGCGCCCATTTCACGAATACCGGCAATCTCGGCACCGAAACGCACACAACGTGTGCAGTGAATGCAGCGTGTCATGTCAGTCGCAATCAATGCCCCCAGGTCCGGATCAGGGACTACACGCTTACCTTCTGAAAAACGTGAGACATCACCGCCATAGCCCATGGCAACATCCTGCAATTCACATTCACCACCCTGGTCGCAAATCGGACAATCCAGCGGGTGGTTGATTAACAGGAATTCCATCGTGCCTTTTTGAGCTGCCAGCGCCTTGGGCGACTGGGTGTGTACTATCATGCCGTCATTGCAGGGGGTTGCACAGGCAGGTAAAGGCTTGGGCACGTTCTCAACATCCACCAGGCACATACGGCAGTTGGCAGCGATTGACAACTTATCGTGATAACAGAAACGAGGCACACTGATACCAGCGGCATCAGTCACTTCGATCAGCATCTGGCCCGGCTTTGCCTCAAGCTTCCGGCCATCAACTTCAATAGTTATCGTATCTGTCATGTTTAAAGTCTCTACTCTCTTTAGTCTTTAGACCCCGGTTACAAGCACACCGGGGTGACGCTTAGTTTTACATTCCCTACTTCGGCGTTCCTGCATGTCTTAGCAGGAGTCGTCATTCCGACATGTTTAGCAGAAGCCGTCATTCCGGCAGGCTCCTAGCCGGAATCTCTTATCTTTAGACCCCGGTTACAAGCACACCGGGGTGACGCTTTTTATTATCAACCCAGCAAAAGCACACCGGAATGACGTAAGTTTTAACTACCTGTACCAACCATGCATTTCTTATGATCGATGTGGTACTGGAATTCATCTCTAAAATGTTTAAGCATGCCGGCAACAGGCATGGCAGCCGCATCGCCCAATGCACAAATGGTTTTACCGGCAATCTTGTCTGCCACGTCGTCCAGCAGATCAAGGTCACTCATCTGGCCCTTGCCGTTTTCAATACGACTGACAACACGATACAGCCAGCCAGTACCTTCACGACAAGGCGTACACTGACCGCAGGATTCTTCGTAATAAAAGTACGACATACGCTCAAGCAACTTGACCATGCAGTGGCTGTCATCAATCACGACAACAGCACCAGAACCCAACATGGAACCGGCACTGGCAATGGAATCGTAGTCCATGGTCAGATCCATCATCTGCTCACCGGGTATAACCGGAGCGGATGATCCACCGGGAATAACGGCTTTCAATTTACGGCCTTCAGTTACACCACCGGCCATTTCCAGCAGTTCGGCAAAAGGCATGCCCATCGGAACTTCAAAGTTACCCGGTTTATTGACATTGCCTGAAACAGAAAACAGCTTGCTGCCGCCACTGTTTTCAACACCCAGGTTTTTAAACCATTCGCCACCAGATGTAATGATGGACGGAATGGAAGCCAGGGTTTCGGTGTTGTTGATCACTGTCGGCTTACCGTACAGGCCAAACATCGCCGGAAAAGGTGGTTTAAAACGTGGCTGACCTTTCTTGCCTTCAATCGATTCAAGCAAGGCGGTCTCTTCACCACAGATATAAGCCCCGCCACCCAAATGGCTGTAGAGGTCATAATCAAAGCCGGAGCCGAGTATGTCCTTACCCAGGAAACCGGCTGCACGCGCTTCTTCCAGCGCATGTTCAAAACGTTCGTAAGGTTCCCAGAACTCGCCACGAATATAGTTGTAGCCGGCAACAGCACCAATCGCATAACCGGCAATAACCATGCCTTCGATCAATGCATGCGGGTTGTATCTTAAAATATCGCGGTCTTTACAGGTTCCGGGCTCACCTTCATCCGAGTTGCATACCACGTATTTATCGATGGGTGCAGCTCGGTTGATAAAGCTCCATTTCAGGCCGGTAGGAAAACCAGCCCCACCCCTGCCACGCAAGCCTGAGGCTTTGACCTGCTCAATAATCTGATCAGGTGAAATATTTTCCTTGATGATCTTGGTTAAGGCTTCGTAACCACCTTCTTGCTGGTAGGTTTCCAGCAACCAGGGACGGTCAAGATGCATATTGCGGAAGCAGACTTCATTTGCCATTGCGCTTACTCCAGACTGTCCAGGATAGAGTCGATCAGTTCAGGCGTGAGATTTTCATAATATTTCTCGCCAATCTGCATCATGGGCGCACCGACACAGGCTCCCAGGCATTCGACTTCTTTTAAGGTAAAACGACCATCTTTGCTGGTTTCGCCCAGCTTGATATCCAGCTTGCCTTCCAGGTGTTGAACGATCTCGTCAGAACCGTTGAGCATGCAGGAAATATTGGTACACATGCAGATCTTGTGTTTACCAACAGCCTTGTGTTCATACATGGAATAAAAGCTGGCCACTTCATATACAGCAATAGGCGCCATATCCAGGTAGGCTGCAACCTTGTCCATCAACCCAGGTGTTAACCAGCCACCATTTTCATCCTGCACGATTCTCAAAGCCGCCATCACAGCAGACTGTTTCCATTCAGCAGGATACTTGGCAACCCACTTGTCGATGTCCTGACGGGTTTGCTCGGAAAACAGGGTAGTTTTATCTACAGCCGGTTTGACTGTAGCCATTGGTTCATTACGGTAACCCATTAGCGGTCAATCTCCCCGAATACAACATCCATGGTACCGATAATTGCAACAACGTCAGCCAGCATATGTCCTTTGGACATTTCGTCCATGGCTGATAAATGAGCAAAACCCGGCGCACGAATTTTTAATCGGTAAGGTTTATTGGCACCATCAGAAACGATGTAGCTGCCAAACTCTCCTTTCGGTGCTTCTATACCGGTATACACTTCCCCCACAGGAGGACAGTAACCTTCAGTAAACAATTTGAAATGATGGATCAAGGCCTCCATGTCATCCTTCATCTCGGTACGATTTGGAGGAGCGATCTTGTGATCATCGATCATGACCGGGCCCGGATTATTACGCAGCCATTCAATACATTGCTTGATGATGTTGTTTGACTGGCGCATTTCCTCTACTCGCACCAGGTAACGGTCGTAACAGTCACCATTGCGGCCAACCGGAATATCAAAATCCAGCTTGTCATATACGGCGTAAGGCTGTTTTTTACGCAAATCCCATTCCACACCGGAACCGCGCAGCATCGGACCGGAAAAGCCCAGTTGCTTGGCACGCGCCGCAGAAACCCGGCCAATACCCACGGTACGCTGTTTCCAGATACGGTTTTCAGTCAGCAAAGTTTCATATTCATCCACATAACCGGGAAAACGGTTGGTGAAGTCTTCAATAAAATCAAGCAGCGAGCCCTGGCGGTTCTCATTGCGCCTGGCGGCATCCTTTTCACTGACCCAGTCAGTCACTTCGTATTGTGGCATCTGGTCCGGAAGATCACGGTAAACACCACCGACACGGTAATAGGTAGCGTGCATACGCGCACCGGAAACGGCTTCGTAGCAATCCATCAGGTCTTCACGTTCACGGAAGCAATACAGGAATACAGTCATCGCACCGACGTCCAGTGCGTGCGTACCCAGCCACATCAGGTGATTCAAAATACGGGTAATCTCGTCGAACATGACGCGGATATACTGTGCTCTTTCCGGTGGCTCGACACCCATCAGTTTTTCAATTGCACTGACATAACCATGTTCGTTACACATCATGGAGACATAATCCAGTCGATCCATGTAACCGATACTCTGGTTGTACGGCTTGGTTTCTGCCAGTTTTTCGGTACCGCGGTGCAACAGGCCGATGTGTGGATCGGCACGTTCAATGACCTCTCCGTCCATCTCCAGAACGAGACGTAATACGCCATGCGCGGCTGGATGCTGCGGTCCAAAATTTAAAGTGTAATTGCGAATTTCTGGCATCTTAGGAATCCGTTTTTTCTTCTGTGTCAGCACCCGCTTCAGCAGCTGGCTGATCATCAACATAACGGTTATCGTCGCGGATAACTCTTGGCACCAGGGTGCGTGGACTAATGGTTACAGGTTCGTAAACAACACGTTGCTTTTCAGCGTCATAACGCATCTCGACATGCCCTTCCAGGGGGAAATCCTTTCTGAACGGGTGCCCGATAAAACCATAATCCGTGAGGATTCTGCGCAGGTCCGGATGGCCCTTGAACATGATACCGTAGAGATCAAAAGCTTCGCGTTCAAACCAGTCAACACCACGCCAGACATCAATGACCGAATCCACGATAGGCTTGCTCTCGTCAAGGAAAACCCGCATACGCAAACGGTGATTCATGGTGACTGACAACAGGTGATAAACAGCGGCAAAACGTGTTTGCGGATCAAATTTGGTTGCCGAGTCCCGATCGCAACCTCGACCAAAGCCGGTGGCAGAAGCCGTATTGGTGACCCATTCACTGTGGCCGTACTCTGAATAATCGACACCACAAACATCCATGCACTGTTCAAACTGCAGCGCCTTGTGGTCATGTAACAGGTTGGCTGTTTGCAGCAGAACATCGGCAGCAACAGTCAAAGTCAACTCCCCCCTGAAACGATCCAGGGTGAATTCGATTTCATTATCTTCCAGCGCTTCTTCAAGCTCGTCAGCTAAATCGTCGAGACGTTCGTTTGGCGTCATGAGTATCAGGTTTCCCGGTATTTAAATAATTAGCGAGCGATGGTACTGGTTCGCTTGATCTTGTTCTGTAACTGAATAATGCCGTAGAGCAAAGCCTCAGCCGTTGGCGGGCAACCCGGCACGTAAATATCAACCGGCACAATCCGGTCACAGCCTCGTACCACCGCATAGGAATAATGGTAATAACCACCACCATTGGCACAGGATCCCATCGAGATCACCCAGCGGGGCTCGGCCATCTGGTCGTAAACCTTGCGTAAAGCCGGCGCCATTTTGTTAACCAGGGTACCGGCAACAATCATGACATCCGACTGACGAGGACTGGGGCGGAAAACAATACCGAAACGGTCCATATCGTAACGGGCAGCAGCGGCATGCATCATTTCAACAGCACAGCAGGCCAGGCCAAAGGTCATCGGCCATAATGAGCCGGTTCTGGCCCAGTTGATTAACTTGTCAGCAGAAGTTGTGACGAAGCCTTTTTCGAGAACACCTTCTATTCCCATTCCAGAGCTCCTTTTTTCCACTCGTAAATAAAGCCGATAACCAGAATCCCAAGGAATACAGCCATCGCCGTGTAACCGACGATACCGATCTTGTCGAGCACGACAGCCCAGGGGAAAAGAAATGCGATTTCGAGGTCAAAAATAATGAATAAGATAGCAACGAGGTAATAGCGGACATCAAATTTCATACGGGCATCTTCGAAAGCCTCGAATCCGCATTCGTAGGGTGACAATTTTTCACTATCAGGCTTTCTAGGCCCCAGAACGAAACCAATGCCGACAGCCGCAATGCCGATGAACGAACCTACCGCCAGGAAGACCAGGATTGGCAGATAGTTTTCTAACATGATTGACTTACCTCCCCAAGACAGGCCTTTATATTTTTTATGACCTGTGTAATCGAGCGCAAAGTCTATTGCAGGCAAGCACGCGATGTCAAGTTGAGGCAGTTATGATTAATTGATAAAAATCAATCACTTAAATAATTTTCGCATGCATAAAAAAACAGTATCAAGTTTATGGCACTGTTTTACTTGGGATTGTTTGATGCAGTACAGAGGGATACTGTCATTTAGCTTGTAAATTTTGACGCCCGGGCAACACATGGAAGTGTCGCCCCGGATGTCTGAATTTGGTGCCGAAGGCGGGACTTGAACCCGCACGAGCTAGCTCACTACCCCCTCAAGATAGCGTGTCTACCAATTCCACCACTTCGGCAAATTCTTTAAAACGTCACAACGGTGTGCTTAACACAACGTCATTATGAAATACATCCCTGTATTTCACCCTTCGGGCCAGCTAAAGCTGTTAAAGATGTTCCTACATCTTTTATCCGGCGTGCTTGACTTAACGTCATTCCGGCGTGCTTGTAGCCGCTTCAACTTCTACCTGCACTTCCTCAACAACCGCAGGCACATCTGCTGCAGCCTTGTTCACATCAGCAGCTTCAACAGGAGTTTCTACAGCTGGCATATTGATTACCGGCAAATCAGATTCGGTGGCACCATCGCTATTCTCAGCAGGCATACCTGGTATCGATGGCAGGTCAGTCGCCGTTTCATCCACGGCAGGAGCCTGTTCAGCTGGAATCGCCGGTACAACATCCATGAGGCTCACGGTTTCAGTTGACTGCATCGCGTAATAAGCCAGCCACAAACTGGTAATAAAAAACAAGGTCGCCATGACTGCCGTGGCACGACTAAGGAAGTTGGCCGAACCCTGCGAACCAAATACAGTCGCAGACGCACCGCTACCAAAAGCAGCTCCGGCATCAGCACCTTTTCCATGCTGCATCAGAACCAGGCCTACCAGGCCTATCGCCAGGAAAAGATGAACGACTGTCAGTATTGTTTCCATTTTAATTTCACCGTAATTCCCGAATGTATTAACGGGAAGTCATTTCATTGTCATTCCGGCAAGTTATTCGCCGGAGTGGAACCTAATTCCAGCGCACTTCCTGCCGGAATGACGATATTCAGTTAGCTGCCTTGCCAATAGCAAGAAAATCTTCTGCCTTCAGCGATGCTCCACCGATCAGGCCACCATCAATATCTGCACACGCAAGCAGCTCTTCAGCATTGCCGGCATTCATACTGCCACCATAAAGAATCTGGATTTTATCAGCGACTTCCTGGCTTTGCTCAGCAATCATGCTGCGAATAAAAGCATGGGTTTCCTGCGCCTGTTCCGGAGTTGCAGTAACACCGGTACCGATAGCCCAGACCGGCTCGTAAGCAATGACGCCCTCTCCCAGCACATCCACGCCCAGGCGATCAATCACCGCATTGATCTGGCGACTGACAACATCTTCTGTAACGCCGGTTTCACGTTCCTGCAGAGTTTCACCGATACAGAACAAAGGAATCAGGCCCGCTTTACGGGCTGCTTCGAATTTTTCGGCAACCAGTTCATCCGACTCATTATGATAGGTTCTGCGCTCTGAGTGGCCGATAATGACATATTTGCAGTCGAAATCATTCCACATGGCACCCGCTATTTCACCGGTATAGGCACCACTATCATGAACCGAGATATCCTGACCGCCAAACGCGATAGCAGTACCAGCCAGCTGGCTGGACACGTCACCGATATAGACAGCTGGGCAACAAAGCGCCATTTCCGCTGATGTTACATCGGCAGCACCTGCCTTGATTCCATCCAGCAAAGTTTTGATACTTTCGCGGGAACCATTCATTTTCCAGTTACCAGCTACCAGTGTCTGTCGCATCAAGCTCTCCTAAATTCTGTTTCGATCTAATATAGTTAAGGCGCGGTACTTTACCGATGTATGCTTTTGAATTCAACAAATTGTCATTCCTGCACGCTTGTAGCAGGAATCTTCTAAACGCCTTGCTGGAAATTAAAAAAATTTGGGTGGCGACCATACCAGCCACACCCCGGCACACGAACTCACTGCTGCGGCTGCTCCCTTCCGGGCCTGACCGGGTTCACAGCTAATCGTTGCGAGGGGACCAGCATGATCACCATAACGGGGGCGGATTATGCCGGAATAATTGACAAAACCCAAATCTGATCATCACGCACTTCCCAGCGAACATTAAATTTGTCCAGCAGAATGCCAAATTGGCCACCGGATTCAGCCTGCCGGTAAGCAGGCCGTGGATCAAAGGCAAGTACTTCACTAATCAGCAGCCTGAAATCTTCAACATTAATTTCCTGCAGCTGCTGTTCAGCTGATTCTGAAAAATTTACCTGAAATACCGCTTGGGGCACTTCCATGGCATACCCGGCTGCAGCAGCCTCGATGCGATCGACATAGGGTATATAAGGTTTGATATCCACCACCGGGGTTCCATCGACGACATCAAGACCATCGACATGGAGCAGTAGCTTCCGCTCTTTTGACTCTATTTGCTCCAGGCGAACAACTGACAGTCCCAGGTGATTCGGTCTGAATGGAGAGCGGCTGGCAAAAACACCCACTTTGCGATTACCCCCCAACCGGGGAGGCCTGACCAGTGGACTCCAATGTTCACGCATGGCCTGGTGGAATACGAAAGTCACCCAGACATGGCTGAATTCTTCCAGCCCACTGACTGCTTCTGGCAGGTTATAGGGTGCAAGCAGCTCAATCTGACTTTTTACCCGCACCAGGCCTGGCTGCCTGGGAATCCCAAACTTCTCTTTAAATGGCGAATGAACGATACCGATGGGTTCAAGCGAATATTTCATCGATAAAAAGCTCTTGCATGTAACCCGTCATTTGCGCCTTTTAACATTTCGCTTCGCCGGTTTTCTGCGATGCGCAGAAATCTTTTGCCCCGCTATTTTCTTTGCACTGCGCTTTTTACCTACAGCATTTGTATCTTCAGCAAGTCCTCTACCACGAGGAACCAGTTGATGCTGGCCACTGCCAATCAGGTCAGCGCGCCCCATACGCTGCAGGGCTTCGCGTAAAAGCGGCCAGTTCTTGGGATCGTGGTAGCGCAGGAAGGCCTTGTGCAAACGTCTTCTTTTCTCGCCTTTGACGGTATTGACCTTTTCAGCATCACCCCGCTTGACCTTCTTCAACGGGTTATAGCCGGAATGGTACATGGCTGAGGCGATGGCCAAAGGCGTTGGCAGGAAAGCCTGGACCTGGTCCGGGCGGAAACCATTGCGCTTGAGCCACAACGCCAGGTTGAGCATATCTTCATCCGAGGTGCCGGGATGGGCCGAGATAAAGTATGGAATCAGGTACTGCTCCTTGCCGGCTTCCCTGCTGTACTTGTCGAACAGTTTTTTGAAACGGTCGTAAGTGCCGATACCGGGTTTCATCATTTTCGACAAGGGCCCTGTTTCGGTGTGTTCCGGGGCAATTTTCAAATAGCCACCAACGTGATGTGTGACCAGCTCCCGGATGTATTCAGGATCTTTAACGGCCAGGTCATAACGTAAGCCCGATGCAATAAAGACGCGCTTGATACCCGGCAAGGCACGCGCCCGCCGGTAAAGGTGGGTCAGGTGCTTGTGATCCGTTTTCAGGTTATCGCAAATGCCCGGGTAGACACAGGACAGGCGCCGACAGGAGGATTCAATTTTCGGATCCTTGCAATGCAGGCGGTACATGTTAGCGGTTGGCCCACCCAGGTCGGAAATGTTGCCGGTAAAACCCGGCACATGGTCGCGGATGGTTTCTATCTCGCGGATGATCGAGTCTTCCGAACGGCTCTGGATGATGCGGCCTTCGTGTTCGGTAATCGAGCAAAAGGTACAACCGCCAAAACAGCCGCGCATGATATTTACTGAAAAGCGGATCATTTCCCAGGCAGGGTTTTTTGCATCGCCGTAAGCCGGGTGCGGTTTACGCGTATAAGGCAGTTCGTAAACTTCGTCGAGTTCTTGCGTGGTTAACGGTATCGGCGGCGGATTGAGCCAGACATCGCGTTTACCATGTCGCTGCACTAACGCCCGCGCATTGCCGGGATTGGTTTCCTGGTGAAACACGCGGGAGGTATGCGCATACAGCATGTTATCTTCCACCACCTGGTCATAAGATGGCAGACGCACAACGGTTTTACTGCGATCGAGTTTGGGCGGGCGGGCGTGAAACTGGATGACTTGTATTTCATCCTGTTCTGCCTGCGGCGAACAATCAGACTGCTTGGTGGTATCGGTATAAGGATGCGGATCAGCGGTCTTCAGGGAACCGGGAGCATCAATCGAAGTTGAATCGATTTCTGCCCAGCCTTCAGGCATTTTCGCGCTGCCGGCATCAATCATGAAGCCAGTGCCTCGCACATCACGGATATCCTGGATTTTTTCACCAAATGAAAGACGATGAGCAACCTCGACAATCGCCCGTTCTGCATTTCCGAAAAGCAGCATGTCTGCCTTGGAATCCGGCAGGATGGAACGCCGGACCTTTTCCGACCAGTAATCATATTGCGCGATGCGTCGCAGGCTGGCTTCGATCCCGCCGATAATAATCGGTACGCCTTTAAAAGCCTCGCGGGCACGTTGTGCGTAGACAATCACTGAACGGTCCGGGCGCTTGCCAGCTTCTCCGTTGGGTGTATAGGCATCATCGGAACGCCGCCTGCGATCGGAGGTGTAACGATTGACCATGGAATCCATGTTGCCAGCAGTAATACCAAAGAACAGGTTGGGTTTACCCAATACCTGAAACGCATCGACAGACTGCCAGTCCGGCTGGGCAATGATGCCAACACGAAAACCCTGTGATTCGAGCAGACGGCCAATGATGGCCATTCCGAAGCTGGGATGATCAACGTAGGCATCACCGGTGACGATAATGATATCGCAGCTGTCCCAGCCAAGGTCATCCATTTCTTCACGCGACATGGGCAATACCGGGGCCATGCCGAAGCGGCTTGCCCAGAACTTGCGATAACTGAAGATGTCTTTGGCTGGTTGCATTATTCTCTCTTAGTGGATTCCCTTATCCTTTCCCAAAGGATAATCGAACCATCCAATATATATCGTAGGATTTTAAATAAATGTCCTAAACTTAGGTAATTATAAGCCATCAATGGTCAGGATAACCCGCTGAAAAATGTCCAATCCTGCCCATTCTCCCGTTTATGAGTGTTTTGTGTTTATTTTTAACCCTGGACTGTCATGCAATTTTGAATCTGGGTGAAATAAAATCAGAATAATATTTGTCTTAATACATATAGATTTATAGTTAGCTTCGATTATCCAGGAAAAAACATGAAACGATGGTTAAACAATTTACTGGCCCTGCTCCTGTTACTTTGGACACTCCCTGCCCTGTCCGAGTCACTGCGGGTAGATTCAGACTGGCTCAACCAGAACCTGGCAAAAGAAAAGCTGGTGATTGTTGATACACGTCCTATCGAAGAGTATGAACTTGGACATATCCCCGGAGCTATCAGTTTGCCGGATGACCTTACCTACCAGCACAAAGAACAAAGTGGCCTGATCGTTGAGCCCAATATCATTCAGAATGTTTTAAGGGAAAGAGGCATCGACACCGAAAGCTTTGTTGTTGTTTATGACGATGGCTCTCTGGTCGATGCTGCCCGGGTGTTCTGGACTTTAGAGGTTTATGGCTTAAAGCAGGTACGTGTGCTTAACGGTGGATTTGCTGACTGGCAGGCAAAGAACCTGGCAGTAAATATCGATACGCCAAAAGTGAAAGCCAGTAATTACGTGGTGAGAATTGATCATCGGCGCATTGCCAGTAAATTTTCCACCCGCCTGGCGACTATCAACCCCAACCAGCGTGTCATTGATGCCCGCTCCGAGAAAGCTTATCGAGGTGAAGTTTCCACAGCCGAACGTTTTGGCCACATTCCCAGTGCGATCAATATCTCTGTACACCAGCATTTCGAACAGCAGGCAGCCAACGGCAAACACCTGTTGCCGATTGATGAGCTTGCACAGATTTACAAGGATGTCCCCAAGCATGAAAAAGTGGTGCTCTACTGTGAAATTGGCCGCATCTCCACAACCAATTACCTGGCATTGCGTGAACTTGGTTATGATGTTTCCAATTACGATGCATCGTGGCGTGAATGGGGCAATGATTTGAGTTTGCCGATTGAAAAATAATAATAAAAAAGAATTTCTAATTTATTTATAGACCCGGCTAGAAGCACGCCGGATAAAAGATGCAGGGGCATCTTTAACAGCTTTAGCTGGCCCGAAGGGTGAAATACAGGGATGTATTTCATAATGACGAGTTCAAGTTGTCGGAATAAAAAACAAAGAACATTACTCCGGAAGGACAGCGAGAGCGTCTCCCCGGCACGCTTCTAGCCGGGGTCTAAAGCAGAACTAAAATTATTGATTCCCGACACAGGCATTCGGGAATGACACTATAAAAGGCTAAATTATCCATGTGGAAAAAAATCAGTATTCGCTGGCAACTTATCGCATTGTTGTCCCTGGCACTCATACTGGTTCAGATTTCCACCCTGAGCCTTGATTACCTCTCTGATATCGAACAACGCAAGACCCTGGCGATCGAACAGGCGGAAACCCTCAGCTTCGCCTTGCAACATGACCTGGTTCGGGCCGTGATTGATCCCAAGGCGGATACCTTCTCCGACATTTCATTTCGTGTCAGCGGTTTTGAAAGCGTGGTCATGTTATCCGTCTTCGCCAATGATACTGAAACCTTCCAGTATGTCCGTGAAGGTTTTACACCTCCCGAAGATCTCAGCCTGTCTACTCCTACGCAACCGGTTTTTTCTGACCGCTATTTACACATTAGAGAAGCGTTGAGCATCGATGGCTATGAGTTTGGCCAGATGTATTTTCTGATCGACCTGAAACAGTATAAAACCGGCTTACGCGAACAACTGATCAACAAGTTACTCATTTTTCCCGCCGAGCTGGCCATTGCACTGATTCTGGCCTGGTGGATTGGTAAAAACTATACCCGCCCTTTTTCAACACTGGCCCGGGCCATGAAACAGGCTGATGTCCGTCAGGCTCGCTTTCCCAAGGTCGAAACAGATGCAGAAAATGAAATTGGCGTGATGTATGACGGCTATAACCAGTTAACTTTCGAAATCGCACGCACCACCAGTAACCTGAAATACCTGGGTGAACATGACAGCCTGACAGGCCTGTTAAACCGCTATGCCATTGAAGAAAAAATTGCAGAAAGCCTAAAAAATGAGCAACAGCCAATCAATGTCCTGCTGATGCTTGATGTTGACCAGTTCAAGCTGATTAATGATGCAGCTGGACATGCAGCCGGTGACGAGTTGCTAAAACAGTTAGGCCAGATGATCTCGTCAAATGTTCCTTCTGATGCCTTTGTCGGCCGTATTAGTGCTGATGACTTCATGATTATATTACCGGGATGCAAACTGCTGGACGGCATAAGCCGGGCTGAATCACTGATCCAGGCAATCAGCGACTACCGCTTTACCTGGAAAAAAGAAATTTTCAGTGTCTCCGTCTGTATTGGCATCGTTTCGTTCATGCCAAATGAATACACACCGCAATCGCTCACACTGGCGGCTGACACCGCTTTTTATGCGGCCAAGGCCAAGGGACATAGCCAGCTGAGTATTTATCATGCTGAAGATAAAAAAGTACAGCAATACAGTACCGACGTACAGACAGTTGCCACTATCAAGGATGCCCTGCAGGAAGGTGAGGCCCATTTTGAGCTGCATGCCCAGGCTATCGTTCCGTTACAGAAACAAACCGACCTGATCAGTTACGAAATCCTGTTACGCCTGAAAAATGCAGAAGGTAATATGGTTTATCCCGACCTGTTTTTGCCGGCAGCCAACCGCTACCAAATGATGGTGGATATTGATTCCTACGTGTTGTGGAAATACCTGGAAACGGTGACGGCCTACCCTGAACATATTGAAAAACTGGCCTTCGTTAACATCAACATGGGCGGTTCGACTTTGAATAACAGTGACTTTCAAAACAGGATACGCCTGGCCATTGAACGCTTTGACTTCCCCTGGAACAAACTGGTACTTGAGGTTACCGAAACATCGGCCGTTGGCAACCTGGCCCAGGCTTCAGACTTTATCTGTTTTTGCCGCGAGCTGGGCATACGGGTAGCGCTGGATGATTTCGGTACCGGCATGGCTTCTTTTGAATACCTGAAACACTTGCCACTGGATGTCGTTAAAATTGATGGCAGTTTTGTACGGGACATGCTGGAGGACCCCGTTGACCTAGCCATGGTCAGTTATGTGCATGACATCAGCAAATTACGTGGACAGGAGACCATCGCCGAGTTCGTGGAAAAAAAAGCACACGTCGATGAACTGAAAAAGATTGGAATTGATTATGGACAGGGTTATTTTCTGGAGAAGCCCAAGCCTTTGATTGACTGGTTAACTTAAGCCATTTCCGCGATTAATTCGACACATTGTTCAAGACGCCTGTTATAAAAAGCCACCATGGCTTTCTCATAAGCACAATCCCCGTCATAACCCAGTTCTTTCAGACGTTTTTCTATGCTAGCCTTTTCTTCCAGAAGGCATTCAACACGCATGTCATTTTTAAACATACATGTCAGGTTATTTATAGTCATTACCCTGCTCTCTTCTTATCGTTTCCTTTAATTCAGGGGAACTTTAATAGAGCTATATGACAAATGTATGACGAAGAATTAAGAGGAATTATTTATGCGTTTACTTCACACCATGCTGCGCGTTGGCAACCTGGACAAATCAGTCGCTTTTTACCGTGACAGCCTGGGTATGCAGGAACTGCGTCGCAAGGAATATCCGGATGGCGAATTTACCCTGTGCTTTATGGGATATGGCAACGAAGCAGAAAATACGGTACTGGAATTAACCTACAACTGGGGAACCGATCATTACGATATGGGTTCCGGTTTTGGCCACCTCGCTATTGAGGTGGATGATGTATACCAGGCGGCTGAGGCCATGAAAAATTCAGGCGCCAAATGTCTGCGTGAAGCCGGCCCCATGAATGCGGGTACAACCATTATTGCTTTTTTTGAAGACCCGGATGGTTACCCGATAGAGTTGATTGGCAAGCGGTCCCGGAGACCAGGGGAAGATTGATCTCACCACAAAGGGCACAAAGCTCACCAAGACATTTTTGTAGTAATGAAAAAGCCGGATACGCGTACTGCCATGCAAAAGCTGATCTTGGAAGTGCGCCACACTATTCCTTTCGATACACCGGAAGCGGTGATGTGCGCTGATGACAGCTCCTGCCAGGGGTGCTCTTTGAAGCTCTTGGAATATTTATCCATGGAGCTGGAAAACTGGCAGCAACGCCTGGATGATGGCGATACTCCAGACTTTCGTGATATCTCCAGGCTGGTTAAGTCCAGCAAGGCTGTTTATCGAACGTTACAAAAAAATGGACTGGTTTAAAAACAACATTTGAAAATAATTCTTACCTTTCTACTGCGTTATACCGTCACCCCCGGCAAGTTGGTAGCCGGGCTTTATAAATTCCGGCTACCAGCATGCCGGATAAAAGATGCTGGAGCATCTTTAACAGCTTCAGCTCACCCGAAGGGTGAAATACAGGGATGTATTTCATAATGACAAAGATCTCGGAGAGCTTTGTGGACTTTGTGTCCTTTGTGGTGAGTAAATCAGTCTTTATTCAAACCGCCATAAATTTCAATCAGCCGCTGGATAAAGTTACGCAGTTCCAGGCTCATCAGTGAAAAGTCCACATCGAACCTTGCCGCTGCATCTTCAGCCTCGGCATCCGCCGCTTCTTCCTGGATGACATCAAGGAATTTCAGGCGTTTGATAGAGGTATCATCCGCCAGGATACAGGCAAGCCTGTCATTGTATTTTACCGCCAGTTTAACCACTGCTTTACCTGCTTCGAGATGCACTTCAATCTCACTGCCATCCAGGTCATGGCGGCGCAATCTCACAATGCCACCTTCTTCGCCGGTATCACGCAGCTCACATTCATCCTGCAGTTCAAAATCGGTCGGTGCGGCACCTTTCAGCCAACTGGTTAATATTGCTGATGGCGCCTGGTTGACTTCGAATGGCTTAACCTTGAATGATCCCAGAGACTTGCGCATCAGTGACAGCAGGTCTTCCGCTTTCTTGGCAGAGACACTGTCAACGATTACCCAGCCTGCCTGCGTGTCGATATAGGCAAAGGTTTTTGCTGAACGGGTAAATGCGCGTGGCAACAGGTCAACAATAATCTCGTCTTTCAACTGCATTTTTTCTTTTCGACGAACCGGGCGCGCTTCGGAATCCTCGATCTCGGCTACTTTTTCATCCAGCACTTCACGAACAACCGCTGATGGCAGGATTCGTTCTTCTTTGCGGGCACACACCATGATGCAACCATTGATTGCATGGGTCAGCATTTCGCCATCGCGACCCAATGGCTTGTCCCAGCCCAGGGTAAAGGTATCCAGCCCCTGGCAAGGCCTGGTCACATCATTCAGTAATTTTTCATGCAGCTGTTCTGCAGTTAATTCAAAAGTTTCGGTTAAACGATAAAGCTGGAGGTTTTTAAACCACATGAAGTACTGCCTCTGTGTAGTAGGTATTTTTTATAATATTGGACGTGTGACAATCCAAATAGGAGGCTACGCATTATGGCGGAGAAAAATTTGAAGAAACAGTCTTGACTCGTTAATTTTTTAGATTCCAGCATGCTTTTAGCTGGGGTCTTTCAAAACAATTACAAAAGATCCTGATAAAGATCATTCCATTGAGGGTTGGCTTTATTAATAAGATGAATCTTCCAGTCTCTTTTCCAGTCTCTTTTCCAGTCTTTAATATTCTTCTCTCTCTGAATCGCAGAGATCATGGTTTCATGAAGTTCATACCAAACCAGATTATCGGTTTTATATTTACTGGAAAAACCCTCCACCAGATGGTTTTTATGTTGCCAAATTCGTTTCAAAAGATCTGAGGTTACACCCGTGTAAAGCGTACCAAATTTTTTATTGGTCAGAATGTAGACCGCGGGTTGTTTTTTCATTGTCATTGCATCCTTGCTAATGAAAAAGGTGATTAGGGTTATTGTATATGGACTCCGGCTAGAGGCACGCCGGAGTGACGGGCGGAAGCTACTGAAATCATGGAGATAAGTATGCCGAAGTTATCATTATTTTTACAGATAGTTCTGTTCGTCTGATGGCTCCGGCCAAAGGCATTTTGAAATGACGATAATTGTATAGCCAACTAGATTAGCTACGCTGGTCTTGCGGCTCCGGCTAGAAGCACGCCGAAGTGAAGAACTGAAGCATCTGGAGTCGTGGAATAAATTATGCCGGAATTGAAATTATTTTACAGATTCCTGCTAAAAGCTCGCAGGATAAAAGATGCTGGAGCATCTTTAACAGCTTTAGCTGACCCAAAAGGTGAAATACAGGGATGTATTTCATAATGACAGGGCTGGGCGCGGGAATAACATGAGCACAAGCTGGAATAACGAGGGGGAATTGCAAAAAATCGTCACCCCAGCAGTCTTTTAGCTGGGGTCTATTAAATATGCTTACAAAATCTCATTATAGAGGTCTGACCATTCCAGATTCAGTTTATTAATCAACCGCACCCCGGCATGTTTCGACGTACAGGGATGTACTAGTGTCGCGAGAGTGCAGGAGCCCGTAGCGACGAACCGGGGTCTTAGCCACCTGATTTCGTTTCAGACAACAGTTTCTCAATTCGATCAAGCTTTTCCTCGATTCTCTGGGTTCGTTCTTGGATAGCATGCACTTCACCGGCCTCGCCTTCCCCGGTTTCGCGTTCTTCTTTCTGGTGCTCCTGGTGCAGGGTATCCACCACGATACCGATCATCATGTTTAAAAACACGAAAGCCACGATAAAGATGAAGGACAGGTAAAAAAACCAGCTAAGCGGGAACACCGCCATGGTCTCGTACATGACATCCGTCCAGTCTTCGAAGGTCGCCACCCGGAACAGGGTCAGCATCGAGATGGTAATATTTTCCCACAGCCCGGGGTTGATCTTGTGAAAAAACATGCTGCCAACAGCGGCATAGATGTAAAAAATAATAAACATCAGCAAGCTGACGTATCCCATGCGCGGGATAGCATGCAAAAAGGCACTGAGCAATATGCGTAGCTCGGGAATGATCGATACCAGCCTCAGGACACGGAAAATTCTCAACAAACGTCCAAGCAGAGCCGCTTCACTGTCATCAACCGGCACTAGGCTGGCAACAACGATGATGAAATCAAACACATTCCAGCCTTTGGAAAAGAAATTGCGAAAAGTGCGTTCCGCAATCATGCGAATGATGATTTCTGCCAGGAAGAACACAGTAATCATCGTATCCATTATCATGAACACTTTCATGACTGTTGGGTCAATATCGTAGGTCTTGGCACCGATCACCAGTGCAGACAGGAGTATGATGGATATAACTACTGTCTCGAAAAGCTTGTTTTCACGAATTTTGATAAAGCGCGTCTGCAGCGCATCAGCATAAGATGGCATTTGCTGTTTACCCCGAATTTTAAACCGGGCGTGAGTATACAGCTGTCTATGCTGAAAAAAATACCCTTACTTTTACCTTACATAACGGTCTTATCTGCTCCAAAGCCGGTTCCTGCCAATGCTCACATTCAATCCCGCCGCAGGTGATCAGAAATCGCAATCGGGGACTGGAAGCGCATAACCACCAGGTAAGTGGAGAACAGGAAGGTTAAAACCGTGGCAAACTGAATCAGGTAGGAAGCAGACTCGCTGATAACACCAATTTCCAGCGCCAGCACCGCTATCAGCAGAGAGAATTCGCTCATCTGCCCCAACCGATAACCTACTTCATGGGAACGCTTGAGGCTTTCACCGGTTCGTACCAATAACCAGCGAAAAATCGGCGGCTTCAGCAACAACATCGCAATCGCCAGGATCATTCCAGGAATGACGACCTGGTCAATCATGCCGAGGTTGAAACCCGCCCCGAGTGAGAAAAAGAACATCACCAGGAAAAAATCGCGCAGCGGCTTGAGACTTTCAGCAATAAACAGGGAAATCGGACTGGAAGCGAGGGTAACACCGGCGATAAATGCACCGATCTCACTGGAAAGGCCGAGAAAATGCGCCAATTCCGCCATACTCATACACCAGGCGATGGCCATCAGAAAAATATATTCCTGGATTCGGTCAAACTTTGTTACCAGTGGCAGCAGGATATATTTCTGCAACAACCAGGCAATGCCGACAAACAGTGGTAACACCAGCAACAGCTTTAGCATGCCCCACAAGGCAAATTCATTTGCAGCATCGCCACCGCCGCCTTTGAGCATCATTAACACCACGATGGCAAAAAGGTCCTGCAATAACAGGATGCTGATTATCACTTCGCCGGTTCGCTGATGATGCAATATGGTTGTAGGCAACAGCTTCAAACCGACAATGGTGCTGGAAAAACTGGTTGCCACGCCAATCAGCAAGGCTTCAGTTAACTGGTAGTCAAACAAGATACCCACAGCAAAACCGACCAGTGAAAACAACAGCGAACTGATCACTGTCACCAGCGTGGTTTTACGCACCATGTTGATCAGTTCCTGCGGTTGCAGGTTTAGTCCGATCAGAAACAACAGAAAGATGATCCCAATATGGGCGATATCATTGATCAATTCAGCATCGTCGACAAAACCCAGACCCCAGGGCCCCAGTACCGCGCCAATCAGGATATAGGCAATGAGTAAAGCCTGTCTGGCAAACAGGGCAATCGTTGCTACCAGTGCTGCGCCGGCAAAGATCAGAAAGAAGGTAAAGATTATCGTGTCGTGAATCATTAAGTCTCCGTCATGCCTGCAGGCTTCCAGCCAGTATCAGTCACGTTGCAGAAAGATTCTGGCTACAGGCATGCCAGAATGACGCCTGTTTTAACCTCAATTTTTATTTAGCGTCATGCCGGCAATTTTTCAGCCGGTATCTCGCTGCTTATTAAGATTCTGACTGGAAGCATGCCAGAATGACGTAGTTTCGTATTGTGTTAAAAATGACCGGCCTTGACGTTTATCGGTAAGCGTTTGGAACCCCAGGTGCCGGCCGCTTTTTCAACAACACCAGGGAACTTGTGACCGCAGTTGTCACAGCAACCGTTTGCATCCAGGTGCCATTGACCCAGCTCATACCAGTCCCGTTCAATCAGCAACTGGCCACATTCAGGGCACCAGCTACTATCACCCTTGGGATCATGCACATTGCCCGTATAGGCATAATGCACACCGTTATCGATTGCTATCTGGCGGGCCCTGGTCAAGGTTGATGAAGGCGTTGAAGGTGTATCCATCATTTTCCACTCAGGGTGAAAGGCGGTGAAATGCATGGGCACATCAGGACCGAGATTTTCCACCACCCACTGGGTCATCTCCTGGATTTCTTTTTCCGAATCATTTTCACCGGGAATCAACAGGGTGGTCAGCTCAACCCACACCGGGGTTTCTTTTTTAAGATACTGCAGGGTTTCCAGAACGGGTTGCAGATGTCCGCCACAGAGCTTGTGGTAAAACCTGTCGGTAAAGGCTTTCAGGTCAACATTGGCGGCATCAACATGGCTGAAAAAATCCTCCATCGCCGGAGAAGAAATATAGCCTGCAGTTACTGCCACTGTTTTTATATCCAGTTCATGACAGGCATCCGCCGTGTCATTGGCATATTCAAGAAAAATAACCGGATCATTGTAGGTAAAGGCCACGCTGCGGCAGTCATAATGCTTTGCGACCCTGGCAATAGTTTCCGGTGAGGCCTCGTCGGCCAGGGTATCCATCTCGCGGGATTTGCTCATATCCCAGTTCTGGCAGAACTTGCAGGACAGGTTGCAGCCGGCTGTACCAAAGGAAAAAACCGGTGTGCCCGGTAAAAAATGATTGAGCGGCTTTTTTTCAATCGGGTCAATGCAGAAGCCACTGGAACGGCCATAACTGGTTAAAACAACTTCGTCATTCTGCCTGGCACGGACAAAACACAGTCCCTGCTGACCTTCCTTGAGATGGCACTGCCTTGGGCAGACATCGCATTGCAACTTGCCATCATCCAGTTTGTGCCAGTATTTGGTCGAAATAACTGTATCCATAAATGTGCTACCTTGATTTTTCCTGCTGGAGGTTCATATTTAATAGTATAGACAACAACATATTGTGATGACTGATGAACATTCAAGGCTCACCTACTATCAGGCTTCCTGCGGTAGCCGGTCAATTTTACACCGACGACCCGGAATTGTTGCGTCAGCAGATCGCCGGGTTTCTCAAGCAAGCTCATCCCGAAGCCACTGATCCTCCCAAGGCACTGGTTGCCCCGCATGCCGGTTACATCTACTCCGGACCGGTTGCAGCGACCGCCTACAAGTCCCTGGCGCCTGTTGCAGATAAAATCAAGCGTGTGGTCATCATGGCTCCGGCACACCGTTACGGTTTTCGTGGTATCGCCTGGTCGGCTGCTGATTATTTCCGGACCCCGCTGGGGGATGTCAGGGTTGATTTCGATGCCATTGCACAACTTGATGGCTTGCCATACGTCATGAATCTCGAACAGGCGTTTAATGGTGAACATGCACTGGAAGTGCAGCTGCCATTTTTACAGAGCACGCTGCAGGACTTTGCCATCGTGCCCTTTATTGTCGGCCTGGCTGACCCTGAAGAAGTTGCTGAAGTCTTAAACCGGCTCTGGGGAGGAGAAGAAACCCTGATTGTGATCAGTTCCGACCTGAGTCATTTCCATCAGTACCAGGCTGCCCGGCAACAGGACACGCATACCAGCAAGCTGATTGAAGCTTTACGTTATGAGGATATTCGCAGTGATGATGCCTGCGGCATATATCCTTTAAGCGGCCTGTTACTGGCAGCACGCCAGAAGCAACTGCATGCAGAGCTGCTGGATTTGCGCAATTCCGGTGACACTGCAGGCAGCCATGACAGCGTGGTTGGTTATGGGGCGTATGTTATTCATTGAGAGGATACCGGCTATAAACATGCCGGTATGACGAAATAAACCGGATTAGCACAACAATGCATTTAACCGATTCTGACAAACAGCAATTACTGCAACTGGCCCGCAACTCGATCCAACACGGCCTGCAATCAGGTAACCCGTTATCCGTTGACAGCGATGCCTTTACAGAGAGCCTGAAACAAACCGCGGCCTGTTTTGTTACATTGAATATCCAGGGCCAGTTACGTGGCTGTATCGGGCACTTGTCAGCGATTGAGCCGCTGGTAGACGATGTCGCAGAAAATGCATTTTCCGCCGCTTTCAGGGACCCGCGTTTTCCACCGTTATCCGAATCTGAGTTTAACGACATTGAAATCGAGATTTCGGTACTGACACCTGCAGAAAAAATGTCTTTCTCCGATGAACAGGATCTGCTGGCACAAATTCAGCCTGGTGTTGATGGCTTGATACTGGAAGACGGTTATTATCGCGGCACTTTCCTGCCTTCGGTGTGGGAATCATTACCTGACAAACAGGATTTCTGGACCCACCTGAAACTCAAGGCAGGACTTTCACCTGGACATTGGTCTGATACCCTGCAGGTATCGCGCTACCATACACTGGCTTTTTCAGAATAAATTTTTACTGGATACATTTACCAACAGATCCAGCCTTGCAGGGCTGACCATTGTTCCAGATAGCGCCGTCAAACTGCGCATTATTCAACTGTACACCACCCAGGCGGGCCTCGGTCAGGTCGGCATAACGCAAGTCTGCGTCATTAAGAACGGCATTACTCAGGTCAGCCCCGTGCAGATTGGCCCCTTTCAGACTGGCCGCTGAAAAATCCACGTAAGCCAGGTCAGCATTTTCAAACTGGGCGTAGCGCAGGTTGGCATTTTTCAATGAACTGCCAGTGAGTTTTATTTTGTTCATGATGGCATTGGTCGCCAGCAGGTTATCAAGATTCGAGTTCTCTGCCTGCAGGTTTCTCTTGTTGCAACTGTTCCAGTTGATACCTGGTGCAGGTTCTGCCGCACAGTCCGGCGCGTTGGATGAATCACTTTCCTGCACAACCATGGAGGCAATAATACCCCCTGCAGCGAGCAGGCTGACCAGGATAATAGGTAACCACAAACTGCCTTTCTTGCCCGGGTCGAGATCATCCGTTATCTCGGCATTCGCAAAAGCTTCCGGATCACGCATCTGCAATGGCACCACTTCCGGCTGAGACAACAGAAAACTCCAGTTCTTTTTATCCCGACTGACTTCATCCCTCAGGTCAATCTTGCCTTCCATGAGGAAGTGCCTGACTTTTGCAGGAGCAAAGGGACCAAAAATTTTCTCCCCTTTTTTAACAAACCAGATCTTGTCACGGCTCCTATCTGCGCCCTGGTCATGGCGTTGGTCGTGGCGGCTATCGTCTTGGTCACTCATTTATGTTTCACTTATGACTTCGGGGCTGGAATGCTTCATTAGTTAAACCTAGCGGCATATTGGCCGATATCTTTAATGTGACTGAACTGAATGACGAACTGATAAGAGCTGTTTTGCAGATTATCCGAACTGCGAAAACGCCCGACCCTGCCCAGCCGCCAGTCACTCAGCAGCCTCCCACGGTCTATGACAAACTCGAACAGGGACAGCAATACCAGGTTACCGTATTAAACCCCGATATCGATGGCAAGGCCCTGCTGAGAATCATGGGTGAAAAGATTCTGGTAGATACTTCTCTACCGCTTAAACAGGGTCAACATCTGACAGTTGAAGTCGTCAGGAAGAATAATGATGTCATTCAGCTGGAGGTCAAACTCGCGCCAACCCAGGCAGAAATCAAAGCGCAATACCTGAAGCTGTCTCTGCCAATGCAGACACCAATCGCCAACCTGCTAAAAAGCCTGAATGACTACCTGCTCAATGTTCCTGCAGGAAAAACTGTCAGTATTTCTCAGTCTGACATTCAAACACTGACCCGCCAACTACTCAGCCAGGTACCGGCCGCAACCGACTTAAAAGATCCAGCTACTTTTCAAAAAGTTTTATCCGACTCCGGGGTTTTTCTGGAAAGCAAGCTGGCCCGTGGGCAGGTCCCGGAAAATGATCTGAAAACAGCATTGCTGAGAATTGCCGATCAAATCCGCCCCCAGATCACGGAAACATTGCAAAAAACCGTGGCCATGACAGCCTATAATGCAGCGAAATCACCGCAAACAGTCACTAAAGCCGAAGTAACTCCGCAACTTCCAGTTGCCGCTGGCAACACGGCGGGCAAAGTGGCCAGTACAATACCTCTTCCTGTTTCTGCCCCGGCAGGACAGCCAACAGCTAATGTAGCAACGAGTGGCAGACCACTGACTGCCGAGGCGGCACCTGTTGTGCAACAGCCGCTGGCAGGCCAGGCTCAAAAACCTGCTGCAAATACACCGACCAGCAATCCGTCACATGATATCAGCCAGATCAAAAGCGTTACGGAAAAGCCGGCATTGACCGCCACCCAGGCGGCACAAAAAGCCATCATGCTGGGAAAAAGCAGTCCCGCCAGACTGTTGCAGAGCATAACCACGAACCTGCTTAGCCATACGGCGATTCAAAATGCTCTGAACCTGCTGCCCAAGACAGAATTACAGCTGCTGTTAAAACAACTGCTGTTTAAAAATACAGCAAGAGCCGAGCAGGGCCAGCTAAACGCCGGCACTCATCGCCTAACCCAACTGGAGCAGCTTTTGCGTTCAGTGGAGAGTGGACTTGCGCGTATCCAGACTCAGCAGCTGGCATCAGTGCCACAGGACGACTCCACTCGCCAGGCCTGGCAACTGGAAATACCTTTGCGTGAACAGAAGGAATTACAGGCCCTGCTGATGCGCTTTGAACAGGATGACAGCGAGAGCGACAAGGATGCCAGCGGCTCCACCTGGACTGTCAGTCTGAACCTGAACATTGGCGAAATGGGCCATATTCACAGCAAAATCCGGCTGACAGCGGAGGTCATCTCAACCCATTTCTGGGCCGAAGAAGAAAAAACCCTGCAAAAGATTTCCACCCATTTACCACGCCTGGAAAAGGCACTGGAAAAGCTCGGCCTGTCGGTAAACCAGATGACGGTTGCTTTGGGCAAGCCAGCTGACCCCGTGGAAATCACCGCCATTGAAGCCCGGTTACTGGATGAAACAGCATGACTGAAATACGTGAGCATAAACAGGATATTGCTGTCGCCCTGAACTACGACGGGCAAAATGCGCCAAGAATTACCGCCAAGGGACAGGATGAAATCGCCCGGCAAATTCTGGAAGTGGCCGATGAAGCGAAGGTACCGCTCAAGTACGACCCGGAACTGGCAGCTATCCTGTCACAAATTCCACTGGGTGAGGAAATTCCGGAAAACCTGTATCGCGCAGTCGCTGAAGTTATTGCTTTTGCCTACTTTATCGCCGGCAAACAGCCTGAAGACTGGCAATCTGCAATGCATACTCCCTCGAATAACGAGGATCAGACCGACGAACCAGACAACAAAGACACTCTCTGAAGCCTCATTCAAAAACTGGTTATGATTTTAAAGAAACCGTTCGCCGAGTCGTTAACCATATTAATAAAAAGCAACCTGATTCACTCGTCATGAACAGAAGACACTTTCTTCAGCAATTTCTGGGCGTAGCTGCCGGTAGCTATCTTGCTACCACTCCGATGCTCGCCAGGGCTCAGCACAATGCGCATAATCCATTGATCATGGGGGTTTTCCCCCGTCGCAATACCAAAATCACGTATCGTATGTTCTGGCCCATGGCAGCACATCTTTCCGCTGAACTTGGCAGGGAAGTCAGGCTGGTAACCGAAAAAAACTTCGAGACTTTCTGGGCGAATGTACAAAAATCAAAATATGACCTGGTGCATTTCAATCAATATCACTACGTGGTTGCACATCAGCACTATGGCTACAACGCCATTCTGATGAATGAAGAACAAGGTAGCTCAACTATTTGCGGTGCGTTAATTGTGCGTAATGACAGTGGTATTGAAACCATCAGGGACCTGGAAGGTAAAAACATTATTTTTGGTGGTGGTCCGCGAGCCATGCAAAGCTACATCGTCGCACGCTGGTTGCTCGAACAGGAAGGCCTGACCCAAGACAAGTACACTACCCAGTTCGCCCGCAATCCACCTAACGCCATTTTTTCAACCTATAACAGGCAGGCTGATGCTGCCGGCAGTGGCGATGCGGTGATGGAAATGAGTGTTGTGCAAAACCGCATCGACACCTCTGAAATGAAATTTCTGGCTAAAAGCCAGCCTATGCCCCACCTGCCCTGGGCCGTATCAGAAAAACTTGCTCCGGAACTCGCTGACAAAATCCAGAGCGCCTTGTCTGCATTAAGCATCGATTCATTTGGCCGACATGTTCTCAAACGTGCAGAGCTTACCGGCCTGCTTACTGCCACGAATGAAGATTACGACCAGGCCAGGCTTGTCATCAGGGATATATACGGTGAAGACTTTGGTGTCAGCGAGTTAAAATAATGAAGCCGGCTGCTAACAGGAAAATCATTGCAGGTCTGAGCTTTCAGTTCGGTGTGTTAATGACCACCATCCTGGTTATCAGCATGATTATCACTACCTGGCTGAGCTACCGCGATAATGCCCGTATTACCGAAGAAACCCTGAATACCCGTATCGATTCGATTGGCCACTTGTTGGCAGCCATCAGTATTGAACCACTGCTGCTTTATGACTTTGTCTCGATCTCCGACTATATGCAGAGCACTGTCGAGGAAAAGGATATTGTTATTACACAATTATCCGATAAGGATGACAAACCTGTAACCCGTCATATCAACGAGGAATCCCAGCTGGCCAGAGAAGTCATACAACTGGCTTCAACCAACGATTTGGCAATTATTTTCAATCAACTTGAACTGCATCCGGACATTATCTTAAAAAGCTTCCCGGTTATGCTGGACGGTAAAAAAATTGGCAGTGTCTCCCTTGGACTGGACCGGCGCCAATATGACAGGGCTGCCCACAACAGGTTTCAGGACAACATCGTTTTAACCATTTTAATGGCGCTGTTTGCAGGTTTATCGATCTACCTGATTTTTAATCATCGCGTACTCAAACCCATTACCCGTCTAAAAAATGCTGCCGCACGAATTTCCAATTTTGAGCTGGAGAAAAAAATCGACATCGAGGGGCATAACGAACTCAGCGACCTGGCTGTTTCATTTAATGAAATGACTGATCACCTGGCAGCCGCTATCTATGTCAGGGATCTTGCCATGGAAGATTTACGCAGCCTGAATGAAACGCTGGAAGAGCGCATCCACGAACGTACTTCAGAACTACAACAGCTTACCAATAAAGCCACACACCAGGCCATGCACGACCCTTTGACCGGTCTGCCTAACCGCAGCCTGATCATGGAACGCTTAAAACAGTCCATTCATTATGCACACCGCCAGAATAAAACCCTGGCCGTGTTCATGCTTGACCTGAACCGTTTCAAGGAAGTCAACGATACGCTGGGACATCCTGTCGGCGACCAGGTATTAAAAGGTGTAGCTGAACGCCTGCCCAAAGTACTGCGTGAAACGGATACTGTTGGCAGGCTCGGTGGAGATGAATTTGTCATCATTCTGTCAGAAAGTTCACAGGCACAAGCCTTGCTGGTTGCCGAGAAAATCCAGCAGGAATTCGTAGCTGACTTTGATATTGATGGGCACCTGCTGTCTATCAGTACCAGCATTGGTATCGCTTTATATCCCGAGCATACTGCGGACCCGGACAAGCTGATACAAAAGGCCGATATCGCGTTATATGTTGCCAAGAAGAAACATGATCACCATGATTGCCGTCTACGATGAAGCCGAAGATCATCACACCCTGTCCCGCCTGTTACTGGTGTCTGAATTAAAGGAAGCTATCGAGAAAAACCAGTTAACACTCTATTTCCAGCCACAGATCAACCTGTCAACCGGTACAGTCTGTGGTCTTGAAGCTTTATGCAGATGGGAACATCCTCAACAGGGCTTCATCTCTCCCGATATCTTTATACCCATGGCAGAAGAATCGGGTCTGATTAAACTATTAACTGACTGTGTCTTAAGATCTTCGATCGAACAGTTGGCAGATTGGATGAAGGCAGGCTTGAATCAGTGTATCGCTATTAATCTATCAATGGGCAACCTGCTCGATCCAGGCCTTACCAGGCGCTTTGTTGAACTGCTAGATCAATTCGATGTACCTGGCAGCATGATCAAGCTGGAGATCACAGAAAGCATGATCATGTCTGACCCGGACCGTGTCATTGAAACGCTCTCTGACCCGGTATTTAGCGATGTCAACGTTGCCATTGATGACTTTGGCACAGGCTATTCTTCGCTAAACCATTTAAAGCGTTTGCCTGTTAACGAAGTGAAAATTGATAAATCCTTTGTGCTTGATATGGCCGATAATACTGATGATGCATCAATTGTTAATTCAATTATCCAACTGGCTGACAGCCTGGGACTGGATATCGTGGCAGAAGGTGTGGAAAATTTCGAAACGGCAAAGCAGCTTTTGCTGCTCGGTTGCGATGTTGCCCAGGGTTATTTCTATTCAAGGCCAGTACCTGCTGAGCAGGTTCCTGATGTGATTAAACATATTGAAGCTGACTGGCTGGAAGCAGCCGGATAAATTTCAGGATGACCACCTGGATTTCAACTTATAAGTCGATTGGCAAATAGAAAAAAACAAACCTGCCCTGTTCAATATCCACTTTTAAAGTGGCGTTCCTGTAAAGGGCATAGTCCACGTATCCTGGTATTGCGCTATTGGCGTGACACTCACTGGCTCCCTGGGGCGATTCAAAGTCGCGGTCCCGGTCATACCAGGACAGCAGCATGTATTGCATTTCTCCCAGGCGCTGGTCGGCCTCTTTGTTCGCCATATCCATGGCAATGCGATAGTCAGCAGGTGAAGGGGTCGGGTTGAGTTCAACAATCGTGACATTGGAATAATCCGCTTCCAATGGCATGTTACAGACAGAACCTGAATTTATTTTATCGTTCATGGAAAAGTTAAAAAATGACCTGACAGATCAGCAGAGGTTTTAGTGTGTTGAGCGGCTGAGACGCTGTGCTAGTTCATCTGAAGCTTTCTGTTCCTCGGCATCCTGCTTCTTTTGTTCGGTTTCCACCATGCGGTTCATGGCCTTGTCCATGGTCTGTGTCCGGACGTGCTTTTGAGCCCATTGCTGCTTTTGTGTTGAACAGTTCAACTTGCTTTGCCTGACAATTTCTTCCTGCTCCACAATAGCTTGCTCCAGCTTGTTCAGAAAGGCCTGGTATTCTCTCAACTGGCTGGCATTCATACCCACACTTGCTGTTTGCTGGAAACGCGTCATGTATTCTGCATGGTACTGGCGCAGGTTTTCAAGTTTGCCTTCTTCCTCACGATGCTGTTTCTGCGACTGTCCAAAACGACGCGCTGCATTGGCTTCACGGTTCTCTGCAACTTTTAAGACGGGCTTGAAACGATCAGAAGCATTCATGTTTGTTCTCAATCAATAATAGTTATAGTTATTAAACTGCCGGTGGAAACATCGTTTCCAGGTCAGCCAGGCTTTGTTCCAGGTTAACCGGTGTATACATATCCTGTCTCAGAAAATCCTGCAACATCGGGATTGCCTGTATCGCGGCATCAATCATCTGGTCCGATCCCTGTTCATAGGCACCAACACTGATCAAATCCCTGTTCTGCTGGTAAATCGAGTACAGCTGTTTAAAGTCACGCGCACTCAGCTGGTGTCCCTGGGTGGTAATGTCATTCATCGCACGGCTGATTGATGCTTCAATATCAATCGCCGGATAATGACCGGACTCAGCCAGTCGGCGTGATAAAACAATATGACCGTCAAGAATTGCCCTGGCAGCATCAGCTATCGGATCGTTCTGATCATCACCTTCTGTCAATACAGTATAGAACGCCGTGATAGAACCACCACCTTTTTCACCATTTCCAGCCCGTTCTACCAATTGTGGCAACTTGGCAAATACAGACGGGGGATACCCCTTGGTCGCGGGTGGCTCATTGATTGCCAGTCCAATTTCACGTTGAGCCTGCGCATAACGTGTAAGCGAGTCCATCAGCAACAGAACCTGCTTGCCCCTATCACGAAATGCTTCGGCAATACTGGTAGCCAGCATCGCACCATGCATCCGTCTTAAAGGAGCCTGGTCCGCAGGTACTGCCACAACCACGGCTTTTTTCAGCCCCTCTTCACCGAGGATATTTTCAACAAATTCTTTTACCTCACGACCACGTTCACCGATCAGGCCAACGACCACGACATCCGCGTTGGTATACTTGGTCATCATGCCGAGCAAAACTGATTTACCCACGCCGGAACCGGCGAACAGTCCCAGACGCTGACCACGCCCCACGCTAAGCAAGGCATTGATAGCACGAACGCCGACATCCAGCGGTTCACGAATGGGGGAACGGGATAACGGGTTCATCGCCTCACCGGTTAATGTGCGACGCTCTTCGGAACGAATCCTGCCTTTGCCATCCAGTGGACGCCCGGCACCATCAATCACCCGGCCCAGCAGACCATCACCGACCAGTGCTTCGCCCACCCGGCCAGTGGGAATGACACGCGCATCCTGTTCGAGCCCACGTATGTCACCAGTCGGCATCAGGTAAAGACTTTCACCGGAAAAGCCAACAACTTCTGCTTCAATACTTTCGCTGCCACTGATTGATCACATCACATTGCTCGCCAATCGCAGCCCGGCAGCCAATGGCCTCCAGTGTCAGGCCAATCATGCGGGTCAGCTTGCCTTCAACAACCAGGCCACTGGATGTCACCCATGTAGTTGCTGCAGACGGTTAATACGTTTCGCCCAGAGTGAGCTGCGGTTTGATTGCGGCATGCCTTCGGTATTGGCACGACGTTTCTCCGGAATCACTGTCCTGGTTTCTTTCATCAGAAAGTAAGGGTGCAATCAATGCATCAAGGCGTGACTCAAGCGTTGCATCTACCTGGGAGGTATCCGATGATCACTTTACAGCCACCACGATTAAGCACGGGGTCTTCAACAATATTCCAGCCTTGTTCCTTTTCGGCCAGTGAAAATGCATCTCTTACCAAACCGGCATCTGCCGGGTTGAGAACCAGGGTGACTTCCGATTGGATACCGGCAGGACGGACATGGCTTCCCGGCAACACCGATGATATGGTTGGGGTCCATTTTGACTTCACGCCTGACCAGCTGCCTGACCATGCTGATAACCAGCTCAACAATTTCATTTCTCGACCTCTTCATCGAGTTCATGAAAAGGCTTCTCAAAAGTCCTTAAAAAACTGTCCAAGCAGCTGTATTTTTTCTTCAAACTGGTTACGGTATTGCTCAAGCGCTTCCTTATGGCCGAACTCAAAACCTTCTTTTCTTCCCCGTTCATAAGCTTCCTGTCGAGCCTGCTCCTGAATTTTTTCAAGCGCTGCAGCAGTTAACTTCAGCTGCTGTTTGTTTTTAACTTTTGGGGCATGCTGGTGAACCGCAGGCATCAGTAATGTCGTTAAACTGGAAACTACTCCATTCTCCGGCATCACTGCTGCGAATAATTTTTGATTTAGATGAGTTCTTCACCACCGCCACCCAGTATGATTTCACCGGCATCGGCCAGGCGTCTGACCACAGTCAGAATTTCTTTCTGTGCGGATTCAACATCACTCAGTTTAACAGGTGGTGCAGCTTCAAGGTCATCACGCAGCATTTCGGCAGCGCGTGAAGACATATTCTTGAAGAATTTTTCTTTAAGTCCTTCATCAATACCACGCATTGCCAGCAACAATTGGTCTGAAGCCACTTCTCTGAGCAATGTCTGGAAGGCACGGTCATCCAGGTCATTCAGGTTTTCAAAGACAAACATGTTGTCCTGAATTTCCTGCGCCAGGTCTTCATCTGTCCGGCTGATTTCTTCCATCACTGATAGCTTCTATCGAACCCTCAACCAGGTTAAGAATATCGGCTGCCTTTTTCACCCCGCCCAGGGCTGACGATTTAACGTTACTGGCACCGGAAAACTGTTTCTCAAGAATGCTGTCGAGTTCCTGTAATGCATTAGGTTGAATACCTTCAAGTGCGGCAACGCGCATAATGATGTCACTACGTACCTTTTCCGGAAACTCGGATAACACCGCGGCTGCCTGGTCCGGATCAAGAAAGGACATCACGATGGATATAATCTGTGGATGTTCCAGGCGGATAAGTTCCGCAATCTGTTTGGGTTCCATCCATTTAAGCTGTTCAAGGCCTTTACTGTTACGACCCAGAAGGATGCGATCAATCATGCCACTGGCTTTATCAGCTCCCAGCGCAGAAGTCAGCATATTGCGAATATATTCATCCGAGCCAAGTCCCAACGATGTCTGGCTGCCAATCGTGTTAACAAACTCGGCCATGACCTCTTCCATCATTTCACTGGTGACGTTGGTCAGGCCTGCCATGACCATACCGAGGTCCTGCACTTCCTTGGGACCCATATGCTGCAGAATATCCGCCGCATGTTTCTCTCCCAGGGCGAGTAGCAGCAATGCCGATTTTTCTACGCCGCTGAGTCTGGAGACCGTTTTTTCAGTTTGTGCTAGTTCTTCCGCCATTATTCCGAATTCCAGGATTTAACCAACTGTGCGACACGCTTGGGATCTTCATCAACCAGCCTGCGAGCCGCATCCAGAACATCCTCAAAATTACCCGGCCCGGGCAGACGAATAGGTTCCCCACGTTCATCAACCCCAAGTGCCAGGTTGGCACCACCTGCCTCACCGCCTGTCCCTGCTCCGCCTGCAGCTGCTGCTCCTTCGCCACCTGTCGCCATTCCTCCTTCAAGCATAGCAACTTCATTGCTGGTCAGACGTTTCATTGCCGGCCTGAGCACAACAAAGATCAACAGGATGACGACCAGGATACCACCCGCCTGCTTGATAATATCCCAGAACCATGATTCTTCCCACATCGGCACTTCAGGCAGATCCTGAATCTGCTCGGGAGCCATAAAGGATGAATTTATCACCTTGACAGTATCACCCCTGACGCCATCAAAACCGATGGCTTCCCTGACCAGTTGTGACAGCCGCTCAATTTCTTCCGGCGTGCGTTCACTACGTTGTGCATTTCCCTGTTCATCAACGCTAATCTTGTCATCAACCACGATAGCCACTGACAGTCTTCTGATGTTGGCTGGTGACAGACGGGTATGACTGATGGTCTTGTCGAGTTCAAAGTTACGCGTTGCCTGTCTACTGCTGGCCACAACCGGAGCCAGCCCTTCACCGGTTTCAGCAACAGCAACTTCCGGTGCATTACCAGCGGCTGGAGGCTGGTTGGACAAAGCGCCCGGAACTCCACCGACACCACCAGCACCATTACTTGATTCATTGACCTGTTCGCTGCGTAATGCCGGCATATCCGGATTAAAGCTTTCGCGTGTCTGTTCAGTAACGGTAAAGTCAATATCGGCAGCAACCTGTACGCGTACTTTTTCCTCTCCCAGAATGGGTACCAGGATGTCATAAATCCTTTCGCGGAATCGGTCTTCAACTTTATTGGTGTAATCAAACTGGCTGGCAGACAATTGCATTTCCCGGGAGCTTTTCCTGCTACTCAACAGGTTACCGCGTTGATCGACGACAGTGACATGTTCTGCTTCCAGCTCTGCAACGCTGGATGCAACCATGTGTACTATGGCATCAACCTGGCCTTCCTGCAGTTTACGTCCGGGAAACATTTTTAACGTGACAGAAGCACTGGGTGTTTTACGTTTGCGGATAAAAACCGACTGCTTGGGAATTGCCAGGTGAACTCGTGCACTTTGTACCGCGTTTATCGTTGCTATGGTTCGGGCCAGTTCCCCTTCGATTGCTCGTTGATGCCTGGCTTTTTCGACCAGCTGACTGACACCAAACCCGGGCTCAGCTGTCATCAACTCAAAGCCCATACCGGAACTGCGCGGTAAACCGGCAGACGCCAGTTTCAGTTTTGCATCCTGCAACTGGCTGCTTTCAACCAGCAACGCACCTGATCCCCCATCAATCTTGTACTTGATGTTGCCCTGCTGCAGAACTTCAATCACTTCAACAGAATCACGTTCAGTCAGTGCCGTATCCAGCAAACTGTAGTTCGGTGTCTGGGTCCACATAACCACCGCAACACCCAGCGCAACACTAACAGCAATACCCACCATCGCGCCAAGCTGTTTAAAAATCGGGTTAGTACCCAGGCTTGCAACTCCGGCACTGTCAGAATTAACCACTTCGAGATTTGCTTGTGCTTCAGCCATTGCTTATTCCCCTGGAACTTCTGAGCTGTTTGTATTCATCTTATATTCTGCTATCAAGAGCCAGGCCTATACGGGCATGCTCATAATATCTTTATAGGCTTCAATCATCTTATTACGCACTTCAAGCATCGCGGAAAATGCCAGTCCGGATTTTTCTGACGCAATCATGACCTCCGTAATACTGACATTGGGATCACCCATTTCAAATGCCGTTTTCAACGTACTGGAGGTTTGCTGGGCTTCATTCACCGCGCTGATTGAGTTACTTAGAATGTCACCGAAGCTGACAGCGGACTGTACTTCTGCCTGTGGCCGAACGGCTTCCGGTTGTACCTGGGATGACATGACGCGCATTTGCGCCAGGACCTGACTGATTTCTGGTGATATTGCTGACATGATGTTCTCCTGCCGTCAGTTTTTTGTCGTTTTCAACGAACTTGCAGGATTAATGCCAATTATTTAGAAAATTTTCACCACGAAGGACGCAAAGCACACAAGAGTTTATAAGTTTGAAAAGATCTTTGGATTACTCAACAACTGTGAGTCATCCATCGCAGTCGTGATACGGTCACTGATGTGAATTTTATAGAGCAGACCCAAAACAAAAACACTCTAACCACGGTAATTGCATTGCTCAAAACAACCTTCGTGTTTGTAATCAACGAAACAAAATGTACCAAGACCCCGGGCAACGCCAAACAAAAAAAATCTTTGGGTACTTTGTGGTGAATCCAGTTATTACCGGGGCAGTTCTACCCCTGCGTCGCGAAGGCGGGCTATTTTGTAGCGTAAGGTTCTGGGGCTGATTCCAAGAATTTCAGCGGCGACTTTGCGGCTGCCATTGCCGCTGTGCAAGGCATCCAGGATCATCTTTTCTTCAACAGACTTGAGGTCACTGCTTAATGTACTGTTGCCCTGTTTCTCTACTTCGACAACCTGTTTTTCTGCAGCCGGTTGTTGTAATGCCGCCTGGTAAGATTCGTTATCGGTAATCGCTTCCAGCTCTTCGTTTTCAAAACACAGGTCCTGTGCATTCACTTCATCACCGGCACGTAAGATCAACGCACGCTGCATGACATTATCGAGTTCACGCACATTACCCTTCCAGGCATGTGTCAGTAATTTGTCTTCAGCCTCTTCATTCAATACCGGCAAGGCCTCGCCCGGACGTAAATGTCGCTGCATTAAATGCTGGGCCAAGGGAATAATGTCCCGGGGACGCTCTCTTAACGGTGGTAACGTCAGGGGAAAAACATTCAGGCGGTAAAACAGGTCTTCACGGAAACGTCCGGCGGCAACTTCTTCGCGCAGTTTCCGGTTGGAGGTGGCCAGCACCCGGACATCAAGGTCGATGGTTTTATTGCCACCCAGCCTTTCCACTTCACGCTCTTGTAACACGCGCAGCAACTTTGCCTGTAATGGCATACTCATTTCCGAAATTTCGTCGAGTAACAGGGTCCCGCCCTGTGCCTGTTCAAATTTGCCGGCACTGGACTTATAGGCTCCGGTAAATGCACCTTTTTCATAACCGAACAATACGGCCTCGAGCATGTTATCCGGAATAGCCGCACAGTTAATCGCCACAAATGGCTCTTGCGCACGTGGCGACTGCAAGTGAATGAACTGGGCAAACACTTCCTTGCCGGAACCGCTTTCTCCGCCAATCATGACTGACGCGTCACTTTGGGCAACGCGTAATGCCATTTGCACCAGTTCACGGGTACGCAGATCTTCTGCAATTAATGAATTGACCCGGGGTTCCTGTACAGGCAGATAGCGACCAATTTTCTCGATCAGAAGATCGGCTTCAAAGGGTTTTACCATGTAGTCCACGGCCCCAAGATGCATGGCTGACACAGCTCGTTCAACCGTGGCAAAAGCCGTCATTAAAATAACGGGGATTGAGGCAAAACGCTTACGGATATTTTCCAGCAGGGTAAAACCATCCATTGGCGTCATCTGGACATCACTGACAATCAGCGAGATTTCCTGGTTGGTAATGATGTTTAAAGCAGCCTGTCCATCTGTTACATGTATTGGCTGCATGCCTGCCAGTTCCAGGGTATCAAATAAAGCCTGGCCCAGGTTTTTATCATCTTCAACAATCAATACTGTCTGTTCAGTCATGGTCCTCTCCTGACTTGATCTGTTCTTTTTCCTTTATCATTCCTGGTATGCAGATCACAAAACCGGCACCGGTTGGCGCTTTCCTGCTCCTGTCATTGAGCATGCGAATAGCACCACCGTGCGACAGGATGACATTCTGTACAACTGCCAGCCCCAGCCCGGTACCATCACTGCTGGTGGTAAAAAACGGATCAAATATCTGTTCCCTGATTTCGTCATCAATGCCTTTACCATCATCTTCGATACGTATGCAAAAACCATCCTCAACCGGCATCAGGCTTAAATCAATATTGACCGCTTCGCCGCCATGGCGGACCGAGTTTTCAATCAGGTTACTGATTGCACCACTCAGGGCATCATGATTCCCCTTGACCAGTGCCCTGCCATCGGTGTCATCCACCAGGTTCAAGGTCGCATTGGCTGCTTCTATCAGCGACTCCATGCTGTCTTCAATATCACCAACAAGGTTGGAAAGATTCACCGTATCCGGTTCGAAATGACCACCGCGGGCAAAACTCAACAGGTCTCTCACCTGGTTTTCCGTGTGACGCAGACTTTGTTTGAGTCTTTCGCTGAAGCGCTTGCGCTGGTCTTTACGTATGTCATGGCGACCCAGATGTTCACTGTATAGCAAAGCAGATGCGACGGGAGTTCTTATCTGGTGAGCTAACTGGGCCGCCATTTCACCCATTTCCGCCAGACGTTGCTGACGGTTTAACTGTTCCTGTAAAGCACGGCTGTCAGATACATCGACAACCACGAGAATTTTTCCCGGATCCGGGGACAGGCTTTTCTGCGAAACACTGACACAGCGTCCATCCTTTAAACGCCATTCGTTGTTGGCTGTCTGGAATGAAATCTGTTCAGTGAACACTTGCTGCCACAGGCGGCCCCAGCGAATTTCCGGGAAAAGAAGTTCAGCTACCGGGTTAAACTGGTCAATCCGGTCTTTTTCATCAATGACAATGACGGCTGCAGGCAGGGTCTGTAAAACCAGGAAAAGCCGGTTAGCCAGTCTTTCCTTGTCCCTGAGTTCGCGAATGTGCCGGTGACGGGACTCTGACAGTTCTCTGGTCAGGTATTTAACCTGCTGTTGCAAAACCTCATAGGATCCTGGTTCATAGGATTCAGACTGATGTGAAAGCGAAGCATCGACAACAGGACAGGCCTGGTCCAGGTTGCTGCTCTCAGATGATGAAGATCCAAGTTGTGACGCCAGAGCTTGAGACATAAATTTCCCGCTTTCTTGTGATTACTGCATCACAGTTAGCGAAAAACATGCCATTTATTTATTTTATATATTTTTCAGTAACTTATATTTTTTAATATTTAATGTCGTCAAATTAATGTCGTTTCTTTTTCGCGTTGCATGTCATATTTACGTAACTTTTCCACCAGCGTGGTACGACGCATTTTCAGTTTTTTGGCAGCCTGGGCAACGACCCCATCCGCTTCATCCAGGGCCTGCTGAATCAGGTTTTTCTCCAGTTCAATCAGGTGTGCTTTCAGATCCATACCTTCAGTGGGCAGTTGTGCCAGGCTGGCCACTTCCTGCAATTCGGCAATTTGCTCCTGCGGTGTCTCCACGTAAACCTTGTGTTCGGTGAGCTTGAGTTCCTGAATAGGAACGCCCTCCCGGAATTTTTCCGGTAGATCTCCCACATCAACCACGCCATAAGGAAACAGGATAGCCAGACGTTCTATCAGGTTGGCCAGTTCGCGTACATTGCCAGGCCATTGGTAATAGGCCAGGGCCGAAACCGCTAAGGGCGTCAGCCGGACAGAGCCACGTTTTTCATGTTCAATGCGACGAATCAGGTCATGTACCAGCATCGGAATATCTTCGGTACGATCACGCAAGGGTGGCATTTCGATAGGGAAGACATTCAGGCGGTAATACAGGTCTTCACGAAACAGCCCTTCCTTGATACGTTTTTCCAGGTTGACGGTGAGTCGCCGCCAGAACCCTGACATCACATTCAATCGTCTTGCTACTGCCGACACGCTCAAAGGTGCGTTCCTGCAAAACGCGTAGAATCTTGACCTGCATCGGCATACTCATGTCACCGATCTCATCGAGAAACAGCGTACCGCCCTCGGCCATTTCAAAACGACCTTTACGGGCCGTAATAGCACCCGTAAATGCGCCCTTTTCATGTCCAAACAGTTCACTTTCCAGCAAGTCTTCCGGTATCGCACCACAATTCACGGGCACAAAAGGCCTGTTACGGCGATTTGAATGAAAGTGCAGCTTACGTGCTGCCACTTCCTTGCCGGTACCGGACTCGCCCAGAATCAGCACGGTTGCATTGGAATTGGCAACCTGCTGAATCATCTGGTCAATTTCCTTGGAAGCACGACTGCTGCCGGAAAGGCTTCTGAACAGTTCCAGCGGACGCCTGTCGCCCTCTTTGGACTGACTTTCCAGAAACACCTGGGCCTTGTGAATCAGGTTGACCAGGACATCAAATGTAATGGGTAAAATGATATTGCCCAGCACATCTCCTTCCGGCCTGTCCGGTAAAGACTCTTTGTCACCGAATATGAATACCGGTAGCTTTGGTACATGGGCGGCGGTAATTTTCGTCACTGACTGTAATTGCGTGGCAGAAAATTCCGAACCCAGAAATACTGATATACAGGGCTTACCTTCAATGGAATTCAGATGCGCCTCAAGCTCGGCGGGATCTGTAAGAAAATGGGCACTGCAGCCCATGAATTGAAAAATGTTGCCCAGGTAGTCGGTTGTCTCTTTATTATTATCGATAACAACAACACAACCACTGTGAAGGATATCTACTCCGTCCTGCAGTTCCTGACTCACCTTGCCTCCCAAATTGATATCACTGCGCAAAAATGTAATTTTTGCCTGTGACCAAAGACGAAGAGCCTGGCTTCTCCCCCCTTGGAAATCTCCATGTCTGATGAAATTTATTAATCCAGCATCGTCGTGGTGATTATTCTAATAATTAGTTTTTCTTTTTAAATCCATGACTTGAAAACAGTAAAGCATCACATTAAAAAAATGTCAAAAAAATGTCGCCTTGTGATTCATAAATCTGGCTTAAGTCAAACTTGACACCCACTAACCTCGAACGAGAAACTAGCCGGTAATTAGTAACACAGGATTTTCATCTTGAACGACATCCCCCTCAGTGCACTTTTCAGTGCGCTTGGCGTGCTTCTTCTGCTTTCTGGCTTTTTCTCCGGTTCTGAAACTGCACTGATGACACTCAACCGTTATCGCCTGAAACATTTGGCTGATAGCGGCCATAAAGGCGCTTTACGTGCTGCCAAGTTATTGCAACGCCCTGACCGTCTGATCGGATTGATTCTGCTCGGCAATAACTTCGTCAATATTCTGGCTTCATCGCTCTCGACCATTATTGCCCTGAGACTGGGAGGCGAAGCCTATATCGCTGCTGCGGCGGGCATTCTGACACTGGTTATCCTGATCTTTGCCGAAGTTGCCCCAAAAACACTGGCCGCCCTGTCCCCGGAAAGGCTGGCTTTCCCCGCGGCCTGGGTCTACACACCATTACTCTGGCTGCTGTATCCACTGGTCTGGGTGGTAAATGGCATTGCCAATAACCTGCTCAAAATCATTGGTGTCTCTGTCGGAGGAGATGGCAGTCATACACTCAGCCAGGAAGAACTGCGTACCGTGGTGAATGAAGCCGGTATCATGATCCCGGATAATCACCAGAAGATGCTGCTGAATATCCTGGACCTGGAAAAGGTCACCGTGGATGACATCATGATTCCCAGGAATGAAGTTGACGGTATCAACATTGATGATCCAATGGATGAGATCATTCAGTTTCTGAGGGAAACTTTTTACACCAGGATCCCGGTGTTTGAAGGCAGCATCGACAAAGTGCTGGGGTTCATTCATATACGTCGTTGCATGCAGATGATGATGACCGGTGAGCTCGACAAGCAAGCGTTACGATCCCTGATTCGCAAACCCTATTTCATCCCTGAAGGCACTCCCCTGAATACCCAGCTCATTCATTTCCAGCGTGAAAAACGCCGTATCGGCATGGTAGTGGACGAATATGGCGACCTGCAGGGACTGGTGACATTTGGTGACCTGCTGGAAGAAATTGTCGGGGAGTTTGTCACAGACCCGCTTGATGAACTTAATGATGTGCAAGACCTCGGTGATGGCTCATTTCTCGTAAATGGCAATGCCAGTATCAGGGACCTGGTTCGCACCATGAAATGGGACTTTCCCACGGACGGTCCAAAAACGTTCAACGGCCTAATTCTGGAGCAACTTGAATCGATACCGGAAACAGGTATCAGCGTTTTAATCTCCGGTTATCCAATAGAAATCCTGCAAACTCACAACAACATGGTAAAAATCGCCAAGATACTGCCGGACATGAAACGAACATAACCTGTCCCTCAATGCCCTGCGTGATATTACCTACTCCATATTGCCTACTGATATTCAAGTTGCATTACCTGTAGGCAAAGGCAATACTTTGCAGAACACCTGACAAGACCATAAAAATATGACAAACCAGACTGAAAACCGACGCGCTTTCCATCGTATTTTTTTTGAAGCGCCTGTTGCCGTTACTGATGAAAATTATTCGCACACCGCCGTGCTGACAGATATCTCCCTCAACGGCCTGTTGATCAGGATTACCGATAACTGGTCTCCACAAGCGGGGCAGACTGTGATGCTGAAAATTGCCCTGTCTGGTGACCCTGAAACAATGATTTCAATGGAAGCCCAGGTCACTCATGTTGAAAATAACCTGGTGGGCCTGAAACGCACCCATATTGATATGGACAGCATCAGTCATCTCAGGCGCCTGGTTGAACTCAACCTGGGTGACAGTGAAATGCTGCACCGGGACCTCGAGCACCTGGTTAATCCCAATCTGTAATAACCGGTTTAACATTGAAAAACCACGACCTGATACAGCGGTTTCTGTTTGAAGAAGATCCGATACGTGGCCAGCTGGTTTCATTAAATCACAGCTGGCAGCAGATTCTTGATCGCGTTGATGCAGAAGACTTTGCAAAAACAATTCTTGGCCATGCATTAACTGCCGTTACCCTGCTTGCCAGCACGTTGAAATTTGATGGCAACATCACTTTGCAGATCCGTGGTTCCGGCGCACTCAACTTACTGGTAGCACAGGCAACTTCCGAACAGACCCTGCGTGGCATCGTCAAACAATCCGCGCCGATAAAGGATGATAATGCCGACCTCGCTGATATTTTCCAGGCCGATAAAATCGTCATTACAATTGATTCAGGCAAAGGCCTACCCTACCAGGGCATCGTGCCCCTGAACGGGAAAAACCTGTCTGATGCGTTAGTCACTTACTTCGAGCAATCTGAACAGTTGCAAACCCACCTGTGGCTGGCCTGTGATGAGCACGGAGCTGCCGGGTTATTGTTACAGAAACTTCCCGGTGAAATTCATGACGAGGATGCCTGGGAGCGTGTTATTCAACTGGCACAGACCATTACCGATAAAGAACTGCTCGAACTGACGTCGGATGAATTGCTTTATCGCCTGTTTCACGAGGAAAAGGTCAGAGTATATAAAGGCAAGTCATTATCTTTTCATTGCGGCTGTTCACGTGAGCGCAGCCTGGGAATGCTAAAATCACTGGGAAAAGACGAGCTCAATGATATTCTCAGGGAAGAAGGTCGTATTGAAGTCAGCTGTGATTTTTGCAATGCCCATTACCTCTTTGATTCCATTGATGTTGAACACCTTTTCAATGCGACACCGGAAATTAATTTTTCCAGCACCAGGCATTAAATCATTCAAGCATGTGGTCCAGCGCTTCTGATAAACGGCTGACCGCAATTACTTCCAGCCCCTTAATCGATTTCTTGGGTGCATTGGCCTTGGGAACAATGACCTTGGTAAAGCCATGTTTTGCCACTTCGCGCATGCGTTCCTCGCCGTTAGGTACGGGACGAATTTCACCGGCCAGGCCGACTTCACCAAATGCCGCAACATCCCTGGGTATGACCCGATCGCGGTAACTCGATAACACGGCCAGCAATACGGCCAGGTCTGCCGCGGTTTCGGTAATCCTTACACCACCGACCACGTTGACATAAACATCCTGGTCAAACATGCCTATACCGCCATGGCGATGCAAGACAGCCAGCAACATGGCCAGGCGATTCTGCTCCAGCCCGAGCGTCACTCTCCGGGGGTTGGCCAGCGGACTGTCATCAACCAAAGCCTGCACTTCAACCAGCAAGGGGCGCGTTCCTTCACGCGTGACCAGGATACAACTACCAGTGACATGTTCTGTCCCACGCGACAAAAAGATAGCCGATGGGTTGGATACCTCGCGCAAACCCGTGTCGGTCATTGCAAAGACACCCAGTTCATTGACCGCACCAAAACGATTCTTCATTGCCCGAATCAGGCGGAACTGGCTACCGGACTCACCTTCAAAATACAGCACGGTATCGACCATGTGTTCGAGCACTCTTGGTCCGGCAAGGCTACCTTCCTTGGTAACATGACCGACCAGGAATACAGTAGTGCCGGTCTGCTTGGCGAAACGTACAATCCGGGCGGTGGACTCACGCACCTGGGAAACACCACCGGGGGCCGACTGTAGTTGTTCGGTATACATTGTCTGGATCGAGTCCAGCACAATGACATCAGGCTTTTCGTTATTGCATTGTTGAATAATTCGTTCCACGCAGGTTTCAGTCAGCAATTTAAGTTCACCGACAGGCAGACTCAGTCGCCTGGCGCGCAGGCTTATCTGTTCGGCAGACTCTTCACCACTGACATACAGGCAGTTAATCTGTGATGACAGGTAGGCCATGGTCTGAGTCAGCAAGGTGGACTTGCCAATACCCGGATCACCACCGAGCAACACCACGGAACCATCGACCAGCCCACTACCCAGAACCCGGTCCAGTTCGCTCAACCCGGTTGTGGTTCGCTGGCGGGTTTCAGCAGAAACCTCATTCAGCTTGCGGATCCTGTTTGCCGAGGTATCTCCTGCATACCCACTGAATCGTTTACTGCTTGCCGGATTTGAGGCAGCTGCCATTTCCTCAAGCGAATTCCAGTCCTGGCAGTCAGGACATTGCCCCTGCCACTTGGGAAAAACGCCGCCACAGGAACGGCAGATGTATTCAAGCTTGATGGCTTTAGACATGACACAAACTCACAATGTTGATTTGGTTAAACCGATGTATTCTGCTTTCTTTTAGAGGCGTTTGCGGCCACGGACGGCCGCAACCGAGCGCTCATGGATGAGTTTATAGCGACCTTTAAAAGTAAGCGGAACATATCGGTGTGACATTATTTGAAAATCTTAATCCTTATTAATGTACTTATATCGCACTCGTGAAGTCACACCACAAAACAGCTCGTAGCTAATGGTACCTGCAGCTTCAGCGATTTCTTCCGCTGGCAGAGCTTTACCCCAGAGAATGACGTCATCACCTTCACGGGCATCAATCCCACGCAAATCGACAGTGACCATGTCCATGGAGACTCGACCGACAATCTGTGTACGCTGACCATTAACCAACACAGGAGTCCCGGAAGGTGCATGACGCGGGTAGCCATCACCATATCCGACAGCGACTACACCTATGGGCATATCTTCCGGACAGCACCAACTGCTGCCATAACCGACACAGTCGCCCTTGTTTAAACGGTTAATTGCAAACAACTGGCTGCTTAAGGTCATCACCGGCTTTAACCCGTGATCGACCGCAGTCTTTCCCAGCATCGGACTGGTACCGTATAACATAATCCCGGGGCGAACCCAGTCCTGGTGCGAGTCCTGCCAGGCAATAATCCCGGCAGAATTAGCCAATGAAGTTTCTACGGGGAATTGGCCTGAAATTTCATTAAATGCCTGGATCTGTTCGGAAGTGTAAGTACTTTGCTCATCATCGGCATTGGCAAAATGCGTCATTAACGCCGGCCTTTGGGCACAGCATTCAAGCGCGGCCAGGCGTTGATAACAAGCCTGGGCATTTTCTGGTCTAACCCCAAGGCGATGCATACCGGTATCGACTTTCAACCAGAACCGCAGTTGCCCTTGGTTCCTCTCAAGCTGTTCAAGCATCAGAACCTGGCGTTCCTGGTGAATAACAACTTCGAGCTTATCGCGGATGGCAATTTCAATTTCATCCGCTTCAAACAAGCCCTCAAGGACCACAATCCGTTGATCGACTCCGGACTGGCGCAGCTTTTCAGCTTCGGAAATTCTGGCTACCGCCAGCATATCAACATCATGCAGGGCCCTGGCTGCCGGCAGCATGCCATGACCGTAGGCATCTGCCTTGATTACGGCCATGACCCTGGAAGCAGGAGATAATTTTCGAACAATACCCAGGTTGTGACGCAGGGCTGACAGGTCGATGGTTGCGCAGGGTCCCAGGCTGTTACGCCCGGAATTATCCATAGTAACTGTCATCTCCGTAAACATTATCGATGAAGTTTTCAAACTTGGTGAACTGCCCCAGGAACGTAAGGCGAAGACTGCCTATGGGGCCATTACGCTGCTTGCCGATAATGATTTCAGCCATGCCCTTATCTGGCGTTTCCGGATTATAGACTTCGTCACGGTAAACAAAGGCAATAATATCAGCATCCTGCTCAATCGAACCTGACTCCCTCAAGTCGGAGTTAACCGGACGCTTGTTCGGACGCTGCTCAAGGTTACGGTTTAGCTGCGACAGGGCTATCACCGGCACATTCAGTTCTTTGGCCAAAGCCTTAAGCGACCGCGAAATAACAGAAATTTCCTCGGTACGGTTATTGGCAACCCCCGGGGCCTGCATCAGCTGCAGGTAGTCAATAACGATCAGCCCCAATTGACCATGCTCACGCGTTAAGCGCCTGGATCTCGCCCTGATCTCGGTAGGGGTCAAGGATGCTGAATCATCAATATGTATCTTGGCTTCTGACAGAATACTGACCGCTGATGTCAGCCTGGGCCATTCATCTTCTTCGAGCTTGCCGGTACGCAGGCGATGTTGATCAATTCGACCCAGCGATGACAGCATACGCATCACCAGTTGTTCGCCCGGCATTTCCAGCGAGAAAACCGCAACCGGCATTTCACTCTGAATGGCAACGTTTTCGGCAAGGTTCATGGCAAACGTGGTCTTGCCCATTGAAGGACGGCCGGCAACAATGATCAAATCTGATTTTTGAAGTCCTGAAGTCATGTCATCCAGGTCAGAAAAGCCCGTGGACAACCCGGTAATCGGCTCATCCTGCTGGTACAGGGTTTCAATCCTGTCTACCGCTTTGGTCAGCAGTTTTTTAATATCCTCAAAACCCGTTTTACCCTTGGCCTGCTGTTCAGCAATCTCGAAAACCTGGGATTCGGCATGATCAAGTAACTCACTGACCGTCTTGCCTTCTGTCTGAAAACCACTGTCGGCAATATCGGTACCAACACGGATCAGCTGTCGTTTGACCGAATGCTCCCTGACAATGTCGGCATAGGCGCGGATATTGGCTGCACTCGGTGTATCCTTGGCCAGCGTACCAATATAAGACATGCCACCGGCATCATCCAACGCACCAATACGCTCAAGTTCTTCTGAAAGGGTGACAACATCAAATGGCTTTTGCTGTTCTGCCAGTTTTTCAATCGCATCAAAAATCAGTTGATGTTCACGACGGTAAAAATCATCTCGTAGAATCCTGTCTCCCACCTGGTCCCAGGCCATATTGCTGAGCATCAGGCCACCCAGAACAGATTGCTCAGCCTGAATGGAATGCGGCGGAATACGCAATGACTCCGTATCAAAATCGTTGTATCGGGTTTCCCGGGGGGACGCAGTTTCTGGCATGTAACGGCCTAAATCCTTTCGTTAAGGGGAGTAAGAATACGGAAAAAAATGACCAGTGGCAAAAGCTTCTGCCGGATATCAGCCTGGCGAGGAATATGACTGCAGGAATACAGTTACCAGGCCCACAAGGTGAGCTATATGATGCTCTCAACGAACGGGTATCGAAAACCGGCTCAAGACCTGGACTTCTATAGAAAACGCATAAAAAAACATGCCCCGCAGTAAGCGAGGCATGTCATTGTAACAGGGATAGAAGGTAGATACTTACGCTTCAGGAACAATAATAACTTTTATTTCTGCATTCACATCGGAGTGCAGATGAATAGCCACATCGTATTCACCCGTTGAGTGGAAAACACCCTCTGGCATTCTCACTTCACTACGTAAAACCTCAACACCAGCCGCAGTCAGGGCGTCTGCGATATCAGTTGTGCCGACAGAACCAAACAGCTTACCCTCTTCACCAGCGTTATGACTGATAGTGACAGATTCAAGCGCATCAATTTTTGCTTTACGCTCATTAGCCACAGCCAGTTTTTCATTCTGCGCTTTTTCGAGTTCAGCTCTTTTAGCTTCAAAAGCAGCAACATTTGCAGTAGTAGCTGGCAGCGCTTTACCAGTTGGCAGCAGATAGTTGCGACCATAACCCGATTTTACATTTACCTTGTCACCCAGGGCACCAAGGTTCTCAATCTTTTCCAGTAAAATAATTTCCATTGTCATTACCCCTGTTTAATACAGCTTAAATTCAATTCTTCAGTTTAGTCATCGTTACCCGGAGCTGGCGCAACGCTTTTTCTAAAATTCATCCAGGTATCTGTAAAACCCGTTACCGCCAAGGCTGCCATGACATATGGCAAAGCAATAAACAGCAATACATAAATACCTGTTATCCAGACCACGTTGGCATTCAGTCGCCTGAGTAATCCGTGAGTTACCGCCAGTCCCAGCAGGGCGTAAGCGGCTATCAGCAATGTTGCCATGGCAGCCAGCCAATCCGGTGGCTCACCTAATGCAACCCAAATCAATACTGGTGCTGCCAGATAAGCCAGCACCTTTTGGTATTGCATTTCCCGGAACTCCTCTCCGAAGCCCCCGGGGTTATACAGCAACGCCTGCCACCAGCGTGCAATAAACAAAATTGCTACCAGCTGCAGGAAAAATCCTGTCGCTAAAAGTGCGGTCATCCACTGGGATACAGACTGGAGCATGCTTTCAAACTCCCCTGCTCCCGTACTGATTTCACTGTTTTCCAGCAGTGTCTGCAGCGGCTCTTTGAGTAAGCCAGCCCAGTACTGGGCCGGATCGACAAAGATCAGAAAAAAACCAGCGACTGCAACCAGCAGCAAAACCAGTGCCGTTTGCACCGTGAATGCCAGCGATCGGCTAAAATACAAAATCACGCCAAGCATCCACACCGGTAACCATAACACCAGTGCAAAAATGAAAGCCGGTATGGCATCCCCAAGCAACAGGTAACTCAACAGGCTACTGGCAAACCAGCTCGCCGTTATCACCAGCATGCCTTCTTTGGCACCATGACGCAGTGTAACCAGGGCTACCGCCGCACCACTTAATATACTTAACGGGGCCAGCAACAAAGACAAGACACCCAGTACCGTGACAGACATAACTGCCTGCACACGTCCACGCATCACAACCTGAGCCAGTGCTCGCATCCCTTTATCTCATTTTTTGAAACTTACGGTGTACCCTGGCTGGTTACACCGCAGGTCATCAATCAATGTCCGTCAGTGTACGGCAACAAAGCGAGGAATCTTGCCTGCTTGATTGCAGAAGCTAACTGACGCTGGTATCTGGCTTTTGTACCGGTAATACGACTTGGTACAATTTTACCAGATTCACTGACATAGCCTTTCAGCAGGTCGATATCCTTGTAATCAATCTCACAGGTATCATCAGCTGTAAAACGACAAAATCTTTTACGACGAAATGCACGTGACATAACTTTCTCCTGGTCCAGTATTTTAATTAAGCAGTAACTTCTTCAGCGCGCTCTTCCTTTTCCTGCTTGGCAAGCGGAGAAGGTTGAGTAATCGCTGTTTTCTGCTTGATGACCAGTTTGCGTAAAACGGCATCATTGAATTTGAATGCACTTTCCAGTTCTGCCAGCGCATCACCGCTGCATTCGACATTCATCAGAACATAATGTGCTTTGTGGAGTTTGTTGATCGGGTAAGCCAGCTGGCGGCGACCCCAGTCCTCAAGGCGATGAACCTGGCCTTCAGAACCTTCGATAATACCGCGATATTTTTCGATCATCGCTGGCACCTGTTCACTCTGGTCCGGATGGACCATGAAAACGATTTCATAGTGTCTCATTGTCGTTCCTTATGGTTAAAGCTACCCGCCCTGATCAATTTCAAGTGACGGTGCAGCAAGGTAAGCCTGAAAATTTAACGTAGCAGGCCTTTAAAAGCGCGCGATTCTACTGGTTAGCGGGGTTTGATGCAACCATTGTGGCTGGATTCCGGCTAAAAGCATGCCGGAATGACGATTTTTTATGGTATTACGCCGGAATGAAGATTTTTTGATGGCATGACGCGTCACACCGGCATGCTTTTCGCCGTTGTCCGGTTATTCGCCCTGTGTTCTCTGCCTGACAGCTTCATACAGGCAAATCCCGGTCGCCACAGACACATTCAGGCTTTCCACCGAGCCTTTCATTGGCAGCTTGATCAAAGAATCGCAGGTTTCACGGGTCAGACGACGCATACCCTTCCCCTCAGCTCCCATGACAATGGCCAGATTTCCTTTTAAATCAGACTGGTAGATATCTGCCTCTGCCTCACCGGCGGTGCCGATAACCCATATCGCGTAATCCTGCTTAAGCTTTTCCAGCGCCCGTACGAGGTTGGTTACCTGCACGTACATGACAGTTTCAGCTGCACCGCTGGCCACCTTGCAGGCCACTGGCGTCAACCCGGCTGCATTGTCTTTCGGGGCAATCACAGCATGTACACCCGCAGCATCGGCACTGCGCAAACAGGCACCCAGGTTATGCGGATCAGTCACACCATCAAGCACCAGCAGCAAAGCCGGCTCATCCAGTTGCTCAAGCACCTGGTAAAGGTCCTTTTCTGTTTTAGCCGATGGCGCCCTGATTCTGGCCACCACTCCCTGGTGCCTGAAATCACCCAGCATGTCATCCAACTGCTGTTTTTTTGCCCGGGTAATACTGATACCGGCCTGATGCGCTATATCTTCAAGCTCGGAAATGCGCTTGTCTTTGCGACTCAGGTCAAGCCAGACCTGCAGCACCTGCGCACTGCCATGCTTCAGGGCACTGCGAACAGCATGAATCCCGCCAACAAGATGGCTCTCCTGCCCGCTTTTTTTCATTGCAGCTCATTCATTTGCGTTTGCCACGATTTCCGGATTTAGACCTGGAATGTGAACGCGAGCCTGACTTGCGTTTTCCCGACTTGTCAGAAGAGGCTTGTTTACCTTTTTCTCCTGATTTAGAACTCGCATCATGCTTTTTTCTTGACTTGGAATAACGCTTGCCGGGCTTTTCCCTGACAGGCGAAACCCAGTTATCAGCGAGAACAAAATCAATCTTTCGGTCATCCAGGTTCACAGCAGCAACCTTGATGCGGATCGGATCACCCAGTCGGAAAACCTGGCCATTACGTTCACCCGTCAGGCGATGTCCAATCGCATCAAAATGGTAAAAGTCGTTTTTCAAAGCCGTGATATGCACCAGGCCATCAACATAAATATGGTCAAGTTGCACGAACAGGCCAAACGATGTCACCGTACTGATAATGCCAGGGAATTCATCACCGATTTTATCCATCATGAATTCACACTTGAGCCAGTCCATCACATCACGGGTGGCATCATCGGCCCGACGTTCTGTCAGGGAGCAATGCTCTCCCATACCCTGCATCTGGGTCGGAGAATAATCGAAGCCTTCACTACTGCCATGCAACAGCAGGTGATTAATAGCACGATGGACGATCAGGTCAGGATAGCGCCTGATTGGCGAGGTAAAGTGGGCATAGGCCGGAAATGACAGACCAAAATGCCCCAGGTTATCGGCGCTGTATACCGCCTGCGACATGGAACGCAGCATGACCGTCTGGATCAGGTGGGCATCCGGTCTTTCCCTGACTTCATTTAACAGGTTTGCATAATCCTTGGCTGTTGGCTTGTTGCCACCCGTGAAAATAATACCCAGTTCCGACAGAAAGCCGCGCACATCAACAATTTTATCTTCCGGTGGCGGCTCATGATTACGGTATAGAGCCGGTATCTTTTTACGCAGCAGGAAACGCGCCGCAGCGACATTCGCGGCCAACATGCATTCTTCGATAATCTTGTGCGCATCATTCCGGTAGACAGGCTCAACACGATCGATCTTCTTGTCATCACAAAACACAATACGTGTCTCGGTGGTATCGAAATCAATCGCACCCGTTTCTTCACGGCCTCGATGCAGGGCTTTATAGAGAGAATACAGTTCGTGTAAATGCGGTAATATTTTCGCATGTTGCTGACAAAGCTTTTCATCGCCATCCACCAGCATGGCGGCCACATCATCGTATATCAAGCGGGCATGTGAGCGCATCACCGCCTGGTAGAATCTGGAGCGGAAGATGTTGCCATGCTCATCAATATTCAGTTCCGCAGTCATGCAAAGACGATCCACCTGCGGATTCAGCGAGCACAGGCCGTTCGACAGGATTTCCGGCAACATCGGCACAACGCGATTGGGGAAATAAACCGAGTTACCCCGCTGAAAAGCTTCCTTGTCCAGGGAAGAACCTGCCTCTACATAGCTGGATACATCAGCAATACAGACCAGCAGTCGCCATCCCTTACCAGTACGCTTGGCGTAGACAGCATCGTCAAAATCCCGGGCATCGGCACCATCAATGGTGACCAGGGGAATATTGCGTAAATCAACCCGTCCCTGCTTGGATTCTTCGGGAACCTCGCGGCTCAACCCGGCAATTTGCTCGAGGACCTCTTCAGGCCATTCAACCGGAATATTATGGGAACGAATTGCGACATCGGTCTCCATGCCAGGAGCCATGTGCTCTCCAAGCACTTCGACCACTCGCCCAACGGCCCGATGACGACTGGTCGGTGGCTCAGTAATTTCAACATTGACCACTTCCCCCATACCACCGAGGTCACAGGCCATATCGGGGATACGGATTTCCTGCGGAATGCGCTTGTTGTCCGGCACGACAAACACATCACCCTGCTCACAGAAGAGGCGACCAACAATATTCTTGTTGGCGTACTCGACAACACGGATCAGGGTTCCCTCACGTCGCCCGCGCTGATCAAGACCGGATACGAACACCTCAGCCTTGTCTCCATGCATCAGGGCACGCATCTGGAAGGGTGATAAAAACAGGTCGTCCTCACCGTCATCCGGCCTTAAAAAACCGAAACCATCCTGATGCCCCATCACCCTTCCCCTGACCAGGTCATCAAAATCTACCGGGGTAAACTGCCCTTTTCTGCTGCGGATCAACTGGCCATCGCGCACCATGGCATTCAGCCTCCGCTGCAGGGCGATGCGGTGTTCCTCCTTTGTCAGGCCGAGGATGCTGACTATATCTGCGTAAAAAAGTTTTTCACTAGCCTGCTGCAATTGTTCAAGAATGAACTCACGACTGGGAATGGGATTTTCATAATTCTGGGCTTCACGATCTTTGTAGGGATCCACAAAGGTCATGTCAGCCGATTTTTTCTTTTTGGCCACTAAGGTTTTCCAAGGTTAAATATAAAAAGATTGTTCTATTGTACGTTGACAGAATAAAACTGTCGCTGTAGAGTCGCGCTCCGATGCCTGGGTGGTGAAATTGGTAGACACGCTAGCTTCAGGTGCTAGTGATCGCAAGGTCGTGGAGGTTCAAGTCCTCTCCCAGGCACCAGACATGGAAAAAAGGGTTGCGTTTTGCGTAACCCTTTTTTATTTTCTGGCATTTCTCAAAATTCAGAATGCTCAAATTTTTTATTACAATTTAGAATTCTGCTTGATTATCGACCAAACTAAAGCCACGTCAATCAGAAAATACACTTAAAAATCAATCATGAACACTACATCTGAAGATAATAATACTTTCCGGGTAAGATTAATAAGGCAATATTTACCCATTGCCATTGCCTGCATTTCAGTTTGTCTCATGATCTATGTGTTTGCAATGGATAATCTCAAGGTATATTTCTTCTGGTTTGAAGGTGAAAGCAGCCTGTCGGAAATCATGACTGTAATAACCGCGTTTATCGGAATAGCTGTTGCCGTGCGAAATTACACTTTCCGATCAAGTGTCCCCTCACCTTATTTTGGCACCTGGATGGTTTTGTTTGCACTGGGTTTTCTCTATATCGGGATGGAAGAAGCAAGCTGGGGACAGCATGTATTTGGCTGGCAAACTCCTGAATGGATCGCCAGTCATAACAGGCAGGAGGAAACCAACATCCATAACCTGTTTGGTAAAGGGATTGACAGAATTCCAAAAGCGATTCTGGGTGCCCTGGTCATAGTCAGCGGTGTCTTTTGGCCATTATATTGCAGGCTCAAGGGTACTCCCAAAAAACTTCCCGGCTGGTTCCATGTGTACTGGCCAACTACCGCGATATCAACAATCGCCATTTGCTTTTTAGCGATTTGGTTAATCGGTCGTTCTTTTGTTATCTCAGATCAAAACAACCTTGAAGGCTGGAATCTCACTTTTTCTGAAGTTCGTGAGCTGTTTATTACCTACTTCCTGCTGGTCTATGTATTGGAGTTTAAAAGATTCAAGTCATCCTGACGGGCATGTGATTATTTGGCAGGTGAAGTTGACCAAAGCCAAAACCACCCCGGATTATAGGGTTAACCTTGGATAATGGCCTTGCAGCGACTATTTTTAAAGAGTCTGGCACTTTAAAAATCAGGGGTTGCCGTTATGAACAGATTATCTTATTACAGCACGTATCTTTCCCGCTCGCTTGCTTACAACTTCAGTCATATCGGTATTTGCCGTATCCCGGGTACTACAACAGCCGCACAAAAAGAAAAGTCAAACTCCGAGCTTTTTGCCTCGCTGGATGATGATGCCGAACTCATGTTTGGTGGCGACGTCGAGGATTATTAAAAAACATTTCGCCCGGCCCTAAAGATTAACCGTAAAGTCAATGCTAATCATAATCTTTCAAACCAGGTACTGGTCGCTGGCCAGGCCAAACGCGCAACCAGTGCCCCACTCAAAACACTCGCTCTAGTATTCTCTGAAGGTAGCCACCAGTTCAAGATAGAAACTGCCCTTTGTCTTCTCTGATTGGAAGCAGTCAGGTAACATAAAATTCAACTTAATTTTTACACAACCACAAGGCAGACGACGCGTGGAAAAAGCATTCTGGCTGGAACGCTGGCAACAACAACAAATTGGTTTTCACCAGCCTGAAATTAACCATTACCTGCTCAAGCACTGGCAAATGACCAAGGCGCATTTTCCGGACAGCCAGGTTTTTGTCCCTTTATGCGGCAAAAGCAGCGACATGCTCTGGCTTAAAGAACAAGGCCATGAAGTACTCGGTATAGAGTTCAGCGAACTGGCAGTAAACGATTTCTTCACGGAAAACCAGTTAACTCCGACATCCCTTCCCCACGACCGCTTTTTACATTTTGCCATCAAGGACCTGAGTCTGATGTGCGGCGACTTTTTCCAGTTGCGTGCTGATGACCTTGAAAACAGTCACCTGGTTTATGACCGCGCCTCGCTGGTAGCATTACCCGCCGAGCTGCGGTTGCGCTATGCCCGGCATATGACATCGATCCTTCCCAGGTCCGTCCGAATCCTGCTGGTAACCATGGAATATCCGCAAAACGAAATGGATGGCCCACCCTTCACGGTTCCTGAAGAAGAGGTCTACTCGCTCTATCAAGATGACTTTAGCATCGAAAAGCTCGAAACTTTTGATATCTACCAGGAAAACCCACGTTTTCAGGCTCGTGGTCTCAGTAGCCTGCTGGAAAAAGTATTTCTAATTTCACGTTGATAGTTGCGGCTTTTAGCAACTCCCAGACATATCACAAACCTAAAAATGAATTAAAATCTTATAATATTAGCTTTTTTTAATATTTATCCTGCTTATCCTTGTCATAAGCTGGGTTTAGTACTATTATTTTCACAATTTCGATTTTCAAGAATTACATCTTTAAGGAGTTTACATTGAATAAAATGATTACAAGCAAGCTGGCTACATTAGCTTCAGCTATCGCGCTGTTGGGCGGTTTATCGTTCAGCGCTCAGGCGCAGCAGCCGGGTGGTACTGCCCCCTATCCTTCACAAGTAGCACCTGCACAGTCCGCTCCTGCGATGCCAGCACAGCGTCCTGCCTACGGCTATCCTTACCGCGGCGCTGCTCGCGCTCCTTACCAGGGTAATACTCCAGCTCCTTACCGCGGCAACGCTCCTGCTCCTTATTATGGAAACCGTTCAAACAAAACGCCCTGGAGTGGAAACAATATGCCATGGAGTGGTAACCGTTCCGGCAATATGCCTTGGGGTGGAAACAACATGCCCTGGAGTGGTAACCGTTCCGGCAACATGCCCTGGGGTGGTAACCGTTCTGGCAGCATGCCCTGGGGCGGTAACCGTTCTGGCAACATGCCTTGGGGTGGTAACCGTTCTGGCAGCATGCCCTGGGGTGGTAACAGCACGCCATGGGGTGGCAATCGCAACCGTAAAGGTTTTGGACGCGGTATGCCTTTCGAAAGCAACTTTACTCCCTGGAGCGAAAGATTCTGGGACGACCTGGGTGATGGCGGCAGAAACCCCTTCAAAGACATGGATGAGTGGGTCGATCCAAGTGATCCAAGAGAAGGCCTTGGAGATATGTGGGACGACCTGCTGAATGCACCAAGCGATATGGGCAGAATGCCTGGCGGCTGGACTGCACCAAGTGTCAGCGTTCCAAATCCTGTCGATGTTCAGGAAGAATTCGAGGATGCCGCTAAAGACATGCCGGATGAAATGAGAACCCAGATGGATAACATCAATATCCAGACCTGGTAATTTACAAGCAACCTGGTTGGAAAGGAGATAGCGCAGGATCGTGCTATCTCCTTTTTTTATGCCTTAAACCCGGTTCTTGTTCTTGCATTCAATCCAGCGCGCCATGTATTCGCTACTGCGCATAGACTGGTGCTGCAACATCCTGCCAATAAAATTACTTTTACGGTGTTTATCCAGAGAGCCCAACAAGGCCTCCAGCTGCCTGAAAAAATCCAGCCGGTGCTGAGCCCTGGAAAAGCGCGCCTGTAAAAGATCAAAGCCCTGCTGCTGGGCCTGCCTCCACCTGCTTTCATTTTGATACAGTTCAACAGCTGAATCAGCAAAAGCCTGATCTTTATCTGCGATAAACCCCGGCCACTTAAGGTCAGCGCAGATCCCTTCTGCACCGATTGTGGTGGTGACACTGGGCAGACCGTGCTCCATCGACTCCAGCAACTTCCCTTTTAAACCGGCTCCATACTTTAAAGGCGCCAGGCTGACTCGCATACCATTTAGCATCTCACCCAGCTGATCGACTTTACCGGCAACATGAAATCCCTCAGCAGGCTTATGCATTTGTGACACTTCTTTTGTCAGGTAGGAACCCACGATATACAGACTGGCCCGGGGTAGCTGTAACCGAATCAATGGCCAGATGATCTTTTTTAAATGACGAACCGCTTCCAGGTTAGGCGCATGACGCATGGTGCCAACAAATACAAAATCCTTACGTTGCTCAAATGCTTTTGCTGCTGTTACCGGCTGGTTATAAAGAAACGGCAGGTAATGCAGGAGATTTTGCCCAATACCAAAGCGGCTCGAAAGCAAGTCCTGTTCAGCTTCTGAAATAATCAGGCTGAGATCACAGCGGTAGATACTGGCAATTTCCCGCAGACTGGTTTCAGTATCCAGGTCATCTGCCGAAATCGTCGATTGCCGTTTAAAAGCTGCCTGTCTTGCCAGGCGCAAAAAATGCAGGTCTTCAGTATCCAGGACACGCATCGTGTCCGGACAAACCTGGGCAACCCGCCAGCCAAATTGCTCCTCCATCATGAAACGATCAAAAATTACAACGTCAGGATTTAACTGCTTGAGCCAGGAGTCAAAACTTTCGTTATTCAGCTCTATCGTCGCTTCCTGCACGCCCAGTTCAGTCAGCTTATGTTGATGCGTGCTTTCAGCTGCCGGTGATGCGAAAGTAACAGCCCAGTTTTCTTCGATGAAAAGCTGGATGATTTCCAGCATATGTCGACCGGCTGCAGACGATCCCGGTTCCGGCCAGACATAACCAATAATCAGCAGTTTTTTCATCCATCAAGTCCTAGCCATCAAGACAGGTGAGACTGACAAATTTATTGTTCTGATCATAGGTCATCTCAAAGTAGCCATGGATACCATTGTGCTTAACATAGGGTTGCAGTCGATTCGCAGGAAAAACCACTGTCTGGCCGTTGTCGGCTCGCAGACGCACATTTTCTGCAGCGCCCTGGTAAAATCGAAGGTATTCTTCATACTCGATATGCAAGTGAAAACGTAATTTTCCAGTTTTAGCCAATTCCAGCTCCTGCCCTGCTCATGAAACCTGTGACAATGAAAATCAAAAATAATCAAAACACGGAAGAATATTTCTTTGAAGAAGGATGTTACATCACTGAATTATGGAACGAAAACAGTGATACAGCAGTTTCGATTGCCAGGGCCAGGCTAAGACCGGGAGAGACCACGAAAAAACATGTCTTGAACGCAACAACTGAACGTTACCTTATCCTTGAAGGTGAAGGCAGGGTTTTCATTGGTACAGAAGACGGACAAGCCGTTAAAAAAAATGATGTTGTGATCATTCCTGCGGCAACGTCACAATACATCCATAATACAGGCAAAGATGACCTGGTATTCCTGGCTATCTGCACACCTCGTTTTTTACAGGAAAATTACCAGAATATGGAATAAAAAATTTAAAACACCAGGGATGCGTCAGGATTGATGACGCTTAGTACCTCAAAGCAATAAAGATTCACCTCAGTCATGATTTCTTCGAGATCTTCAGGTTTTACATGGGCATCTTCAAGCAAACCTGTTGCCTGTTGCAAAGCCCTGAATTCCTCATTGGTGGTTTTCTGATCGGGATCAGTACAATCCGCCAGGCGTGCAGCCAGTTGCAGGATGCGCGCATCATTGGCTATGTCTGCGGTGGGCTCATCACTAAACATTGCCTGTATTGGATGCCACAGGCTTTCGGCAAGTCCCCAGTTCTCCAGCAAAGCTGCTGATACTTCGGAAATGGTATAACCCAACACATCACGTTCTATTTCGTAGAGTTTTTTGCTGGAAGTCTGTACTTCAGCCAGGATACGGTTGGCTGAATCCACATCCCTGTTAAACAGGACAATCCTGCCAACATCATGTAACAAGCCCATCAGAAACATTTTCTCGGCTTTACGGCGATCACCTGATATCTGCTTGGCTGCAAGACCAACATAAACACTGCGGAACCAGAAATCATCCATATCGATAATGTCTGGTGCAATCCTGTTAAAAACAGCAACCGCCGAGGCAGACATAATCAGTGAGCGCAACTCATTAACACCGGTCACCATGATCGCCCGTGAAATGGTTTCGATCTTTGACGGGAAACTGTAAAAAGCGCTGTTGACCAGTTTCAGTAACTGGGCTGATAACGCGGGATCCAAAGCGATGACTTCAGCGATGTCGTCTATGTCCGCTGCTTCGGAATCGATCAGCTCATTTGCCCTGATCACGACATCCGGTAAGGAAAGCAGCTCATCAACGCTATTAATCAACTCTGGAATACGCATAACTTCTGACATGATTTTCCCCAAATCCTCCAACTGATAGCCTCTTAAACGGCGGGCTTTCATGAAGTGTAGAATTTTAAGCACAGATACGCCATCCTATATATAGAATAAATTCCTTTATCCGGAGAACGCCATGGGAAAACTCCTCAAGATTCTCGCAGCCCTTGTCATACTGCTTGTTGTAATTGCAGTCGCTTTACCTTTTATCATTGACCCCAATGACTATCGCGATGAAATAGTGTCTGCTGTTGAAGAAAATACCGGCCGGACCCTGAAAATCGATGGCGATATGAGTCTGACAGTTTTTCCCTGGGTCGGCATTGATCTCGGCAGGCTCAGCCTGGGTAATGCCAAAGGCTTTGGAGACAAACCTTTTGCCGCCATTGAAGAAGCATCGGTGCGCATTAAACTGCTCCCCCTTCTTGGCAGGCAAATTGTTGCTGATACGATCACGCTGGATGGTTTAAAACTTAACCTGGCAAAAAACAAGCAAGGTGTCACCAACTGGGATGACCTGGCAAAGCCGGCTGTAACGGATAAAAAAGAACAGCCTGGAGAAAAGCCTGAAGAGCAGCAGCAAGCCAAAGGCGCAGGACTGCAAGGTCTGGCAATCGGTGGCGTTAATATTAACAACGCCACCATCAACTGGCAGGATGACAGCACCGGCCAGTCCTACCAGGTCAATAACTTCCGCCTGAACAGTGGCGCCATTACACCAGGATCACCGGTTGACTTATCACTTGGCCTGGAGCTGGCAAGCAGCCAGCCTCAAATGACAGCTGCCTTGACCCTGGATGGTACCGTTGCAGTCGATGACGAGTAAAAAACCTGACCGTGGCACCTTTAAAAATAACTGTGGATGCCAAGGGCGAAGCTTTCTCGGCTGGAACTTTAAAAGCTGAATTATCTACCGATCTTGCCGTGAACCTGGAAGCAATGGCACTGTCACTGAAAAACCTGTCGCTCACTTCAGGTGATCTTAACCTGACAGGCCAGGTCGCTCTCAACAACCTGGCTGCACAACCCACTATTGATGGCGACCTCAACTGGCCAAGCTGAATTTGCGCAACTGGCTTGAGAGCCAGGGAATCAAACTGCCTGAAATGGCTAATAAAGAAGCCCTGTCAAACTTTGAAGCTGCGGTCACGATGAAAAGCAGTGGCGAAAGAACGGATATTACTGCACTCAATATTGGACTCGATCAAACAACCATTAAAGGTAATGCCAAACTTGCCGGCAGCCATATCGGATTCGACCTGCAGGTTGACCAGATCAACGTCGATAACTATTTGCCACTTGCTGAAGAAAAATCAGCTGCAGCTGCAGCTGCGCCGGCAAAGACCGAGACGACAGGCAAAGCCACTACCACCGAAGAAGCTCAATTATTCCCGGTCGAGATGCTGAGGACACTGGACGTGGATGGTAAGGTAAGCATTGGCAAGCTGATCGCCAGCGAGCTGACATCCGAGCAGGTAAAAGCCAATATCGTTGCCAGGAATGGTGATATCAAGGTGAACACGCAGATTGGCCGATTCTACGAAGGTGCATTTGATGCCAAGACTAGTCTGAACGTCGCCAGTAAAACACCAAAACTGTCTGTTAATACCAATCTGCAAAACCTGCAGGCCGGTCCACTGATGAAAGACCTGACCGGTCAGGACAAGCTGACTGGCACCGGCCGCTTCAAAATGGCTATCAACTCCAGCGGCAACACCGTCACTGCCATCAAGAAGGCACTCAATGGCACAGCGGACTTCCGTTTTGATAACGGTGCTGTAAAAGGCGTGAATCTGGCCAAGCTGCTTCGGGAAACCAAGGCGCGCTTTGAAGGCAAAACACTGCCTAAAACCAATGAGCCTGAACAGACCGACTTTTCCGAACTCAGTGGTTCAGCCAAGATCAGCAACGGCGTTATCAACAACCAGGACCTGCTGGCCAAGTCACCATTTCTGCGTATCGGTGGTGCCGGTACGGTCGACCTGGTCAAGGAAACTCTGGATTACACGGTTGAAGCAAGAGTCGTCTCGACAGACAAAGGCCAGGGTGGCGAAGAACTGAAAGACCTTGAAGGCCTTAATATCCCGGTCAAGCTGACCGGCTCATACCTTGCACCGAAATACAGTGTTGACTGGGGCAAAGTTCTGTTGAGCTCACAGAAAGCCAAGGTTGATGAAAAAGTTGAAGAAAAGAAACAGGAACTGCAGGAAAAACTGCAGGAAAAACTGGGAGATAAGCTGAAAGGCTTTTTCTAATAACTGCCAGCTGCATGGCTGGCAGCTATTCAGTTCATAAAATTTTTATGCGCGACTTAATCTCATTAAAAACACGACATCGCGAAGAACTTGTTGATATCACTGACCAGGTATCAGATGTTGTCGCACGCAGCGGAATAACAAATGGACTGGTTTCACTTTACGCCCAGGGTGCTACAGCAGCATTAATGATCCAGGAAAACTGGGATGAGAGCGTCCAGACAGACGTCATCAACCTGTTGCGTAAAATGATACCTCAAGGTGTCTGGTTACATGATCAACAGGATGGCAACGGAGATTCCCATCTCAAGTCAGGACTGGTTGGCCCTTCTGAAACAATTCCATTAATTAATGGCCAGCTTGGTCTTTCCCGTTGGCAGAATATTTTCTTTTGTGAGTTTGATGGCCCCAGAAATGACCGTCATGTTGTCTGCACAGTGATTAAAGACTAGTTTCCTGATTCCACTGTTCCAGGCGCTGGCGCATTCGTTTGACATGACTGCCATCCCAGAAAAATTGTTTACAACTCGGGCAAAAACTTATTTGGGTCAGAGAATTGCGCGCCTCAGGAGGTACCTTCTCAATTGCTGTCCTGTCAGCTTCAACAAGTTCCGTGTTACAGAGTTTGCAACGGCCAAAAGGATTATAGAGCCAGTCGATATCAAGCTGACGGTTCAGGTCAGAAACACAATCCTCCAGCTCATTACAATCCAGCAATATCACAAACTCGCCGGCATTTTTGAATTCATTTATTTTCCGGTCACGCGTTATTAACAACCGGCCTTCCTCCCTGGCCCGCTCCACCAACTGCCGGTCTGCCGTTCCATCCGGCAGGATGAGTACATCATAGCCGGCAACACGTAACCATTGACCCAGGTTTTTGAGCATTTCATCACAGAGAAATTTCACTGTTATTTACCCGTCAGTTTTAATCATGCAAACAGCTGACTTAAGGCCAGTACCAGGCTACTAAACAGACCGATTACCGGCACCCACATTGGGTAACGATTGCTACCTGTTTCCCGGACTTCATTACGCTTGATTATTATCAGCGAGGCATTGACCAGGGAAAACACCGCCAGCATCAGAAAACTTGTGCTGGCCGCCAGCTGTTCCAATGGAACCCACAACGCAAGCACCAGGATAATGCTGATTACCAGTAAAGTTGCAAGCACCGGTGTCCTGGTATGCTGATTGACCTGGGCCAGCCTTTTCCACAGCAGCCCCCTGTTGGCCATGCCATAAAATACGCGCGAAGCCATGACCGTCTGCACCAGTGCTCCGTTAATGACGGCAATGACACCTATCAGGCTTAACACAAAAGCCTTGTTACCCGTTGCCTGCTCAAAGACCATCGCCAATGGTGCCTCACTCTTACCCAGGCTGGATGGATTGACGTTTAACACCGCCACGACAGACACGAGAAAATAAAACAGGCTTGAGATCAGCAGGGCCAGCAAAATGGCCAGAGGTAAGTTGCGTGATGGCTGTTTGACCTCTTCAGCAATATTGACGATATCCTCAAACCCCAGAAAGGCAAAAAAAGCCAGAAAGGCCGCCGGCACGATTCCCAACCATAACTGGCTGTCGATTTGCGGAACCAGCAGACCAATCTGTGACGGCAGTGCGAACAAAGCATCCCGACCAACCCAGATAACCAGTAGCAGACCGGCAATTTCAACCAGCGTCATCAGGGCGGCTGTCACCACAGATTGTGATATCCCCCAGATCGCCATCACACCAATGCCAGCAACCAGGAAAATAATAACCAGCGGAAAAGGCAGTTCCACAAACACCTGTAAATAGCCAAAACAACCACGAATTATAGTGGCCGATGATACCAGGCCCACCAGGGCAACCATCAGGCCAACCAGTATCGATAACTGCCGGATACGCAAGCCTTCATCAACATAAACTGCCTCACCGGCACTCAGGGGAAAGCGCGATGACATCTCCGCGTATGTCAAAGCACTGAAGGCAGCGACCAGGCAAGCCAATAAAAAAGCCAGCGGGGTTAACAGTCCGGCTTGCGAGGCAACAGGACCAATCAACACATAAATACCGGCTCCGAGGATATTACCCAGGCCATATAACGTTAATGCCGGCAGACCAATCGCACGTTTGAGTTTTACCGTATCAGCCTGCCGGGACACGCCTGTTAGTGCCTTGGGTCGGGAGATGCAAAATGCTGCCGCAAGGTAAACCATTCAGCGAGACGGTACTGAACCATGTAATTAATCGATCCCGGCGAGAAAATACCTTCAGCATCCGGTTGTCCTGCTGACAGGCCGGTAAGCAGTTCCATTGCATGTTCAACATGATCAACCGCATAGATTGAAAACCTCCCTGCCACTGCCGCTTCAACAACTTCCTGCTTAAGCATTAAATGACGCACGTTGCTCTGCGGTATAATCACACCCTGTTCACCACTAAGGCCACGTTGCTTACATAAATCAAAAAAGCCTTCAATTTTTTCACACACGCCGCCAATAGCCTGCATCTGGCCATGCTGGTTAATCGACCCGGTAATAGCCAATGATTGCTTGATTGGCACTTCAGCCAAAGCCGACAGCAATGCACACAATTCAGCTGCTGAGGCGCTGTCTCCTTCAACCATGCTATAGGTTTGTTCAAATACCAGGCTGGCAGATAAGGATAACGGTTGATGCTTGGCATAACGCTCAGCAAGGTAGGAAGAAAGTATTAACACTCCCTTGGAGTGTATTTGGCCACCCTGCTCAGTTTCACGTTCAATATCGATCAATTCACCGTTCCCAAAGCGTGCTGTTGCGCTGATACGCGTTGGCGCGCCAAAAGCATAGTCCCCCATTTGCAACACCGTCAGGCCATTCACCTGTGCCAACTGGAGTCCTTGCGTTTCAATCCGCAAAGTACCTTTGACAATTTCTTCCTGCAGCTTTTCCTGCCACTGGTTAGCCCGATGGATCTGGGCATCAATGGCCGCCTGCACATCTTTCCTGCGCACCATCAGGCTGTCTTTTTTCCTGGCATGAAAGTCTGCTTCGCGCAACAGATCCAGCAGGCTACCCATATGCAATGACAGTTTTTCATTATCCCAGCTACGACGTGCGCTGTGCTCGATTATTCGGGCGACACCGTCACGCTCTATCTCTCTCAAGCCTTCACGATGCTGCAATGTTGAAATCAGGCGCGCATAAAGTAACTCGTTATCTTTCTCACGTGGCATTTCCTCGGAAAAGTCGGCAGCAACTTTAAACAGCAGTGCAAACTCCGGATCGTATTCCTTCAGCAGGTAAAAAAGCCGGCGACTACCAATCAGAACCACTTTCAAATCAACCGGTATAGGCTCGGGTTCAAGAGAAATGGTACTGACCAGGCTCAGCTGACGTTCCAGTGACTGAATACGGATGTCCCTGGCATAAAGCACGCGCTTCAATCCTTCCCATGCATAGGGATTGCCCAGGACTTTCTCGGCATCCAGTATCAGGTAGCCACCGTTAGCACGGTGTAAGGCACCAGCCTTGATCAGGGTGAAGTCTGTCTGCAGCATTCCCATATGGGCAATATGCTCAACACGACCAATCAGGTTCTGGTAAGTCGGATTGTCTTCGAAGATCAGCGGCGCACCCTGCGTCTCTGCATTATCCACCAGGATATTTACTTTGTAACGGTTAAACACCGGGTCATCCGCTGAGACAGACTGCTGGCCGCCGGTATCCTGCCGCCTGAACCAGTCAGCATATTCAATAATGTCTGCTTTCAGCTCGCTAAGGAATTTCACGACATCACTGTATTCCCGGTATTTTTCTTCCAGGCTTTTTAAAAACTGGCTGACCGTCAAGGTCATGATTTCACGATCAAGCTACACGCATCCGGTTCTGAATTTCATGCTGCCATTCAGGTGCCCTGTCCATGGTCGCTCTTAACAGTTCCTTGATCTCCCCGAGCGACTTTCGAAACTGTTGTTGTTCCTCTTCCGGCAATTCATCAAACTCTTCCGAAGACAGGGTCTTGCCGTCTTTTTCCGGTGTGAGGGTAAAACCGTTAGTACCTCGCAATAGTACAATATGGCGTTCAGAAGCCAGCGCCTCCAGCTCCTGGGCGGCCTTGTCTTCCCGAATTTTGATGTCCTGTATAATCTCGGTATGGCGCTGCTGGTATTCGTCGCCCTGGAATGCAGCAGGTATCGCATTCAGTAAATCCTCGACCAGTTGCTGCAGGTCGCTACGCAAAGTGCGCCCCGTTCCCGCTGGCATCTGCAAGGCATAAGGTGAATGCGGGTGCTGGAAGTTGGACACATAACACCAGTCAGCCGGACGAGTAGCATTTTCAGCCCTTTCCTTGAGTGCCTCACGGACCAGGGCATGTCGCCCCAGTCCACTGGATCCCATCACATATAGATTAAAGCTGGCGTGATGCATTTCAACGCTGAAGTTAATTGCCTCCAGCGCCCGCTCCTGGCCTATGGTTGTCGATAAAGGCTCAAGGTCAGCTGTCGATTTAAAATCAAACCTTTCCAGGTCGCTGGTCTGGTAAAGGAATTCAGGTGCAAGTCGATATTTAGAATTATTGTCAGTCAATTGAAGTGGTTTCCGTCGTCATACCATCAGTTTGATATCCATACTGGCTATTATCGAGTTGAAAGTCACTACAACTCAAGCAAGTCTCGATACTCACATCTAAAAAAAGAAAATAGGTATTTATTTCACTGATGTGACAGGGTTCTCAGGAATTTAATTCATTTCTATTGATTTATTAGAAAATAATAATATATTGGTACTGGAGTATCTTTGATACCTGAATTTTTTTCATCTTTACTAGAAAGAAAAGGAGTCTTGCAGTGTTAGTAGATGTATCAAAAAAAATCTTGTTAATTTTCGGACTGGTATTCGGCGTCACGCAGCTGGTCCAGGCACAAACCTATTGGCTAAATATTCCCGGTGCATACAGTATGAAGGACAGTCAGTATGAACCCTCGATTTCCCTGCCAACAGTGAGTCACGAAGCCTGTGCACAAGCCATTGTGCACTATACCAGGGATAACCTGGTTAACTTTATCGGCTGTGATGTGCTTCCCTTACCCGATGCGGCCAATATCCGAACCAGCCTACGCTAAACCCAGTGAACGGCCCACCTTACATGGTGGGCATGTCTTGGTTAATTCCTTAAATACATTACTGGATAACATGAGGAACCTCCTCTTCTGTTATCACTCAAACAAGTCATATTCAATCCAGGTCATACAGGTAATTGAACATGGATATCCTAATGGGATTTAATCTTGTAATTGCCATTGCACTGGCAGTGTATGCTTTACGCTGCTTTTTCTGTCGCAGCTGTGAATGCTGAACAATAAGTTAAGCTGAATGCTGCCCTGGGCATTTAACTCCTTATACATCCACAATCTGGCTGACTATAATTAGCGGATAACATTTTTTACGGGGTTGAAGCAAAGTGGCAGCAGCAAGGTTCAAGCTATTTTCCATTCTTCCAGGGATCCATGGATACTTTGTCTCGCTGGGGTGGCGAAGAGTTTCTTGTTCTTCTGAAGAACACGCCACTGCATGAAGCGATGACAGACCTGGCCCTTTATCATGCCAAGGCCACGGGCCGCAACCGTGTAATTAACGCTACTGAACAGGTCACTGCCTGAGATAAGTTATTCCTGTCACTCACCCGGCTTTATCGATGTACCGGCAAAGATGGATAACATCAATTGCTCAAGACATTGGGCCTGCTCAGCGCGTTTTTCCTGATTGAGTTGTGCAATCCGTGCGAGCCAGACCTGTTGACTCTTTTCTGACTCAAGGTCTGGCTGGCCACACCAGTTCTCCACTGAAAACATTTTCTCCTTTAACACAGGGACGGTAACTGAATCAGCTGCACTCTGCCTGATTTCATCCTCAAGATCCTGTTCCTCTACTAAATCATCCTTGCTGTACTTTTTAAGCGCTTGCTCAGCATAGTCAGCGCTTTTTAGAGCAGACATGCTCTGGACGGCTGCCGGTGCAGACTGTCTTTTTTCAGCAGGTTTCACGGCCTTCTCACGTAAGACCTCTTGCTTTATTTGCGGCGTTGATTGCCTGGGCACAGGCAAGCTGGCTTCATCTTGCATTGATTCGATAGATAAACCCGTCTCGTCCAGATCATTTTTAACAGGTACTTCCTGCATCACCCGCAATACGACACCAACACTTAACACGATCAGTGCGGCCGCCGATAACCAGCGAAGAGGCTGAATGCCCCTGCTACGATGAACTTGCTGATGTGCCGCTTTTTTTATGCGGGCATCCAGCAATGCAGAGGGAGAAGCTTTGTCCATTTGCTGGTACAGCCGGCTGATTTTGTCATCTCTATCTTCAGTCATTACACCCCTCCAAACCGGCCCTTAATTTTTGCATCGCATAACGCAAACGACTTTTTACGGTTTCCCTGCCCACGGCGGTAACTTCGGCTATCTGCTCGAGCGACAGCCCGGTTTCCTGTTGCAGCACAAAAACATCACGCTGTTCCGGCTTCAAGATGGCAAGCAAAGCCTTTAAACGCTCTATACAGTCCTGAATAAACTGCAAATGATCTGCTGATGGCGTTGGGTCCTGTACTTCGTTTTCAGGATCAAGCTCATCCGGATATAACCGGCGCCAATAATCGACCAGGCGATTATGCGCGATACGATATAGCCAGGAAGCAAAACTGCTGCCGGTTTTCCACTGTTCAATCGAGCCAATAACCCGTAACCAGACATCCTGAAAAATATCTTCTGAAATATTCTGCTGTTTGACCTGACGGTAAATGTAGTTAAAGACCGGAATACGGTAACGATCATATAAACGATCGAATGCCGCAGTGTTACCACTGCGGTATTGATTAACCAGGCTTTCGTCACTGACATCATTCATCGTGAAGAAACTTTCATATCCAGGGTTTCAGTTAAGCCTACCAGTTGCAAAAAGTTACTGCGCAAACCATGTTTATCCTGACCGCGTGACTGTTGTGCCAGCTGCCTTATGTCCTGGTAAGTATAGTGATCAAGGTATTTTCCGCCTCTCAACTTCTGACCGAAGGCAGCTACAGCACTGGCAAACCGGAAATTGTGACTGGTCTGATCCAGTTTATCTTTAACATTTTCCAGCTTCACGGGGAAAGTCAGCAAGCTACTTTGATTGCTTTCCAGTGTTTTATAACGCAGTTTTACATAGGCCAGTTCACTGGACTGTTGTTGACTATCAATATGGATATCAGGCTGGCCCGCATAGCGCAAAGGATCTATACGCCCACTGCTTGCATGCATACTGACCTCATACAAAGCCGTTACTGAATGGCCTGCACCAATTTCACCTGCATCAACCCGGTCATTGTTAAAATCCTCGCGCTCCAGCTGACGGTTCTCATAACCAATCAGGCGGTATTCCGAAATCTGCTCAGGATTAAATTCCACCTGGATCTTGACGTCTTTTGCGACTGTCTGGAGAGTGGCTCCCATTTCATCAACCAGCACTTTTTTTGCCTCCATCAAATTATCGATGTACGCATAATTACCATTTCCATGATCGGCTAATTGTTCCATCAGATGATCGTTGTAATTACCCGTACCAAAGCCCAGCGTGGTGAGATATATGCCCTGCTCTGTTTGCTTTTCAATCAGGTCCATTAACGCATTATGATCGACAGTACCCACATTGAAATCGCCATCAGTAGCCAGGATAACGCGGTTATTACCAGCCTTGATAAATGCTTCTTGGGCAGCCTGGTAAGCCAGTTGAATACCCGCCGCCCCGTTGGTTGAACCACCCGCCTCCAGCGCATTGATAGCCTGTTCAATTTTCAGGGTTTCATTGCCGGCAGTGGTTTCAAGCGCCATACCCGATGCGCCTGCATAGACCACAATGGTTATCCTGTCATTTTTACCCATTTGTCGGCCAAGCAGTTTCAATGACTTTTTTAGCAGGCCAAGTTTATCTGCTGAATGCATGGAACCGGAGACATCAACCAGGAATACCAGGTTATTACTGGCCAGTTCGTTTTTTTGCAGGGCTGTTGCCTTGAGACTGACACGCATCAAGTGCGTGTTTTTATTCCAGGGACTGGGGCCAACTTCCGTAAATACAGAGAAAGGTGCGTCAGTATCAGCCAGGGGTTGCTCTTCATAACTGAAGTAATTAATAAACTCCTCAACACGCACGGCATCTTTCCTGGGCAGTTGCCCCGCATTCAACATCCTGCGGGCATTACTGTAGGAACCGGTATCCACATCGATACTGAAGGTTGACACCGGGTTTTGCGTCACCAACTGGATGCCATTATCAGCAAAATGCGCATATTTTTCTGAGTTTAGCGACTCGACTGTCTGCCTGATATTAGCCGGCACAACCGAAACACCCGCCATCTGCTTTGCAATGGATTGCATCTGATCACCTGAAGTCCGGGCTGGCTGTTTTTTATCGTAATCATCTTTCAGAGCCCGCTCTGAAAGGACATGACTTTCATCGATTTTGACCTCCCGCTCAGGCAGAGACAATGGTTGATTATTTTGCGAAACCTGTGAAGAAGGTTCCAGTGGTTTTTCCTCAATCAGCGGGCTGCAGGCAGCCATGGTTAATACCGTTGTTGAAATGAATACATAGGATAGCTTTTTCATCATTTATCTCCTGATTGTCTGTCTGTATCAGGTAAAACGGATGAAAAAGCCTTTTGGGGTTAAATCATTTTGGATATTCTTAAAAAATAATTCTGGGCTGCTTTTTACAGGAGGAATTTTCAGCTAAAGCAGACTATTCACAAATAACTTTTTGTGGCGTTCAGGAGTGACTTGGCGCTTTAGTTACTTCTATCTCATTTGCAGCAGTTTTAATATCCGGCGCAATATAGCCATTAAACATGGTAAGAGTTATTGATAATGAGAGAACTTGATAAGAAATAACAAGGCAAATCTGAACTCTTTAGCTATATTGTAGCGATAATGGAACTACATAATTTACCCTTTGGGAAAGTAATTATCCTCCGCGAGGATATTGCTGAAGTTATTATTGATGAAGGTATTGAATTTAGTACTGAAATGGTAGACCAGTACCACAGGTTTTTATTGTCGCACCTGAAAGCTCCTTTTTTACTACTGATTAATAAAATCAATACATACACATACGATTTTGAAGCCCAGCAGAAGCTGGCCTCCTTAGAAGAAATTAAAAAAATGGCTGTTGTTTCTTATTCCCAGGTCACGAATGTAACAACAGAATACTTAGCCGTAATTCCACGTGAAGTGAAGTGGAATCTTAAAATCTTTTCAAATCGAGAATTAGCGTTAACCTGGCTGAAATCAACTGATTAAACGCACACTTTTCCTTATTTTATTGCCAGCAACTCGATATCAAAGATCAGGACTTCATTGGGCCCAATAGATCCTTTAATACCCTGCTCGCCATAAGCAAGTGATGATGGAACAAAAATTCGCCACTTCTCACCGGTATGCATATTCGTTAAAGCCTCGCTAAAGCCTGGAATCACTGCATTTAGTTTGAATTCAGCGGCCTTGCCACGTGTTAATGAACTATCAAAAACATCACCATTAATCAAAGTACCGTGATAATGAACCTCTACCGTATCGTTTAAGCCAGGCTGTAACCCTGAAGCGGTTGTTAAAACCTGGTACTGCAGGCCTGAAGCCATTTCCATAACACCCGGCTTTGACTTATTTTTTTCAAGAAACGCCATACCTTCGGTTAAATTAGCTTTTCCATCATTTTTACGCTGCGCTTTAAGATGTTTCTGGTAGGAAACAACAGCATCATTCATTTCAACTTCATCCAGCCTGGGGGTATTACCCTGTAATACATCATCAATGGCATCAAAGAAATTCTGGTTATCTAATTGCTTGAAGCCCTGGGCTTGAAGCATTTGTCCAATTCGATACCCCATTGTATAGGCGTAACGGGCTTCAATTGAATCTTTCTCACTACCTTTATCCGCAAAACTATTCAGCGGTATCAACATTAAAACCAGGCATACTCGATAAAAGGTGTTTCTTTTCATTTGTACTCTTCTCGCGTGGATATGAATTGGCTAATGAATCGTTTTACTTGAGCAGTGGGTGATTATCTGGCAACTGGTGAGCAAGCCAAAGCGCTAATTTGTGTTTCATATTAGGTTCCGTCTCCTGATCCCTGGCAAGGGGTTGAATCAGTTTATCGTGAACAAGCAAGCGGTAAATATATTCAATTTTCAAATGCGCTGAATCAGTTTCCTCAAATTTGGCAGCATTCCGTTTTTCAGCAAAAATCATCCCGACCCGCAGCGCCTCTTTAAGCAAGGCTTTCTCATTTTTTATCTTTTTCACAGGAACTCTCCTCAGAATATAGAGGCATCATATAACAGTCAGCAGCAATAGCTGAGCAAATAGCTATACTTTATCCGTTCAGAAAGAAAAAATGAACAATCATGGCTAGCTGCTGCTTTCTATAGCCATTCATAACAGCATGAATGTATTTACCACCAAAGAGGCTTTAGCATGAAAGTAGCTATCATACAGCAGTCACCCGTACTGCTTGATTTACCTGGAACCATCGACAAAGCAGTCAATTTAATTGCCGATGCCGCCAGCAATAACGCTGATCTGGTTATATTCCCAGAGGCCTTTTTTCCTGGATACCCGGCATGGATATGGCGACTTCGTCCCGGTGCAGACTGGGCAATTACCGATGAAATACACAAGCGCTTACTGCAGAACGCTGTCAATCTGGAAACCGATGACCTCAAAGCCATCTGCGCAGCAGCAAAACAACATAACCTTACTATCGTTGCCGGGATCAATGAGCGTGATGGCCGGCTAAGTCAATCCACACTTTACAACACGGTTGTCACTATTGGGCCCGATGGCAGCCTCCTGAACCGACATCGTAAATTAATGCCAACCAACCCGGAAAAAATGGTTTGGGGATTCGGTGATGCAACAGGACTCAAAGTTGTTGATACGCCAAGCGGTCGCATTGGCTCTCTCATTTGCTGGGAAAACTATATGCCATTAGCCCGTTTTGCCTTGTATGCCCAGGGCGTGGAAATCTACATAGCACCAACCTATGATAGTGGCGATGCCTGGATAGGCACGATGCAGCACATTGCACGCGAGGGCTGTTGCTGGGTTATCAGTGCTGGTGTTGCATTACATACTAAAGATATACCGGATGATTTTCCGGAGCGGGACAAACTGTATCCGAATGATGACGAATGGATAAACCCCGGCGATTCACTGGTCATTTCGCCGCGTGGGGAAATTATTGCGGGTCCATACAAAAATACCCAGGAAAATATCTATGCCGAAATTGATTTACATGAAGTTGCGATTTCAAGACGTGGCTTTGATGTGGCTGGTCATTATTCAAGACCCGATATTTTCACTCTGCATATCGATACACAGCCTCAATCACCCATTTCACTCGATTAATTCCCACGCAAATACTGCTTAAACGTGAACCAGTTTGCATTTATTGAAGCTGCCATGGTGAATTTTCAGCGAGATTGACAACGCTCAATGTAAGCATGTTGTTCTCTGACCATGATCTGTACCCATAAAGGTCGTTTAAGGCCTGTATTAAGGAGTGTATTGATTATGAAAAAAATATTTAAAATCATCTTACTAGTGTTTATTTCCAGTCTCCTGGTTAGCGGTCAAACGTTTGCCAAGGGAAATGGAAAGGGAAAAGGCGGCAGGATTGCCGCAGAGCAATCAGTTTCTTCTGAATCATCCGAGTCAACCGAGCTATCTGAATCCCCTGATTCCTCCGACTCTTCCGACGATTTGGATTATAACGATGCAACCCATTTGGCTTTCATGCGCGAGGAAGAAAAACTGGCTCGTGACGTTTACAACACATTCCATGAAATTTACCCCAACTCCATGGCTTTTGGACAAATCGAGGATTCGGAGCAGAAACATACTGATGCGGTAGCTGCAATGCTGGCCAGATACGGACTGGAAGATCCAAACACCAATGATGCCATCGGTAAATATACCGGTGAAGAATATGGTCCTTATTTCACAGAAAAATATGAGCAGCTGGTCGAAATAGGTCGTAAAAGCCTGTTAGATGCAATGTATGTCGGCGCAATGATCGAAGAGCTCGATATGCACGATCTTATCTATTGCCCGCAAGCCATCGTTGACGCTGACAACGGGGTTGACGTGAATGAATGCGGACAGATTTATACTGATGAAGAACCCATTTTAGAGCTCTACCAGAAACTGTTAAATGGCTCGGCAAGTCATTTAAGAGGTTATGTCCAGAACATTGAGTCTGTGATTGGCGAAGGCAATTACAAGGCCCAGGTTCTAACCCAGGAAGAAGTTGACGGTATTCTGGGGCGCTAGACTTTAAAGAATATTCTGGAATCAAAATAACCCGCGAAAGCGGGTTATTTTTTTATACCGGATAGCTAATGTTAACCAATTGAAACCAGTTCAAGCGCAAAGGTTAACTCCTGCCCAGCCAGCGGATGATTCCCATCAAGTTTCACATTATCATCATCAAAAGCGATAACCTTGAAATGGATGACCTGGCCATCAGGACTGGTTGCACTGAGGGCAACACCTTCAACAAGCTCAATATCATCAGGAATGTTGCTACGTGGCACTTCCTGCACCATTTCAGCGTTATAGTCACCGTAAGCCTGGTCAGGTGAAATAGTCACAGTTTTTGTTTCACCCACAGCCATACCCTCTACAGCATTACTGAAGCCGGGTATAATTTGTCCAGAACCAATTTCAAAGCTTAATGGCTCCCTCCCCTCAGATGAATCAAACTCGGTACCATCGTTCAGGGTACCTGTGTAATGAATACTGACATTATCGCCTTGTTTCGCTGTTGACATGTTTTCTACCTCAATGAAATGAATAAGATTAATTAGTTGGGAAATGACGGAAACCTGGCTTGATGAGCCGGATTTTCAAAGATCTTTCAGATTAGAGGTATCTATGAGAAACAGCAGGAACGAAGCACAACATGGATGACCTTAATCATCTTTGCACCGCATCCTATAGAGAGTTTCTTTCAAATGCAAAATTATGCTGAAAATATCAATTTTGAAATTTTCTCTATTCAACCACAGAGTCAAGGTTAAGCTCCATGACAAAATCATCCATGTAAAAGCCTCCGCCGATATCTTTGCAAACTTCATCAATGACGACGAACCCCCTTCTCCGATACCAATCAATGCTCGTTTGGTTATTTCGATTAACGGTTAACCAGATAGTTTTGACTTTATGCTCTCTACAGCGAAGTTTAACGAAATCAAGTAAATACTGTCCCAGGCCCATGCCCCTCGCACTGCGCTGAAGATATATTTTACTGATCATTATCTTTTTACTGGCTTTGTCTGAAACTAATGACAGGTAGCCCACCGGCACGCCCCCTGATTCAAGTAAGAAATATTGCTGGCCAGCTTCAAGTTGACCTGTTATGGCTGGCACGGACTGGTAATGGTCGAGCATGTAATCAACCTGCTCCTGGCCAATAATATCAACAAAATGGTCATTCCAGATCTCGTAGGCCAACCGGGCAACAGATTCAATATCGCCCTGCCCATTAACTGGCTGGAGTGAATGCAATGTTCTATCCCGTCAATTTAATTAAAGCGTGTTGGCAACACCATAGTCAGCGCCATAGTTATCAACAACAAAGTCGATATCCTTATCACCCCGGCCAGACAGGTTTATCAGGATGCTGCCTGTCTCACCTTCTCCAGCCATTTTCAGCGCGTATGCCACTGCATGAGATGATTCAATTGCAGGAATAATCCCTTCCAGTCTTGAGAGTTCAAAGAATGCGTCAATAGCCTCTTTATCACCGATCGTACTGTAACTTACACGGCCAAGATCTTTCAGGTAACTGTGCTGCGGCCCTACTGAAGGATAATCCAGCCCACTCGCTACAGAATAAACTTCCATGGGTTCTCCCTGTTTATCCTGCAGCATGTAAGACTTGAAACCATGCATGATACCTGGCTTGCCCTTGGTAATTGATGCGGCATGCTCGCCATCGATATCAAGGCTATGTCCCGATGGCTCAACACCGTGCAATTTAACTTCAGCATCATCAAGAAATGCACTAAAGATCCCCATGGCATTGGAACCACCACCAACACAGGCAACAATATTATCTGGCAGAGTACCGGTCATTTCAGCAAACTGGACCCTGGCCTCGTTACCTACAATCGACTGGAAATCCCTAACCATCATCGGAAAAGGATGGGGACCAACAACTGAACCAATTGCATATAATTGATTAACCGGATCCTTCATATAACCTTCAAAAGCAGCATCGACTGCTTCTTTCAGTGTTTTTCTACCATGGGTAGCAGGTATCACCTTGGCGCCCAGAATCTGCATGCGAACCACGTTGGGATGCTCTTTCTTTATATCGACTTCTCCCATGTAGATCTCACATTTCAACCCAACCAGGGCAGCCGCAGTTGCCAAAGCCACACCATGCTGACCTGCGCCTGTCTCAGCGATCAATTTCGTTTTGCCCATCTTTTTGGCCAACAGGGCCTCACCCAGGCAATGATTAATTTTATGTGCCCCGGTGTGGTTCAGGTCTTCTCTTTTAAGATAGATTTCTGCTCCGTATTTGCGGGAAAGATTTTTTGCATGAAAGATTGGACTGGGACGTCCGACATAATGCTGATAAAGGTCTGTTAATTCCTCGATAAAACTGTCGTCCTGACGAATGGCCAGGTAGGAGGCCGTTATATCATCCATAATTGCCTGCAACTGTTCCGGGATAAAACTACCGCCGTATTCACCGAAAAAGCCTTTTTTATCAGGTTGATCATAAGTAAATGTGTTTTTCATTTTATTACCCCGTGGAATCTATTCAGGTTTACCCGGGGAAATTATCACAACATCCCCAATGTTGATATGAGACTGATTTGAAGTTTGTTAACCTTTACGTAAAATAGTTTCATCGTTAATGGGACGATATAAAAGGACTTAATAAATTGTTTAATTTTAAAAACCTGTTCAAAGCATCAAAATCAAAGACTGAATCACGCCCTGAACATTTTCCACCACGCCTGGAAATACAGACTGAAAATTCATCTATTCATGCTTCCGAAATAAACGACATTTTTTATAACGCTTTACTCGGTATTAACTCGAACACTGCTACCGCATTGAATCCATTTGAAATCGAGTCTCTTAAACAACTTGAACAATTATTGCAGCAGGATTTAAACGAAACCAACCTGTTGCCGCGGATGCCATTGGTTCTTCCCCAGCTATTACACTCACTGCGCGATGAGAATTCCGATGCCGCCGAAATCACGTTACTCATTGAAAAAGACCCGGTACTTGTCGGTGATGTCATGCGGCTGGTGAACAGCCCTTATTATCGAACACGCGAAAAGATCACAACACTGCAACAGGCCACCCTGATGTTAGGCCGGGATGGTCTGCGAAAACTGGTGGCAAGTTCCATTCTCAAACCACTGCTTAACCTGGAAAATGGTCATTTCAGCAAGTTGGCAAACTGCTCCTTGTGGGATCATTCAGAAAAGGCCGCATTTGCCGCTTCCATTCTATGTACGGGAGACGAGGAAAATGTTTTTCATGCCTACCTTTCCGGCATACTGAATAATATCGGCTTCACCGTTGGCTTTAAGGTACTGGATAAAATTTATGATGGAATTCATCCTCCCACCTCAATAGAATTTCAGCAAAAGTTTATTGAGCTATGTAAATCATTGACATTACTGATTGCAAAAAGCTGGTCCATGCCGGATAACATTTGCAATGCGCTTGGCAAGCATCCCCAGAAATACAGTAACCAACAATCTCGGATCTTTTCGGAAACGCTCTATATTGCTGACAAGCTTTCCAAAGCTGTCGTGATTGGAAAAGAGATCAGACTTGATCCCTTAAAGACAAAGGTTTTAGTTAACGAGGAGCCATGCAGTCAATGTCGTTATGCAATTGAAGGCATCAGCCAATAGCGCATTCGATCAAAAAAGCTTTTTCATGATTTTTTTAACAAAACTTGACCCGCTACCCTGCTCACACTGACGAATCTCCCTGTTGAGCTGGCTGGATAAGAGTAAAACCCCTTTTATGGTTCTTACCGAAATGATATCTGTACGGAGCTGGTCCTGAAGTAAAGGCGTGGGCCACGGATTACATTCGCGGTTTTTACGAATAAATTTTTTCACGTTGTCATGAAGATTTTGTGTAAGTTCGCCGACAATGTCCGCTTCTACCTCATTCTTCAACCTGCCCGACAGGTTGTGTACCCAGTACTTTGCCCTTTTGGGCGTCAGCAGTTGCTGCTGCACACAATCTTTTAGCAATAACTCCCCCAGCGGCTTTCGTTCCAGGGCAAGCTTCTCCTGCATGGCTGCAGCTTCGGGCTTGTATCCAGTCGCTTGAGCAGATTTCTTTTCCGACTTTTTTTCAACAGCAGAGGTCTCGGTAACTTCAACTTCATCTGGCTCAATTTCCGGCTTTGATTCCTGCTCTAGTTTCGGCTTTTTTTTCTCGACAGCTGCCGGAACAATCTCCTCGCCGTTAATTCGCAGCCGCAACTTTTCCAGTTCTTCCTGCATCAGCACTTCAAGTGCTGCGATATCCGCACCATCCAATGCCTTTTGCTCAAGTGCCTGGCGCACTTCCTCCTCATAGAGCCGGATTTGGCTGGCTTTCTTTACACCTTCATTGGTGCAGAGCATGAAGACACGGCCTGTTACGTTAATCGACAAAAACTGTTTGATCCGATCGCTCAACATTTCCTTATCCCGGTTTATTACCCATTTCCAGCAGATTCAGCTTCTGACTGCTGGCGCGCGGTTTCCCGCTGTAAAATGATAGCCTCTGCCTGACGATCCAGTATCTCTCGATAGAACTGGTTTGCCTCTTTATACAGTTCCCTGACAGCCACATCAGACGAACCATAGTGTTGCAAAATATGTAGCGCCTCTTTCATGTGTTTTCCGGCCGCATTCCATTGCTGCTTTTCGATTAGTAAATTAGCTTCACCTGTGTGAAACAGCGACACATAATTTGCTCGCAACGCCACTAATTCCCGCTCATGAAGTTTGCGCCCGGCTTCGTTCATGCCCGCAATATGGCCTTCTGCTTTAAGAAAGTTGATCAATTCGCTCAGACCATGCAGATAATGATTATAAACAGTTCTGTCGGAAGGTTTGCTCAACTGGAATTCAGATCTTGATTCAGCAGCTGACAGGCGTTGCTGAGCCTGGGCAATTGAATTTTTGAGATTATCCAGTCGTTTATGTATCTGGTGAACAGCCATATACCTTGCCAGAATTTCCTTGCGTAATAACACGTGCAGTTTTTTGGAAATTGCGCAGCCTTCTGTTACAGCCAGTATATTCTCTATTTGCTGCACACCTCTTAAAATTCGACGTAATGCAGCCTGTTTTTGTAACTGGTAAGCCTGGTATCTCTGCGCTACTCCCGTTAACACGAGCAGCAGGAAAATCAGACCGCCAATGCCAATAAACAGGTGATACTGAGGGGGGATTGCACTAAGCAAAATTCACTGTCTCCATGGAGAACAAACCTCTGTTGTTGTTTCGGTCAGGCAGCGAAAAACTTTAGTTTTATTTCAGGAGGATCAATCAGTCTGAATGCTGGAACTGTTTTTCAGCCAGTTAAGTGGATCGTCCGTGTTAATACTGGGCATAAAGGGCACTTTTCGCTCCATGGATGTCACTTGGTAGACTTTGCCAACCCAGTTTTCCACCACCGCCTCAGCGGTATCGTGCCAGGTATTGTCAATCAATGGCAGCAGAACATGCTCGGGGAAAACTGGCATATCGTGGCCATCGACCCTGGCCTTTTCAACAAGCAAACGATATTCATCCAGAATTGCCCTGGATGTTTCAGTAAAGTAGTGATCCGGAAACACCGGGTAATCATCCCGGTGACTGTTGAAAAAACGGATAATTTCTCTTTTGTACTCTTTCAACAGGCTGATATTGTCATACTCAGGATGCCCCTGAAAATAAACAATTCTGAAACCATCTTCACTGACCGCAAGATGCACATCCGCCTCTTTGCTCTCAACCAGAACATGCAGGCCGGCATCGACAAACTGCTGCCGGTCAACCTGGTTATAACGTGAGTGCGGCACATCAAATCGCGTATTCACATCATGGATCAGGGGATGGGAACGGTCGACCACTTCGTGAGAAAACACGCCCCAGCGCTTAAAACCCAGTGGCCTGCGTTTTTGACCATAGCGTGATTCCAGTACTGCATGGGTTGCCAGGCAGGAACATAAAGTCGAAGTGACATTTTCATGGGCCCACTCAACAATCTTTGCCAGGGGATCCCAAAAAGGCTCCTTTGTTAAATCTGGCTGTCCTACGTTAGCGCCGGTAATGATCAGGGCATCCAACCCCTCTTCCTGGATTTGTTCAAAGTCTTCGTAGAATTTTTCGATGTGCCGGGCTGCCTTTTCACCGCGTTCGATTTCTTTCAGGGTGAACGGGTGAATGTAAAACTGGGCAATCTGGCTGCTTTGTCCAACCAAACGGAAAAACTGTCTTTCCGTTGCCTCCAGCGCCCCGTCGGGCATCATATTCAGCAGGCCAACGTGCAGCTCACGAAAGTCCTGGTGGACAGCGCGTGCTGGCGTGAGGACCGTCATACCCATTTGTTCAAGTCGACTGAAGGTGGGCAATTCAGAATGTGCAATCAATGGCATTTCATTCCTCCTTACCTAACACGTTACGAATAACTTCGAGAAAATCCTGTTCATTTTTCACCTGGGCGATCTGTTCAGATGAGACCTTGTATCCATATTGTTCTGCGATGGCTTCATAACGAGGTATACGCTCATAAAACAGCCGAGGAAAAACCCAGCGTGCAAAATCATCCGGATCAACCTGAGCAACAAATTCTAGATTATTTTCCTGCAAATAAATGGACAGGTTTTTATCCAGAAAGTTTTCCCTGAAATAGAGGGGCTTGGGATCACGCTTGGCACGCGCTATCACATCACGTTCATTCTGTTCCGTGGCTTCGATATAAATGATCAGTGTATTTCGTGCCAGAATATCAAAAATACTGATATCTTCGATTTCGCACAGGCTGCCACCGGCATCATTAATGAAATGGGTATAGCCATAGATATCCTGTGATTTGCGGATGAAGTCTTCAACGTCCAGCATGGTGGCAACTTCAGCTTCATAATGCATACGCTGGCGACGCTTGAACTCACCCAATGGCAGTCCCATTTTTTCAGGATTGCCCACCTTGCCCAGAAAACTGGCCACAGGTTTGAGATGATCAACAGAAATATTGTTGCCGATATGAATGGAATCAGAGCGTAGCAAGTCCTTCAGGAAAGGTACCTTCATTGCCTGCATCTTGATATTGTCAATAATGGCCTCATCAAGGTAACGCGTACCAATACGGTAATCACCTGAGTAATGGAACCAGTCTTCCTGCCTGAGAATGTTTGACAGGTAGGTTTTTCCTACACCTGACATACCCAGCAAGGTGATCGCCTTGTGCTCCCACTGGTCAAACTCACTGACTGTAAATTTCAATTTCTGCTCCGGTTTTTTATTCTGTCAGTTATTCATGATCATTATGCCTGTCAGACACTTTAACATTCATCGTCAGTTTTTCAGCATGCTCCGAATCGAGAAAATCCTTAATCGCCAGCATCGTCAGACTTATCTTTTCTTCATGTTGGGGATAGGCCGCAATGGAAGCCTGGCGGTATTTTTCGATCGCCTCAACAAGCTTGCTTTCATCAAAGACCCAGATTTTTCCCAGTTCAGTACTCATTTAGATTCCACAGAAAGAAAATACTTTCTTCATTCAGTTCAACTCAGTTTGACAGGAAAAGCCGCTGCGCGCGGACTAGACTATATTCCTGACAGTCGATAAATCAATAACAAACAAAGGATAACTGATTTTGATTCACAGTTTCCTCAGATTACTGCTCATTTTACTGAATGCGATTGAGTTCGTAATTATAACCGCGGTTTTATACGTGCTGAGTTTCCTGCCATTCAAGCAGCTTGGTTTCAGACTTCAGCCTCTTTTCAGACACTGGTCAGCAGTGTTTGCCCGCACCCTTGGAGTCAAAATAAGGCTCCACCAGCACAACCAGGAGCAACTGCCAGCTCATTTCATCATGATTGCCAACCATCCATCAGCATTTGAAGACATTGGTTTGCCTGCCCTGTTTGACGTGATCAGCCTGGCAAAAGTCGAAGTTGCTGATTGGTGGATACTCGGACGCATCAGTACCCTTGCAGGCACATTGTATGTCAGAAGAGAGTCACGAAAATCACGCGCCCAGGCACAACAGGACATCATCGACTCGGTAAAAGCCGGCCATAACGTTGCCTTGTATCCGGAAGGCGGCTGCAAGGGAAAACGCATTGCCGAACGTTTTTATTTTGGTGCATTTGAAGCCTCCGTACAGACCGGCGTACCCATCATTCCTGTATTTATCCATTACGAGGCGCAGGAGGATTTCTATTGGCGACCCAATGTGCCACTGGCAAAAAAACTGTGGGAAATCCTCAATGCCAGCAACCCTGTTGCTAATTTCCATGTTTTTGATGCTTTCTACCCGGAAAATTTCAGCAACCGGAGTGAATATTGCCAGGCTGTTTATCAACAGTATCTTGCCTGGCAGGCTAAATACCTGGAATAAAACCCGGCTGAATGGCAAAAGAACTTGTTTTCTCGATTAAAATCAGTATATTCTAATATACTGTTAGTTCTTGGAGAGTACATTACTTTGGCTACTCGGGAGTAATTCACAATGAACAAGTTATTTACCCTGTTTTTCTCGTTACTGCTTTTACTCAGCGCGCCGCTGAAAGCTGATATCGTGGTCCTGATACACGGCTACCTTGGCTCACCGGATTCGTGGGACAGAAGCGGCATCACTTCACAGCTGCAGGCTGCCGGCTGGCAGCGGGCCGGGGTTGTATTTGATACCCCCGCTGGCAGCATGATGACCCGGCACTACACTTCAACGGTTGATCGTCCAATTTACAGTGTCAGCCTGCCCTCCCGGGCACCAGCCATGGTCCAGTCTGATATTTTGCAGCGCTTGATCTCTGACCTGGAAAAACGACACCCCGGTGAAAATATCACCCTGATTGGTCATTCGGCCGGCGGCGTCATGGCCCGTCTGAAACTGGTCAGGTTTGGTGCCGGCCAGGTCAACAAGCTGATCACGATCGCATCGCCCCACCTGGGTACTCACACAGCTGTCAGGGCCCTGAACGAAACGCATGAATCCGGTCCTGTAGGCTTCTTCAAGGGTTTCTTTGGCGGCGATCTGTACCATACCGTCAAATCGTCTACACCGCTGCTGGTAGACCTTGTACCTGCACGTCCCGGTAATCTCCTGTTCTGGCTTAATTCGCAGGAACACCCGGCCATTGAATACGTCTCTGTTGTCAGAGGCGTCAATCAACAGCAGAATGGTGACCGCATAATTCCCGGCTTCAGCCAGGATATGAACAATGTCGCGGCCCTGCGAGGCAAGTCACAGGTTTATTTTCTGCCTACCGGTCACATGCTAAACCCACATGACGGGGAAATTCTCTCACTGTTACTGGAAAATAACCCCTAGGCGAGCAAGCTTAACTACCTGATTCCGGGCCCGTAAAACCTGGGCCCGGAGTTGTCAGGATCACAAATAGCAGAACGGATAAAAACTGGAAATACCATTTCCAGGGACGATCTGAACAGAAAAATGTTCTATGCTTTGAAAGAAGACTCAAACCATAAAACGTATTTATAAAATGACAGACGAACGCTTTGATATCTATTTCTCCGGCAAGGTTTTACCCGACAACGAACTTGAAACCGTTAAACAAAAAGTGGGAGCTTTGTTTAATGCAAATGCTGCCGTATTGGATCAACTGTTTTCAGGTAAAGCCGTAAAAATTAAAAAATCTGTAGATATGGATACCGCGATCAAGTATCGCGTTAAATTTCGGGATATCGGTGCCATTGTTGAGATCAGGCCCAGCTCAGTGCCGGCAAGCACTGTCCCGGCTCAAACTGAAGCACCACAGCCACCAGCCAACAATACGTCTGCCAGCGAAGCTGAAAAACCGGCAACGCTAAGCCAGTCCGTTCAAACTGACCGCCCTTCTGCACTGGAAAGTTCGCTGGCCATTCCCGGCAGTATTATTGACGAAACACCTGCAGTCCCTCCTGCACAGTTTTCGACCGATGAATTCGAACTGGGACCGGCCAACCAGGGCTCACTGGAAGAATTTGCAGAAACTGTTATACCTGCGCCAATCCCTGATATCAGTGCACTGGACATATCCGCTTCTGAAGAACCGCTGGATACAACCCAGCCACCCGCTCCACTGGAAGTTGACACCAGCAGCATGCACATCGATGCATTTGCCGGACCGCTGGATGACACCCCGCCACCAGCGCCGGCTGAAATTGACACCAGTTCCCTAACTGCAGCGGCACCTAATACGGGTAGTCTGGAAGAATTTGATTCCAGGCCGGAACCGGTTCCTTTACCGGATATCAGCAAACTTGAGATGGAATGAGATCAGGTCTTGTTGACCAGTTCGATGACGAATTCACCCAGTGCATGGTGATTTACGAATTTCAACGGCAGGCGGCGGTCATCTGCGGAAAACCAGACGTAAACCGGTGGATGCCTGTAATCCTGCTGTCCCTCCTGGATTAGGGCTTCATAGCTATCGATGGATGTGTCGCCCGCATAAACATAACCGGTTGCAGACTTGTTATCTTTCTCAAAATCAAAAGCTTCAATTTTAACCTTGGTCGCCTTGATTTTATTTTCCCCCAACTGGACAAGTTCCTGCTTGCCCAACTGAACGCGGTAAGTCATTAATTCTCTTCCATTGGTTACCAGGTATTGCCTCTTTTCATCACCCTCTATCACCTGGTTCCTGATGACTGACAATAACGTCAACCGATCAATCAGGGAATTACCTTCCAAATAGTGCAATGGTGCCTTATCTGCTTTCAGGTTGAGCTGCTTTACGATTACGCTGGAGTCACCCCCATCAACGAGATGTTTGACCTGGACTGGTGTAATACTGACTTGTTCGTTAGTACTCGAATAAACCTGGACCTGATGATCGTTCAGGTCAAACAGGCCGACCTTATGCCTGTTTTTTTTGGATTTCTTGGATGTTCTCAGGTTTTCAAACAATACTGCCTGGGAAGTTTCAGGCTTAAAGATGCTTTGAAACTGGTAGCGAATCGGGTAAAGCCGTTCAACCGTGGAAAAGTTTTCCGAGCTGACAGACAAGGTGACATGTTGTAACAAGTCACCATTTTTTGCCGCTCCAATGGCATTGGAGCCATACCAGACGTCCGCAATATCGAGTCGCTGAAACAGGGATAAAACACCCGTATAACTGGCCTGGTAATGCAGTTTAGCTTCGGCTTCTGCAGCCCGCCCCTGCAAACTGGCAAACAGTAAAAAGCCGGACAATAAAATACGGTAAAAGACTTGCATGAACTTTTCCAACAACTCTTAATCTTAATTTAGTACATCAGGCTGGGACATTTGTTCCCTAAAACAGGCATTTTTATAAAAAATTGTCTATTATTAAAAGAGTTATCGAATACTTCTCGAGGCAATTGACATGATTGATTCAGTAAATGCAGCTGGCCAGTCTCCAGCAGCCAGTCTACAAACTGCTGCTGCAGAGCAGGAAAACGTACAAAAACGCACCCAGGAAGAACAGCAAACTGTTCAGCAAACCACCAGCCAGGATTCTGTGACCATTCGCTCAGAAGCGGCTGCCTCCGTGGAAGAAGCAACCCGTTCTTCGATCCAGACAGCCGAGCAGGCCCAGGCAGTAGCCAGCCGGGTAGCTAATCTGTTTCAGCAACAGCCCGAACTTTCAGCAACTGCGCAGGGTGGTCAATTGAGCGCTGAAAAAGCTGATGCCTACCTTTCACAGAACTTCGGCTAAATTAGTTTAAAGCGGCCAGGCAGGTGAACTGCCTGGCTCACCCTTTCCTTTTGTTTCGCGCTTCGCATTGAGTCTATGCAAAGACCTTCCAGATATTCACCACTGACTTCAAAAGAACCAGTTTACATCGGCAGTCTGCAATTAGCAGAGGATATTAACCACGACATTCTGCAGCAATACGAAGCAGTAAAAAATACGCCGAATATCAAGAAAACCCATCATTTCATGGGCCGTTTTGAAAACACCTATATCCCTGAAAATAAAATTCCTGCTATCAGGACAATTCTGGATATGGGTCTGTTTTACGCAGCAGAAATTTTACAGATGGACCCGGCAGAACTCAGGCGGGGATTCTGGTTCAATGAAATGCACCAGGGCCACAAGACCACTCTGCATACCCACGAAGAAGAAGATGAATTGCTGTCAGCCGTTTATTACATTCAGGCTGCGGAAAACTCTGGCGACCTGATCGTCCGCAATGGCGCTGAATCCGTTCATCTACCACCAGTTGCAGGAAGAATGATTCTGTTCGGGCCAGAAGTCCCACATGAAGTAGAAACAAATAATACTGATGTACTAAGATTGTCAGTGGCAATTAATTTCGGCCGCAAAAACCCGGAAAATCAATAGCAATAATAGGGTCTTTATCCTTATGAAACTGCGTAATCTGTCAATCCAGGTGAAAATCCTGCTCGCACTGGCTGCAACTTTCACTGTTCTACTGATTACCTCTGCAATTTTTATCAACTCAAGTCAACCATCCCTGGTTACAGGACTCGCCAATGAAAAAGTCGATGACGTGGCCAATACCTATTTTGATGGGGTCAATACCATGATGCTCACCGGCACCATGGCACAGCGCAACATTCTCAGAAACAAAATGCTCGAAGCAGATAGCGTAGCTGATGTCACCATCTTACGAAGCCCTGCAGGTAAATGGCTTCAGCCAGGAACTGGTAAAATTATCCGGCCAGTTCAACAAGCTGGTTAACCAGTTTACTGTGTAGAGAACCAGAAAAAGGCTGAAATGACCATCAGGGTTACCACCGACCCGGCAAGGTAATAGATAGAATTACTTTTTTGAGGCAATGGCTGGGCCGCAACTTCCGGCATTTTTTTCTGACGCCAGCGAACAACCAGGTAGACCAGTAGAATAACCAGCGCAGTAAACAGAATTTTTTTCAGCATATCTTGATATCTATAACCGGGATCAGGTTATTATACATAGCCGACAGCATTAGTTTCTGGCAACATCGGTTTCATGAGAAATTTCCTTAGCATTCTGATTATTATATTCGCCGCAACCTGGTTTCAGGGCTGTAGCGAGCAAGACAAGCCAACCATCGGTTTATATGTCGCAATCAAGCGTGGTGATATTGACCAGATCGAGCGTCATATATTCTGGAAAACCGACATTAACCAACTCAATATTGATGGCCAGACCCCCCTGCATGAATCTGCACGGGCCGGACGCCTGATTGTGGCAAAATTGCTGCTGAATAATGGAGCTGATCCCAACAAGCTGAACCTTGCAGGAAAAACGGCTTTATTTCTTGCCCTGAAAAGTGGCCGCGTCCAGCTCGCTGAACTTTTAATTGATAAGTACAACGCACAGTTTGACCCGACTGCTGCATTATTTGATATCGTCAACGACAATGTCAGTGACCGTGATGTCATCAGGTTACTGGTGCAACGCGGTGCACAAATTAATTCCCATGATGAAACAGGTAATACACCACTCATCATTGCAATTAACAACCAGCAACGACTCGTTGCCAAGCACCTGATTGACAGTAATGCCGACGTTAATTTCACCAGCAAGGATAATCAGTTGCCGCTGGCAATCGCCAGGCAGATCAATAACCCGGACCTCATCACGTTACTTGCACGTAACGGTGCGAGAGAATCCAATAATCCCTAAATTTCACCACGAGGAAACCATGCCTTCTACACCTGACGAACTGACTGTTACATATGCCGAAGATGGTATAGATGTTATCAAAGAACTGGATAAGAAAATCTTGTCCAAAGGTGCCTGGACTACCATTATTTTCAGGTACCAGGACTGGAACCGCGGTAAAGAAGAATACAGTAAAGACAAGTACACCATTCGCCGCTACCAGAAACGCAATGGCGAATACCAGCAAAAATCCAAATTCAACATATCCAGCGCGGACCAGGCCAAGCAATTGATTGAGGCACTGACCGAATGGACCGAAGCGGTTAAAGATTAAATTTGAAAATACCGGAGTCATTATCATGACTCCGGTAAATCAACTGACCCGCTTTTTCCCGAAGCGATGTCCCCACTGGAAAACCATCAGGCCGGTGGAAATAACCAGTACACCAGTCCAGACCTGCAGAGTAATTACTTCATCGTTAAGGACAGCACCCAGCAATAAGGCTGTCACCGGCGTAATCAGTGTAATCAGTGACACACGCGTTGCCTGCACATGTGACAATACATAAAAGTACAGCGCAAATCCCAGCACCGAGCCAATCACACCCAGGTAGACAATTGCACCCGCAGAGCGGGTATCAATCTTACCTGGCCAGCTCGCTCCACTGACAAACCAGGTCAGCAGAAACAGTAGCACTGCAACCAGCAAAGAACCGGTGGTTATGGTCATTCCCGGCAAGGCTGCCGCAATCTTCTTGATCCATACGGCTGAGATCGAATGAATCAGGGTAGATAAAATCACCGCTGTTATACCCAGGCTACTTTGCATTGACATATCCATGCCCTCGGCAAAGACTAACAGCAGCCCCGACAAGCCTATAATCATGCCGCCTATTCGACTGGGAGTCAGGGCCGACTCATTCAGCCAGAAAGCCGCCAGGACACCGGTTATCACCGGCGATAAGCCGAAAATAATCGCTACCCAGCCTGACGGGATGAATTGCACCCCCCAGTACACCAGCATCATGGCGCCATAAATACCCAGGCCGCCGGCAAGGTAAGTCTGCCGTGCTTTACGATGCCACAACAGGCGTTTCCCCATGAGAGACAAAAACAGCCATGCGAGCAGCATGCCGATCACCATGCGACCAGTGACACCGAATAGAAAACCGGCACTTTCACCACTCCACTTGATTGCTAATGGCGTGGTAGTCCATATCAAAATAACACCAATATAAGCAGCAGGAATTGACATGTGATTCTCCCAAAAACAAAAAGGCCGCGGTCTGTATCGATCCGCGGCCTTTTTTAGATTCTTTATTACTTATTAAAGCTTACAAATCAGAAAACACAGCGCACGGAAACCCTTGCAAGACGGCAGATGGCCACGCAGTTTTCCAGTCGCATATGTTTTGCTGTTGTATATGTCATGTTAAAAGAATGTCTACAAAGTAAAATGATGTCAATCTTTATTTCCATCCTGCTTCATCGCCATACGCTTTTTCTTGCTGAGCGGAAATTTTGGCTTGCCCTTGTCTTTCTGGGCACGCAGACGTTGCTTGGGCCTGGGCTTTTTTGCAGGTTCCTTGCTTAGCTTCTTTTTTTTCTTTCGCTTGAATTCAGGCTCACGATTTTTAGGCTCAAGTCCTTCAAGCTGTAACCGCGCTACCGGCTGATGGGTAAAACGCTCAATTCTCTGCAATGTTTTGGCTTCAAAATCCCGCACCAGCGAAATGACAGTACCCAGCTGATTGGCACGGCCAGTACGCCCTGCGCGGTGCACATAAATTTCGGCATTCCTGGGCATATCGTAATTGATCACACTATCAATTGCATCGATATGTAAGCCGCGCGCAGCAACATCAGTGGCAACCAGCACACTCAAGCGCCCGCCCTGAAAGTGACGCACTTTCTGGTTGCGCTCTTTCTGATCCATATCTCCATGTAACACGGCAGCGGCAATACCACTGGCATGTAGACGATCACCGAGGATTTCGGCAGCAACACGGGTATTGCAGAACACCAGGATTTTACCCTGCTCTGGATCAGAGGCTTTATGCCAGACACCTGATTGAAAAGGCTTTAAAAGTTCAAGTAATAATTCAAATTTATGCTCTGCAGAATCTGACAGGTAACAAACCTGCTCAATAGTCGCAGGAATGGTCCGCGCCATGCCCACTTCAACTCTTACAGGCTCATCAAGAATCTCGTTGGCAAAGTCCAGCACCTGGGGGTTTTCCATGGTTGCTGAAAACAGCATGGTCTGCCGCCTGGCAGGCAGCAATGCAATGATGCCGGCAACCTCGGTCACAAAACCCATGTCCAGCATACGGTCAGCTTCATCGATTACCAGGTACTCGAGGTTGAGCAGGTCAAGTTCATCTTTTTCAAGATGATCGATGAGACGCCCGGGGGTTGCCACAACGATATCCGGTTTCTCAGCGAGCCATTGCTGCTGTAAAGACTCATGTACGCCACCGATCAGTACCGTACTTTTCAGACTGGTAAACTCTGACAGCTTTTCAATAACACGACGCACCTGGTTACCCAGTTCTCGTGTTGGTACCAACACCAATGCCTTCGGCCAGTTCTTCTGCGCATGTAATTCCAGCAAACCCTGTAAAATCGGCAAAAGATAAGCAACCGTTTTACCACTACCCGTTGGCGCTGAACCGATGATATCAAGTCCCTGGATAGCTTCAGGCAAGAGCTGTGACTGAATCTCGGTAGGCTCCTTGAAACCAAGTGCACCGATTGCCCTTAACAACCGGGCATCCAGAAATAATTCATCAAAACCTGTTTCCACGCGTTTTCTGTCCCTAATACTTCAGTTTCTGCAAATAAAGTCGAAGCATACTATATATATAAAAATTACAATGCCTTGATGCTGCTTAAAACCGGATATTTTTTTATTGGCATATCCAGCCTGATTCTGGGAATCATAGGCGCCTTTTTGCCTGTCATGCCAACAACGGTTTTTATCCTGATCGCAGCCTGGGCCTTCGCCAAATCTTCTGACCGCCTTCACCAGGCTTTACTGAACCACCCTAAAACCGGACCGGCAATCAGGGCATGGCGCTGTAACCAGTGTATTCCCAGACCAGCGAAAATGGCAGCTGTCATTTCAATGCTTGTCAGCTGGATTATTGTCTGGCTCACAACAGACTGGATAATCAGCTTAATCGTTGGCGTTATTTTAATCATGGTGATGACATTTATTCTTACCCGGCCATCAACAACCAGTAAGGAACAGGACAACAAGGCTGTTTGAATCTGGCTTCAATTCAACAACTTCTAGCCAGCTTTTTCCCATCGCAACAAGTTAAGTGAAAGTAATGTGAAATAGATCGACTGTTTAGTAGGTCTTAATTACTGCAAGCGCGCATTTAAAAACTTTGTCCTCGAGGACTGTGAATTTAACGAATACCAATCTTTGTTTTAAACAGGAGAGTTCAAATGAAAACGTATATTCCAGTCTTAGTTTCTGCAGTTTTGATAACGACCACTGCTAGTGCCGATAGTTTCTATCATGGCTTTGCGGTCGGTAATTCAGATCTCTATCCAAATAATTTAGAGGACGCCTACAACACATTACCTATCGCGGTTCAGCCAGGTACCGGTGACAGTTATGGTGGAAATGCTTTAAGGCATAGACAGCTTGATGGGATAGTAACAAGCCGGGTAACGAACGACAATTTCAATCAAATTGTCTACGGTAATATTGCTACAGGAAATTCCGACCTTGAATAATTTACCTATCGCAAACCTGTCATGACAGGTTTCAAAAAATAAGAGGTGGTGCAATGGCTTACCCAGAAACATCCCTCCCAAAAATCATCAAAAGCTGCTTACTGGGGTTTTTGGTGATTTCTATTTATTCTGCCAACTGCCTGGCAGAACCATCTTCAGAACAAGCCATTGTCCATCCGGACTTTTCTGAAACACGCCAATCACTGCTTAAAATTATCGAAGTGGTAAGAAATGAATACAATATTCCCGGTCTTAGCGTTATTGTCACACGTGGGCAGAGAAACATCTGGGCTGAGGGCTTTGGCTTAGCCGATATTGAAAACCAGATACCAGCCACTGCACATACAATTTACCGGGCAGGCTCTCTGGCAAAACCACTTACTGCTATCGCCATCATGCAACTGGCTGAAAAAGGTATCATCGATATTGATCAGCCGGTGATTGCCTACCTGACTGAGTTTAAAATTAAAAGCCGTTTTGACACGACCAAAGAACCTGTCACTTTACGTAATATCATGTGTCACCATTCAGGGTTACCCACTGACCTGAACAAGGAAAAATGGTCAGACCAGCCATTCACCACTGTTGTCGAAAAACTTGGGGATGAATTCACCGCTTACCCTCCTAACATGGTTTTCAGCTATTCCAATATCGGCTTTACCCTGCTTGGACACATCATTGAAAAGGTTCAGCCCCTGGCTTACGGCAAGTATATGCAAGCAAATGTTTTTCAGCCCGCTGGAATGAAAAACACCATGTTGGCCGCCAGTTTCCCGGTTAAACAGGACGGTTCCAAAGGATATAGTAATGGCAATGGGCAAGTCCTGTTACCTATTCGCGACGTGCCTGCCTATGGCCTGATGACAAGTGTCTGGGATCTTGGGCAGTTAATGAAAACCTTTTTTAACCGTGATTGCCTGAATCATTCGAATATCCTGTTACCCGAAACTCTGGAGGAAATGCTGGAACCCCAGAATACAGATATTGCCCTGGACATGAATATTATCAATGGCCTTGGGTGGTTTATTGAACCTGACCCTGATAATGACAATAAGCTACTGGTCAGACATGGAGGCACTACCTTGTATTTCAGTAGTGAATTGATATTTTCACCGGAAGATAATCTTGGTGTAGCGATTCTTGCCAATGCCAGTGGTTCCCGCCAAATCGTATCCGAGTTAACCATGGAAATCTTTAAAAGATTCAGGAGCGTGAATTCAAAAACACCACATGCTTCGCTGACACTCGAACAAATCATTCGCCAGGTTGAATCTCCACTGGATGCAAAAATAGCTGGTGACTACGCTACCGATCTTGGCTTGATTTCCATTCAGGCTAAAGATGACAATATTTGCGGCTGTATTGCCAACCAAACTTTTGACCTGATTCCCTATCCCAATGGCTGGCTGGGCATAAAGCAGGACGCTGTTGATTCGTTACCCCCCTCATACCGTGCACTGGGTGGAATGCAATACAAGTCACAAGTGATTGATGGCGTTGAGGTCATTGTTGCCAGGTACAACAATACTGAAACCGTACTGGGACAGAAAGTACCTACAATAAAAATCCCCGATGCCTGGAAAAAAAGAACCGGTATATACAGGGTGCAAAACCCGGACGAACTGTTTCCTATAAAAGAAACTGAACTTTTTATTGAGGATGGCATGCTTTACATGCGTTATAAAATGCCATTGCTCTCCAGCAGGCCCATCCAGTCTCCTTTACAGCCCATTTCAGATGATGAAGCCATAATCCTGGGCCTGGGACGAACCCGCGGCGAAACAATAAGAGCCTATAGAAAAGGCCAGCAGGAACATGTCCACTACTCAGGTTATTACGGTATAAAAATGGACTAAGAAGGCTGCTGCAATTAAAGTGGTACTTCGCTTTCAAGTGTTAAGCAGGCAATGAACTGCTTTTTTACCCGCAAGATTTCAACTCTAACGCCTCTGTAACTTTTTCCTTATAGATTACAAAATTGAATGGACGATGGACTTTGACAGTATGCTCATGATGAGAAAAAATATAAAAAACCTGGAATGGCGCAGGATGACAGCTTCCAGGATTGGTTATTAAAACGCGGCATTAATAAACAGTCAGTCCGAAAGCTACAGAAGTTGCATTAATAGCCAAGCTCAACCGGCCAATCAAGCAGGGCGTCGACGATAGCCCGTTTATCTTCATCCAGCGCTGGATCAATACTCAAGGCCGCCAGCTTCTGCCCAAAACTTTTCAGGTTAATTCCAATCTTGTTGTCCTGGTCGTTCAATCTTGACTGGCAGTAGTTTTGCCACTGACTCTTTTCCTGTTGATTTAAAGATTCGGGCCAGTTCCTCGCACGGTAGCGAAACAGCAGTTCGGGCAGACGAACATCACTGAACTTGTTTTGCATACCAGCCAACTGGCCGGGTTCTGTGATTAACACCTGCTCACAGACTTTCCTGTCAGCCGGTTGAATAAAGCCGTCATAGAGCATGCCATCCGGGTCGGTTTCAGCATTAAAGCGCTGCCCGCTATAAAGCTCACGAATCTTTGCCTCCAGTCCGCTTGCGCCGCGTAAGGCTTCCAGGTGTTCGTTAATAGCCTTTAGATCTATCTGCCATTCTGACGCAGCATCTTCTGACAGGGTGCTCATGGGAGAAAGTACAGGTGATTTATTAATGTGCACTTCTTTGAGCGCGATTCTGTCGGTACCTGCAGGCAGGTTATCCTGGCTGACAAACAGCCTCTCGGCAAGCTGACCGGCATCGAGGTTGATCAGGGCAGACGGATCATGACGCAAGTCATAAACAATGACAGAGTTTTTATTCTTCGGGTGATTGGCAACAGGCACAACCGGGCTGATGCAACCAAGCCTGGCCGGAATCATTCTTGAGACATGTAAAACCGGAATTTTTTGCGTGACATTCAGTAACTTTACCGCTTCAGTTTTTAAACGGAGCTTGAGACAAAACTCATACAGGCGAGGCTGCTTCTGCTTGATCAGCTTTGCCATGGCAATCGTTGCATGGACATCCGATAACGCATCATGCGCGGCCTCATGCGTTATACCATTAGCCTCGGTCAATATCTCGAGGCGAAAACTTGGCACACCCGGTTCTCTTTCTGGCCACTCGATACCTTCAGGCCTGAGCGCCCGTGTCAGCCGTACAACATCAATCAGGTCCCAGCGTGAATTGCCATTTTGCCATTCTCTTGCATAGGGATCGATGAAGTTGCGGTAAAAACCAAAACGGGTAAATTCATCATCAAAACGCAGACTGTTATAACCAACACCGCAAGTACCCGGCTTACTGAATTCTTTGAAAATTTCCTTGAAAAAGTCCGCCTCGCATAATCCTTCGGCCTTGGCTTTCTGCGGGGTAATACCAGTGATAAGGCAGGCTTCAGGGTGCGGCAACATATCAACTGCGGGCTGGCAATACATGACCAAAGGCTGGCCAATAACATTCAGTTCCCAGTCAGTGCGAATACCGGCAAACTGCGAGGCGCGATCCCATCTCGGCGATGTTCCCCAGGTTTCATAATCGTGCCAGAAAAAAGTTGGTGTGCTCATGGAAAACGAGGATAACAGAAAATCTGATCAGTTGAGCCCAGCTGCTGCAGAATTATCGCAGCCAGGCCCAAGGGAGAAAGACAGCTCGGTTTTGTTAGCTCCGCCCTGCTTGAGTCAACCTACATGGAACACAACTTGAGAGATACTCTTTAAATTATCAGCTCAAATCCTGTGCCAAAGAAGCACGGATATTTTCAGTAACAGGTGCCTGAATGTGCTGGTAGTTCTGGTGTTCTATGCCTGCATTGATAGCCGCACCCTGCTTTGCTGCTGAACACATTTCCGGGGTCAGTTCAAAACGCATGAAGTGAACTGCTGATGTCTTTTCATCATTCGTTCGCTCCAGGTCTTCGTTTGCAATTGCATAGACTTTATCGAAGCCTTCGACCTGCACCCAGGTTTTATCTTCAATACCACCCAGCTTTGCTAACTCGGCTTTTCGTACTTCAACATCACCATATTCCATCATAAAAGTGGCTTTCCAGTTACTGCCATCAGGTATCAATGGATTGTAGGCATCCAGTTCTTCCTGGATAGCCTCAGCTTCGAATATTTTCTCAATACGCAGCATTTCCTGGACCTGGTACTGCATGGTCAGGCGATCTTCAAAGTAAAGCGTCGCATTTGGCCCGATATGTACTGCCCGGTTCTTTTTATGCTCCAGAACGCCGGCACGAAAATCCTTGCGCTTTTCAGCATAGGCTTCCAGCGTGAATAAATCTTCTCTACTCAGTTTGCTCATCTTAAATTCCGTAGGCTTTTCTGATCAGTGAAATTGGATGTTCGGCTGTTGTCTCCTGCCCCGCCCTGTTCAGGCCATCAGCAATATGATGTCCAGCCATCACACAGTCGCTGGTAAAATGATCTGGTTCATCTTTCTTTACCTTGTTTACAACCGGGCGACCGATCTTGACCGCATATTCATGCATTTCTTTTTTAACCGCGTAAGTTCCATCGTGACCTGAGCAGCGCTCGATAGCGATCACTTCAGTCTCAGGAACCAGCTGCAGCATATCGCGCGTCTTCATACCAATGCGTTGGACACGCTGGTGACAGGCGACCTGGTAAGAGACCTTGCCAAGCGGATTTTTAAAGTCCGCTTTCAACTTCTCATGCTTGTGCCTGAGCATCAGGTATTCAAAAGGATCATACATCGCTTCCTGAACCTTTTTCACATCCGGATCATCGGGAAACATGAGTGGCAGTTCCTGTTTAAACATCAGTACGCAGGAAGGAACCGGTGCAACAATATCCCAGCCTTCATCCACCAGCTTGGCCAGTTCAGGAATATTGACATTCTTGGCTTCTTCAACCGCTTCCAGGTCACCCAGTTCCAGCTTGGGCATACCGCAACATTTTTCCTTGTCTGCCAGCCTTACCGGAATATTGTTATGCCTGAAGACAGCCACCAGGTCTTCACCGGTGACCGGATCGTTATTATTACCGTAGCAGGTCGCAAACAGGGCAACCTTGCCGGTTGTCGGGCCAGCAGCTTCAGCTTCTTTACCGGCATCGTTACTGATGCGGTCACGCAGTTTGTTACTGTGAAATTCCGGTATGATTGCTTCTTTATGCACACCCAGCTGCGACTCAAGCACACCCCTGAAGGCGCTGTTTTTATTCAGAGCATTAACTACACCACTGATAACGGGAATACCAGCCAGGGTTCCGAGCTTGTCAGTATCGGTTAAGGTATTGTCACGGAAAGAGGCGCCCTGCTTTTTATAGCGGACAGCTTTTGCCTGCAGCATCAGGTGCGGAAAATCGAGGTCCCATTCATGTGGAGGAACATAGGGACACTTGGTCAGGAAACACAGGTCGCACAAGTAACAATGATCAACGACTTTCCAGTAATCCTCTTTTTTAACACCATCGACTTCCATGGTATCGGATTCATCAACGAGATCGAACAGTGTCGGGAAAGACTGGCAGAGACTGACACAGCGCCTGCAGCCATGACAGATGTCATAAACGCGTTCCATCTCGGCAAACAGTTTATCTTCGTCATAGTACTCGGGATTCTTCCAGTCAACTGCATGCCTGGTAGGTGCTTCCAGGCTACCTTCACGTGATCCAGCCATAGTGATCTCCAAAATTCAGGTGGGAAAGATTTATTATGTTTGGCAAAACACCCTTGAGAAAAGCTGCTTTGCAAAACAAACCGGGAAAGTTAAAAACTTTCCCGATCAGCTTTTTTAGTCGTTCAGACCATCCAGAGCTTTCTGGAAACGGTTGGCGTGAGAACGCTCAGCTTTTGCCAGTGTTTCAAACCAGTCAGCGATTTCATCAAAGCCTTCATCGCGTGCTGATTTAGCCATGCCCGGGTACATATCAGTGTATTCATGAGTCTCACCTGCAATTGATGCTTTCAGGTTGTCTTCAGTACCACCGATTGGCAGGCCAGTTGCTGGATCGCCGACTTCTTCCAGGTATTCCAGGTGACCGTGAGCGTGGCCAGTTTCACCTTCTGCTGTTGAACGGAAAACAGCTGCTACATCGTTATAACCTTCAACATCAGCTTTTGCTGCAAAGTAAAGGTAACGACGGTTTGCCTGAGATTCGCCCGCGAAAGCGTCTTTCAGATTTTCTTCAGTTTTACTGCCTTTAAGAGACATAGGTTTCTCCTCCTGTTAAAAAAAAATTAAGCTTACAAAAGCTCAGTGAAAAGGAATATAGAGCAAATCATTCATTTATTTGAATTGTTTATTCAAATGGGCCTAATAGGTAAAGCCTATTAATTGCGACTTTTCAATCAGTGCGCAGACTCACTAATTTAACAGCTTGGTCAGGATAGTCTAGCTTTGATTGCTGAAATATGACGGTATTTACCAAAAACCAAAGAAACAGGGATTGCTCAATCACCGAAACACAAATTATTTCACAAAACGGGCAAGGATTTTCTAGCAAAACCTCTTCTGATGTTGTTTTTATCAACACAACTGGCTACTTTATATAAAGCAATAACAATTCTGACAAAAAACAATAATTTAAGCTGTACTCATTGTGAAAATTCCGGAACATATTCTTCGACTCGAAGTTCAGGCCATGATTGACAGCAGTAAAAGGGATAACACTACACAACATGAGCAGCCACGACGATAATTGCCAGGCCGTTACGGAATTATTCTCCAATTTACCAGATGGTAGCCTGAAAATTCTTCAAATTACCGATACTCATCTCTATGAAGACACCGAAGGCACCCTGCTGGGCATGAACACCCAGCAAACACTCGATGAAGTATTAAAGCTTTCAAACCAGTGCGGCCAGGTTGACCTGATCCTGGCTACTGGGGACCTGGTGCATGATGCGTCTGAATCCGGATACAAGCGTTTTCAATCCATCATGGAAAAAGCCGGTGTTCCAGTCTATTGCCTGCCAGGCAACCACGATATCCCGCAGGCAATGAAAAAATACCTGGTTGACTCCCCGGTTCAGTATGTTTCATCGGCACAACACGGCAACTGGCTGTTTATTTTCCTCGACTCGAGCCTGCTTGACAGCGAAGGCGGACACCTAACCGGGCAGGAACTGGCCATGCTCGAAGCCAGGTTACAGGAACACCCGGACAAACATGCACTGGTATGCCTGCATCATCATCCCGTACCCATGAGCAGCGAGTGGATGGACACCATGTTGGTCAATAATCCGGAAGCATTTTTTAATATCATTGATCGTTATATGAATGTTCAGGGTATTTTATGGGGGCATGTACACCAGGAGTTTGATCGTGAACGCATGGGAATTCGACTACTGGCCTCGCCATCCACCTGCATTCAGTTTACACCGGAAAAAGATGATTTCGGTGTTGATAATGAACCTCCCGGCTGTCGTTGGCTTGCGCTGTTACCCAGCGGTGAAATCCGCACCTGCGTGACGCGCCTGTCAGCAATGCCATCCGGGCTGGAAGTTAACTCAACGGGCTACTGAAGGGCCAACTTCCCGGCCTGTCCACCAGCAGTTTTTATTGCCTGAAAAATAATTCTTGATTGGACGGTATTTCAGCTCTATCGGTACAATTTACAGCAACTACAAACCCGTGATTTCTGCCGCTTATAGCCGGAGCCCTTATGCCCAAGATTCTTTCACCACTGTCATTGGCCGTCATTGCCGCATCATTACCCCAGACATTGTTATCAGAAGAAGTGGACAATGATGGCTACCCTGCCCCTCCAGGTGTATATGGACAGGCAGAAATTTTAAAAAATACCCATTTGAATCTGGGTACTGGTTCGCCTTACGTCATTATCAAAGACCAGGTAAAGGGAAATCAACCAGCGCAGGAAGCACAACCAGCCCCCAAAACAAGCGGTAATGCGACCGATTACCCCCTGCTGCCCGCCCAGACAGAGCAGAACAGTCCACCGGCTTTTCGCCCCACACCAGTTCAGAAAAGCGCTGATGCATACCCGTTACCTGCCACGCAGAACACTTACCAGCCACCGGAAAACATCCGGCTTCCAGCTAATAATAATTTACCACGGACAAACAGCTACCCGGATGCGAGCGAGGTCATGCAGCAGTACCAGAACGCAAAACAGCTCCCGTTTGATCAATGGGGCAGCCTGCCAAAACAAAATTCAAATGACTATGGTGACACCTCTGTACCCATCGATACATCACCACGACCAATGGCACAGCAAAGAATTTATCAGGCCCCTTATGAAAATACGGCACAACCTTATTCTTATAGCAGCCCAGTCAACAGGAGCAGCCAGTTTAACTATTCACCGAACAGCATGAATATGCCTTACCAGAACAATTGGCAATCTCAGTATTTCAACCCGGGGCATATCATGGGCCAGTTTTTCGGCGATCGGGGCTACAATGATCTGCCTCCCCCGGCCAGCAATCACCTGAAAACCTTTGAGCAGTTTCCGGTTCCTCACATGACGCCACCAACTGATTTCTACGGCATGCCCGGTGCAGGCCAGTCTTATCCATTACCCGGATCCAACGTGCAGTTTATGCACCGCATTCCCGAAGAGGACATTATTTACCCACCGTCCTATCCCGGCAGGCGCTAGTCTGGCAAGCGAATAGCAGAAGCTTCACCTGCACGCGCAAAGTCATCCGGGGCAACTTTCAGCCGGGCTGTAACCAGGTAACGAATTGCCTGGCTGTCGGTTGAATCGGCTTCCATTGACATGCTGTGCACTTCTGCATCAAGCCACTGGCCACGAAACGCAGCCTCGACCTGCTGGCCTATTTTGAGTTTTGACAGCTGTTCACTGTTTAACAGACAACGTACCAGCATTTCATCTGCACGAGCAATTTCGACCAGTGTGACCGATGAATTTTCATTTACAACCACTTCACCCGGCGCGATTAAAACATTCAACACGATACCGTCATAAGGGGCGACAAAATTGCTGTATTCCATGTCCAGGCGGGTCTCTTCATAGTTAGCCTTCGCTTCAGCATGGCTGGCAATTGCTCTGGCCAGGTCAATGTCCGCTTTTTGACGATCAAAAACAGACAAGACGGTGCGATCAAACAATTCAATAGCCCGCTCCTGCTCCCGCTGGGCTTCCTCCATCTGCAGCCGGGCCGCTTCCAAGCGGGCCTTTTCATGCAACAAACGAACTTTAAAGTATCGCTGATCCATTTCCAGCAGGGCATCACCCGCTTTTACATGCATGCCAGGACGAACATGTACCTTGGTTACCATGCCAGATATCATGGTTCCAAGCTGCCTTTTCTCAGACCAATCAAGAACTGCATTGATATCCTCAGCCCAGGCGTTGGCTGCCGCACCCAGAAAAACACCCAGCAGGATCAATTGGCCAATAAATCGGTATTTCATTATTTAACTCCATCAGCTGATTGATCGGATAATGGTTTGAGCCATTCACCCTGTAAAGCTGCAAGTTGGGCTTCAGTCAACGCATAATCCAGAAGTGTCTCTAATTTTTTCAGGATAACGCTTGAAACACGCACAACCGCATCACCAAAATCCGAAGCAACTTCAAGCTCATACAAGGCACGATTCTTGTCCAGGTAAAGTTCCGAGTAATCTGCACTGACCTGCTGCGCTTCAAGATCCGCCTTGAGTGCTTCCAGCTGCATCACCAGTTCAACAGCTGCCTGGCGAATGGATAATTCTGCCATCTGTAGTACGGCTTGTTGCTCCAGCAATTCCGCCCTGGCACTGGCTGTTTCCGCCTGGATGGCACCACCAGTATATAATGGCAATTCGAACACCAGTCCGGCACTGGCTGGATGTGAAGTACCCGTTTCACGGTTGTATTTTGCCAACTGCATTTCACCATGAATCTTGAGATTATGACTCGACTGGGCTGCTGTCAGTTTTTCTTTTGCGGCTTGCAAAGCATCGCGGGAAGTACGCAGTTCCGGATTATTTGTTAAAGACTTTTCAATAACAGTTTCAATGGCAGGCAACGGTTTTTTCCAGTCAACCTCCGGCATTGTAAGATCGGCTGGTAAATCATCTGGCCTGCCCAGAGCGGCCGCCAGCCTTAAACGACTTAAGCGCTGTTGCTGCTCAGCCAGCTTTCTCAGTTGCAGCTTTTCCCGGTAGATGTTTTCCAGCCGCAATAATTCAATATCTGATACCGTACCAAGTTCATTATAATCTCTTGCCTTGTCGTATTTGAGGTAGGCGAGCGTCATTTCCTCATCCTTCAAGACATAAATTTTGTCCGAAACCAGTACTTCAAAAAACTTTTCCACCACATTCAGCTGGTGCTTCTGACGCTGACTTAATAACTGCCATTGCTGGCTTTTAACAGCATTTTGTGCGGCAGCCTCGCGCGCCTCGGTATAACCAAAGTCATACAAATTCTTCCTGGCCCTTAAAAATGCCTTGCTGTCATTGTTACTGCGGTCGGGAGTAATATCCGTAGGATCAATTGCGGTCAGGTATGCTTTTGCAGAAATTTTCAAACCGGAATCAGCTGAAACTTTTGCCGCATCAGCTTTCACCCTGGCCAGGCCTGATTCAGCCAGTTGAATAGCCGGATGATTGGCTGATAATGCCAACGCCTGTTCCAGTGACAAAGGCTGTGGCAATGGCAGCAGAGATTGTTCCTCCGCTGACGCGGCAAAACTCAGAAAGAAAACAGCAAAGAAATGGAATGATCGGATGCGCAACACGAATAGATCAACTTATTTTAATGACCGTTTGTAACGGGTAAAACTCATCTGCTTGTAGATACCCTCTGAAATAAATCGGCCAAACTGGATAAACTCATCACTGCCCGTCATGGCACCTGTATAACGACCACGCTTGATAGCCTTACCATCAAGATCAAAAAAAGCAAACACAGGTGTTGCCCTGACCCGATGCTGTTTAAAGGAAAAGTCTTTCATGGTAACCGTATTACCGTTGAAGTCGGTGATCTCAACATCGCCTTCTATATCGATAGCCAGGATATGAAAATTTTTACGATAAAAATCCTGCACATCAACCTGGTTAAGAATGGTTTTTTTCATGCGTGCACAGAAAGGACAGTCATCGGCTTCAAACATGATCAGGATGGCTTTCTTTTCTTCCTCGCGGGCCAGTTCAAGTTCCTCAGTCAGATCACCAAGCATCTGATTAAAGAAATACTGATTTGGATCACGAACCTGGGTATTGGCCAATACCGTCGCAGTAAGCATCAGTGAGGTTATGAAAAACACAAAAGGAAAAACCGGGATATTTTTTTTCATTGTTTTTTCTCCGTATACGAAGCCATAAAGCGCTCAATAGATTCAGCTGTGACGGTACCAACCTGTCTGGCAATAATATCGCCCTGGGGTGAAATCAGGAATGATGTTGGCAACCCTGCAACCCGACCAAAAGGCAACTGACTGCTACGCTTAATCAGTAGTATCGGGTAAGAAACAAACTGTTGCTCAACAAATTTTTTCAGTTTTGTTTCAGAGATATCTTCCATATTCAGACCCAGTACAACAGCGTCCTTGTCTTTATGGTTGGTGTGGAAGAGTTCCAGTTCAGGCATTTCTTCAAGACAGGGTGGACACCAGGTTGCCCAGAAATTTATCAGCACCCATTTGCCACGATAATCAGATAAGCGGTATTGCTTTCCATCAAGCCCTGATAATTCAAAGTCAACCGGCTCGGCTGAAAGAGACAGCGGCACAATCATCATGAAGAGTAAAACAAGGGTACGAATTGGCTTCATCTTAATATAGTTTTTTTCAAATCAAACCTAATACTAGGCTGAAACAGGCTTTCAGGTAAATATCAAGACAGCAACTTCAGCCAGCAAGTTCACAAAACCCTATTCTATCCTGGTTCAGGTTCCAGTCATTTCAACCTGCTGCTGGGAAAAAAGGTTCTCCAACTCGACCTGCATCATGTGCTGGTTCGAGTTAATTAACTCCGTCATCAAGACCCTGATTGAATGTGCTGATGGCCCCCTGTAATCCTGAATTTCTGCTTCAGTTGGAAGAATAAAAGGCCGTGACCGGTATAGATCAGCCAGTGAGAAGTTATTCATGTCACGTCCCAATGCCCATTCATATTTCAGGGTATTAAGCACCAGGCGGGATTGCTGCAACTTAATCAGCAGGTTTTCCAGGCGCTCTTCGGTATAGGTCTGTAATTCATTTTCCAGTTGCTGCAATGACAGGGGCCGGCCTGATTGCTGCGCCTGCCAGAGAAGCGCGAGAAGCTGTAGCACATCCAGCAACTTGTCACCCTGCCATTCAACAGCTTCTTTCTGCCTGCGGTAAATACTCAGACAGTAAGTAAATTCCGCACCCAGCAAAGTCACAACCCAGGACAGGTATAGCCATACCAGAAAAATAGGCACTGCCGCCAATGCCCCGTATATCGCTTCATAAGAGGGAAAATTGGTCACGTAAAAACCAAAAGCGCGCTTGGCAATCTCAAACAGGATGGCAGCAATCAGCCCGCCGGCAAAAGCATGCCTGATCGGCACCGGACGATTGGGTATTGCCGAATAGAGCAGCGTAAAGGCCAGAGCCGAAACCAGCACGGGAATAAATTTCAGCAATTTGCCTACTGGTTCAAAGGAAGCGGTATCACTTAACATCGGCAGGGAAATAATATAGGAGGTTACCGCGATACTGAGCGCCATAAGAATCGGCCCCAATGACAGCACTGACCAGTAAACCATGAACATTTTTACGATGCCGCGTTTTCGCTTTACACGCCAGATGGTATTAAAAGCCTGGTCAATACTGGCCATCAGCATAATCGCAACCACGAGCAGAAAAACAAAACTGGTTCCAGTCATTGCTGCAGCCTTGCCTGTGAATTCATCAAGGTAGGATCGCAACACCTCACCGGAGGCCGGCACGAAGTTTTCAAAAACGAAATCCTGAATTTGGAGACTGACTTTATCAGCGATGGGAAACACTGAAAAAACTGCAATAGTAACGGCCATCAGCGGCACCAGTGAAAGCAGGGTTGTATAGGTCATGGCGGCAGCATTTTGCAGGCTGTTATTGGCAACAAAACGGGCAAACAGCAGCTTCATAAATGACAACACATGCCTGAAGACAACCTCAATACGGGGGATATCAATTTTTTTCATGGATTAACCTGCTTTTAACTCTTAGCTATACCATAGCAGCGTTATGCTCGTTACAATAGCAGCTAACTACCCTGGAAAAAAACAGTAACTGGCTATGACAACAAAAATTTTTCACAACCCCCGCTGCAGCAAATCAAGACAGGCGTTACAGCTGCTCAATGACAAGCAGCAGGAGATTGAAATCATTGAGTATCTTAAAACCCCGCCTACCGCAAAACAGTTGAAGGAAATTATTAAAATGCTTGGCATCAGTCCCCGCGACCTGTTGCGCAAGGGCGAAAAAGAATACAAGGGGACAGGCCTGGATAACATGGAGCTGACAGACGCACAGCTGATTGATGCCATGGTTGCACACCCCAAATTAATCGAGCGCCCCATAGTGATAAAAGATGGTGAAGCCCGGATTGGCCGCCCCCCTGAACAGGTCCTGGAAATACTCTAATGGCATATGTACTCGTATTATATTACAGCAGGCACGGCGCGACCGCTGCAATGGCACGGCAAATCGCACGCGGTGTGGAAGAAAATCCAGCCATGGAAGCACTGTTACGAACCGTACCTGCCGTTTCGCCCACTACCGAGGCCGTGGAAGACAGCATTCCATCTGAAGGCGCACCTTACGTCACCCTGGACGAACTGAAAAACTGTGCCGCACTGGCACTGGGAAGTCCAACCCGTTTTGGCAACATGGCAAGCAGCATGAAACATTTTCTGGACGGGACATCTTCAGCCTGGATGTCTGGTTCCTTAATTGGAAAACCAGCCGGCGTTTTCACTTCCACCTCCTCGCTGCATGGCGGACAGGAAAGTACCCTGCTCAGCATGATGCTGCCTTTAATGCATCATGGCATGCTGATAACCGGCCTGCCCTACTCGGAAACCACCCTGCTTACGACTCAGTCAGGTGGCACTCCCTATGGCCCATCTCATCTTGCAGGCAAAGACAGTAACCTGCCACTCACCGATGATGAGAAAAAACTCTGCCGAGCCCTGGGCAAAAGACTGGCTGACACTGCTCAAAAGCTGTCCTGACAAGCAAGATGCAAATACCGCTGGAGCTCAAATTACCGGTCAGGGCAGACCTGGATGATTTCATTGCACAAAATAAACGGGAAATCAGCCAAGCCATCCGCACAGTTATTGATTCCGACGGGCATCACTATCTCTATACATGGGGTAATACCTCAACCGGTAAAACCCATTTACTCAGCGCCCTTTGCCAGCTCGCAGAATCCGCCCAGCTAAACATTATCTATCTACCTTTAAAGCAGGCGACAGAATTCAGCCCGGAAATTTGTGAAGGTCTGGAGACAGCTGACATCATCTGTATTGACGATATTGAAGAGATTGCCGGCAAACAGGAATGGGAAATTGCCATTTTTAATCTCTACAACAGGATCAGGGATGCGGAAAAAAAACTCGTGATCAGCAGCAATCAAAGTCCGGCCAGCATACCGGTCAAGCTTGCCGACCTGAAATCTCGCCTGGCATGGGGAATCACGATCGCCCTGAAAAACCTGACTGACCAGGATAAGAAGCACATCCTGCAACAACGTGCAGCCAACCTCGGAATGGAATTATCTGATGAAACAGGCAATTACCTGTTAAGACACCACAGCAGAACCATTACCGCACTGCTGACAACACTGGATAAACTTGAACGTGCTTCACTTGCGGCACAACGCAAACTGACGGTGCCTTTTGTTAAAGATTTTCTAAGCCATGCAGATTTAGACAGTCAGTCATGACTGCCGGGATACCGGTTTGCCGCTCGCCCGCTCCACTCAATAACATAGGCCAGACCGCTCATAATTGTCGTTACGGTAACAGACCAGACAAGCGTTTCCAGCAGCCATCCCGGCATTTGATATAAACCTTGATTAACCACAACCAGCAAAGCCAGCATGATCTGCAACAGGGTATTGAGCTTACTGATTAAACTGGGCTCAGCATTGAGTTGTTCTATCTGGATGGTATAAACCAGGGCACCAGAGACTATCAGCACATCACGAAAAATGACCAGTGCCACCAGCCATGGGGGCAACAGCCCCAGTCCACCAAGACTTAAAAAGGTTGAAACCAGCAAAGCCTTGTCTGCCAATGGATCAAGCAATCCACCCAGCCTGCTTTGCCAGTGATAACGCTTGGCCAGAAAGCCGTCAAGCCCGTCAGACAGGCCAGCAATAAAAAACAGGATTAAAGCGAGCAGAAAGTCCTGTTCCAGTAACGCCCAGATGACCGGAATGGTTAACAGGATCCTGAAAAAACTAATGATGTTTGGAATATCTTTTTTCTGCATTTATAAATCCGCCAATCATCCAACCAGAACAATCAACGCATCTGGTAAAACAGCTGAATATCAGCAACCAGTGGGTTTACAACCGGAGACAATTGCCCGGCCTGTTCTGGCAACTGGTTTTCAGTACCCTTGGTCTCAATGTCTGGAGATTCAACCTCCTGAACTTCAGGTATCAGCAGTGCTCCGTCGTCTGGTAACAGAAAACCGGAGAGGTTAACTGCCTGGATAAACGCCTGTGCCCCACCACGTAAATTCAGCGACAGAATCAGGCGATCATTCTGAATTGCCCGCACCTGGAAACCCTGCACCGTTTCCTGGCTTTCAAGAAATCGCTGCACCCTCAGCAAATCAGCGAATGATTTAACCGAATCAATCTGCATGTTCAGCACCTGGGTCTGGTTACCTCCGGCAGGAGCATAGGTCTGTGCCAGCAAGTCGGACATTTCATACATACCATTTTGCAGAACAGTAAAAAGCTGTTTATCCCTGAATTCCCAGCTCCTGGTGTCCTCACCATCAAGCAAAGACCAATTGGACACCCAGGCATTTCCCGACACTGACTTAATCGTGACCAACAGGATAATGTCAGGTTCATAGCGTTCAGATGCATTGCGAATCGGGTTTTCAAAAGCACCCCACAAGTCACTGGTAGAGACTGCAGACTGATCTTCGAGGTCCATCAACGGTAACAAAAACGGGATACCACGATCATCGGACAGACTGTTTAGCATTGACACAACTTTGGGATTGAACTCGGGGATCAACAGTTTTCTTTTTCTTTTGTCTTCAAATCCCACCCAGGCCAGCACCTGTGGACGCGATTTACCCCATACCGGCAAGCCACGTTCCCGCAGCATGCGATCGACTGCCAACTTGTCAAAGGATACCTGCAGGAAGCGCTTTTCCGCACGGGTTTCATCAGCCTGCATACCTGAAACCGTTTTTTCCTGAAGCCGGTAACGATATTGCTGCACATATCGTGAGGCCTTTTGGTATTCGCTTTTCAGTGCATTTTTCTGGTCAATATTGCGGTTTCCGGTGACTTTTACCAGCACCTGTTTAAAACCCACCTGAATTGCCCGGTTGCGCTCAGCCTGACCCTGATCAGCTACGGGCACTTCAACCCGGTAAAGGTTATTAATTTCTGCCGCATTCAGTGCCGCCGTGCAGCACAGCAGGAATAACAAAAAGATTCGATTTAGCATCAGTAGCAAGCCTGCCCCTTGATATCGGGATTTCTAATTTCCACAGTTAAACCATTGTATAGAATAGCTGCATGGATTGACCAGCAAAGTTGAGACTGGTTCCTGGCTTTAGTGCTAGAATCGCGGCTGCTTTGCATTGCAGGAAAAAAATAATGACTACCAACGACAACACCACTTCCCTCAGTTACCGCGATGCCGGAGTCGATATCGATGCAGGCAACTCGCTGGTTGAAAAAATCAAGCCGCTGGTCAAAAACACCTTCAGGCCCGGAGTCATGACCGGACTGGGTGGATTTGGCGCACTGTTTGAGCTCCCGGTTGACAAATACCGGCAGCCTGTCCTGGTTTCAGGCACCGACGGTGTTGGCACCAAGCTCAAGCTGGCATTGGAAATGGGCAAACATGACACGATTGGTATTGACCTGGTCGCCATGTGCGTCAATGACATTGTAGTGACCGGGGCCGAACCGCTGTTTTTCCTTGATTACTATGCAACCGGTCACCTGGAACTGGAAACCGCAACCCAGGTGATCTCGGGGATCGCCAAAGGCTGTGAATTATCAGGCTGTGCGCTCACCGGCGGTGAAACCGCCGAAATGCCGGGAATGTATGAAGGTAGCGATTACGACCTGGCCGGCTTTGCCGTTGGTATAGTTGAAAAACAGGAAATTATCCAGGCTTCGGCTGTTAAGGCTGGCGATGTACTTTTGGGTATTGCCTCCTCCGGGCCGCATTCAAATGGCTATTCACTGATTCGTAAAGTTCTCGAGCATTCCGGTGCTGACATCAAGGCGGATTTTGATGGAAGAACCCTGGGAGAGGCCTTGCTTGCGCCCACACATCTGTACGTAAAGCCGCTGCTGGAACTGATGAAAACTGTTCGCCCGCATGCTTTCGCACACATCACAGGTGGTGGCCTGACCGAGAACCTGCCACGCGTTTTACCCGAACACACTGCTGCCCAAATTGACCTGTCGAGTTGGCAGCGTCCAGCGATCTTTGACTGGATCCAGCAAAACGGCAACATCGAAGAACAGGAAATGCTACGCACATTCAACTGTGGTATCGGAATGGTGGTATGTATTTCTGCTGACGACAAAGCACAGACTATTGAAATTTTGCAACAACAGGGTGAAACCGTATCCGTGATTGGACAAATTGAATCCTGTGACTGCAAGGAACCCTGCGTTAAATACAGGTAGTCTCATGTCAGCAGTAAAATGCCCTGTTGTGGTGCTAATTTCCGGAAGTGGCAGCAATTTGCAGGCTATTATCGATGCCCAGCACCAGGCAGGTTTTGCTGCTGAAATCAAGGCAGTCATCAGTAATGTTGCCGGTGTCAAAGGCCTGGAACGTGCCCGCCAGGCTAAAATTCCAACACATGTAATACCCCACCAGGATTACGAGGACCGTGAATCCTATGACCGGGACATCAGCCGCGTAATCGATCAATATTCACCCGGTTTTATCCTGTTGGCCGGTTTCATGCGTATTTTAAGTAACTGGTTTGTGAAAAATTACGAAGGTAAATTACTCAATATCCATCCTTCACTGTTGCCCAAATACAAGGGATTGAATACCCACCAGCAGGCGCTTGATGCCGGAGATAAATTCCACGGCGCAACGGTACATTTTGTTACCCCAGAACTCGATGGCGGCCCATTGATTCTGCAGGCCAGGGTAGCCGTTAAGCCAGGTGACACCGCCTCAATCCTGGCTGCCCGCGTGTTGCAAAAAGAACATATTATCTATCCGATGGTGACCCAGTGGGCCGCACAGGGACGGTTAAAAATGCGGGACGGCATTGTCCTGCTGGATGGAAAACCACTACCTGTGCCGTTGTTGCTAGAGAATATATGACATCTTAAGATGCACTCTCTATATATAAGGAAGCATTCATGAGCATAAAATGGGATACCCGCTTTCTTGGGCTGGCGGCACATATCTCCAGCTGGAGCAAGGACCCGTCCTCCCAGGTTGGCGCAGTCATTACCGATGGCAACCGCATTATATCCCTGGGTTACAACGGCTTTGCCGCAGGTGTGAACGATACAGCAGAACGCCTCGAAGACAGGGCCTGCAAACTCAACCTGACGATACATGCTGAAGAAAACGCCATGATCTTTGCCAAGAGAGACCTGAGCGGCTGTACCGTATATGTCACTCACCCACCCTGTCCGCGCTGTGCTTCCAAGCTGGTTCAGGAAGAAGTCAAACGCATTGTATTTATCTCACCGAGCGCAGATTTCCTGTCTCGATGGTCAGATGATATCGAACTTTCCTACCAGATGTATGCAGAGGCCGGCATTGAACATGTGGCTTATGAACTGGAAGATATCAATAGTGAAACAGCACGTGTAACCATTGCTCCAGGAGGGTTTTTCCAGAAGGTACTCAATCGCCTACTGTCTTAAATCAAGACTGATTTAATTTGATTTCAACAGGTTAACAAACTCTTCTTAGAAAAATTCAAGATAATGTTTTACAGGTCGATAATTTCTATCGAGTACATTAATGACAACATAAACATTTATGTCTACAACTAATAAATACATTTTTATCAAGAAAAACAAAGGTCATAAGTAATTTTATAGAGGGATTGCCTGATAAGAAAAACCTATACTATATTAATAAATTATGATATTGTGTTTGACATTAATATACGGGTAAGTGGTGGATCCCAAAGGAGTATCACAAATTATGAACAAGATTCTCGTTTCATCAGTTTTGGTGGCTGGCGTTTCTTTCGCCACGTATTCACTGTTCAGCCATGAGGCTGAAGCAGAAGACCAGGTGCCAGCAGCTCCGCAGCCTGCCAAGGAAATCATCACAGTGGAAAGCTCCAGTGTGGGTAGCAATATCGTCCTGGGTGGCGCGGTAATGCCAATAAAAACTGTTAATCTTTCAGCACAAATGCCAGGTGACGTGGAATTTATTGCCGGCCAGGAAGGCGACAGTTTCAAACGAGGCGACATACTGATTACATTGGATACAGCTGCTTTACTGGCTAAAAGAAGACAGGCTGAAACACAGCTGTCCAGTGCCGAAGCCGGTTACCACAACGCCAGGGTTCAATACCAGCGTGAAGTCGTGGCACCAAATTCACAGGCGAACAGCATGATGGGCGGCGCTCCCAGCATGTTCAGCATGTTTTCCGACCCTTTCCGCGATTTTGCTGGCGAAGGTGATTCGGGTTTCGAACGTCATTCGAATCTTTATCAATATAATGTAGGAATTCAGACAGCTGCCAACCAGGTTGAGCAGGCCAGGGCCGCTATACGCGAACTGGATGAAAACCTGAAAAATGCTGTCAGCTATGCACCCTTCGATGGTGTCATCCTGAAGAAAATGGTGGAAAAAGGCGACATCGTTCAACCTGGTATGCCGCTGATCAGTTTTGCCGATATCACCAAGCTGGAAATTCGTGTTGAAGTACCAACCAGCTTGCTCATTATGTTGCGGGAAGGCGCCAAACTACAGGCGCGCCTTGATGGTTCTGACACTACAATCCCGGTCACCGTTTCACGTATTTACCCTTCTGCTGATGCTGCCGGTCACACAACGACAGTTAAATTCACCATTGATGATTTAAGCAAGGCCCGCTCCGGCATGTATGCTGAAGTGATGATTCCGGATCCCAGTAAAAGTGGCATTGCCAACCCGGTAGTTCCTGAAACAGCGGTGCTCTGGAGAGGCAGCCTGCCGGCAGTTTACAAGCTCGACGAAGCAGGCGTTCTTAAATTACGCCTGATCCGCATCGGCGAGCGCACTGGTAACGGCAAAGTTGTTGTCATTAGCGGCATCAGGGTGGGCGACAAGATCCTGGCCAAACCCGGTGCTGGTACCCGTTCAGGATATTAATCCTCAATAAATTTAACAAAGGTTTCACCAGGGCTTTACAGCCCTGGTGTGCTCCCCGCAGTTACAACAAACATTTTAGGAAGCTGAAATGACTGATTCCATAAAAGAACGCGAAAAAACAGAAAAGGAACTTGTCACGGAAATGGAACTGGGCTTTGCTGGTAACCTTGCCAAGGCATTCATCCATTCACCCCTGTCACCGCTGATCTTCGCAGCCATGATGCTGCTCGGCATCTACGGCCTGATCGCCACTCCACGACAGGAAGACCCGGAAATTTCGGTACCCATGATTGATATCTTTTATCGCATGCCCGGAGCTTCTGCCGAAGAAATCTCAAAGTTACTTATCGGCCCACAGGAAAGAGTTTTAAGTGAAATCCCCGGTGTAAAACACGTCTATTCCGTCAGTGACAAGGAAATGGGCATCATCACCATGGAATATCATGTTGGTGAAGACATGGAATCTGCCATTGTCCGTACCAATGACAAGTTGCAGGCCAACACTGAACTCCTTCCTCCTGGCGCTGAACCGCCCATGATGAAGCCCAAGGAAATCGATGATGTTCCGGTTCTGACTTTAACCCTGTGGTCTGATGAGCTTGATGATTCTATATTACGTACGTTGGCTGTCAGTGTTCAGCAACATCTTAAGCAGGTTCCCAAAACCGGTAACTCTTTTGTAACCGGTGGTCGTGCCACCCAGGTCCGCATTGATGTGAAACCGGAGCGTCTCTCAGGTTATGGCCTGAGCATGGGACAGATGGCCATGGCTATCCAGGGCTTTAATACGGAACAGACCGTCGGTTCTACTGAAAGTAAAGGTACTTTTTACTTTGTAGAAACCGGTACTTTCCTGCGTTCAGTCGATGATGTAAAAAAACTGGTTGTAGGTAACCACCAGGGACGCCCCGTTTACCTGAGTGATGTCGCTACTGTCACGCAAGGCCCCGAAGAAGCCAGGCAAATAGTCAGCTTTTCAAGCGGTTCTGCCTACAAAGGCCCGAAAGTGGATAATGCCCAGGCAGTGACTATTGCCATTGCCAAGCAGAAAGGTGCCAATGGCGTATCAGTTGTTAATGCTGTCTTGGCTGAAGTTGAAAAGATCAAAGGCTTTATCATTCCTGATAATGTCAACATCGAAATCAGTCGTGATTACGGTAAAACAGCGAATGACAAGGTAAATGCGCTGCTGTTCAAACTGATATTTGCCACCACCGTGGTGGTCGCCCTGGTCTGGTGGTTTATGGGCTTCAAACCAGCCATGGTGGTCTTCCTGACCATTCCAGTGGTACTGGTTATAACAGTCTTCTCGGCAATGATGATGGGTTACAGTATCAACCGTGTATCCCTGTTTGCCCTGATCTTCTCGATTGGCTTCCTGGTCGATAACGCCATTGTTATTGTTGAAAACATTTATCGTCGCTGGCTCATGCATGGATCACCCGATACCGAGATTGCAGTTGATGCCGTGCGTGAAGTCGGTAACCCGACAGTACTGGCTACCTACACGGTTGTTGCAGCCCTGCTGCCCATGGGTTTTGTCAGTGGCATGATGGGACCCTACATGGAACCCATCCCGGCCCTGGGTTCCGTTGCGATGGTGTTCTCGTTATTTGCCGCTTTGGTTTTCGCACCTTACCTGGCAATGCGCATTATTCCTTCAATGGATCAATTGAAAAAACTGGAAGAGGAAGAGCACAAATTTGCGCAAAAGCTGGAAGGTCTCTACCACAAATCAATTGGCGGCCTGTTTAGAAACCGCAAAAAAGGCAACCTGTTCCTGTATAGCATCATTGGCGCATTCTTCCTCTCCATCCTGATGTTCTACACCACGGGTGTCACAGTAAAAATGCTGCCATTTGATAACAAGGCAGAATTCCAGATTGCGATCGACATGCCGGCAGGAACCGCTCTGCCGGAAACCGCCAGCTTCACCAATGATGTAGCTGAAATTATTCGTGAAATCCCTGAAGTTGTTTCACTCCAGTCCTATGTTGGCACATCCATCCCGTTTGATTTCAACGGCCTGGTACGTCACTACTACCTGAGGATGTTTCCCTGGCAGGCCCAGATCCAGGTTATTCTGACCGACAAGAGTGAGCGCAGCCGCAGCAGCCACGAAATTGCGATTGCTGTACGTGAAGCGCTTGAACCCCTGGTCGAGAAATCCGGCATCAAGGAATTTGATGGCTCTGGCGTTACCGTGGTTGAAATGCCACCCGGCCCACCTGTGCTGCAAACCCTTGTTGCAGAAATTCATGGCCCTGATGCTGAAACCCGTCGCCAGGTTGCACGCGATATCAAGAATATCTTTAGCCAGTCAGAATTAGTCGGCGAAGAACAGACCTTGATGCGCAGACCTTTGAGCACCTGGCGCTTTGAAGTGGATACTGAAAAAGCGGCATTGAACGGCGTATCCATCGACACGATCAACAAGCACCTGGCTATGGCCATGGGTGAATTCAAGGTAGGTGACCTGAAACAGAAAGGTGTACATGAACCGACCTATATCCTGTTACAGGTTCCCTTGTCAAAACGAGCCAATCTTGACAGCCTGCATGACCTGCCGGTCATGAACATGATGCAGCAGTCGGTGCCACTGGGCTCACTGGGTAAATTCGTAGAATACAAACGCGAAGATATGATCTTCCATAAAGACCTGCGTCCGGTAGAATTCGTGGTTGGCGATTCCAAGGGACGCCTGGCTGCCCCGGTTTATTCCCAGCTGGACGTTGATGCAATTCTGGAAGATTATACCGCGCCTGATGGTGTCAAAGTTATCGGTACCTATGCTGGCCCTCCAGCCACTGACAGCCAGTCCGGTTTTGAATGGTCTGGTGAATGGACGGTTACCTTTGAAACATTCCGTGACATGGGTATGGCCTACGGTATCGCGCTGATCGCCATCTACATGCTGGTTGTCTGGCAGTTTGGCAACTTCGTTATCCCCGCAGTTATCATGGCTCCGATTCCATTGACCTTACTGGGTATTGTGCCCGGCCATATGCTGTTTGGTGCAGACTTTACCGCAACCTCGATGATTGGCTGGATTGCCCTGGCCGGTATCATCGTGCGTAACTCGATCCTGCTGGTGGACTTCACCATTGTCCTGATGCGCGAGGGTAAAGACCTGTACGACGCCGTTATCATTGCGGCCATGGCAAGAACACGTCCTATCGTGATTACCGCCCTGGCTCTTGTTGGTGGTTCTGCCGTTATCCTGACAGACCCGATCTTCCAGGGCATGGCAATTTCACTGCTGTTCGGTGTCTTTATGTCAACTGCACTGACCCTGCTGGTTGTGCCTCTTGGCTGCCTCAGTGTTGGTGAAAGAACTTTCCGCGTAGCGGCCGGCCTCTCACCAGAAAAACCTGAAGATGATGACTAGCCATAATATTTAACAAAGCCCGGGGATGTATCCCGGGCTCAACTCAAAAAGGGACATCGATGATGTCCCTTTTTTACTCCTGCTGTCACAGCTATGGTCAACCAGGAAAATAAACAATAAAATACAATAGAATTATTACCACACTTCCTGCTTATCCATGAATTCAGAATCATTCCAAAATTCACTGTCCTGGCACAAACAAAGTGTCCTGCACATTTTAAAATTAACGCCAGCCTGGGTTGTTATCGTGCCCTTTCTGATAATGATTCTGATCTATGCACTGGACCAGACAGCTTTATCGCCTTTTCTAACCAAACCGAACGCAGAAATTGCCGGTCCGGCCATCGTATTTGTTGCCCTGCTAATGGCACTCTGGCAGTTAACAAAATCTGACCGTGTCTATTACAAATGGCTGGCCTTTTTTGCATTGATCCTGTTTTTACGGGAGCTGCATTTCTACGGCACAAACAACGGTTTTTATATTGCCTTCATACTGATGGTCTGGTGGGCTTCCCAATACAGGGAAAGACTGGAACCCTATTTCAGTCACAGGGTCATCGTTACGCTACTGGTTACCACTATCTGGGTCTACCTTGTCAGTAAAACCTTTGACAAGCGTTTTTGGGATGATTTTCTACCTACACCGGATATCACCAGTGACCTGTTCGAGGAAAACCTCGAAATAGCCGGTCACCTGCTGTTTTTCTACCTGGTATTGTACTCGTCAAAATTGCGCAACCTGAACAATTAAACCCGGTTAAGCATACCGGTCACCTGATCAGGCAACTTTGATTTTGTTTATTTAAAAAATCTGAAAGACAGCCACGCGGAAAAACGTCTACAATCCGCGAAAATATTTATCGTTTGTCTGGAGTAACCGCATGAGCAAAATCCTGATCATTGGAGCTGGCGGCGTAGGCCGTGTTGTAACCCACAAATGTGCCCAGCTTCCCGAAGTATTCAGTGAAATCTGGCTGGCCAGTCGTACACAAGCAAAATGTGACCAGATTGCCAGTGAGATTGACCAGGTAAAAATCCACACGGCCCAGGTTGATGCGGATAATGTCCCTGAACTGGTCGCACTGATTAACAAGATCAGGCCTGCCATGGTGATCAATGTCGCCCTGCCTTACCAGGATTTAACCATCATGGATGCCTGCCTGGAAACCGGTATTGATTACCTCGATACGGCCAACTACGAACCACTGGATGAAGCCAAGTTTGAATACAGGTGGCAATGGGCCTACCAGGACAGGTTCAGGGATGCTGGCTTAACAGCCCTGCTGGGGTCAGGATTTGATCCGGGTGTGACCAACGTCTTCATTGCTTATGCGCTGAAACACCATTTTGACCAGATCGATACCGTTGATATTCTCGACTGCAATGCCGGTGACCATGGCTACCCGTTTGCCACCAATTTCAACCCGGAAATCAATATCCGCGAAGTCACTTCGAATGGTCGTTACTGGCAGGACGGCGACTGGGTGGAAACCCAGCCGATGGAAATTTCCCGGGTATTTGATTTTCCTGAAATCGGTCCCCGCAGGATGTTTCTGCTATACCACGAGGAAATGGAATCACTCACCAAACATATCCCTGGAGTCCAGCGCATGCGCTTCTGGATGACTTTTGGCGACAGCTACCTCAAGCACCTGGAAGTAATTCAGAATCTTGGCCTGGATGGTATTGAACCTGTCGAATTCCAGGGCCAGCAGATTGTACCGCTGCAATTTTTAAAAGCCCTGCTTCCGGATCCCGCAACATTGGGACCTCGTACTGTGGGCAAAACCAATATTGGCTGCATCATCAAGGGTAGCAAGAATGGCAAACCCGTCTGCCGCTATATTTATAATGTCAAGGATCATCAGGACTGTTACAGGGAAACCCAGGCACAGGGTGTGTCATACACAACGGGTGTGCCAGCCATGATTGGCGCCAAGATGATGCTGCAGGGCAAGTGGAAACAACCCGGTGTCTGGAACATGGAACAATACGACCCGGACCCCTTTATGGATGATCTGAACAGGTACGGACTGCCGTGGAATGACATTGAATTTGATGTCAACATCGATGCATTGCCTGATAAATAATTTCTGCACCACAAAGGACACAGAGATCGCGAAGTCACTTTGCTCAACGTAATAACGACATGCGATGTTAACAACGATAACTTTGTGTTCTTTGTGCGCTTCGGGGTGAATTAAATTGAAACAGGACCAGTACAGTCTTTTACCTTCTCCTTGTTATTTACTGGTAGAACAAAAATTACGGCACAATCTCGAGTTAATCCGCCGTGTCGAGCAGGCAGCTGGCTGCAGTATCATTCTCGCTTTGAAAGGTTTTGCGATGTGGTCGGTCTTTCCGATAGTAAGGGAATACCTGTCAGGCTGCTCGGCAAGCTCCTATAATGAAGCACGCCTGATTCATGATTATTTCAAGGGCCATATTCATCTTTATGCGCCCGCGTATACCCAGGATGAATTCCCTTCACTGTTAAAGATGGCTGACCGGATTTCTTTCAACTCGTTAAGCCAATGGTCGACATTTTCCGAACAGGCTCTGGCTGAAGGCATTTCCTGTGGCCTGCGGGTCAACCCGGGCATACACGAGGTCGAAACAGAAATTTATAATCCCAGTGGTAAACAATCACGTCTTGGCATACCTGCCGAAGAGCTCGGTGACGATTTACCTACCGGCATTGAAGGGCTGCATGTTCACGCTTTGTGTGAAAGTCCTGCGGATGCAACAGCCAGGCTGATCCAGGCCGTGGAAGAAAAATTTGGTCGCTTCCTGCCTGACCTGAAGTGGCTCAATCTTGGTGGCGGGCACCTGATGACCCGGGATGACTACGATATCGACGGACTGGTCGAGGCAATTACTGCATTTAAAAAGAGGCAGCCTCACCTGGAAGTGGTACTGGAGCCGGGTTCTGCGATTGCCTGGCGCACCGGCCCCCTGATATCCACAGTACTGGACATTATTCACCGTGGCGGCATGGATATCGCTATCCTGGATACATCAGCCACTGCACACATGCCCGATGTTCTGGAAATGCCCTACCGCCCCGAAGTTCGTGATGCCGACGTCCCCCAACAAAAAGCTTTCACATACCGTCTCGGCGGTCTCACCTGTCTTGCCGGTGACATTATTGGTGATTATTCTTTTGATGAAGCATTACAGGTTGGAAAAAAAGTCATTTTTGAAGACATGATTCACTACACCATGGTAAAAACCACCATGTTTAACGGTGTTCATCATCCTGCCATTGCCATTGAAAAAGCGGATGGCAGCTATAAAGTCATCAGGCAGTATGACTATGATGACTATCGCAGACGGCTTTCCTGAAACAATCAATAATCAAGATTAAATTTTCTTAACCGGGTGCGACAAAATGCCACTACCAAATCAATAAGTTTATCCCTATATTATTAAATACACCGGGAGCGGTGTAATTTCATGTTTCCCCCCTTAAGCCCCATTTCCTGAATGGGGCTTTTTTTAAACGTTACCCGTATTGAATCGACTGACCCCGTCAGAGTCTTAGGGGTGTTTCCTCTTCCAGGTAGGTATAGCCCTGCAAACCTTCCTGGTAAAAATGCATAAAGGCATTGGCTTCACGCTTGGTGATCAGTCCCTTGTTACGGGCATTTTGAATTTCACGTCGCATACGATCAATTAAAACCGTTTCATGAAACTGCACATAATCCAGTACTTCAGCAACAGTTTCACCTTTGACTACCTGCTCAAGCTCATAGCCATCATCATCCATACGCACATGAACAGCATGCGTATCACCAAACAGGTTATGCAGATCACCCAGGATTTCCTGGTAAGCTCCGGTCAAAAACAATCCCAGCAGGTAAGTCGAATTATCATCCTTTGCGTGTAATGGTAATACGCTGGCAATTTCATCGCCGACAGGAAAGTTTTGAATCGTTCCATCAGAATCGCAGGTAATATCTACCAGAATCCCCTTTTTGGTAGGCTGTTCATTCAACCGGTGTATCGGCAGGACGGGAAAAACCTGCTTGATTGCCCAGGCATCAGGCAAGGACTGGAACACGGAAAAGTTACAAAAATAACGGTCCGCGATCTGTGTTTCAAACCCGGGTACCAGGCGGTTCATTTCTTCCCCGCCCAGCCTTTCTCTCAGGTGCGTGATCAGGCGCCAGTAGAGATCATCTGCGAGTGCACGGTCAGATAAACTGGCATGCCCCAGGGCAAATAGACGCGTCATGTCATCACGAAAAGCAATCACGTCATGTAATGCTTCAGTCGGCGCAATGTTATCCAGTTCCTGCAGGGTTTGCCAAAGCTGTCTTAGCTGTAGCGGACTGTCTTCATCCGGCTCGACCAATGCAGTTTCACTGATACGCCTGGCAATACCCAGAACGTCAACAATAAATACCGCATGATGGGCCACAATAGCCCTGCCTGACTCGGAAATGATATTTGGACTGGGCAGATTCTCTTCTTCACAGACCCGTTTCATGGTCCAGACAATCTCGTTGGCATACTCCTGCAGGGAGTAATCCACCGCAGACTTCGTATCATCCGGCGATGCGTGATAGTTCACACCCAATCCGCCACCAACATCCATAAAATCAATCGGGGCACCCAGTCGACAGGTTTCCACGAAGTAACGCGCGGCCTCCTGCATGGCCTTCTTGATACTTTTTATCTCTGGAACCTGGCTGCCAATATGGAAATGCAGTAATCGCAGGCTATGTAGCATATTGACGGATTTGAGCTTGTTAATCGCATCCAGTAATTCAGATGCTGACAAACCAAACTTCGACTTGTCACCACCGGAATCATCCCAGAATCCATTACTGGTGGTGGAAAGCCGGCAACGCAATCCAATCAGGGGGTCAACATCAAGCCGCTTGGCCGCATCAAGAATCAGGTCCAGCTCGTTGGTTTTTTCAACCACGATGAAAACCCGCTTGCCCATTTTGTTGCCCATCAGGGCAAGTTCAACAAACTCCATGTCTTTGTAACCGTTGCAGATGATAAGTCCCTTTACATCTTCCAGCATTGGCAGGGTTGCATGCAGCTCAGGCTTGGAACCGGCCTCCAGTCCCCAGTTAAACTCGGCACCAAACTCGATAATCTCCTCAACAACCTGGCGTTGCTGATTTACCTTGATTGGATAGACACCGTAATACTGCCCATCGTATTCCGCTTCTTTGCAGGCATGGGTAAAACGCCGGTGAATACGTTCAATGCGTTTTTTTAAAATGTCAGAAAAACGCAATAACAATGGCGGACGCATGCCCTTGCCGGCGAGGTCATCACAAAGCTCCTTCAGGTCAATACGATCATCCTCATTGATAATGGCTTCAACATTGCCGGACGCATTGATATCAAACAGGCCATTCCCCCAGCCATTGATCTGGTAAAGCTTGCGTGCATCATCCAGTGACCATTGATTATCAGCATCAGTCATCTTCAACACCTATCTGTGAACCCCGCTTTGCGGCCCTGTCATATCCTCTGGACTTACCCCAGAAGGAAATACATTTTTGCACTAACTTGGCCGCCATCATGTCGGAGACGTGGCTTTCTTCAGGAACCAGCTCGAGTATATCAACGCCGCGAACATCAGCCTGCACATTATGCATTAAAGCATCCAGCAGGCTAATACCCTGGTGCCAGCTCAGGCCTCCAGGCTGCGGCGTCCCCACACCAGCAATCAATGCCGCATCAAAACCATCCATGTCAATGGTCAGCCAGACAGGCCCGCTTAAAGACGAAATCATTTCAAGCAGACGATTCCAGTTTTGTAACTGCTGCAGCTCGCGATCAAAAAAAGTCGTAATGTTTTCACTGGCTTCAATCAGGGCCGCTTCACGTGCATGCAGTGAGCGAATAGACACCTGGATCAGGTCATAACCCTGCTGGTGAATACGGTACATGGGACAGGCATGGTTATAAACGGAACCATGGAAATCTGTACGCAAATCAGCATGCGCGTCTATCTGAATAACAGTTCCACCTTCAGGCATACGGGCAAACAGCATGTCCGGTGTAATGGAATGCTCACCACCCAGGCCGATAAACAGGTTTTCTGCCGGTAAGGCATTTACAGTTTGAAACAGCCTGGCATGGAACTCGGGCTGAGCTTCATCAGCATGTTTTTCAATATTCTCGAGCACACACACTTTCAGGAATTCAGTCGGACACCAGCGTTTATCTTCCTCGTAAAACTCCAGTTGCTCACTGGCGGCCAGAATAGCAGCCGGACCATTGGCGGTGCCGGGACGATAGGTCACGGTATCATCATAGGAGACAGGCAGAATCAGGACATCAGCCTGCTCCTGCGGTGCGTTTGGCAACGCGAGAAAATATTGTGTATTCATAACGGCGAAGTCTGCCACTATTTTCAAAAATACGCAGCAGATATCTGTGACTATTCAGGCAAAAAAAAGCCCCGGATATACCGGGGCTTTACTGAGCTGAAATCAGCAATCAATCGCTAAAACGATCAATTATTCTGGATCACGATATTCGGGAACTTGGCCGCATAGCTCTTGGCCTGCAGTGCCAGTTTGGCTGCAGCCTTGCGCGCAATTTCACGATAGATCTGGGATGGACGTGCTTCAGGATCTGCAACCACGGTCGGTTTGCCTGAATCAGTTTCTTCACGAATGCGCAGTTCCAGCGGCAAAGCGCCGAGGAAATCAACACCGTATTGTTCAGCCATGCGGGAACCGCCACCTTCGCCAAAGATATGTTCTTCATGGCCACAATTGGAACAAATGTGAATGCTCATGTTTTCAACAATACCCAGAACAGGCACTTCAACTTTTTCAAACATCTTGAAACCCTTACGCGCATCCAGCAGCGCAATATCCTGGGGTGTGGTGACAACGATTGCACCAGAAACAGGTACTTTCTGTGCGAGAGTCAGCTGGGTATCACCGGTACCAGGTGGCAGGTCGATAATCAGATAGTCAAGGTCTGACCAGTTGGTATCATTCAGCAACTGTTCCAGCGCCTGGGTAACCATTGGGCCACGCCAGATCATGGGCGTTTCCTCATCGATCAGGAAACCAATGGACATCGCCTGCAAATGATAGCTGTTCATCGGTTCCAGGGTTGTGCCGTCTTTAGAATCAGGCTGCCCTGAAATACCCAGCATACGCGGCTGGGAAGGACCATAGATATCTGCATCCAGGATACCGACTTTGGCACCTTCATAGGAAAGTGCCAGGGCCAGGTTAACCGCCGTGGTTGATTTACCAACACCACCCTTACCGGAAGCAACGGCAATAATGTTTTTGACATTATCAATTGGTTTGAGAGATTTCTGTACTGAATGGGCAACAACATTCATGGAAACGTCCACTTCGCAACTGGCAACACCATCAACCGCTTCAACTGCAGATTTTACGGCAGCGCCAATTGCACCCTTTAGACTTTTAACCGGGAAACCCATGACAACATCTACCTTGACCTTGTCACCATCAATCGAAATATTCTTGATGCACTTACCGCTTACCAGGTCCTTTTCCATGTGTGGTTCAATGTAGGACTTAATTGCTTCTTCAATCGTTTCCTGAGTTAATTCAGCCATTTTTGATCTCCTGCAACCCGCCAAAATAACGGGATAAAATTGATTCAAGATTAATAGGCGGTGGATTCTACACTAAAAATTCAAATAAATACCAACTAATTTACTTGGTTTTTTCCGGGAAACGCTTTCAGCTTCCAGTCACCTTGGAAATTGAAGCAATAAGTGTGAATTCCTGTAACGAAGTCCTGTGCTTTGTGAAATAATCGGAAGATTGTCCATGCAGCAGATTATTTGAAATTTTACCTATGTCGCAAACAGCCAGAAAAATCCTCGTTACCAGCGCCCTGCCCTATGCCAACGGCCCGATTCATATCGGTCACCTGGTCGAATACATTCAGACAGATATCTGGTCACGTTTTCAGAAAATGCGTGGGCATGAATGCTGGTACGTTTGTGCTGATGATGCCCACGGCACGCCCATCATGTTGCACGCGCGCAAGCAAGGTATCGCACCCGAAGAATTGATTGACCGCATCTGGCAGGAACACACCAGTGATTTTGCCGATTTTTCGATCAGTTTTGATAACTATTACTCAACCCATTCAGATGAAAACCAGTATTTCGCCACGCTGATCTATGAGCGCAATCGCGATGCAGGGCATATAGTTGCCAAAACCATTTCCCAGGCCTATGACCCTGAAGCTGAAATGTTTTTGCCTGATCGCTTCATTAAGGGCACCTGCCCAAAATGTGGCACAGACGATCAGTATGGTGATAACTGCGAAGCCTGTGGTGCGACCTACTCACCCACGGATCTTAAGAATCCTGTTTCCGCAGTTTCCGGCGCAACCCCCATCGAAAAGGATTCAGAACACCTGTTTTTCAAACTGTCAGATTTTGAAGACATGTTGAAAGAATGGCATAAGGCCGGCCATGTACAGGCTGAAATGGCCAATAAAATGGACGAGTGGTTTGAAGCCGGCCTGTCTGACTGGGATATTTCGCGCGATGCACCCTACTTCGGCTTCGAAATTCCGGATGCTCCCGGTAAGTATTTTTATGTCTGGCTGGATGCACCAATAGGCTATATCGCCAGTTTCAAAAATCTCTGCGATAAAACCGAGGGCCTGGATTTTGATACCTTCTGGGACCCGGGTTCAGAAGCAGAGCTGTATCACTTCATTGGTAAAGACATCATCAACTTCCATGCGCTGTTCTGGCCCGCCATGCTGCATGGCGCCGAGCTGCGCAAACCCAGCGGAGTTTATGCACATGGCTTCCTGACTGTTGATGGCGCCAAGATGTCAAAATCACGCGGTACATTCATCAAAGCCCGTACCTACCTGGATCACCTGAACCCGGAATACCTGCGCTATTACTTTGCCGCCAAGCTTGGCTCGGGTGTTGATGACATCGACCTGAATCTCGAGGATTTCCAGCAGCGCGTCAATTCGGACCTGGTTGGCAAAGTCGTCAATATCGCCAGCCGCAATGCCGGTTTCATCAAGAAACGCTTCGGTGGCAAACTATCTGCCACTGTCACTGAGCCTGAATTATTCGCCCAGTTTGCGGATGCCGGACAATCCATAGCACAGCATTATGAAAACCGCGAGTATTCCCGTGCTGTTCGCGAAATCATGGCGCTGGCGGACAAGGCCAACCAGTATATCGACGAGAAAAAACCCTGGGTAATTGCCAAGGAAGAAGGCAAAGATGATGAACTGCATGCTGTCTGTTCAATGGGCATCAACCTGTTCAGGCTACTGATTGGTTATTTACGTCCTATCCTGCCAGCCACTGCAACTGCTTCCGAAGCATTCCTGCAAATCCAGCCTCTCACCTGGCAGGACCTGGCGACACCATTGACTGACCATGAAATTGCCAAGTTCAAACCGCTGATGACACGTATCGAACGCGATCGCATTGATGCGATGCTGGAAGATACAAAACTGCAACTGGAAGCTATTGAGACGGCAAGCAGGAAAGCGGACAAGGAAAAAGACACGGATAAAACCGGGCAGACTAAAGCTGTCAATGATGAGATTGCAGAAACCATTGAATTTGATGATTTTGCCAAAGTTGATTTACGCGTTGCACGCATCGTGGCAGCTAATCACGTTGAGGGCGCTGACAAGTTACTGCAGTTGACACTGGATATTGGCGGCGAAACCCGCAACGTATTCGCGGGAATCAAGTCAGCCTACGCACCGGAAGATCTGCAGGGCAAGCTGACCGTGATGGTCGCCAACCTGGCACCAAGAAAAATGCGTTTCGGAATTTCTGAAGGTATGGTACTGGCAGCTGGTCCCGGAGGGAAAGATTTGTTTATATTAAATCCCGATGACGGTGCCCAGCCCGGTATGAAGGTGAAATAAGACATCCCTGTCGCTGGATTCCGGCCTGGCCTTCCCTGGCCAGTCGTTCGCATGCTGCGTTTGTCCACTGGACAAACGTTGATACTCACCCCGATGACGGTGCCCAGCCTGGAATAAAAGTGGAATAAGACGTCCCTGTCGCAGGGTTCCGGCCTGGCCTTCCCTGGCCAGTCGTTCGCATGCTGCGTTTATCCACTGGACAAACGTTCATGCTCACCCCGGTGCCACTACATTTTCAGCGGAATTATTGTTTATTCTCAAATACCCAAAAGCCTCAGAGGTGTTATTATTCATGACTGTTACTGACTGAATAATAAACAGAATTCCATGACCGAATACGCGCTCATTCTGATAAGCACAATCCTGGTCAATAACTTTGTGCTGGTGAAGTTTCTGGGACTGTGCCCGTTTATGGGCGTTTCACGTAAACTTGAAACAGCCACCGGTATGGGTCTGGCGACGACCTTTGTCCTGACCTTATCGTCTATCTGTTCTTTCCTGGTTAACGAATACCTGCTGATCCCTCTTGGACTGGAATATCTACGCACAATTGCATTTATCCTGGTTATTGCCGTCGTTGTGCAATTCACCGAAATGGTCATGCACAAAACCAGCCCGCTGCTTTACCAGCTACTGGGCATTTTTCTGCCACTGATAACCACAAACTGCGCGGTGCTTGGTGTCGCGTTACTGAATACCCAGGAGTCTCATGGCTTTGTTGAATCGGCTCTCTACGGATTTGGTGCAGCAGTCGGTTTTTCACTGGTGCTGGTTTTATTTGCTGCCATTCGGGAAAGGGTGGCAGTGGCTGATGTACCTTTGCCTTTCCAGGGAAATGCCATTGCCCTGATTACTGCGGGCATTATGTCGATGGCATTCATGGGTTTTGCCGGACTGGTCGGACAGTAATAGTTAAGTCGCAATGTTTACAGCAATCATCACAATCAGCGTGTTAGCTATCATCTTCGGCCTGCTATTGGGTTACTCGGCAATCCACTTTCATGTTGAAGGCGATCCGATTATTGACCAGATCGATGCCTTGTTACCCCAGACGCAATGCGGTCAGTGTGGCTACCCCGGTTGCAGACCCTATGCTGAAGCCATTGCCGAAGGCGTGGAAGCAAACAAATGCCCTCCAGGCGGTGAAACCACCATGGTTGCCCTGTCTGAACTGCTTGGCCGTGACCCGGTTTCACTGGAAGATGCCGAAGCGGCGGAAAAGCCCAAATCAGTGGCCTTTATCGTCGAAGAAGAATGTATTGGTTGCACCCTCTGTATCCAGGCCTGTCCGGTGGATGCCATTCTCGGAGCCGCCAAAGCCATGCACACGGTAATTGCAGATGAATGCACTGGTTGTGAACTCTGCATCCCGCCCTGCCCGGTGGAATGTATCCATATGCACCCCATCGAACAAACACTCGGCAACTGGAAATGGCCTTTCCCTGAGCAGCCTGACAGTTCACCCTCAAGCGCAGGTGTAAGCTGATGAAGATGCAGTTGAAGCAAAACCAGCAACGCAAACTGTGGCAGTTTCACGGTGGCCTGCACTTGCCTGACAACAAGTCCATTTCCATGCAGCAGCCACTGGCAATATTGCCTCTGCAAAAACATTTGATCATCCCACTGCAACAACATATTGGTGAAGCACCCGAGATAGTAGTCAAAGTGGGGGACAAAGTGGCAAAAGGGCAGATGCTGGCCAAGCCGAGTGATTATGTCAGTGCACCTGTACATGCATCATCTTCAGGCACAGTGACTGCAATCGATGAACAGGAAATTCCACATCCTTCCGGGCTGAAAGCGCTTTGCATCACGCTCGAAACAGATGGCAATGACCATTGGTCAGATGAGCTTCCACCAGCCATGGAGCCTTTCCAGGAATATCCTGTAGCACAGTTAAAAGAACGTATTCGCTGGGCCGGTATTGTCGGTCTTGGTGGCGCAACTTTTCCCACCGGGGTAAAGCTCAATCCCGGCCCTGATAAAAAAATCAAAACCCTGGTGGTCAATGGCGCTGAATGTGAACCTTATATCACCTGTGATGACAGCCTCATGCAAAATCATGCGGCAGATATTATCCATGGTATTGATATTGTCATGCACATTTTGTCTGCCGACAACTGCCTGATTGGTATTGAAGACAACAAGCCGGATGCCATTGAAACAATGCGCCAGACGATCATTGATCATGGCCAGCAAAATATTGAAGTTGTTGCCATCCCTACCCTGTACCCCAGTGGTGGTGAAAAGCAGTTGATACAAATACTCACCGGCAGGCAAGTTCCCAGCCATGGACTACCTTCTGACATTGGCATCGTCTGTCATAACGTTGCCACGCTCAGTGCCATTAGTGATGCCGTTGCGCATGGCCGTCCATTGATATCGCGCATTGTCACTGTCACCGGGTCAGGTGTTCAGCAACCACGTAACGTACTGGTTGCCAATGGCACCCCCATCAGTGCCTTGATTGAGTTTGCCGGTGGTTATACAGATCACGTAGACAAGCTGATTCTTGGCGGTCCAATGATGGGCTTTACCCTGCCGACTGACCAGATTCCGGCAACCAAGGGAACCAACTGCATCCTGGTTACAACGACCAGTGAAATAAAGGCCAGCACACCGGCAATGGCCTGCATTCGCTGCGGTAAATGCGCAGAAGTCTGTCCAGCCAACCTGTTGCCCCAGCAACTGTACTGGTTTGCCCGTTCCAAAGACCTGGACAAGGTGCAGGACTACGATTTGTTTGATTGCATTGAATGCGGCTGTTGCGCGCATGTCTGCCCTTCACATATTCCCCTGGTACAGTATTACCGGTTCGCCAAAACCGAAGTCTGGGCAAAAGAAGAAGAAAAAAGAAGATCAGACATTGCCCGTCGCCGACACGAGTTCAGAGATGCCCGTCTGGCCCGTATTGAGGCAGAGAAAAAAGCCCGCCTGCGCAAGAAAAAAGAAGCCCTTGAATCAAAGAACAGTGGCACAAAAGATCCAAAAAAAGCAGCCATTGAGGCCGCCATGAAACGCGCGGCAGAAAAAAAACGTCAGATGCAGGAAAGCGGTACAGCTCCAGCCAATACAGAAAACCTGTCCCAGGCGCAAAAACAGCAGATAGAGGCCGCCAATAAACGCCGGGAAGAATCATCATCATGAAATTGATTACCGAATCATCGCCACATACTTTCCGACCCAACAGTGTGCAGCGCATTATGCTGGAAGTATTGCTGGCACTGGTGCCCGGCATCATTGCCATGGTCTGGTATTTTGGCTGGGGTACCTTAATCAATATTGTTATTGCCATAGCCGCAGCCCTGATCAGCGAAGCCCTGGTAATGAAACTGCGCGGCCGACCGGTGTTACCGGTCCTCAGTGATTTATCTGCTGTAGTTACAGCTGTATTACTGGCATTGGCAATCCCTCCTTTACTGCCCTGGTGGATGACCGTACTGGGAACCGCATTTGCCATTATCATGGTCAAGCAACTATACGGTGGGCTCGGTTACAACCCGTTCAACCCGGCCATGGCCGCCTACGTGTTATTACTGGTTTCCTACCCATCGCAAATGACCAGTTGGCTCCCTCCTGCCATACTGAATACCAACCCACTCGATTTTGCACAGACGCTTGGCGTGATATTCACCGGAGCCCTGCCCGCCGGCCTGTCCTGGGATGCCATCAGCAGTGCTACACCGCTGGACGAAATGTTCACCCGGCTTGATCTGAACCAGATGATCAGTGAAATCAGGCAGTCTACCCTGTGGGGTGATTTTGGCGGAAAAGGCTGGGAATGGGTCAACAACTGGTATCTGCTGGGTGGTCTTTTCCTGCTGTTTCGCAAAGTCATCACCTGGCATATACCGGTTTCCATGTTACTGACATTGCTCACATTCAGCGCCCTGGGTTACGTAATTGATCCTGCAACTCATCCATTTCCGGCTTTTCATATCTTTACTGGTGGTGTCATGCTGGGTGCATTTTTCATTGCAACCGATCCGGTATCAGCCTGCACTACCAAGAAAGGACAGCTGATTTATGGTGCCATGATAGGCGCCCTGATTTTTATCATCCGCAACTGGGGCGGTTACCCGGATGCCGTGGCTTTTGCAGTGCTGTTACTCAACATGGCTGCACCGACGATTGATTACTACACCAAGCCACCTGTATTTGGCAAGGTGGAGGAGACACATCATGATTAACCGTCACCCGGTCATCATTGCTGCCTTGTTACTGGGTATGTTTGCCGTGATTGGCACAAGCCTGGTTTCTTTCACCTACCAAAATACCGCCGAGCAGATTGCTGAAAATGAACGCCAGGCGCTACTGGACAAGCTTTACAAGCTGATTCCCGCCGATTCAATTAACAACGACATTGTCAATGACACGGTAACAGTTTCAGACCCGCTTAGACTGGGTGCCGAAAATTCTCTCGTCTATCTGGGGCGCAATGACGGTAACCCGGTTGCTGCCGTTTTTGTCACCATCGCACCTGAAGGTTACAGCGGCGTCATAATACTGCTGGTTGCCGTGAATATTGATGGCACACTGGGCGGGGTGCGTATCGTATCGCACAAGGAAACACCGGGATTGGGCGACAAGATCGAAGAACAGAAAAGCAACTGGATTCTGCAGTTTGCCGGCAAGTCACTGACCAACCCGCAACTCTCATCCTGGAAAGTTAAGAGAGATGGCGGTTATTTTGACCAGTTTACCGGTGCCACCATTACCCCAAGGACGGTTGTTAAAGCCGTAAAAAATACCCTGCTGTATTACCAGGAACACGGCGAGGAGTTATTTAAAAATCAGCCCGAACCACTGCCACAGAAAGCTGTATCAATGGAGAGTTCAACATGACAGACTCTTATGGAAAAATCATAAACAACGGACTTTGGCATAATAACCAGGCCCTGGTTGCCCTGCTTGGGCTGTGTCCTTTACTGGCAGTCACCAACACTGCCGTTAATGGCCTGGGACTGGGTTTGGCAACGGTTGCTGTTTTAACCGCCTCCAATGTCACTGTTTCTCTGATCCGTAATTTTGTTCGCCCGGAAATCCGCCTGCCGGTTTTTGTCATGATCATTGCTTCATTCGTCACCGCAGTCGAATTATCCATGCATGCCTGGTTTCCGGAGCTCTATCGTATCCTGGGTATCTTTATTCCCTTGATTGTGACCAACTGCACCATTATCGGCAGGGCCGAAGCCTATGCCTCCAAGCATTCCGTAGTGCCGGCATTGGCTGATGGGTTAAGCATGGGTATCGGATTCATGCTGGTACTGGTAACCCTGGGAGCCATGCGCGAACTGATTGGCCTGGGTACCATTTTTGCAGATTTACACCTGATGTTTGGTGAATCAGCTAAAAACCTTTACCTCTCAATCGGCGAAGATTACCAGGGTATGTTGCTGGCAATATTACCACCGGGCGCCTTTATTGGACTGGGGCTGCTGATCGCGATAAAAAATATCATTGACCAGAGAGCCTCCAAGGCAGCCAGTGAAAAAACACCGGCCACGGAGATGGTTGCACAGAACTGACCACTTTGCAGTCTAGCCGTATTGCATGATCAATTGATCAACCGATTCCGGGGTTATCGGTTTGATGAGAAACTCATCAACACCTGCCTTCAGACAAATCTGTCTGGCTTCCTCCGAAGCGTTTGCGGTTAATGCAAAAACCGGCAGATTGCGCACTTTCAACGCCCCCTTGCGCAAATTACGGGTAAATTCAACGCCATCCATTTGCGCCATGTGTAAATCAATAAAAGCCATGTCATAACACCCCGATCGGGCTTCCAGCAAGGCAGAAATACCATCGTCAACCAGCATCACCTGATGATTTTTATCTTTCAGCAAAAATGACATTAACTGCGCACTGACCGGGTCATCTTCAGCAACCAGCACATTCTTGATGTTTTGTTCGACGTCTTCTGTCGGCACGACGTTTTGATCTGCTTCATCCTCATAAATGCTGTTATCAACGGCCTGTAAGGGTAGAGAAACTGAAAATATCGAGCCTTGACCCGGCTTGCTGGAAACCTCAATTTCCCCTCCCATCAGTTCAACCAGTTTTTTAGAAATCGCTGTTCCCAGACCCGTACCACCAAAACGCCGCGTACTGGAGTCATCAGCCTGTTCGAATGGGTCAAAAATGGATGCCAGTTTTTCTTTCGGTATACCAATGCCCGTATCACTGACTTCAATCAGCAACGCTGACAAGCCGGACGGTTGTGAAAGTTCCTGCTGCAATACAGCAATACGAACCCGTCCTTTATCGGTAAACTTGATTGCATTGCCAACCAGGTTCATTAATACCTGGGAAACACGTAATGGATCTCCCAGAATTTTTTCCGGAACATCCGGATGTATATCACAAATGAGCTGCAGAGCTTTATCCTCTGCCATGACTGTCAGATTCTGACAGACTTCGTTTACCGTGGCGTGGATTTCGAAAGGCTTTAAATCCAGCTCCAGCCTGTCTGCATCTATCCTGGAAAAATCCAGAATATTGCCTATCAGCTGCTGCAATTTTTCTGCTGATAGCCTGATAGCGTTGAGCTGTGTCTGCTGTCGTTCGGATAATTCACCTGCATCCATGATTTTCGCCATACCGATAACTCCGGATAAGGGTGTGCGTAATTCATGGGTCATGGTCGCCAGAAAGCGCCCCCGCGCATGGTTTGCTGACTCAGCCTCTTTTCTGGCCAGATGCAGTTTTTTCAATAACGAGTACTGGTAGAGGGGAAGAATCAACAGAATAAACAGGAAAAAGCAGGCTTCAAAGGCATAATATTCCCATCCGCCCAGTACCGTCATCACCAGGGCATAGGCAAGCAGGCTGATTACAGTCGCTACAAGCAAATGCGTTTTTCCATAACGGGTACCGTAGGAAACAAAAATCCAGATATAAAAAAGGAAAATCGGGCTGACAGCATTCTGTGTCAGAAAAATGGAAAAACTGGTAGCAGCAACATCGATGATCAGTGCAAAATATTGCCTTTCCAACCAGACTGGCCGGCTTAATACACTGATAAACAAAGCAATAAAAAGCACTAAAAAGAAGGAAAACAGTATGTAATACTGTTCCATTCTGATCTGGTAGTACTCGGTTGCAGCTCCCAGACCAATATAGATAAACAGAAAAAGCCATATCATCAGCCGTACAATTGCAGACTGAAACTCAGGGTTTGAACGTTGATCGGAAAAAAGAGAAAAAGCAGTCATTGTCCCATCCTTGGCACTAAACCTTAATTAAAATAAAACATCGTCATCCGTTGACGTTGCGAATTATACAACAACCCAAAAAGTATAAAAAATGAACCAGGCAACCAGAAAAGAAATATTCCGGCGACTTCAGCTGGATAACCCGCACCCCACAACTGAATTAAACTACAGTTCCCCTTTCGAATTACTGATTGCCGTTATTTTGTCGGCACAGGCAACTGACGTTGGCGTCAACAAAGCGACTGCCAGGCTTTACCCTGTCGCCAATACACCGAAAAAAATCCTGGAGCTGGGTGAGGAAGGCCTGAAAAATTACATCAAGACCATCGGCCTATTTAACAGCAAGGCCAAAAATGTCATCAAAACCTGTCGGATACTGGTTGAACAACACGCCAGTAAGGTACCCCGGCAGCGCAAGGCACTTGAAGCTTTACCCGGCGTTGGCCGTAAAACAGCCAACGTCATTCTCAATACCGCTTTTGGCGAACCGACCATCGCGGTAGATACGCATATTTTCAGGGTATCCAATCGCACCGGCATTGCCAGGGGCAAAGATGTTGTGGAAGTGGAAAAAAAACTGCTGCGCTATGTGCCTGCCGAGTATAAACAGGATGCCCATCACTGGCTGATTTTACTGGGGCGCTATACCTGTATTGCCCGCAAACCACGCTGTGGCTCCTGCCTGATCGAAGACCTGTGTGACTACAAGGACAAGAATATTCCCTGATCCGCACAAGGCAAATTATTGACATCACATGATATATTGGCGATATGTTTGGTAATGACAGAAATCAGATCAGGCAGTATTTTTTTACCGTCTGGAAAAAACGCCAGGGCGGTGAAACCCTGCATGCGCTCGAACTGATTATTGCAACTGTCATTGAAGAGCATCCGGAATATCACAAACTACTCAATGATCCCGACTTGGCACTGGATAAGGAATGGACACCGGAACAGGGGGAAACAAACCCTTTTCTACACATGGGAATGCATATCAGTATCCAGGAACAACTTGGCGCAGACCAACCTCCAGGAATTAAAATACTCTATCAGCAATTGTTGAAAAAATTCGGCCAGGCACACGCAGTAGAACACCAAATGATCGAATGTCTTGGTTTTGTCCTATGGCAGGCCCAGGCTACCGGCAAAGAACCAGATCTAAACGAATACCTGGGTTGCCTAAAAAAATTACTGTAAGAATGAAACAAAATTGGGTAGTTTCGGGTCTCTGTTAGCGTAACCCGTAAATCTGGCTTTTACGGTACAACAATTTTTCCTACGGCAGCTTTAAAAGCTGCCTTGACAATAAAATTTGCTCAGGAGGCTAATATGTCAAACTCAACTATAAAAAAACCACTGGTCGCTGCAATTGGTGCCGCTGTTGTCGGTTCACTTGCTGCCACTGGTAGTGTCGCTGCTGACAACCCGTTTGGTCTGAAAGAACTGAACAGTGGTTACATGCAGACGGCCATGGAAGGTAAATGTGGCGAAGGCAAATGCGGTAACATGAAAAAAGAAGAAGCCAAAACCATGGAAGGCAAATGCGGTGAAGGTAAATGTGGCGGCATGAAAAAAGAAGAAGCCAAAACTATGGAAGGTAAATGTGGCGAAGGCAAATGCGGCAACATGAAAAAAGAAGAAGCCAAAACTATGGAAGGTAAATGTGGCGGCTCAAAAGCGCCAATGGAAGGTAAATGTGGTGGCTCTAAATAAACCATAAAGAAAGTTAACAGGCCGGGCTGCTGTTTTGGATTGCAGCGAGCCCGACCTGATACCCAACCGCTACTTTCTGCCAGGAATTTTCCCTCAATGTTAAAAAAAGATTTTCCAGTAAAAGGCGCAGGTCTCGGCTTAAGACGCGATTTTCTTGATGATGCCATCTTGGCTACAGAGCAGCAGGATATTGTTGATTTCTGGGAAGTGGCACCTGAAAACTGGTTGGGCATTGGTGGCTCACTGGGCAGGAAATTCCGCACCATGACAGAACGCAATGCTTTTGTCTGCCATGGTTTATCGCTGTCGATTGGCAGTACTGATCCGCTGGATATGGACTTTCTAAAACAGCTTAAACAGTTCCTGGATCAACACAACATTATTTACTACACCGAACATCTCTCATACTGCTCAATAACGGGCATATGTACGACCTGATGCCCATCCCTTTTACCGAAGATGCCGTGCATCATGTCGCCAAGCGTATCAGACAAGTGCAGGACACGCTGGAACAGCGTATAGCCATGGAAAACGTTTCCTACTATGCGGCCCCGGGCCAGGAATTGAGCGAAATAGATTTTCTCAAGGCGGTGATTTCAGAAGCCGACTGCGACCTGCATCTTGATATCAATAATATCTACGTCAACAGTATTAACCATGGCTATGATGCCTACGATTTTCTCAGGCAGATGCCCGCAGAGCGCATAGTTTATGCACATATCGCCGGGCATTACGCAGAGGCTGAAGACCTGCGTGTCGATACCCATGGTGCTGATGTCATTGACCCCGTCTGGCAAATGCTGGATCAAGCCTATAAGAATTTCGGCGTCTTTCCGACCTTGCTGGAACGTGATTTCAATATCCCTCCTTTCCGGGAATTACTGGACGAAGTCCGCATGATTGCTGACTACCAGGCAAAAAACAGCACCGAAACATCTTTACCGTCGCACGCTGAAAATGGCTGATTTCAAACAACATCAACAACAGTTTGTCGCACATATCCGGAACCCCCACAGTAACCCGGCACCTGAGGGTATCGAAGACCGGCGAATGGCAATCTACCGTGAATTGTTTTTCAACAATGTTGAAGGCTTTCTGAGCAATACCTTCCCGGTACTCAAATCGATTATCAGCCAGGAAAACTGGCTGGCAATGGCAAGAGATTTTTTCTCACGTCACTCCTGCGAAACACCCCTGTTTTCTGAAATATCCCAGGAGTTTATTGATTACCTGCAAAACGAACGTGAATCACAACCGCATGATCCACCTTTCATGCTGGAGCTGGCCCACTATGAATGGATTGAGATGGCCGTTGCCATCAGCGATGAAGACCAGGATCTTCCAGCAGCAGATCCAAACGGCGATCTACTCAAGCAATGCCCCTTACTTTCACCGGTAATGCGTAACCTGAGTTACCAGTTTCCGGTACATAAAATCAGTCCTGACTTCCAGCCACGGGAATTACCGGGCGAAATGACTCACCTGGTGGTATTTCGCAACCGGCAAGATGAAGTCCGTTTTCTGGAAATTAATGCAGTTACCCAGCAACTGATTGAAATTTTGAAACAAAACCCGAATGCAACCGGTCTTGATGCAGTAAGGATGATTGCCGAAGCACTGCAACATCCTGACCCTGACGTCATCATCACAGCAGGTGAAAAGCTGTTGTACGACCTCAGACACAAAGACATCATCATCGGTACAGCTGTTTAATACAGCACCAGCAATCAGGGATTCACCATGCTCAGGCTGTTAAATAAATTTCAGGATTTTCTCGACGCTTTCAAATCAATCGACTTTATTGCACCACTGCTGCTGAGGCTTTACCTGGCACCGGTTTTCTGGATGGCAGGCAGCAAGAAATTGCAGGACATGGATAGCATCATCGCCTGGTTTGGTAACCCTGAATGGGGACTTGGATTACCCTTTCCAGTCTTTATGGCCTGGGCAGCTACCCTGACCGAGGCCGGTGGCGCTATCCTGTTATTGGTCGGCCTGGCAGTGCGTTGGATTTCGATCCCGCTGATGATCACCATGATCGTTGCTGCAGTCACCGTTCACCTCGAAAATGGCTGGCTGGCCATTGCCGAGGGTGACAGCCTGTTTGCTTCTGACCGAAGCATCGAAGCGATGGATAAACTCGACCGGGCCAAAAGCATTCTTCAGGAACATGGCAATTATGACTGGCTTTCATCCAGTGGCAGTTTTGTGATCCTTAACAATGGTATCGAGTTTGCAGCGACTTACTTTATTATGCTGCTGGCCCTGTTCTTTATCGGTGCAGGCAAGTACCTGAGCATCGACCACTGGATCGCTCGCAAATACAGACACTAAATTACAGCATTCAACCCGGGCTGACAGTCTGCAAGGCAACCCAGCTACAGGAACAGGATTTCCTCAGCTTGTGCGCGCCACTTCTGTTAACCCTGCAACACTTTAGTTACATCCAGCGTAAACAACTAAAAAAACTAGCCTAAAATCGACCAAAGCTGGTTAAAAAGCTCTGGTGTGTTTACCCGGAAACCATCAACCAATCGTTGCTGAAAAAAATCAGGTTCGAAGCCAGGCTGTGAAAATCCATGGGATAATTGGCTCTTTACAAACCGTGATCTGGGATATTATTAGGGAATTCCAAATCCCGGCTTTGACATATGAAAGATCAACCTACTCCAACGGACATCACTCTCCACCAGGCATCCCATGAACTGGAAATTGCATTCAGTGATGGCGTGACTTACCGTTTTCCAACCGAATTGTTAAGAGTATTTTCGCCATCGGCAGAAGTCAGGGGGCACTGGGGCCAAGGCGCAAAACTGCAGCTGGACAAGCAGAACGTCAACATTACGGATATTCGCCCGGTAGGCAAATACGCCATCAAAATTGTCTACGACGATGGTCATGACTCGGGGCTGTATGACTGGGCATACCTGTATGACCTGGGCAAGAAACAGTCGCTGTATTGGACCGATTATCTTGACCGTCTGCATGCAGCAGGACACACTTACACTCCACCGAGCTGGAAGAAATAATACGCCGGCAAGCCGGTTGGTTCACAACAGACAATTTACCGGGAATTAAAGGACTTATTTATGATCACTGCTTGTCAGCTCCCGGATCTCTGATTAAGATGACACAATATAAGGTATTTAACTAAAATTATAACTACTAGATATTGTTAGCCAAGCGAAATAGGGAAATGCACGGTACTACCTTTTCAATCAATGATTCAATCCAGGAATTGCTGGCCTCCGTAGGAGAATGCACTGACCAGGAAATCTTGCTGCCAGTTATTGAAAGCCTGGTTCAGGAACTCAGTTTCAATCAGAATGCCAATGAACAGGCTTACCGTCAGCTCGTTATCGATCTTGCTTCAGCATTAATTGATTCTAAAATGCTTGGCCAGGAGGCCACCAGGCAATTTAACTGGCTGAAAAAACTGGCATCAGGTGGTCACGATATCTGTGCCTTACAAGCCCTGGTAAAAAACCTCAAAGCCGCCAAACCCGTAAACAGCGCTGCGACAGTGACGCAACAAACAGTACAGGTTTCACCAGAGCTTGAACCGGACAAATCCAAGCAGTCAACTGAAGAGCAACCAGCAGAAACGGTAATAGAAAAGCCGGAAGATGTAACCCTGGATTTCAATCAGTTAGCCAGGCCCGTTCTTAACGGTCAAACACCTGATATCCTGGAAGACAACCTGGATGAAAACCAGTTTAACGACCAGGAAATCAGGACGTTAAAAAACACCCTGGAACACCGGCTTGATTCAACAAAAACACAATGCAAAGAGTTTGAAAGCCTGATGCAATTGTTACTGACCGATCTGCGTGAAGCCAACAATGAAGCCGAACTGGAAACCACCAGGGCAATGCTAAAACGTTCAGTTTCACGCCTGTTGACAGAACACAAGACCATTTCGAACAACCTTATCGATGTTGCTTCTGAGCTCAACCGCTTTGAAACACATTGCGACCAGCTTAACCATGAACTGGGACTGGTAAAGCGTCTGAGCATGACAGATGAATTGACTCGCCTGCCTAACCGGCGCGCATTCCTCAAACGCCTGCAGAATGAATCAGGGCGTGTCCAGCGTTATGGCTACCCGCTGTCCGTCGCCGTACTTGACCTTGACCTGTTCAAGGAAATCAATGACACCTACGGCCATGCCGTTGGTGATGAAGTACTCAAAGCCTATACCCAGAATGTTTTGTCCACTTTCAGAAACTATGACCTGGTTGCCCGCTATGGTGGTGAAGAATTTGCCGTATTGCTGCCGCATACCGATATCTATGGTGCAGAACGCGCATTAAACAAGGTTTTACAGAAAACAGCTGAAACAAAGCTGACTTCAGCTCATGCAGACACCAAGATTCGCCTGCCTTCATTCTCTGCCGGTGTTGCGGTTTACAAGGAAGGAGAGCCTATCGAGTCGGTCATCAACCGTGCTGACAAGGCCATGTACAGCGCCAAGAAAATGGGCAGAAATCGCGTCGTCGTCGAAACGGAGGATGTCAGCTGATCGCTATCGCTAACCTGCCTGAATTGCCGACAATACCGAAGACAGTTTTTCGCGAGCCTTCGCAACACTGACCTCAAGGTCATTTTCGCTGATTCCAGCAGGCATGCCCCCAAGCTCATGAATCATCGGCTTTACTGATTCTTCACCCCTTTCCAGGCTCCTGGCTACCTTGTCGGTCAAGTTGACTAGCATGGCCTCTTCAGTAAAAGCTTTTGATTTTTGCGGCTCATGATGATGTGTCACAACGTCAGACAGGAACTCGGGCAATTCCCAATGTCTCATCAGTTCACCGCCGATAGCCGCATGATCAAAACCAAGGATTTCACGTTCCAGTAAATAACGTGGACGGTCTTCACGTTCATTCCTTTCCAGTACCGAGCGCGCCATTTCCGGCAGACGGTTATAAAAAACCAGTGATCCCACATCGTGCAACATGCCGGCTGTAAACAATGACTGCCTGCTTTTGATGGCTGCCGATGACTGCATTTCCTTGGCCAGCAGACCCGTCAGGACACTGTGGTTCCAGAATGATTTCATACTGATCAGCTCGTTAGGCAGGCCTTCAAAAAATTCAACTACGCTGATAGCCAGGATCATTTCGCGCAAATCGTTCAAACCGATAATCGTAATCGCATGGGCCACGTCGGTAATGGTTGAAGCAAAACTGTAATAGGCGCTGTTAACCAGTTTCAACAGCCTGACGGTCAGCGCCGGATCGGTCGAAATAATATCGGAAAAATCTTCGGCAGTTGCCCCGGGATCATCCAGCTTTGCGGTAAATTGCTGAAAAACATTGGACAGGGAAGGCAGTTCTACTTCTCCCCTGACCAGGTCAATTGGCATTATTTGCATTCAGGCCCCTACTCCTAAATCCTTGACAAAACACGGGCTATAAACTATAAATTTCAGTCCGGGCTCAGATTTTTTTAATAATAATCATAAGATTAGACGATATTCTAAACAGAATACATAATAAAACATAGTTAAATAATAATATTAAAGCTTTAAGGCATCTTGCCGATAAAGGGTTGTCGACTACACATTTTTAACGGGACATTTCATGTTCAAAGAGCTCATCAAAACAAATGCGGATGCTTTGGATGCATTAAAAAATGCCCGCATTGTTATTGCTGATGAGCGCAATCATGAGCAGGGCTCCCTTTATGAAATGTTACTGGAAGTCGGCTGTACCCGGCTGACTTCAACTACAAGCGAAGAAACCATTCTCGAAACCCTCAGACAGGGTTATCGTCACGAAAGTCAGCAGGTAGACCTGCTGGTACTCTCAAGTTCCATTGAAAATTTTGACGTACTGCAACTCTGCCAAAATATCAGCAGAAGAGATGTCAGTGCCACTCCGATTCTGTTCCTCAGTCAAAGTTCAGGCTGGTGGGATGAAAACCAGTTACTGACTGCCTACCAGGCTGGTGCGGTTGACCTTCTTATGCGACCGCTACGCATCACCGAGGTCATTCCGCGAATCAACCTTGCCCTGCAATATCGTCATGAACGCAAGCACCGACTGAACCAGGAAGAAAACCTCAATACCGAATTATCAGAAAGACGCGTCATGGAAACACGTCTTAATTATTTATTGAACCATGACGAACTGACCTCTCTACCCAGCAGGCATCGCCTGGAATCAGCCCTGAAAATATCGCTGAGTAAATCGCACAACCTGCACCGCACCTGTGCCTTGCTGTATATCGATATTGACCATTTCCGTATTATTAATGACACACTCGGCCACAGCAGCGGCGACAGGATACTGATTCGCCTGGCAGAGTTACTTAAAAAATCAGCACCTGATAATGCACTTATCGCGCGAATTGGCTCCGACGAGTTTGGTATATTGATTGACGATGTCGACAAGCTGGTTGCAATGGACCTGGCGCTGTTGATTTACCAGGAACTTGAAACCCTGGTATGTGAAGAGCTGGAGACCCAGATGAACGTCAATGCCAATATTGGCGTCGTGATGATTCACCCCGGAACAGATAATAAAACAGCCAGTGAAGTGCTCGCGCGTGGTGACCAGGCCTGTCATATCGCCAAAAACAGCTCGAAAAACCGAATTTACCTCTACAATCACAATGATACTGAAATCAAGGAACTGCAGACAAACAGGCAATGTGTCACCCTTGTCAGAAAGGCTATCAGCAATGACTGGTTCGAATTGTACCTGCAGCCCATTGTAAACCTGTCAGACTTTTCAAACTCGCACTACGAAGTTTTATTACGCCTCACGGACAATACGGGTGAGACCCACTCACCAGCTAATTTTGTTCCTGCCGCAGAAAGCAGCGGCCTGATTCACAAGCTGGACTTCTGGGTGGTCGATCATGCCCTGTCGTTACTGGAACAGCTGCCGCTGAACCACGCTAATATCTCTTTAAGCATTAACCTGTCCGGGGATGGCCTGGAAACACCAGCCCTGCTTGAACTGATTAAAAACAAGCTGGCTTACCATTCAATCAATCCTTCTCGCATCATGTTCGAATTGACCGAAACGGCTGCTGTGAAAGATGTGCAGAAAACACGTGAAACCATTGCCAAGTTACGCGCAATCGGCTGCCGCTTTGCCATTGATGATTTTGGTACAGGTTTCAGTTCGTTCAATTACATCAAGAACTACCCGGTCGATTACATCAAGATAGATGGCATGTTTATCCAGAACCTGGTCAATGAACCCACTGACCAGATCCTGGTAAAATCCATGGTCGATATCGCCCACAATCTCGGCAAGAAAGTGGTTGCAGAGTACGTCGAGAACCAGGAAACCGTTGACCTGCTGAGGACCTACGGTGTTGATTATGTTCAGGGTTACCACCTGGGCAAGCCCATGCCGGCCGCCGAGCTACTGGAATTATACTAGCGCCCTTCCCAACCTAATCCGGTTTTATTCAAATTCAGCTGCTTCAATTTCCATGTAGATGGAATTAATGTGCTTGCCGAGCACCCGGTCAAAATCAGCCCAGTTCTTATAGCCACCCAAAGCAGCAGCAACCATAGGCTTCATCTCGTAGTCAGTCATGCCATCCTCGTAGCCCTTTCTGACCTGCTTATAAGCTGCCTGTAGATAACCTTTATAGATCTGGCTGCTATCCGGGCTACTCGGGCCATGCCCTGGTACAAAAAGCTTGGTCTGGGTTTTGGATGCATTTTCCAGAGCCTCGATATTACCTTTGAAACTGCCTTCATTACGGATCAGGCGATTTACCGACGCATTATCACCCAGGAACATAACCTGTTTCTCCGGAATATGGATCATAATGTCCGTATTAGTGTGCGCCTTGCCATTGTGATAAATATCGAAATGCAGCCCACCAATGACCACGCTGTCGCCATCATCAACAGGCATGGTCGCATTGACAACTTCAGTACCGGCGACTGCACCGTCAGTCATGCGCATCACCATCACCATCCATTCTTCACCTGCTCCATAGGAAACGGCCTCGATCATCTTGGGATGGGCATAGATTTTCACGTCCGGATATTTATCCTGAATGGCATGGTTAGCCAGCCAGTGATCGCCATGAACATGCGTATCAAAGACTGCAACAACAGGCTTGTCAGTGAGCGAAGCAATCACCTCGAGCACCATCTCGCCAGTCTGTACACTGCCACCCGGGTCAACGACGACAACACCTTCCGAGGTAATCACGATGCCGGGGTTATTCATAAAACCCTGGTTTGAAGGCGATGGTGTTTCCAGGGGGCCATGTATAACATAGACATCATCAGCGACCTGATCCGGTTTCCACTCTGTAGAAAGGGGGGGTGCTTTTTCTGCCAGGCTGGCGCCTGAAAGAAGTAGTGAGAGAAAACCTGCCAGTAGTCTTTTCATAGTAATTATTTCGCTCTTTTTGCCGCCACTTTCAGGCGCAAAGCATTTAGTTTAATAAAGCCTTCCGCATCAGCCTGGTTGTAAGCACCGGCATCATCTTCAAAAGTGGCAATTGATTCATCAAACAGGCTGTCAGATTCGGATTTACGACCCGCAACAATCACATTACCTTTATACAGCTTGATTCTGACCACGCCATTTACAACGTGCTGGGTCTGGTCTATTGCCGCCTGCAGCATCTCGCGCTCAGGACTCCACCAGTAGCCATTATAGACAAGCTTGGCATAACGTGGCATCAGCTCATCTTTAAGATGACCCGCTTCACGATCCAGGGTAAGCGATTCCATTGCACGATGAGCTTTCAGCATGATAGTGCCGGCAGGTGTTTCATAACAACCCCGGGATTTCATGCCAACATAACGGTTTTCTACAATATCGTCACGGCCAATACCATTTTCACCACCCAGTTTATTCAGGGTTTCCATGACAGTGGCAGGCGACATCGGCTCACCATTGATTGCGACTATATCCCCCTTCTCAAAGGTCAACTCGACATAAGTGGGTTGATCCGGTGCAGCTTCCGGCGATACGGTCCAGCGCCACATTTCTTCTTCGGGTTCCGCCCATGGATCTTCCAGGATGTCACCCTCGTAGGAAATGTGCAGCAAATTGGCATCCATTGAATAAGGTGATTTCTTACCCTGCTTGGCAAAATCCACTTCGATACCGTGTTCTGCCGCATAGGCCATCAGTTTTTCACGTGACAGCAGGTCCCACTCACGCCACGGCGCAATAATTTTCACATCCGGTTTCAATGCGTAGGCACCCAGCTCAAACCTGACCTGGTCATTGCCTTTGCCGGTTGCACCATGGGAGATCGCATCGGCACCCGTGTCATTGGCAATTTCCACCAGCCGCTTGGCAATCAGTGGACGTGCGATGGATGTACCCAGCAGGTATTCACCTTCATAGATGGCATTGGCACGAAACATTGGAAAAACATACTCACGGGCGAATTCCTCACGCAGGTCTTCAACGAAGATTTCCTTGATGCCCATGGCTTCAGCCTTGGCACGGGCCGGCTCAACTTCCTCGCCCTGGCCGACATCTGCTGTAAAAGTTACAATCTCACAATGGTAGGTATCCTTTAACCATTTCAGAATGATCGACGTATCCAGCCCACCAGAATAAGCCAGGACCACTTTTTTTACTTCAGTTGCAGACATTTTGAAAAACTCCGTTGTTGAATCAGGCAAACAATAGGCGGGCGATTATATCAGTCAGTTGCCGCGACGAACATGGCATATCAACCATGCAGCAAAAGCTCCTGCCGCTATGCCGATAATATCAAGCCCCAGGTCAATTGCACCGAAAAGCCTGCCATCAATTACCAGTTGCAGGATTTCAGTGGAAACCGCGAACAATACCAGCGTATAGCTCAGCAACCCGGTCGAAACCTGGCCGTAAAAAGCCATAAATGCAAAATAGCCCAGACAGGCAAACAGAAAAGCGTGGCCGAGTTTCTGGACATTAATCGGGCTGACTGCAGCTACCTGCTGGCTCTCTGCCTGTTTTGGTTTTGGCTTTATTTGTGGACTAACGGATTTACTGGTAGCGGGTTTTACCGGTTCCGCCATTTTATCCGCTGGTATTGTTGTCGGTTTCGCGGTTACCTGCCGCTCGGTCACAGGAAAAACATCTTCAGCGGAATGCAGTACTTTTTGGGAAAGCCTGGCTCCGCTGCTGGCAACCTGAAACATGGTAGCTGGCGGCAACGTAATACCGATAATGATCAGGATTCCGCTAACCAGCAGCGGCTTACCCCAGGGGGCCATCCAGAAATGCGTGTTTAACAATAGCCACATCATGATCGATGCCCATACCATGCCAAAGAATATCTGCCAGTGCGCGTAAGTCTCCTTCCAGATCGCCGGCTTGACAGTAATATCATCAAAATTTGCCACGCCGCTGTTGCCGTAATGGGCGAGTTCTACCCAGCCTTTTCGAGCAAACCTGGGAACCTCAATCATTGTTGTCACTGACTGCCAATCGCTATCGCCTGATAAAAATCCAACGTTATGTGGATGCGACCACTGAATATTTCCCTTGGCATCTTCAAAATAAACCATGATACGTGCGGCATCCCAGGAGTTTTTACCTGCGGCCAGGTTCATGGTTTGAATGCGTCCGGAACACAGCAGCAAATCACCGGGGTTTGCTGACAGGTTGAAACGCAAACGGGCTGTCGGCTTTAAAGATACAAAACCGGTATCATCACTCCATTCAACCCGGCCACGCTCACGAGACCAGTCTGACAGGTCGGTGACATTACTGAATTCACCAGTAGTTAATAACAGGTCGTGGTCAATTGGCTGCCATGGCTGGTAGACCTGGAAAAACAACCACATGAAAAAAAGAAAAACCGACGAAATCTGAAGTCGCAAAGGAAGCACCTGTCTTAACTCGGATATCATCGTGTGGCACTCACTTCAACGGCAGAAACTGTTTAACTGCTGCAATAAACTGCTCTGGCTGCTCGGCATATAACCAATGCCCCGCCTCTGGCAAAGTGACAATTTCAGCCAACGGAAAATAATTCAACAGATCAGTTTCATTCTCATCATTAATGTAGTTCGAGAGTTCCCCCCGCATGAATAAAGCGGGCTTTGCGAATTCTGCAGATGTTGCGGGAAATCCCTTGATCACTTTCATACCCTTAACCAGCGCAGAAAGGTTAATTCGCCACTGCCACTGGCCTTCATTTAAAACCAGGTTCTGCAAAAGATAACTCCGCAATGATGCATTTGAAAGCAGTTCCGACAATTTCTCGTCAGCATCCTGCCTGCTGGTTATTTTATGTAACTCAATATCCTGCATCGCCTTGTTGATGACAGAAAAGCGATTGGGGTAAGTTACCGGTGCAATGTCGGCGACAATCAAATGATTTACCCGCTCAGGGTGATTCAATGACAGCCACATGGCAACCTTGCCACCCATACTGTGACCCAGCAGATCCACCTGTTCACAGCTCAACTGATCCATCAGCGAAAGCACATCGCCAGCCATTGACTGGTAGGAAACATCATCGTCATGTGCTGAACGGCCATGATTTCTGAGATCAGGCAAAATGACACGGAACCGGTCGGTCAGTGCCTTGCCAATGGTTTGCAGATTCGCCGCTGATCCATACAGGCCATGTAACAGAATGATCGGACAGCCTGCTTTTTCTGATGCCAGTTCACGGAAGTGTAAATCCACGTTTGTACCTGCTTTATATCGAGTTCAGCCTGGTATAAGTTGATTATTTGAAGGCGCTGTAAACCCGTCCACGTCCATGGGCGCTTGGAGGTAGCATCCCTGCTACCAACACTTCAAATAAGCAACCCATACCTGCTTTCAGAAAACCGCCAGTTAAACACACAATGAATCTTTATATTTACACTGTAATTACAGTGCTTGCGTGGCCCCTATTTAATGCGATGTTGACGGCATGGATGCCGTCATCAAGCTTACAGGAATGTATTAACAGCGTTCGCAGAAAATAGGGACCGCGCAAAAACAGGTCCTTAATTATTATTTTCTCTTTTTAGGAGGCATAAGGTCTGTGATAGAACCCTCTGCCATCTCCGCCGCAAAACAGATGGTTTCATTCAGCGTTGGATGCGGATGAATGGTCAAGCCAATATCTTCAGCATCGGCACCCATTTCCAGTGCCAGCACAGCTTCACCAATCAGTTCACCGGCATTCACACCAACAATACCCGCTCCCAGAATACGCTTGGTTTCCGGATCAAACAGCAGCTTGGTCATGCCTTCATCACGCCCAATACCCAGGGCACGCCCTGAAGCAGCCCAGGGGAATACACCCTTTTCGTAGGGAATCGATTTTTCCTTGGCCTCTGTTTCAGTCAACCCCATCCAGGCAACTTCAGGATCAGTATAGGCAACAGAAGGAATAGTCAGTGGATCAAAAATGGACTTCTCGCCGGCAATCACTTCTGCAGCAACCTTGGCTTCATGAGTCGCCTTGTGTGCCAGCATGGGGTTACCCACGACGTCACCAATGGCAAAGATATGCGATACATTGGTTCGCATGTGTTCATCAACCGCAATAAAACCACGTTCATCAACATTCACGCCTGCGGCTGCCGCATTGATTTTATTGCCATTTGGCGAACGCCCCACAGCAACCAGCACCTTGTCATAGATTTGTGCTTTTTCTGGCGCTTTCTTGCCATCAAAACTGACTTTCAATCCGTTCTTCTGTGCCTTGATCTCGGTCACGCTGGTTTCCAGCATAATACTGTTAACAACCGAGCCAAGTCGTTTCTGTAAAGGGCGAACCAGGTCACGGTCACAACCGGGAATCAGGCCGGTTTGCAATTCGACGATATCGATTTTACTGCCCAGGGCAGAATAAACCGTGGCCATTTCCAGGCCAATGATGCCACCTCCGATAACCAGCATCTTGTCTGGCACATCTTCCAGCGCCAGCGCTCCGGTTGAATCAATCAACCTAGGATCATCATTGGGGAACGGCGGAATTTTCACTGCACTTGAACCACAGGCAATAATGCAGTGATCGAAAGCAATGCTGACATCACCATCTGCGGTAGCTACGGTCATGGTATTGGGTCCTGAAAACTGTGCTGTACCGGTAATCACCTCTACCTTGCGCTGCTTGGCCAAGGCTCCCAGGCCACCCGTGAGTCGCTTGACGACCTTATCCTTGCCGGCCCGCATTTTATCCAGGTCAATTTCAGGTTCAGCAAAGGAAACGCCCATGTGCGAAATCTCTTTTGCCTCATTGATAATAGCTGCCGAATGCAGCAAGGACTTAGAAGGGATACAACCAACATTCAGACACACACCACCGAGGTCTGAATATTTTTCGATCAGTACAGTTTTCTTGCCCAGGTCGGCGGCACGGAAAGCCGCGGTATAACCACCAGGTCCTGCACCCAGAACCAGCACTTCGGCATGATGATCCGCATCAATATTTGCAGCAGAAGATGCTGCTGCCTGCATCTGTGCCGGTTGCTCAACCCGTTCAACTGCCGCAGCTTCGGGTTCTGCAGGTTTCGTCTCCTCCGCACCACCCTCGTCTGCGACTTCAAGATCAAGTACGACTGCACCTTCAGCAATCTTGTCACCAACAGCAACTTTCAGTTTTTTGACAACACCACTAAAAGGGCTCGGGATTTCCATGGTCGCCTTGTCACTTTCCAGGGTGACCAGGGAATCTTCAGCTTCGATTGTGTCACCTTCTTTTACCAGTACCTCGATAACATCAACCTGATCAAAGTCACCAATATCCGGTAATTTGACTTCAACTGTTTTACTCATTCTTCACCCCGGCGGTTATTTACGTTGAACATAACTCACTCATCTTCAAAATCATCACTCCCGAGAAAACGGGAGTTCGTTACACTGAATACTATTGGATTAGCTATCACTGGTCTACGGCTCCCGCTTTTGCGGGAATGACAAGCCTGTATTAATCAGATATATCGAAAATCAAACACCCGATCAGGATTAAAGCAACAGCTTGCGAATATCACCCAGCAATTGCCCCAGGTAAGTAGTGAAACGAACACCTTCTGCTCCATCAATAACCCGGTGATCGTAGGAAAGACTAAATGGCATCATCAGTTTGGGATCAAAGTCCTTACCATTCCAGACTGGTTTCATGGCAGCCCTGGACACGCCAAGGATAGACACTTCCGGCGCATTCACTATTGGTGTGAACTGTGTACCGCCAATACCACCGAGGCTGGAAATAGAGAAACAGCCACCCTGCATATCTGCTGGCGCAAGTTTACCATCACGGGTCTTGGTACTGATTTCCATCAACTCGGCAGCCAGCTGAAAAACACCTTTTTTATCCACGTTACGAATAACGGGCACCATCAGGCCGTTTGGAGTATCAACCGCAACACCGATATGAACGTATTTCTTGATAATCAGGGATTCACCATCAGCAGACAGTGAACTGTTGAAATTAGGATAGGCTTTTAAAGCAGCAGCACAGGCTTTCATCAGGAATGGCATGAAAGTTAACCTGATATTCTGCTTCTCGGCGTAGTCTTTCTGGTCCTTGCGGAAAGCTTCCAGGTTGGTGATATCTGCTTCATCAAACTGGGTGACATGCGGTACAGTCACCCAGCTGCGATGCAAATGAGCACCACTGATTTTTTTGATTCGTCCCAGGGGCTGCTCTTCTATTTCACCAAATTTGCTGAAATCAATCTGTGGCGCTGCATCCAGGTTCAAACCGATACCACCGCCTGGTGCTGGCGAGGCACTTAATGTCTGTTTAACAAAACCCTGCACATCTTCCTTGGTGATCCTGTTCTTTTCACCGGTACCAGTCACCTTGGACAAGTCCACACCCAGTTCCCTGGCAAAACGTCTTATTGCTGGACTGGCATGCGACTTTCCTGACGCTGCGCCAGTTGGAGATTGCTCAACAGCAGCTACCGGCGCAGGCTTTGCCTGTTCCTGGGGCACGGCTTTTGGGGTTGCTGTTTCAGCAACAGCTTGCTTTACAGGTTCCTCTTCAATTGGTGCCGGCTCTGCTGCAGGTTCAGCCACTGCCTCGCTCAATTCAAGCGTTATCAGGGCGTCACCCTGGCTGATCTTGTCACCGACGGCAACTTCGATTTTTTTTATTACACCCGCATAGGGTGAAGGAATCTCCATGGTTGCCTTATCACTTTCAAGCGTAACCAGGGAGTCTTCTTCTGCAACCACATCCCCAACTGCAACCAGAATTTCAATAACTTCAACACTTGGAAAGTCGCCGATATCCGGCAATTCAATTATTTTTTCTACTGCCACAAGTTACCTCCGCAGCGTGTCTTTATCAGACGTGCTGCACGTAATTTTTATACTGTTGTTGGATTTGGTTTCTCAGGATCGATACCGAATTTTTTAATTGCGTCAGCAACCACCTTTGCCTCGATCTCACCCGCATCGGCCAGTGCTTTCAATGCACCTACAGCAACATAGAAACGGTTTACCTCAAAGAACTTACGTAACTGGCTACGCATGTCACTGCGTCCATAACCATCTGTACCCATCACCAGGTATTGCTTGTCACCCAGGTGAGGACGGATCTGCTCAGCGTAGGAACGCATATAGTCAGTTGCAGCGACAATCGGACCCTTGGTAGCGGACAGGTTTTTTTCGACGTAGCTGACCCTGGCTTTCTTATCTGGGTGCAGCATGTTCCAGCGCTCAACGTCGATACCTTCCTTGCGCAGTTCATTGAAGCTCGTCACACTCCAGATATCTGCCGCGATACCAAAGTCATCCTCGAGCAACTTTGCAGCCGCAATCACTTCCCTGAGAATTGTGCCTGAGCCCAGTAACTGAACACGGGTCTTTTTACGTGATCCTTTCTGGTACAGATAGATACCTTTACGAATACCATCTTCAACACCTTCAGGCATTGCAGGCTGCACATAGTTTTCATTCATCGCAGTAACGTAATAGAAAACATTTTCCTTGTTTTCATACATACGTTTCATACCATCATGCAGAATCACCACCAGCTCATAGGCGAATGTCGGATCGTAGGCAATACAGTTTGGAATGGTCGAGGCCACCAGCAGGCTATGACCATCCTGGTGCTGCAGGCCTTCACCTGCGAGCGTTGTCCGACCGGCAGTACCTCCGACCAGGAAGCCCCGCGCCTGCATATCACCGGCAGCCCAGGCCAGGTCACCAATACGCTGGAAACCAAACATGGAATAATAGATGTAGAAAGGAATCATCATCTTGCCATGATTCGAATAGGAAGTAGCAGCAGCTATCCAGGAAGACATGGCGCCTGCCTCGTTGATACCCTCCTGCAGTATCTGGCCTTTTTTATCTTCCTTGTAATACATCACCTGGTCTGAATCGACCGGGTCATATAACTGGCCCTGGAATGAATAAATACCCAGTTGTCTGAACATGCCTTCCATGCCAAAAGTTCTGGCTTCATCAGGCACAATTGGCACAACATGCTGACCAATATTCTTGTCACGAATCAGGGTTCCGATAAAACGAACAAATGCCATGGTGGTCGACATTTCGCGCTCACCACTGCCATCAATCAGCCCCTGGAATGTACTCAATTCAGGAATATCCAGTGCCGGTGCATCATCATAGCGAACCGGTAAATGACCACCGAGACTCTCGCGGCGTTCACGCAAATACTGCATTTCGGAACTGTCTTCTGCCGGTTTATAGAACGGCATTTCCTCCAGCTGATCGTTAGACAGGGGAATATTGAACCTGTCACGGAACTGTCTAAGCGCTTTTTCGCCCATTTTCTTCTGTGAATGGGTAATGTTCTGACCTTCACCCGCTTCACCCATGCCGTAACCCTTGACCGTATGGGCCAGGATAACCGTTGGTTTGCCATTACTTTCCATCGCCTGGGCATAAGCAGCAAAGATCTTGACCGGGTCATGACCTCCACGGTTCAGATGCCAGATATCCTCGTCAGACATATTGGCAACCAGCTCTTCCAGTTCAGGGTAAGTGCCAAAGAAATGCTTGCGCGTATAGGCACCACCTTTGGCCTTGTATGCCTGGTAGTCACCATCAACAGCTTCCATCATCCGTTTCGCCAGTAAACCGCTTTTGTCTTTGGCTAACAATTTGTCCCAGTGAGAACCCCAGACGACTTTGATCACATTCCAGCCGGCACCACGGAAAACAGCTTCCAGTTCCTGGATAATTTTACCATTACCACGCACCGGACCATCAAGACGCTGCAGGTTACAATTCACCACAAACACGAGGTTGTCGAGACTCTCACGTGACGCCAGGGAAATAGCACCCAATGACTCGGGCTCATCCATTTCTCCATCGCCCATGTAGGCCCAGACTTTTCTGTTTGAGGTATCAGCCAGGCCACGATGATGCAGGTAACGCATGAAGCGCGCCTGGTAGATTGCCATGATTGGCCCCAGCCCCATTGAAACTGTCGGGAACTGCCAGAAATCAGGCATCAGCCAGGGGTGCGGATAGGAAGAAAGCCCTTCACCATCAACTTCCTGGCGGAAATTTTTGAGTTGTTCTTCAGTCAGGCGGCCTTCGAGGTAGGCTCTTGCATAAACGCCCGGCGCCGTGTGTCCCTGGAAAAACACCAGGTCACCACCATGAGACTCGGTACGGCCATGGAAGAAATGATTGAAGCCTACGTCATACAGGGTCGCACTGGAGGCAAAACTGGCAATATGTCCACCCAGTTCAGTGCTGATACGGTTTGCCAAAACAACCATTGCCATCGCGTTCCAGCGAATCAGGGAGCGAATTCGGCGTTCCACTTTCCTGTCACCAGGAAATACCTTTTCCATGGAAGCGGGAATCGTATTTAAATAGGCCGTGTTGGCAGTATAGGGAAGATAAGCTCCTGAACGCCTGGCTGAGTCAATCAGTTTTTCAATAATGAAATGTGCGCGTTCCGGCCCTTCATTTTCAAGCACAGAGGCCAGTGATTCCAGCCATTCCTGCGTTTCAATCGGGTCTAAATCGTGTTCTTTAGGATCTACCATGCTGCTAGCTCAAGATTAATTAGTTGTATTGTTTTTGTGAGAAAGCCCTCATGATCAAGAGCCTTTGCTTTTGGGGCAAATTAAACCCTCACACGAGAAATAATTCAAGTTATTTATGCTAATTATTAAAGAATTATATATAAGAGAAACAATAAGATGGAGAGGCTTTATAAACAGAATCATAAAACAAAAAAAGCGCGCATGACATAACAGTCATGCGCGCTTCTTTAAGTCTAAACCTAAATCAGTGATCTAGATTATTTTGCAGCTGCAGGCGCAGCAGGAGCTGCTGGGGCAGTAGTTGCTTCAACTTTGGCAACTTCAGTCTTTTTGAAGTTTTTCATCGCTTCAGCACGCTGTGCTTCGATCTGCTTGCGCATTTCTTCACGACGGGCTTCCATTGCTTTTTTCTGCTCTTCACGACGGGTTTCCATCGCTTTGATCATTTCTTCATGCTTGGCCATACGCTCTTCATGAGTCATTGGTTGGAATGAAGGAGCTTGTGGAGCTTTAAACTCTGGAGCTGCGAATTTTGGAGCTTCAGGCATTTTGAACTCTGGAGCTCTGAATTGAGGAGCTGCAGGAGCCGCAAATTTTGGAGCATTTTTAGCCGCTTCTGCTGCGAATTTACGCTGGGCTTCTACAGCCTGCTGGTAAGCTTTCTGCTGCTGTTCAGCGAATGCTTTCTGTTGTGCTGCAATCGCCTTCTGGCGCTCGGCCATAACTTTCTGCTGTTCTTCAGACATGGCAGGAGCAGCTGGTGCAGCCTGACCATAGTAAGGAGCATAACCATAACCGCCGCGATCGTAGTAGTTACTACGTCCGTCACCATAGCCATAACCATTACCGTAGTAATCGCCAGCATAGTCACCGCGAATATCAGTGTTACCACGAGCACGGCCACTGAAGCTCATGTCAAAACGAGCGTCCATATCGCCAGAGGCAGAACCGTCACCATTACCACGGCCGTAACCATCACCATAACCGTAACTGTTTCCATAACCATTACTGTTATAGTTACCGTTGTCGTTACCCCACCATGCAGACGCCGATGTGGCAACAGTAGCAATTGCTGTAGCAATCGCGATGTTAAGAATTTTTTTCATTTTGTCTTCCCCGAGAAGTTAGTAAATCATAAAACTGCCGCCCTCTCGGGGCGGCGCAGTTGACATCCCTGTCAATTAGCCCGAAGCCGGCAAAGCCGGATTCAGGCAATAAGTCCGATTATTTTGCTGCTGGAGCCGCAGGAGCTGGAGCTGCAGGAGCCGGGTAACCGTATCCGTATGGAGCATAACCGTATGGAGCGTAGCCGTAGCCACCACGATCATAATAGTTACCACGCCAGTCGCTGGCACCGTAGCCATTACCGTAGTAATCACCAGCGTAGTCACCGCGAATGTCAGTGTTACCGCGAGCACGACCGCTGAAGCTCATGTCAAAACGTCCGTCCATATCGCCAGATGCAGAACCGTCACCATAGCCACGACCGTAGCCATCACCATAACCAGAACCGTAACCACGACCATCGCCGTAACCATTGCTGTCATCACTACCCCACCAGGCAGAAGCCGAAGTAGAAGCAACAACCATAGAAGCAATCAAAGCAATTTTTAAAGTTTTCATGTCTCAATCTCCTTAGAAAGTACGCATCGATAAACTCTGTAGGCTAAACGATCGATGCCTCGTTTATTGGCAAAAGATAATATTAGAATTTCATTAAATTGTCTATAAGTAAATTATAAAATAAGGAAATAATTTCTTATGAGGGTTTTTCTGGCAAATTTCAGGCAAAAAAAATGGAAGCCTTAGCTTCCATTTTCTCGAATTCGGGATGATCCCTAGAAATCTTCTTCCAGTGGCGGGTTGCCATCATAAATATCGTACTGCCTTTTCTGCAAAAAGGCATCGCGGGTGAATTCGTAAGGATCCAGGGCAGCCTGCTCCAGCACTTTTGAAGCTCCAAGCAGATCAGCACGTTTATCAATTAACCTTAAACCTTTTAGAATTAAACGATGATCATCAGGGTTGAGGTAGTTCAATGGATCCGTATACCAGTCAACAACTAAACCAATGCCATCACGCCCACTACTGGGACCAAAAAGTGGTAGAACGATATACGGTCCCGGGCCCATACCCCAGGTTCCCAATGTCTGCCCAAAATCTTCACCGTATTTAGGCATGTTCAGGTTACTGGCAACATCGACAAAGCCAAGTAGACCCACGGTTGAATTAACCAATACGCGACTAACATCAGAAGCCGCACGGGTTAATTTAAATTGCAGTAAATTGTTAACCGCTGAAACCACATCATTAATATTGGAAAAGAAGTTGGAAATGCCATTATCAACCGGTACTGGCGTTATGGCTTTATAGCCCTTGGCCAATGGCTTCAAAATGACCTTATCCAGGCCATCATTGAAGTTGTACATGGTTCGATTGAAACCTTCCCAGGGATCTCGCGGATCACGATAAGCTTCATCAACGGTTGCACAGCCGCCAAGCAACAACGTTAACCATAAAAACAGGAAAAAGATTTTCGGGGTTTTGCGACCAGACTGATTGTTATTTTTCATTATTTATAAGCTATTTGTTATCGAGCTACATTCGCTATATTGGACCAATTGCATCAAGCATGGATGACAATTGCAAGCTTTTCACATTTTATTCAATTCTGGTCACTGTAAACCCCTGCTGTTGCAGAAGACTTAGAAGTCCTTTTGCACCCGAAAGGTGCAAAGCGCCAATGGCAACAAAACTGCTTTTGTTTTTCAGATAGGGAAGCAATCGTTTAACCATCTTATTATTGCGGTCATCAACCAGTCGTTTCATCAGGCGATCATAAAGAGCCCTGTCAGCTTGCTCTACCTGCTCTTCCCCAATGGCCTGCAACTTTTGCAGGTCTCTTTCCAGATAAGCCTGCAACAACCTTTCAAACTGTATCGTCAATTCAGGGTAGTTCTTTAAGGTATGCTTCAGCAGGAGCACCTGGTCTTCTAAACTCATACCATCGAAAACATTGAATTGCTCATTGGCTGTCTCAAGGCCAATCACTTTTTTATTTTGCACTAAAGCCAGTTTCATCAGCCTGATATCGAGAATATTGGCATAATCCCCGGGCGGCAAACTGAAGATCATCATGACTACCCAGGGTTTCATATAGGTAAAAGCCGCTTCCGGCATGCCCGTTTGATTACCGGCTTTCAGCACTTCTGCATAGAGTTCGTCACCAATAACCTGGGATAGCTTTTTACCTTCCAACAGCCACATGTTGCCCAGGGAGGTAAAAATTGATTCTCCATCGAGCACCACTTCCATGACATACTGCTGAGCAGCTGCTAATGCTGTTTGGGTCTTTTCAGATATATCCAGTACCCTCGAATCACCCGAGTGAATCGTTCCAAGGACAAATGATGTTGGATATTCATGCTTTTCGAGTTTGAATAAAATCCCTTTGCCGAACTGTATATCTTTCTCGACTGCCAGAAGCGACTGCAAAGAAAGGACCCATAACAGCAATACCAGCTGAAAAAACCTTAAGTAGTTATTTTTATGAATCAGATTCGATATTGAAAGCAAGTTAATTTATCCTTGATAAAGTGAACACACAGACAGAATATAACCCAATCATCGCAAAACGTTTCAGGGGCTTTTTACCTGTTGTTGTTGATGTTGAAACAGCGGGCTTTAACGACCAAACCGATGCCCTGCTGGAAATAGCCGCAGTAACACTCAGTATGGATGAGGCGGGAAACCTGTCATTGGCGGAGACCCTGCACTGTCACGTGGAGCCATTCGAGGGAGCCAATCTCGATCCAAAGGCATTGGCATTTAACGGCATTGATCCCTCTCACCCGTTCAGGGATGCCCTCTCAGAAAAACAGGCTTTAAAGAAAATCTTTACGCCAATTCGGCACGCTGTTAAGGAAAGCAGCTGCAATCGTGCCGTACTGGTCGGACACAACGCATTTTTTGATCTTGGCTTTATCAATGCCGCAGTCGAGCGAACCGGCTACAAACGCAATCCATTCCATCCTTTCAGCACCTTTGACACTGTCTCTTTGGCAGCTCTCGCCTATGGACAGACTGTTCTGGCAAAAGCCGCCACTGCTGCCGGTCTGGACTGGGACACCAGGGAGGCACATTCTGCCATTTATGATGCAGAACAGACCGCCCGCCTGTTTTGCATCATTATGAATAACAACAAAATTTCGCTGCAGGAAAACGCCTGAGTGGCTGGCATAAAAAAAGCGAAGTAAGAACTTCGCTTTTCACTTGGCATTCAGCCTGCCTTAGCTATTGGCTTCTTCATCCGGCCAGTTTTTTGCCGCTTCCTGGACCATTTTTTTCAGGTCACCACTGGCATGCATTTCCAGGGTAATGTCACAGCCACCAACCAGCTCACCATTTATATAAACCTGCGGAAATGTCGGCCAATCTGCATAACGTGGCAGATTTTCGAAAATTTCAGGGTCTGACAGTACATTGACATAGGCAAACTTTTCTCCGCAATCCTGTAAGGCCGCAGCAGTGCGTGACGAAAAACCACACTGTGGGAACTGTGGAGTACCCTTCATATAGATGACAATCGGATTGCCCTCTACCTGTTCTTTGATTCGCTCTAAAACATCCATCAACAATTCCTCATATTCTGAATAAACGGTATTATAGATGGGAGTCTAACCGAAAAAAACAAGTTCAAAAAACTATACTTTAATTAATGGAATTAAAACATCACTACCCCGCCAGTTGATCAGATGTGCTAGCTAGCATCAAAAAAATAATAATTTCACTGATCAACTATTCTCTGCAGCCAGTACTCCAGCAAAGCCAGGTGCCATAACTTGCTTCCCTGGATACGCGTATGGTGCATTTCCGGCGCAGCCAGCAGACGATCAATATACGCACGATCGAACACACCACGCTCGCGACAAGCCTGTGAATCGAGAATATCGCGCATGAAATTCAGAAAATCACCGCGGACATATTTCAATGCCGGCATGGGAAAATAGCCCTTGGGTCGGTCAATAACCGCATCAGGCACAATGCCACGAGCGATGCGTTTCAGTAAATGCTTGCCCGATGTTTTAAATTTTATTTCCGGGGGGCAACTTGCCACCAGTTCAACCAACTGATGATCAAGAAAAGGCACGCGTGCCTCAAGCCCCCAGGCCATGGTCATGTTATCAACGCGCTTAACAGGGTCATCGACAATCAAAGTGGTTGTATCTAAACGCAGAATTGAATCAATAAATTCATCTGCGCCCTTCTCTTCAAGTCGCTGCCTGACATAATTGCCAGTTACATCATCAACCTGGAAGGCCGGGGTAACCATATTCAGGTATTCCGGATGATCCCGATCAAAGTAATGCTTTCTGAAACGATCCAGGCGTGAGCCCTCGGTTTCATGCATCATTTTCTCGTACCAGAAATAACCACCGAAAACTTCGTCAGCGCCCTGGCCTGACTGTACGACCTTGATATCTTTGGCGACCTGTTCTGACAACAGGTAAAAGGCAACCGCATCCTGGCCAAACATGGGTTCTGACATAGCATCAACCGCTTCCGGCATGCGCAACAATACCTGCTCATTGGGCACCAGGAATTTATGATGCTGCGGCTGATACCTGTCGACCACCAGGTCCGAGTATTCAAACTCGCTGCCTTTCTCTTCCGGCTGATCTTCAAAACCCACACTGAAGGTATGCAGGTTCTTTATGCCAAGCTCAGCCAGCAAGGCAACCAGCAAAGAGGAATCCAGCCCTCCCGACAGCAACACACCGACAGGCACGTCAGCCACGTCATTGCGTTTACGCACCGCTTCTCGCAACGCATCATGAACAGCATCGACCCACTCATCCTCTGTCAGCGGTTGATCAGGACGCCTGGCATCCAGTTTCCAGTAAGCTTTTGACGTGGTTTTGCCCGAGCTGTTGACCCAGGCAAAGTGTCCCGGTTCCAGTTTGCGAACCCCCTGCAGAATAGTTCCGGGAGCAGGAATGACCGCGTGCAGCGTATACTGAAAATGCAGGCTGAGCGGATCAATAGAGCAATCAACATCTCCCGAGACCAATAATGCCTGAGGCGTTGAGGCAAACCTGAAAGTCCTGTCTGTTTGTGACCAGTAAAGCGGCTTGATTCCAAACCGGTCACGAGCCATAAACAGGGCCTGTTTTTTCCTGTCCCAGATCACGAAGGCAAACATGCCGTGCAGGTGCTTTGGACAATCTTCGCCCCAGTGATGATAGGCCTTGAGGATAACTTCCGTATCACCTTCTGAAAAAAAGCTGTAACCTTGTTGCTGTAATTCCTGCCTCAGTTCACGATAGTTATAAATAGCTCCATTAAAAACCAGCACCAGCTCCAGTGACTCATCAATCATGGGCTGATGTGAATGCTCCGACAGGTCAATCACCGATAAACGTCGATGGCCAAAACCCACCTTATCATCTACATACAGACCCTGGTCATCAGGCCCACGCGGGGCCAGCTTTGCTGTCATACGCTCCAGGATTTCAGCATTGACAGGTGCTTTATCTAAACGGAATTCACCACAAATACCGCACATCAGTTTTTTCCCTCCACCGTGCCAGGCCCAGCATCATAGGCACCATAGGCACCACCGCCAGGCGTTTCGATTCTTAAAATATCACCAGAGTCTACATTTGCCTGAAATTTTGCCCCCATGTTTTTTCCGTTTAAGCGGTTAAGTCCCGGCTTTCCATCATTGCCACCGTTAGCTCCCCAGGGTGCAAAGTGGCGTCTTTCAGTTAACACTGAAACCTGTGCCGGCTGTGAAAACCGGAATTCACGGATCAATCCATCACCACCATTGCGATGCCCGGCACCACCACTGCCATGACGAATGCCATATTCTGAAATTTGCAATGGAAACTGCTTTTCCAGCACTTCGATCGGAGTATTTAAAGTATTCGTCATATGTGTCTGCACCGCGGATAAACCACCACCCTGCAAACCGGCTCCCATGCCTCCACCAATGGTTTCATAATAATTCCAGCGATGTTTTTTACTGTTACTGCCCATAGCAACATTATTCATGCTGCCATGACTGGCGGCGGGAATCTTTGCGGGTATGGCTTTTGCCAATGCGCCGAGGGTGACATCCACGACCCGGGTGCTGGTTTCAACATTGCCGGCTGCGACCGCCGCAGGATAGGTTGCGTTCAACAGGCAGCCTGCCGGCGCTGAGACCGTGATTGCACGAAAGGCTCCAGCACAGGCCGGGGTCTGTTCCGGCATCAGGCAGCGAAACACATAGAACACCCCCGCTGCTGCCACGGATAAAGGGCAGTTTATGTTTCCCTCAACCTGCTCTGCGCTACCATTGAAATCGGCGTTAACCTTTCCTTTATTTACCGAGAGACATAAACGGATTTTTATCGCCTGGTTTTCCTGGCCATCATCATCCATAAAATCTTCAAATTCGTATTCACCCTCAGGAATGGTACTGATGGCCGATGCCGCCAGTCTTGCAGCATAGTTATTCAGGGCTTCCAGCCCCTGCCGGTAAAACTGCAGTGTCAATTCTTCTATAAGAGCCTGTAAAACACGGACCCCAAAGCGGTTTGCGCTGACTTGCGCAGAAAAGTCACCGGTTGCTTCAACACCACCGAGCCGACTCTGCAGCTGTTCAATCACTTCATGGTCCGGTTGCCCGGCCTGATAAAAATGTTGCGGTGAAATAATCAGTCCTTCATCATGAAGCGATGAAGAAACCGGCATGGAGCCCGGTGTTTCTGAACCGATATTAGCGTGGTGAGCACGATTAACGACAAAGGCAACGAGTTGGTTTTCAATAAACACTGGTGCAATCAGGGTCACATCCGGCAGATGCGTGCCTCCCAGGTAAGGATCATTCAATATTACCTGGTCCCCGCTTGACCACTGTATTTCACTGACGATTGATGACATTGCAAAAGCCATACTACCGAGGTGAACCGGTATATGGGCAGCCTGCGCACTTAATTCACCGTTGGCGGAAAAAATTGCACAGGAAAAATCCAGCCGGTCGCGGATATTCGGTGAAAAAGCCGCATTACGCAGTACTTCGCCCATTTGCTCACAAATCGCTTCAAGACGGCTGGAAAACAGGTTCAGTTCAATCGGGTTCATAGCATGCTGACTTGGGTTAAACAGGTGTTACATTTATGTGTATTGACTAACTCACCTACAATTTACAGTATTGCATCAGAAACTCACGATAGCTAACATCAATCCATTGTTTGAATAATTAAAGTTTCAATCAACAACATCCCTATGATTTCAATACTAACGAGGAGTAAAAATTATTATGGCTCATGAACTGCCAGCTTTACCTTATGCAATTGATGCCCTGGAGCCTGTTATTTCCAGTGAAACCCTGGAATTTCACCATGGCAAGCATCACAACACCTATGTCACCAACCTGAATAACCTGGTTCCAGGTACTGAATTTGAAAATGCCTCGCTTGAAGACATCATCATGAAAGCTGAAGGCGGTATTTTCAATAACGCTGCCCAGGTCTGGAATCACTCATTCTACTGGAACTGCATGCGCAGCCCTTCTGATAACAATGCGCCTGCAGGTGCACTCGCCGATGCCATTAACAACACGTTTGGTTCATTTGACGAGTTCAAAACCAAGTTTGCCGCTTCCGGCGCAACCAACTTTGGCTCTGGCTGGACCTGGCTGGTACAAAATGAAGATGGAAGCCTGGAGATTTACAATACCTCTAATGCAGGCTCACCAATGACTGCCGGCAAAAAAGCCCTGCTGACGGCTGATGTCTGGGAACATGCTTACTACATTGATTACCGCAATGCCCGTCCTGCCTACCTGGAAGCCTTCTGGAAAGTTGTCAACTGGGACTTTGTTGCCAGCAACATGGGATAACAAGATAACCCTGTTAAATCAAAAAGCCTGCATTGACATTGCAGGCTTTTTTTTGCCTGAAACCCGGAACCCCGGTAACAAAGTTGTAAAAAGATAATAACCCAGTAGAATACTCTGATTTAGAATATTAACAGTTTCTTTTATTCAGTTTTCGGAGACCAAACAATGAATCCTTTAGCCACCCGCGGCGGTACGGTCATAGCCGGTATCGTACTTTCGGTAGTAATCATGTTCCTGCTAGGTGCATTTGATCAGATCAACATAAACCCATGGGCATTCTGGGTCTGGATACACGTAGTTGTTGGTATCGCCTGGATTGGCCTGCTGTATTACTTCAACTTTGTACAGATACCTGCAGTAGGAGCTGCACTGGCTGATGGTGATCCGGGTCCTGCAGCCATCAACAAGTATGTAGCTCCACGCGCCCTGTTCTGGTTCCGTTGGGCAGCCTTACTGACATGGATTACTGGGGCGATGGCCCTGGAAGCGATGCACACCGCTGACGGTTCGGGTTTTGTCGCCGCATTTACTTTTGCTGAAGGCTACAAAGTAATTGGCATGGGCGCGTGGCTAGGCACCATCATGCTGTTCAACGTCTGGGTACTGATCTGGCCTAACCAGAAAAAAATCCTGGGCCTGAATGCAACAGCAGCTTCTGCAGAAGAAATTGCCAAAGCCAAAGTTGTCGCACTGATGGCTTCACGTACCAACACCATGCTGTCAATCCCGATGATTCTGGGTATGACAGGTCACATGCACAGTATGCCTATCTAGGCAGTCGTTGCATTAAGGCGAATCAAACCCGTTTGGGCAACCAAACGGGTTTTTCTTTTGGAACCCGTTAAATCAGGTTTGAAATCCGCGCAAACAATCGCTACGATCGAGTTTAAATCGGAAATATTTTTCTGGGCAGGTCTTTGCTAGACGCTGCCTTTTTCATTTATAGGCTCTTATTGAGCCAGGTAGAAACTGATGTCAGATTCATTAATGACAACCTATAACCGTCTTCCGGTAACGTTTAAAAAGGGCCAGGGAAGCTGGCTGTGGGATACTGAAGATAATAAATACCTGGATGCCTTGACCGGTATTGCTGTCTGCGGCCTGGGGCATGCAAACCCGGCTGTTGCACTGGCGATTTCTGAGCAGGCAGAAACCCTGGTTCATACATCCAACCTCTATGGCATTGAAAACCAGCAGTTGCTCGGGGACAAGCTGACACAGCTGTCCGGCATGGAAAATGTTTTCTTTGCCAATTCCGGCGCTGAAGCCAATGAAGCCGCCATCAAGCTGGCGCGCCTGTTTGGACATGGCAAAGGTATCGACAAACCCACGATTGCGGTAATGGAAAACAGTTTCCACGGCCGCACCCTGGCGACTTTATCGGCAACCGGTAACCGCAAGGTACATGCAGGCTTTGAACCCCTGGTACAGGGTTTTGCGCGCTTTCCTTTTGGCGATATTGAAGCGTTGAAACTGGCTGCCAAAAATGATCCCAATATTGTCGCAGTACTGCTGGAGCCGATACAGGGCGAAACAGGTATCCAGATTCCGCCTGCTGACTACCTGGCACAAGTCAGGGAACTCTGTAATAAACATGACTGGCTGATGATGCTGGATGAAATCCAGACAGGTATGGGCCGTAGTGGAAAAATGTTTGCTTTTCAACATCATAACATTGTCCCGGATGTCATGACCCTGGCTAAAGGCCTCGGCAACGGCGTTCCCATTGGCGCCTGCCTGGCCGGTTCAAAAGCAGCCCATCTGTTCGCTCCGGGCAATCACGGTTCCACCTTTGGCGGTAACCCTCTCGCCTGCGCCGCCGGACTGGCCGTGGTAAAAGAGCTGGAAAACAACCAGCTTGCAGACCGGGCCGCCAAACTGGGCACAAAGATTATCGACGAGCTCAAACTGGAACTTGAAAATGTTGAAGGGATTCGTGAAATTCGCGGACTGGGACTGTTGATCGCCATTCAGCTGGAATGCAATTGCACAGAACTGGTCAAAATGGCCCTGAATGATGGCCTTTTAATCAACGTGTGCTCAGAGAACACGATTCGCCTGTTACCCGCCTTAACAATGAGCGATGAAGAAGCTGGATTGCTGGTGGACAAGCTCACTGGCCTTATCTGGGAATTTCTCAACAGCAAGAAAGATGCTGCCTGAGCATTAGCTCTGGCCATTAATTAAATGGAATCTGAAATGAATACCAAAGAAGTTCGACATTTTCTGTCGTTACTGGACCTGAGCCAGTCTGAACTGGCTACCCTGATCAAGCGTGCTGCTGAACTCAAGGCCATGCGGCAGCGAAATTTCACCCATGAACCGCTGAAAAACAAAACGCTCGCCATGATTTTTGAAAAATCATCCACGCGCACCCGTATTTCATTTGAGGCGGGTATGACCCAGCTTGGTGGACATGCCATGTTTCTCTCATCACGAGATACCCAGCTGGGGCGCGGCGAACCGATAGAAGACAGCGCCCGGGTGATGTCCCGCATGGTTGATGCCATCATGATCAGAACCTTTGATCATGAAACCATTGAAACCTTCGCCCGTTATTCACGGGTTCCCGTCATCAACGCATTGACTGACCTGTTACATCCGTGCCAGCTGCTGGCGGATGTCATGACCTATGTTGAACAACGGGGCAGCATCCAGGGCAAAACCGTCACCTGGGTTGGCGATGGCAACAACATGTGCCATTCATGGATCAATGCGGCCAGGCAATTTGATTTCAAGCTCAATATTGCCTGCCCCGAAGGTTATGACCCACTGCAGGATATTCTTGCACCAGCTAGCGACCGCTGCCAGATCATCCGCAATCCAGTTGCTGCCGCTGAAGGAAGTGACCTGGTTGTCACTGATGTCTGGGCCAGCATGGGACAGGAAGAAGAGCAACTGCGGCGTGAAAAAGATTTCGCAAACTACCAGGTCAATGCTGAAGTCATGTCCACTGCCAACAGCGATGCCGTATTTATGCACTGTTTGCCGGCACATCGAGGTGAAGAAGTTTCTGCTGATGTGATTGACGGCCCCCAGTCTGTTGTTTGGGATGAGGCAGAAAACCGGCTGCATGCCCAAAAAGCCCTGCTTGAATTCCTGATCGACTAATCAAACTCCGATGCCGCTACTGAAAGTCGACAATATCGCCTGTCGCTATGACGATGAGAAGATTTTTGACTCGCTCAGCTTTCACGTAAACCGCGGGGAAATCGTCAGCCTGCTGGGTCCCAGTGGCTGCGGCAAGACAACCGCTTTGCGGGCCGTCGCCGGTTTTGAGCAGATCACCGCTGGCGAAATTCGTCTGAATGGACATATCGTCGCCCAGCACAATGCCAGCGTACCGCCGGAAAAGCGCCAGATCGGCATGGTCTTCCAGGATTATGCACTGTTCCCCCACCTGACTGTCGAACAGAATATTGCCTTCGGCCTGCGGCAACTGGCACGTAATGCACAGCTGGAACAGGTCGAACACATGATTGAAGCCGTTGGCCTGACAGGTTACCAGAAGCGCTTTCCACATGAGCTTTCGGGCGGACAGCAGCAGCGCGTTGCCCTGGCACGTGCACTGGCACCACATCCCAACCTGTTACTGATGGATGAGCCTTTCTCCAACCTGGATATTGAATTACGTGAACGGCTGAGCCTTGAAGTCAGGGATATTTTGAAAAAAGAAGGTATTACCGGCATCCTGGTCACGCATGACCAGCACGAAGCCTTTGCCATCTCTGACAAGGTCGGTGTCATGCAGGATGGTCAGATTCTGCAATGGGATACTCCCTATAACCTTTACCACGAACCGGCACACCGTTTTGTAGCGGACTTTGTCGGCCAGGGCCGTTTTATCCAGGCGACTGCCACGGCACCTGATACGTTCGACACGGTTCTTGGCACACTCAAGGCCAACCGCGCCTATATTTTTGAGCCGGATTCAACGGTGGAAATCCTGCTTCGACCTGATGACATCGTTCCCGACAAGGAAGGAAATATCAATGCCACAATCGTAGAGCGGGCCTTCAAGGGTGCAGAAATTCTCTACACATTGGCTCTGCCAACCGGAGAAACTCTGTTATCATTATTTCCCAGTCATTGTAATTACCCAGTCGGGAAGAAAGTCACGGTACGTGCCGCGGTCGATCACCTGATCTGTTTCCCTGTCACCAGCTAACGTTAGTGGTGGTATCACCTGTTTCCAATATTATTGAGGTTTACGTGATGAAGTTTGCTATCACTCTACTTTTATTCCTGCTTACACCTTCAGTTTCACTGCTGGCAGCAGATTTTCGTTATGTCACCGATCAATTCAAGATCATGATGCGTACTGGAGAAAGCTCCTCTCATAAAATCACACGCAGCTTACCCAGTGGCACCCGGCTTGAACTGATTTCAAGCAACAAGGAATCCGGCTATTCGAAAGTCAGGACCCCGGAAGGCAAAGAAGGTTATGTATTGACCCGCCAGCTGATCAGTGAACCTGTTGCACGCGAAAAACTGGCGAGAGCCATGGAGCGTCTGGAAGAATTACAGGCCGCCCCCGGCCAGTTATCGGCCAAGCTCAGCACGTTGCAGGCTGAACATGATGAATTACTAAAATCCCATGCCGCACTGGCACTCGACAAGAAAAACCTCGAGCAGGAGCTTTCCGGCATTAAACGAACCGCTTCGAATGCCATACGTGTCACCAATGAAAGAAACGACCTGAGACAGCAGGTCACCACCCTGACACGCGAACTGGAAGACCTGAAACAGGAAAATCGTGAACTGAGCAACGACTCGGCACAGGACTGGTTCATTATTGGCGCCGCAGTGATTATTGGTGGTATTTTGATAGGACTGATCCTGCCGCATCTGCGCGTCCAGAGCAGACGCAGTAAATCATCCTGGGACTCGTTCTAGAAAATATTCACCACGAAGGGCACAAAGAACACAAAGAATTGTTATTGCTAGCATTGAACCGCATTGAGCGCAGAGTATATTTTAAGTTCAAAGTTCGGTGATCTTTATAAGAAAACTTTATCAGAAACGTTATCCTGTTTTGTGGTCTGATTATTGTTACAGATCAAAATGGATCAATGGCATCTACTCTGAAATTCTTTGTGTTCTTTGTGCCCTTCGTGGTGAAAAGCTTTTAATCCAACTGACTCAAATCCCTGACGGCACCACGTGCCGCCGATGTTGTTAACGCCGCATAGGCACGTAATGCCTCTGATACCTGGCGATCACGGTTTTCAGGCTGCCATGCATTAGGCTTCTGATTCATTGCTTCACGCCGGCGCGTCAGTTCATCATTACTGATATCAACATTAATAATTCGGTTTGGAATATCAATACTGATCAAATCACCTTCCTCAACAAGACCAATATTGCCACCTTCAGCAGCTTCAGGAGAACAGTGACCAATTGAAAGACCCGAAGTACCTCCAGAGAAACGACCATCAGTAATCAAGGCACAGGCCTTACCCAGGCCTTTTGATTTCAGGTAACTGGTTGGGTAAAGCATTTCCTGCATACCTGGACCACCTTTCGGGCCCTCGTAGCGGATCAGCACCACATCACCTTCGTTAATCTGGTCACTCAGAATGGCTTCAACAGCAGCGTCCTGGCTTTCAAAAATGCGGGCTGGACCCACAAAGCCCCGCAATGTCGACGTCGGTACGCTGGTGGTATACCGCAACTGCTCAGCTTCAAACATGCTCATATCAACACCGGCAGTTTTTACAATACAGCCTTGCTCTGCAATATTGCCAAATAAAACAGCCAGGCCTCCATCTTTGGAATAGGCGTGCTCCATATCCCGGATACAACCATTTTCACGATCAGTATCAGCAGAAGGCCAGCGTGTATCCTGGCTGAACGCCACCTGGGTTGGAATCCCGCCTGGTCCCGCAAGAAAACGGCTCCGCGCTTCATCAGAGGCAGTCTCACTACCAATGTCCCATTCAACCAGTCCATCAGCCAATGTTTCTGCATAAACGGTATGGCAATCTGCATGTAACAGGCCGGCACGATTCAATTCACCCAGAATAGCAATCACGCCACCTGCACGATGCACATCTTCCATGTGGTACTGCGGTGTTGCAGGTGCAACTTTACACAGGTTGGGCACCTTGCGACTGAGGCGATCCATGTCCTTCATGGTGAAATCAACCTGCGCCTCATGCGCCGCTGCCAGCAAATGAAGAACGGTGTTGGTAGAACCGCCCATGGCAATATCCAGTGACATGGCATTTTCAAATGCCTTGAAGGTCGCAATATTCCGGGGTAATACAGCAGCCTCATCCTGCTCGTAATACATCCTTGCCATGCCGACGATGCGGCGACCTGCTTCAAGAAACAACTCCTCACGATCAGCGTGTGTGGCAAGCAATGAACCATTACCTGGCAATGAAAGACCAAGTGCCTCTGTCAGACAGTTCATTGAGTTTGCTGTAAACATGCCTGAACATGAACCGCAGGTGGGACAGGCTGAACGTTCAATAGCAGCCACGTCTTCATCTGATTCACGGTCATCCGCTGCCGAAACCATCGCATCGACCAGGTCGAGCTTAATCTCCCCTCTGTCAGCCAGGCGTACCTTGCCCGCTTCCATCGGACCACCGGAAACAAAGATAGCCGGAATATTTAAACGCAATGCTGCCATCAGCATTCCGGGAGTAATTTTGTCGCAGTTGGAAATACACACCAGTGCATCAGCACAATGTGCATTCACCATATACTCAACCGAATCCGCAATAAGGTCACGCGAAGGCAATGAATACAACATGCCACCATGCCCCATGGCAATACCGTCATCAACAGCTATGGTATTGAATTCCTTGGCAACACCGCCCGCTTTTTCGATCTCACGAGCCACCAGCTGCCCCATATCTTTGAGGTGCACATGTCCCGGCACAAACTGGGTAAATGAATTGGCAATGGCAATGATGGGTTTGTCAAAATCACCATCTTTCATACCAGTAGCACGCCATAAAGCTCTGGCTCCAGCCATATTCCTGCCGTGTGTTGTTGTTCTGGATCGGTACTGAGGCATATCTATCTCCGGAGTAACTTTTCAATTGCACCTGAATGCTGTGCAGATAAACAATTACTCAATAATATTTGGGATCACAGGTAAAAATTATATTTTTGCACAATGATCTGAATTTTGGCTTCCAGTAAAACTGAGAGGCCTATTATGACTCGTACCCACCCGGCACGTCATCCCCATGATAGAATCCCACACGAACTACATCGATAATCAGCCATGCAACCTGAAATTAAAACCCAGCCACAGAAAAAGTCCATAGGGTGACAGAATTTCAGACTTCTGGATCCAGTTTGAAAACTCGGCCATGCCTGTGGCCCTGAAATGGAGCCTGTCGATCAGCACCCTGATCACCGTCGGCATGGGATTGCTCGGCACCTACCTGATCACCCAGCACGAGTTCAGCTATGAACAGCAGACAAAAAGCATGGGTGGCATTATCGTGCAGCAATTGGCCCATGCCAGCAGTGAACCCCTGATGGCTGACGATATTTCGGCACTGAGGTTGATGCTGGAGCAGCAACTGAAAAACCCGTCCCTGGCAGGCCTGGATATTCATGACAGCCGTGGCCAGTTACTCGTTGCCGCAGGCAATAATCCGCAATCCCTTGATAGTTCACAGTTCGCTCAATAACTGGTCCTGCCAGTTACTGAATAATCATAACAGCCAACATGCTGCAAGCTGCACCGTTTTCACCGCGCCAATACTTTATAAAGATGTACTGGCTGGTTATGCCCGCATCAGCCTCGACAATACCCCGCTGCAAGAGTCACTGGAGACCCTGCGCAGCCTGCTGATTGCGGTGACGGCTGTATTTATCCTGTTTACAGTTTTACTGGTCTTCCCCCTGGCACGCAGGCTGGCAAGGCCAATTCACCAGCTGGCCGCCAGCAGTGAGCAGACAGATCCGGCTAATAAGGAAAATAACGGCCTGGAAAACCGCCGCGATGAAATCGGCAAACTGGCGAGTTCATTCCGTCAACTGTCACATGAGAAAAAACAGAAAGACCAGCTGGAAGAAACCTTTCATCGTTACCTGTCGCCACGTATTGCTCAACATCTTATCAGCCAGCAGAATAACCAGCTAGGTGGCAACCTGGTTAGCGGTAGCGTTTTGTTTTGTGACATTGTCGGTTATACCCAGATTTCCGAGGGACAGACGCCAACAGAAACTGCCAACATGCTAAACAGTTATTACAACCTGTTTTCACAGGCGGCACATGTCAGCCACGGCACAATTGACAAGTTTATTGGTGACGCCATGATGGTACTGTTCAGCATTCCCGAACAGGATGAACTGCATGGACTGCACGCCATCACCTGCGCCTTGTTAATGCAGGCCATCACCGAAGCGGTGAACCGGGTACGTGAAAAACAGTCTTTGCAAAAACTGCAGTTTCGCATTGGCATCTGCAGTGGAGAAATGATGGCAGGCAATCTCGGCGGAGAAGACCGCATGGAGTTTACCGTGATCGGAGATACGGTTAACCTTGCTTCACGCTTGTGTTCACTGTCCGCCCCGGGTGGTATTACCATGCATGCAGCGACCAAGAACCAGCCACAAGTTGACGAAAAAATCCAGGGGCATTCGATGGGCAATATTACAATACGGGGACGCCAGCAGCCTGCGCATGTTTACCAGGTCACTGGCATCAGTCATGCTTACAGTGATGTCGTTCAGGCGATGCTGGATAAGCTACTCTCAGACTCATGAAAACCAACTATTTGACACTGCTAATATTTCTCACTGCGGTTGTTATGGCGGGCTGTACTACTGCACCGTTTTCCACTTCTGATAAAGGCACTCAGAACAAACCGGGCGATTCTCTTGCCGAAGCCAAAGCTTTACGCCAACAGGGGAACTGGGCGGATGCGATCCGCATACTGCAGGAAGCATAAAAAGCACACCCTGACAGTACTGCTATAAACAACGCCCTGGAAAACCTGCAACAGGCCTGGCAACATGAAAAACAGACACTCTACCAACACTTGTTAATTGCCGAAACACAAGCATTGTTAGACCAACAGAAAATATTGAGAAACATCAGCTCAAACGGCCCGACCGACATCAAGGCTAAAACCGGTCTGTTGCTAAAAGGTGTTCAACTGGAAAGCAAGATTGAGGAACTCAATCACTGCATTGATTACCAGAAACAACATAACCTGGAACTGGCCAATACCTGTGGTGAACTTGTTCACGAGATCGAACAGTCTGAAGATTCAAAAAAACGTTACGAAGCCATTAACCGTACTTACCAGTATGCCCTTCAACAAACCCGGAAAATCCATAAACAGCAATCTGAACAGCAACTTATCCAGGAAGCTGAAAACCTGATAGAAAAAGGAGCCTACCTGGAAGCCCAGGTACTGCTCGAAGAAGTAATACACGCTATCACCAGACAATTCACATGCCCGGCAACTGATGCAGAAACTGGATTCGACGCTCAAGCAACAGGCTGAAATTCTTTTTTCGGTAGGCGATCAACTTTATCGCGATGGCCAGCTTGAACAGGCGGTTGCCGTATGGCAATCACTACTCAAACTGACACCGGACAATACCAGCGTAAAGGCCCGCATTGAACGCGCCGAACATGTTTTAAATAAATTACAAGCCTTACGCAAGGAACAGGCTGATACTCAAAGGATAAAATCAGATGAATAAGCTTCTACTGGGCATTTTGCCAGTGCTGCTCATCACTGGCTGCAGCGAAGAACAGCAAAACAGGCTTTCCCGCCTCGGTGTTACCTGGCTGGAAGGGAACTACCGGGTCACTTATGCCGTCGGCGATCACGTTAAAAGCTGGGAAGTTATCGATGGAAAAGTAACATCGGAACCGGCCAAGGGATATTACTATTTCTGGACAAAAGTAAATGGCAAAAAACGCTACGTTCAGTCGCCGATAGAACGAACCTATATTGAAGAAATTGAATAATCCAGACAGTTAATAAATCATCAACCTTATCGCATCAGTCTGGCAGCTTTAGCAAATCCAGATAACCTTTATCCAGGTAAAACTGGGAATCACTGGACAAGCGCGCATTCCCCCCTGGCATTGACTGCAGAACAGTTGCTTCATCAAAACCCGCAGCCAGAGCATCGATATACCTCAGGCACAAAGTTAAATATTCACGCTGGTTTTCCAGGTTTTTTAATTGAAACAGTCCTTGCCTGAGACGCTGTTTCTGCGTCAGCTGCAGATAACGTTTGGCCTGCTCGAGTTGTTCCCTGAGTGGCTTTGCTAAATCAAAGCCCAATGCCAGCCTGGAGCTTTCCCCTCCCAGGTAATCAGTATCTTCAACGGTTAACTCATTTAAAAATTTGTCTGAAGTAACCTCTCTCCAGGTCAGGCGATTCTCCGCCACCGCATGATCATCAGCCGGATCGGGTGGGAACTTGTAAAATCCCCAGCGTGCTCCCAACGCACATTCAATCAATACCTTGTCCTGGTCAACCCGGCAGTCTGACTCACTGCATTCTGCAGCAGACACCCAGGCGCGTTTATCCTGCTTCCACGCGCAGAAATCCCGGTTGGGAGGTTTGCCATATTCAGCCTCCAGCGCTTGCCAGGTTATCATGAAGTCCTGCCATTCCTTCTGGTAAGTCTTATTTCGGCGCAAAAACTCCCAGGCCCATTCTCCGGGTGACAGGCTCTGAGTAAATTGATAGTTTTCCAGTTGTTTCCAATCCAGCATAGCGCAGCTATATTACACCAATGTCAGGCTCTCAACTTAAGCAACCACCCGGTTTGATCTCACTGATTGAAAAACTGATTGCTACACCATCAGTCAGTAGTGTTAACCCCCGCTGGGATCAGTCCAACCAGTCCGTTATTGAACAGCTCTCTTTATGGCTGACTGACCTTGGCTTTACCATTGAAATATTCGAGGTCCCTGGCTACCCCGGCAAATACAACCTGGTTGCCACAGCTGGCAGCGGACCCGATGGACTGGTTCTATCAGGACATACCGACACTGTTCCTTTCGATGAAAGCGGCTGGTCACAGTCCCCGTTCAGGCTGACTGAAAAAAACCAGAAGCTTTATGGCCTGGGCAGCTGCGACATGAAAGGCTTTTTTGCTTTCATCATCGAAGCCGTTCGCGGCCTTGACCTGAAAAAGCTGAAACGGCCTTTGATCATTATTGCAACAGCTGATGAAGAATCCAGCATGTGTGGCGCCAAAGCCTTGCAGCCAAGATATCAACGGCTGGGTAAATACACCATCATTGGCGAACCCACCGATCTTAAACCTATCAGGATGCATAAAGGTATCATGATGGAATCGATTCGACTGACAGGACAGTCAGGACATTCCAGCGACCCCGGCCTGGGCAACAATGCACTTGAAGGCATGCATGAAGTGATGGCTGAAATTATCCAGTGGCGTAACGAATTGCAACAAAAATATCAGAATCCTGCATTTGAAATCGAGGTTCCAACATTGAACCTCGGTCATATACATGGCGGTGACAATCCCAATCGAATCTGTGCAGACTGCGAGTTGCATATTGATCTGCGCCCTCTGCCCGGTATGCAACTGGATGATCTGCGCAATGAATTATCCAGCCGACTGCATCAGCGCCTGGCAGATTCCGGTTTAAAGATTGAGCAGACGCCGCTGTTTGATGGTATTCCGTCCATGGAAACACCAGCAGAGTCCGCAATTGTCAAAGCCGCCGAGGAAATGACCGGCTACCAGGCACAGGCAGTTGCTTTTGGAACAGAAGGACCGTTTTTCAACGAGATGAACATGCAAACCATCATCATGGGTCCGGGCAGTATTAACCAGGCCCATCAGCCAGATGAGTTTCTGGCACTTGACCAAATCAAACCCGGTGTGAAATTGTTACAGGATATGATCCAAAAGTTTTGCTATTAACTTAAGACAACATACTACTTAGTCGGCTCCGCTACACTTGATCCGACCGACCTGACCAGGCACGTAATAGGTTATTCAAAAACGCAAATAATAAACTGATGTTATACAGATAACTCCCTGCCCCTATTGAAGTTTTCAACACCTGAACCGATAATTAAAACAGACACACCACTAAATCAGGCCAATCAGGAACATGCCTTCATCCAACAATGACAATTCGTTCGTAAGCTGGTTCAGGTCGTCATCGCCCTATATCCATGCACATCGTGGCAAGACCTTTGTCATTGCGTTTAATGGCGAGGCTGTTGCTGATGAATGTTTTACTGACCTGGTTCATGATGTTGCCCTGTTGCAGGGACTGGGTATCCGCCTGATTCTCGTGCATGGCGCCAGGCCACAGATTGAATCCAACCTGAAACAGAAAAACCTGCAACTTGAATACGCTAACGGCTTACGTATAACAGATGACAAAACCCTGGTTGGCGTCAAGGAAGCTGTTGGCAGTGTGCGCCTGGAAATTGAAGCCTTGTTATCACAGGGTCTGGCTAATTCACCGATGGCCGGAACCCGCATACGCGTGGCTTCCGGTAATTTTGTCACGGCCAAGCCTATTGGTGTTCTGAACGGTATTGACCACGGGCATACCGGCGAAGTCAGAAGAATCGACTCTTCCGGCATTGAGCAGCAACTGGACAATGGCAATATCGTTTTGCTTTCACCGTTGGGATACTCACCTACTGGTGAGATTTTCAATCTGAGCGCGACGGATGTTGCTGCCAAGGTAGCCATTGCCCTGCATGCCGACAAACTGATTTACCTGACAGACGAAAAAGATCTGATTCGTCGCAAAACCAGTATCAATCATCTGACCCCGGCGGCACTGGATACCTTTATCAAGCGCAGAAAAAAACTCTCAGATAAGACCCGGCATTACCTGGACAATGCTGCCTATAGCTGTCGTTCCGGAGTTAAACGTGTTCACATTGTTTCACGTGAAATTGACGGTGCCTTGTTAAAAGAGCTATTCACCCGTGACGGCGCCGGCATTCTGGTGACTGCCGAGGCCTACGAAACCATTCGTCCTGCAACCATAGATGATGTGGCCGGCATTATCGAGCTGATCACGCCATTGGAAGAAAAGGGCAGCCTGGTTAAACGCTCGAGAGATGTACTTGAAACCGAAATTGGCAACTTTGTTGTTGTTGAGCGTGATGGCATGATTATCGGCTGTGCAGCCCGCTACGATTTTCCTCGCAACAGGATTGCCGAACTGGCCTGTATTACCATCCATCCGGATTACCAATCTGGTGGCAAGGGCGACATGTTGCTTGATTACATGGAAAAAAATGCAGCGGCAGCCGGTATTGAACAACTGTTTGTATTAACTACCCAGACGATGCACTGGTTCCAGGAACGCGGCTTCAAACGTGCCGATTTAGCCATCCTGCCTAAAAAGCGTCGTGCACTTTATAATTACCAACGTAATTCCAAGGTGGCCGTAAAACAACTGGCATAAAGATTAAAAGCTTCAACCCTGTCCAAATTTTGCACGTTGCCGGTGCATAAATTTCTCTCTGCGCACCAAAAACACCCTTAAGTAGCTGTTTTTTTGGCTAAAAATGGCCTAAAAACCCGAAAAATAGCAGGTATGATTCTTGCTTAATGGAAAGCTATACTGTTACTAAAGGAAACAGTTATGAGTAGGAGAATGACTGTGAAAAAATATTCACCCAGCTATTTTCATCGCCTGTTGTTGTGGGGAGTCCTGTTGTTTGGCGCCACCTTGTTATTACTGAATGCCCTGATGATCATGAACGCTGAATCAGGCCTGTACTGACAACCAAAAGGATCCAACAAAAACAATTTCTTTTGCGTGCCGGGGACTTTGTCCTCTCACGGGATAGCAGAGGCTGACTTGCTGGTGTAGTCTTTGGCTTAACCTGCCATAAACATCTGCACATGCAATTTAATGCCGGCACCCCATGCAACAGCCTATCTTTTACTGACCCTGACCGTTTTCTTCTGGTCCGGCAATGTGATCGTCGCCCGGCTCCTGCATAACGACATTTCCGCTATTGCTTTATCAACCGGTCGCTGGTGGCTTGCCACGCTAATTCTGCTACCTTTTACCTGGCGATACATGCGCAGGGATTTAAGCCAGCTTAAAAGCCATTGGCCAATCATCACACTACTGAGCTTGCTCGGCATCAGCCTTTTCAACACCCTGCTTTACCAGGCCGCCCATACCACAACATCAACCAACATCGCGCTGATACAAACCACCATGCCGGCCATGATTGTCGTGCTTACCAGCCTGTTATTTGCAGAACGAACCGGCCTGCTGGCCTCTCTGGGTGTTGCCATCAGCATTAGCGGTGCTTTATTGGTTGTTTCACGTGGCGACATACAGATACTGACTGCCATGGCATTTACAGCTGGCGACCTCTGGATGCTGCTTGCCAACCTGGTGTATGCATTTTACTCAGTGTTACTGCGTAAAAGACCAAATATTCATCCCTTGTCTTTTCTGGGGGCATCCTTTGTGATTGGCAGCCTGTTGCTGTTGCCTTTTTTCCTTTGGGATATCACAACAAACCCGCTGCCGGAAATCAGTCCGTTGATCACCGGCAGTTTTTTATATATCGCCATTTTTCCATCCATCCTGTCCTACCTTTTCTGGAACAAGGGTGTTGCCATGATCGGTGCCAGCATGGCAGGGTTTTTCATTTGCCTGATTCCCGTATTTACCGCTGTACTGGCTTCAGTCTTTCTTGACGAATCACTTTACTGGTTTCACCTGGTTGGAATGCTTCTGATTGTTAGCGGCTTTATTCTCTTTCAGCGTCGACAATAGTCCACTATAGTTAGCGCTATCGGGGACTGCCCCACAACGCGATACAACCTATCATGATCAAATTACCTCAGACCAAATGGCATAAGGCCTGGATTATTCCGCCAGTTATTCTTGGCGTCGCTGTATTGATGTTTATGAAGAGCGGCAAGCAGCCACCAGTACAGATTGCAGAACAGGAAGTCACACGCCATGTGCGTGTTATTGAAGCACCCGTCGTTGACCTTGTTCCACAGGCTGAAGGATACGGCATCGTGCAACCGGCACAGAAATGGACGGCTGTTGCACAGGTCACCGGAAGAATTATTGAAACCCACCCTCGCCTGAGAAATGGTGAAATCATTGAACAGGGTACCCTGTTATTTAAAATAGACCCGGTCGACTATGAACTGGATGTTGCCACCGCCAATGCCCAGCTGGCCGAGCTGGATGTCCAGGAAAAAAATGCCGGCGCATCCCTGGCCATTGAAAAACGTAACCGGATTATTGCCAACAGAGAACTGTCCCGTTTAGGCAAGCTTGCCAAAAAAGGCACAACATCACAAAGCAGTGTGGATGAAGCAGAGCGTGCTGCGCTTAACAGCGAAGCAGCTGTGCAGAACCTGGAAAATACAATCGCGCTGGTTCCCACGCAACGTAAAAAACTTGAAGCTCAACTGGCACAGGCTGAACGTGACCTCGATAACACCGTTGTGATGGCGCCTTTTAACCTGCGAATTGCCAACATGAAGATCGAAACAGCGCAGTTTGTTACCCAGGGACAGAACCTGTTTGAAGGTGATTCGGTTGACCGCGTCGAAATTGTTACCCAGGTTCCCATTTCCTCGTTACGCAACCTGTTTATTGGACGGGAAAACACGTTACACAGTATTGCCCAGATCAATCAGAACCTGAATGAATTCACTGGCTTTAAACCCCACCTGGAACTCGATATGGGCGGCCACACTGCCAGCTGGGAAGCGGAGTTTGTCCGCTTTACCGATAATGTCGATGCCCAGACCAGAACCATCGGCATTGTTGTTGCCGTTGACAACCCCCTGGAAAAAATCAAACCCGGCTACCGCCCGCCTTTATCAAAAGGGATGTTTGTACGCGTCATTTTAAAGGGACATGTGCAGCCCGGCCGGGTCATTATTCCCCGCAGTGCCATCAGAAACGGCAAAGCCTACATCATGACTGCAGACAAACGCCTGGAGCAGCGCGATATAGAGGTTCTATTCAGCCAGGAACAGATCAGCGTGATTCAATCCGGCATCAAGCCGCATGAAACCGTGGTTGTGTCTGACCTGGTACCCGCTATTGACGGCATGTTGCTGGCGCCAAAAGCTGACCTCAAGCTGCAACAATTGCTGAACGACAAAACGAACAAAGAAGACGCATCATGATCCGCTGGTTTACTCAACATCCGGTTGCTGCCAACCTGATGATGTTCGCCATCATGCTGCTCGGTATTATTTCCCTGCCGAGCCTGCAACGGGAAACTTTTCCCGTTTTAAAAAATGAGAAAGTCCAGATCAGCATCATTTACAAAGGCGCCACCACAGATGAAGTCGAAGATGCAATCTGCAGGCGTATCGAAAATGGGGTTGAAAGCATCTCCGACCTGGATGAGATTCGCTGTGAAGCGCAGGAAGGATTGGCCAAAGCAACTGCTGTCATGCGCGAAGAAGCCGACATGATGCGTTTTCTTGATGACATCAAATCGGCTATCGATAGCATCAATGACTTTCCAGACGCGATAGAACCACCCGTGATCGAGGAACTGGGGCGGACAGACGCGGTGGTCTCTGTTGCTATCACCGGACCGGAAGACCCGGTCGTATTAAAAGCCTACGCAGAAGATTTTAAAGCCCGACTCTCGGCCAACGTTGCACTGGCGAGCGTGGAAATCAAGGGCTTTGCCACTCACCAGATCCGTATCGAAATACCTGCCTGGCGTTTACGCCAGTATGGCCTGTCAGCCAATGATATTGCCAGGGTTATCCAACAGCAAAGTGTCGGCACTCCTGCAGGAAAACTGGAAAGCTCACACGAAGATATCCTGCTGCGTTTCGATGACCAGGCGAAGGACATCACGTCTTTCGAAAACATGGTGGTAATTTCCAATGCCAGTGGCGCAACCATTCGCCTGGGCGATATTGCGAAAATCACACATCGCTTCGATCCGGTGGAAACAAAGATTTTGTTCAATGAAAAGCAGGCCGCAGTTCTCAACATTACCAAAACCCGTTCCCAGGACCTGTTGAATGTTTATAACGAGATCAGCAGCTTTGTGGAAAAAGAAAACCAGCTGGCACCCATCGGCATCAAGCTTGCCCTGACACAGGATCGTTCCTCTATCGTCAAGGATCGCCTGAACATGTTGGTACGTAACGGAGCACAGGGCCTGTTCCTGGTATTTCTGATTATCTGGCTGTTTTTCAGTTTCCGCTACAGTTTCTGGGTCACCATGGGCCTGCCTGTAGCATTTCTTGGAGGCCTGTTTGTTCTGCCATTTACCGGCATTACGATCAACATGATTTCCATGGTAGGTCTGCTTATCGGCATCGGTCTTTTAATGGATGATGCCATTGTCATTGCAGAAAACATCGCCACCAGGCTCAACAAGGGCGATAAGCCCATGCGCGCCGCGTACCTTGGGGTAAAACAGGTACTGCCCGGCATTGCCTCTTCCTTTGCCACTACCGTGCTGGTGTTTGGTTCACTGGCTTTTATCACCGGCGAGATTGGACAGATTCTGCGTGTCCTTCCAATTGTATTGATTATCATACTGACAGTCAGCCTGTTAGAAGCCTTCCTCATCCTGCCCCATCACCTGGGGCACTCGCTCAGTCATATAGAAAAGCGTGAACCTTCCGCTTTTCGGGCAGGATTCGAAAAATTCTTTGCCCGCCTGCAGAATGACTGGTTCGGCAACCTGCTAGAAAAAGCGATCAGACAACGTTACCTGACCCTGGGCATCGTTATCATGCTGATGCTGTTTGCAATAGCCCTACCCGCCGGAGGCAAACTGAAATTTGTCGGCTTTCCCCAAATTGATGGTGACATCATTGAAGCACGCCTGCTGATGCCCCAGGGGACGCCCCTGGTTCGTGCTGAAGAAGTGATTCAACAGATAACCCATGCTCTTGAGAAAACCAATGCGCACTTTAAGGACCTGCAACCTGAACAACAGGACCTGATTGAAAACGTTACCGTGATATACGGCGAGAATCCTGATGCTTACGAAAGCGGTCCTCATGTAGCCCGAATCGTAGTTGATCTACTCAGTGCCGAAGTCAGAAACTCGGCTATCAGGGATATCACCCACCACTGGCGGCAATTAACTGGCACGCCCAGTGACGTCATTGCCCTGAACTTCAGTGAACCAACCATTGGTCCCGGTGGACGGGCTATTGATATCCGCCTGCTGGGCAACAATATTGATAACGTCAAGGCAGCCTCTTACGAACTCAAGCAATGGCTTGCATCTTTTGCCGGAGTGACCGACCTGAGTGATGACCTCAGGCCCGGCAAGCGTGAATTTCGCCTGCATTTAAAAGAGTCCGCGACCACTTTGAACATCAATGCCCGAACCGTGGCCGACCAGGTACGTGCTGCATTCCAGGGCTCCAAGATTGACGAATTCCCGGTTGGACCTGAAATTTACGAAGTCGACCTGGGTTTTGATGCCGAAGACCGCGCCACCCTGGATGACCTTGAACAGTTTTCTGTCACCAATGCCAATGGCGACCTGATTCCCCTGCCTGTTGTGGCAGAAATAGAGGAAACCCGGGGCTGGGCCCGAATCCACCGCATCAACGCCCAACGGACAGTCACTCTGCAGGGGGATGTGCAAAGAGACATCGCCAATGCGCAGGAAATTTTAACCCTGGCCCAAACCGATATCTTCCCGCAACTAAAGAAACGTTACCCGGACGTGCGAATTGACATCCAGGGCCAGAGCAAAGAATCAGCCCAGACAGGGCAATCCATTGTGCGTAATGTTTTACTCGGCATGATTGGTGTTTATATTCTGCTGGCATTGCAGTTTCGGGGATACCTGGCCCCTGTGACCGTTATGTCCGTCATTCCGACTGCTTTAATTGGAGTGATCTTTGGTCACTATTTCATGGGCCTGGATATGACCATGCCCAGCATTGTCGGCATGGCATCGCTGTTTGGCGTGGTGGTAAATGATTCAATTCTACTGGTGGTCTTCATCCGTGAAGCCCGGGCACAAGGCATTCCAGTGCACAGTTCCGCCTTGCAGGCTGGTATTGCACGTTTCCGTCCCATTCTGCTGACATCCATTTCGACCATCGCCGGGCTGTTACCGCTACTGCTGGAAAAAAGCCTGCAGGCACAGATTCTGATTCCACTGGCAAGTAGTATTGCATTTGGACTGTTAACGGCGACTATTATTGCGTTGTTCCTGGTACCATCTATCTACGTGATTCTGGATGACTTTAATGCCCTGGGAGAAATAGATAACCATGAGAATTCCTAGTATTTTCCGGATTGCACTTTAAGCAATGTCAGCTAGTATTTTCTAGATACCCCGTCGGGTCAGCGTTTGCCTGAGACGACAAATTTAATATTTCGGAGTAAAAAATGCGTAATTTCCTATCCCGTACAAAAATGACCAGCTATCTCGTCAGCTTAACTTTACTTGGTGCCACGACAGGCACTGCAATTGCCGACGAAGAAGCGGTCTTCGAAAAAGAAATCGAATACCGTCAGGGCGTTATGAATGTTTTAAGCTGGAACACGAAAGCCATTGGCGGCATGCTCAAGGGGAAAACACCCTACGATGCCGAAAAAGTAAAAACGCATGCAAAGGATATTGCCAGCGCCGCTTCGCTTGATCTTTTGGCCGGTTTTCCGGAAGACTCAGAATCCGAAGATTCTGCCGCACTCGCCGACATCTGGATGGATTTTGAAGATTTTGAACAGAAAACGGCTGATTTCCGTAAAGCTGCCTCTGATCTGCATACGGCGGCACAGTCCGGTGACCAGGCTAGCGTCGGTAACGCTATGAAAGACCTGGGAAAATCCTGTAAAGGCTGCCACAAAAAGTACAAAAACTAAGCCCATCCCCTCCTGAGAAGAAATACCCGTATCCCTTAATTTTGCAGGTATAAGTGGCCATGGAGGGCCACATCCAGGCGGCATGGATGTGAATAGCGCCCGGCAGGATTATTGAAGATGCGGGGGTTTTTCCGACTATGACCAGCAAATCGAATTACAGGTATTCTGCAGCCCTCCAGCCCCTTTTCAAAAAAGTAATTTTTATCCCCGGCATGGATTTTTTGCCGTATTCGTCTATAATCGCGCGACTAATTTTTTAACCGGGAAATTTCCAAGCGGAACCATTCGGCGACTGCCTCAAAATCAGTCAGCCATTCAAGTGGTCGTACCGAATGACAGATTCCCCAATTTTTAACCTCAGGACAGAAAAATGACTGATTTAGCCAAGTACAGAAACATTGGTATCTTCGCCCACGTAGATGCCGGTAAAACCACGACTACAGAGCGTATCCTCAAACTGACCGGTAAAGTGCATAAAACCGGTGAAGTTCATGATGGTGAAGCAACTACCGACTTCATGGACCAGGAACGCGAGCGCGGTATTACCATTCAGTCAGCGGCTACCAGTTGTGAATGGGACGGTCACCGCCTGAACATCATCGACACCCCGGGACACGTTGACTTCACTATCGAAGTTTACCGTTCCCTGAAAGTACTTGATGGTGGCGTGGGTGTTTTCTGTGGATCCGGCGGCGTTGAACCCCAGTCAGAAACCAACTGGCGTTATGCAAACGAATCAGAAGTTGCCCGTATTATCCTGGTTAACAAGCTTGACCGCCTGGGTGCTGATTTCTACCGCGTTGTTGACCAGGTTAAAAATGTACTTGGCGCTGTCCCTCTGGTTATGGTTTTACCTATCGGTACCGAAGACGACTTTGTCAGGTGTTGTTGACCTGCTGACCCGCAAAGCCTGGATCTGGGATGATACAGGTCTGCCTGAAAACTATCACTCTGGAAGATGTTCCAGCAGACATGGTCGACAAAGTTGAAGAATACCGTGAACAACTGATTGAAACCGCTGTTGAGCAGGACGACGACCTGATGGAAGCCTACCTGGAAGGTGAAGAGCCATCAATCGAAGACATCAAACGTTGCATCCGTAAAGGTACCATCGCCCTGGACTTCTTCCCGACTTACTGTGGCTCTGCATTCAAGAACAAGGGTATTCAGCCAGTACTTAATGCGGTTGTTGATTACCTGCCTAACCCGATGGAAGTCGAACCCCAGCCTGAAGTCGACATAGAAGGTAATGAAACCGGCGAAAAAGCCATTGTTGATGCCAGCCGCCCTGTACGCGCCCTGGCATTCAAAATCATGGATGACCGCTTTGGCGCCCTGACATTTACCCGCATCTATTCCGGTACTGTCAACAAAGGCGATACTTTACTGAATACCTTCACCGGTAAAACCGAACGTATTGGCCGCATTGTTGAAATGCATGCTGATGACCGTATCGAGCTCGACTCCTGTCAGGCCGGCGATATTGTTGCCTTTGTTGGCCTGAAAAACACCCAGACCGGTCATACCCTGGCTGATCAGAAAAACCCTGCCACACTGGAACCGATGGTATTCCCGGATCCTGTTATCTCGATTGCTATTGCGCCAAAAGATAAAGCCGGTTCAGAAAAAATGGGTATTGCCCTCAACAAAATGATGCAGGAAGACCCTTCATTCCGCGTTGAGACTGATGAAGAATCAGGCGAGACGATTATCAAGGGCATGGGTGAATTACACCTTGATATTAAGGTTGATATCCTTAAACGTACTCACAACGTTGATGTTACCGTTGGTAAACCACAGGTTGCCTATCGCGAAACCATCACCCAGCGCGTTGAAGACAGCTACACGCACAAGAAACAGTCTGGTGGTTCAGGTCAGTATGCAAAGATTGACTACGTTGTTGAACCTGCCGAACAGAATGCAGGTTACCAGTTTGAATCAGTAGTCACAGGTGGTAACGTTCCACGTGAATTCTGGCCTGCTGTTGAAAAAGGCTTCAAGCTGAGCATGGATAAAGGCACCATGGCAGGCTTCCCGTTACTTGATGTAAAAGTCACATTGACTGACGGTGCATACCACGCAGTTGACTCTTCTGCGATTGCCTACGAAATTGCAGCGAAAGGCGCTTACAGACAGACTATTCCCAAAGCAGCTCCTCAGCTGATGGAACCCATCATGAAAGTCGATGTATTCACACCTGAAGATCACGTTGGTGACGTTATTGGTGACCTGAACCGTCGCCGCGCCATGATCCAGGGCCAGGAAGCTGGACCTACCGGCGTACGTATCAAGGCTGATGCCCCATTGAGTGAAATGTTTGGTTACATTGGTGACCTGCGTACCATGACTTCCGGTCGTGGCCAGTTCTCAATGGAATTTTCACACTACGCAGGATGCCCTAACAGTGTTGCTGAACAGGTCATCAAGGAAGTGAAAGAGCGCGAAGCAGCCAAGTAATCTCAGCTTATGCTTGCTGAAAAGGGCGGCCATGATGACATGGCCGCCCTTTTTTTATTTATCATCTGATCATGAAAAAACTACCGCAAATTACTGCAAGCATGGGGAACACCCCGGTTCCAGCAAGAGTTACTTGAGGAATTACAGCGACTTGAACCCTATCAATTACCGTTAAAACAGGTTGCCCGGTTCTCAGGCCTGTTTGAACAGGATGGCTTGCAGTGTTCCCTGCTCAGTCAGAATGAAGATGAACAGCAACTGATTATAAAACTCAGCGTGTTCTACCAGGAAATCTCCAGCATGTGCCCCTGCAGTGGCCAGGAAGCAGAAAAAATCGATGGTCACTGTGAAATGAACATGACAATCGACAAGCGCGATGGAACTACCGAATTTTCTATCCTGTAGGACCATAGATGTCGTGACACTCAACCATCAGAAAACCCAAACTGCGAGGTTAAAAAAATCCAAATTACGTGAACTAGCGCAAATGGATTTACCCCGTTTGTTCAGCACTGTTTACAAAAATGCTTACTGGGGGACTGAAAATGGGCACGCTTTTTATTCAGGCAGCGGCAGCCACGATGAAAAACTTGTAAGACCCTATCTAGAACAGGTCGGGATTTTTTTATCCTCTTTCGATACACCACCCACCCTCGTTGACCTCGGTTGCGGCGATTTCGCGATAGGCAGGCAAATCACGGATTTATGCAGTTCATATCATGGCTGTGACATCGTCAATGAACTGATTGAATATAACCGGGAAAATTTTGAGCAGGCTGCTGTCAGGTTTTCCTGTATCGATGCAACCCGGGAAAAACTACCTTCAGGCAATGTATTGATTGTCCGCCAGGTGCTGCAACATTTATCCAACCATGCCATTGCAGCAATATTGAAACAGTTCCCTGACTTTCAATACATCATAGTCACTGAGCACCTGCCCGGTGGAAAATTTACACCCAATATCGACAAGCCTTCAGGACCGGACAGTCGCTTGCGACTTGGTTCGGGTGTTGATATCAGTGCCCCGCCCTTTTCACTGCGACCGGCTTTTCAAGAAGTATTGCATGAAGTAAAAGATAACGGGGATTTTCCCGGTGTAATAAAAACCACGCTTTATTACATGGGTAGTCCCCGTTAGCCAGTACTTCAGGCTGTGGTTTACATCGCCATTTCCAGGTCTTCAAGCACAGCATCCAGACCACCCTGGGCGCATTCTTCATCGGTTTTGCCCGAAGGAGCACCACTGACCCCGACAGCGCCATACATCACACCACCGGCTTCAACCAGTAATCCACCGGTCGACATAACCAGGCCTGGAACACGACCGATAGGCGTATTTGCCCTGTCGGCTAGAGCGGAAGTTGCAACACCAAAATTCACCGCTGCCAGCGCCTTGCCTTTACTGATTGGCAGTGTAATTTGTGGTGCCAGCGTATCGCGCAACACAGCCTGCTCAATGCCATTGCGATCGACGACAGTTACCCCAATTTGCACACCCTTTTCACGACAGCTTTGAATTGCACCCTGGGCAATCCGGGTAGCGGTATCCAAAGTCAGGCGTTTGACAGAGACCGTCAGTGACTCCTCTTCTGCAGCAGCCTGACTCAGGGGAACAACCAGTAACAGAACCATCATTAATATTCGCATTCATTTTCTCCTCATTTGTGGCGTTTTTCGAAAAACCTGGAAAATACCCCGTATCCGGTTATTCGTGCTTATTATCCATAATATTTTAAAAGACCTGGATAAAAACCCTTACCCCGGTTTTCATGACATGCCTATAATCCCTTAAGATATTCATTTTGCATGATAAATCTATTGAGGAACGGTCTAAACTTACAAAATAAGTGGAATTTTACTGGAACAACCATGATCGAACGTCGGCATTTCCCCCGCTATACCTTTGAGCTCGAATTCAGGGTAGTAAATCAATCGGACCAGGATTTTCGGGTTCGGGCCAATGATATTTCAGAAGCAGGTATCAGCCTGGCTATTACCCAGTCCGTAATAAACGGACTTGCTGATCAAGGAATCGGCCTGGAAATAAGCAATAAATTTCAGATTATTCCGGTTAATGAGTATGAAAACATGCAGCCTGGAGTTTTCATTGAATGCCAGGTCATGCATATACGCAGGCTTTCACAAGAGCATTACCTGATCGGTGCCTGGTTTAATGCAACCAGTTCCTCGCAACAGGAGCAAATCAATCTCCTCCTGAAAAATGCCCGCCACACCAACGAAGACTAACTTCAATGTACCTGGCATTTAGTAGATATGCGAAACCCGCGCATTGCCATTGACCAGCAAGATCCGAACCCTCTCCCCAACACGGAAGATTTCCCCTTCACTCATCACCTGCACATAAGCGCGCAAGTCACCATTATCTTCTCTGACAATAATTTCCACACCCTGTGTTCTCGTATATCCTTCTTCTATGGCTGCACCCGCCATGCCACCGGCAACGGCTCCAATAACCGCCGCCACTGTCTGACCTTTACCGCTACCTACGCCACTTCCGGCAACCCCACCGATAATTGCACCAGCACCTGAACCAATGTTGGTTTTTGTACCTTCAATCCTGACAGGACGTAACGCCTCAATCGTCCCCATGCGAACAACCTGTGATTTGCGTGCCTCGTCCCGCGTATAGACATCACCCTGTAAACTTGAAGCACAACCGGCAAGCATTGCTGTCAAGATCATGACAAAACCCAAAGTTGTCATATGCATCATCATATTTTTCATTTCCACTCACTCCTTGTCTGTTCATCATGATAGCAAGACACCCGCCTTGTTATTGAGCATTTAGACAACAATTTTTTTAATTTGCCCTGGATTATAAATTCCGATTATTTCCCCGACATGACCATATAATTTTTCCATAATTGATAATGGACAATGTAAAACCTCATATATCAGTCTATGACTATTAATAAGGAGGGTATGTTGTAACTGGTTTACCCTTTGCTTAGGCAATAAACGCCGAAGCTAAAAGCAGTGTTTCTTATCCATAAGACAACACTGTATGGTTTTGTTTATATATATAGGAGTGTGATTATTATGAAGACTTACATGAAATTCATAATTTTAGCGTTCCTGTCAGTCATTTTTCTTGGTGGCGGCGTTTTAACACCAGAAAACTGGGTTTCTGCACAAGCTAAGGGAGCGTTAGATTATAACGAAACAACCCACCTGGCCTTTATGAGAGAAGAGGAAAAACTGGCTCGTGATGTTTATATCACGTTTAGCGAGCTTTACCCTACTGCCGAGGTGTTTTTCAATATTACTGCATCTGAACAACGACACACTGATTCAGTGCTTAAAGTAATGGATGAATTTGGATTGGAAGATCCAAACACAGATAATGATGTTGGTGAGTTTACCGGTGATGAATGGGGCACTTATTTTACGATCAACTATAACGCGCTAGTTGATCAGGGTAAAAAAGGCCTTTTGGATGCACTTTATGTTGGAGCGCTTATTGAAGAGCTTGACATGCACGACATTATCTATTGCCCGGAAGAGATCGTCGATTCCAGTGAAGTAATCGAGGATCAATATGGCTGTGGAATGGTGTATACCAAGGAAGAGTCCATTTTACAGCTTTATCAAAACCTGTTGAATGGTTCTGCCAGTCATTTAAAGGCATATGTTTACTATATTGAGAAATATATTGGTGAAGGTAATTACGAAGCACAATATTTGTCACAAGAAGAAGTTGATGACATTTTGGGTCGCTAATCTTTAACGAGTTGATTGGAACCAAAAAAAACCCGCCTTTGCGGGTTTTTTTAGTTCAATCTGGCCGAAAAGTCATTCCATGATCGATGTTGCTTGAGCCATCTTCTTCAATAATAGCCGTAAAACTGTAGCTGGGATCATAAACCACTGGCATGACAGGCTGAAATAAAGTTCTTCTGACAAACCATAGCCGCCAACCGATGCTTTCAAGCTGCAGCAGTGTTGTCATTTGGATTTTGTTAAGTACCCGTTCCAGGTTACCCGGTATGGGGTCCTGCTTTATTCTTCGATCTTCAAACGTATCAACAATGTAGTCAGACATGGCTATTGAATAACGAACTGCCAAAAGAAATTTATTTTCACAAAGTATAGACAAACTATTTTATATTTGTGACTCAGCTAGAAAAAAATTCCCAACATTAACGCGTAAAGAAATCAGTTTATTATCCAAAACATTTTTTCAGTTTCCACAATGCACTATCACTTCAATGATGTTGCCCTGCTGATCAAGAATGGTAGAAACACCTTTAATTTGGATATCCGGTGCTGTAGGAAGATAGATCAAGTCAACAAGCATTGAAAAAACCTTTACCGTGGGAACATAGTCTTCCAGAGTGTAAATATATTCGACCCGCACTGGCTTTATCGCACTCCTGGTAATCACTTTATCAAACAGAACCAGTTGATCATTTTCAACCGACTCCAGGAAAACCCTGAAAACCCGCTCAACATCTACCTGTGGATAAGGTATGGCAGCAAGATTCAGATCAGCCATGAGAGCCGACTTTGATTTATTGATATCGATAGGCTGGCAGTTTTGAATATGTGAATACCCAGGAAAAGCCATTAGAGCCAAAATGCCGACTATAAATATTTTCAGAATTTTTTGCATAATGACTAATTATATAGGCTGATTCATAACAACCAAGCCATAATAAACACATGCAAGCTATTACCGATATCAACCAGCTGGACCAGATGAAATCAACAGGTGCATTATTTATTCTTTTTGGAGGTAAACACTGTGCAGTATGTCAGAGTCTGCGTCCTCAGTTAGAGTCAATACTTGAACAACAGTTACCGGGTATGCGTTTTGTTTACATTGATTGTAATAACTCCCCCGACATCTGCGCACAGCACAGCGTGTTTAGCCTGCCAGTAGTAAAAGCTTATATTGATGGAATGATAATAGCTGAGAATTCAGGTGCTTTTAGTATCAAACAGCTGGTAAAAAAAATAGAACGGCCCTATACCATGTGGAAAGAATCAATATAGTTCCATGAAACAAGGGTCAGAGTTATACCCCGCCTTCATAAGCATCATTTTGGCCGCTTTTTGCAAGTTTTCTGCTGCAGGCAAAAGTGGATATTATTAATATTACTATTTTGAGTACCTACTGATGATCTAAATTAGAAAAGTGGATCTTTTTTAATTTAGTGTCTGGTTCTTACTCACTATCAGGGCGTATTTTCCGCAACCAGAGCATTCTGATCAACCATGCCGCAGCCATTGCTGCAAACAGGTGTTTCAGGCTATGTCCACTGACCACTCCATGAGTGAACTCGAATATCTGATGGTCAAATATTTCTACAACTTTGGCTAACACATAGAAAAGAAGCAATCCCCAGTAGAAATTCCCGTGAGTATATGGCGTGGGCAATAGAAGAAGCATCAGGATCATAGTGATCATCGGATAAAACTGCACGATCAAATATAAACGAAGATCCCCATGTCCTGCATGTTCCGTCCAGATCCACCACAACACACTTGCCACACCAACTAGCAGAAGTGATTTCAGCAAGGCTATACCAAGGGAGAGATTAACGCGCTCTGTGATCATTGCCGAAAATATACCCATAAAGGCTAAAGTCATTGGCAATCGATCCCAGACCAGGCTGTAGTTATCAGGGCTAAGATGGTACCAGCCTGAACCGAAGCCGGTTAAAAGTACGCCTGTAAAAAACCACCAATAATTGCGGCGTTCACGATTATTAATGAAAGTTCCTGCCCGTAAATGTGGCTGCGATAGAAACCACAGGCCCCAAGCCCCAGCAATGATAAATGCCAGATTTGACAGCACATCTCCAGCATGTGGAATGTGCATCACAATGCGTTGATCAGCAAACAGATGATAGCTTTTAGGTTGGGGTATTGGTTCGACAACCATCATGAAGATGACAGCAAGTATCAGCCCTGGCAGGATAGCAATAGAGATTCGCCATCTGCTTATTTTCAGTAGGTTTCGAGTATCATCCATAAATCGACCCGACATTCAGTGCATTATTTTTTCAAATTTTATTAGCAGCAGATCTCCGCTAATCGGTAATAGTAGCTATTATTGCGAGTTCAAAAAGACCAATCTACAAAAGGTGAGGCGTCATGATTCAGTGATTTCAATATCTTCAGAAGAGATTGAACCAGAGATCATGTCATCAATCTCATCATCCAATGTATAGAACCTCATCCCTTCAATCGAGTATTTTGATGACTGAAAATAATCAACATTCGGCGAGAGGTAAAGATCACCAAATTTAATCAATAAACCAGCAGGGCCTTCTACAACAGTGCAGTTATCAGGTAATTCAATTTCTTGTTCGATGGTAATTTTAAATTTTTTCATATTTTTTATTAGATTCCGTTCATTAGTCAGCAATAGCTGAAGTTAAGTTTTCCTTTCAGGGTTATCCAATTTAGAACCAGGCTAGAGTTACTGTAGTATGCCTTTTCTTATAATCATCTATGTAATCTAATATAAAGCTATTTCAACTGCTTTTTAGCATACGAGAACATGGCAAACCTGCTATTCAGACGGACTCCAGTGGTCGGAAAGTGTTTTCATGAAAGCGACCAGTGCCTGCTCTTCCACTTCAGTCAATCCGAGGTTCCCTAACTCTTCTGTGTTAACGTTTTCAGGTACCTCAGGGACAGGCCAGCAATTCACACCAGGCTTGGGATTGGTCATTCCCTCGCATAAGTATTTATTGTCCCTCGTATTGTAGAAATGAACTATTTCTTTCAGGCTTTTGAAGTAACCATTATGTCCATAGGATTTCACAAAACCAGGCTCAGGCCGCAAATCCACGTTGCGGAGTGTTGGTACCTTGTGTTTCCCCCTATTAGCAGCTGAATATCCGGCAAAACGTGGTACTTTTGCCAAAAAGCCTCCAAGTCCTGGATCTATCCATTTTTCCCCTTCAGGATTGATATCTTTTGGCATCAGATACCAGGTATTTTCCAGATTCTTCGGGAATCCCAGGTTATCGTAAGAGAAATCTGTAAATAGTGGTGGCGATCCATCTTCCGCAGGCCTGCTAGGGTGACAGGCAGCACATTTACCTTTATTTTCATCTTCAAAGACCTGTAGCCCAAGCATTTCCTGCTTGCTCAGGGGATACCGCTCGGGATCTTTCAGGTAATAATCATATTTAGAGCTAAAAGGATTAACCTCAGTCGACGATTCAAAAGCCGATATTGCCTTGGCTATCGCATTGTATGCATTGACAGTATTATTACAGATGTCTTCGCCATAGAAGCTCTTGAAGTCTGAGGCATAGATGGACTGACAAACAGCATCCACAACCCGTTCAGAATTTTTCATGTTCTGTTCGACTGGATTAAGAAATGGGGCCTGGGCCTGTTCAGCTACAGGGTCGCCAAGCAGCCAGCCTGTAGCACGGCCATCCCAGAAAGTCCCACCGATAAACAACCCCTCCTCCTCATCATAGTGAAAAACCGGGCTGAAAGTAGCGTAAGCAGTCGAGGGAGGTTTTCGATTACCCGACAGTGTTGCAACAGCGCCAGGGTATATTGCTGCATGGGCATTGATCGCTGATCTATCACCAGTCCACCCAGCCGCTGCTAAATGGCAAGAAGCGCAGGATTGTCCTGTTGGCTCAGATAGATTTGTATCAAAGAATATTTGTTTCCCAATATCTTCAAGCGGTTGTGATTTCGCCTCCTGAGCATGCGTACCAAATGGGTTAACGGCAACGATTAATAATATCCATCTAAGTCTATAGAACATGTCATTATCCAGAAAAACACAGTTAAATTGATTATTCGGCAAATGCTGAATTATATCGAAAGAAAAAGTAACACGTCGACCAGTTAAGGGAATGTCGATTATCAATTATTGAATTTTTCTATAATTGAGATTGGACAATGTCTATATCACATCTATAGACCATCCTGATCAATAGGAATATTGTATAAATGGAGAAAGAAATGAGATATGGACTACTACTTACAGCGCTATTAATCAGCCTCCTTGCGTCTCCCACATTCGCAGCCGGAGGAAAAAACCAGACCAAAAATCCGATTTTTGGCGATAATTGCGTGGAAACGCTTCCACCCGGTGTTGATGCTGAAGCTTGTGAAGAAGTACCCGCTCCAGCACAAGCAGGCGTTACCGTTTTCTTCTGTGAAACAACCAAAATCATTATTTGTTCAGACGAAGAGGAGCCTGAAACCGAAGAAGAAACACAGTGATGGATAAGCAACGTTTAATGACATTGACAGCAGGTATGGATACCGCGTTTTCCCTGTCCGGAACAGCAATTGAGGCTGATACTCAGACCCTGTAATCTCAAACTGAACAGCAGTCAGAACCAGTCAAAGCAAAGCTCCAGAGGTGGTGATGGTTTCGCTCCATGTGACAACCAGGGCGCTTCCAGTGGTCAATTTGGTAGTGCTAAAGACGGCGTTCAGGCAAGGGACACTCATTCATTCTGAAAAGCCTCATTCTCTCAATGGGGCTTTTTTATTGATATCTGTAGATTCAAGGCTAGTCAAAATGACTGTATAGCCGGAACATCAAACCAGCAATGAAATGTTTCTCCATTGTTCCTGCTTACTGTAATGCAACAGAAACTTTTCCCGGTATAATTCACCCATCTGACGCTCACCATATTCCCATGCAATAACCACTCTCTCTGTTACATAGGTTATGCGCTTTTGGATAAGCCTAGTGCTTTCCTGAGTTGGCTTAATAGTGAGTAATAAAAAAAGCCATCTCATATGAGATGGCCTCTCTTGCAGACTTTGGGAAAACTAAAATTGATTGACCACTAACTGCCAGTAAAAGCGGCATCTTTTACATGAAAAAAGTATTAATGGATTTATCGATTTCAATAAACTCACCGGGTTCTGAGCTAATTTAACTCAATTTTAAAAAAAGCTGTCCGCAAACAAATTATTTGCCCAGGTAAACATCTGTTTATAATTTTCCCGGCTCCATTTTTCTGCTTCACCGATATGTTTAAGTTTCATTGCCCCTTCTGACTGGTCATAAGCAAAATTAGCCGTTAACCAGGACGCTTCATCGTAAGTGATTGGGCTATAGCACGCGGAGTTAGTTGTAATATTTTGAATTCTTTCTTCATCATGTGTAGGAACGTCATATAAAGAACGTATTACTGCATCTGCACATATTTTCGCTTGAGAATTTGCCATATGGGCAGACTTGGGCTGTCCAGTGGCTTGCGCATCGCCGATCACATAAACCCCTGGGAAATTATTTAATGTAGATTCATAGGTCACAGGGTCAACTGCAGCCCAGTTTCCCCCACCGGTGAGTCCAGCTCTTTTAACAAAACCGTTCGCCCGCTGATTGGGAATAATATTTAATACATCGGACTCGATCATTCCAGAACTGCTGTAGACAACCCGATTATCAGAATCCACCGATCCAACCGATGTATTTGGACGATAATCAACAATATCACCATACAGCTCATTGAATGCACGGGAAAAGGTATGCTTTTCCGCTTGTATCTCAGAATTTGCATCCAGCACGATAACTCTTCCTCCACCTTTGCGTTTAAGCATGTCAGCAACAACACAGGCTCGCTCATAAGGGCCAGGGGGGCATCTGTAAGGTGCCTCTGGAATGGACATTACGAAAGTACTGCCCGTTTTTAACTCGGTGAGTTGTTTCTTTAATAAGTTCGTTTGATAACCAGCAATCCATGCATGTGGGATTTTTTTGTAATCAAGCCCGGAAACTTTTTTAAAACTGATACCCGCCGCAACTACCAGTTTGTCATAGTTCAGCCAACCACCATTTTTCAACCTGATTCGCTGAGCATTGCCGTCAATCTCTTTGGCAGTATCACGTAACACGTTCACACCATAGCGTTGCGACAGGGATTCATAACTCATTTGCAGTTCACGCAATTTAAGACGCTTATTGAGAACAAGATTACTCATAACGCATGAAGTGTGTTTTGCTTTGGGATCAACCAGGGTTACCGTTACCTGGTCTCCACTCCATATTCTTATATACTTCGCGACCGTTGCACCGGCAAACCCACCACCAACTACAACAACATGCCGGGAAGTACCGGTATTAGCCTGTAAAATTGAAGAAGTGGTGATTAGACCCAAAGGCGCTACGCCAAGTGCCTTTAAAAATTCTCTGCGGTTTGTAGACATAATAAGATCCTCTTTAATCAATCATCTTCTTCGTGTTCTGTTTCACTATCACCACTTTCGGGTATCGAGGCGTAGTACCTGGCAATTCGTCTAATCTGGTCTTCTGTGTAACCGAAAGCCTGATGTTCCATGATGTCTTCCGGCCAATCTTCATTTCTCATATCCATCAAGTCTTCAACAAGGTCTTTGTAACTTTCACCGTTTAGTCCATCAATATCGCCAACCGATTGACCAAAGGTTCCATGGCATTGCGCGCACTGAGAAGCGAGCAAACGATTAATTGTGACATCCTCTGCATAAGCGAATGGGGAAGCGAATATCAAAGAGCTCACTGCGATAGTCATCATCTTTAGATGTTTCATAGTTATACCTACCTGGATAAATAAATCTGTGAAGAATTATGCAACAGCACGATGAACATAAATTTGAATTGAGTCACAAAAATAAAAATAATGGGAAAATTTTCCATTTTATTTAATATGAGAAATGGGTTAACTAAATTCTGTTTATCTTGTACTCATCGAAATTAAAAAAAGATATCAATTGATTTTGCCGGCTAACGAACTACCCTGACTTCCTGATAAACCTGCCTGCATAACTGCCAATGAGAAAGCTGACATTGAGCTGGAATTAATCAGGAACTGCCAAGCGGCAAATATAGACTGGATTCGATTGATGTGACCTACCCCTAAAACTCAGGATTTTCAGTTTCGTTTCATCTTGTAGGCCTATTCTTAGAAAAACGAGACATATATTATAGGATTGCTGTTCATGTGTAGTTATGCATAGACCGGTCATTGGATTTTACCTATCTGATTGGAGGGGCAAGTGGCCGGGAAATGTGATTAAAAGCATGCTGACAGGAAAAAAATCACGGGGAGAAAATGATGTCTGTAAAACGTAAATTTCAATTATCCCGGCTATTCATAACAGCAGTTGCCCTTTCTGTTGCTGTATTATTCCAGGGCTGGTCACCGGCTGGCGCTTCTGAGGATCATGAAGAAGTTCGTGATATGCGAAAAAAAGGCGAAATTATCCCGCTGTCAGTCCTGATCAGGAATGCTGAACTTGAGGACATGAAAATTCTGGAAGTTGAACTTGAACGTGAACACGGTCAGATGGTTTACGAACTGGAAATATTGGACGCTGAGGGTAGAGTCTATGAACGTTATTATAATGCTGTCACAGGAGAGCCTTTAAACGGTTACCGGGAGGACTGACTTGCGCCTGTTATTGGTTGAGGATGATAAACAGCTGGCAGCCGGCATAGCTGATGATTTACGCCGGGAAGGTTTTGCTATTGATATCGCGAATGATGGTATTGAGGCTGAATTTCTTGGGCTGAATGAAGTTTATGATGCTGCAATCCTGGATCTGGGGCTTCCCCGAAAACCCGGACTTGAAGTACTTAAATCCTGGCGTGAGAAAAAGCTCATGATCCCAGTTCTAATTCTTACGGCTCGAGACTCATGGAGTGAACGGGTTGCAGGCCTCAAGTCCGGGGCCGACGACTATCTTGGTAAACCATTTCATCATGAAGAGCTTTCAGCCCGTTTACATGCACTTTTACGTCGCAGTACTGGTCGTGCTGATGCGGGCTTGTCAATTGCCGGCCTGTATCTCGATGAGGACCTTCAGCGGGTTAAATTAGCTGATGGAACCAATGCAGAGCTGACTGGAACTGAATTCAGGCTGTTACGTTATATGATGTCTCATCCTGACAAGGTACTTTCCAAAAGTCGTCTTACAGACCACGTCTATGAATGGGATCATGATCGTGACAGTAACGTGCTTGAAGTTTACATTCGACGCTTAAGAGAAAAGATAGGGCGTGAATTGATCGAAACTCGTCGCGGACAAGGTTATCTATTTCGGAGCCAGCTTTGAACTCACTTGAGCGAAGTATCGTTATCGGCCTGGCCACATTACTTCTGCTCGCTTTTTCTTTTTTGCTGTGGATTTCTGTCAGCGCTGTAAAAAACCTGAGTGAAGCTTATGTTATAACCCGCCTCGAACATGATTCTGAAGCCTTGTTATCGTCGCTTTGGACCAACCCGAAAGGACACATCCGGCTACGTGAAGGGCGTATCACTCCGATATATCAACAGCCGCTTTCCGGACATTATTTTCAATTTAACTTTTCTGACGGCGCACAGATCAATTCACGTTCATTATGGGATGAAACACTCACACCTACCCTGCTAGCTGTTGGTGAAGTAAAAACACATCGCGTTAAAGGGCCGGGGCAACAACAACTATTGATGCATTCAGCTGGCTATGAAAAACTGGGTTTGCAATTTACTCTGACAGTTGCAGAAGACATGAAACCGCTGTCAGCCGATATCCAGTATTTTCAGGCATTTGCTCTGGTTTTGCTGAGCCTGACAGCATTAACCATCATCCTTATTCAACGCTACATATTAAGAAAAGGTTTTCGTGCCCTGGATCAGGTACGAAATGAGGTTAACCAGGTTTCATCTGGACAGGCGCAACTGTTACACGAAATGGGTCCAAGCGAAATACGCCCATTGACAATCGAAATTAATCGTCTGCTAAAGCAATTACAACAAAGACTCCGGCGCTCCCGTGATGCATTGGGTAATCTTGCCCACGCCTTAAAAGCACCTTTGAGTTTGATGACTCATGATATCGACAATCTTCCACTTTCTGCGCCTGATAAAAACAACCTGGCTGATAAGCTATCGCGCATTAGCGCTCTCATTGAACGAGAATTAAAACGTGCCCGCCTGGCAGGCGAAGATGTTGGACAACATTTTAATCCAGCCAGGGATATTGCCGATTTAGTCGAGGCTTTGAAACTGATGTATCGGGACCGGAACCTGGATATTACAACTGGCCCGTTACCGGATAGCATTTTGCCATTTGACCATGAAGATATGCTCGAACTATTGGGAAACCTTCTCGATAATGCCTGCAAATGGGCAGATAGCACTGTTCATGTTCAACTGAGCATTAATTCTGACATGCAAATTCGAATTTCTGACAATGGTCCCGGTGTCAGTGAGGAAGGCATTTCCCGGATGACACAGCGCGGTTCACGTATTGACGAACGTGAAGATGGTTATGGACTTGGCCTTGCCATCGTCAATGATTTGATTAACGACTATCATGGCTCAATCAGTTTTTCCCGATCTGGCGATCTGGGCGGACTTGAAGTCAGCGTCAACCTGCCTTTGCCTCAAGGAAATACATCAAACTAACACTTCAGTGACAATTTTTTTCTCTTAAAGCCATTTATTCAGCCTGGTTTCAGCTTGTCTTCCTATTATGAAACTAGACAGGGAATGAGTTACTTAATCGATCACACCAGTAAAGGAATGACCGGAATAGATCGACAGGTAAGGAGAATTATCATGACTATCAACAGAACACTTTTAACACTTCTGGGAATTGCTTTATCAGGCAGCCTTGCCATGGCAAGTCCTGGTGAATACGAGGAGTATTACGAAAAACGCGGGCCGATGCCTTTTGAAGTACTGGACCTGAATAAAGATGGCGTCATTACCGCTCAAGAACATGCAACCGTGCGCTCGGAACGCCATGCTTATCGCGCCAAATCCGGGTACCAAATGCGGAATGTGTCCAATGCTCCTGATTTTGATCAAATCGATAGAGATGCCAATGGTTCAATCAGCCCTGAGGAGTTAACCGAATGGAGAACTGAGCGGATGCAGCAACCTATGGTGCAAGACCGTTGATAACGGTATTGTTAAATAACTGCAGTATCGAGCCCCATGTCTATCCATGGGGCTTTAATAATTCAATCATCAACAACAGAAATTTACAGCGTGCAGCAATCAAGGGTCACCATCGAGCTTTTCTATACTAAAAACCAACTCATAGGTAATGGCTTTGTCGTGTATCCTGCTTAATTTAATCTTATGGCCATGGAGATTCCACTCACCTCTAATTGCAGAAAATATGGCCTGTTGAATTTCCGCAGGTAAAGATTCACCAAAGTTTTTCTGGTAAAGCTTATCGGAATATTTCTGAAACTCTCTTAATACCGGGGTAGAAAGTCGTGGGGAATTCATTCTCAGTGATAGACTGAAAAGTCTGGCCTCGGAGGCATTTCCACTAACCCTGTATTGCACATCACTTCGCGCCGGCTCGCCCTTATTGATTGGTTTATGCAGACTCAAACAACTGTACATACCTGTTTTCTTATTCTGCCGGTACTCCATCGAACCCCTGAACTTTTCTTCCGCGAGGTAATTACAGGCTGTAACAGGATCAATTGACTGGTTTGCGTAAAGCGCTTGTGAAGCTAAAACCATCACGCCCATCATCCGGGTCATTAGATAATTTAATTTTCTACTCATAAGCGCTCCAGTATTATCGAATAAATCTCTTCATCGGTTAACACGATCGGATTGGTTTTCATACTGCTACCACGTGAATTTGCAACCACATGAGCCAGCTCACTTTGTTTCACACCGTAATACCCCAGAGGCTGAATCTGCATCTGCCCTGTCCATTGGGTTAACTGGTCAACCAGGTTGAGTAAAGCGTCATCCCGGGATGCGAAACGTTTTTCGGCTAGCACTTCTGCTACGCGCGCATAACGATCCAGCGCGATGTTGTCTGGTTCACGCTGCTGCATCGCATTGATATTGACACGGGTAGCCGTAGCCACCAGGGTTCCACACACCACGCCATGAGGAATGGGATAAAAAGCACCTAATGGAGATGCCAGGCCGTGTACTGAGCCAAGGCCAGTCTGTGCCAGGTTAATCCCTGAAACCAGGGAAGCAAAAGCCATTTGTTCCCGTGCACGGGCATCACTGCCTTCTGACTCATACAACTTGATAAGCCCGTCACGCGCAGCCCGTAAGCCGGCTATCCCCAGGGCATCATTAAATGTGTTGGTTTTAATCGAAACATAGGACTCGAGAAGCTGGGTTAACGCATCCATGCCATTTGCGGCTATAACCTCCCGGGGACAGGTGGACAGCAGGTCAGGATCAACAATCGCCACTTCCGCAACCAGCTTGTCATCCCTGAAGGACTTTTTAAAACCATCCAGACCACAACGGCTCAATACCGCATTCTTGGTAGCCTCGCTGCCAGTACCTGCAGTGGTGGGTACTGCGATAAAAGGGACTGCCGGACCTTCATAAGGCAGTTCCGGTCCTACTCCTTCGAGGTAATCCATCACTGAACGCTTTACCTCGAGCAAACCCGCGATAGCCTTGGCGGCATCCAGCGCGCTGCCCCCACCGACAGCAACCACAACATCAATCTGGCAACTGGACATACGCGCCACGATTTCATCCACCATTTCCGGAGAAGGCTCGCCCGGGATACTGACATGCTGCAACTTGATCTGTGCATCTGCAAACTGCTGCTGTAATTGCTGCCAGCGATGTGATTGCTGGAAAGACTGCCCCCCAGTGACCAGTAATGCCCGGCATCCATATTGTGCTGCCAGGCGGGCGATATCATTGAACCGTCCTGCACCAAACTCGATGCGGGGTAAACGCGCCAGTGAAAACTGTATATTGGTATTCAGGTTCATTTGACAAAAATCCATGCTGCAAACCAGGGTAGTAATTGTAACCCTGAACCACTATCGTTTTATACAAGTCAACCAACAACCTTTACCCATGCCAGAGAACACGGCCTTTTGCTTTGCCCAACGCATGCTTAACCCCTTCAGGGGAGCGATGCATATCGTTAAACTGAAATGGTCCGAGGCCGTGACTACAGATGGCAGGAACTGGATATTGTATGTTCGTGGAGAAAAGTTTTACGACGACCTGCAGGATGGTAACGAAGAGCATATCGTTGTACCCGATATCAAGTATGGTCAATGGTGCAAAAAAGAGGGCCTGCTACGCTCTCCTGTTCGCCTGACCACTTTCTACGATGAAATTGATTTTGAAGGCCAACAATTACTGCATGCCGTTAAGGCAACTGCTGACAACCTGCCCTTCCCTTACATTGATCATCACGAACTCTGGCTGCTAAATGAAACAACCCGGCAGCCCCTCGCTTTGCTGGCTTCGCGTTGTGATCATGAAATCGAGGAAATGCCACCCCTGTTGCAATGGACGGCAGGCCAGGCTGCACGCAGGCTTTTTCCGGCATTGGATGCTTTACAGCAACAGGTTAACCAACTGGCCGGCAAACAGCCGGTTGCAAAATGGTTTGTCCGCCATGCGGACAGTTTACCCGGTGGTGAGCTGGATAAAGCCCAGCTCATCTCGGCGACTCAGGAGATAACCCAACTGATGGAATGGCAATCACCTTACCAGCTACTGTTAAAGCAGAATAATCATCACCGAATGAAGCTGGAAAAGGTGGCAGCCAGGCATGCCCTGAGGTTAGTCGAGCAACTGTCACTTTACCCGGAAATCCTGCAACCGAGGGTGATTACTGCTGCCCTGGTTGAAGCCCGCATGCGAAAATCAATTGCCGAGGATAATGGTTCTGCAGGTGCAGACAAGACCATTCCGCCTTTTTACCTGGAACTAGGCGACTGATAATTCGCCAATATCCGTCACGGGTGCAAGACAGGTCATACCCTGGCAGACATAGGCGCAGGTTTTTTCCAGTGGTTTCTTGTCTCGCAATGCATCAGGCAAGCCTGTTTCATCATTTGCAATAGCAAACACCTGGCGATGGGGTGAATATTTTTTCTGCAGGGTGTTTAGCCAGACCGTTAATGTTTCGGCCGGCCCACGAATGATAATAATTTCTGGAGGATCAAGGTATTCCTGCAAGGCCTGCAACAAGGAGCAGTGGGCATGCGGATATTGGTTGATGTCAGCCCAGGCGCTACGCAAGGTTTTTTCTGCCGCTTCAAGATAATCCATCCTGCCTGCCAGGTATCCGAGGCGCATAAGGGCCCTGGCTGCAATACCATTACCGGAGGGCATGGCCTCATCCGCAAATGGCCTGGGCCGGTGGATCAGAGCCTCATGTTCATTGGCGGTAAAGAAGAAGCCCCCCTGTTGCCTGTCCTCAAACTGGTCAAGCAGGACATCGGCCAGTTCGATGGCAAATGCCAGGTAAGCTGAATTCCATTTCGCCGTTAGCAGCTCGATGATGGCATCGACCAGGTAAGCGTAGTCATCAAGATACGCATTCAGATGGGATACATTCTCCCGGTGAGCGGCCAGCAGACGGCCATCTTTCCATAAATTTTGCTGGATAAAATTCAGCGCACGTTCTGCCGAAGCAAGCCATTCCTGTTGACCTGATACTTTAGCGGCCTTGACCATACCCTTGATCATCAAGGCATTCCACGATGTCAGAATCTTGTCATCCGTACCCGGATGTACCCGCAGTGCGCGTGCCTGGTACAGCTTCTCCCTGGCGCCATCCCAGGTCAATTGCTGCTCTGCATCCAAAGCTTCAGGAAAACGTTGTGCATCACAATGCAAGTGCCACTGGCCTTCAAAGTTGGGCGGTTGATCCAGTGAAAATCGCTCACTTACAAGTGCATATTCTCCGTCGCTGAGTAACTGCCTAACCTGGTCCGGGTTCCAGATATAGAACCGGCCCTCTTCGCCTTCGCTATCGGCATCCTGTGCTGAGAAATACCCACCAGCCCGGGATTGCATTTCAGTCTGTACCCAGTTGGCGGTAGCATCAATGACCCGGGCATAAGCCAGGTTACCCGTAATGAGCAACAGGTCACTGTAAAACCCCAGCAAGGGTCCATTGTCATAGAGCATTTTTTCAAAATGCGGGATCTTCCATTCGCTATCAGTCGAATAACGGCAAAATCCGCCACCGAGATGATCGAAGATGCCTCCAAGCGCCATGTGCAGAGCCGAAACATCAGCCATCTGCAATGCCATGTCGCGTTGTTCCTGGCTATCGCCGTCATGCCAGGCAAACAGGCATTGCTGCAACATATCCGGGTGGGGAAACTTAGGCGCACCGCTAAAGCCTCCACGATCAGGATCAAAACTCTTGACCAGCATTTCGCCAGCCTTGCTGATCGGTTGCGCATGCAGGTCACTCTTTTCTGACGATGACGAAGGTCTGGCAAAAGCATCCAGAATGGCCTGGTTATGCTCACGGATCTCAGCTTCACGTGTCCGCCAGGCTTTATCCACAGATATCATCACCTCCTTGAACGCAGGCCTGCCATACGAGGCAACCGGAGGGAAATAGGTACCGGTGAAAAACGGTACAAGGTTATCAGGTGTCAGGAAAACAGTCAGTGGCCAGCCACCACCCTGCCGGTTCATTAACTGGTAAGCTGCCTGGTATATCTTGTCCAGGTCCGGGCGCTCTTCACGATCCACCTTGATATTGATAAACAGCTCGTTCATCAGCGTCGCTGTAGCTTCATCTTCAAAAGACTCATGCGCCATGACATGGCACCAATGACAGGCAGAGTAGCCAATCGATAGCAGGATAGGCTTGTTCTGCTGACGCGCCAGTTGCAACGCTTCTTCATCCCAGGGGTACCAGTCAACCGGGTTATCCGCATGCTGCAACAGGTAAGGACTGGTCGTTTTGGATAATCGGTTAGCTGACATACAACTCTCAAAATCAAAGAATAATCTTCCGACCCTAGCAAAAAGCCGTCGAGACAAAACACTGCAAAAACTAGCGTAATGTTATATTATTACATTTTTGTTTGTCTGACGTTTGCCATGCCAAGGCTATTGTTTCTTTTTTTACTGATAGCTCCTGCTTTACTGAAAGCCGAAGCCCTGCAGATTTTTGTCAGTGTCCCACCACTTAAAACTTTTGTTGAAAAAGTTGCGGGTCCGCGTGCCAGCGTGCATACCATGGTTAAACCCGGCCATAACCCGGCAACTTATGAACCCAGTCCACTGCAAATCAGTCACCTGGCCAATACCGATTTTTTTCTGCGCATAAACATGCCCTACGAGAAAGCCTGGATGCCACGGATTCAAGCCACCAACCCCGCTATGCAGGTCTTCGATGCACACCAGGGTATAGCAATGCGCAAGTTTGCACAGAACCACCAGCATGATGATCACAGCCATCACGAAAACGAGCTGGATCCCCACATCTGGACCAGCCCGATAGTGGTTGCGGAAATATTGTCAAACATTGAAAAACTGCTTTCTGATGCCCTGCCTGAATACAGCCAGGAATTTGCAGTTAACAGGCAGCATTATGCTGCAGAACTGCAACAACTTGATCAGCAAATCGACCAGCAACTGCATTCATTACAGGATCGCAAATTCATGGTATTTCACCCTTCCTGGGGTTACTTTGCCGATCGCTATCAACTTGAACAGATCGCGATTGAAAAACAGGGCAAGGAACCGGGTGCCCGCACGCTGAGCACGTTAATCAACCAGGCGAAACTAGCCGGGGTGAAAGTGATCTTCGTACAACCCCAGTTCAGCCGCCAGTCTGCCTTGCAGGTAGCCCGCGCGATCAATGGAAAGGTTATCGCCATTGATCCACTTGCAACAGACTACATCAATAACCTGCGCCAGGTTGCGCAACAGCTGGCAGAAGCACTGCAATGAACACCTCATCACAAACTATTATCAAGCTGAAAGATGTCAATTTTTCCTACGGTGAAGCACCGGTCGTGGAAAACATCAGCCTGGAAGTTAGCGCAGGCGAATTTCTTGGCATTGTCGGCCCCAATGCCGGTGGAAAAAGCACCCTGCTGAAACTGATCCTGGGTTTGCTCCAGCCACAATCAGGCCAGGTACAGGTACTCGGCAAGACACCCGGCGGCAGGCGTCACCTGCTCGGTTATGTGCCGCAATATCCCAGTTTCCCGAGGGACTTCCCCATCACCGTTGAACAGGCTGTTTTGCTTGGGCGCATCGGCATGAGCTCTAAAACCTGGCTGGGTAACCTGTTACCCGGGCGTTACCAGAAAGCCGACTATGAAGCTGCCCGCCTGGCACTGACCGAAGTCGAAGCAGATAACCTCGCCAATCGCCAGATAGGCAGCCTGTCAGGCGGCCAGTTACAGCGCGTGCTGCTGGCACGTTCACTGGTTGCAGATCCTCAAATCCTGATCCTTGATGAACCGACAGCCAACATTGACCAGCGCCTGGAAAGCGATATTTTTGATTTACTCAAACGCCTGAATGAACGCATGGCAATCCTGGTCGTTTCACATGACATTGCCTTTGTTTCCAGTTATGTCACACGGGTTGCCTGCATCAACCGCACCCTGGTCTGCCATCATACGGATGCAATTGATGGCGAGGTAATCCAGTCCCTGTATGGAGAGGATGTGCGCATGATTGCACATCATCACTAATTACCTGATGGAATTGAGTTAATGGAATTTTTCACCGCACTCGCAGAACAAAGTTTTCTGCAATACGCATTAATTGCCGGCCTGCTGGCCAGTATCGGTTGTGGCGTCATGGGCACCTATGTTGTCGTCAAGCGCATCGCATTTATTGCTGGCGGTATCGCCCACTCGGTACTCGGCGGTATGGGTGCTGCAATTTATTATGGCCAGGATCCACTGGCTGGTGCATTGGTTGCAGCCATCATCGCCGCCCTGCTGATTGGCTGGGTACGTCTAAAATGGCATGCACAGGAAGACACCCTGATTGGCGCGCTCTGGGCCATTGGCATGGCCGTGGGCATCATGTTCATTTCCAAGACACCGGGTTACCAGTCTGACCTGATGAGTTACCTGTTTGGCAATATCCTGCTGGTACCTGAAGAAAGTCTGTGGTTCATGGCGACCCTGGATGCCCTGTTACTGCTGATTGTCGGCGCTTATCATCGACAGTTTCTGGCCATTGTTTTTGATGAGGAATTCGCACGTTTGCGGGGTATTCCGACGACTTTTTTCTACCTGCTGTTATTGATACTGATCGCTGTCACCGTGGTATTACTGATCCAGGTTGTTGGCCTGATACTGGTACTGGCATTGCTGACCTTACCGGCTGCAGTAGCCGGACATTACGTCCATTCGCTGGGACGCATGATGTTACTGGCTACCATACTCGGCAGCATTGTCAGCACCACCGGCCTGGCCATTTCCTATAGTCCGGACCTGCCTGCCGGACCCACCATTATTTTACTGGCAGGCGCCATCTATATCGCGTCCGCCCTGTTGTCACGATTTTTTGCCAACAAGCGTTCCCGCGCCCATGTTTACCACGCTGATGCCGAACGCATGCAGCAGGGAGATCTGTAATGAACAGGAAACAGACAGCCAGGGTATTACAACAGGCCCAAACCTTATGTGAACAACGAGGCTCCCGACTGACAACACAGCGGAAGACGGTGCTGGAACTGATTTACGCCGCCGAGAAGCCGTTAAGTGCCTATGAAATCCTCGACCTGCTGCGGGAAACCACTAAAAACCCGGCCCCCCCTACAGTTTACCGGGCGCTGGACTTTTTGCTCGAGCAGGGACTGGTTCATAAGCTGGAAAGCCAGCATGCCTTTATTGCCTGTACCCATCCTGATCATAAGCATACCGGCCAGTTTTTAATTTGCGATGACTGCGGCGAAGTCAGTGAAATTGAAAACCAGGCCATCGCCAAAAGCGTGCACTCGGCCGAGCGGGCAACCGGCTTTAAAACCCGGCACCCGGTTATCGAACTGGTGGGTACCTGTGCTGACTGCCAGTCTGGCAATCATAAATAAGTTAGTGGTCAACTCCGGCAAACGGGATACCAGCCAGCTCAGCCATGTCCTTTTTCCAGCTGGTTAAATCATGCCTGTTGAATTGGTTGAGATGATCATGTCCACAGGCCCGCGCCATCACCTGCATCAACTCGACTGAAGTATTAAAGAACCTGTTGAGTCTTTGCGCGGAGGCATCAATATCAATTTTTGCCCGCAGCTCGGGATTCTGCGTGGCAATGCCAGCCGGGCAATTATTGGTATGACACATTCGGGCTGCGACGCAGCCGATTGCCTGCATCGCACTATTGGCCAGTGCAATGCCATCCGCCCCCAGCGCCATGGCCTTGATGAAGTCTTCCGGTACACGCAAGCCGCCGGTGACAATCAAGGTAACATCCGGTCTTTCCAGTTTATCCAGAAGACGGCGCGCCCGGGCCAAAGCAGGGATGGTCGGTACCGATATATGATCGCGAAAAATCCTGGGAGCAGCTCCCGTTCCACCGCCCCGGCCGTCGAGGATGATGTAATCAACACCGGCATCGAGTGCAAATTCAATATCGGCTTCTATATGATTGGCTGACAGTTTCATACCTATTGGAATACCACCGCTAATCTCACGCACATGATCGCCAAACTGCTTGAAATCGCTGGATGTGTGTAACTCGCTAAAGGTCGCCGGGGATATGGCGCTTTTCCCAACTGGCAGGCCCCTGACCCGGGCTATTTTTTCGGTGACTTTTTTTCCGGGCAGATGTCCCCCGGTACCGGTTTTGGCGGCCTGGCCTCCCTTGAAATGGAAGGCCTGCACTTTGGTCAGTTGCTCTTCATCGTAACCAAACATCGCGGAGGCCAGTTCATAAAAATAGCGGCTGTTAGCCTCCTGTTCTTCAGGAAGCATGCCGCCCTCACCCGAACAGATGCCGGTACCTGCCATCTCGGCGCCCCTCGCCAGTGCCAGCTTGGCTTCCTCAGACAAGGCGCCAAAGCTCATGTCCGAAACCAACAGGGGAATATTCAGCACCAGTGGTTTTTTCGCATTGGGACCGATGACCAGTTCAGTAGCCACTGCAACATCTTCCTGTAACGGCTTGTGTGCAAACTGTGCTGTCAGCAACTGAATATCATCCCAATGCGGCAGTTCACTGCGGGGCACGCCCATTGCCACCATTTCACCATGGTGTCCTGTCTGTTGCAGGCCGTGCTTGGCCATGTCATGAATACGCTTGACAGTCGGCTCCTCGGGAGTTGACTGGACTGCCAAAACATCCTCTTCATGCAGATCACTTGAAGTTGCTTCATTCGCAGCTTCAGTAACCAGGCTATTGTGGCTGCCATCGCAAAACGGTGGATTCTTGGTATGTTTGCACTGGCACAACCAGGCTTCACCCGGTTCAATGGCAATAAACACTTCCGGTGAAAACTCTGTGCCGGCATGGGAACCATCACAGAGAGGCTGGTTGGCAGAGCGCCCGCAGCTGCACCAGTAATATTCCTCGCCTTCTTCGAGATTGACGGCAACCGGGCTGGTATCAGCAATGACGGGCTTTTTCATGATAGTTTTCCTGTTGAGACGGTAATTCTCGATTTCTGCAGATAATAAATGAATACAAAAACCTTAGTACATTATTCCTGCATTGCTGCCGCTTACAACAGCTGACGTCAGACTGGCTGACTGTTATATTTAAACAGACAAAAACAATACAGGTGACCCCATGAAAAAAATTCACCCACTGCTCATCATTTTTATTTGCCTCATCGTTGTCTTTCCCGCCGAATCAGCGGCAGAGGGAAAAGTACTGGGTGGCAAACAGTCCGCACACCCCGACTGGTTCAAGGAAAGTTTCCTCGAGATAGCCGCCGATGTTGAAGAAGCCAGTGATGAAGGCAAGCATGTCATGCTGTTCATGCATCTGAATGGCTGCCCCTATTGCTACAAAATGATCGAGGAAAATATCAAGAATTCACCCTATACCGAATTCATCAAGAATAACTTTGATGTGATTGCCTTGAATATCCGCGGTGACCGCGAAGTGGCATTGAATGACGAGGTGACTCTGACTGAAAAAGAACTCGCCACCCGTTTCAAGGTGATGTACACGCCTACCATCATTTTTCTGAATGCAGACAACAAGGTTGTCGCCCGTATCAATGGCTATCGCTCAGTACCCGATTTCAAACTGGTTTTAAATTACGTCCAGCAAAAGGCTTATGACACGACCAGCCTCGCAAAATACCTGAACAGCAACAAGAACCAGCAATACCAGTTCAGGGATCACCCACAAATCACCCAGGCAACCAACCTGCAAGCGCTGGCCAATAAACCGCTGGCCGTATTATTCGAGGACAAGGGCTGTGTTGACTGTAATGCTTTACATGACAAGCATCTTGCCAGTCCCGAAGTCAGGGAAGTATTGAAAAACTTTACACTGGTCAGGCTTGATGCCCTTTCGGAAGAGACCATTACAGATCCTTCAGGCAAACAAACCACACCGAAAGCCTACGCTGAAGAGCTGGGCCTGACCTACCGCCCCGCGATCGTACTGTTCGATAAAAACCGGGAAATCATGCGCATTCAGAGTATGCTTTACAGTTATCACTTTACCGAGATCCTGCGCTATGTCGGTGAACGTCATTATGAAAAGTATCCTGACAGCTTTTATGACTACCTGGATGTCAAGACCCAGGCTTTACTGGAGCAAGGCCAGGATGTGCATTTTTCCGAGTAATACTTTTTCGCCGGTTATCAACTGGCAACAGGTTTAAGCATGGAATCCATCCTTCTGGCGATTGACCCGCGCGATCCATTATGGATCGCCATTGCATTTGCCTGCGGCTATCTGGTGACACTGATTGGCCTGCCTCCGCTGGTCGGTTTCCTGATCGCCGGTTTTCTGCTGAATTTTGCCGGTGCAGAGAGCGGTGTCTTCCTGAATGTAACGGCGGACCTGGGCGTCACCTTGCTGCTGTTTACCATAGGCCTCAAGCTCAACGTCAGGTCACTGGCTCTTCCCCAGGTCTGGGGAGTAGCTACGCTACACATGTCACTGGTCACGTTGATGATGACAGCGGCGGTGCTCGTACTGGCAGGTTTAGGCTTGCCACTTGTCAGTAATATTGACAGCAAGACCGCTTTGATTATCGGTTTTGCCCTGTCCTTTTCAAGTACAGTCTTTGCGGTAAAAAGCCTGGATCAAACAGGTGCCCTCACATCCTGTTATGGTAACACCGCCATCGGCGTGCTTATCATGCAGGACATTGCCGCCGTTGCCTTTCTTGCCGCATCCGCGGGTAAATTGCCATCCTTCTGGGCCCTGGGGCTGTTGGCACTGATCCCGCTCAGACACCTGATTTACCGTGTTCTTGAACGCACCGGTCATGGTGAGTTACTGGTACTATTTGGCATAGTTGTAGCTCTCGGTGGTGCCGACCTGTTCGAACTGGTCAACCTGAAGGGTGACCTTGGAGCCCTGATACTGGGCATGCTGCTCGCCGGCCACCCTAAAGCAAGCGAGCTGGCCAAGGCCCTGCTGAGTTTCAAGGAACTCTTCCTGGTTGGTTTCTTTTTAAGTGTTGGCATGACTGCACCACCGGGCTGGAACGAACTGCTGATCGCGTTGATCTTTATTGCAATCTTACCCATTAAGACCGCTCTTTATTTTGGCCTGTTTGCTGCTTTCAAGCTGCGTGCAAGCACCTCCTGGCGCTCTTCCCTGACATTGGCCAACTACAGCGAATTCGGCCTGATTGTCGGTACCGTGGCTGTTGCTTCCGGCTGGTTGCCCAAGGACTGGATGGCCGTTTTTGCCATTCTGCTGTCGCTCTCTTTTATCGGCGCATCTCCCATCGTTGCCAACGGTGAGAGGTTGTATAACAAGTGGCGCCCCCGCTTTAAACGCATGGAACGCAAGACCCGGCTGCCGGCTGAAGAGGATCTCGATATCGGTGAAGTGGATGTCCTTGTCTTCGGCATGGGCCGGGTTGGCAGCGCGGTCTATGATTCAGTTGTCAAAGACCACCCTGGCCTTGTATTAGGCGCAGAAGGCGACACACAAAAAGTTGAACATCATCAGCAAATGGGGCGCAATGTGGTCAGGGGGGATGCCACCAACCCGGATTTCTGGACACGGGCCCCCGGCCTGGTCGAACAATTGCAATGGGTCATCCTGACATTACCCAATCATCCGGCGAACATGGCAGTGGTTGAACGATTACGTGAAATCGGGTTCAAAGGCCATATCGCCTCAACCAGCAAGTTTCCGGAAGAACAGGCAGAGCTGGAAAAACTGGGCGTTGAATTCGCTTTTAATATCTATGCTGAAGCGGGCAAAGGTTTTGCGGATGACCTGAGAGAACGCTTTAACCTGACATAAAAAATAAGCCTGAAGAGAATAGTTGCCAATACAATGAATAGATTACAATCATATTTCTTCACTGGATTAGCAGTATTACTGCTTTTCAATCCTTTATCTGCTGCCAATCATGGACATGAGCATGAACAACATGCGGCACATGTTCATGGTGAAGCCCGCTTACTGGTTGCGGTTGAGGAAAAAACAGTTGAAATGGAATTTACTTCACCAGCCATGAACCTGCTGGGTTTTGAACATAGGCCCAAGACTGAAGAGCAGCAAAAACAATTGCAGAACGTGATTGAAAAACTCAAGCAGGCAGAGCTGTTGTTCAGCCTGCCAGCTGCAGCCAATTGCAGGCTCACCGCTGTCGAGGTTGAATCCCCCTATGACCAGCAATCAGGCGATGATGTTGAACATACGGATTTCAGCGCTTTTTATCATTACTCCTGTCCCGGCACCCGCCAGGTAAAAATGCTGATGGTCAAACTGTTTGAACAGTTTCCTTTAACAGAAACCGTTGAGGTACAGACTGTTTCCAGCAGGGGGCAGAAAAAAGCGGACCTGCAGGCTGAAGATAATATCGTTGATCTGTAATCGAGAATGGCCGACAACACCGAATCAGCTGCTATCCAGATCAGGGACCTGCGCTTTCGCTGGCGCAGGAACCTGCCGGAAGTTTTGCACATACCTGGCTGGCAGGTAAAACGTGGTGAGCGTATTTTTATCCGTGGCGCCAGCGGCAGTGGCAAGAGCACCCTGTTGGCATTACTGGCTGGCGTAGCCCTGCCTGAACAGGGTGAAATACAGCTGCTGGATCAAACAATCAACCAGTTGTCCGGAACAAAACGTGACCACTTTCGCTCAAACCACATTGGTTTTGTGTTTCAACTGTTCAACCTGATTCCCTACCTTTCAGTACTGGAAAATGTCATCTTACCCTGCCGGTTTTCCACGCTTCGAAAAAACAAAGTTATGCATTCGGGCGTATCCCTGGAAAGCGAAGCCCTGCGTTTGCTTGATCACCTGGGCATGGCACAGGATGACCTGGTGCATCGCCCGGTCACCGAACTGAGTGTCGGCCAGCAACAGCGCGTTGCCACAGCCCGTGCATTAATTGGCGCACCGGAAATTATCATCGCAGATGAACCCACTTCGGCCCTGGACAGTGACATGCGCCAGGCATTTATTAAACTGCTGTTCCAGGAGTGTGATCAAACCGGCTCTACCCTGTTGTTTGTCAGTCATGACCAGCAGCTTGAGTCACTGTTTGAACATCACATCACGCTGGATGACATCAACCAGGCCAGTGGGAGTGTCAACTGATGGCTATCCTGTCACTTGCTTTTAAAAGCCTGCTTAATCGTCGCTTTACCGCCAGCCTCACCCTGTTGAGCATTGCATTAAGCGTTACCCTGCTGCTGGGTGTCGAACGGCTGCGCGTTGAATCGCGCAACAGTTTTGCCAACACCATCTCCGGAACTGACCTGGTGGTCGGCGCACGCAGTGGCAGCATTAACCTGCTGCTGTACTCGGTGTTCCGCATTGGTGATGCAACCAACAACATATCCTGGAAAAGCTACCAGCAGTTTGCCAGTCACAAGCTGGTCAAGTGGACCATTCCAATTTCGCTGGGTGACTCCCACCTGGGCTATCGTGTAATGGGTACTAATGGCGATTACTTCCGCCATTACCAGTTTGCCAGACATCGTGCACTGGAATTTTCCGAGGGCAAGCCTTTCAACCAGGTTTACCAGGCCGTGCTAGGGCATGAGGTTGCCAAAAAACTGGACTACCGTATTGGCCAGAAAATCGTGATTGCCCATGGAGCCGGTAAAACCAGTTTCACCATGCATGAAGACAAGCCTTTCGACGTTGTCGGTATTTTGAAACCCACAGGTACGCCGGTTGACCGGACTGTACATGTTCCACTGCAAGGTATCGAAGCCATACATAAAGGCTGGATGCAGGGCAGAAAACTGGCAGGCAAAACGGTCACCGCGGAACAGGCCCTGCAAAAAGACCTTACTCCCAAAGCTATTACCGCTTTCCTGGTTGGCCTGAAAAGCCGCATAGCCACCTTCAGGGTTCAGCGTGAAATCAATGACTATCGTAGCGAACCCTTGCTGGCGATATTACCGGGCGTTGCCCTGCAACAGCTGTGGGACCTGATGAGCGTGGCAGAAAATGCCTTGCTGGTCATCACCGGCATGGTGGTAGCCGTGGGTTTGACCGGCATGCTGACGGTCATGCTGGCCGGCCTGAATGAACGGCGGCGGGAAATGGCCATTTTGCGCTCGGTCGGCGCACGGCCTGCCCATATCCTGTTGCTGATTACCGGTGAAAGCCTGCTCTTAAGCCTGCTTGGCATCATTACCGGCCTGGTACTGCTGTATACCAGCCTGTTTTTGGCCCAGCCTTTTATTGAAAATGAATACGGACTTTTCCTGTCGATCAGTTTGCCTGCCAGCCGTGAATGGCTGATGATAAGTTTAATTGGAATTTCCGGTCTGATAATTGGTCTGATACCGGGTTATCGCGCTTATCGCTATTCGCTGGCGGATGGTTTGAGTATTAAGGTATAGAAAACCAACTGGATGCCGATCGCTTCAAGCTGAATAAATACTTGGGCGGAACTGGCAAAATTTCAACATAAAGAGCTGTTTTACATAATGAAAAAATTATCCAAGATATTTTTTATCCTGCTGATTTCACTGACCTCTATTCATACGTTGGCAGCTGAAAATTTTGAAGAAATTGACTGGGACAACCTGGTTCCCGAAGATTATCGTGCAGATGCCATTCTGGACAAGTACGGTGACTTTTCCGAACTGGATGACGAAGACCCACGCATGAAGGAAATCATGCAGGAACTGGAAGCTGCATTTAATGCAGCGCCTGTTGTGGAGAAACTCGACGGTAAAAAAATCAAGATACCCGGCTTTGTCGTGCCGCTTGAAGGCGATGGTAAAAAAATCAGCGAATTTCTACTGGTGCCTTACTATGGCGCCTGTATTCATGTACCGCCACCACCGGCCAACCAGACTGTCTATGTCAAGGTCCCCAAAGGGGATGCCAAGATTCGCAACGCTTTTGACACGGTATGGGTTTACGGCACGTTGAGCGCCAAGTCGTTTGACAGTGACCTGGCTACAGCCGGCTACCAGCTGGAAGCCGTTAAAGTGACCCCCCTGGAATGAAACCACGCAGCCTGCTTTTTTTCCTTGTCTTGAGCTGCCTGCAAGCGATGGTACAGGCTGCTCCGACCATTACCTGCCACCTGCATGTACCAGGTGATGATATGAGTTCGGAAAGCAAACCCTCAATTATTCCCTCTGTGGGCAATGCTGATGAATGCGAACAGCTTAACCAGCAAAGCTTTGCAGGCAAAGGCCGCTGTCATTGCAGCTTTGATTCAATCCGCCAACGAGGCTTTTACATGCCCGAGGGTCCTGCAGGCCCTGAACGGGTTTTGCCCTAGTCCGCTAGTCCGACACTGGCTTACATCCTGCCAGCTTTATAATCGGCAAAGGCCTGGTCAATTTCTTCGCGGGTATTCATGACAAACGGCCCGCCGCGGGCGACCGGTTCGTTTAACGGTTTGCCAGCTACCAGCAGGAAACGTCCGCCCTGCTCACCGGCTTTCACGCTGACTCCATCACCCTCGCTTAATACCGCCAGGTCATCACGATGCAAAACCTGCTCATTGTCTGCATTGACAACCACGGGTCCCTCGATCACGTAAACAAATGCGTTATGCGTTGCAGGAAGTTTTTCGAAAAAGTCCTGCCCGGCCGGTAGACTGACATCAAGATACAGTGGTTCAGTCAGCGGCTGCACCACGGGACCCTGGCAGCCAAGAGAAGTCACGCCGCTAATGACCCTGACCTCAACACCCTCGTCGCGCAACTCCACCGGAATACCTTCAGCAGAAACTTCCTGGTAGGCCGGTTGATCCATTTTGTGGCCGGCAGGCAGGTTAACCCATAACTGAAAGCCTTCCAGTAAACCATCCTGCTGTTCGGGCATTTCAGAATGCACGATACCCTTACCCGCCGTCATCCACTGGATACCGCCAGCTTCGATGACACCTTCATGACCGGCATTATCCTGGTGACGCATACGCCCGGCCAACAGGTAAGTAACCGTTTCAAAGCCCCGGTGCGGATGGGGAGGAAAACCGGCAATATAATCCTGTGGATTATCTGAACGGAATGCATCCAGCAACAGAAAGGGATCGAGCATAGTCAATGCAGGCTGGCCTATGACTCTTGTCAGTTCAACACCAGCCCCGTCAGTAGCGGGCATACCCCTGATAACCTCGGCTATTTTTCTCATGCCAAGACCTTGTTTAAGTTAATATTGCAGAAGCAGTATAGGCAGTCCGGGGTTAGATAAAACCCCAGATTTATCATTGAGATATTGCAAGAAGCTTATTGCTGCAAGTGTCATACTCACATGCAGTTAAATAATTCCAGATTAAACCTAAGCAGCTAAAGGAATAAAAAATGACCGATGAAGTCGTAATTGCACAAAAATCGCCCTATGCAACGCAAGTCGAGGAAGGAAAAACCTATTACTGGTGTGCCTGCGGACGCAGTAAAAGCCAGCCTTTCTGCGATGGTTCGCACAAGGGCACCTCATTCAGCCCGGTAGCCTACAAGGCTGAAAAAACCGGCACTGTCTATTTCTGCGGTTGTAAAAAAAGCAACAACCCACCCTTGTGTGACGGCACACATAACAAGCTATAACAAGGTTTGTAACTCGCCGGTTTTTTGTACCGGACTACCCTCCAGGGAGGGCAGCCGCCTGGATATCAGCTTTTAACCCCGGCCCATGGGTTCGGATTTATTTGGGTCATTTTTGTCTCAGTTTGATAACCTTAGCTGATGATCAATCGACGACTTTCTGTTGCCCCCATGCTGGATTGGACTGACCGGCATTGTCGCTATTTTCTGCGTCTGATCAGCAAACAGGTTTTACTTTACACAGAAATGGTTACCACGGGTGCTTTACTGCATGGCGACAGGGAACGATACCTGAAATATGATGCCAGCGAACACCCGGTCGCCATCCAGCTCGGTGGTAGTGATCCCTCTGAACTGGCTGACTGCAGCAAGCTGGCAGAAAATTGTGGTTACGATGAAGTCAATCTCAATGTTGGCTGCCCCTCTGACCGGGTGCAGTCCGGCAGGTTTGGCGCCTGCCTGATGGCTGAACCTGAACTGGTTCGGGATTGCCTGGGCAGTATGCAGGAAGCTGTTAATATTCCAGTCACCGTCAAGCACCGCATCGGCATTGACCATGATGACAGTTATGAGCAATTAGTCAGCTTTGTGGATATCGTCAAACAGTCCGGCTGTAAAACTTTCATCATTCACGCCCGCAAAGCCTGGCTGGATGGGTTGAGCCCGAAACAAAACCGTGACATTCCGCCATTGCGTTACGAAGCCGTGCATCAACTGAAAAAACACAACCCTGAACTGGAAATCATCATTAACGGCGGCATCAACACGCTGGATGAAGCTGAAAACCAGCTCAGGCATGTCGATGGCGTTATGATCGGCCGGGCTATCTACCACAACCCCTGGCTGCTGGCCGATGCAGACCGGCGTTTTTACCATCAGCCAAATCCGGTTGCAGATCCACATGAAGTGATTGATCGACTACTCCCCTATCTCGAACAGGAGATCAGGCTGGGCACACCACTGAATCACATGACACGCCATATCCTGGGGCTGTTTCAGGGCAGACCAGGCGCCAGGGCCTGGCGGCGTTATATTTCTGAAAATGCACATAAAAAGCATGCAGGCAGCGAGATTGTACTTAATGCAGCCAGCAAAGTAGCTGAAATCAGCGGGATAACTGAATAAACATGGCCGGTAAATATATTCTCGGCATCTCGGCTTTATACCATGACAGCGCAGCAGCATTATTGTCGAATGGCAGACTGATTGCTGCGGTTCAGGAGGAACGCTTCAGTCGCATCAAACACGACCCCGCATTTCCACTGCAAGCAATTGAATACTGCCTGTCACAGGCTGAGATATCGGTAACCGATCTTGAGAGCGTGGTGTTTTATGACAAGCCATTTCTAACGTTCGACCGCCTGCTTGAAAGTTACATGAGCTATGCCCCCAGGGGCCTGAAATCTTTTCTGCAACGCATGCCGGTCTGGTTAAAAGAAAAGCTGCTATTGAAAAAAATAATCCGTAAAAACCTTGCCGGACTGGCAGGCTGCCGGACCAGGGATCTGCCGCCACTGTTATTTACAGAGCATCACCAGGCACATGCCGCATCAGCCTTTTTTCCCGGCCCGTTTAAGGAGGCAGCGATACTCTGCATGGATGGCGTTGGCGAGTGGGCCACAACATCGGCATGGACAGGCAACGGCAATGCGATCAGACCATTATGGCAAATTGATTTTCCTGACTCGCTCGGCTTGCTGTACTCCGCTTTTACCTTTTTCTGTGGCTTTAAGGTCAATTTCGGCGAATACAAGCTCATGGGACTGGCGCCTTATGGCCAGCCGGTTTACCAGCAGTTAATCGAGGACAAGCTGATAAACATCAAGCCGGACGGCAGTTTCAAACTGAACATGAAATATTTTGATTATGCTGTCGGTGAATCCATGCTCAGCTCGCGGTTTGCAAAACTGTTTGATGGGCCGGCCCGCATACCCGAATCAGAGATTAGCCAGCGCGAATGTGACCTGGCAGCTTCCATCCAGGCTGTTACAGAAAAAATAGTGTTAAGACTGGCCAAAACCCTGAAAATAGAAACTGGCAGTAGCAACCTCTGCCTCGCTGGCGGCGTTGCTTTAAACAGTGTTGCCAATGGCAAACTGGCATCCAGCGGCCTGTTTGAGAACATCTGGATACAACCCGCTGCCGGTGATGCCGGTGGAGCCATTGGTGCCGCTTACATGGCCTGGCATGGTTATTATGCAAATGCCCGTGAGATAGAAATGCCTGACAGTATGCAAGGCAGTTACCTGGGCCCTGAATACAGTAACCATGAGATCCACGAATTTCTGAAACATCAGCATGCCGTTTCCACTACCCTGGAAGATGATGAACTGATCCAGGAAACCGCTCGATTGCTGAGCCAGGGCAAGGTCGTTGGCTGGTTCCAGGGGAAAATGGAATTCGGCCCACGCGCATTGGGCAACCGTTCCATTCTTGGCAACCCGGCTGATCCGGACATGCAAAGCCGTCTGAACCTCAAGATCAAGTTTCGTGAATCCTTTCGTCCCTTTGCCCCTTCAGTGACAGAGGAACAGGCCGATAAGTATTTTGCCTTTGATGAACAGGAGTCAGCCATCAAGAGTCCATACATGCTGTTTGTCGCAAATGTAAAACCTGAATGGCAGATTATGCCTGAACATACCGACAATTCGATTTCACCTCTGCAGCGTATCAACCAGGTCCGCTCCAGACTGCCGGCTATTACCCATGTTGACCATTCCGCCCGGCTGCAAACCGTTAACGCCAATTCGAATCCAGGATATCATGCCTTGTTAACAGAATTTGAAAAACTGACGGGATTTCCAGTACTGGTGAATACATCCTTTAATATCCGTGGTGAGCCTGTCGTCTGCTCACCGGAAGATGCCTGGCGCTGTTTCATGGGGACCGGGATGGACTACCTGGTCATCGGTAATTACCTGCTCGACAAGCAGCAACAGGCAGCTGTAGACAGCAGCCAGCTAAAACCCGCACACCTGGTCATGGACTGAATCATGTCAACACAGGCTGACAGCAAACAATTACGAATTTTCGGGCTGGCATTATCTGCAGCCATTACCTTCTGGCTCGTTATATACTGCTGGCTGAGCCAGACTGACCTGCTGACATTCTGGCCTGTCTGGCTGGTTATTATTTTATTAACCGATTTTGCATTGTTCAAACCAGCCTGGCTTGCGGGCCTGTTCAGGGTATGGATGATTTTCGCGGAATGGCTCAACAGGATCATTACCTACAGCCTGCTTGGCAGTATTTTCTTTGTATTGATTACGCCAATAGCCTGGCTGCGACGTCTTTCCGGCCATGATGCATTACGAAATAAAAAATATTTACCTGGCAGTTTCCGCGTCAAGAGTCATGCTTCCACTGCAAAGGACATGGAGCAGCCTTTCTGATGTTTGAATTTCTCCACGACCTTTGGCAATTTGCCCGCAAACATAAAAAACTCTGGATTGTACCGCTCGTCATTATCATGATGCTGGCAAGCGCGTTAATATTGTTTACGCAGGGATCCGCTATCAGTCCCTTCATTTATACCTTATTCTGAAATCATTATGACTGACACATCAAACACATCCAGGCAGAAACTGCTTGCCACGATTACTGTAGCGATCAGTATCATCTGCGGTATTTTACTGGTTGAGTACCTGCTGGGCTGGTACCGGCAATCTGTTGAAAACAGTTCGCAACTTGATAATGGCATCATGCAATATCACCGAACACTTGGCTGGACACTGACTCCAGGCTGGCAGGGAAAACATCATCACCATGACTTTGATGTCATTTACCAGCACAACAAAAACGGTTTCAGAAAACAGCCGGATGATGACCAGCTGGGCATTGGCAGAAAAATAGCACTGCTCGGTGACAGCTTCACTTATGGTTTCGGCGTCAACAATAATGAAACCTTCGCCGCGCAACTGGCCGAAAAAGACCCGCAAAACGTTTATCTGAATTATGGCGTGCCCGGCTACAGTACCGACCAGCAGTTTTTATTAATGGGTCAGCAAAGCCTTAAACAGGGAAAAACCCAGACGATCAATCAGTATGTGCTGGTTTTTTACCTGGGCAATGACATTCTCGACAACATGCTTGTCTCACCCCTTGCAGGCCGAGCCGGCCAAGCCTTATTTCCTTGCCACCGAAGGCAACCTGACACTGAAGAACATTCCGGTACCCAGAACCCAGAAACCGGCCGCCCTGAGATCTCAAACCCTGAACGATGTTATTTTTGGCGATGAGTTGAACCAGTACTACTCAACAACAGATTACCTGGTATCCAGAAAGTGAAATTCTTAAATGGCTATCCCCTGGAACAGCTAAAGCTGAACCCGGGGTCATCAATGATATTCTTGCCCGCCGCCTGGCTGATAATAAAAAACTGCTGTTTACCTTACTGAAAGCCATGAATGAGGAAGCCACCCGCCAGAATGCAGATTTCACCATTGCCATATTACCGGGAAGTTCATACATCAACTCGCCGGATTCTTATTCGTATTATTTCCAGGAGCATATCCGTAAATCAGTATTATTCATGGCTGAAAAACTGGGCATTGATACCATTGATATTGCTTCTGCATTAAAAGCGCATTCAGACAAGGCGCTGTATTTTCCCAATGAACGCCACCTGACTTTTGAAGGCAACAATATAGTCAGTGATATATTGCTTGAGTCATTAAATTCCGGGAGGAATATGTAGCTTGCCTCTTCACTTAACCAAAGAATGTCATTCCCGTGAAAGCGGCATCGATTGAACCTGACTTTCTAGATCTCAGCTTTCTCAGGTATAACGATAATGCTCAACAGTTTCCACTTCTTAAAACAAAAATTTATTGCTTGTGCTCTGCTGGTTTCAAGCTGCATGCCATTGACCGCTAATGCCAACCAGGAGCTTTTTTTCGAAGCCGAAAACAGCTTTTACGACAAAAATTATGAAGCAACACTGATAAAGCTTGATGAATTTTTAAAAACCAATCCTGATGATCTTGCTGCCGAGGTGTTAAAGGCCAGAACCTTTATCGCTATTGGAGAACCCGAACAGGCGATTACAACCTTTGAAAAAATTCTGCAACTGGGTGCTGATGAAACCATTTTTGCGGTTGAACTGGCACGTGCCCGCAATGAGGCCAACCGTTTCGGGGATAATATCCAGTTTATCCGGCCTGACGGATTCCCGGCAGATATTGCAGCAGCGCTTTACACTGAAAAAGGCTATGCTTACCTGGGTATACATGAAATATTGATGCAGAGAAGCTTTTCAAGCCAGGCGATCAGGCTTGACCCGGGATCTGCAGATGCATTAACCGGCCGGGCAACCATAGCATTGTTAAGAAAGGATTACCCGACAGCCGTGTCGTTACTTGAGGCAGTGGTTGCAGAAAACCTTTTTCACCATCGCAGCCATTTCAAGCTGGGACAATTGTATCATGCCCGCCAGGAATATCTCCGGGCAATCAAGCAATACCGCAAAGCTTTCGGAAATATTCCCCCGGCATATCGCAGCACGTATTGCGCTCAGCAGCGCTTTACTCGATGCTGAGGCTACCCTGATAACCCCAGGCTCTGTTGCTTTAATCGCATTGAACTGGATCCATCAATACCCCAGCTGCATTACCTGGCATACCTGACAGTACCAGGCCACAGGTGATACAGCCATAGCCAATGAAGCACTGACCAGGGCCGTTGACATATTCTGATCAGCAGGACAGAAACAGTTTTGGCCATAACCATGCAGATCTCCTACTGGCTGCAATGGTTTACCAGGCTTCTGCTAACTATTCAAAATCACGTCTTTTTCTCGACAGGTTTCTGGAAAAACAGGGACAGCATTACGGCGCCAGAAAATTACTCGCGTCGCTGTTACTGGAACTTGGAGATTCCGGCAGGCCATTACCGAATTGCAGATAATCGTCAAATACAACAGCAATGATGCATCCGCTTTTGCAGCGATCGGTGACGCCTATATGGGTGCACAACAATACTATCGTGCCATCAAGGCCTACAAGGAAGCGCTCCTGCTCAGCCCGGTCAATGGGCGCTTGCTGCAACGCCTGGCATTCAGTTATTTTGCCAGTGGCGACACCCTGCAGGCTCTCGCCCATTTTCAACGTGCCGAACGGCTGGGAGAAAAAACAACCGGCTGTTCACTGCCATTACCTTTTATACGCATGGCAATAATATTGAAGCGATCAACCAGCTCAACAGCTTCCTCAAGGATTATCCTGAAAACCGCCTGGCGCAGAATATTAAAGCCTGCATGCTGGTCAATGACCAGCAGCTGACTGAAGCAGATAAACTGCTGCATTCTAAAGCACTACAGGACTCAAAAAATCCAGTCACGACTCTAAACCTTGCAACACTGCATAAATTACAGGGCAGATTTGATCAGAGTAAGCAATTAATCGAAAGCATTGAAGCCGATGACAAACTCTATCAGCTGGCCCTGCTCGCACGTGCACAAAACAATAACCAGCTCGCGATTCGATTGCTGACCAAAGCCAGGATATGGGAAAAACCCAAATTGAAACGCGCCCTGTTTCTGCTTGACTTGTATATCGAGTTGCGCAATTTTCGCGAAGCGGATTTTGTCATTCAACAGATCAATCGTCATTTTCCCAGCAACCCTTTATTGATGTTACGAGTCGCCAAAGTCGAGTTGCTGCAGGGAAGAAACATCGGCGCCAAGTCCGCATTATCTAACGCGACGACGACGACAGGCTACAATCCGGCAATTTTATATTCCATAGCCTCGGCACAGACAGAGTACGGATTTTATAAAGACAGTAGCTATACCCTGGAAAAAGCCCTTATTATCGAACCGAACAACTTTAACTTGCGCTACCTGCTGGCACGCACCTACATTTTGTCCGGCAGCATGGATAAAGCCCGGAAAGAAACTGACAGGATGCTGGAGCAATATCCGGGTTCTACAAGGGCTGCAACTCTACTTGCAGATATTGATTATTCAACGGCAAACTTTGATGCAGCAGCAAAAGGTTACCGGGCTTTACTCAACCAGGCTGATGACCCTGAACTGGCTGTCAGCCTTGCCCGAACATATTTTAACCAGGGTAAAACAAGCCAGGCCATCAGCTTCCTGAAACAATGGGATAAGATGATACCTGACAACGCCACGATCAAATGGCAGCTGGCGGCTTTTCTGATAAAAACACAGCCCGCTGTCGCCCACGACTTGTTTGAACAACTGGCAACCATGCTGCCTGATGATGCGCTGGTGTTCAATAACCTTGCGCTGCTTAGCCTGGAAAAGGATATTGACAAAGCATTATCGTTTGCCGAAAAAGCTTTTTCGCTAAAACCCAGAGATGCCCGCGTCGTGGATACCTATGGCTGGACATTATTAATAAAAGGCAACTATTCAGAGGCTTTACGCTACCTGCGTGATGCCGTTGCCCGTGACGACTCTTCGGCTGAGATCCATTATCACCTCGGCGTTGCTCTGGACTTAAGCGACAAGTACGAGGAAGCCGTTACTCAATTGAAACTTGCCTTGAAAATCGGCGGCCTGGATCTGGCAATTTTACAAGACGCGGAAGAACGGCTAAAACGTTTAAAACAGGAAACATCGGGATAATGAGGCTACCAAACAAACCAAACTCATTCAGGCTATTGGCCTGTGGAATCATTTCCATCATGCTGTTGCACAGTAACATGGCTAATGCAGAACTGGCCTACTGGTCAGACACACTCAAGAAAAGTCATGACAAGTTTTACCTGAGCCATGCCGGGATAGAGGAAAAACTGCAGGAAACAACCCCAGCTTATTACAACCCCAAAATCACCCAGCAAAACCTGCTGAGTTATTCGGATACTTACCTGTTCATGGTTGATGACACGCTTATCGAGCTGGATGCACTGAAAAACAACCCCGACTGGAGTGGCTTTGGCAATGTGATTGACCAACTGATGACATTCAGCATGAAAGAAGATAATTACCCCATACGCATCGGCAAACTGCCTGCCCCCTGGATATTATTCGAGCCACGCCTGGGGAACTGGCAGCAGGCTGTCAACAATCCACTGGCAGCCTCTGCAACCCAGGGCACGGATAATTACTGGTTAACCGATACATTCCAGTTCAGTGACAGGTTCCAACACTACAGAAAAAGAAAAGCTGAGTAATTACTTCAGGCGTCTCATCAGAGCATCCACATCACGTTTCAGGTCATTATCCATTTTCATTTTTTTAGCTTTATTCAGTTCATTAAAAGCCTGCTGCTTTCTGCCCTGCTCCGCCAGTGCATAGGCCAGGTGATAAAGAATTTTTGGTGAACGGGACTGCCTGATTGCCGCGTCTCTCAGGATTCTAGCGCCTTCGTCAACCTTGCCATTTTTTACCAGCACCCAGCCATAGGTGTCTGCTGCAGTGAGCTTTTCTCCGGTGCCAGCTCATAGGCAGTTTTAGCGTACTTTATAGCTTCCTCAGGTTTTTTTATTTATCAAAATCAACGCCAGATTATTCAAAGATAGCATCTGATTAGGATTCGATTCTAGTATCAGTCGATACTGGGCTGCTGCGGCATCAAGCTCGTTGGCATCAAGATATTCCTGCGCAAGCAACAGGCGTGCTGCGCCACTGCCCCTGGTATTTATAAACCTCATTCAACAGACCCTGTACCTGGTTTGCCTTACCGGCACGCTTGAGAGCGCCAACAAGTTTAACCAGAACAGCACCACTGGTACCGGCTTTTTTATAGGCAGAAACAGCCTGTTCAGGGTTACCGGAGGCCCGCTCGACATCACCCAGCATCTCGTACGCCTTCAAACTGTCAGGATACTGACTTAACAACACTTTAACCTGTTTCCTGGCTTCCGGTAGTTGGTTATTAGCAAGTTCCAGCCGTACAAGCAAAGCACGCGATGCAAAGTGACTGGGCTGATCTTTCAACGCAGTGTTGATTGCAGAACGGGCAATATCCTGTGCGCCAATCGCCAGTAATGGACGGGAAATTTTCACCAGCATGTCCGCATTACCCTGCGCCTGTTCAACGGCCTGCTTCAATATCTTTTTTGCCTGATCCGGCTTGCCCTGGGCCATATATACCCGCCCCAGAAGCTCTTTGTAAAGCGGATTGGTTTTTTGTTGCTGGGTAATTTTCAAAGCCAGGTCATAAGCTTTATTCAGCTGCCTATTTTGCAGATAGATTTCAGTCAGTTCCTTGGCTATGAATGTCAAACCTGGGTTATCCCGATATAAAGCTTCCAGCCGCTTGATAGCCTGTTCGTTCTCCCCGTTCGAGCTTCTATTTTGGCCAGCTCCACAGAAGCCATAATCTGGCCGGGATTTTCTGCCAGAATTTTCTGGTAGATTTTTTTCCAGCTTTCTGCCAACTGCCAGTATATTGCTCGAGCTTGGCCAAATTAAAATCTGAAACCCTGAAACCTTTAAAAGTTTTCTTGAGAGCTTATTAAAAACCTCTCTTGCTTCGTTGTATTTCCCTTGAGCAACCAGTATTCCGCCTAGCTGGTTTAATACGTCCGGTTTGTCACTGTGATACTTTAAAACCGGTTGCAGGATTTCCATCGCCTTATCAGGATTATTAGTTCGCAAATAAAGCAATGATAATTTTCCCCTCAGTGGTACATTTTCAGGGTACTTTGTCTGCATTTTCTAACAGCTCTATGCCGGCTTGATAGTTTTTCTGTAGCGAGTAAAGCGCTGCTAGATGCCCTGCAATAAGTACCTCTCCGTCAGCACCCAAAGCCTTATTGTAATACTCAATAGCATCCTTATATTGCCCCAGTTTTTCATAGGCTTGCGCAATAAGCATTATTACTTTCTGATCTGCTTTATTTTCCTCAACAATCGGGATAAGTACTGCAACAACCTGATGGTAATCACCGATTTTCAATAAAGACCTGGCAAACATCTTGCGCGAAATAAAATCCAGGTAATTGACAAGCTTTAGCTGCTCAAACAGTTCAACTGCAAACTGGTGTTCTCCATGCAAAGTGGAAATAGTGGCAACCATTTCCTTCATTTCAAGGTCGGCATCCATTTGCTCACGACTTACTGCTGATATCAGTTTGAAAGCTTCATCCAGAACCTTGTTTGCCTCTTGCGGATTGCCAAGTTCAGAGTGCGCCAAAACTAAAATGTAAGGAAACCTCGGATCCCAGGGAAATTTTTCACGGTGGGTATTAATAAACCGGACAGCTTCTTGATACCTTTGCATATCAAACAGCAGTGACGAGATTCTCAAAATGGCAATCAGGTGGTTAGGCTCAAGAAGGATTACATGTTCATAGTGCCTTAATGCCTCATCGAGCTCATTACTGAAAACAGCTATGGCAGCCTTGACCAGCCACCCTTCCACTGCAGAAGGCTTTTTGCTTACAATAGTTTCGGCACGTTGTCTGGCAGTCTCTAGATCGCCTTTCTTTAAGGACAACATCGCTTTTCCCGCGGCCCGGACATTACCTGGCTGAATTGACAGACTACGATTGAAATAATCTTCAGCGTAATCAAACCCCTTCAATTCAAGTTCAGCAGAGCCCATCCTGTCATAAATCTGCGACTGGTATTCTTTTGGATATTTTTGGGGTTTAGCCTCTTTCAACACATCCTTATATCGACCTTGTAGCAACAAGGTGTCTAACAAGGGAACAATCACCAGATTGTCATCAGCACCAAGTTTTCTCGCTTCCCTGAATTCTTTTTCGGCGCCTTCACCATTACCCACGGTCAAACGTGTTTTACCCAGCTGGATACGGGCAGGCAAATGATTAGGATAACCTGCAGGGCATTCTTAAATTCAATCTCTGCTGCAAGATTGTCTTCGGCATTGAAATATTGCATACCAGATTCAAAAAAATTATCCGCTTTTTCCTTGTCGGAGACAGCATAGGCAGACTAAACAAACGACATAAACTGCTAAAAACAAAAACGATGAAATTGTCTTATTAAATGGATTCTTAGTCATCATTAACATTAAAAACTTTCCAGTATCATTTTAATTCTTTTTGAATAAACTGAAGGAAGTATAACAATTGATTGATTGTTACAGACCAAAAAAAAACGCCATTCATCGAATGGCGTTTTTACTTAACAATCTTAATTCTTTATTAAGCTGTCAGTTTCAGTGCTTTGCGCCGGAATTTTGGAGCAAGCAGCCCAAACGCCAGCAGTGATAAAACTGCTGGTGAAGGAACATCACCACCATCTCGCTGATACCGAACTTGACCTTCGACAATGTCATTAGCGCAAGTCAGCGCCCATCTGAAGCCCAAGGTAAAACCATCTGAGGCACTGATATTCATATCAGATGCGAGCATTTTATAGGTTAAGGTATAACCATCATCGTCATTTCCAGCAAGAGAATAACCAAGTGCATCATGTTCTGCTGATCCAGTATTATCATCATAGTCAATTGCAGGTGTAACTCGTGCTACCGTAACTTCCTGATATGTTCTGCCGGCACATCCAACACAGACATCCGAAGAATCCAGCAAACTACCTCGGTTATCAACAAATCTCAAATATTCATCGCTGGTATCAAATGCCCATTCCCAATCAACACTTCTTTCACTCGTTGGCGAGAGATTACCTTGACCATAAAAATTATCGTCCATGTACATGCCTGAATCTTGCTTATGCTTAGTTTTGTCTGGGGAAATTGAGGAATACTCAAGTTCGTTATGACTCAAAGCATTATCATTATAGGCTTCGGTACTGATGAATAAATCACCAAAGTCAACATTACAGCCACTATAACCGCATCCGCTATAATCGCTACTGTCTGTTCCAAAATTAGAGGCTACTTTTACCTGGACTTCAAGTACATCATCATCCTCAGTGAGCAAGTTACCTTCATGAAGGGAAACATCCATCCAGTAGACTTCATAGCCGGGTCCACCAATCACGTCTTTGGTGGAAGCAGTATCGTAGCTTGTTCCACCCCAATATGCGGTAGCTCCAGTAAT